>NZ_CP031124.1:0-1361703 GCF_003339525.1 Ephemeroptericola cinctiostellae | reverse complement strand
AAGTTGTTTCTAATACCACCCAGACCGTCGATTGCCTCTCTTGCGCGTGACTCAATCGACATGAGCTGTCGCTTCACACAATCCACCTTCCTTCAGGCCAAATGCATCCCATTGGCCTGTTGGTTTTCAACATTGGTAGCATACACACCCATTCACTCTGTACACACAACAGAGCGCAGTACACAATTAACAAAGTAAAAAAAGGATCAAACAATGCTCGTTCTCAAGCGCAACGGTAAATCTGAAGCCGTCAAATTCGACAAAATCACAGCCCGCATCGAAAAGCTGTCTTACAGCCTGAATCCATTGGTTGAACCCGTTGAGGTCGCGAAAAAAGTCATCATGGGTTTGTACGATGGTGTATCCACCACAGAACTGGACAACTTGGCCGCAGAAACAGCAGCCAGCATGGCCACACAACACCCAGACTTTGCGATTTTGGCCGCACGCTTGGCGATCAGCCGTTTGCACAAAAACACGACCAAATCGTTCTCTGAAACGATGCAAAAGCTGTATGACCACATTGATTTAAACACAAAAAAACACTCACCGATCATCACTGAAGACGTGCTGAACGTGGTCAAAGCACATGCAGATCTGCTCGACTCGACCATCATTTACGACCGTGATTTCAACTCAGACTATTTTGGTTTCAAAACTTTGGAACACAGCTATTTGTTGCGCATCAATGGCGAAATCATCGAACGCCCGCAACACATGTACATGCGCGTCGCCCTCGGCATCCACGGTGATGATATTCAATCTGCAATTGAAACCTACACATTGATGTCAGAGGGCTGGTTCACCCACGCCACGCCCACCCTGTTCAACTCAGGCACACCGCACCCTCAGATGAGCAGCTGCTTCCTGCTCACCATGCAAGACGACTCGGTCGAAGGCATTTACAACACGCTCAAACAAACCGCATTGATTTCTAAAAATGCAGGAGGCATTGGCTTATCCATCCATAAAGTTCGCGCCAAAGGCAGCACCATTGCAGGCACACACGGCACGAGCAACGGCATCGTACCCATGTTGAAAGTATTCAACGACACCGCACGCTACATCGATCAAGGCGGTGGTAAACGCAAAGGCGCATTCGCCATGTACCTCGAACCTTGGCATGCCGATATCTTTGAATTTCTACAATTGAGAAAAAACCACGGTGCAGAAGAAATGCGCGCCCGTGATTTGTTCTATGCAATGTGGGTCAATGATTTGTTCATGGCACGCGTTCAAGCCGATGGCGAATGGAGCTTATTCTGCCCGCACGAATGCCCAGGTTTGGACGATTGCTGGGGTGAAGCCTTTGAAACACTGTACACGCGCTACGAAGCCGAAGGCAAAGCACGTCGTGTCATCAAAGCGCAAGAACTCTGGTTTGCCATCTTAGAATCACAAATCGAAACAGGCACACCTTATTTACTTTATAAAGACCACGCCAACCGCAAAAGCAATCAACAACACCTTGGCACGATCAAATCAAGCAACCTGTGCACGGAAATCATCCAATACACATCGCCGGAAGAAATCGCCGTGTGTAACCTCGCATCAATTGCCTTACCAAAATTTGTTGAAGACAACGCATTCAATCATCAAAAATTGTATGACGTGACCTATCACGCCACCAAAAACCTCAACAAAATCATCGACAAAAACCTCTATCCTGTCGAAGAAGCACGCACATCAAACATGCGTCACCGCCCGATTGGCTTAGGCGTCCAAGGTCTGGCCGATGCATTCATCATGCTGCGCATGCCGTTTGACTCTGAAGCAGCGCAAACATTGAATCAACGCATTTTTGAAACGATGTACTACGCTGCCATGAGTGCATCCATTGATTTGGCGAAAGAACTCGGCCCATACGAAAGCTACCCAGGCTCACCCCTGTCCAATGGCATTTTGCAATGCGACATGTGGGGACACACACCATCAAATACATGGGACTGGGCACAACTGCGTCAAGATTTAGCCCAGCACGGTGCGCGCAACTCACTCCTGCTCGCCCCAATGCCCACTGCCTCAACCTCGCAGATTTTAGGCAACAACGAATGCTTCGAGCCCTACACCAGCAACATCTACACCCGTCGCGTCCTCAGCGGTGAATTCATCGTCGTGAATAAACACCTGTTGATCGACCTGGTCAAACGCGGCCTGTGGAACGACGCCATGCGCAACGACCTCATCCGCGCCAACGGCTCGGTTCAAAACATCGATCGCATTCCAGAAGACCTGAAAGCACTGTACAAAACCGTCTGGGAAATCAAGCAAAAAGTCCTCATCGACATGGCTGCAGATCGTGGCGCCTTCATTTGCCAATCGCAATCGATGAACCTCTTCATGGCGCAACCCACCATCGCCAAACTCTCTTCAATGCACTTCTATACGTGGCAAAAAGGCCTGAAAACAGGCATCTACTACCTGCGCACCAAAGCAGGCAGCCAAGCCGTACAATTCACCGTCAGTGCCGCCGAAAAAACGCCAGTGGCCAAAGACGTGGTTGAAGAAGAAATGATGGAAGGTGCCGTGTGCACAATGGAAGAAGGTTGTATCAGCTGTGGGTCGTGATGTTGTGATCAACAACCTTAAATAACCTGATGTCATTGCGGGCTTGACCCGCAATCTCCCACCTCAGGAGAGGCCATGTCGAGCATGGTATGACGGAACATTTACACGTTTTATCATAAGAACCGCGATAAAAACACAGAAAAGACAAAAGCCACGCATGCGTGGCTTTTCATTTGGTGCATCTTTCAGCTTGTTAGCCTCCAGTACACATACCCCAATCTGTTAGTAACTACAGAATACACGAAGAAAGTTAGTTATGTCAATTCTGTAGTAATTAACTTATTCGGATATGTGTACTGGTTGGAACTTAAGTCATCACTTCTAATACAATTAACTTTTATAAAATTGTTAAAGGCAATAACTTAAATAAATTTCATTAAGTCATCGAATAGTGCTATAAAATTACAACTTGACTTTATACGAAATTAAACGTATTATAGATGTGAATCTGAATAAAAGCAACCCCCTGCCGTGCGCCAACACAAACAGAGGGTCAGGTTTACAAGCATCCCTATCAATGAGATAACTTATTAACTTTTGGCGTTAGCCAAAAGCAATGAATTATCTCACAAATTAACTTATTTTTGGAGATAACACCATGATACCTAACAAAGTCACCTTGACCCTCACATATGAACGACCTTATATTATTGGTCAATACCTGCAAAGTCGTAACATTCCAGTCGATTCAAATACCATCAAGAAAACAAACGAGGCGATAGAATATTTTTTAGCTCAAACCCCAATTGATAAAGATGCACTACATATTTTTTTAGACCGCTGCTTATTATAATTTCAGGGAGTAAACTAATGTTTAAACTGTCTTATCGTCTCGCATTAGACCTCGGCACCACGTCCATCGGCTGGGCGATTCTACGCCTGAATAACGAGACACCGCCGCGCCCCTCCGCCATTATCAAAGCAGGCGTGCGGATTTTTAATAACGGCCGCGATGCCAAAACCGAAGCGTCGCTTGCGGTAAATCGCCGTGAGGCACGCGGCATGCGTCGCCGCCGCGACCGTTTGCTCAAACGCAAAGCGCGGATGATGAAAACCTTGATTGAGTATGGTTTTTTCCCCAAAGATGCCGCCGAGCGCAAAGCCTTGGAAAATCTCAATCCATACGAACTACGCGCCAAAGGTTTGGACGATGCCCTGACGCCTGCCGAGTTTGCGCGTGCTTTGTTTCACATCAATCAACGCCGTGGTTTTAAAAGCAATCGCAAAACCGATAAAGCCGACAATGACAGCGGCGCACTCAAAACCGCCATTAGTGCACTGCGCCAAACATTGCTACAAACCAATTGCCGTACAGTGGGCGAGTTTTTGCACAAACGATTTACAGATGAAACCTTAACACCCGAAGAGCGCACGGTACGTGCACGTTTTCGCCAAAAACCGATTGAAATCGACGGTAAAAAACGGATTGATAAAAGTTACGATTTATACATTGACCGCCAAATGATTGAAGATGAGTTTGATGCGCTGTGGGCGAAGCAAGCGCAATTGAACTCTGCCCAATTCACCGAATCAGCCCGTACTGATTTAAAAGATGTGTTGTTGTTTCAACGTAATCTAAAACCCGTGATTCCAGGGCGTTGTACTTTATTGCCCGATGAAGAACGTGCGCCATTGGCTTTGCCAAGTGTACAACGGGCGCGGATGTATCAAGAAGTGAATCATTTGCGGATTTTGGCTGAAGGCTTGAAAGAGCAGGTTTTAACTGTGGCGCAACGCGACTCATTGATTGTGGCTTTAGAAGCCAACAGCAAACGCAGTTTTACCCAAATCAAGAAATTACTCGGTTTGGGTGGCGCGGTGCAGTTTAACTTTGAGGATGTAAAACGCCAAGACTTTAAAGGCAACACCACCAGTGCGATTTTGAGCAATGACAAGTACTTTGGCAAGGCATGGCTCAACCTCACCGAAAGTTTCCAAGACGAAATCGTTATGCAGTTGGTCAAAGAAGAAAACGAAGCCAAACTGGTGCGTTGGTTGATTAAACACACAGGCGTGGATGAAGCAACTGCCGAGCGTATTGCCAATGTAGGTTTGCCCGAAGGTTATGGCAGTTTGAGTGCAGCGGCGATTGTGCGATTATTACCCGAATTGCGTAAAGATGTGGTGACCTACGACAAAGCCGTGAAAGCCGCTGGGTTTGACCACCACAGTCATTTAAACCCTTCTAAAGTGACGGGTGAGATTTTGCCCGAGTTGCCTTATTATGGCGAGCCGTTGCAACGTTTTGTCGGTTTTGGTACCAATAACCCAGCGGATGTACCTGAAAAACGCTATGGCAAAATCGCCAATCCGACCGTGCACATTGGCTTGAATCAAATCCGCA
The DNA here is from genome assembly GCF_003339525.1 of Ephemeroptericola cinctiostellae. Lineage (GTDB taxonomy): Bacteria > Pseudomonadota > Gammaproteobacteria > Burkholderiales > Burkholderiaceae > Hydromonas > Hydromonas cinctiostellae. Next base: position 1,356,791 of record NZ_CP031124.1, on the reverse strand, counting down.
CGGTGGTGAATGCGCTGATTAAAAAATATGGACACCCATCTGAAATCATTGTTGAGGTTGCGCGTGATTTGAAACAAAGCAAAATCCAACGCGAGGAAGAACAAAAACGTCAAGCAGCAAACCAAAAGCGCAACGAGCGCATTCGCCGCGACATTGCCAATGCTAAATTCGGTGGCAATGAAGAGCGCGTGAAGCACGCCGACATTCAAAAATGGATTTTATGGGAAGAGTTGAGTTTTGATGTGGTGGATAGACGTTGCCCCTACACAGGTGTACAAATCAGTGCCGAAATGGTGTTGTCGGATAGCAGCGGCGTGGAAATCGAGCACATTTTGCCGTATGCGCGAACTTTGGACGATAGTTTGAACAATAAGACCATGTCTATGCGTGTTGCTAACCGTATTAAGGGCAATCAAACGCCGTGGGAAGCCTTTGGTGTTAAGCAAGTTGCTGATTTTAAATACGAAGAAATTTTACAACGCGCCGAGCGGATGCCCAAAGGCAAACGCTACCGTTTTGCGCCCGATGGCTACGAGAAATGGCTCAAAGACGACAAAGATTTTTTGGCACGCGCTTTGAACGACACGCGTTATTTGTCGCGCATTGCGAAAGAATACTTGGCATTAGTCTGTCCCCAAAACACCCGTGTCATTCCAGGGCAAATGACGGCAAAGTTACGCGCTCAATTTGGCTTGAATAAAGTTTTGGGATTAGATGGCTTAAAAAACCGCAACGACCACCGCCACCACGCCGTCGATGCCTGCGTGATTGGCGTGACCGACCAAGGTCTACTGCAACGATTCGCCAACGCCAGCCAATCCGCCAATGCTTTGCAGTTAGATAGACTAGTTGAAAAAATGCCCGACCCTTGGCCGACTTATCGCGAGCATGTCAAACGTGCGGTTGCGCATATTTACGTCAGCCACCGCCCCGACCACAGTTACGAGGGGCAAATGCACGAAGACACCGCATGGGGCTTGCGCCCCGATGGTGTGACCACGCGACGCGTGCGTAATGATGAAACGGGACGACGCGAGCGTGAATACAAAAACCGCAGCGTGATTCCGTTCAACAGCACACGAGACCCTAACCGCCACGGTTTGGATGAAAGTGGTCAAGTCAAATCCTATAAAGGCTATGTGGGCGGCAGTAATTTTTGTATGGATATTGTCTGCAATGACAAAGGCAAATGGGAGGGCGAGATTGTATCTACTTATCAAGCCTATCAAATCGTGCGAGAATATGGACGTGACAAAGGTTTGGCAATGTTGCGCTCACGCAGCACCAGCATTTCGGGCAAGCCATTAGTGATGCGTTTACAAAATGGTGATATTGTCAAAATGATGGTGGGCGAGCGCTTGTGTTTGATGCGCGTGGTTAAAATGGGGGCGAATGGTCAAATGTTTTTTGCCGAACATAATGAAGCCAATGTAAATGAGCGAAACTCAAATAAAGGAGAGTTATTTTCATACATTTCAAAATATGCTGGCTCTTTACAAAACACCAAAGCCCGCCGCGTCACCATCTCCCCCATCGGAGAGATAACTGACCAAGGTTTTAAGGAGTAAGCCATGATAGGCCGCATTGTAGAAATCGCCGACGATAAGCGTCATCTGTTTTTACATCGCGGCTTTATGGTGGTGCAGGCATCTGACGGCGAGCGCAAGGAGTTGGGGCAAGTACCAATTGACGATATTGCTGCCGTCATCGCCAATGCGCACGGCATCAGTTATACCAACAGCCTGCTCGTCGCGCTCGCCGAGCGCGGTACGCCGTTTGTGATGTGCGGCGCGAATCATAATGCGGCAGGCATGCTCATCACCGTGGACGGCAATTACAACCAAGCCAAACGGTTTGACGCGCAAATCGCTGCGACCAAACCGACGCATAAACGCCTGTGGGCAGAAATCGTCAAAAGCAAACTACAACAACAAGCCGCCGTGCTTGAAGCCGTCGGGCAAAACGCCACACCACTCAACGCACTCGCACAAAAAGTCAAATCAGGCGACCCCGACAACCTTGAAGCCCAAGGTGCACGCAAATACTGGACAATGTTGTTTGGCAATGATTTTCGCCGCGACCAAAACAGCGGCGACATGAACGCCCTGCTCAACTACGGCTACACCGTGGTGCGTGCCTGCACTGCTCGCGCGGTGATTGCCGCTGGACTGCATCCCACCATCAGCCTGTTTCACAGCAATGCCAACAACGCCATGCGCTTGGTCGATGACCTCATGGAACCGTTTCGCCCCATGATTGACCTCAAAGTTTGGCAATTGGTGCAACACGGTGAAACCGATGTCACCCCCAGTAGCAAACGCGCCTTGGTACACGTTTTGTATGACGACATGCAAACCAACGTCGGCGCAACCCCCGTGATGGCGTGTATTCAAAAACTCGCCACCTCTTTGGCACAAGTGTATTTGGGCGAGCGCGACAAACTCGACTTACCATTACAAGGCTTGCCATTGGATTTGGCGAGCAGTTTTTTGGATGAATAGCATGGAGGCATTATGTTATCAGGATACAGACTCATGTGGTTAGTCGTCATGTTTGACCTCCCCGTCATCGAACGCGCCGAGCGCAAAGCAGCCACGGCTTTTCGCAATGACCTACTCGATATGGGTTTTGAAATGAGCCAGTTTTCGGTGTATGTACGATTTTGCAGCGGCCCTGCTCAGGTTGAAAATTATTGCAACCGCATCGAAAAATTCTTGCCCGAAGGTGGTAAAGTCAGTATATTGCAATTTACCGACAAACAATACGAGCGCATTATTTCCTACAAAGGCGCAGCCAAACAAGCCGCGCAAAAACCACCTGACCAATATGATTTATTCTAAAACCACCACCATTTTTTTGAAACTGAAATGCCAAAAAGCCCTTGAAATTCAAGGGCTTTTGACTGGTCTATTATAACCGATTGGGATATGGGTACTGGCTGGAACTTGAAGGCAAACTTTAATACCATCAATTGAATTATAACCGATTGGGATATGGGTACTGGCTGGAACTAGATAACGAGGCCTGTAGCGACGAGGGCCATTATAACCGATTGGGATATGGGTACTGGCTGGAACTCGGTATACTGGGGAAGAACGTGGAGGTATATTATAACCGATTGGGATATGGGTACTGGCTGGAACTGCGCTGACAATGTGGACAAGACAGTTAAAATTATAACCGATTGGGATATGGGTACTGGCTGGAACTGCGCAGCGGAGCTTTACCACCCGCTGACTATTATAACCGATTGGGATATGGGTACTGGCTGGAACTAAGTTGCTAAACATGTCACCGTTGGTTTTATTATAACCGATTGGGATATGGGTACTGGCTGGAACGTGCGGTCATGCGTTGTGTGTTTTGGTTTGATTATAACCGATTGGGATATGGGTACTGGCTGGAACATTGTTTTTGGTGTCCTTGTGCCGGTAATAATTATAACCGATTGGGATATGGGTACTGGCTGGAACAAATTCAGCCTCTCGGTCAAACAGCATTCCATTATAACCGATTGGGATATGGGTACTGGCTGGAACCGTATCAAGCGCAAGACGGGCAGGTCATCAATTATAACCGATTGGGATATGGGTACTGGCTGGAACTCATGCACCGGCGCGGCTGCACCCACAGTCATTATAACCGATTGGGATATGGGTACTGGCTGGAACTGGAGGTGCCGATACCCAAAAAATTGATCTATTATAACCGATTGGGATATGGGTACTGGCTGGAACCATGACGCCTTATTCAAGGACTGAGTTTTAATTATAACCGATTGGGATATGGGTACTGGCTGGAACTTCGCCGACAGTTGGAGGATTCCATGTTTTATTATAACCGATTGGGATATGGGTACTGGCTGGAACAAAAGCAACGGGCAGGCGGTGCTGCAGTCTATTATAACCGATTGGGATATGGGTACTGGCTGGAACTTTAATTAGCTTAACAACAGCAGCTAGTTTATTATAACCGATTGGGATATGGGTACTGGCTGGAACATTTAGAGGCGCATCATCGCGGCGACTTGCATTATAACCGATTGGGATATGGGTACTGGCTGGAACCCTGGCGTGCGGGCGCAGTGATCACGCCAAATTATAACCGATTGGGATATGGGTACTGGCTGGAACTTAAACGAACAAATTAACCACCACCAATCAATTATAACCGATTGGGATATGGGTACTGGCTGGAACTGACCGACGAAGCGCAGCGCAATGGTGCTGATTATAACCGATTGGGATATGGGTACTGGCTGGAACATGATTGGCCAAACCGACAAACTGAATCGCATTATAACCGATTGGGATATGGGTACTGGCTGGAACATGATTGGCGCACAGTTGAAAATGATTACAATTATAACCGATTGGGATATGGGTACTGGCTGGAACAATCGGCAGCGGAGTGCGTACCGTTGAGGCATTATAACCGATTGGGATATGGGTACTGGCTGGAACCAAGCGCGATGCGGGCATTCTCAATGCCATATTATAACCGATTGGGATATGGGTACTGGCTGGAACAAAAACAGTCATATATTTATCAGCCACTGTATTATAACCGATTGGGATATGGGTACTGGCTGGAACTAAATCGACTGTACATCTAGATAATAATGGATTATAACCGATTGGGATATGGGTACTGGCTGGAACTCGTTCTATGGGGGCGCGTGAAGATTACTGATTATAACCGATTGGGATATGGGTACTGGCTGGAACACCGAAGGCTTCCCAGTTGTTACAGAGCAAATTATAACCGATTGGGATATGGGTACTGGCTGGAACTGTCGGAGTGATACCCATTTCAATGAGTATATTATAACCGATTGGGATATGGGTACTGGCTGGAACAAGTAATTGCCATTGCCATCAACCCCGCCAATTATAACCGATTGGGATATGGGTACTGGCTGGAACTTATTGGGCTATCTGCTGTAGGCTTATCGTATTATAACCGATTGGGATATGGGTACTGGCTGGAACTTAAACGCTCAATTTTCGACGAGAGCGCATATTATAACCGATTGGGATATGGGTACTGGCTGGAACCAGAGCTGGTTGAGCGATACACCCAGCAATATTATAACCGATTGGGATATGGGTACTGGCTGGAACTCGGCAGGTGAGTCGGAACTTTTCGGCAATATTATAACCGATTGGGATATGGGTACTGGCTGGAACGGTACCGTGCCGCGTGGCTTGATAAACCTCATTATAACCGATTGGGATATGGGTACTGGCTGGAACTGAGTTTGGCGATTGCCGCACGGGCGAAAAATTATAACCGATTGGGATATGGGTACTGGCTGGAACGTACGACCCTCATTGATTTTGCACAACGGTATTATAACCGATTGGGATATGGGTACTGGCTGGAACCATCCGGTTCAGTTCGGGCACGTCTTTGATATTATAACCGATTGGGATATGGGTACTGGCTGGAACTGTGGTTTTGATGCTGGCATGCCCGCACAGATTATAACCGATTGGGATATGGGTACTGGCTGGAACCCATGTTCGCGCAAGCCATTGCAGCCAGCGCATTATAACCGATTGGGATATGGGTACTGGCTGGAACTTTTAAGCGTTAAAGTGAGTTGTTTGTTTTATTATAACCGATTGGGATATGGGTACTGGCTGGAACTGCGTGCTTGCTTTTCTTGATCTATTTTGGATTATAACCGATTGGGATATGGGTACTGGCTGGAACAGCAATCACAAATTAATAAAAAAAGCGAGACCAAGTCTCGCTTTTTCAACAAAATGATTTGAGGCATCACCACATTACTTGTAGTTTGCAACGCCTTCGTTGATTTCTTTGTGCGCTTCATCCACATCGCCCCAGCCTTGGATTTTCACCCATTTGCCTTTTTCGAGTGCTTTGTATTGCTCAAAGAAATGTTGGACATTGTCTTTGATGTATTGTGGAACGTCAGCAATCGCTTTGATGTCGGCGGTCATTGGGCATACTTTGTCAACAGGTACAACGATGAGCTTGGCGTCTTGGCCTTTTTCATCGTCCATTTTCAAGATGCCTACAGCGCGGCAGCGCACCACTGCGCCCGCCATGATTGGAAATGGTGCGAGGACGAGTGCGTCAACTGGGTCGCCGTCGCCTGCCAATGTTTGTGGAATGTAGCCATAGCTCAAAGGGTAGCGCATGCCGGTGCCGATGAAGCGGTCAACCCACAATGTTTGTGTGTCTTTGTCCACTTCGTATTTCACTGGATCGCTTTGTGCTGGAATTTCAATGATGACGTTAAAGTCGTTTGGAATGTCTTTACCTGCTGGAATCGCTTCGTAACCCATGGTGTATCCTTTTGTTCAATGGAATGTGATTTGTCCGATGTGGCGTGCATAGCCGCCCATAGCTTGCGCATTATATAATAAATCGAAAAAATGAACCCTTACTTTTATGGATGATGTGCTGCGAAATGTGGCTTGGATCTGCATGCTTGAACCATTTGGTCTTCGGTGAATTTGAATTAAAAAGCGTGTGCTTTAGACCTTTTAAGAAGTGGAGGGGTTAATGCGATGATCATTTTATATTTTGCAAGCCATTACTCTAACGCATATGTCTGACACTGGGCTGAATAATTTAAATGCACATTGCGTCCTTTTTCACGTTCTTTTTTGTATTTCTTTTCTCTGTTTTTTTGACGTACAGGCGGCGTGATTTTTATGAGAAAATGACCACAAAGTTTCATTCTTAATGTTTTTATATGGACATGCAATGGCACACATCCAAACGTTATTAAATCACTCAGTTGGGTTTGATTTCCCTCTCATTCAAGCGCCAATGGCGGGTTCACAAGATCATCGATTGGCGGCTGCGGTGGCTCAGGCAGGCGGTTTGGGTTCAATACCATCTGCGATGTTGACGCCCGATGCCCTCGCGCTGCAACTGTCCAATTATCGCGCCATGACTGATCGTCCTGTCAATGTGAACTTCTTTACGCACACATCACCGTTACCCGATGAGGCGGTAGAAAAGACGTGGCAAACCATGTTGTCCCCCTATTACGATGAGTTCGGCATTGACAGTACAAAAACAATGGCAGCAGCAAGTCGATTGCCCTTTGATCATGCCATGGCGGATGTGTTGGATGCATTCAAGCCCGAAGTGGTCAGCTTTCATTTTGGCTTGCCTGCACCTGACTTGCTTGCGCGCGTGAAATCATGTGGTGCTTTGGTCATGTCGTCGGCGACAACCATTGAAGAGGCACGTTGGCTGGAGCGCAATGGCGCAGACATCGTGATCGCACAGGGTTTAGAAGCAGGTGGACATCGTGGACATTTTTTAAGCAACGATGTGTTGGATGTCAGCGCACAGATGGGTACATTTGCCTTTTTACCGCAAATCATGCGTGCGGTGAATGTGCCTGTGGTGGCTGCGGGAGGCATCGCTGATGCAGCGGGTGTTCGCGCTGCAATGGGTTTAGGAGCCGCAGGTGTGCAAATTGGAACATCGTTTCTGTTGTGTCACGAGTCTAATGCCAGTCCAATGCATCGAGCGGCATTAGGCAGTGAAATGGCCGTACACACATGTTTGACCAATTTATTCACAGGACGCCCAGCGCGCAGCATCGTCAATCGCATCATGCGTGAAATGGGGGCAATTAATCGCCACGCACCTTCATTTCCGTTGGCCACGGCTGCGATCATGCCGTTGCGGACAGCGGCTGAAGCACAAGGCTCAATGGATTTTTCACCGCTGTGGGCGGGGCAAAACACATCGGGTTGTCAGGCCATCAGTGCCACTGAGCTGACGCTTAAGTTGGCAAAAGGGTTTAGCTGAGAGCAGCAGAAGATGTTTTAGCAGAAACGTGTCATTTATTGCCATGCATCTCACTCAATCTCATCTCACTCACTGAATCACATCTCATCAGAGCTCATGATTTTTATTCAGCGGAGTTCCAAGAGCACATCATCCAAGGTACAATGTGGGTCACTCTTTAGATACCTTTATTATGAAACAATACCTCGATCTCATGCGCCATGTTCACGAACAGGGTGCAGACAAAATGGACCGCACAGGCACGGGCACACGCTCGGTCTTCGGCCACCAAATGCGTTTTGATTTGACCCAAGGCTTTCCGTTATTAACAACGAAAAGGGTTCACCTTAAATCCATCATTTATGAATTGTTGTGGTTCATCCAAGGCAACACCAACGCAAATTGGCTCAAAGAGCGCGGCGTGACCATTTGGAACGAATGGGCGCGTGAAGATGGCTCGCTCGGCCCGGTCTATGGTCACCAATGGCGCTCATGGCCTGATGGTCAGGGCGGCCACATTGACCAACTCGCTGAGGTCATCGAGCAACTCAAAACCACACCTGACTCGCGTCGCATCATCGTCAGCGCATGGAATGTCGCCGACATCCCGCGCATGGCTTTGCCACCATGCCATGCTTTTTTTCAATTTTATGTCGCCAATGGCGAATTGTCGTGTCAGTTGTATCAGCGCAGCGCAGATATTTTCCTCGGTGTGCCGTTCAATATTGCCTCCTACGCCCTGCTCACGCACATGATTGCGCAGCAAACAGGCTTGGTTGCGAAAGAGTTCATTTGGACAGGCGGCGACTGTCATTTGTATAACAATCATTTTGAACAAGTGAACACGCAACTCGCGCGCGAACCGTTGCCTTTACCTCAATTGAACATCAAGCGCACACCCGCATCGATTTTTGATTATGAATTTGATGATTTTGAATTTTTAAATTATCAATATCATGCACCCATTAAAGCACCTGTGGCGGTTTAAATTGAGTTGAACCAACGATCGTCAAAACACAGACCAAAAAATAATGACGACGTCTGATTTAGGGAGCGACAAAGACGTCACCGTCTTTGCAGCAAAAATACAATGACAATGCAATATTGATTTTAAAAATGACCAAAACACTTTCACGCCTTCAAGCCAACTTACTTCTCCTTCTCGCAGCATGTGCATGGGGTTGCGCTTTTGTCCCACAATCCATTGCCACCAAATTCATTGGCCCCTTTAGCTTCACTGGGGTGCGTTTTTTATTGGGTGCATTGGTGATTTCACCTTTGGTATGGCGCGAATGGAAAATGCTGGTGGCCGCCCAACGCACGCCGTCAAAACGTGACTGGTTACAAATTGCCCTGATGGGGGTTTTGTTGTGCATGGGTACCAGCTTACAACAGGTTGGCATGGCGTTCACAACCGTGACCAATGCAGGTTTTTTAACAGGACTGTACGTCCCACTTGTCCCGTTACTCGGCTGGATTTTGTACAAGCGCCGTGCGCATTGGGTGGTTTGGCCTGCGGCCGCGGGTTGCTTGATCGGCACTTGGTTGCTCACAGGCGCAGGTGCAGTGGATTTGAACATCGGTGATTTGTGGGTGCTGGCCACAGTCATTCCATTCACCTTGCATGTGTTGTGGGTTGGTGGTGTTGCCGACAAATTGCATGCACCTTTGCTGGTCTCATGGGGTCAATTCATTGTTTGCGGCTTGCTGGCAAGTTGCTTTGCTTTGCCTTTAGAAAATTTTGACAGCGCACATTTGGCCGACGTGTTTTGGCCGATTGCTTACATGAGCGTGATTTCTGTGGGGGTCGGCTTCACTTCGCAAGTGGTTGGTCAGCGTTTTGCACGCCCTGCTGAAGCGGCCATCATTTTGTCTGCGGAAACCGTTTTCGCCGCTTTGGCTGGCGCACTTGTTTTGGATGAACGTTTGAACACGATGGGCTATCTGGGCTGTGCTTTGATTTTAGCGGGCATCATCATTGTACAAATCGTCCCATCGCCATCGCAGCTGATTGAACAACATTAATTTTTAAAAACATAAACGTAGATTAACCATGACCACACCCCGCATCACCCTCATTGCTGCCGTTGCACAGAACCGTGCTTTGGGTAAAAACAACCAACTGTTGTGGCATTTGCCCAATGACCTTCAGTTTTTTAAACGCACCACACTGAATCACCCCATCATCATGGGGCGAAAAACGTATGATTCAATTGGTCGCGCGTTACCCAAACGTTTGAACATTGTGATTTCTCGTCAAACGGATCTCACCATTGCGGGCTGCACCGTTGTCCCCACGTTGGAAAAGGCCATTCAACTGGCCAGCGAACCCGCACATCAACCAGAAAAAACCACACCCGAGGTGTTCATTATTGGTGGTGCACAAATCTATGCCGCCGCTTTGCCCCTGGCAAGCCGCTTGGTATTGACCGAAGTCAAACGTGATTTTGAAGCAGATGTTTTTTTCCCCGAGTGGAACAAAGCCGAGTGGCTTGAGATCGCACGTGAAACCAACCATGATGCGGTGACAGGCTTGGGTTATGATTTTGTGGATTACCAGTTAAAAGCACATGAATTAAATGACAAAAAGTGAGTTCCAAAAAACAACTTGAAAAAATTGAGCACTTAATGCCCAAGAACAAATTTATTTTAAACACCGTCAAATACAACATAAAAAATAGTGAGCGACCCGAAGAATCCAGCGCAAGCGCAAACACCGCATTTAAAATGTGAATTTAAATACGAGAAACATAAAGCCTTTTTTGGAGATTATTCAATGAATTCACCCTCATTGAAGACAGACAGCGTGAGGTTGGCGCAGCCCACAGCAAATGCCACAAACCAATAAGGATACGCGAGGCAAAGGTTGATTGACTCAATCCTAAAATCGGATTATGCCGTAACCCCGTATGAGATGATCATGCGCAGATCAAACGCCTGTTCTCCGAAATGCCTTTAACGGAGGCAATCCATCGCCAAGCTTCACTGGGCAATGCTGAAACAATGCATGAGAACGCCAACTTTTTCATGTATGTTTCAGCAAGGCCTAGCACCAAAGTTAAGCTTAACCCCACTAATTACCATTACGTGACATCACCTGCCGCTTCTTCGATCAATGCTGCCACCTCATCGGCTTTCGAGGCCAGCGATGCATGGCCCGATGCCAACGTAATGATCTTGCGTGGATTGATGCGTGCAGACATTTTCTTTTGGTTTTCTGGGTTGATCATGCGGTCTTCGCTGGAAATCTGATACCAACTCGGTTTATTTTTCCATGCGGGTGCGGTGACGTTGTCACCGAAGGTCGAGGCCAATGGTGCTTTCTGTGTGACCGCCATGATCAGCCCCTCATCCGCGGTCAGGTCTTGGCAGAAGCTTTCATGAAACTTGTCTTGTTGGATCCAGAGGTAACCGTCGCTGTCAGGAACGACATTGGCGATGGCGGCGGGTGGATTGCTTTGCGTGATGCTGCCAGGGCTCTCACCTGCATCAGGTACGAAAGCAGCAATGTAAACCAGCCCAACCACATTGGGCATGTTACCGGCTTCGGTGATCACGGCGCCACCGTATGAATGACCAACCAGCAGCACAGGCCCAGATTGTTGCGCCACCATTTTGCGCGTTCTTTCAGCGTCATCAGCCAACGAGGTCAACGGCAATTCCACCGCATTCAACTTGGCAAACCCCTTGCGCGAAAGCGCGAGGATGACTTTGCTCCAATGCGCCGCCCCGCCCCAAAAACCGTGTACGAGGATGATTGTGGGTTTTTCACTCATGATTCAATTCTCCTATTGGTGATGATAGCCGCCACAAGGGGGTACAAGAGACTTGGACACTGTGATGCCCAAACGCCCAGTTCAGCGGCAATTCTTAAGTTGTGGTTTTATAGAATATTTCTGCGCAGAAAACCACAAGACTGCGGCCTAAAAAGTGATGCAGCAGTAAGACGATCAAAGCCTTTACCGTTGTACTGCTGAATTGCGCTTCATGCATTTAATAGATAGATTTGGATAGATTTGTTTTTTTGCAGTGACTCAACGGGCTTTTATTTAAAACCAGCACCCCAGATTCAGACGTTCCAGCAAGACTTGTTTTTTAGTTGGATTGCCATGCAAAAAGCAGTGATCAAAACGACTTTTGTCACAACTTTTTTCTGGGTAACACAGCAGCTGTGCGTTAAAACAGCACATAAAATGCCCCCTGTTTTATTTTTCTTACACAATAGTAACTAACATCATCCCAACATGTCAATTTGTTTTTTAAAAGCGTTTCACCATGAACAATCCAAGCCCTGCCCCTCAAATTAATGGTTTTGACAAGGTTAAAAATACGCTATAAACACATGGAAATCAGACTAAGCAATTATGTGAACGGAATAAAATGCTTCTTTACTTCATAGCAAACCAGCCAACAATGAAATGGGTAAAATTGAAATGAATGCTATTGGACTATTGGATGACCGATTGCAACGCACCTCTCATCAGCCACCATCAGGGGGACTGTTTTGTTGTTATTTGTTGTTATTTTTATATCAGTGGTTTTATAAATCAATTGACTGTGACTGCATCAATTGAATCAACCGAGCGGTTGGCCAAACGTTTATTGGTGGTTTTGCCTGACGGTGAAGAGGCTTCAGCGGGGAGACATTTCTTTAACTTTGAGGCATTTAATTAAAACGCACCTGCTAATGGTTAACTGCTTTATGGTCGGGCACATGCGTTACAGGACTTGTTGAATGGGCACGTTGAAGGTGTTGATTTGGCATAAAACGGTGTGTATTGACCTGATGCAATCAACCACTGCAAGCACCACATGCAGCAATAGAGAGGGATTGAGCTTTGCTTGTTTCCGATGACTCACGAGGCAAGTCAAATCACACAAAAGACAATTTTCAAAAAAACATGTCGAACGCTTGGGTCGACGAAACAAGCCTTAAGCGTTGTCGTGGACGATACTTGGGTTTGGTCATTCCACACACGCCTCTGACATGTCACAACAAGAAAATAGTCGCCAATCCCAAGAAAATTAAAAAGCCAAAAGTGTCGGTGGCAAATGTCAGCAGCACGCTTGAACCGACGGCTGGGTCTTTGCCCATTTTCTCTCGCACCATCGGCACCAGCATGCCCATGCCGGCACCCACCAACATGTTGATGAACATCGAGGCCATCATCACCGCACCAAGTGATGCACTGCCCGAGATGACATAGGCAAACACCGCCGCGATTAAACCGCCACCCAAGCCAATCAGACTGGTGACGGCCAGTTCTTTGCGCACCAAATCCTGCACATTCGAACCGGTGATTTGCCCCAAAGCCAATGCACGGATGATCAAAGTCATGGTTTGATTGCCTGAGTTCCCACCAATGCCTGCAACGATCGACATCAAAAATGCGAGCACAACGATGTGCTGCACCGTACCATCAAAACGTGAAGCAACATACGAGGCGGTGCCTGCTGTGAACAAATTCACCAACAGCCACGGGGCACGGTTGCGCACAGCGTTGGGCACCGACGAGAAAATGTCTTGCTCTTCTTTCAAACCAACCTGAGCAAGGACTTCCGATTCACCTTGCTCACGAATCGCATCCACCACTTCATCAATCGTCAAACGACCCACCAAGCGATTTTGCCCATCGACCACGGGTGCACTCACCAAGTCATACCGTTCAAATGCCTGCGCCGCGTCGTCCATGTCGTCGAGTGGATTCAATTGCAACACATCGTCGCGCATGACGTCGGCCACCAATATGTCCGATTGATTGACCAAAATGCGGTCAAGGCTCAAACTGCCACGCAGCACTCCGTCTTTATCAACCACAAAAATTTGGTCGGTCTGCTCTGGCAATTCCTCCATGCCACGCAATTGGCGCAACACCATGTCCAGCGTCATGTCCTCACTGACCGTGAGCATTTCAAAATCCATCGCTGAACCCACGGCATCATCGGGGTAGCTCATCACAGCACGAAACTGTGCACGCTCCTCGATCGGCATGTTTTCGGCGACTTCTTCAACCACCTCTCGCGGCAAATCATCCGCCAACTCAGCAATTTCATCGGCATCTAAGCTTTCAGTCGCCGCCACCAACTCTTGACGACTCATATCGGCAATCAGCGTTTCACGCACTGAATCCGACACCTCCAGTAAAATCTCACCATCCTGATCGGGATTGACCAAGCCCCACACGTGCAAGCGCTCATCCAGAGGCAAAGCTTCCAACACATACGCCACGTCGGCGGGGTGTAAGCCTTCAAGCACCCAGCGCAATTCAATGTCCGCATTCACCAAGGGCATGACCAAAGCATGCCCATCACTGGTGTCTGCTCGCACTTGACTTTCAGCCCAACTCAGTAAAGTATGAACGAGTGCAAGCGCCTGAGCCGCATGCTCAGTCTCCAACCGATGACCCGCATCGCTGGTCGCTGTGCTGCTGTCGTTTTTAAAATCGTCGTTCAAATCAGTCACCATCATGCTGCTTTCTTAAAATTCTTTTGCAAGGGTTGGCGTGTCACCAGCCACACCCCAAGCAATGCACACACAAATGCAAACACATGTGCCACTGTCAATAACTCTTTAAACCAAAACACACCAATCGTCGCACTCGATATGGGCAAAGCCACCGTCAAAACCCCCGCTCGGTTGGCTGGAATGTGTTTTAAACCCAAAAACCACAACCACGGTGCAATTTGACTCGCCGCCACCGCATACAAAGCCAGCAGCAGCCAAGCATTCAAAGGCACATGGCTCAAATCCATTTGACTGGTTTGCCAAAGACCCAGCGGTGTGGTCAACAGCAAACCTGTGGTGTTCATCGACACCGCAATTTGCTTTGCACTGAAGCCTGCAGTCAAATGTTTGGCCCCAACCACGTACATTGCTTCGCATGCCAATGCACCGACCATCAAGACATTGCCCAATAAGGTTTGACTCGCATCGGTCTTATTCAAACTCAAACTGGCCACCCCACACACGGCCAACACAATCGCCAGAATCACCGCCCCACTCAGTCGCTCTTTCAGAAAAAACACCGAAAACAAAGCAATCGTGGCTGGCAAAAGGCTCATGATGATGCCTGCCGCAGAAACCGATGTGTTGGCCACACCAAACAACATGCAAATCGTAAATAAAAAATTGCCAAAAAAAGACATGCCAAACAACACCCATCGGTTCATGCGGGACACACCACGCCACTGACCTCGCCACTCAAGCAACCACGGCGCCATGAACACGGCCGCAATGATGAAGCGCAACCAAGCCAACACAAAGGGTGGGAAATACGGCAACAGTGCTTTTGAAAATGCCACATAAGCCCCAACCAACAGCATCGAACCTATCAATAACGCATACCCACGCCAAGAAAAATGAGGAGTTGAACCCACAACAACCTTTCAATGTTTTTTACATCAAAAACAGCCACATCACAAATGAAAAGACTGGGGTGCGCTCCGCTCACCACCAGTCTACACGGCCACTCAGCCCATCTGATAAACCCATGCACGATCACTTCAATTGATCATGCACCTTCATCATCAGGAATCTGAGCCGCCCCCATGCGTTTTAATATCACATTGGCGCGGCGTCCAATGCGCGGACTTTTGCGATTCAAATCATAATATTTGGGTGCGGGCAACATCACCGCCAGTTTTGCCGCCTGCTGTGGCGACAACTTCGCTGCCGAACCGCCTTTAAAATAATGCTCGGCAGCGGCTTGCGCACCAAAAACACCTTCGCCCCACTCCACCGAATTCAAGTAAATTTCCAAGATTCGCTCTTTCGGCAACATGACCTCCATGATGTAGGTCATGCCAATTTCTTCGGCTTTACGCAAGTAACTGCGATTGGATGACAGGAACAAATTCTTGGTCAACTGCATCGAAATGGTCGAACCACCCGCGATGATTTTGCCTTTTTTTTCATTGCGCAAACGGGCTTGCTCAATCGCATTCCAATCCACCCCATCATGCTCCACAAACCCCGCATCTTCTGAAGTCACCACCGCACGCTTCAGGTTATCGGACATGTCATTGTAATCCACCCATTGTCGTTCCAAACTGGGTTGAAACTTCGTGATCAATAAGCGCACTTGCTCGGCTTTCATGAAGGCCGTGTATGGCTTCACCCCCATGCCATACAAGGCAATCCAGCCAACACACCACAATTGAAACACGACACCGACCGCCACCAGCGCGCACACATACGGCTTAACCCATGTTCGCCACATACCTTAAGCCCCTTTATATGGCGGATTGGCAATCAATGTACTCGTATCAGGCGTCACACCATGCCAGATGCTAAAACTTTTTGCCGCCTGCTCCACCAACATGCCCCAGCCATCAGCAGTCAATGCGTGGTTGTCGATGGCCCATTGCAAAAAAGGGGTGACTTTGCCATACATCATGTCATATGCCAACGCCTTGTCGGCAAAACACACCCCCGATGGCGGTGCAAAAAAATCACCCAAACCACTGGCCGTGGCATTGATGACCACATCAAAGTCATCCATCGCATCATCGTCCCATGCCCTGACCATCAAATGGGCATCGCCCAACACCTCAGCAAAATCTGCGGTGCGTTGCACATCCTTCAACCACGCTTGCGCTTTATCCAAGCTGCGGTTTTTAACCACAATCATTTTAGGCTTCTGCAACAACAGCGCTTGCAAGGTGCCTCGCGCCGCACCACCCGCCCCCAGCAACAAGATGCGTCGTCCAGACAACGGCGTGTTTAAATTATGTATGATGTCACGAACAATGCCAAAACCATCGGTGTTGTCCGCCAATACGCGATCGCCCAAAACCAATGTATTC
The DNA here is from genome assembly GCF_003339525.1 of Ephemeroptericola cinctiostellae. Lineage (GTDB taxonomy): Bacteria > Pseudomonadota > Gammaproteobacteria > Burkholderiales > Burkholderiaceae > Hydromonas > Hydromonas cinctiostellae. The sequence goes on along the minus strand of NZ_CP031124.1, from coordinate 1,340,201 downwards.
GCCGCTCCCGCCCATTGCGCCGCACTGCTGCGCTCATCAGCATAAGCAAAGGCATCCAATTTAAATGGCACAGTGACATTGGCCCCCAAAAACCCCACAGCGCGCATCTCTTTCACACAATCAGAAAAGCCACCCAACGGTGCCAAGATGCGCTCATAACTTAAGTCAATGTTAAATTGCTGTGCAAATGCGGCATGAATTTCAGGTGAACGGCTGTGAGCGATGGGGTTGCCAATGACGGCATAACGTTGGGTAATAGACATGTGCATTCCATAAACAAGACAGCAAACTTAAATAAAACTTAAATAAATTAAAACGAATCAAAAACAAGCACGCATGTCGGTACAAACCCATACGCCGTGTAATCCTGCCATTGTAGCGCAGCACTGTTACAAACCCAAGAATTATGCTACAATTTCGAACCGTTTTGCCAAGGAGCGCTGCGACGTGTGTTGACCCGTTAAACCCAACACCGCTAGGCTTGGCAAATGTGGCCCTTAAAGTTTATTTTTAGAGGCATTCAACGGCGCTCGCTTTAATGTTAAACACCCGTTAAACACTTTTAACACCTCGGGGAACTAAACTTAAAGGCGAGCGTACCTCAGGTCATCGTTACTTGACCGTCTACGCCTGCTGCCCCCCTTTTATTTTTGGAGCACACAATGGCTTACATCACGGAAAACGCCCACATTGCCGACATCACTTTGGCTGCATGGGGTCGTAAAGAACTCAACATCGCAGAAACGGAAATGCCTGGTTTAATGTCAATCCGCAAGGAATTTGGCACATCAAAACCACTCAAAGGTGCACGCATTGCAGGCTCTCTGCACATGACCATCCAAACAGCGGCTTTGATCGAAACCTTGCAAGAGCTGGGCGCGGAAGTGCGTTGGGTGTCGTGCAACATTTTCTCAACCCAAGACCACGCCGCAGCTGCGATCGTTGAAACAGGCACGCCTGTATTCGCTTATAAAGGCGAATCATTGACAGAATACTGGGCGTTCACCCACAAAATTTTCGACTGGGGCAATGGCCTGTACGCCAACATGATTTTGGACGATGGCGGCGATGCCACCATGCTCCTCATCATCGGTGCACGCGCTGAAAAAGACATCAACGTCATTGCCAACCCTGGCTCTGAAGAAGAAACCATTATGTACGCTTCAATCCGCGCCCAACTCGCGATTGATCCAACATGGTATTCAACACGTTTGGCTTCAATCAAAGGCGTGACTGAAGAAACCACCACAGGTGTGAAACGTTTGTACTCTTTGCAAGAACAAGGCGCATTGCCATTCCCAGCCATCAACGTCAATGACTCTGTGACCAAATCAAAATTTGACAACCTGTATGGCTGCCGTGAATCATTGGTTGATGGCATTAAGCGTGCCACCGACGTGATGATCGCAGGCAAAGTGGCCGTTGTATGCGGTTACGGTGACGTGGGTAAAGGCTCAGCTCAATCATTGCGCGGCCTCGGTGCGACGGTGATGATCACTGAAATCGATCCAATCTGTGCATTACAAGCGGCAATGGAAGGTTACCGTGTCGTGACTTTGGACGACGTGGTTGGCGATGCCGATATTTTCGTGACCACCACGGGCAACTTCAACATCATCACCCGTGCACACATGGACAAAATGCGCGATCAAGCCATCGTCTGCAACATCGGTCACTTTGACAACGAAATCGACATCGCAGGCATCAAAGATTTGACATGGGACAACATCAAACCACAAGTTGACCACATCGTTTTCCCTGATGGCAAACGCATTATTTTACTCGCTGAAGGTCGCTTGATTAACCTCGGCTGCGCCACAGGTCACCCTTCATTTGTGATGAGCAATTCATTCACCAACCAAACTTTGGCACAAATCGAATTGTTCCAAAACGGTGACAATTACGGCAATGAAGTGTATGTTTTGCCAAAACACCTTGATGAAAAGGTGGCTCGTCTCCATTTAGGTCGTATCGGTGCAAAATTAACCGTCTTGACGGATGAGCAAGCAGCGTACATTGGCGTGAAAAAAGAAGGCCCTTACAAGCCAGAACATTACCGCTACTAAAATTTGGCACATGTGCCACACGGTCAAGGCCATGCAGGGAAAGTAATTTTTTGTTTCTCCCTGTGGCCTCAATCACGTGGTCACACCCAAACACCTGATGCGTTACCAGTTGGTAACGCATCAACCTTGGAGAATCTCATGATCAGTTGGTTTTTGCTATGGGCAGTTAACACCGGTGCATTATTGGCTTTACCTTACTTTTTCAATGGCATTCACATCGCCACATGGCAAGCCGCATTGATCGCTGCAGCCGTACTCGGTTTTTTGAACACCATCATCAAGCCGATCGTGACGATTTTGACCCTACCTTTGCAAATCATCACCCTGGGCCTGTTCACTTGGGTCATCAACGCAGGCTTCATGCTGCTGGTCGGTCGAGTCATTCAAGGTTTCACCATCGACACGTTTGGTACAGCATTTCTCGCTTCCATCGTGTACAGCTTAATCTCATGGGCAGGGGCTTCTATTTTGTTACCCGCCTTTAAAAAACATTAATATGCCACGCATCGATCACGTTTTAGTCACACAAGGTTTCGCCGAAACCCGCAGCCACGCCCAACGCCTCATCGCAGATGGGCGCGTCAGCATGAACATCGGCAGCGACTGGCAAAAGATTTCTAAACCCGCTTACATCGTCACGGACGATGCATTGCTTGAGGTGGCGGTCTCCGACACCGATAAATTTGTGTCACGGGCTGGCATCAAGTTGGCTGGGGCATTGGCTCACGTAGACTTGGATGTCGCCGGATTTCGCTGTTTGGACTTGGGTACAAGCACGGGTGGTTTTGCCGATTGTTTGCTCCAAGCAGGTGCCGCGCAAGTGGTTGGCGTGGATGTGGGACATGGTCAATTACATGCCTCATTGACCCACGAAACGCGTTTGACTGTATTTGAAAACACCAATGCCCGCTATTTAGACAGTGATGTGTTGGACGATGCTTGGTCTGATTACAATGCGGATCACGAGAGCAAACACGAAGCCGTTAGCCACAGTTTTGATTTGGCGGTTGCCGACTTGTCTTTCATTTCATTGACCAAGGTTTTGCCCATTTTCAACATGGACTCATCCAGCCAAACGTTATTGAGCAATAGCGCACATGTTTTGGCATTGGTTAAACCACAATTTGAACTGACTGCGGATGATTTGAGCAAAGCGGGCATCGTAAAAGATCCAGCAAAGTATGCTGAGGTTCAAGCAAGTATTTTGGCGGCTTGTGCTGCACATGATTTGACTGTACTGGATTATTTTGCCAGCCCCATCACAGGCACAGATGGTAATCACGAATTTTTCGTGTTTGCCCAATACCAAGCACAGGCATTGATCGATTCAAAGTAAAACATTTTAAACTCAAAAATAACCCATCGCTTCAGTGATATGGTGTTATTTTGGGCTCTAGAGAGCACAACCATGACCATTCAAACCCCCATCAGCTTTGAGTTTTTCCCGCCAAAAACCATAGAAGGCCAGCAAAAACTTGAGCACACCATCAACCTGTTGACCCCTTACAAGCCACAGTTTTTTTCATGCACTTATGGTGCGGGTGGTTCAACCCAAGATGGCACATTCAAAACCATTGCCCACATTCGCAGCCTCGGGCACGATGCCGCCCCCCATTTGTCATGCATTGGCTCAACCCGAGACAACATGGCAAATATTTTGCAAGACCTTAAACGTCAAGGTGTGCGCCGCATTGTCGCATTGCGTGGTGACTTGCCTTCAGGTATGGGTGGCACGGGTGAGTTGCATTATGCATCCGATTTGGTCGCGTTTATTCGTGAAGAAACAGGCGATCATTTCCACATTGAGGTGGCGGCGTATCCTGAATATCACCCTCAAGCACGCAGCCCTGCGGATGATTTGAAGCATTTTGTTCATAAAATGAATGCAGGTGCAAATTCGGCCATCACCCAATATTTTTACAATGCCGATGCGTATGAGACCTTCGTCAATGCCGCTCGTGCGGCGGGTGTTACCGCGCCGATTGTTCCTGGCATCATGCCCATCACTAATTACAGTCAACTGGCACGCTTTTCTGACGTGTGCGGCGCCGAGCTACCACGTTGGGTGCGCCTAAAACTCGCCAGCTTTGGTGATGACAAAGCCTCCATCATCGCTTTTGGTCAGGATGTGGTCACTCAATTGTGTTCACGTTTGATTGATTTGGGTGCACCAGCCCTGCATTTTTATACGTTGAATCAAGCCAAGCCAAGCTTGGCCGTGATTGATGCACTTTAAACCAAGGCATTGATGATTTAACTTAATTTAACTGAACCACATGCTTACAAAGCCGTTGCTCTTTTAGACCAACGGCTTTTTTACGCTGAAGATCCACGTTGTCTTAAGTAGCACGCATCGCAACCACTGTTCAACCACCGCGTAACGAACCCATTCTTGAACTTCACAGATTGATGCATTCTTTCCTCGCGCATGTCCATGCAAAAAATTTTAATGTCCATCCTCAAAGTGCATCATTTACTTTTCTGAACAACCAATAGAATACCCATACAAACAACACGACTATGCAAACCACGCTATAATTTGCCCAATTAAAATTACAGTAGGTCACCATGCAGCACACCCCTCACGCTCCTTCTCGCATTTGGCAATGTGGGCGTCATACGCTTGATTTGTCTCGCCCTCATGTCATGGGTATTTTGAACGTCACGCCCGATTCTTTTTCCGATGGCGGTCATTTTATTGATCCTCAAGCGGCACTGGATCGCGCCCATGCAATGATTGATGCAGGGGCTGACATCATCGATATTGGTGGTGAATCCACCCGCCCCAATGCGCCCGCATTGTCCGCCTGTGAAGAGTTGTGCCGCTTGATGCCCATCGTGCAAGCATTGATTGATTGCGGCAAACCCATCTCGATTGACACCTACAAGCCCTATGTCATGCGCGCCATGCTGGCTGAAGGTGTGGACATCATCAACGACATTCGAGGCTTTAACAGCCCTGTTGCCATTGATGCAGTTGCAGACAGCAACTGCGGTCTGTGCGTGATGCACATGCAAGGCACGCCGCAAACCATGCAAAATGAACCCATATACGATGATGTGGTGAGAGATGTGGCATGCTTTCTAAAACAACAACTGTGCCGCTTGTTGGATGCAGGAATAAAACCTGACCGCTTGTGCGTCGATCCAGGCATCGGTTTTGGTAAAAATTTAGCGCACAACATTGCACTGCTACAAACATTGAATGATTTGCATGAAAAAACCAAAGCAGCCGTCCTGATTGGTGTTTCTCGTAAACGCATGATTGGAGACCTCACAGGACAACCCACCGAGCAACGCACAGCAGGCAGCGTTGCCGCAGCATTGTATGCCATGGCACATGGCGCACATGTGGTTCGCGTGCACGATGTGGCACAAACCGTTGACGCCTTAAAAGTCTGGCAAGCACTATCAAATAGATCTACATAAATATAAACAAAAAGACAAGTTTTGAGTGAGCAAGTGTGAAATAATAAGCACATGGGTTTAACACGTTGAACAGCCCCTTAATTCTTAAAAAATGCTCATTTATCATTGAAAGGACATCATGACACGACAATATTTTGGTACCGACGGCATCCGTGGCCGTGTCGGCATTTCTCCCATCACTCCCGATTTTGTGATGAAGTTGGGCTATGCTGCGGGTCAAGTACTGGCACATGATTCAGAAGAACGCCATCAAGGACGCCCTTGCGTATTGATTGGCAAAGACACACGCATTTCTGGCTATATGCTGGAAGCCGCCCTTGAGGCTGGATTTGCTGCAGCAGGCGTGGATGTCATGCTGTGCGGCCCCATGCCAACACCCGCGATTGCTTACCTCACACGTGCCTTGCGCTTACAAGCGGGCGTGGTGATTTCAGCATCACATAACCCATTCGAAGACAATGGCATCAAGTTTTTTTCATCGCAAGGCGATAAATTACCCGATGAGAAAGAACTCGAAATTGAAGCTGAACTGGACAAGCCTATGGGCTGTGTGACCTCCGAAAAACTGGGGAAAGCCAAACGATTGGATGATGCACGTGGGCGTTACATTGAATTTTGCAAATCCACCTTCCCCAATGATTTGGATTTGCGTGGCCTGCGCATCGTCGTTGACACCGCACATGGCGCGGCGTATCACATTGCCCAACCCATTTTGCATGAATTGGGTGCAGAAGTCATCACCATTGGCGCATCGCCGAATGGTTTAAACATCAACGATGGCTTTGGCGCTACCGCCCCCACTGCGCTCGCAGACGCTGTGCGTGCCAATCGTGCCGATTTGGGTATTGCTTTAGATGGTGACGCCGATCGTTTGGTCATGGTGGATGCGGATGGCGTGGTCTTTGATGGCGATCAACTGCTCTATGCGATCACTGCAACAGTGCATGAACAATCGCCCATTGCAGGTGTTGTCGGCACATTAATGAGCAACTTGGGTTTAGAGAAGGCCTTAAAAAAACTGGGCATTGGTTTCGCCCGCGCCAAAGTGGGTGACCGCTATGTACTGGAACAACTCAAAGAACGGGGTTGGCTGTACGGTGGGGAAAGTTCGGGGCACATTCTCTGCCTCGATAAACACAGCACTGGTGATGGCATGGTCAGTGCGTTGCAGGTCTTATCGGCCATGCGCCGTGCAAAAAAATCATTGAAAGAGTTGGTTGAACCCCTCAAAATGTACCCTCAAACCATGATCAATGTCCGTGTTGAAAAAGGATTTGATTGGCAATCGCATTCACCTTTACAAAATGCCCAAGCACAAGCGGCTGAAGCACTGGGTGACACAGGCCGTATTTTAATTCGCGCCTCAGGTACAGAACCGTTGATTCGAGTCATGGTGGAAGCAGAGGATGCTGAATTGGCTCGCAGCCAAGCACACATCATGGCTGAAAGCTTAAAAAACTAAACAACAACCCCATGCTCGTGCATGGGGTTGTTGTTTGTGCTTCATTTTAAAGCACCCTGTCGTTATGTGCTTTGAGTGGTGTTTTACGAGGCCTTCCGCGTGCAGCAGGCGCGACACGCCGACCACCAATGCGTAAAGCTTGATTTAAAAAACTTTTATCACCCAGTGCCCAACCAGTATTCACTGCATGTTCCAAAGCTTTAATGGTGACTTCGGGCAATCCTTCATTCAACAACTGCTTAAACGCGTATTGACGGTCAAAAGGGGTGTTGCCTAACCCCCAATATTGCACATGGTCTTGTATGAAACCTTGCAATTGCAAGCCAATGTGGTGTGCCCGAGATGAGTAACTGCTCATGGCATCCAACCAACAATATGCATTCACCACATGCGGTACATCCTGAATGTAAGCGGTGCGATAACGCCCTTCCCACAGCGTGCCAGTACGCCCATACTTACCGTTCACATAGCGCACATAACGGCGCCCCAAGTCCTGCATGAATCGCCCCAAAGCGTGCTCATCTTCAGCCGTCACCAACAAGTAAACGGCATGCTCAACCAACGCAAAGGCATGAATATTTAGGAGATGGACAGGTGCAATGGTGCGCACAATGGACTGCCATTGCTCATAATCTTTATCTGAAAAAAATACAGAGGCATTGTTGATGCCGCGCACAGTGACCAACTGTGCCGTGTTTGGTAGGTACAATCTCGCCATGCGAGCCATGATGTCTCTCGATTATAAAAAACTGGATGCTGTGGTTTTATATCCGCCACTGACACGTTCATTCCCTGATAAATCTTTTATTGTTTTTACGGTGTCAAAGCCTGCTTGGGTCAACATCTGGCGCACGGCATTGCCTTGATCGTAGCCATGCTCAAACCACAGTTGACCACCGTTTTTTAAGTATTTGGGGACAGTTTGCACCAAGAGGGCATAATTTGTCAAGCCATCCGACCCATCCGTGAGTGCCTTTCGAGGTTCGAATCGCACATCACCTTGAGACAAATGCCCATCTCCTGTCGCCACATAAGGCGGGTTGCTCACAATCAAATCAAATTTCGGGGACGGAGAAAGCCCATCGAAAACGGTCAGCCAATCGCTTTCAAAAAAAGAAACCTTTGCACCCAGTGCGGCTGCATTTTCAGCAGCCACAGACAACGCGTCAACCGAGATATCCACCGCAGAGACCCGCCACGCGGGGCGCTCGCAGGCTAAGGTCACGGCAATCGCACCTGAGCCCACACCCAAATCCAACACGTCAAGCGCTTGTTCAACAGCCAAATGACACCCATTCAGCACCCATTCAATTAAAGTTTCGGTGTCGGGTCGAGGGATCAACACATTTGGATTGACCTTAAAATCACGCCCATAAAACTCACGCACACCGACGATATAAGCCATCGGCTCTCCGTTTAAACGACGGTTCACCAAATCTGAAAAAAGTTGTATTTGTGCAACAGGCAACGCATCCAAACCACGACTGATCAACGACACACGCGACCAGCCTGTCGCATATTGCATCAACATGCGTGCCTCTAATTGGGGCAAGCCACTGCGCTGCATTAGGTCATTTAATGTGTTCATACTGGGCTTCTATGGTTCATGTTTGATGTATTCATATTAAGCATCATCACCCATGGCCGCCAACTGTTCTGCTTGATATTCAGCAGATAACGCATTGAGCATTTCATCCAAATCGCCTTCCAACATCGCATCCATCTTGTACCACGTCAAATTCACACGGTGGTCGGTGATGCGCCCTTGCGGGTAATTGTAAGTGCGAATGCGTTCGGAACGGTCGCCTGAACCCACCAGCGATTTGCGTGTGGCGGCTTGCTCGGCGTTTTGCTCACGAATTTGTGCGTCTTTGATCCGCGTGACCAGGATTTTCATTGCAGTTGCTTTATTGCTGTGCTGTGAGCGCCCTTCTTGGCATTCAACCACAGTCCCCGTTGGAATGTGCACAATGCGCACCGCTGAATCGGTTTTGTTGATGTGCTGACCGCCCGCACCAGACGCACGGAAGGTGTCAATGCGCAAATCGGCTGGATTGATGTTCACATCGCCGATTTCATCTGCTTCTGGCATGATCGCCACGGTGCACGCCGAAGTGTGAATGCGCCCTTGCGCTTCTGTCTCAGGCACGCGCTGCACTCGATGTCCGCCTGATTCAAACTTCATGCGTGCGTAAGCGTTCGCACCCGCCAAACGCACAATCACCTCGCGATAACCTCCCAAATCAGACACCGATTCACTCATGACTTCAACCTGCCAGCCTTGTCGCTCCGCGTAACGCGTGTACATGCGCAACAACACACCTGCGAACAAAGCAGACTCCTCGCCACCCGTGCCTGCACGAATCTCTAAAAACACATTGCGGTCATCATTTTCATCTTTCGGCAACAACATGGTTTGCAATTCATCGGCCAATGCTTCTAAACGCTCTTTTCCCGATTGAATTTCTTCCTGTGCAAAGGCTTTAAAATCGGGATCAGCGAGCATCTCTTGCGCACTGTCGATGTCTTTTTCAACTTGAACATATTCGTTAAATGCAGCCACCACAGGCGCAATTTCTGCGGACTCTTTGGTGATGCGGCGGTAGTTGGCAATGTCATCCGTTACTTCAGGTTGCTGAAGCAAACCTTCAATTTCATAAAAACGTAAATCAAGTTGCGCGAGCTTTTCTCGCATGGAGTTTTTCATGTTTTAAACCATTCATTTGATATGAATTCAGCACAAAGGTTGAATAAAATAAGCCCATCCAAGTCCCACTGGGTAGATTTGGGAAAGGTGGTGGGCGCATCCGCAACATTGCCTGAACATGTTGAGGGCAAAAAACGGAGTTATGTGTTTAATGTTGAGTTACCGAGCCTACGCGACAGCAAACTGTTCAGCAGAGATACAGCAGGCATTCGTAGGCCAAAGGCATCCATACAACCATTGGCCAAACGACCAAACACCATCAGTCCTCTGATTGCAACCAATCCCGCGTCACCACCTGCCATGCATGGCGCACATCATCGTCATGACTTTGGATGCCGAGGGTCGGTTGATGCAAAACTTTATTCATAAAACGAGCAGACATCTGCGTCATGAACTGCTCAAGCTCAGCGGCACTGACGTGCTCACGCCCTTTCAGGCCGCTCAGTGCACGTTCTATTTCAGCAACGCGGATGCCATCCATGCGTGTACGTAAACTGTGTACATGCGGCGTCCACACACGGCGGGCTTGTTGCACATCAAAAGCTTTAACATGAACATCAACGATGCGTTGCGCATCCGCCAACGCGGCTTCGCGCTGTGCGCTGTTGTGTTGAACAATGCTGGAGAGGTCATCGACGCTGTAGACATAAGCATCGCTCAATTTGGCCACCGCAGCTTCGATGTCGCGAGGCACGCCCAAATCAACCATGACCATGGGGCGATAGCGGCGTGATTTTAATGCCCGCTCCACCATACCCAAACCAATGATCGGTAAGGTGGAGGCGGTGCAGGTGATGACCACATCAAACTGCGCCAAATGATCGGGCAATTCTGACAGGCGCAAAACATCGGTGTTCAGGTGTGTGTAGGATGCAAGCAAGGCATGGGCTTTTTCAAGCGAGCGGTTGGCCACCGTGAGGCGAGTGGGTGTTTGCCCTGCAATATGGGCAATGACCACGTCCATCATTTCGCCGGCGCCCACCAGCAATACATTGAGCTTGGCAAAATCATCAAACACGCGTTTGGCCAATTTCACCGCAGCAGCAGCCATTGACACCGAATGCTCGCCAATCGCGGTGTTTGTGCGCACATCTTTGGCAGCCGTGAAGGTTTTCTCAAACCATTGTTGCAACGCACTATCAATCGTGCCCGCATCTTGTGCAATGCGCATGGCTTGTTTCATTTGCCCTAAAATCTGCGGCTCACCCAGCACCATCGAATCCATGCCACTGGCCACTGAAAAGGCATGTTGTACTGCGGCCTGATCGACCAACTGATACATGTGCGGCGCAAGGTCTTCATACGCCACTTCATGATAAGCAGCAACCCAACGCACAGCGGCTTCAAGCTGAGAAGCATCGGTCAGTACGCCATACACCTCCATGCGGTTGCAAGTGGACAGAACCGTCAATTGTGGCGGACGGCCATCTGCATCATGTGTGGCATGGGCAGCCAGCTCTGTTTGCAACGCCAGCAAAGCGTGCGTCAGTTCAGTTGGCGCAAAAGAAATGCGCTCGCGCAAAGCGAGCGGCGCAGTGGTATGGTTTAAACCAGCAACAAATAAAGGCATACAGACGTTTCAACACACCCACTCAAAAGAGGAAAGCAGGTTAGATTGGCATTTGGGAGCAGCATTCTCCACAATCTCATGTCCAAAGATGATGACAAACACAAGTAACTGATGAATAAGGCTGCGAATCTTGGTATTATACCCGCCAAACCCCGCCTCGCCAAACGTCGCAACAGAAAAAACCAGCAAGGATTATTTACATGCTTTTTCAGCAAGAGCTTTGGCTCATCATTGTCGGCCTCGTGGTCGCATTAGTCCTTCGCCGCACTGTGTTTGTCGGCGGCTCATTTATTCGCATTGCATTATGGGCTTGTACTTTTTCACTGATCGCCGGTGAACTCGGGATGTTCAGCACATTGTTTTTTCCGTCGGATTTGATTGGCTTGATACTGACCACTTTAGCGGCCATGATGGGGGCACGATTGGGGGCGAAACGCAGCGGTGCATCATTTTCCTCCCCCCCTCAAAAACCTCGCTCACGCACAAATAAAAAATAAATGCCCATGCGGTTTTTTAAGACCTCTTTTATGAAAACATTTAAAGTATGAAAAAAACCAATCGAAACGAATGGATGAACGATGTCACCCCAGATTTATCTGCTGACGAAAAATCCATAAAAAACAACAAACTGGCTGGTTTTAAACACATTTTCAATTTCAGCGCCCGTTATTGGGGCGGCGGATGGGCGCTGTTTGGCTCATTGATCTTGTTCCTTATTTTCGCCATGCTCACCACCAGCGAGGCAACAGAAACATTCATCATGGGTTGGCTCGAACAAACCAAACAAGCCTCGGGCTTGGATTTTATTGTAAAAACAGGTGCACCCATCCTCATCATTCTGGTGCTGCTCCTCACCTACCGTTTTTTCTGTCGCACACTCTCTGACAATCGGGTGTTTAAGGCGTGGGCACTCAGTGCTTTGACACTGTTTTTGGCCTCGGTCAGTGTCAAGCTCAATGTGGCTTTTGCCATGTGGTCAAAAGCCTTTTATGATGCCATTCAAAGTCGCAATGAAGCTGAGTTCTGGATTCAAAGCAGTATTTTTATCGCTTTGGCTATTTTTTGGGTCTTGGTCGGCACATACCGTCAATTTTTTCAACAGTTATTGCAAATTCGCTGGCGAACCTGGTTAACTCAAATATTTTCAAATCAGTATTTTGATCGCAATCGCTTTTACTTCTTTGCTCAACAAGAACAACAAGACAACCCTGATCAACGGATTGCCGAGGACTTGGACAAATTCACTGAATTGGCCATTTATTTGTATTTTGGTGCGTATATTTCTGTGCTGTCCATGTATGAATTTTCTAAACTGATGTTGGACATTTCAGGAGACATCAACTTCAATCATTTTGGATTAAATTTCACCATTCCTGATTATTTATTCTGGCTGGCGGTCATCTATGCCATAGCAGGCTCTTTGTTTATCCATTACGTGGGGCGGCGTTTAATTAAAATAGAGGCGCTGCGCCAACGTTACAATGCCTCTTTTCGCTATCACTTAATCCGTGCTCGAGAGTATGCAGAAGGCATCACATCCCTTCAAGGCGCGAACCACCATCGAGAAGAAAGCCGACGCTTATTTGGCATCGTTCGCAGCAATTGGAACACTCGCATGTGGGTTTTGAAATTTTTAGGCTTTTCAAGCTTATCGTACAACCAAGCCTCCGTACTCTTTCCCATTTTATTAATGGCACCCCGATATTTTGCAGATAAAGCCTTTACATGGGGCAATTTCATGCAAATATTGCGCACCTTTGGTGAACTGCGTGAAAGCCTATCTTGGTTTATCGACAACTACCAAAACATTGCCGAGCTTCGCGGGACAGCCACCCGTATTTTTGCCCTTGAAGATGCCTTCAGCCGCATCGACGCATTCAACGGTGCATCTGAGCTCACAGTCACGCCAAACAATGTCGGCGGGATTGCCTTCACCCACGTGTCGCTCAGTCGCCCGCAATTAAATGAGAACGAACAACTCACCCTCGTCACACAAGTTTCGGGCTTAAATTGGCACATTTCACAAGGTGACCGCTGGTTGGTCACGGGTGCATCAGGCTCAGGGAAAAGCACCATTCTGCGGGCGATTGCGCAACTTTGGCCGTATGGCAAAGGCCAGATTGACGTGCCTACAAAAGCCAAAATGCTCTTTCTGCCACAGCGACCTTATTTTCCCATCGCGACTTTACGCGAAGCCTTGTCTTATCCCGCCACCAGTGAGGTTTACAACGATGCGGCTTACGAAACAGTGTTAGAAATGAGTCAACTGCATCACTTAAAAGACCGCTTGAGCGAATCGGCGAACTGGGGGCAAATCCTCTCGGGCGGCGAACAACAACGCCTCGCATTTGCACGGGTGTTTTTGCAACGGCCTGAATACCTGTTTTTGGATGAAGCCACCAGTGCGCTGGACCTTGAAAACGAGCGTTCTTTGTACGCCACTTTACTCAATTTCATGCCCAAAGTGACCCTCATCAGCGTATCTCACCACACGCAGCTAAGCCAATATCACAATCAAAGCTTGGACTTAACTGCAAACACAACGAACGAAACGGGTGGATTTAAAGCCAAGATTCAAGCCATTTAAAATCAACATGATGAACGTGTCAATCAAACAGTGCAAAACCCACACCATCTCCTACACAAACATGGGTTTGCACGCATTGATTATCACCGAAACAGTGGTGCGGCCAAGTAATACGCCAGCACAAACATCATCGTCGCCGTGACGCTATCCAGTATGCGCCACGCCACAGGTCGCGCAAACAAAGGCTGCAACAAACGCGCCCCATAACCCAATGCAACAAACCACAGTGCACTGGCCAAAGCTGCACCCACCACAAACCACACACGCGCATCGGCTGGCTGCTGCGCGCCCACCGCACCGACCAGTATCACCGTATCCAGATACACATGCGGGTTAAGCAAACTCAACGACAACACCTGCAACAACACACGCTTGAGCGACACGGGCGTGCCATCGGTGGCAGCCTGTAAGTGATGGGGGAAAAGTGCACGCCGCGCCGCCAAAAAGCCATAACACAGCAACACCAACGCGCCCAAAGCACCGATGACATTCAACCATTGCGGATGATCACCCAAGGCTTTCGCCACACCACTCACCCCCAAAACCACCAACGCACCATCTAAAAACGCACACAAAAAAACCACCACGCCCACATGTTCGCGACGCAGCCCTTGGCGCAATACAAATGTATTCTGCGCACCGATGGCCACGATCAATGACAACATGAGCGTCAAGCCCGTTAAAAATTCATTCACAGTTCTCTCCTGAAAAAGTTAAGTCAGTATGCCACATCACCTCTCACTTAAAAATGAAACCTACTTCATCCAATGAAGTAAAATTAATGCAAAGCAAAACCGACGAACAGTCGTTTTTCTCAAGGAAACCACAAGCATTCTGTTACGACACTTGACTTAGTATTTCCGACATTGGGAGATTGTGGAGTAAGCCAAAAATGACTGATTAAATGATTTAAGGTGATGATAAAAAACATGGACAATAACTTTTACTTTGTCCATATGCCTTTTTTAATGGAGATTCAACATGCTGGAAAGTGAACTATTAGCAACTGTAGCCACAGTGGTCCGTGAGGGCAGTTTTGAACGTGCAGCAGCGATACTCAACATCACACCATCTGCGGTGTCACAACGGGTGCGCCTTCTCGAAGAGCGCGTGGGGGTCGTATTGGTGGTGCGAGGGCAACCGTGCACGGCCACCCAAGCGGGTGAACGGGTCTGTCGACATGCAGACACGGTGGCCTTGCTCGAAGGAGACTTACGCCGAGACATGCCCACATTGCTACCCGAAGTCAAACATCGCATGCACAGCACCATGCGCATTGCGATTAACGCCGACAGCCTGTCTTCGTGGTTCATCCATGCCATGCAACTTTTTTCCAAACAAAATGACACCTTGCTCGATATTGCCTTGGACGATCAAGAAAAAACCAGTGAATGGCTCAAGCGTGGACAAGTTCTGGCGGCGGTCAGCGCCGAGCGCACCGCTATACAAGGTTGCCGCAGCCATAAATTAGGCTCACTGCGTTATGTGGCCACCGCTTCACCTGAATTTGTAGCGCGCCACTTCACCCTCGGACTCAACGCAGATAGCCTCATGCGCGCGCCCAGCCTGATTTTTGACCGCAACGATCAATTACAACAACAATGGGTGCGCAAACTCACTCGGAAAAACATCGTGCTACCAGCCCATCGACTGCCTTCGCCACAAGCCTTCATCGACGCAACCTCAGCAGGTGTGGGCTGGGGCATGAACCTGCTTTCAGCAGTACAAAATCAACTTCAATCAGGACAGCTAATCGCCCTCGACAATTCACGAACACTGGACATACCGCTGTATTGGCAAGTCAGCAAGCTGCCCCTACCATCGCTCCAGTCACTCACCCGCTGCGTACTGGAAGCCAGCCATGCCGCACTGATTTCATGACCAAGCCCATGCAAATCACGGCATAATACGACATTACATTTCACTCCACTTTTTAGAGCACCCTCATGCATTACACCGACCTGCGCGACTTCATCGACCAACTCGAACAAATGGGCGAACTCAAACGCATCACTCAACCCGTCTCACCAATTCTCGAAATGACCGAAATCGCCGACCGCACCTTGAAAAAAGGCGGCCCCGCTCTACTGTTTGAAAACGTCACCGACGGCAAAACGCGCTACAACATGCCCGTACTTGCCAACCTATTTGGCACGCCACGCCGCGTCGCACTCGGCATGGGTGCACAAGACACCTCCGCCTTACGCGATATCGGCAGCCTGCTCGCCGCCCTGAAGGAACCCACGCCACCCGCAGGCTTGAAAGAAATTGGCAAGCTCGGCGAAATGGTCAAAGCCGTGTGGGACATGCGTCCAAAAATTATCAAAAACGCACCCGTACATGAGATCGTCATCGAAGGAGACGACATTGATTTGAACCAAATTCCGATTCAACATTGCTGGCCCGGCGACGTCGCGCCGCTGATCACATGGGGCTTGGTTGTCACAAAAGGCCCGCACAAAGCACGGCAAAACCTCGGCATCTACCGCCAACAAGTCCTTGGTCGCAACAAACTCATCATGCGCTGGCTCGCCCACCGAGGCGGCGCACTCGACTTTCGTGACCACTGCATCGCCCACCCTGGCAAACCTTTCCCAATTGCCGTCGTCCTCGGCTGCGACCCTGCCACCATCCTCGGTGCAGTCACACCTGTACCTGACACACTGTCAGAATACCAATTCGCAGGCCTGCTCCGTCATTCACGCACCGTTTTGACCCAATGCATCGGCTCAGAATTGACTGTCCCCGCCCACGCGGAAATCGTCCTCGAAGGCGTACTACACCCCAATGAAACCGCACTCGAAGGGCCATACGGCGACCACACAGGCTATTACAACGAACAAGAAACATTCCCCGTTTTCACCGTCGAACGCATCACCATGCGCCGCAACCCCATCTACCACAGCACCTACACAGGTAAACCACCCGATGAACCCGCCGTCCTCGGCGTCGCACTGAACGAAGTCTTCGTCCCGATTTTGCAAAAACAATTCCCAGAAATCGTTGACTTCTACCTACCGCCCGAAGGTTGCAGCTACCGCATGGCCGTCGTCTCGATCAAAAAGCAATACCCCGGCCACGCAAAACGCGTTATGTTCGGCATCTGGTCATTCTTACGCCAATTCATGTACACAAAATTCATCATCGTCGTCGACGACGACATCAACGTACGCGACTGGAACGAAGTCATGTGGGCAATCACCACCCGCATGGATCCCTCACGCGACACCACACTCGTCGACAACACCCCCATCGACTACCTCGACTTCGCCTCCCCCGTCTCAGGACTCGGCTCAAAAATGGGTATGGACGCCACCAACAAATGGCAAGGCGAAACCACACGCGAATGGGGCACACCAATCGTGATGGATGAAAACGTTAAAAACAAAGTCGATCAAATGTGGGCGGAATTGGGGCTGTGATGGCACTCAAGGAAAGCGGATATGACGCAAGAAGAATTTGAGAACTTGAAACAATGGGCTGAAGCTGGTCATGCCAAAGCCATGTTTGACCTTGCTGTCTGCTATGGCACAGGCCGAGGTGTCAGGAAAAACCATGCACAAGCCATTCATTGGTATCAAAAAGCGGCTGATTCAGACAATGCTAAAACCACGGATTTGGTTAGGGCTCAAGCCATGTTTAACCTCGCTGTCTATTACGAGACAGACCTAAGTGAACATGCACAAGCTTTTCACTGGTATCAAAAAGCTGCTGATTTAGGCGTTGTTCAAGCCATGTTTAACCTTGCTGCTTACTATGCCAAAGGTCAATATGTCGCACAAGACTATACTCAAGCCGTCTACTGGTCTCAAAAAGTCATTGACTCAGAAAATAACAAAGACACTGATTTGCTCAAGGCTGAAGCCATGTTTAACCTTGGTATCTGCTATAACTATGGCACAGGTGTAATAAAAGACCATGCACGAGCCCACAGCTGGTATCAAAAAGCCGCTGACTTGGATAATATAAACGCCATGTTTAACCTTGCTATCGACTATGTCAAAGGTCAAGGTGTCGTGCAAGACCATAGCCAAGCTTTTTACTGGTATCAAAAAATCGCCGACTCAGGTAACACTGAAACCACTGGTTTACGCAAAGCTCAAGCCATGTTTAACCTTGGTCTCTTTTACGACAGAGGTCTGGGTGTTGTGCAAAATAATGTACAAGCCGTTTACTGGTATCAAAAGGCTGCTGATTTAGGCATTACTGAATCCATGCTTAATCTTGGTGTTTGCTATGCCAAAGGTCAAGGCGTACAAAATAATGCACAAGCCATTTACTGGTATAAAAAAGCCGCTGATTTGGGTAATAGAGACGCTATGTTTAACCTTGCGGCTCACTTTTACCTTGGTTTAGGCGCAAAAAAGAACACCAAACAAGCCATTTTTTGGTTCAAAAAAGCTGCGACTGATGGCAAACATCAAAAAGCCCTTCTGTTTTTAATGGATGAGAAAAACGGCCTCGGCAATACCGTTGTCAATTGGGCAAAAAACCTATTATTAGAACGCTACTTCCCTGTGTTCGCTCACTTCAAAACACTCACCATAGATTTAGATGCAAAAACGACCACATCATGTTGTACCCGTTTTGAAAAACTCATGCACTCTATTGTGAAAATTGAAAATGATCACTTGTTCAAAAATATAAACAACGGTTTAAGCCATTACACCAAACAAAATGTACTGGATGCCTTGTTGGGCGGCCGCGCCGCGCACACGGGCAAGCAAGCGGTCACCACCTTGCGTCAGTACATGACCGCCTACCTGAACGACCCAACCGAAGGGCTTTATGTGTTCGATGAGGCTTGCTTTGAAGGTATACCTGAATTAGAAACGTTTGATGTTGAGCTCATACACAATCGTTTTCGCGACTTTAGAGCGGATGGAGACGATGCCGAACACATCCCTGCGCAAATGTTTTCTTTGTCCCTCAGTAAAAACAAGGACAGTTTGGATTTGTGGCGAGCTTACACGGTGACCGATGGGCGAGCGAATGGGGTCGCGGTGCACATTCCCGCGCAAACATTGGCATCGTTCACAGCGGATTTTAGCCAAGGCCTAACCAGCGTGTCACTCACCCGTTCAAATGGGAAAAATGATCAAGCACTAGATGAAGATGCATCCCAAGTGAATTTTTTGTTGTATGAAGTGCGTTATGGTGAAAAACCTGTGCAAGACTTGTGGCGGCAACTGAAAAAACCACTGAATGATGCACTTCAGGCCATCAAACGGGTGGAAGACAAAGCGACTCAAAGGCGTTTGTATGATTGCATCGTTTTGGCTTTGATGCGTTTGACGTATTTGTACAAACACGATGCGTATACGTCCGAGCAAGAGGTGCGGGCGATTCACATTGCCGAAATCAATGAGGCCTCGGTCAAAACCGATGAGCGTGCACCTGCGCGTTTGTACATCAATTCGCCCGCCTTATTATTTCAAGATATCGGTGGTGAAATCACTTTGGGGCCGCAAATGAGTCCCGATGAGCAAGCGGTGTTGCTGTGGGAGACGCGAAAACGCTTGATTGATTTGAGGTTAGACAAAAAAGTAAAAGTCAAAACATCCAAAATCCCTTTTCGTTGAAACCTTGCTGGCATTTAACAGCAAGGTTTTCATTACAAATATTTCATTGCAATTTAATCACCATCAACGCCGCTGCCGCCGCCGCGAGCATGGCAAAACCACGCGCCTGAATAGAACTGGATAAGTGCTTGCCGAGTAATCGCCCAGCCAACGTCCCCGCCACAGTGCCAGCAGCAAAAGGCAAGCCAGTGTGCCAATCCATCAAGCCTTGATGAGCCGCGATGACCACACCGCTGATCGACACAAGGGTGATGACAGCGAGTGATGTGGCGACGATGGCACGCATGTCGAGGTTGGTGTTTTTTTTCAATGACGGCACGATGATGAAACCGCCACCGACACCAATCAAACCCGATAAAAAACCTGCCACACCGCCAGTGAGCGCCAATGCGCGAGCGCAAGGCAACGTCCAAATAAATTTACCCGATGTGTCGCTGCGCTCACATGCGAAGCTTTGGGTTGATGCTTGGTTTAATCCTTGCGAAAGTGTTTGCGCAGGTGCTTGCGCTGTTTTTGACTCATCTGCCAAATCATTTGGCCCCACACTGTGCCACATTCGCCATGCGACAAATAACAAAACGATCACAAAAAGCATCACCAATGGTGCATTGGGCAAGCGTTGCGCCAGCCACAATCCCAATGGCGAAAGCAGCACACCCATGCCTGCCATGAGCACCGCAGCTTTATAGCGCACAATGCCTTCATACAAGCCGATAAGGGCGGCGATACTGGATGCGAGGGACACGGCAAACAAGCCAATCGGTGCGGCTTGACTGACGGTCAAGTGCAGACCCAGCGTCAACAGCGGCACGGATAAAATCGCGCCACCGGCACCAGTCGCACCCAACACCACGCCAATGGCAAGTCCTAAAGTGATGATTTCGAACATAAAAGGCATCAACATAATCGGTGGGCTCCAAAATTTACATACAGTGAAACGCTTAAATAATCCGTCATGCCATACTTGATACGGCATCTCCCAAACAGGTGATTGCGGGTCAAGCCCACTATGACGCCTCGGATTAATTAATAGAACGGCTAGAGGCATACAATTAAAAAAGGGTCTTAGGAAGCAGAATTCAATAACGGCTCATCTCGCAGCATGTTAAGAAGCACTTTATACAAGTCGCTTTTGCGATGGTTAAACCTAAATTCAGTTTCCTTCAAATGCAGTAAAAATGTGTTTTTCGGAACGCCGTTAAACTGAACCAAACGACGTTTAGCATAGCTCCAGAATGATTCTATCCCATTCACATGATTAGAACCATTTACAAACTCATCGGCACCATGATTCACCCGGAAGTGTTTATCAAACCCGATGTCCACCAAGCCATTATAGCCGCGCCAACCATCGGTATGGATAACGCTGTTAATGTCTGCTTTCCCACGAATAATGGCTTGCAGGCTGGCTTTGGAAGCATCAGGCACAATCTCAGTGTAGATATTGCCATCACGTTTGAGTAAACCAAACACGATGGTTTTACCTGAAGCACCACGTCCGCGTTTACCTCGAACACGATGCGGACCAAAATATGATTCGTCGGCTTCCAACTCTCCTTTGAGTGGTGAGCCTTGGAGACAAACAATCACCAAACGACGACGAATCTTGAGGTAAATGGTGTTGATTGAACGAACGGATATGCCGCTTAACGCAGCACATTCCGTTGCCGTTAAATCAAGGGCAAAATACCGTAAAATTTGGCGAAACTTCGCTTCGCTAATTTTTGAATGTTTGAAGTACTTGTTTTTCATTTGGTCTCAAGAGCTTAGCGCATATTTTAATGCGTTTGCTTCCTAAGACCCTAAAAAAAAGAGCAAACAATGAACGTTAAGAAGATCGACGATAAAATCCATTGAGGGCTGCAAAAATCACCATGCCCAGCAACATCGCAGCCGTAAAAATCATGGCTTGCATGCTGCCTGCGCCGACACTGACCACCGCAGGGCCTGGACAAAAACCAGCAATGCCCCAGCCCACGCCGAACATCAAACTGCCGACAACCAAGCGTTGATCAATGCCGCGCGCACTCGGAAAATCCATCGCGCCACCAAGCAAGGCATGTCGTTGCTTTTTTGCAAAATGAAATCCAGCCGCAGCCACGCCAATGCCGCCAACCATCACAAAAACTAAAGAAGGATCCCAAGCACCTGTGATGTCCAGAAAACCAAGCACTTTTGCTGGATTCACCATTCCAGCAACGATCAAGCCCAAGCCGAACATCAAACCTGTCAATAAAGAAACAACAATTTTCATGATTTTTCCTTAAGCCACAATCAAGTGACGCAACACGTAAACGGTCACAAAACCCGCCAAGATAAAACATGAAGTCGCCACAATCGAGCGCAATGATAAGCGAGAAATCCCGCAAATGCCATGTCCACTGGTGCAGCCAGACCCATAACGCGTCCCGATGCCCACCAGCAAACCCGCCACCACCAGTGCAGGCGTACCCGCCTCAATCTGCACAGTAGGGTACGGCGAGAACAAACGATACAACGAGGGCGCAAGAAGCAATCCTAGAATGAACGCCACCCGCCACGCACGTTGCCCTGCCATGTTCGGCTGAAGCAGGCCGCCTACAATTGAGCTGATCCCTGCGATTTTGCCGAGCAAAACAATCAACATCACAGATGCCAACCCAATCAGAAGCCCACCAGCCAAGGCCTCATAAGGGGAAAAATGTTGCCAATCAATCGTCATATAAACACCCTTTTTTAATGTACTGATGCTGATTAAAACTTAACTGCCAACGTTTGAATCAAAAGCTTAAATTGTTTGATGAGTCATCGCCACTGACACACTTGTACGGCAAGCTCGTATCTTGGGAGACGCCATGTCAATGCAGATGAAAATGCAGTTGGGGCTCCAGCATAATTATTTTCCCCCCTTGTTCCATCGAAGTGTAAATTATATTGCAATAAATTATACTTTTCAATATAATATTTAAAAACATATTAACTTTTATCTAACCTAAATCCACATGACACCTCAAGTTCAATCCTTTTTCGATCCAGCCACTTGGACCATCAGCCACATCATTCATCATGGAATGGGCTCAGCCTGCGCCATCGTTGACTCTGTACTTGATTATGACCCAAAATCAGGTCGGACTCGCTTTGACAGCGCGGACAGATTGATTCAATTCATCCAAGAGCATGATTTAAAAACCGAATGGATTTTGGAAACACATGCACATGCCGATCATTTATCCGCATCGGCTTATTTGAAAAAAACCGTCGGCGGTCGCATCGCCATGGGTGAACACATCCGCATGGTGCAGCGTGCCTTTAAAAGCATTTTCAATCTAAAAGATGAATTTAAAACCGATGGCTCTCAATTTGACGTTTTGTTCAAGGACAATGAGCAGTTTCAAATCGGTGACCTGACCGCACGCGTGATGTTTGTCCCTGGCCACACGCCAGGTTGTGCGAGCTATATTGTAGGTGATGCGGTATTTGTTGGCGACACCATCTTCATGCCCGATGTCGGTACAGCGCGTTGTGATTTTCCTGGCGGCGATGCGCTGCAATTGCATCAGTCCATACAGCGTCTACTCGCCATGCCCGATGAAACGAAGCTGTATTTGTGTCACGACTACCCACCCAACAATGGGCGTGAACCTGTTGTACAGACGACCGTGGCCGCGGAACGTGCAGG
Source organism: Ephemeroptericola cinctiostellae (assembly GCF_003339525.1). Taxonomy (GTDB): domain Bacteria; phylum Pseudomonadota; class Gammaproteobacteria; order Burkholderiales; family Burkholderiaceae; genus Hydromonas; species Hydromonas cinctiostellae. The sequence goes on along the minus strand of NZ_CP031124.1, from coordinate 1,317,140 downwards.
AAATATTCATGTTCACGATGGCATCAGCGCAACCGAATTTGTCGAAATGCGCACCGCACGCGATGCCAACTTGGCCATGCCCAATTTAATTTTACCCGCGATTCAGGTGAATATCCGTGCGGGCGAATGGCCGAAAGCCGAAGACAACGGCACACATTACCTCAAGATCCCATTGAATGTATTGTGATGATTTAGTTATTGATTGATTAAGCCATTATAAAAAATGGCATTGCGGTTTTAGTTTTTAGGCGCGCAGAACTGCTGATATAAAACTTCTATAAGTGCGAGAGCCGCTGTGCTGGCGACCGTATAAAAAATTTGACGCCCTTCTCTGCGCGTATTGACCAATCCTTCTTCACGCAATACGCCCAATTGCTGCGAGAGCGTCGGCTGCGCGATGCCCGTTTGAGCCTCGAGTTCAGACACGCAACGTTCACCCTCAACCAGCTGACAAAGCAACAACAGGCGATCAGGATTGGACAATGCTTTAAGCAAGGTCGTGGCCTGAGCAGCAGATGCTCGCAAAGCGTTGAGGTCAAAATCAGGTGTTAAATTAGGCGCATTATGCATGGCGATCACATTAAAAAATAAGCGGTATAAAAGGCAGTGGGCGTGTATGAATTGTATTGATTTATACCATACCATTCAATACAATACAAAAAAGCATATTATATTTAAAGAACATAAAAGGGGTTTGTTTTACTTTTCAAAGCACTTAACAAACGCCTCATCCGTGTATTTTCAGCATTTCATACAACAACTGATCCACACCCAATCAAGTGGCGATCATACCGAGTAAAATATGTTATTGGCTGGTAAAGCCGTATTTTAACAAAATTTTAACAAAACTTTGACCACGTAAAGGATCGATCATGTCATTACCCGTCACCCAACACAACGACGACTTCGCCACAGCCCCTCAAATTCAAGTTGATCACGTGCCCAGCATTGCCCAAAACGGTTTCAAAACCATCATTAATCATCGCCCCGATGGTGAAGCGGGTTTGGCTCAACCGTTGAACATGGATCTGGCCAAAGCAGCGGAAGCCGCTGGCGTGCATTACCATTATTTGCCCGTCATTCGCGGCCAATACACGCAGGAGCAGATTGAACACATGGCACATTTGCTCGAACACTCTCCCAAACCCATTTTTAGCTTTTGCGGTTCAGGCATGCGCGCATCCGAACTGTATGCTTTGGCCGTTGAGTACGTAAGCAAAACATAAATCAGCTGCATTTGGCATCACGAAACATAAAAATCCACCCCTTCCCACAAAAACATGGTGCTTTTATGGGAAGGGGTTATATTCAGCAAAAAAATTCCCGATGACCGCACACAAGCCGTCAACCGCTTGGCAAGCCCATGCAATTTAAGGTACATTCACGCATCAAGATCAAAATCAATTTAACCCCATCAAGCATCAATCAAGCGCCTGTACATCATGACCACCCAATACCTGAGCATCACTGAACTCAACCAACGCGTCAGCGCTTTGCTCGAACGACAAATTCCACTGCTCTGGGTACAAGGTGAAATATCCAACCTCACCCGTGCCGCCAGCGGCCACTGGTATTTTTCGCTCAAAGATGACCGCGCACAGGTCCGCGCCGTCATGTTCCGTCACAAAAATGCACTGCTCAGTTGGCAACCCCGTGAGGGCGACGCCGTCCAAGCGCAAGTGCTCACAGGGCTATACGCCGCCCGTGGCGACTTCCAGCTCACCGTCGAAACCATGCGCCCCGCAGGACTCGGCACACTGTATGAACGCTTCATCAAGCTCAAAGATGAACTTGCACGCAAAGGTTGGTTTGATGTCGAGTACAAGCAAGACATGCCCAACTTCGTCCGCCGCATCGGCATCATCACCTCACCACAGGCCGCGGCCTTGCGCGACGTCGTACACACACTCGCCCGCCGTTCACCCCACATTGAGGTGTTTTTATACCCAACCCCCGTTCAAGGTGATGCTGCCCCCATGCAAATTGCCGCAGCGATCCAAAAAGCCAATCAAAATAAAAGCCTAGATGCGCTCCTCATCGTCCGCGGCGGCGGCAGCCTCGAAGACCTCTGGGCATTCAACGAAACCATCGTCGCACAAGCCATTCACGAATCGCACCTACCCACCATCAGCGGCGTCGGTCACGAAACCGACACCACCATCGCTGACTTTGTCGCCGACATCCGCGCCGCCACCCCCACCGCCGCCGCTGAGCTGATCAGCAGCCCCTCACAAAGCGACCACCTCAGCAACATCAGCCACAGCTTCGAGCAACTTCAACGCGACCTCATGCGCCAGCTTGCCCAGCAAGCCCAGCGCCTCGATCGCCTCACCCTACAATTACTCACTCCAACGCAACGCATCGCTCAACAAAAACAACTCATCCAAAATCACCTCACTCGCCTACAGCATGCCCTCAACATTCGCCGAGCCCAGCAACAACACCGCCTAGAGCGCAGCACGCAAAACCTCAACAACCACCGCCCCAACCTCAGCACACCACGAAACAAGCTCAATCGCCTCACCGAACACCTGCAACGCGGCATCACCCACAATCTACAGCAGCACAGCCAGAACCTCAGCCGTCACACCAGCAGCCTCACCCAACTCAACCCCGACAATGTCCTTGCCCGTGGTTTCGCCTACGTCCAAACACAGGATGGCCACATCATCAACGATGCGGCATGTTTACAGGCAGGCGATGGCATCGATATTCAATTCCACAAAGGGCATGCGGTGGCAACTGTGGGGCATGTGGGGGAGTAACTGAAAACAAACATGTCCAAACATGGTTTCTCAATTCTCATCATTTTCTCAATTTTCATCATCACATTCATGCCCGCTCCAAGGCACATTCAGACCTCACTCAACAGGCCAATTCGTTGCATCGTCAGGCTCTGCGGCAAAGCATAGAACAATGACCCACAGCTTATTTCATCACTGCACTGCCATTCTTTTACTCAGCCCAACGCCGAAGCTGAGCGACCCACTGCTGCTTGATGGGCCCGAATTGTAGGTGTGTTGTAAGACAAAACAGTTATCATTTAAAAAATGATTTTTAACCGTGCAAAGGCTGTCATGACACATTTACCTCAAATCAAAGTTCCCGCCACTTACATGCGCGGAGGCACCAGCAAAGGTGTATTTTTCCGCTTGAATGATTTGCCCGAGGCGGCTCAAGTCGCGGGTGCGGCGCGTGATGCGCTGCTCATGCGCGTGATCGGCTCACCTGATCCATACGCAAAACAAATTGATGGCATGGGCGGTGCAACATCGAGCACCAGCAAAACAGTGATTGTGTCCAAAAGCACACGGCCAGATCACGATGTGGATTATTTGTTTGGACAGGTGTCGATTGAAAATGCATTCATGGATTGGAGCGGCAACTGCGGCAATCTATCGTCGGCTGTGGGGCCTTTCGCGATCAGCGGCGGACTGGTTGATGCGAGTCGCATCCCGCACAATGGTGTCGCCATCGTGCGCATTTGGCAAGCCAATATTGGCAAAACGATCATCGCTCATGTGCCCATTACCCATGGTGAAGTCCAAGAAACAGGTGATTTTGAATTGGACGGTGTGACGTTTCCAGCGGCTGAAATTGCCCTGGAATTCATGGCACCTGCTGCCGATGAAGATGGCGCGGGCGGTTCAATGTTTCCCACGGGTCATTTGATCGATGAATTGGATGTGCCCCATGTGGGGGTGCTCAAAGCAACGATGATTAATGCGGGCATCCCAACGATTTTTGTTGAAGCCAGCGCACTTGGTTACACGGGCACAGAGCTGCAAGATGCAATCAATGCGGATGCCAAAGCTTTGGCGATGTTTGAAAGCATTCGCGCGCATGGTGCGGTGCGCATGGGTTTAATTGCCCACATCGATGAAGCCGCCAAGCGTGCGCACACGCCGAAAGTGGCTTTCGTCGCTCCTGCAAAAGACTATGTGTCGTCAAGTGGTAAAGCAGTGACCACGGCAGACATTGATCTGCTCGTGCGCGCATTGTCGATGGGTAAATTGCATCATGCGATGATGGGCACGGCCGCCGTAGCGATTGGCACTGCGGCAGCGATTCCTGGCACACTGGTCAATCTCGCAGCGGGCGGTGGTGAGCGCACCGTGGTGCGCTTTGGTCACCCATCGGGCACATTGCGCGTCGGCGCAGAAGCGGCTTTGGTCAATGGTGAATGGTCAGTGACAAAAGCCATCATGAGTCGCAGTGCGCGCGTGTTGATGGCAGGCTGGGTGCACGTTCCACAATGAGCCGTTGATGTGTATGGCCATTCAAAAAAAAGCCCATGCTTTGCGGCAGATGAAGCATTTGAAATTTGAAATGTGACCACTTCACTTCATTGGTGTTGCAGTGCCCCACGCTGAAACGTGTGGGTGCAGAAAATAAGCACAATCAATGACACTTCCATTTTGCAAAACAAAATAAAAAACCAAAAATAAATAAAATTAAATAGCAGTTAATGTTTTATTTCATGTGACATGAAAAACACAATGCGTGGCTGATGCCACGCATTTTTTATGTCATTCACTGACACAGTGGTGTTTTTAACGCAAAAATTGAATTTTATTAATAATTTACAACCTAATAATTACTCTAAATTCAGTACTCTCTTATAAATATCCACATTGAATCCACATGATTTACAGTTATTTTCACTGGGTTGCAACTTTTTAAAACAAAGAATGCAACATCAAAAGCAGCTGACCAAAACACAGGATGGCGTCAGCAATGCATGAAACTGGAATAGAACTTAAAAAAGGAATGATACATATGACAATGCAATCAGGAAATAATTTTTACGGCGGTTCAGGTCATGACAACATCACAGCCAATGCGGCCAACAACATCATTTTGGGCGGACAAGGCAATGACACCATTTATGCCCTCGCGGGCAATGATGAAGTCAATGGCAACGATGGCAATGACATCATCTATGGCAGCTCAGGTGCCGATTCACTCAAAGGAGATGCAGGGCATGACATTTTGTATGGCGGTGATGGCAACGATGTACTGGAAGGTGGCTTAGGTCAAGACACTTTATATGGCAATTCGGGCAATGACACACTGCGGGGCGGTGATGGCAATGACCTCATTGACAGCGGCGAAGGTACAGACCTTCTTTCGGGCGGGGCTGGTGATGACACGTTGATTGGTGGCAGCGGCAACAACAGTTTCAATGGCGCTGAGGGCGATGACAGCATGTTGGGTGCGAGCGGCAACGACAGTTTCGATGGGGGTGCTGGCAATGATCACATCAATTCTGGCGCAGGCAATGACCATATTCTCGGCGGCCTTGGCAACGACACCATCCTTGCAGGCGATGGCGATGATGTCGCTCATGGCGGTTATGGCAACGACAGCATGGTGGGTGGTACAGGCAATGATTCATTAAAAGGCGACGATGGTCACGACATGCTCATGGGCAATGACGGCAACGATTCTCTTGAAGCGGGACTGGGCAACGACACCATCTACGGTGGCACAGGCAATGACACCATGCGCGGCAGCACAGGCGACGACCTTGAGTACGGCGGCACAGGTGACGACACGCTGTGTGGTGGTGCGGGCAACGACACATTGTATGGAGAGGCGGGGAACAATTTTTTCAATGCCTTTGATGGCGATGACAGCATGGTCGGTGCGGATGGCAATGACACTTTTGAATCGGGCACAGGCAATGACTTTGTGTTTGCAGGCAGTGGCAACGACTCCATCGTTGGTCTGACAGGCAATGACACGATGGATGGCGGTACGGGTCAAGACACCTACAGTTTTTATGGTGACTTCGGTCAAGACACCGTATTACTTAACAGCACTTCAAACGTTGATGTGGCCACATTCACTTCCAGCGCTGATCACCTGTGGTTGTCACACGTCGGTGACGATTTGGTGCTGAGCAACATCGGAACAAGCAACCAAGTGACTTTTTCCAATTGGTTTAGTTTAGGTGAACAGCATGTGATCATCACCGACACCAATGGCAGCACACTGAGCTTCAATGCCGTTGACCAATTGGTCACAGCGATGGCTGGTTTTACGACTCCCTCAGCAGGCATGACCAGTTTACCCAGCAGCTATTCATCGTTGGACTCAATCATCACCAGCAGCTGGGTGGCATCGAGCAATTGATGGCTCACCCATGCATCGCTCACCCTTGAATGCCATTTCAAACATTCAAGTTTAAAAAAGCACACAAAAGTACACCCTTGACTTTTCTGTGACTTGAATTGTAAATTTTGTCAGGGCAGTCTGACAAAATTTACAATCCATCATCCCATCATCAAACATAAGGTCAGGGTCAATTTTAGAATGGCGCTGCCTGTACAACCAGTTCAGAACATGTGGGCTGATTCCACATGCCCAAGTTGACTCAAATCAGCCTGTGGCGTATGGGATCCATCGCATCTTTGGGCATGATGTCCATGTTCCTTTAAACCTAATCAATAGACAACGGCCCAGCCCCATTTATCGGGTCAAACTCACACGTTCTAAAGTATTCACCACTTGCCAGCGGTTGATCCCTTGCTCGCGCAACCACATCTCCACTTTATCCAAGCTCGCCCACTCACGCCCGCTGTTGCGCGCGTTGTGCACGCGCGTGGCCACGCCATCAACAAAGAGCGCCACGGCCCACACATGGGGGTGTTTATCTGGATCGCCAAATCCGCCGCCCTGTTGCTCGCGGACAATTCTGAACACAACAGCCGTGTCTTGAATGCGCCACTGTTGGAATAAAGCTGCAATTTCTGTGGATTTGATGCTCAAATTGAGGTCATATCCGAAAACATCATGCATCATGGTGTTGACTTCCTGTGAATTTTAAACTACATTATGAATCATGGTGTTTGGTTATTATAATCGAAAAATAGCCCCACCCCATTTGTTTTAATCACCATCATTTACTTTTTAAAGGAATTAAACATGCAACCGACACTTTTTCGCAGCATCGATTTAAGCACCTCAGACAATGCGTGGACGGCATTATTTCAAGCCTTTTGGCCGGCCTACCGCTCGTGGTTTGTCGACAAAAAAGGAACACAGATCAACCACAAAGAATTGGCATTGGCGGAGCAACAGCTTGAGCATCACATGCCCGAACTCATGCCCATCTACCGCAAACTGGTTCGATTGACAGGAAACGATCCTGTCGCTGCACAATTTTTGACCTTGTACCGTCCACCGGCGTATTTGATCAATTGCTCACAAGCCGTGTTGCAAACCGAAGAACCGATGCTGATCCGCAACTATGACTTGAGCCCTGAGCTGTCAGAAAACACCGTCACGCACAGCAACTGGCTTGGGCGCAAAGTCATTGCCACCAACGAATGTTTATGGGGTGCTGACGATGGAATGAATGATACGGGTTTGGCACTTTCCCTGACTTTTGGTGGCAGTCAGCAAGTGGGTGATGGCTTTGGCATCCCATTGATCATGCGTTACATCCTTCAAACATGCACGACTGTTCCACAAACGATTGCCGTGCTCAAACGCATTCCATCACACATGGCATATAACGTGACCGCCATCGATGCGGCGGGTGATTTCGCAACCATCATGGTTGGGATTGAGGGCAACATTCATGTGACCCGTGAACGCACCATCACCAACCATCAACAGCAAGTGGTGTGGTCTCAACAGGCACAATTTTCAAAGACGATTGAACGCAAACAATTCTTGGATGAATTTCTACAACAACCGACATGCACACCAGAAACCATGACTGCGGCATTTTTACAAGCGCCCTTGCGCAGCACACAATACGACAAAAGCTTTGGTACCGTTTACACTGCGGTTTATCAACCACAATCGGGTCGCATGCGTTATGTTTGGCCAGATCGGGAATGGTCACACAGCTTCGATGATTTCAAAGACGGCGACATCTCCGTTCAACTGCTGCCCGCACTTTTGAGTACACAAACTTCAGAAAACACCTATGCCGACACCCATGCAGATCATGTGACAGGGGTGATGCGTGACATATTGGAAAACATGTTGCAGCACATCACCCCAGCTTTATTACCCAACCCGCAAGCCTCCATCCAACTAAGCGAAGCTTTACAAGTACAAAACTATGAATGGATTCAATTTGCCAATGATTTTGCACGCATTTGGACAAAAGCAGATGGGCAACAAAATCCAGTAAATGACCTTCCCAGACAACCAGCGCAGCAGATCGATGTTGAATCGGTCAAAGCCTCCAAAGCATTTCACTCAAAGCCCAAACGGATTGCCCTTGTATTTCATTGATGTCATTGATGCATTAATGGGGTGTTGATCATGCACAAAAGCCAAGCAGATTGCTTGGCTTTTGTGTGATACGCCTGAATGACAGTCGTTATTACAATGTTTACAACGGTTAAAGCAATTACAGCGATTGTTTGAGTTGCTCCAGAATGCCAGGGTTTTCCAAAGTTGAAATGTCAGATGTGATTTCTTCACCTTTGGCCAAAGAACGCAACAAGCGGCGCATGATTTTACCCGAGCGTGTTTTTGGCAAATTGTCACCAAAGCGAATTTCTTTCGGACGCGCAATCGGCCCCACTTCTTTACGCACCCAATCACGGATTTCATTGGCGATTTGTTTCGCCTCTTCGCCCACAGGTGTTTCACGCTTCAAGACGATGAACACACAAATCGCTTCGCCCGTCACGCTATCGGGTTTACCCACCACTGCGGCTTCAGCCACCAATGGATGGGACACACATGCCGACTCAATTTCCATGGTGCCGAGGCGGTGACCCGAAACATTGAGAACGTCATCGATACGGCCCATGATTTGGAAATACGATGTGTCCACGTGGCGCACCGCACCATCACCTGCGAGGTAATATTTACCGCCCAACTCTTCGGGGAAATAGCCAGATTTGTAACGCTCTGGATTATTCCAAACGGTACGAATCATAGAAGGCCAAGGACGCTTGATGACCAACAACCCACCCTGACCATTTTCAACATCATGTCCCGCTTCATCGACAATCGCCGCTTGAATCCCAGGCAAAGGCAATGTGCATGAGCCAGGGGTCAAAGCAATCGCTGCAGGCATTGGGGCAATCATGTTGCCACCCGTTTCAGTTTGCCAGAAAGTATCCAAAATCGGGCAACGCGAGCCACCCACATTTTTGTAATACCACATCCATGCCTCTGGATTGATCGGCTCACCCACTGAACCCAAGATGCGCAAGGTAGACAAGTTATAATTTTTTGGATGAACTTTATCATCCATTTCAGAAGCTTTGATCAACGAACGAATGGCCGTCGGCGCTGTGTGGAAAATCGTACAACCGTGATCGTCGATCATCTTCCAAAAACGACCTGAATCAGGATAAGTCGGAATGCCTTCAAACACGATCTGTGTTGCACCGGCAGACAAAGGTCCATAGGTGATGTAAGTGTGACCCGTGATCCAGCCAATGTCGGCCGTGCACCAAAACACATCATTTGGACGCAGATCGAATGTCCACTTCATGGTTTGCGTCGCCCACATCAAGTAGCCGCCCGTAGAATGCTGCACACCTTTTGGAGAACCTGTAGAACCCGATGTGTACAACACAAACAACGGATGCTCGGCTTCAACCCATGTCGGTTCGCATTTGGCCAATTGCTTCTCGACCAAAGGCTCCAGCCACACGTCACGACCTTCTTGCATCTTGTCATAGCCACCCGTGCGGCGATTGACCAAAACATGCTCAACTGCTTCGCAGCCGCCCATTGTCAACGCTTCATCAACAGTTGATTTCAAAGGTAAATTTTTACCACCACGTGTTTGCTCATCAGCCGTGATCACCAATTTTGCACCAATGTCAACGATGCGATCATTCAAGGCTTTTGATGAGAAACCACCAAACACCACGCTGTGAATCACACCCAAGCGTGCACAAGCTTGCATCATGCAAATGCCTTCAATACTCATCGGCATGTAAATGATCGCACGATCACCTTTCACCATGCCCAAGCTTTTCAGCGCATTGGCTGTTTTTGAAACGCGACGCAACAAATCGTTATAGGTCAAAATCGTCACCACACCCGCATCGGACTCAAAGCGAATCGCCACTTTATTGCCATTGCCTGCTTTCACATGACGATCCAAGCAGTTGTAAGACGCGTTCAACTTACCATCTGCAAACCATTTGTAAAAAGGGGCTTCAGACTCATCCAAAGTTTGCGTAAAGGGCTGATACCAATCTAAATTTTCGCGCGCCAAACGCGCCCAAAAGCCTTCATAATCGCGATTTGCTTCAGCACACAGCTCTTCATATGCATCATGGTTGGGAACCGCCGCTGTTGAGCACCAGTTGGCAAAAGGAGGAAATAAACGGTTTTCCTGCAACACCGATTGAATATTGGAAGAGGGTTCGTGCATGACATGTCTCCTTGTCGTTATGGTTTATTAATACGTCACATCGTATCGAGTAGGTCTTACGATAGTCTGACAAACAACAGCAGCATGAAAACGAGGCGAATATCCACTTTTTCAAGTGGATCGATTAAACAGGGAGAGCAGGGAGAAACGAGACTTAAAAGCAGTTGACTCGCAGCAGACTCACGACACATTGATTTTTATTTATCAACATCTGGCAGGAAAAGCCCCTAATCCGCAGCAAAAGGCCCATTTTCTATATTTCCCGATCAATCACCACTACGATTGATTCGCTTGCGTGGATGCCCATCCTTTTAATCCCCACGGTCTGCTATGTTCAAGAAAAAATCAAATGCTTCACTGTGCTAAAATTTGAAGTTATTCAATCAATATAAACACCTAAGAAAAAGACATTCACATGCACACCTTACAACCCATCATTGATTTCATCATCGAAATAGACAAACTTAAAGACGTCACACGAAAAACAAAAAACCTCAGCCTTGATCGTTATGAAAACTCCGCTGAACACAGCTGGCAAATCGCCCTGCTCGCCACCACACTCGCACCCTACGCCGCGGAGCCCATCGACCTCAACCGCGTCATTCTCATGTTGCTCGTGCACGACATCGGTGAAATCGACACGGGCGATACCATCGTTTACGCCGATGCCAACTGGGATGCGCTCAAAGCCGAGGAATTCACCGCCGTTCAACGTATTTTTGGTATTTTACCCGAGGCACAATGCGCCGTTTTTTTAGCCCTGTGGCAAGAGTTTGAGCTCAATGCCACCGCCGAATCTCGCTTCGCCAATGCCGCTGACCGCGCCATGCCCGCCCTGCTCAACCTTGCCAATCACGGTCAAAGTTGGCGCGAAAACGGCATCAGTCATAAACGAGTCGTTCAACGATTGAAAGCCCCCATCAAAGACGGTTGCCCCGCACTGTGGGATCACATGGAAAAACAACTGAACGAAGCGCAGAACAATGGCTGGTTCGGCGCATGATGCCATCAAAAACACCGATGGATTCACTCAACGGTGTTTTCATCACGCAAGATGACTGTATTTTCAACGCAAATTCAAACGCGGACTCAAACGTACAGCGGTTGTGTAATCCTCGCGCGCACCCACAAAATCACGCATCTCAAATTTCACTCGACCCCGGTTAAAATAAGACATGCCGTCGTTCGGGCGCAAGGCTATTGCCTTTGAAAAATCTTCCAAAGCCCCCGTAAAATCATGCTTCAAGTGTTTTGCATTGGCACGGTTATTGTAAGCACCCGCATCCAATGGTTTCATGGTCAACACCTTGGTGAAATCTTCAATCGCCCCATCATATTCTTTCAATTCCACCCGTGCATTGCCACGGTTAAAATAAGCTGAACTGGCATTCGGATTTAAACCAATAGCCATCGTGTAGTCCTCAACAGCGCCTTTAAAGTCATTTAACTTGGCCTTTGCGTTGGCGCGGTTATTCAACGCCTCCATATTGTTTGGCTGCAACTTCAACACCATCGTGTAGTCCTCAAGCATGCCCCGATAATCCTGTATATCCAAGCGCATTCGTCCACGTCGAAAATACGCATCAGCATAGTTTGGAACCAGTGCAATTGCCTGTGAAAAATCTGCAATTGCGCCATTAAAATTATTTTCTTTCGCCTTCGCATTCCCTTGTGCAAACGCGTTCATCGCCTGCACCACATTCGCTGGAGGATTCGCAGCCACGACGGCATTTGCCACAAGAAAACCCACGGGTTCTGCTCCCCTTGTCTCAACTGATTGAGCCGACACCTGAGCAGTCCACAACGCTGCCACACAAAAAACTGCACTAACATACGCGTTCATTCACACCTCCAAACCTAAAAATCACGATCAATGCCCAGACACCATCCATCACGCCATTTACCAACGGAACACTGTTTTCCAAGTCAAATCGCATCTCAAAACAATTTCACAACAACATAAGCCATGCTTTAAAACATTCAAGTCGATCACATAACGCACATCCGAGATGAACTACTGTCCACCACGTTTCACCTCGCGCAACATGAAGCCATACAAGCCCTCCACTTTCTCTCGTGCCCACGGGGTCTTGCGCAGGAGTTTCAAACTGGATTTAATGCTCGGCTCATGGGTAAAGCACTTGAGTTGAATGCGCACATTCAATCCATCCCAACCATAATAAGCAACCAATTCTGTCAATATAAATTCAAGTGTGAGCCCATGCAAAGGATTGTGTGGCTGAGTTGGTGCGGTCATGGGCAGTTCCAATTTAATGTGGGAGTGGTGATGAGTATGGGTGAATAAGCATGCATTCCAAAGGCACAACCAGCAAGTCAATAGACGTCGGGTGGCTCATGCTGCGGATGCACTTCATGTTCCCATTTTACCCTTGCTTGTACATGGGCTTCATTGCTTTTTTGAGCAAGCGCATCTGATTGTGTGCTTCTCTGGGTCTGTGCAGAGGGAGCATATGATGTTATCGAGACAATTAAACCCCAATACAAAACCCTTTTTTTCATTGATCACGCTCTCCCTCTTATACATCCTATTTTTGTTCATCTTATGACTCACACTCAACATCCATCTCACTGGGGTCAATGCGATAAATGCTGTCATGGCAAGGGATTGGCATTTTTTGTTCTGATGTCATTCGTACCCTTTTCTACTTTGTTCCCCCGCAATGTCAGTGCAATATTGTTCACACAATACACAATAAATCTGAAAAACAATTGACAAAAACAATCGACTTCAAGATAATGATCGCACGAAGGGAGTAGCCTCCCATCCAATTGTCGTCATTACGGTGCTTTCGCACTCGGCATTGGAGCGTCTTCATACGACTGACCGATTGGTCATCGTCTCGAATCACGCAGGCAAGACTTCGGACTTGAAACCAAGGCCGATGTTGCGCAACGTGATTTTTTTGTTCTATCAACGGTCTTGGGTTTATTAATTAAAACTCGATTAGGACGTTGATATGAAAATCTCTATTTCTACATGGTCTCGCTGGGCATGTGCTGCAAGCCTCAGCTTATCTTCTTTGGCTGCTTTTGCTCAAGAAACACCGACCCTTACTCAAAAACAGGTTGATTTACCTCAGGTCACGGCTGAGGTCTGCTATACCACGTCGGTTGCAGATGTGCGTCGGCTGTTCACACGTTGGAATGATTCACTTTTAACACTTGACCCCGCCAAAGTCACGGCAAATTACAGTGATGATGCCGTATTGTTACCCACTGTTTCCAACAAGCCCCGCACCACACCTGCTGAAATTCAAGATTATTTTGTTCATTTCCTAGAGAAAAAACCTCAAGGGGAAATCAATAAAAGCCATGTCAAAATAGGTTGCAATAAAGCATACGATGTGGGCGTGTACACTTTTGCCTTGACTGGTAAAGACGGTGTGGTGCAGCACGTTCGAGCCCGTTATTCTTTTGTGTACGAATATAAAAATGGTCAATGGCTCATCAGCCATCACCACTCTTCCGCCATGCCTGAAGCAATTGATACAAAAGAAACCAAAGAAACCAAACATTAAATAACGTTTGAATTGGACAAGTATCTAACCACGATACAATTTGACATGGGGAGTTGGTTTGACCATCTCCTCGTGCTTACAAAGGATTAAAATGAATTTGATGACAATAGCAACCCCTTGGATGTGGGGTGGATTTATGCTGTTTGTGCTGCTGGCTTTGGCAATTGACCTGTTTGTCTTGGGTGGTAAAAACAGTCAAAAGGTGACGACCAAACAAGCCATTTCATGGTCACTGACTTGGTTTGCCTTGGCGTTTTTATTTGCGGGTTTGTTGTGGTGGTATTTAAACAGAACGGCGGGTGTTGAGCTGGCGAATGAGCAAGCGACTGCTTTTTTAACAGGTTATTTAATCGAGAAAGCATTGTCCATTGACAATATTTTTGTATTTTTGATGGTCTTTGGCTATTTTTCTGTCCCTGTGGAATACCAACGGCGCGTGCTGTTATACGGTGTCTTGGGTGCGATTGTGATGCGCGCGGTGATGATTTTTGCAGGATCGGTATTGATCAGCCAGTTTCATTGGGTGCTTTATGTTTTTGGTGCATTTTTGTTGATCACAGGGGCGAAAATGTTATTGTTCGCGGATCATGAAGTTGATTTGGACAAAAACTTTTTGCTCAAATGGTTGCGCAGTCATTTGCGCGTTACCGATGATTTTCATGGTGAAAAATTCTCGATCATGAAAAATGGGGTGCGCTGGTTTACACCGCTGGCTCTGGTTGTTGTGATGATTGAAGTGACAGATTTGATTTTTGCTGTGGACAGCATTCCTGCGATTTTCGCCATTACCACAGATCCATTCATTGTGTTCACCTCGAATATTTTTGCGATCATGGGTTTAAGGGCTTTGTACTTTTTGCTAGCAGATATGAATGAGCGTTTTCACTTGCTCAAATATGGTTTGGCATTCGTTTTGATTTTCGTTGGAATTAAAATGCTCATGATGGGCTTTTATAAAATCCCAACAAGTTGGTCATTGGGTGCTGTCGGCCTGATTCTGGGTTCATCGATTGGTTTGAGCTTGATGAGCAGCCGACAAAAGCAGTGAGTTTAAGCAGGGGTGGGTTAGCCAAAGGGTAGCCCACCGAATGATGGACAAAATTGACTTACGCCACTTGTGAAATGTGGCACTGCTCATGCCACATTCTGACACGGTGAGCATGGGTGCAGTGCTGTCGTTCTGTTTAAGGAACGACAGGCTTTCGCTCTATTTTGAATTTTTAGTAGACATTATCCTTGCTGTGGCTTATGAGGAATGTCTACTTCTAAGTGAGTGATGCTTTTTTGATGGATAACTCACACATCAACCCACCCACTCCCGCGCATTCTGGAACAACTGCAACCACGGCGACACATCCCACTCACTTGGCTTGTACGAAAACAGTTCAGCACGGTAAACGCGTTCGGGATGCGGCATCATGATGAGGACACGACCATCGGCGGAAGTGAAGCCATTTAAACCGAGGGGTGCACCGTTCGGGTTCATGGGGTAGTGTTCGGTGGCGTTGTGGGCGGCATCAACGTAACGCAGGCTGGCTTTACTTGTGCTCTGCATTTGCGTGAGGTCATCTGCGTTGGCGTAGCTGGCGCGTCCTTCACCGTGGCTGATGACGATCGGAAGGACGCTGCCTGTCATGCCTTTGAGCAAAATCGAGGGTGATTCAGTGATTTCGACTTGTACAAGGCGGGCTTCATATTGTTCCGAGCGGTTGCGCACGAATTTTGGCCAATGGTCTGCGCCAGGGATGATGTCTTTGAGGTTGCTCATCATTTGGCAACCGTTACACACGCCAAGGCTGAACGTATCTGGACGAGCGAAAAACTGGGCGAATTGCTCACGCACATTGTCGTTGAACAAGATCGTTTTTGCCCAGCCTTCACCTGCACCGAGCACATCACCGTAAGAGAAGCCACCACAGGCGACGAGGCCACGCATGTCGTTCAAATTCACTCGGCCTGCGAGCAGATCGCTCATGTGGACGTCGACCGCATCAAATCCGACATGTGTGAATGCGGCGGCCATTTCGACGTGACCATTGACCCCTTGTTCGCGCAAAATAGCGACTTTCGGTTTATTGGCGACGTTGAGGTAGGCGCTGTGTGCGTTGGCATCGGGTGCAAACATCAGTTTGGGCGTGAGCGGCTGTGGCGCTTGCGCGTACTCTTGTTCAACACACGCGGGATTGTCACGCAGTTTGGCGATGTGGAAACTGGTTTCTTGCCATGCGGCGTGCAAAACAGCAAGTGGTAATTTCAATTTGGCTTCGCCATCTTGCCATACGCTCAGCTGCGCTTCGGCTTGAGTGCTTGGAATCACTTGTCCGACCACATGGCTGTGTGCGCCGAGATCGTGGGCGCGAAGTACATCCATCACGTCACCAATTTGATCTTTTTTGACCTGAATCACCATGCCCAGTTCTTCGTTGAACAAGGCTTGCATGAGTTTTTCTGCACGTTGCACGGACATTTGTACGCCGCTGATTTTGAAATCACCCGCATCGGCTGTGTTTGGATCAATGGTCAACAGATCCGCATTGATCGAGACCGATGTTTGTGCGGCGAAGGCCATTTCAGCAACGGTGGCGAATAAGCCACCATCACTCTTGTCATGGTAGGCGAGGGCTAAATTTTTCGCGTTCAGTGTTTGCACGGCAGCAAATGCATTTTTCAGCATGTCGGCATCGTCGAGGTCTGGCACACTGTCGCCAACTTGACGGGTGACTTGGGCGAGAATGGACAAGCCCATACGGGTTTTGCCTTTGGCCAAGTCGATCAACACCAGCATTGTTGCGCCCACGTCTTTACTTAATTCAGGCGTGAGGGTTTTGCGCACATCCGTCACGGGCGCGAAGCTGGTGACGATCAATGACACCGGAGAGCGAACAGTTTTGTTGCCTTCGTTGTCATTCCATTTGGTTTGCATGGACAATGAATCTTTGCCCACGGGAATCGAAATGCCCAATGCGGGACACAATTCCATACCAACTGCATGCACGGTGTCATACAACTTCGCATCTTCACCATCGACACCACAAGCTGCCATCCAGTTGGCGGACAACTTGATTTGGCTGATGTTTTCAATCGGTGCCGCAGCAATGTTCGTGATCGCTTCAGCAATCGCCATGCGACCCGATGCAGGTGCATCGAGCACCGCCAGCGGCGTGCGCTCGCCCATCGCAAAAGCCTCACCGAGCGTGCCGACGTAATCACGCAAAGATACAGCACAATCGGCCACGGGCACTTGGTACGGCCCGACCATCTGATCGCGCGCGGTCATGCCACCGACAGAGCGATCACCGATGGTGATGAGGAATGATTTTGAAGCCACGGTTGGGTGACGCATGACTTCGAGCGCAGCTTGCTCAAGATCCAAACCGACCAAATCAATCGCCTCACCTTTGGTCTCGACGCGCTTCACGTCACGGGTCATTTTAGGCGGTTTACCGAGCAGCACATCCATCGGCATGTCCACAGGCTCACATGGGTTTTGTACATCGTCACGCGAGTCTTTGACGATGAGTTGTTGCTCCGCAGTCACTGAGCCGATCACCGCAAATGGGCAACGCTCACGTTCGCACGCATCGGCAAACCACGCCAATGATTCAGGCAAAATCGACATGACATAACGTTCTTGCGCTTCATTGCTCCAAATTTCACGCGGGCTGAGACCAGATTCCTCAAGCTGAACGAGATTCAAATCAAACACTGCACCACGGTGTGCACCGTGAACGATTTCAGGAAAAGCATTGGAAATGCCGCCCGCGCCCACATCATGAATGGACAATATCGGATTCTCTGCACCACGCTGCCAGCAACGGTCGATGACCTCTTGTGCACGGCGTTGGATTTCGGGATTGCCGCGTTGAACAGAATCAAAGTCAAGTGCTGCACTGTTAGAACCTGCACCCATGCTCGATGCCGCACCGCCGCCCAGACCAATTTTCATACCAGGGCCGCCGAGCTGAATCAACAGCGCACCCTCGGGTAAATCTTTTTTGCCAATGTGACTGTCGTCGATGTTACCGATGCCACCCGCAATCATGATTGGTTTGTGATAACCATAAGTCACGTCGCCAATCGGCTGCTCAAACGTACGGAAATAACCTGCAAGGTTGGCACGACCAAATTCATTATTAAACGCCGCACCACCAATGGGGCCTTCGAGCATGATGTCCAAGGCTGAAACGATGCGTTCGGGCTTGCCATACGCCACTTCCCAAGCGCGTGGCGCATCGGGTAAATTCAGATTTGACACGGTGAAACCAGTTAAACCGACTTTTGGCTTAGAACCCTGTCCTGTTGCGCCTTCATCACGGATTTCACCACCCGAACCTGTGGCCGCACCTGAAAACGGTGCAATCGCTGTGGGGTGATTGTGCGTTTCGACTTTCATCAATGTATGCGTCAAGGCATTGTTGCCTTGGTACACGCCGTTCGCGTCAGGATAAAAGCGTTGCACTGTCGCACCCGCCATCACCGCTGCGTTGTCATCATACGCGACCACATCACCAGCAGGATTGAGCTGGTGGGTGTTGCGAATCATTTTGAACAAACCGATCGGTTGCGCTTCACCGTCGATGATGAAGTCGGCGTTGAAAATTTTGTGACGGCAATGTTCAGAATTCGCTTGTGCAAACATCATCAGCTCGACATCGGTCGGATCACGTTGCAGATTCAAATACGCGTCAAGCAAATAATCCACCTCATCGTCTGATAAGGCCAAGCCCAAATCTGTATTCGCGTATTCTAAAGCGGCTTTGCCCTCGGTCAACACAGGGATGGTCAACAAAGGTTTGCTCGGCAAATCGTTAAACAACGCCACACCATCAAACTCACCCACGCACACCGATTCAGTCATGCGATCATGCATTAAAACACTGGCGACTTCGATGTCCGCCGCACTGAGCTTTTTATTGCCCAACAGACCTTTTTTGACCAACAAACCATATTCAATCCCACGTTCAATGCGGCGAATGTGCGTCAAACCTGCATTATGCGCGATGTCCGTCGCTTTACTCGCCCATGGCGAGATCGTACCGATGCGCGGCACAACGGTCAAATCCACGTGTGCCACCGTCGCATCAATGCCTTCTTCACCATACGCCAACAAACCCTTGAGCACCTCAAGGTCGCGCGCCGACAACGCTTCATTCGACCAAATGTAGTGCACATAACGCGACTGAACCCCGACGATATCAGGGTTCAGGGCGGCAAAACGGTTCAGTAAACGCGATACGCGAAAATCAGACAAAGCACGCGAGCCGTGCAAATGGGTGATGACAGACATGGACAATCCTAAAATAGATCAAAAAACTTGGCGATTCGGCAATCGGTGCACTTGCGTCGTTTTTGAAAGGCGTAAAAGAATCGCCATTATATCAGACATCCCCTTCTTTTTTAAGGTGTCGCAGACCAAAAGGCATGCAAACAGGGTACGGCACAGTTTAATGCAAATACCCTGTATTTTTCTGGCACTGTTTTGATGAACATGTGCGACTCAAAACAGTTTGACTTCAATTTGTAGCACGAAAAAGCAGGTTTGCCTTTTCTCTGCCCCCTTTATTTTAAAACAGCCACCTGCCATGCAACAAACAACCATATGCCCCATGCGCAGCCAACAATCAACACATCACGCATCCTAAAAGACCAGGATCGTTTGTTTGATTGATTGATGATCATGCGCTGGCTCAACAGTTTTCGTTCTGTGGTTTTTGTCATGTTTTTCTCCCTAGATGCTTTGACCTCGGCCAGGGCTTTCCCATACCGCAAGTTGCCCTTTTTTCTTGAGCAACGCCCGAGGCACAGCGATGCACATGGTGGTGAAGTTCAGTAACCAATAAGCAAATGGGTACCAAATGCACCAAAAAAACTTGGGGGTGTAGTAAATTAGCATCATGATATGCTAATAAAATGAAACTAACCCATTGTAAGTTAAGCAAAAATACCCAACGTAGGTTACTTGAGTATTTTGTGCTCGAAGTGACCGCACGTTCGGCTGCCGATTTACTCGGCATACAGCCAAACAGTGCGGCCTTGTTTTACCGCAAAATCAGAGCAATCATTGCCTATCATTTAGAACTGGAGGCTGATGAAGTCTTTGAAGGTCACGTTGAACTTGACGAGAGTTACTTTGCTGGTGCTCGTAAAGGTCGACGTGGCGTGGTGCGGCTGGTAAAACGGCTGTGTTTGGGATCTTAAAACGCGGCGGTAAAGCTTATACCAAAGTCGTTGTCGATACCAAAGCATCTACGCTAATGCCCATTATTACTAGCAAAATCGCGCCTGACAGCGTGGTTTATACTGATTGTTGTCGCAGTTACAATGCTTTGGATGTGAGCGGCTTTTATCATGAGCGCATCAATCATTCTCGATTGTTTGCTACAGGTAAAAACCACATCAATGGCGTTGAGAATTTTTGGAATCAAGCCAAACGTGTACTGCGAAAATACAATGAAATTAACCAAAAAACCTTTCCTTTGTTCCTGAAAGAGGGTGAGTTTAGATTTAACTACGGCACTCCAAAAAATCAGTTTAAAATACTCAAATCTTGGACTGGTATTTAACCTAATTTTATGCCGCTTGACAGAAAATCAAATAAGGACAATGCGTCGCAATTACATACAATAAACACACATCAAGATATACATTTAAATTGAAAGTTAAAACAAAACTATAAAAAACACCATCGTTTACAAACAAATCATAAGTTATATTAAACTTCATTCCCTTTAAAATTGCATTTTCCAAATAAAAAAAGGTGAAATAGTTCCAAGCTGCAAAAAAAAGTGGCTCTTGTATTCTTATATAAGACAGAGGATGATGGATCCATCAAATTTAATCTTTAAGGAGAACACCATGGCCACAACTGCTCGTGCAAGTTTCATTTGGGATGACGTTTTATTGTTACGCGAACAACTGACCGATGAAGAGCGCATGGTTTGGGACACCGCCACTGCTTATGCTCAGGAAAAACTCAAACCACGTGTCCTCAATGCCTTCCGCAACGAATCAACGGATCCTGCCATTTTTGCAGAGATGGGCGAACTCGGCTTGCTCGGCGCCACCATTGCGCCAGAATATGGTGGGTCAGGCTTGAACGACGTATGCTATGGATTAATCGCCTATGCCGTCGAGCAAGTCGATTCGGGTTATCGCTCCATGATGAGCGTACAAAGTTCATTGGTCATGGTACCGATTGAAAAATTTGGCAGTGAGGCACAAAAACAGAAATACCTGCACAAACTCGCAGCAGGCGAATGGATTGGCTGTTTCGGCTTGACTGAGCCCAACCACGGATCAGATCCAGGCAGCATGCAAACCCGCGCCAAAAAAGTCGATGGTGGTTATTCACTTAGCGGGCAAAAAATGTGGATCACCAACTCGCCAATCGCCGATGTCTTTGTTGTTTGGGCAAAAGACGACGAAGGTGAAATCCGAGGCTTCATCCTTGAAAAAGGCTGGAAAGGTTTAAGCGCACCCGCCATTCACGGCAAAGTCGGATTGCGCGCCTCCATCACAGGCGAGATCGTCATGGACGAGGTCTTTGTTCCCGAAGAAAATGCATTCCCAGACGTGCGCGGCCTCAAAGGTCCATTCACCTGCTTAAACTCAGCCCGCTACGGCATCGCTTGGGGCGCGCTCGGTGCAGCAACCGATTGCTGGCATACCGCTCGCCAATACGTGCTCGACCGGAAACAATTCGGTCGCCCTTTAGCGGCCAATCAACTGATCCAAAAGAAATTGGCCGACATGCAAACTGAAATCACTTTGGCCTTGCAAGGTTGCTTGCGCCTTGGTCGACTGAAAGAAGAAGGCAAGGCTGCTGTTGAAATCACTTCAATGATGAAACGCAATTCCTGTGGCAAAGCCCTTGATGTCGCCCGCCTTGCCCGCGACATGCTCGGTGGCAATGGCATTGCCGACGAATTTGGTGTGGCTCGACATTTGGTGAACTTAGAAGTGGTCAACACTTATGAAGGCACACACGACATCCACGCCTTGATTTTGGGTCGCGCTCAAACAGGGATTCAAGCCTTTTTCTAAACCACCCATCCAACAGCAACGTCACACATCAACCGTGAGCCATTAAAAGCCCACTAAAACACGTTGCTCAAACTTGATCCGAACAAGTGTTTTGCCCTTTGAGATGAACATCGAGAAGGGCATTTTTTTGTTTGATATGAAAAAGGTCTCAGCCCGCCCCCATAATTTTTCTTCATGACCTGATGAATGGCTTTCTCACACTCATCAAAAGCCAACAATTGAATGTCAGTTATAATATTGAACTTTATTGATTCATATTTCAGATTGCGCATTCATGACCCAGACTCACTTTCAAACACTCATTCACGCCCGTTGGCTCATCACCATTGAACAAGATGGTGAAATTCTACATCACCACACGTTGGCCATCGAAAATGACAGCATCGCAGCCATCGCCCCCACAGCGGATGCCGCACATTGGACAGCGGATGAAGTGATTACATTGGATGAACATGCATTGATGCCTGGTTTTGTTAACCTGCACGGGCACAGCGCCATGACCCTTCTGCGCGGCTACGCCGATGATTTGGCCTTGATGGACTGGTTGCAAAATCACATCTGGCCTGCTGAAGGCAAGCACGTCAGCCACGATTTCGTGCGTGATGGCAGCATGATTGGCATGGCGGAAATGATTCGTTCAGGCACAACCACCATCAACGACATGTACTTTTACCACAGCGCGGTGGCCGAAGCAGGACAAAAAGCCGCCATGCGCACCTTTGTGGGCGCATCCATTTTAGAATTCCCAACCAATTATGCGCAAAATTCCGATGAATACATCCGTCGCGCCATGACCGAACGCGAAGCCTATTTGAACGACCCACTGATCACCTTCACCCTCGCGCCACACGCCCCCTACACCGTGTCAGATGACACTTTCCGCAAAGTCATCGCGACCAGCGAAAAACACAACATGTTGGTGCATTGTCACATCCACGAAACCGCCGATGAGGTCAACAACAGCGTGAAAGAACACGGCAAACGCCCATTGGCTCGTTTAAATGACCTCGGCGTACTCAATGACAAACTCATCGGCGCGCACATGGTGCATTTAAACGATGAAGAAATTGTACTCGTTGCACGCCTGAACATCGCCATTGCCCACAACCCCTCATCCAACATGAAACTCGCATCAGGCATCGCCCCGATTCAAAAACTACTTGATGCAGGCGTGACCGTGGGCATCGGCACCGACGGCGCAGCTTCCAATAACAAACTGGACATGTTTGCAGAAACACGTTCAGCCGCATTATTGGCCAAAGTCGGCACATTAAATCCAACAGCAGTTCCAGCCGCCACCGCATTGCGCATGGCCACACTCGAAGGTGCAAAAGCCCTGCATATCGCGGATAAAGTCGGCAGTTTGAAAGTTGGCAAACGCGCTGACTTAATCGCCATCGACATGGGCAGCCTTGAAACAGCCCCAGCTTTCGATGTGATTTCGCACATCATTTACACCGCAGGACGCGAACACGTCACCCATTCGTGGATCAATGGCCGCTGCGTCATGCGCGCACGCACATTGACCACTTTGGATGAATCAGCGTTAAAAATTACCGCAAGTGAATGGCGTGAGCGGATTCAGAAGTAAACTCAACATGGCTCACTAAAGAGACCTTCGTAATTTAAACAAATCAACAATACTTTGAGCCACAAAATAGTGAGAAGCACACCAAACTAAGCAACATCACTTGGTTATTGCTGCTCGATAAAAAAACCAGTCATTAAGGCTGGCTTTTTTATTTTCGTTAGATTCAGCATTCCATCCAGTATCCGTACTGTATCCTCAATAAAATCTTCACATGGTCGTGCAATCAGCGCAACAGGGCTGTTGAGGCACATAAAAACAGTTTCACAAATGAAGCCTATTTTATGGCCAAAAAGCAGTCAGAATCTGATTATTCAGGTAAAAACCCCAGCTTGACATCTCCTCCCCCTACTGCGACAATTAAACCACAATAAAACGCCAGAGGGGATTCATCATGCAAGCCATCATCGTCGGTTACGGTCTCGCGGGCAGCGTGTTTCACGCGCCCTTACTTCAATCGGCTGGTTTTGAGATTGCCGCCATCGTGGTGCGCAATCCAGAACGGAGGGCACAGGCCGCCGCCTCACACCCACATGCCCTGATCTGTGATGACCTCACGCAAGCCTTAAGTCAGACCACAGCCGATTTGGTCACACTGGCCAGCCCCACGGCCACACATGCACCACTGGCAATTGAAGCGTTACACGCTGGGCGGCATGTGGTGATTGACAAGCCTTTCACTGTTGATGCACACGAAGCAGAGGTTGTGATTGCAGCGGCACATGCTGCAAATAAACTCGTCATTCCATTCCAAAACCGCCGCTGGGATGCTGATTTTTTGAGTTTGAAAGAATTGATACACACGGGGCAATTGGGTGACATCGTGCGTTATGAGGCGCGGTTTGATCGCTTCAACCCCACAGTCAAAGACCGTTGGCGCGAGCACAACGTTGCAGGTGGTGGGATGTTATACGACCTCGGCCCTCATTTGATCGACCAAGCGCTACACTTGTTTGGTGCGCCTGAATGGGTTTTTTGCACACAACTGACTCAACGCGACGGTGCGCAAACCGATGATGCTTTTGAGTTGATTCTGGGTTCAAGTGACTGCAATTACCCTTACATCAGCCTTGGCGCATCGATGTTTTCCGCCGCAGGTGACAGCCCTCAAGGTGCACCTCGTTTTAAGGTCAATGGCCGACGCGCGACGTGGCTCAAAAGTGGTTTTGACCCACAAGAAACAGAATTACGAAAAGGCATCATTCCCAACGAGCATGCTTGGGTGAGTGAAATCGAGGCCGCGCGCGGTCATTTAATCGATGGAGTGACGGGGCAAGTCAGTCGCACAGCGGCGGGCATTGGGCAATGGCCTATTTTTTACACGCAAGTCAAATCGGCCATAGAAGGTAAAACCATCGCGCCTGTATTGGCCACTCAAGCACTGCTGACGTGCAAAGTGATTGATGCGGCACAAAAAAGCGCACACAGCGGTCAACGGGTGCATGTGCTTTAATGCCATGTGCTTGTTCAATGTGCAATAAAAAAAGCGTTTGATTTCAAACGCTTTTTTTTATTGCAGTCACAGATGATGATGGATGCTTAGGTAAACCGTTAGGTGAACCAATTAAAATCATTTACTCATACTTGATGATTTTATTAAAGCCCAGTCCACCGCCTATTTTCATTTTCACACGCTGCATGCCACGGCGTGAGTTTTTCCCACCCAAAGGCATGCTGCCATCGTCACTGACAATCGCCGTCGAGCCGACTGCTGTGCTGGCGCGAGGCGCATACACATTGTAAAACGACAGCACTGTGCGCACATAGTTTTGCGTTTCAGCATAGGGTGGAATTTGACGGTTGTATTTGTACACAGCACCTTCGCCTGCATTGTAAGCGGCAATGATCAACTCAGGGCGACCTTTGAACATGCGTGATAAATCAGCCAAGTAGCGCACACCCGCATAAATGTTTCGCTCAGGGATCATCAACTGAGCCTCTGTCACCCCATAACGCGCCGCGGTAGGCACGATGACTTGCATCAAACCCATCGCACTTTTGGGTGAAATCGCGTTGGCGTTAAAACCAGATTCTGCCGCCATGACCGCCTTGACCAAATTGTAATCCACACCACTCTTGCGGGCGTGTTTGATGATCGTCGCTTCATAGCGTGCCATGCTTGGGCTGTTGAGCAAACGGTTCAATACCGCTTTGGATGGCGCAGGAATTTTCATGCCCACTGGATTGTTCATCCGTGCCACCGTGTTTACAGGCGGCTTGTTGCGCTTGGCTGTACCTGAAAACGGCCCCATGTCGGGTAGTTTGGCCTGCATGCCCTCATCTTTGCTCACAGAAAGCACCACATCGTCGGACAAAGCAGGGCCATCATTGGCAAACAGTTGATAACGTTCATCCAGTTTTTGCAATGAATAATGCGGAATGCCTTGATCATCGACGTACACGTACAAACCGCCGGCCCGCGCTGGTGCTGCGATGAACAGGCTCAACGCAGCAAATATAGAAAAAAAATGTTTAGCTGTAATATGCACTCAAAACTTTCATAAATAAACAGTCAACAACCCTGTTGTCATAGACATCGTAGATTCAGGCCGACTTAAATTCAGACCAACTTAGATTCGTACAATCTCATCAACACGACCTGACCCATTGGATTTTTAAGCACTTGGGCTTTCAACCCGCCTTAGATGTCAGCATTGACCAAATTGCCTTTTTCTTCCAACCATGCACGGCGTGATGAGGCTTCACCTTTACCCATGAGCATGGTCATCATGAGTTGACTCGCGCCATCATCGACCACACGCTCAGTGTTCAGAGCGACCTGCGACAAACGACGCGTATCGGGATTCATTGTGGTTTCCCACAACTGTTCAGCATTCATTTCACCCAAGCCTTTAAAGCGCGACACTTGCCACGCCCCATCCTTCACACCGTCTTTTAAGAGTTTGTCTTGAATCCGAACCAGCTCTTCCGCATCCAGACAGTATACCTTTTGTGCGAGTTTTTTGCCGCGAGCAGGCACATCGATGCGAAATAAAGGTGGACGGGCAATATAAATGTGTCCCATTTCCACCAATTTTGGAAAATGTTTATAAAATAAGGTCAACAACAGCACTTGGATGTGTGAGCCATCCACATCGGCATCCGACAAAATACAAATTTTTCCGTAACGCAAACCAGTCATATCTGGTGCATCATTGGGGCCATGTGGATCAACCCCAATGGCCACCGCCATGTCATGTACTTCATTGTTGGCGAATAAGCGGTCTTTGTCCACTTCAAGCGTATTCAAGACTTTACCGCGCAGAGGCAAAATCGCTTGGAACTCTTTATCACGTCCCATTTTCGCCGAACCACCCGCAGAATCGCCCTCCACTAAAAACAACTCGTTGTGCAGCAAATCGGTTGACTCACAATCGGTAAGTTTCCCCGGCAGCACGGCCACACCCGAGCTTTTGCGTTTTTCAACTTTTTGCGCTGCTTTGTTCCGCGCTTGGGCTTGGGCAATCACCAACTCAGCCAATAATTTGCCATAATCCACATGCTGATTGAGCCACAATTCAAGCGCAGGTCGCGTGGCTTGTGCCACCAATTTCACGGCATCGCGGTTGTTCAAACGTTCTTTGGTTTGCCCTTGAAATTGTGGATCCAGCACTTTGGCCGACAACACGAAAGACGTTCGTGCAAACACATCGTCAGAAATCAATTTCACACCTTTGGGCAATAACGCGTGCAACTCAATGAAACTTTTCACCGCACCAAACACCCCCTCACGCACACCCGCTTCGTGCGTACCCCCCGCAGGCGTGGCGATCAAATTCACATAACTCTCGCGCACCAGTCCCCCTTGCGCCGTCCATGCCAGCACCCACGCAGCGCCTTCACCTTTGGCGTATGTCTCATCGCCTGCGGGTGCGAACCACTCGCCACCAAAATAAGGAATCAATGGTTCATCTTCGATGTGCTCGCGCAAGTAGCCTTGCAAACCATCTTCATACAACCACGTGTGCGTTTGACCCGTTTTTTCATTGGTCAACGTCACTTTAACACCAGGCATCAACACCGCTTTTGAGCGCAGAACGCGTTCAAGTTCTGCTTGTGGGATGTTGGGTGAATCAAAATACTTCGGGTCAGGCGCAACGGTCACGCGCGTGCCGTTTTTTTTCTCACCGCGTGTGGCAGGACGCACTGCCAAGGCCTCGGTGACATCACCACCTGAAAACACCAAACTGGCCACTTGCTTATCGCGCCATACGGTCACGCCAAGATAAGTCGACAAAGCGTTGGTCACGGACACACCGACACCGTGCAAGCCACCCGAAAAGGTATAGGCGCCGCCGTCTTTTTTATTGAATTTGCCACCCGCATGCAATCGGGTAAAGACAATTTCAATCACGGGCACACCCTCTTCAGGGTGAATGCCAATTGGAATCCCGCGACCATCGTCCTCGATGCTGACCATGCCATCGCTGTGCAAGGTGACGGCAATCACGGAACCAAAACCGCCGAGCGCTTCATCTGCTGCGTTATCAATCACCTCTTGAATGATGTGCAATGGATTTTCTGTCCGCGTGTACATGCCAGGTCGTTCTTTGACTGGCTCCAAACCTTTAAGGACGCGAATACTGTCTTCTGAATAGACTTGGCTCATATATGTGTGTGCTTTGAATAAATGATAAAAAAATAGACAATAAGGGGATAGCCCCATCATGCAGCGCATTGTACCGTAAAGGCAAAAAGACATGGGTTTGGTAGAGGGTCAACGTGGCAACGCTTAAAATTCGAGAGATAACACAGGGCGGGCATTGAGCCCGCCATCCATTTTTTTATTTTTTCCTGTGCTTGTTTTCCCCTGTGTTGCAATCACAACATGCCCATGAAAGCACGTTGATACAACCACACCACTCACCTACTCACCTACTCACCCATTCACGCATCCGTTTGTAAAGTTCAAAGACCAGCGTGCATCGCACGTAACATCAAAAAACCATGCAAGCCAAGCCGTTCAAGTCTTTGTCATACACAACACGCCCCAAATGAGGTCAGACCAATGGGTTTACATGGATTTATTTCTTCTTGGTGCTTTTTTTCTTGCGTTCGGTTTCATCTTTCGGCCGATTTTCACCTGCATCGCTCAAACCCACATAGCGCATGTTCAACGACTTGCCATCAATTTGAACCGTTTTAAGGCGGTTTAACACATCTTCAGGCATCCCTTCTGGGAGGTCAATATTGCTGTGTCCATCCAGCAATTGAATGCGACCAATCAATTTGGCCTGTAAACCTGCGCCATTGGCAATGGCTTCAACAATACCGCTTTTGGTCACGGCATCGGCACCACCAATGTCGATGCGATAGGTGTGCATGGTATATTTGCTGGGGTTGGCCTTGGCACGTTCGGCACGCTCAGGACGATCTAAACGGTCAGCAAACTCGGCGCGGACAGGTTGTTGCTCTGTGCGCTCCACGCGCGCTTTTCTTTCAAAAGATTCGTTGCGCTCATGACGTTCCGCACGTTCAGTGTACTCTGAGCGCTCTCTTCTTGGTCCACGTGGTGCTGGTGGCATGCTTTGACCGTCGGCTTGAATGTTCAACATCTGCCCAGCCACACGCACACCGCGCAGGTGCTCGATGGTTTCGGGGGATAAATCACTCGGCAAATCAAGCAAGGTGTATTCGTCACGGATGTCGATGCGCCCAATGTAACGCGATTCGATGTTCGCTTCATTGGCGATCGCACCGACGATGTTACCAGGTTTGACACCATGTTCATGACCCACCGCAATGCGATACGTCTGTGCACCTGCATTGGCGCTGCGTGGTTTGTATTCTCGCTGTGGTGCCGCCTCACGTTGGCGCTCAAAACGCACATCACTGCGCACTTCACGCTCTTCAAAAACAGGATGACTCTTTTTGCTCAACAGCAAAGAGGAATTGCCACGTGCCATTTTGGCCAATGCCGCAGCGATTTCGATGGCAGGCACATTGTGTTCGCGCTCGTAATCCTCGATTAAGCTGGCAAACTCTTCCAGTCCACCTTCGGCGAGCACATCAGAAATTTGTGTTTTAAAACGCGTGATGCGCACATTATTCACATCTTGCACCGTTGGCAATTCAAGCGGTGAAACAGGTTGACGGGTGGCCCGTTCAATGACTTTGAGCAAATGCTTTTCACGTGGCGTGATGAACAAAATCGCCTCACCGCTGCGCCCAGCGCGACCTGTACGACCAATGCGGTGGGTATAGCTCTCAGGATCATGGGGTACATCGTAGTTGACGACATGGCTGATGCGCTCAACGTCCAAGCCGCGTGCTGCAACATCGGTGGCGACAAGGATGTCAATTTTTCCATCTTTGAGTTGTTGAATCGTGCGTTCGCGTTGTTGCTGTTGCACGTCGCCATTGATTGCCGCGACAGAAAAACCGCGCGCTGACAATTTCGCTGCGAGCTCTTCCGTGCCCAATTTTGTACGCGCAAAAATGATCATGCCGTCAAAAGTTTCAGCTTCTAAAATGCGCGTCAAAGCATCCAATTTATGCATGCCGCTGACCAACCAATAACGTTGACGGATGTTGTCCGCCGTGCCTGTTTTCGCAGCAATCGTGACCATTTCGGGCTTGTTTAAATACGTCTGGGCAATCCGTTTGATCGCAGCGGGCATCGTCGCAGAGAACAAAGCGGTTTGACGCGTCGGCGGTGTTTCTTTCAAAATCCGCTCCACATCGTCGATGAACCCCATGCGCAACATTTCATCCGCTTCATCCAACACCAATGTTTTGAGCTGAGACAAATCAAGTGAACCTTTGTCCAAATGGTCAATCACACGACCCGGTGTGCCCACCACCACATGCACGCCACGGCGCAAAGCGGACAATTGCGGGCCATAACTTTGACCACCATAAATTGGCAACACATGGAAATTCGGCATGTGCTTCGCATAGGTCTGAAAAGCCTCAGCCACTTGAATCGCCAACTCACGTGTTGGCGCCAGCACCAAAGCTTGAGGGGCGGTTTGCGCCATGTCAATGTTCGACAAAATAGGCAAAGCAAACGCCGCTGTTTTACCCGTCCCCGTTTGCGCCTGTCCCAACACATCACGCCCACCAAGCAACGTAGGGATTGTCGCCGCCTGAATCGGCGATGGATACTCATAACCAATGTCATGAAGCGAGCGCAATAACGGCTCACTCAAGGTCAAATCGGCAAAAGACACAGGTGGATTTTCAATGATTTCAGAAACAACTTCGGACACAACTTCAGACATAACAGACTCACAAATAAGGCTCAAAACGCAGGGCACGCTTGATACCCCCACATTTTACCTGTATTGGCGCACATGCATCGAACTGATTAAGGAAAAGCGTTTGATTTACGGTGTTGGTGATTTTTTAGATGGGCGATGAATACGGGAATTTCAACGTTGCTCTAGGCAACAGCGAGGTCACATGGGTGTTGAGATTCGTGGAAAACATTATTGGGTATAAAAAATACAAATGATTTTTGATCTAAAACGAAGCAGATCAGCCAATCGCTTTTGGCCTATTTAGAAGATCCTAGCCAAGAATCACGATTCAAAACCATAACATCGATGTGAGGGACTCGCCGCTTCTAACCAGCCCCTCGAGTGTAGGGTTATAGATTTTTATTTTCCACACGGTAAATAACGGCCTAAATCGCTGCCACGTGGGTCACCAGCCATTTCTCCAATGGTGCCAAGGTGAGTAACTTTAAATCCCTCAGGGTATTTTAGACCGTAACCCAACAACCTATCGACGCCAATGTGAACAAACCAAATAAGAGCCAAAGCCAAGAACAAGGCATTGCCTGTTACGATGGAAACAACAGCCAACACAGCGGGTAACAATTTTGAGTGCGTGATGTTGTACGTTGTTGCGCCAACCTTGGCATTAATGAAATACCCAAAGAGTGCAAGGTCTGGAAGCAATACGGTTGACCAAAACAACGTCCATCCGAAAGACTGCTGCCAATAAAGAACGAGCGCCAACAGAGTGACAGCTAAGCCTTCGAGTTTTAACAGAACTATCGGTTTTTTAAAGATATGAAGCATGAGTCAATTTCTTTTTTAAAAGTTTAACGTTTTAGTTAAGCGGCAGACACTGCCACCCCAGTGGATGTCCGTTCAAATGAAGCGGTTAGGCATCGCACACCGGCTGCATGTACACGGGTTCGCCTATGTGGCTTGATCGCCAAGCTGCGGCACCATTTGACCCTGACTGCGTAAGTAGTCCGCCATTGCTGTCACTACAAGCCTTACAGCTGGCCGATCAATCATGCGGCCCCGCCAGGCAAGTAGCCTTGGATGCTGCGCCGTCAGCGGCACCGTGTGACGTGCCGCAAAGAATTGCGCCATATAGAACGCGATGTCTGCGTAGCTGAACTGCCCCGCAATATACTCATGGTCTTGAAGCCATTGCTCCATCCCGAGGTAGTACGCCTCAATGGCCGCTGTCGCATTCTTCCATTCTTGCGCCTCGACGGGGTCAGGGTTTGCGCGCATGCCCATCAATCGGATGACATGCGGAAAAAACACTTCGTCAGAACAATGCTCTTGCTTACGCGCCTCCGCTCGCGCGGCGATGGAATGAGGCCAAAGGGGCTGCTCCGGCCATCGATCCTCTAGGTACTCAAATATCTGCGTGGAATCGAAAAGCTGGACACCCTCATCAATGAGGACAGGCACTTGCCACTTGGGGTTGATGCGCAGCACCTCGGGGTGTTTCGGTGTGTAGCCGCGTTCAAAGTCGAATGGCACCATCACCAAGTCGAACTCAATCCCCTTCTCGCGCACGGCTATCTCAACCTTTGCACCAAACATGCTTAGCGGGCCGGAGTAAAGCTTCAATTTGTTCATGGCAATCTCAAGTGTTTACAGCCCCGATGCAATGATCGATGCCTAACGGCTGAATCAAGTCGCGCCACGAAGCCGCATCGGCTTGAATGAATTGTTAGGCAGACTTGCACTCACGGCATTTTTACTTCAACAAGTTCTTTCAAACAAGAAAGTACATCTGGACCTTCATCTCCATCAGTCGATTCATTGGGTGGGAAGGGGCATGGGTCTTCCTGGCGCACAAGCAGGAATGTAACCGCTTCGCTTTCGGTCAATTCATATGTCATGAAAAAGCAGTGCTCTGGAATGTCTTGCAGATCGGGGCGAGGGAAAAACAATGAGTACTTTAGGTGTGACTCTGATAAAAACTCAAGAACGTTGCCCTTCTGTTCAAATACTCGCCCATTCCATTCGTTGCGGAAAATGATAGGGGCTCCGATCTCCCATGTTGCCAGCAAATCAGAGCCATACTACCATTGCTTCGCTAAATCAGGCACGGTCAAGGCCAGCCAAACCTTCCTTGCGGGGGCAATAATTTCAACAATTGAGTCAGATGTTTTCACTTGCATGCCTCCAAGAGGTCGTTGTTGGCCTAACGTATCTTATACGGCGTAATGCATTGGCATTCTGCCATCATTTCGCCATATATTCTTGTTTGAAAAACACAATAACTATAATACATTAATTTTAAATGACTTTAAAACAACATAAATCGGGGCCAGATGTATACCTAGCTGTATATCAATCCCATTTAGATGACAAAGGCATTAAACGATCGGTACGATCAGCACAGTGTCATCCGCACCCTCAATGACTTTGCACATTGATCTTTCAAAAAAATGGATGATGCAAGCATCATCCATTTTCATCAATTAAACCGCTCGGCGCACGAGCATTTCTTTGATTTTCCCAATCGCTTTGGTAGGGTTGAGTTCTTTCGGACACACATCAACGCAGTTCATGATGGTGTGGCAACGGAACAATCGATATGGGTCGTCCAAATTGTCCAAGCGTGCCGATGTGTCGTTGTCACGCGTGTCGGCGATGAAGCGGTAAGCGGCCAACAAACCCGCTGGGCCGACGAACTTATCAGGATTCCACCAGAACGATGGGCATGACGTTGAACAGCATGCACAAAGGATGCATTCGTACAAGCCGTTCAATTCATCACGTTGTTCAGGTGATTGCAAACGTTCTTTTTCTGGTGGGGCTACATCATTCACCAAATACGGTTTAATCGAATGGTATTGGTTGAAGAAATCCGTCATGTCGACGATTAAATCACGCACAACGGGCAGGCCAGGTAATGGGCGTAAAACGATTTTCTCTGGCAAATCGTTGAGATTGGTCAAGCAAGCCAAACCATTTTTACCATTGATGTTCATCGCATCCGAGCCGCACACGCCTTCACGACATGAGCGACGGAAAGAAATCGTTTCATCGATTTTTTTCAATTTGACCAAGGCGTCAAGCAACATGCGGTCGCCATCTTCGAGGTCGATTTTGATGGTTTGCATGTACGGTTTTGCATCTTTGTCTGGATCGTAGCGGTAGATTTCAAAAACTTTAGTTTTCATCGTGTATTCTCTTTATGCTTCGGTCAATGCGTGAGCTTCGACATTGACTTCAAAAGTGGTGGGTGCGGCATGGGTTGATCCAAGCACCTTGCACCACTTTTTTAACTTTAACCAAAAAAAGTAAATGTTTACTTTTTTTGAACGATTTAGAACGTGCGTGGTTTTGGTGGTACGGTGTCCACGGTCAACGGTTTCAAGTTCACAGGTTTGTAATCCAAACGATTGCCTTCGGCGTACCACAAAGTGTGTTTCATCCACTCTTTGTCGTTACGACCCAATGGGAAGTCTGGGTGATCCGCGCCATGTTCATAATCGTACACGGCATGTGCACCACGGCATTCTGTGCGCGCTGCGGCAGAAACCATCGTTGCTTTCGCGACTTCGATCAAGTTGTCCACTTCAAGCGCTTCCACCAAAGCGGTGTTGAATACTTTTGATGGGTCTTTGACTTGGATGTTGTTGACGCGCTGTGCCACTTTCATGATTTCCGTGACGCCTTTGTTCAAGGTGTCTTGCGTACGGAAAACCGCTGCATGTTGCTGCATCGTTGCACGGATGGCATCAGCCACGTCTTGTGCATTTTCACCCGATGTGTTGCTTTGGAAACGGTTCAAACGCGCCAAAGTTTTATCAGCGGCGTCTTTAGGCAAGACTTTGTGATCGACTGGGAATGATTTAATCGCTTCAACAATGTGATTACCCGCTGCGCGACCAAAAACGACCAAATCAAGCAGTGAGTTCGTGCCGAGGCGGTTCGCGCCATGCACCGATACGCATGAGCATTCGCCCACAGCGTAAAAGCCTTTGACCACTTTATTGCCGCTTTCCATCGCATTGCTTGGATCAGCAGGAACAACCACTTGACCATGTACATTGGTCGGAATGCCACCCATTTGATAATGAATCGTTGGCACAACAGGAATCATTTCCTTAGAGGCGTCGACGTTCGCGAATTTCTTCGCAATTTCAAAAATCGATGGCAGACGCTTCATGATGGTTTCTTTACCAATGTGCGTCACGTCAAGCATCACGTGGTCTTTGTTTGGACCGCAACCACGGCCTTCTTTGATTTCTTGATCCATCGAACGTGACACGAAGTCACGTGGCGCCAAATCTTTCAATGTCGGCGCATAGCGTTCCATGAAGCGCTCGCCATTGCAGTTGCGCAAAATGCCGCCTTCGCCTCGCACGCCTTCGGTGATCAACACGCCTGCACCCGCCACGCCTGTTGGGTGAAATTGCCAGAACTCCATGTCTTCGAGTGGAATGCCCGCGCGCGCTGCCATGCCCAAGCCGTCACCAGTGTTGATGAAGGCGTTGGTTGATGCGGCAAAAATACGACCAGCACCACCTGTTGCAAACAAGGTGATTTTTGCTTGCAAATTCATCACTTCGCCTGTTTCCATTTCGAGCGCAGTCACACCAAGCACATCGCCTTCTTCATCACGGAGCAAATCAAGCGCCATCCATTCAACGAAGAATTGGGTGTTTGCGCGCACATTGCGTTGATACAGTGTATGCAACAATGCATGACCCGTACGATCCGCGGCCGCGCAAGCGCGAGGCACGGGCTTTTCGCCATAATTGGCAGAGTGACCGCCAAATGGACGTTGGTAAATCGTACCATCTGGATTGCGGTCAAAAGGCATGCCAAAATGTTCAAGTTCATACACAACTTTGGGTGCTTCGCGGCACATGAATTCAATTGCGTCTTGGTCGCCAAGCCAGTCAGAACCCTTGACCGTATCATAGAAGTGGTAATGCCAGTTGTCTTCAGCCATGTTGCCCAAAGATGCGCCAATACCACCTTGCGCCGCAACGGTGTGAGATCGTGTTGGGAATACCTTGGTCAATACGGCAACCGACAAGCCCGCTTCAGAAAGTTGCAATGCCGCGCGCAAACCTGAACCACCCGCACCAACCACAACCACATCAAATTTTTTCGTTAAAATCGCCATGTTATTTCCTTAATTCCTTACTTAAACAAGGCTGAAACGCCATACGCAGCGCAACCCAGCAACCATAAAATGGTAAAAATATGCAAAGCCAAGCGCACGCCTGAATTTTTAACATAATCCATCCAAATATCACGCACGCCAATCCAAGCGTGATAACAAGCAGCCAACAAGGTGAAGAAAGTCAAAAACTTCATCGGACCGCTGGCCATGAAACCATTCCAAGCCTCATAAGTTGCAGGCGCCGTCAAAAAGCGCACTAAAACGGCAACCACGAACACCAACACCAACGCACCTGTGATGCGCTGTGCGAGCCAGTCTTTCCAACCATAATGCGCGCCAGTCACGACGCGAGAAGTACCTACTTTTACGTTATTCATCAGGTGCTCCTATTAGAATAAATTAAATAAACGTGCAGCAACAACTGCTGTCAACGCTAAACTCACCATCAACACCGTGTGCGCTGTTGAACGACCGCCCTCTTTGCTGACCTTGATGTGCAAATCCATCACAAGGTAACGAACACCCGCGCATGCGTGATGCAAAATGGCCCAGATCAAGCCAAGCAAGATGATTTTGACCAAGGGATTCGCTAAACACAGCACCAAAGCATCAAATTTGTCCTTGGAGCCAAAGGCAGCGGTGATGATCGCAAATAAAAACGGCAGAGCCAAAAACAAAGCTGCGCCGCTGATGCGATGAAGAATAGATACGATGCCCGCAGGCGGCAAGCGGTAGTTGCGAATATCAGAAATGCCAATATTACGAAACTCTTGCCGTTTGGGTGTGTGTGGTGTTTGACCCATAATGACCTCTACTATTAATTAAAAACTGGTGATATTGAATGATGCCAGCCGTTCAAAAAGCTGGCATTTTTCACTAAATGACATATTAAACACATAAAATTACTAAAAACTTACCGTAATTTCACAGAAAATACCGCATTGCAACAACATATTGGTAAATAAAAACGCTAAAAAACAATAGCGTTATTGCATGAGCTTAAGCTCAAATTAATTCATTTTGATAGTGATATGCAGAAGTGAGGTACCAACCATGGCGAACCTCAACCAGCTTATCGGCATAGCTGTAAGACAAGCGCTCAATGAACAACAAAGGTTCATTTTGGGAAATTTCTAGGGAATCAACCACTTGCGAATCGCCCATCACCGCACGCAATTTCTCTACCGCTCGAATCATCCGCACATTATATTCTGCTTCGAACCAACCGTACAGCGTTCCTTTATAATTCATCATTTTTTCCTGCGTCACATCGGTGAAAATGTGGGTTGACAACCAGATTTCCTCATACACTGCAGGTTTATTATTAAAAGACAATAGGCGTGTGATTTTAACAGCCAACTCTTTTTTGGCCAAGCCAAGGTGGGTGCGAACATCCTCAGATGGCTGTAAATGCTCTACATTTACAATTTTTGATTTCGTTTTAACATCCGCGCCTGAATCCGCTTTCATGCTGAGAAAACGAAAACGCACTTTCGCTTCTTGATGGGTCGCGACAAACGTCCCTCGCCCTTGACGGCGCACCAACAAATTATCAGCAGCCAACTCATCAACGGCTTTACGCACCGTGCCCTGACTGACTTTATAACGTGAAGCCAGTTCAACCTCAGATGGAATAATTTCCCCCGCATTCCACTCACCCTGCTCCAAACTTTGCAACAATAAAGCTTTAATTTGCTGATACAACGGACTGAATACAGGGGACGTATCCGCCGCATTTGAATTGTGATCGACCATGTCATCCTCCACGCCATTGGCGCGATTGTTTTATAATTGACGAGAACTCAGCTTCAACCAAAGGTGTGCTTGTGTGTCTTTGATTTTTTCAGGTTCGGCGCATAACATCTTTGGCATCTACAGTTTAAAAAGTATTTTTTAACGGCCATCAAAATGTTTTTTTGCTTCTTCTCTAGACGAACGACCTTTCGCGGCCAGCTGTCAGTTGATTGCAAGCATTATGCCCCAAACTGATTGAACTGTCCATCACTCCTACATCTTGTATAAGACACTAGAGTATTGACACAACACACACCCTTGTTTACACTCTTGTTATTCGTCATGCTGCTTCGCACAAATAGCAAAACTCCACAGCAAAAGTGCCAAGCTGCGTTACAATATCATGCTTGATTCTTCTCATTTCTCAACTTTTAAAAGGTGTTATATCATGGCAAAAGCCCCCATGCGCGTTGCGGTCACTGGTGCCGCAGGTCAAATCTGTTATTCTTTGTTGTTCCGCATCGCCAACGGCGACATGCTTGGTAAAGACCAACCTGTGATTTTGCAACTCCTTGACATCACACCTGCATTGCCAGCAGTGAACGGCGTTGTGATGGAATTAGAAGACTGCGCATTCCCATTGCTCGCAGGCGTTGTGATCTCTGATGATCCAAACGTTGCATTCAAAGATGCAGATGTTGCTGTATTGGTTGGCGCACGCCCACGCTCAAAAGGCATGGAACGCAAAGACTTGCTCGAAGCCAATGGCGCAATTTTCACCGTTCAAGGCAAAGCATTGAACGACCACGCCAGCCGCAACGTTAAAGTATTGGTCGTCGGCAACCCAGCCAACACCAACGCCTACATCGCCATGAAATCTGCACCTGACCTGCCACGCGAAAACTTCACCGCCATGTTGCGTTTGGATTACAACCGCGCCGCATCACAAATCGCAGCGAAAACAGGCAAAGCAGTTGACGGCATCGAAAAACTCACCGTATGGGGTAACCACAGCCCAACCATGTACCCAGACACACGTTTCGCAACCATCGGCGGCGAATCTGTTGACGGCATGATCAACGATCAAGCATGGACACGCGACACATTCATCCCAACAGTCGGCAAACGTGGTGCAGCGATCATTGAAGCACGTGGCTTATCATCGGCCGCTTCAGCAGCCAACGCCGCCATCGACCACATCCATGACTGGATCCTCGGTTCAAACGGCAAATGGGTCACCATGGGCGTGCCATCAAACGGCGATTATGGTATTCCAGCAGACACCATGTACGGCTTCCCGGTCACAACTGAAAATGGCACATACACCATCGTTGAAGGCTTGGAAATCGATGAGTTCTCACGCAGCAAAATGGATGCCACATTGGCTGAGTTGGAAGAAGAAAAAGCAGGCATTGCACATTTATTGGGCTAATCGCTTGAATGTACTTCGGTACAACATAAAAAAAACCAGCTCACTTGAGCTGGTTTTTTTTATGTACTTTTAAGTAATGTATATTTTTAAACCTATTAAGGAGAAGGCATTGTATTGATAATATTTTCAAAAAATACACCGCTGTCACTTTCTGAAAAAGAGTGCTCAACTTGCTTCCCTTCTCCAAATAACACCAGTCGTTTTTCAATAAAACATAGAGAAACAAACTCCGCATTCAATGCACTGAATGCGATACACCAATTTGGAATAAATGTTCCCATTGGCGTGTAAGACGACCAACCTTTTTTATTGGCGTTAAGCCAATCTTCAAGAAATTGAACTTGCTTTGTTGAAAGAGCAATAGAATTTTTCTGATCATTAAATGCACCATCCATTTTTCGATAAAAATGTATCGTACCACTTTCAATTTCAATCGGCTCAATCTCGTTGCAACCCACTAAAAAAGGCAGAGAACAAATCAACACGTGCAAACGAAAAAAACGTAGGGTCGTCATGATGGATAAAGCCTTAGTAATTACAATACGCCACACCCTTACTCAGCCCTCACTCAACCCCAGTACAACGCTTAAACGGTCAAGGTTTTGTTCGTTTGCAGGTTCGACAATTTGTCGAACGGATTGAGCAACGACTTCATCGTCAAACGTCTGATCCCAACGCAGCAAAGTCCCCCCAGAAAAGGCCTCTAACGTTATGGTAAGCTGAAAATGAGGTTGATTGACATGTTTGATGACGACTTTGCGATCCGCTTCAATGGTTAAAAAAATCGCCTCATTAGGATAGCTCGCACCATCAGGGCCGATCATGGTGAAAAGCCACTTGCCACCCGTTTTGAACTCAAAGACATCGAAACGATTAGAGAAGCCCGCTGGGCCCCACCATTTGGCGAGACGTTCAGCGTCCTTCATCGCACCGAACACCAATGAAGGTGACGCGGCCAGCTGGCGGCTGGTGCTGAATGTGGTCATAGTACAAAACTCCTCAAATGAAGTTCATTAAGTTTTCAACGCCCAATGTTTGAGCCAACCAGCAAGCAATGGGGTTGAAAATATGCGAAACGCTCGACCTTATTGTTGTCCGTGCTAAACGAGCGGTTGGTTTTTTATTCAGGATTACAATGTAAACTTTGGGTCAATGCTTCGTTAAATGTTTTTGTGACATCAACCGACTGATCAATTGGGTTTTGCCCACCCATAAAAGCGCCCATGCCATGTTGTATCATGTAGGCGGGATAATAATTGGGTGCTCCAACAGTTTTAATTTTTTTGCATAATCGATTTAGTGAATCGCTGCCAGTTGAAAGGGTTGCTTTCATGACTTGGCTAAAAGAATTTAACTCGTCGCTTGATAAATTTCTGACGGCATTCATTTGCAAAACCACCATCGCTTGATGGGCTGTTCTATCACTCACCCTCTTTGCATCAACCATACCGTACACCCTAGAAAATGCATATAAATTTGTTGCGGCCACATAATCTTTCTTGTCTAAACAATTTGTCATTCCCTTGAAAACATCTGCTGGGGTATACATGTTTTTTAGCTCTGACACATCAACACAAGCTATATTGTTTGTTATCTGTAGGTTTCCCTGTGTTTGGTAATTGATGATGCTCTCGGCGCGCGCAACGCTGGATGTTGCAATTAATGCAAAAACTAATTTTTTCAGATATTTCATACGATTTTCCTTAAACCTAATGTTTGACAGAGCGAGGCGACTGGAGGTGGGCGAAGTCTGCCAGAAGGCGTCCTTTCAATGGAAGAGTGAGGCTCATGCGACATGCTCAGGATGTGATCGGAGCGGCCAGCGCCTCTGTGGTGCCTTTTGCAGCGATGCGTTGCAGCGTGCGCTCCAGCGCAGCTGTGTCTGGATAGATGCATACGCTGGTTACACGACCCCACTCAATTTGAATCAGATTGCCCCCTTCAGCCGAAGTTTTGACTCCATCGGTTCCAAAGTTAGTTTCGATCCAAATGGTCTCCACTTGCATGCACCACGGCCAACCCGAGACCCTCACTTCCTGAAGAGTAAAGCTGATTCCATTCAAGAGCCGCAGAAGACGCCCATACCAAGCTCGGATGGCCTCTGGTGTTCGACGTGTTCCGGACAGCGCATGCGTACCTACGAAATAGTGAACAGCGTTTGTGGACAGCTCATCTGTAATGGCCTCAATCCTCCCAGCGCTGAGCCCAGCAAACGCTGAGGTGATCTTCCTGCGAACAATGGCGTGGTACATGGTGCGATCACTTTCTATGTGGCATAACGTTTGACTTGAGGGCATGCGTAGGCATGAAGGCTTTATCAAAACGAACCTGGCTCACCATTGCATGCCCTCTCGACGGAAAAATTAGGGCGGGCTGCTTTGACGCAATGCACGGAACCAGCCTCCTGAAATGACGAACCGTGGAAACGTAACCCACTGCTCAAGAAGGATGCGCGAGAGGGCATTGGTGCGACTCGTGAAAGGCTCCGGCGGCACCTCCTCTTTCCCGTGACCGCGGGCTTGGAAGGCAACAGAGACAACCATGGCAACGACCGAGAAGATTGCCAACGTGGCAGAACGCTCGATGACCGCGACGACAAGTGCGACATTGCCAGCCAAGAAAAGAGGCACAACGACGATGTGTATGAGCAGGTTGGCGCGCGAGTGGTGATACCTCGGATAGCCGCTCCACTGCCAGCGCAACAATTCAAGAATACTCATTTTGCCTCCAATTAAAAAGCCCTAACTTTGACATGAGCGGCACGCGGTGGATTGATGCGCCTGACCCAAAATGAAATGGGGGTCAGGCGTGGCATGCCATTGCGCATCCGTTCGATGGAAAGGTTGCCCCCAGTCTTGCAGAGCCAATACTATTCATTCAATAGCTCGTGCTGCTCTGGCCGCCAGGCTGGGACACACGGAATGAAGACGACAAGATGGTCTCCGCGCCAGGCGATCTTCTGACCTTTTGGAACGAAAGCGACATCGCCTGCTTGCAGGATAACAACCGACTCGGGCATTTCAAGCTCTCCTGAACCAGACACGACATAGACAATCTCGTCTGACTCAAGATTTCTGCCCCAACCCTGAACAGGGTAGCGGCCATTGATCTCAGCAACAGACCCATTCGCAACAGAACTCCCGAGCGATCCATACTCAAAAATCGTGAACTCGGGGGAGATAGGGATGCGGCGGGCAGAAGATTTTTGGATGTGTTGTATGGTCATGTCAGTAGGGGTGATGGATTCGTGTGCTGTGGGTAATGCTGAAATTAAACAGATCTGTTAGGCCGCATTTCGCTGCTGCGCCAGCAGCTTGATTGCGAGAGTGCCGAGTACCAAGCCCATGAAATACCGCTGCACCGAAAGCCAGACTGGATTTCTTGAGAACCAACCAGCTATGCCCGCCGCCGAAAGTGTAACCAGCAGGTTCACTGTTGACCCAATGCACACCTGAGTTGTGCCCAGCAGTAGACTCTGGGTAAATACAGAGCCTGCCTCAGGTGAAATGAACTGCGGCAAGACCGAGAGATAAAAGATTGCGACTTTTGGATTGAGAATGCTGGTGAGCAAGCCCATCGTGAAAAGTTTGCGTGGTGACTCGGCCTGGAGGTCTCTGGCCTCGAATGGAGAACGTGAACCAGGCCGCACCGCCTGCCAAGCCAGCCACAGAAGGTAAACTGCTCCAGCAAACTTGAGC
Source organism: Ephemeroptericola cinctiostellae (assembly GCF_003339525.1). Taxonomy (GTDB): domain Bacteria; phylum Pseudomonadota; class Gammaproteobacteria; order Burkholderiales; family Burkholderiaceae; genus Hydromonas; species Hydromonas cinctiostellae. Next base: position 1,274,392 of record NZ_CP031124.1, on the reverse strand, counting down.
AGTTCGTAGCCAAGAGGAACAGCCATGAATAGAGCGGTAAGTCCGACCGTGGCACAGACCATGTGGACTGTGAAGCCAAGCACAACACCGAACCAAGACATGACACCTGCGGCGCGACCTTGACAAAGTGATCGTGAAATCAAGTAGATCATGTTCGGGCCTGGCGTGAGTGCCATGAGCAGGGCTGCGCCGACAAAGAGGAGGTAGCTGGTGGTGGTGAGCATATTCGATCTACGGGCTAACGTTTGAGTTGAGAGGCGCGACCCAGCTTGCCGAGGCACGTCCTCTCGATTGCAGGGTTAGGCGTCGGTGTGTACCGCACCTTCAACCTTGGGAGAAGAACAAAATTCTTCCAAGTGGCTCAAATACCACTTGGGAAAGCCATGTTCTCGGGCCGCCTTGATGATGTGCTCGACATATGCAAGGTCGGCTGGATCGTCTTTTCGCCCAGGCGGCATGTAGCAAATGGCTGGCAACATTCTGTTGTTGCTGGTTTCCACAAGCACGGCCTCGGGAAGAAAGACACCAACTCCGTCTCTTGAGTACAGCTTGTTCAGTTCATCGTGGGATGGATACACCAGGACACCACAAACGGCGTGTTGACCAGACCGAAAGATATTCGCGTGTGGATCAAAGGTGATGTCGTACCCATTTAGTTTTGCGACTTCGACTGTTTCGGGATTGAAGCCACCCAAGGCCATGACGTCTCTACGGATGAAACTCCCATAGAAGAACGCGGCAATTCGCTTTTGAGTCTGTAGCAATGTGGCTCCAATGTGGTTGGTTGGGAAGGCTGAAGCATGCGCTGCGTTTGCCGATGCCTAACTAAGCGGCAGTTTTTAAGTTGCGGTTTTGTGGGATACTTTTGCGCAGCAAAACCACAAAACCGCAACTTAAAAACTGTCCAGCGCACGAAGTGCGCGATGCTTCAGCGACTTGTTAGCCATTATTGATTTTCAGGAAGAGAAACAGGTACTGCAAACTTAACTCTACTGATTGATTTGTTTTCATTAGTGGACTGCCCACTGCTACCTAAGTTTATTGCACCAGCAAAAACGCCAATACCACCTTTTGTTCCAGTGCCTTCTGTGACAGTTAGAGCTACGTCAAATTGCACGATTTGCGCGGGAGATCCTCCAGCGGTTCGAAGAAAGCCATGTTGCGCTGCATACTCCGAGCTACCTGTTATTCTTGGATTAACTGAACCACCAGAAGTGCTAGTTTTATCTTGTGCATTTTTAATCCCAGAAATAATTTGCAGTAATGTTTCTGATACAAATTCTTGAAGATCCATGTTTTTTTCCTATTTGTGTGGCTAACGTATGTTATGCGTCAAAAAACACCAACAATTAAAAACATTCTGTTTTCAAAATGCCGCACAACCTGCTTATATGATTTTTATAAATCTGCTGCCCTCAAGGCAATGGGCTTGCTTGATTCTTTAAGCCAGTAGAACGTCTTCCTGTTCGAATCTAAAGTACGGCATGACGATTTAATGCCTTGACTTGAGGCTTACACCATAAGAGTACATGATGAACATCGTTTAATCAATGCCTATCTATACTTTTTGATTGATCCATGATTTGCCTCATTGACGATTATAAAAGCACAGGACTTTCAGCGCTACAGTTGTACCAAGCCCCTTATTTTGTTAGGATGGGCACCAACGACTTCACGCGTTATCCAATCCATTTTTTGAGCCATTATTTCCTAAGGTCACATGACAGTCCATCCATCCATCGCCCTTTTTTCCGACGCGCCCGCGCCTGTTTCGCTTTCACCTGTTGACCATTATGCAGGTAATGAGCGGTTTATTCACAAGGCGATTGCCAAGCAAATTGAGCTTCATGGCGCATTTGACATTGCACTGGATCTTGAGGATGGTGCGAGTATTGGGCAGGAGGCGGCGCAGGCGAGGTTGATGGGTGAGGTGTTGGCGTCTGAGTTGAATCAATTTAATCGCCTTGGTGTGCGGATTCATGATGCGCAGCATGGTCACAGTTTGGATGATGTGCGTTTGGTGTTGGCGACGGCGCGGCGTGCGCCTGCGTATTGGATGATTCCAAAAGTGGGTACGTTGAGCGAAACGTTGGCCCAGATTGCTGATATTGGTCGTTTGCACGAGGATGCGGGTGTGGTGTTGCCGCCGCTGCATATTTTGATTGAAACGCATGCGGCGTTATATGATGTGCATGCGATTGCAGCGTTGCCTCAAGTCGAAAGTTTATCGTTTGGCTTGATGGATTTTGTCTCGGCGCACCACGGTACAATTCCTGCGGGCGCGATGACGTCACCAGGGCAGTTTGAGCATCCGATGGTGGCGCATTGTAAGTTGGCGATTACGCGCGCGTGTGCGGCGTTTGGCAAGGTGGCTTCGCACAATGTGACGACAGATTATGCAACGCCAAACGCGGCGTTTAATGATGCACGCCGTGCGCGAGATGAGTTTGGTTATTTGCGCATGTGGAGCATTCATCCGAATCAGATCGATGAAATTTTGCGGGCGTTTTCGCCTGATGATGATGAGGTGACTTTTGCAGCCGATTTGTTGTTAAAAGCGGAGGCGGCGAGCTGGGGGCCGATTGCTTTTGAAAACAAATTGCATGATCGAGCCAGTTTTAGGCATTTTTGGTTGGTGCTTCAACGGGCGCATGCGGCGGGTAAAACGCTGCCTGCTTTTGCTGAAAAGTGGTTTTGATCGCGGTGAGCACTTGCATCTGCCCCACATGTGACGTAAAAACTGATGTCAAATCCAACGGGCATGCATTTAATGACCATGCGGAGCACGCCACATGGTCAGAAGAGCAATACCGTTTCTATGGTTGTTTCGTTAATTAATCCATCATGCCGCACTTGATGCGGCATCTCCCAGCACTGGAGATTGACGGTAGATTGCGGATCAAGCACACGATGCAATGACCTGTCAAATTCAATAGCGGACTGGCTATCATTGGGTTTGAAGGCAAAAACACGTCAGCGATTTTTCATCTTTTCGGTATGATCCATCAAGTTGTGATGATGGTGATGACCATGAACCCTTACTTTCCAAACCCCTGCCCATGTCCCATTTAAAATCTGAATCCTACTCCAACTACGCCCGCAATCAATTGAACAGCGGTCGCGTCAACGAGACACAAGTCCTTGATTTAATGGCTAAATTGCCTTTATCCATCGCTGACATTCAAACATTATTCAAAGCCAACACCCCTGCGCACCACGACGCTGAAACGGCGGCGGGCGTGGCTCTGCGACGAACGCGGGCGCAGGTGATGTTGGCGTTGATGGAGTACAACCTGAACCATGCATTGGATGAGCAGCACTTGACCGTGGTGACGGCGACCATCAGCGCATTGGCGGATGCAAGTACTTTACATGCGCTTGAGGTGTGCCGCTTGTCGTTGCGTGAAGTGCATGGCGAGCCGTTGCGTGAGGATGGCACGCCGATGCCGTTGTGGGTGATGGGGATGGGTAAACTGGCGGGCAATGAGCTGAATGTCTCGTCGGACATGGATTTGATTTTTGTGTTTGAACACGATGGGGAAACACGCAACACCAGCGACAATCCCCGTCCACGGCTGTTGTCGCACGGTGAGTTTTTTGAACGTTTGGGCAAACGGGTCATCAAGTTGCTCGATGATGTCACGGAGTTTGGTTTTGTGTTTCGCGTCGACATGCGCCTGCGTCCGAACGGCGCAAGCGGACCGCTGTGCGTGAGCTTGTCGATGCTTGAAAAATATTTGATCTCCAATGCGCGCACGTGGGAGCGTTTTGCTTGGCTGAAAAGCCGTTTGATGAATCCCGATGCGCACTCACATCAGCTGCACAATTTAATCAGCCCTTTTGTTTTCCGTCGTTACCTTGATTACGATGCCATCGATGCACTGCGTGATGTGCACAGCAAAATCCGCACGCAGGCCAATGCAAAATCAAGCGCAAAAAATAACGCAATTGACATCAAGCTGGGTGCAGGTGGCATCCGTGAAATTGAGTTCATCGTGCAGTTGTATCAAATCATCAAAGGTGCGCGCACACCTGAACTGCAACAAAAAGCCAGCTTGGATGTGTTGCCGCATTTACTCGCACACGGTTTGATCTCTGCTGAAAAGGCGGCTCAATTGACCGAGTATTATGTCTTCTTGCGCCACCTTGAGCACCACATTCAATACATCGATGATGCACAAACGCAGTTGTTGCCGTCTCAAACAGACACCCAAACAAAACTGGCGCAAGCCATGCATTGTGCAGACTTTGACGCGTTGCTTGCGCATTTGAAAATAGGTCAAGCGATCGTATCCACTCACTTCAATGCGCTGTTTGAAGCGGATAAAAACGGTGCCTCAGAGGCTCAACCGCAAAACGACGACCATGCAGCATTGATTGCCCCATTCAAAGAACCGAATGCCTTGCAAGAGCACTTGGCGCGGCTTGACAGCGATGCGCGCATCAACCAATTGCCTGAGCGCAGTCAAATGCGCTATCGCCAATTGGTGTTGCGCACATTGGCTCTTTTGGCGGCGCAAAACACGGCACCGATTCCCAATGAATATGCGATGCGCATTTTCAACTTTTTGGATTCTGTCGCCAAACGCAGCAGCTATTTGGCTTTGCTGTTTGAATACCCGAAAGCTTTGGCGCATTTGATCAAACTGTGCACCCGCTCGCGTTGGGCGGCCGATTACTTGACGGCGCATCCCATTTTATTGGATGAAATGCTCACGCCTGCGCTACACACGCCGCCGAATTGGGCAGAAGTCGAAACCGAGTTACAACAGGCTTTGGCGCGTGCTGTGATCAATGACAACCCTGACATGCCCGATGTCGAACGTCAAATGGACATTCTGCGTGAGACCCACCATGCACAGGTATTTCGCCTGCTCGCACAGGAACTTGATGGCTTGTGGACGGTGGAGCAATTGGCGGATCATTTGTCTGAATTAACAGACATCATCTTGCGCCAAGCCTTGCATTTTTGCTGGCACGCTTTTCTAAAACGCCATAAAGAAACGCCTAATTTCGCCATCATCGCCTACGGTAAATTGGGTGGTAAAGAAATGGGTTATGCCTCGGATTTGGATTTGGTCTTTTTGTACGATGATGCGCATGTGGATGCCTCGGACATTTACGCCCGCTTTGCCCAACGTTTGAACAATTGGCTGATCGCGCCCACGCCTGCTGGGATTTTATTTGAAACCGATTATCGACTGCGCCCGAATGGTGCGAGCGGTTTACTGGTCAGCAGCTTGAGCATGTTTAAACAATACCAAAGTGAATCTGCATGGTTTTGGGAACATCAAGCCATCACACGGGCGCGTTTTTGCGCGGGTGATGCAGTCATTGGCGATTGGTTTGAGAACGAGCGGCGTTCGATCTTGCAACAACCGCGTGAACGCGATGTGGTCATTAAAGACATCATCAAGATGAAGCAAAAAATCAAAGAAGGTCACCCCAACACCAGTGCGTTGTTTGACGTTAAATATGACACAGGTGGCATGGTTGACATTGAATTTTGTGTACAAGCGTTGGTTTTGCTGAACAGCCATGCCCATGTTGAATTGCTTGAAAACAAAGGCAACATCGGTTTGCTTCATCGGGCTGGAGATGCAGGTTTGATTTCTCCACACACGGCCACTGAAGCAGCGAATGCGTATCGCTCTTTCCGTGCCATTCAGCATGCAGCGCGCTTGCAAAACAACCACGATACGCGTGTTCAGCCTGAGCAGGTGAAAAATGAAATGAATGCGGTGCAGGACTTACTGCGTGAAGTATTGGGTTAAAAGCGACTGTTTTTTTCGTAAACATTGCATTTTTCCACTTCTTTTCAAATAACACTACGGACAACAGACGCATTTCATCATGCCGTGCTTGTGATGCAACATGATGAATCAGGAGATTGCAGGTCAAGCCCGCAATGACGTATTGAAGGATTTCTGACAATTTTCACTACACCTTCTCAATAGAAATTGTAGATAAAACCTGCACTAACGCGCCGAATCGCGAAGTTTTTGGCTGCATATTCTCTGAACATGCCTTCAACACAAAAAAGTCCCAGCAATGTATCTGCTGGGACTTTTAACACTTGAAATCAAAAACTCAGATAACGATCAAAAACAATGTGGACTGTTTTTTCCCCATAACCCTTTACATCGCACCCGCAAAAATCTGTTCAATCTCTGCCTGCGTTGCCACACGTGGATTGGTGAAACCACACGCGTCTTTCATTGCATTGGCTGCCAACGTCGGGATGTCTTCTGTTTTCACACCCAGTTCAGCCAAAGATTGTGGAATGCCGATGTCAGCTGACAATTGGCGAATCGCGCTGAGGCACACTTGTGCAGCTTGCTCATCATTCAAACCACCAATGTCCTCGCCCATCGCTTCAGCCACATCCGCCAAGCGGCTGGCCGATACGCTGGCATTGAACGCTTCAACATGCGGCAACAACAGTGCATTGCACACGCCATGTGGCAAATCATAAAACCCACCCAATTGGTGAGACATCGCATGCACATACCCTAAGGATGCATTGTTAAAAGCCATGCCTGCTAAAAATTGTGCATACGCCATTTGCTCACGCGCCTCGGCATTGCGACCATCGTGCACAGCGGTGCGCAAATATTCAGAAATCAATGACACCGCTTTGAGCGCACATGCATCCGTGATCGGTGTGGCCGCAGTTGAAACATACGCTTCAATGGCGTGGGTCAAAGCATCCATGCCCGTCGCTGCGGTCAAACCTTTGGGCATGCCCATCATCAAATCGGGGTCATTGACCGATAAAATGGGTGTGGTGTTGCGATCCACAATCGCCATTTTGACATGCCGCTGTTCATCGGTGATGATGCAAAAACGGGTCATTTCACTGGCGGTACCCGCCGTGGTGTTGATGGCAATCAATGGCAACTGCGGCTTTTTCGATTGATCCACACCTTCATAATCCGCAATTTTCCCACCATTCGTAGCGACCAAAGCGATGCCTTTGGCGCAGTCATGTGATGAGCCACCACCCAGTGAGACGATGCAATCGCTTTGCTGAGCAGACAATGCGGTCAAACCAGCCAATACATTCCCTGACGTCGGATTGGGTTGGGCGTCGTCAAACAAATGTGAGCTGACGCCATGTGCAGCCAATTGCTCAGCCACATGTGTGGCCACACCCAATTGCGACAAACCTTTGTCGGTCACAATCAAAGCATGCTTAAAGCCATAGGCTTGAATCGCCTTCATGGCATCAACCAGACTGCCAGCGCCCATGATGTTTACAGATGGAATGAAAAATGTTGTACTTGCCACGATGTTGTCTCCTAGAGGATGATATTTGATTGATATACAACTGTTTTATTACCCAATTTTTGGGCGGGATTTGAGCTTATCCCCATGCACCTTGTCAAACATAAATCACACAGCCATGTATTCACCATATATTGAATAAAACTGTATTTTTCACAAGTTGCATGGACTTAAGAATAGACACTTACAGGTTGGCATACGGTTGGTATGACCTTGGCATATGGGGTTTTTTGTGGTTCAATGGACATATTGAACCATTGGCAGATCTGAGCAAGTACACATACAACGATCAGCAAGCACAACCAAAAGTACCAAGGAGACCGGGCATGGAACGAGCGGCACTGACGCGCTATCGTCAACGATTAGAAAGTGCACATCAAGTTTTCACTCAAGGCCAGCGCAGTTTGGCATTGCCACAAAGGGTATACGATTCTTGGCAACGCTCAAGTGCTTCTGTCAGCACACACATCCATGCGGCTCCCCTCTTGGATCAACTCTATACGCGCACCATTTGGCAAGAGTCTGTGATCGCTCGGCATGGGCAAGGCATTCTGAATCAATTGTCCAGCATCGCGTTGGAAAACCGTTTGATTGTCGCCCTCAGTGATGCACAAGGGCATATTTTATGGACAGATTCAGGTCGAGCCATGCGTGATCGGGCAGAGAAAATCAACTTTTCCGCTGGCGGCTTGTGGCATGAACGTGCCGTAGGCACAAATGCATTGTCTGAGGTGTTGACCCACCATCGCCCTCAAGCCGTCTTTGCGGGTGAACATTATGCAGACATCGTTCACGATTGGTCATGTGCGGCCGCCCCCATCATTGACCCACGCAATCAACATGTCGTTGGGGTTTTGGATTTTTCAACCACATGGCGACAACACAGTGGTTTAACTTTGGCTGCCGTACAAAATTTTGCTCAAAGTTTAAGTCAACTGATTGGGACTTTTGCCCAGCCTCAATTGATTCTCAATGTTTGCCAACCCCATGCCGCAGCGTATTGGGATCACAAGCCACTGGCTTGCTCACCGCGCCAAATGGAAATCCTGACTTTACTGGCACTGCACCCCCAAGGTTTGTCATTGAGCGAGCTGCACAGCAAACTGTACGGCGATCACCGCGTCAGCACAACCACATTGAAATCAGAAATCAGCCACATTCGCTCGTTATTGGGCTCAACATTGCACAACAAGCCTTATCGCTTAGGTTCTCCCATTGGCACGGATCACAGCGGCCTCATCCAATCCATTGAATCAGGGGACTCCGCAGCCGTTTTACGCGATTATCGCGGTGTGTTTCTACCCAACACAGACTCCCCTGAACTGTTGAATTGGCAAAACTTCATTGAGGCTGGGGTAGAACGAGCCATTCACACGTGCCAAGACAACAGCATCCTAAGTCATTTTTTTCAACGTCACCATCACCGCAGTGCTGCTGAACGCTTGTTATTGTTGACCCCTATGCACAGCAATCAGCACGAACTCATTCGATTGTGGCTGCGCAACAATCAACACTGATGTCAGCCAGTGTTGCATCTAGCCCATGAAATAATGACTTTTAGCGATTGCAATAGAGAGCCATCCGCTCATTTCGACAGGAAAGCCAAAGCTCAATAAAAAATCCGCCGAAATTGGCGGATTTTTTATTGACAACAAATTGACAACAAATTGACAACAATAGACAGCAACAAACAAATGGTTATTTTTCACCATTCAATGTCACTTCAATGCGGCGATTTGGCATCAAACAAGCAATTGTGCGTGGCGATGCTGGGCCAGGGCAATTCACAACAGGATTTGCAGGTCCCATGCCGCTGGTCGTGATCAAATTCGCAGGCACACCTTGTTGTACCAAATACTTTTTAACTGTGACTGCACGTGCACGAGACAAGGCCAAGTTGGTCTTAGGTAAACCGATTCGATCACTGTAGCCCACAATTGAGACCGAAGTCAGTTTGCTCAAACCTGAATTGATTTGACCCGCCAATTGACGTAAATTTTCACGCCCTTTGGTTTGCAAACTATTCAAATCCGAACGGCCAAACGCAAACAAACCATCGGCAGACAAGGTGATCGGCTCAGCCACGCGTGGTGCGGGTGGTGGTGCTTCATGCAAGAAACCTTCGCATTGTTTGTCTTTCCAGTAAGTTGCATTGATGTGGTAATCTTTATCATATTGAACTTGGTATTGGCACGTCACATAATCGCCACCCATTTGTCCTGTATAAAAATTAAACGCATAATCCCACACATGTGGATTGCCAATGCCCTCACTAAAATGCGGGTTACCCAGCAACAAACGCACTTGGTCTTTATGTAAACCCGCAGCAATTTTTTTCAAATTTTCCAAATTCACAAAATCACCTGTTTTTAAATAGGTCGATTTTAATTCTGGAAATTTCACAGTTGTTTCAGCTTGTTGCGCAAAGGCAGCGGTACTGCCCAAAGCCAGCACCACTGCTATTCCTGTAAACAATGTCATGTATTTTTTCATCATCAATCCTTATTCTATCTATTGAGCAGCCATCTGCCAAGGTATCGGTCATGGGTGGCTGATGAAACATCGCTTCATCAGCCAAGCCCCCCTCACATCATGCAAAGGGAGCCTTTCTGTTTAGAATTAATCCCATACTTTCGTGAAACCAATACGAGCACCGATCTTACCTTGTTGAGAAGCTGTGACGCCACCCGACAAACTCCAACGGCCGTTGTCTGAAGTCTTACGACCCGAGATACCAATTGCAGTCTGACCATCGTAATGCCCAACACCCATGTAAGTGGTGAACTTGCCAGCCACCGATGGGGCAGACTCAAGTGCCAATGCTGCTGCAATACCGCCTTTGAGCTCCTTGATATCGGTATTGACACTCGATTTCAACGCTTTCAACTGGCTCACATTCACCGCATCGGTATCAGCAGAACCTGCGGCAACATTGGTGATTCGACGTTCAGCACCTGCGGAACCAACTGAAACCTCACCCACAGGTGTTGCCCCTGCAATCGAGCCGCCTGGGTTATAAGCTGCGTTAGTCAAGCTTGTACCATCGGCCACCGAATTGGCACCCAAGGCCACCGAATTGTTCGCAGAAACATTCGAATTCGACCCCAAAGCCACCGAGTTGGCAGCTGAAGCTGTCGCACTCGTACCCATTGCCAACGAATTGGTCGCATTGGTCGTTGTCACAGCCCCATTGCCCATCGCGGTTGAGTTATCGCCATTGGCCACAGAATTTGGACCGATAGCGATCGAGTTATTGCCATTGGCCTGTGCACCCGCCTCAGTTGAGTTCGCCTGGAAGTATTTCGAACCTTTGGTCACCACGGTTGACAACGAAGCCACCGCGCTGTTGACCGAGCTCAAACCACTTGACGTCGTCGTTGACAATGAAGCCACCGCGCTGTTGGTCGTACTCAAACCTGTCGAAGTCAAAGTGGACAACGAAGCCACCGCACTGTTGGTCGTGCTAAGACCCGTCGAAGTCAAAGTTGACAACGAAGCCACCGCGCTGTTGGTCGTACTAAAGCCCGTTGAAGTCAACGTTGACAACGAAGCCACCGCGCTGCCTGAGCTGCTGAATGACGATGAAATCGAAGCAATCGCACTACCCAACGTGCTCAACCCTGTTGACGTTGAAGTCGACAACGAAGCCACCGTTGAATCCACCGTGCTAAAGCCCGTTGAAGTCGATGTTGACAACGAAGACACCGCACTGTTCGTCGAACTGATCGCCGTTGAAGTCGCCGTAGACAACGAAGACACCGCACTATTCACCGTGCTGAAACCAGTCGAAGTCGAAGTCGACAACGAAGCAATCGAACTGTCTACCGTACTGAAGCCCGCCGAAGTCGACGTTGACAATGAAGCCACTGTTGAATCAACCGTGCTGAAACCAGCCGAAGTCGATGTTGACAACGAAGCCACCGTTGAATCAACTGTACTGAAGCCTGCCGAAGTCGATGTTGACAATGAAGACACCGCACTGTTCGTCGAACTGATCGCCGTTGAAGTCGCTGTAGACAATGAAGCCACAGTCGAATCAACAGTGCTGAATCCAGCCGAAGTCGAAGTTGACAACGAAGCCACCGCACTGTTCGTCGAGCTAAAGCCCGTCGATGTTGACGTTGACAAAGACGCCACAGCACTGTTCACATACATAAAGCTTGTTGAGGTCAATGTTGACAACGAAGCAATCGAGCTGCCTGTCACTGTTGACAACGATGCCACTGTTGAGTCAAGCGTACTGAAACCAGCTGAAGTCGAAGTCGACAACGAAGCGATCGAGCTGCCTGTTACTGTTGACAACGAAGCCACTGTTGAGTCAAGTGTGCTGAAACCAGTCGAAGTTGACGTTGACAACGAAGCGATTGAGCTGCCTGTCACTGTTGACAACGACGCCACTGTTGAGTCAAGCGTACTGAAACCAGCTGAAGTCGATGTTGACAATGAAGCGATCGAGCTGCCTGTCACTGTTGACAACGATGCCACTGTTGAGTCTACTGTACTGAAACCAGCCGAAGTCGAAGTTGACAACGAGGCCACTGTTGAGTCCACTGTACTGAAGCCGGTCGAAGTCGACGTTGACAACGAAGCCACTGTTGAATCAACTGTACTGAAACCAGCCGAAGTCGATGTTGACAACGAAGCGATTGAGCTACCTGTCACTGTTGACAACGAAGCCACTGTTGAGTCAAGCGTACTGAAGCCAGCCGATGTCGACGTTGACAACGAAGCGATTGAGCTGCCTGTCGCTGTTGACAACGACGCCACTGTTGAGTCAAGCGTACTGAAGCCAGCCGAAGTCGACGTTGACAATGAAGCGATTGAGCTACCTGTCACTGTTGACAATGAAGCCACTGTTGAATCCACTGTGCTGAAACCAGCTGAAGTCGACGTTGACAATGAAGCCACTGTTGAATCAAGCGTGCTGAAACCAGCTGAAGTCGACGTTGACAACGAAGCGATTGAGCTGCCTGTCACTGTTGACAACGAAGCCACTGTTGAGTCAACCGTACTGAAGCCAGCCGAAGTCGACGTTGACAATGAAGCGATTGAGCTGCCTGTCACTGTTGACAACGATGCCACTGTTGAATCAAGCGTGCTGAAACCAGCTGAAGTCGACGTTGACAATGAAGCCACTGTTGAATCAAGCGTGCTGAAACCAGCCGAAGTCGATGTTGACAACGAAGCCACTGTTGAATCAACTGTACTGAAACCAGCTGAAGTCGATGTTGACAACGAAGCGATTGAGCTGCCTGTCACTGTTGACAACGATGCCACTGTTGAGTCAACCGTACTGAAGCCAGCCGAAGTCGACGTTGACAATGAAGCGATTGAGCTGCCTGTCACTGTTGACAACGATGCCACTGTTGAGTCTACTGTACTGAAACCAGCCGAAGTCGACGTTGACAATGAAGCCACTGTTGAATCAACCGTGCTGAAACCAGCCGAAGTCGATGTTGACAACGAAGCCACTGTTGAATCCACTGTGCTGAAGCCAGCCGAAGTCGACGTTGACAACGAAGCGATCGAGCTGGCTGTTACTGTTGACAATGAAGCCACTGTCGAATCCACCGTACTGAAACCAGCTGAAGTCGACGTTGACAATGAAGCCACTGTTGAATCAACCGTGCTGAAACCAGCCGAAGTCGATGTTGACAACGATGCGATCGAGCTGCCTGTTACTGTTGACAATGAAGCCACTGTTGAATCCACTGTGCTGAAGCCAGCTGAAGTCGATGTTGACAACGAAGCTACTGTCGAATCCACCGTACTGAAACCAGCCGAAGTCGATGTTGACAACGAAGCCACTGTTGAGTCCACTGTACTGAAACCAGCTGAAGTCGAAGTTGACAATGAAGCCACTGTCGAATCCACCGTACTGAAACCAGCTGAAGTCGACGTTGACAACGATGCGATTGAACTGCCTGTTACTGTTGACAATGAAGCCACTGTCGAATCCACCGTGCTGAAGCCAGCTGAAGTCGACGTTGACAACGATGCGATTGAACTGCCTGTCGCTGTTGATAACGAAGCCACTGTTGAGTCCACTGTGCTGAAGCCAGCCGAAGTCGACGTTGACAACGAAGCCACTGTTGAATCAACCGTGCTGAAACCAGCCGAAGTCGACGTTGACAATGAAGCGATTGAGCTGCCTGTCACTGTTGACAACGATGCCACTGTTGAGTCTACTGTACTGAAACCAGCCGAAGTCGATGTTGACAACGAGGCCACTGTTGAGTCCACTGTACTGAAGCCAGTCGAAGTTGACGTCGACAACGAAGCCACTGTTGAGTCCATTGTACTGAAACCAGTTGAAGTCGATGTTGACAACGAAGCCACTGTTGAGTCCATTGTACTGAAACCAGTTGAAGTCGATGTTGACAACGAAGCCACTGTTGAATCTACTGTACTGAAGCCTGTCGAAGTTGACGTCGACAACGAAGCCACTGTTGAATCAACCGTGCTGAAACCAGTTGAAGTCGATGTGGACAACGAAGCCACTGTTGAGTCTACTGTACTGAAGCCTGTCGAAGTTGACGTCGACAACGAAGCCACTGTTGAATCAACCGTGCTGAAACCAGTTGAAGTCGCTGTGGACAACGAAGCAATCGTGCTATTGGCGGTGCTCAAGACAGTCGATGATGCCGTTGAAGCAGCCGTTGACAATGATGCAATCGAACTATCGACTGTACTGAAACCAGTTGAAGTCGATGTGGACAACGAAGCCACTGTTGAGTCTACTGTACTGAAGCCTGTCGAAGTTGACGTCGACAACGAAGCCACTGTTGAATCAACCGTGCTGAAACCAGTTGAAGTCGCTGTGGACAACGAAGCAATCGTGCTATTGGCAGTGCTCAAGGCAGTCGATGATGCCGTTGAAGCAGCCGTTGACAATGATGCAATCGAACTATCGACTGTACTGAAACCAGTTGAAGTCGATGTGGACAACGAAGCCACTGTTGAGTCTACTGTACTGAAGCCTGTCGAAGTTGACGTCGACAACGAAGCCACTGTTGAATCAACCGTGCTGAAACCAGTTGAAGTCGCTGTGGACAACGAAGCAATCGTGCTATTGGCAGTGCTCAAGACAGTCGATGATGCCGTTGAAGCAGCCGTTGACAATGATGCAATCGAACTATCGACTGTACTGAAACCAGTTGAAGTCGATGTGGACAACGAAGCCACTGTTGAGTCTACTGTACTGAAGCCTGTCGAAGTTGACGTCGACAACGAAGCCACTGTTGAATCAACCGTGCTGAAACCAGTTGAAGTCGCTGTGGACAACGAAGCAATCGTGCTATTGGCGGTGCTCAAGACAGTCGATGATGCCGTTGAAGCAGCCGTTGACAATGATGCAATCGAGCTGTCGACTGTACTGAAACCAGTTGAAGTCGATGTGGACAACGAAGCCACTGTTGAATCTACTGTACTGAAGCCTGTCGAAGTTGACGTCGACAACGAAGCCACTGTTGAATCAACCGTGCTGAAACCAGTTGAAGTCGCTGTGGACAACGAAGCAATCGTGCTATTGGCGGTGCTCAAGACAGTCGATGATGCCGTTGAAGCAGCCGTTGACAATGATGCAATCGAACTATCGACTGTACTGAAACCAGTTGAAGTCGATGTGGACAACGAAGCCACTGTTGAATCTACTGTACTGAAGCCTGTCGAAGTTGACGTCGACAACGAAGCCACTGTTGAATCAACCGTGCTGAAACCAGTTGAAGTCGCTGTGGACAACGAAGCAATCGTGCTATTGGCGGTGCTCAAGACAGTCGATGATGCCGTTGAAGCAGCCGTTGACAATGATGCGATCGAACTGTCGACTGTACTGAAACCAGTTGAAGTCGATGTGGACAATGAAGCCACTGTTGAATCTACTGTACTGAAGCCTGTCGAAGTTGACGTCGACAACGAAGCCACTGTTGAATCAACCGTGCTGAAACCAGTTGAAGTCGCTGTGGACAACGAAGCAATCGTGCTATTGGCAGTGCTCAAGACAGTCGATGATGCCGTTGAAGCAGCCGTTGACAATGATGCGATCGAACTGTCGACTGTACTGAAACCAGTTGAAGTCGATGTTGACAACGAAGCCACTGTTGAATCTACTGTACTGAAGCCTGTCGAAGTTGACGTCGACAACGAAGCCACTGTTGAATCAACCGTGCTGAAACCAGTTGAAGTCGCTGTGGACAACGAAGCAATCGTGCTATTGGCAGTGCTCAAGACAGTCGATGATGCCGTTGAAGCAGCCGTTGACAATGATGCGATCGAACTGTCGACTGTACTGAAACCAGTTGAAGTCGATGTTGACAACGAAGCCACTGTTGAATCTACTGTACTGAAGCCTGTCGAAGTTGACGTCGACAACGAAGCCACTGTTGAATCAACCGTGCTGAAACCAGTTGAAGTCGCTGTGGACAACGAAGCAATCGTGCTGTTGGCAGTGCTCAAGACAGTCGATGATGCCGTTGAAGCAGCCGTTGACAATGATGCAATCGAACTATCGACTGTACTGAAACCAGTTGAAGTCGATGTTGACAACGAAGCCACTGTTGAATCAACCGTGCTGAAGCCAGTTGAAGTCGCTGTGGACAACGAAGCAATCGTGCTGTTGGCGGTGCTCAAAACAGTCGATGATGCCGTTGAAGCAGCCGTTGACAATGATGCGATCGAGCTGTCGACTGTACTGAAGCCAGTTGAAGTCGATGTTGACAACGAAGCCACTGTTGAGTCTACTGTACTGAAGCCTGTCGAAGTTGACGTCGACAACGAAGCCACTGTTGAATCAACCGTGCTGAAACCAGTTGAAGTCGCTGTGGACAACGAAGCAATCGTGCTATTGGCGGTGCTCAAGACAGTCGATGATGCCGTTGAAGCAGCCGTTGACAATGATGCAATCGAGCTGTCGACTGTACTGAAACCAGTTGAAGTCGATGTGGACAACGAAGCCACTGTTGAATCTACTGTACTGAAGCCTGTCGAAGTTGAAGTCGACAACGAAGCCACTGTTGAATCAACCGTGCTGAAACCAGTTGAAGTCGCTGTGGACAACGAAGCAATCGTGCTATTGGCGGTGCTCAAGACAGTCGATGATGCCGTTGAAGCAGCCGTTGACAATGATGCAATCGAACTATCGACTGTACTGAAACCAGTTGAAGTCGATGTTGACAACGAAGCCACTGTTGAGTCCACTGTGCTGAAACCAGTTGAAGTCAATGTAGACAACGAGGCAATCGTGCTGTTGGCTGTGCTCAGGATCGTCGATGACGCCGTTGAAACTGCTGTTGACAACGATGCAATTGAACTACCCGTCACGGTCGACAACGAAGCCACTGTTGAATCAACCGTGCTGAAACCAGTTGAAGTCGCTGTGGACAACGAAGCAATCGTGCTATTGGCAGTGCTCAAGACAGTCGATGATGCCGTTGACACTGCTGTTGACAACGATGCAATTGAACTACCTGTCACGGTTGATAACGAAGCCACAGCACTGTTGGTTGTGCTTAAGCCTGTTGAAGTACTCGTTGACAACGAAGCCACTGTTGAGTCCACTGTGCTGAAACCAGTTGAAGTCAATGTAGACAACGAGGCAATCGTGCTGTTGGCTGTGCTCAGGATCGTCGATGACGCCGTTGAAACTGCTGTTGACAACGATGCAATTGAACTACCCGTCACGGTCGACAACGAAGCCACTGTTGAATCAACCGTACTGAAACCAGTTGAAGTCGATGTGGACAACGAAGCAATCGTGCTGTTGGCTGTGCTCAGGATCGTCGATGATGCCGTTGACACTGCTGTTGACAACGATGCAATTGAACTACCTGTCACGGTTGATAACGAAGCCACAGCACTGTTGGTTGTGCTTAAGCCTGTTGAAGTACTCGTTGACAACGAAGCCACTGTTGAGTCCACTGTGCTGAAACCAGTTGAAGTCAATGTAGACAACGAGGCAATCGTGCTGTTGGCTGTGCTCAGGATGGTCGATGATGCCGTTGACACTGCTGTTGACAACGAAGCCACAGCGCTGTTGGTTGTGCTTAAACCTGTTGAAGTGCTCGTTGACAATGAAGCAATCGAACTGCCCGTCACAGTCGACAACGAAGCCACTGTTGAATCAACCGTACTGAAACCAGTTGAAGTCGATGTGGACAACGAAGCAATCGTGCTGTTGGCTGTGCTCAGGATCGTCGATGATGCCGTTGACACTGCTGTTGACAACGAAGCCACGGCGCTGTTGGTTGTGCTCAAACCTGTTGAAGCTGAAGTCGACAACGAAGCCACCACGCTACCGGTCAATGTTGACAACGATGCAATCGCACTACCCGTCACCGTTGACAACGAGGCAATCGTGCTGTTGACGCTACTCAAAGTGGTCGATGATGCCGTTGAAACAACGGTTGACAACGATGCAATTGAGCTGCCAGTCACGCTTGACAATGACGCCACAGCGCTGTTGGTTGTGCTCAAACCTGTTGAAGTGGAAGTCGACAACGAAGCCACTGTTGAATCAACCGTACTGAAACCAGTTGAAGTCAATGTTGACAACGATGCAATCGCGCTGTTGGCTGTGCTCAAAACAGTCGATGACGTTGTTGAAATGGCCGTTGACAACGATGCAATTGAACTACCCGTCACGCTTGACAGTGACGCCACGGCGCTGTTGGTTGTGCTCAAACCTGTTGAAGTTGAAGTCGACAACGAAGCCACCACGCTACCCGTCAATGTAGACAACGATGCAATCGCGCTGCCCGTCACCGTTGACAATGAAGCAATCGTGCTGTTGGCGCTGCTCAAAGTCGTTGATGTGATCGAAGACACTGCAGTTGACAACGATGCAACCGCGCTGTTGGTTGTGCTCAAACCTGTTGAAGTTGAAGTCGACAACGAAGCCACTGTTGAATCAACCGTACTGAAACCAGTTGAAGTCAATGTTGACAACGATGCAATCGCGCTGTTGGCTGTGCTCAAAACAGTCGATGACGTTGTTGAAATGGCCGTTGACAACGATGCAATTGAACTACCCGTCACGCTTGACAGTGACGCCACGGCGCTGTTGGTTGTGCTCAAACCTGTTGAAGCTGAAGTCGACAACGAAGCCACCACGCTACCCGTCAATGTAGACAACGATGCAATCGCGCTGCCCGTTACCGTTGACAATGAAGCAATCGTGCTGTTGGCGCTGCTCAAAGTGCTCGACGTGATCGAAGACACCGCAGTTGACAATGATGCAACCGCGCTGTTGGTTGTGCTCAAACCTGTTGAAGCTGAAGTCGACAACGAAGCCACCACGCTACCCGTCAATGTAGACAACGATGCAATAGCGCTGCCCGTCACCGTTGACAATGAAGCAATTGTGCTGTTGGCGCTGCTCAAGGTCGTTGAGGTAATAGAAGACACCGCCGTTGACAACGATGCCACGGCGCTGTTGGTTGTGCTCAAACCTGTTGAAGCTGAAGTTGACAATGAAGCCACCACACTACCCGTCAATGTCGACAACGAGGCAATCGCGCTGCCTGTTACGGTTGACAATGAAGCAATTGTGCTGTTGGCGCTGCTCAAGGTCGTTG
Source organism: Ephemeroptericola cinctiostellae (assembly GCF_003339525.1). Lineage (GTDB taxonomy): Bacteria > Pseudomonadota > Gammaproteobacteria > Burkholderiales > Burkholderiaceae > Hydromonas > Hydromonas cinctiostellae. The sequence goes on along the minus strand of NZ_CP031124.1, from coordinate 1,255,535 downwards.
AGGTAATAGAAGACACCGCCGTTGACAACGATGCCACGGCGCTGTTGGTTGTGCTCAAACCTGTTGAAGCTGAAGTTGACAATGAAGCCACCACACTACCCGTCAATGTCGACAACGAGGCAATCGCGCTGCCTGTTACGGTTGACAATGAAGCAATCGTGCTGTTGGCACTGCTCAAAGTAGTCGATGTGATCGAAGACACCACCGTTGACAACGATGCAACTGTGCTGCCTGTTAACGATGACAATGACGCCACTGCACTGTTGGTTGTGCTCAAACCTGTTGAAGTTGAAGTCGACAACGAAGCCACCACACTACCCGTCAATGTCGACAACGAGGCAATCGCGCTGCCCGTTACCGTTGACAATGATGCAATCGTGCTGTTGGCGCTGCTCAAAGTCGTTGAGGTAATAGAAGACACCACAGTAGACAACGATGCAACTGTGCTGCCTGTTAACGATGACAATGACGCCACTGCACTGTTGGTTGTGCTCAAACCTGTTGAAGTTGAAGTCGACAACGAAGCCACCACGCTGCCCGTCAATGTTGACAACGATGCAATCGTGCTGTTGGCGCTGCTCAAAGTGGTCGATGTGATCGAAGACACCACCGTTGACAACGATGCAACTGTGCTGCCTGTTAACGATGACAATGACGCCACGGCACTGTTGGTTGTGCTCAAACCTGTTGAAGTTGAAGTCGACAACGAAGCCACCACGCTACCCGTCAATGTGGACAACGATGCAATCGTGCTGTTGGCGCTGCTCAAAGTCGTTGAGGTAATAGAAGACACCACCGTTGACAACGATGCAACTGTGCTGCCGGTTAACGATGACAATGACGCCACTGCACTGTTGGTTGTGCTCAAACCTGTTGAAGCTGAAGTCGACAACGAAGCCACCACGCTGCCCGTCAATGTTGACAACGATGCAATCGTGCTGTTGGCGCTGCTCAAAGTCGTTGAGGTAATAGAAGATACCACCGTTGACAACGATGCAACTGTGCTGCCGGTTAACGATGACAATGACGCCACTGCACTGTTGGTTGTGCTCAAACCTGTTGAAGCTGAAGTCGACAACGAAGCCACCACGCTGCCCGTCAATGTTGACAACGATGCAATCGTGCTATTGGCTGTGCTCAAAACAGTTGATGTTGTTGTTGAAATGGCCGTCGACAACGATGCAATTGAACTGCCAGTCACGCTTGACAATGAGGCCACTGCACTGTTCGTTGTGCTCAAACCTGTTGAAGTACTGGTTGACAATGAAGCCACTACGCTACCCGTCAATGTCGACAACGAGGCAACCGTGCTACCTGTTAACGATGACAATGACGCCACAGCGCTGTTGGTTGCACTCAGCCCTGTTGAGGTACTCGTTGACAACGATGCTATAACCGAGTCAGCAGAACTCAAGCCACTGGAGGTTGAACTTGACAAAGACGCCACCGCGCTGTTGCTGGCACTCAATCCAGTTGAAGTGCCCGTTGACAATGAAGCAATGCTGCTTTGAGTCACGCTTAAGGCTGCATACAATTGACTGCCGTTGATACCATCCGTAGAAGTCGATGTGATGTTACCAGCTGACACAAATTGTAGTTGACGCGTATCTGCTGCTGAACCAACAGCAAACACACGTGTCGCACTTGTTGTGCCATTGGCAAAAGTACCATATGTCACCGTGCCGACTGTCCCACTGGTCACTTTAGAAGTTGATGTCAAGGCAGTAGAGCCCGAGCCAATTGCCACATTATCAGCGGCACCCACGGTTGCACTTGTACCCAAGGCAATACCATTTACGGCCGTTGTCACTTTCGCCATATTACCAATCGCGATGGCAGAATCAGAAGTCGCATCAATGAGCTCAACCACCGAGGAACCTGACAGACCCGCAATGGCAATTGAATTCCCACCCGATGCTTTGACTTGATTACCCACAACGGTTGCATTTGCACCTGCGGCATAGTTTTTACTACCCACAGCCACAGAATCAACACCTGCCGCTGTTGCACTGTTACCGACAGCAACACCATTGTCTGTGCCGCCCGCCAACGCAGCATTACCCACTGCAACAGTGTAAGCACCTTTTGCAGTGGCTGAGTTACCGATGGCCACAGCATTGATCGCATTCGCACTCACATTGGCAGCGGTACCAAACGCAATGCCACCTGTCGCACCCGTTGCAACGTTTGCATTTTTACCCAAAGCGGTCGCATTGGTCGCACCTGAAGCGATGCTGGCATTTGTACCAATGGATATGGCATCCACTGAACCCTTAATCGTCGCATAGTTACCCACAGCAACACCTGAAGTCGATGCAGCGTCAATCACCTCAACAGTGGTACCCGCAGCTCCCCATACACCATCAGTCAACCCTTCAATGGCGATAGCGTTTGCCCCTGATGTTTTAATCTGGTTACCATAGGAACTGGAGTTCACCCCAGCGGCAATGTTATTTGTACCAAAAGCCAATGCATCCCCGGCTGTTGCAGAAGCAGACCAACCAATTGCGATAGACACTGGGTATTTGCCATTGACTGCACCACTTGTTACGGCATAAGCCTTATAACCAATCGCGATTGATGAGCCTGCATTGGCCGTCGCATATGATCCAATCGCAACAGAATTCGTTGTTTCCCCAACCCCACCATTCGCACTGGCTGTGGCTCCACCCTCAAGCGAAGTGTCGGTACCGACAACCACAACCTGCGCATGTGCCACTGCACCAGCCGCATTTGCAATCACCGCAGCGGCCATAACCAAGCCACCTGCTTTACCTTTTTTTCCTTTGGCGGGTACGTTTTCTGCAACTGCAACCCACGCACCTAGCTCTTCGTTATAAATCGATCGATATGACTTATTCATCTCTATACCTTTTTTATGAATGAAACATGGACAACCCAGCAAGCCAGTGTATAAGCTCTGTAAAACCACAATAAATAGCACACACAACAGCATACAAACAGATGACAAATTGTAATTTAATTATCAGAAACACGAAAAATCAATCTTTACTTTGTTTTATAAAATAAAACACATAGTTGATTTTTACTTAAAATGTAAAAATAGCTACTTAAAAACGATATTTTTAAGATTAAACGAGAGTTTAATTTAGTACTATTCAACAATTATGACGAATTATAATGCAACAAAATCACGATTGCAAACAATTAAGGATATATATTACACGGATGTATACATAAAAAACATATTTTATTTAAAATATAAGTATATCAAACAGATGCAAATTGACTTTCTATTTCACATTTAAGCCTACCCTTCAATCGTTTATTTTTAATTAACTGTTTTTAAAAAATCGTTTACAATAATCCCCATGCAACACTTCAATCTTTCCTTCTCTGCTGCAAGCCCCCGTAAACACATCATTCATGTGACACGTTGGCAGCGCTTGCGTTGGCGTTTAGGGTCTTGGCGTTTGAACGCCGCCCTCTAAAGCCTTTCCGCGCAACATCCATGTGTCATTACGGCATCGTGTTTCGCGGTTTGAATCTGTCTTAAGTGCTTGACACTTAAATACAACAGTTCCCTACCTGAAGGAAAACCATGCTCTCTCAAGACGCTTTTTACGCCTTGGCACATCAAGGCCACAACCATGTCCCGCTGTCTCTGGAAACCTTTGCTGACCTCGATACACCACTTTCAATTTATTTGAAACTGGCCAACGCACCTTATAGCTATTTACTGGAATCGGTTGTGGGCGGTGAACGCTCTGGCCGTTACTCCATCATCGGTTTACCTTGTCAGACACGGGTGGTTAAAATGGAGAACACCATTCGCGTGTACCACGATGACCTTTGCATTGAAGAACATCCAGATACCGATCTGTTCGCCTATACACGCGATTTTTTAAAACGTTACAACGTGCCTAAACTGGATGGACATGCCCGATACAGTGGTGGTTTGGTCGGTTATTTTTCTTACGACACGGTGCGTGAAATCGAAACCCGCCTGAAAAAAACAACGCCTCATGCGGATGTTGACCTCCCTGATTTGCATTTATTGTTATCCGAAGAGCTGGCCGTTGTGGACAATGTGTTGGGTAAAGTCTATTTAACGGTTTATGCAAATCCACAAAAACCGCATGCTTATGAAAAGGCAGTGGCGCGTTTGTCCGACATGTTGGATAAATTGCGAGCTTCTGCACAAATCCCCTCCAGCCCACGCGTGGAAAATAACGCGCCACGGTCTGACTATGGTGAAAATGAGTTTAAACGCGATGTACTTAAGTGCAAGGACTACATTCTTGCGGGTGATTGTATGCAAGTGGTGCTTTCTCAGCGCAACCAGCGTCCTTTTGCTGCGGAACCCATCAACCTGTATCGGGCCTTGCGCGCACTGAATCCATCGCCATACATGTATTTCATGAATTACGGTGACACACATGTGGTCGGCGCTTCACCTGAGATTTTGGTTAAACTGGATGAAGAAGGTGTCGCCACCGTTCGTCCCATCGCAGGCACACGCCCACGCGGTGCAAATGATGCGGAAGACATTCGCTTATCCAATGACCTGCTTGCAGATGCAAAAGAATGTGCTGAACATTTGATGTTGATTGACCTTGGGCGCAATGACATTGGTCGCATTGCACAAATCGGCACCGTTGTAGTCACTGAACAAATGGCGATTGAAAAATACTCGCACGTGTTGCACATGGTGTCCAACGTTCAAGGGCAAGTCAAAGCAGGCATGGATGCGATTGATGTATTGAAAGCAACATTCCCAGCAGGCACATTGTCAGGTGCACCGAAAGTGCGCGCGATGGAGATTCTAGATGAGCTTGAACCGACCAAACGCGGCATATATGGCGGTGCTGTAGGTCACATGGGCTTTTTCAACGACATGGATTTGGCCATTGCCATTCGCACCGCCGTGATTAAAGACAAAACCTTATATGTGCAAGCGGGTGCGGGCATCGTCACCGATTCGAACGTCGATGCCGAATGGAATGAAACCAATGCAAAAATGCGAGCGGTGTTGAGTGCCGCCGATTTGGCTTGCAATGGGCTGGACACCGTACTACCCACCATGGAACAAGGGAACTGAAATGAACACACCACACCACAACACCCATGTTTTCATGATCGACAACTACGACTCATTCACCTACAACCTCGTACAATATTTTGGTGAATTGGGTGCGAAAGTCACTGTCAAGCGCAATGATGAAATCACCCTCGCGGACATTGAATCTGCCGCGCCAACACATTTGTGTCTATCGCCAGGGCCTTGCACGCCCACCGAAGCGGGCATTTGCCTAGAGGCACTGGATTATTTTAAAGGCAAGCTACCAATTCTCGGTGTCTGTCTTGGCCATCAAGCCATCGGCCAAGCGTTTGGCGGTAAAGTGGTGCGCGCCACCGCACCCATGCACGGCAAAGTCGACGTCTTACACCACAACAACACTGGTGTATTTGAAAACTTACCGAACCCATTCAATGTCACCCGTTACCACTCACTGGTGATTGAGCGTGACAGCCTGCCCGCCGATCTAAAAATCACCTCATGGACAGGGGACAGCGAAACCACAGGTGAAATCATGGGTGTGCGTCACATAAAATACAACATCGAAGGCGTACAATTTCACCCAGAATCAATTCTGAGTGAGCACGGCCACGCCTTGTTGCAAGCATTTCTATCAAAGTCAAACGCATAACACTGGCTGTCATGCCCACCTGACACGTCACAATGTTTGCTATATATTGTTTATTGAATATGAATCACATTGTTCGCATTGATTGATAGGCTGCATTGAAACAATCGATTTAAATGGTGGCAATAAATGGCCACCTTATTTTTGAAAGACCTTATGTTCAACGTTGCTGAAACCCTCAACCAATTGATTAACCGTGAGAACCTTTCTCCTGAAACGATGGGGGCATTCATGACCGCGCTGATGGGGGGTCAACTGACCGCACCTGCGGCGGCAGCATTGCTCACAGCACTGCGCGCCAAAGGCGAAACATTGGAAGAAGTCGTCGCCGCGGCGCGGGTGATGTCTGATTTCTCCAATCACGTTGAGGTTGCAGACAACAGCCAATTCATTGACATCGTCGGTACAGGCGGTGATGGCGCAAGCACATTTAACATTTCCACCACCTGTTTATTCGTTTTGGCCGCTGCGGGTGCCAAAGTCGCCAAGCACGGCAATCGCAGCGTGTCGAGTAAATCAGGCTCTGCCGACGCACTCGAAGCCCTCGGTGCGAACCTCATCCTCACACCCGAGCAAGTCGGTCAATGCATTGAAGCAACAGGCATCGGCTTCATGTTCGCCCCGAACCACCATCCCGCGATGCGCCACGTGGCACCAATTCGTCGAGAACTGGGCGTGCGCACGGTATTCAACATCCTCGGCCCATTGACCAATCCTGCCAATACTGAACACACTTTGATGGGTGTTTTCTCAAAAGAATTGCTGGTGTTGATGGCCAAAGCCATGCAGGCTTTGGGTTCAAAACATGTGTTGGTCGTTCACTCCGAAGACGGCATGGATGAAGTGTCTTTATCTGCCCCCACATTCGTATGTGAGTTGAAAAACAATGAGCTGAGCGAATACACCATCACCCCCGAACAATTTGGCCTGACCCGCGCCCCGATGTCCGAGCTTAAAGTGGACAACCCGCAAGAATCAAAAGCCATGTTGCTGGCTGCACTTAATAATCAAGCTTGCGCCGCACGTGACATCGTGATTTTGAACTCTGGTGTTGCCCTGTACACCGCAGATCAAGTTGACTCGATTGAAGCGGGCATCGCTTTGGCGAAAGAAGTGATTGCATCGGGTCAAGCATTGGCCAAAGTCAAAATTTTTGCTGATTTCACTCAACAATTTGTGATTCACAGTTAAAACAAGCCGCCCCGTATTTTTGATGCATTTATACCTTTATTGAAGGCCTTTTCATGAGCGACATCCTCAACACCATCAACGCCACCAAATTCGTCGAAATCGCCGCCGCTCAAGCCTTGATTTCGCCTGAAAAAATGCACGAACTGGCTTTGAAAGCAGATGCACCGCGTGACTTCACCGCTGCGATCACCCGCCGTGTCACAGCCAAACAACCCACAGTCATTGCTGAAATCAAAAAAGCCTCGCCAAGCAAAGGCATCCTGCGCGAACACTTCGCGCCCGCAGACATTGCCCGTCAATACGAAGCGGCAGGTGCAGCTTGTTTATCGGTTTTAACCGACGAAACCTACTTTCAGGGCCACAGCGATTACCTCAAAGCCGCGCGTGCCGCTTGTGCTTTGCCCGTGCTGCGCAAAGATTTCATCGTGGATGCCTATCAAATCGATCAAGCACGTGCATGGGGTGCGGATGCGATTTTACTCATCGCCGCCTCGTTGACATTAGCGCAAATGCAAGCCTTTGAAGCACACGCCTTCGCATTGGGCATGGGCGTGTTGGTTGAAGTACACAATGAAACTGAGCTTCAAGCAGCATTGCAACTGAATACCCCCCTTCTCGGCATCAACAACCGCAACTTGCATACATTTGAAGTGACGCTGCAAACCACCTTGGATCTAATGAAACAGATTCCCGCCGAGAAAACCATCGTCACTGAATCAGGCATCCTCAAACCGTCAGATGTCTTGTTGATGCAAGAAAACGATGTGCACGCTTTCCTCGTTGGTGAAGCATTCATGCGCGCACCTCATGCAGGCGAAGCGTTGAGTCAACTGTTCAACCTGTAAGCATCGCAAATGTCAATGGAACATGAAATCGCCCTCGCCCTACCCGCCAACACACATGATGCGTTGCACCACTGGCTGAACCATTTGCCCCATACCCAGTATGAACGCAACACACGTCTGCTCAACGTTTACCTCGATACCCCTGATCATGACCTAAAACGTTTAAAAGCAGGTTTGCGCCTGCGCTTTGACACAGAACGTTCATGCTGGATACAAACCCTAAAAACTGCTGGTGCATTGAAGGACGGCATTCATGTTCGACAGGAATGGGAAAGCGCCCTGCAACACGCCACCCCCGAAGCACAGGCCATCCCAACACTAGAACTCGCCGCTTTCCCTGATGATGCACACCTCATCCTTGAACCCCTCATTGAAGCATTGCGCCCCGCTTTTCACACCGACTTCACGCGCACCATTTACCAATACGTCCATGATGACAATGCCTTTGAATTGGCCTTTGACGACGGCTTGATCCGCTGTGCACATCAATTGAATGGCATGTCCACCCCCATCCACGAATTGGAAATAGAGTACAAAGCGGGTGACATGAACATCATGCGGCAACTCGCGTTGGATGCTCAAACGCAACTACAGGCCACGCCACAAACCATGAGTAAAGCGGCACGTGGCTATGCATTGTTTGATTAAATTGAAATTAAAAACAGCCCTTCATGCATGTCTGATTCAGAGCCAAAGACTTAAATTATTGAACCTCAACCTCGATCAAAGAGGTGCCCCGTACAAAAATGAGGTTTCTAATATTTGTGATGCTTGATGCATTTAGCCGCAACACATCGTTACACACCATGCCCTTATTTATTTGATAAACTACCAAACCAACCATTTAATAACGGCTCAACCATTTAACAGCTTGTGCCGTCGACACACTGACACACTGGAATTGCATCGCCTTTAGGAACACTATGAATCGTTTTTTACAATTTTTAAAAACCAATGCCACGGTACTGACCGCGGCCTTAGGTTTTACACTGTTTTACAACTGGTCTTTTTTCAACCACTTCAATCAAGCTTATAGCACGTTCAGCCTGCCCTTCTTCATCTCGATTGGCATCATGTTGTTCTCCGCCACCGCTTTGGTCTTGAGTTTGATCTGCTATCGCCGCACCACCAAACCGATTTTGATGCTGCTGTTCATCATCGCGGCCTTTTGTGCGTATTACATGAACACTTATGACATCATCGTTGATAAAACCATGATTCAAAATGTCGTGCAAACCAATGTCAATGAAGCCAAAGATTTATTCACGTGGAAAATGGTGGGTTATGCCCTTGTGCTCGGCGTGCTGCCCGCATGGATCGTATCGCGCGTGCACCTGCCCAAAACCACATTCAAAGCCGCTTTCTCCAACAAATTTAAGCTCATTGCCCTGCTCCTCATCCTGATGGCCAGCCAAGCGTTTGGTTTCAGCAAAAACTACAGCTCCTTTTTCCGCGAACACAAGTTGGTGCGTTTTTATGCCAACCCGATCACGCCCGTGTACTCAGCCATTCAATTCGCCATCAAAAGCAACACCGACAGCGCACCCAAAGTCGTCACGCCACTGGGTGAAGATGCAAAAAAATCAGCCACCGACAGCGATCGCCACCTGACCATCCTCGTGGTGGGTGAAACCGCCCGTGCCGACCATTTTTCACTCAATGGCTACGCCAAAGACACCAACCCACTGCTCGCCAAAGAACAAGTGGTCAGTTTGCACAACCTCAGTTCATGTGGCACCAGCACCGCTGTTTCTGTGCCCTGCATGTTCTCTGGACTTGGGCGCGCCAATTACGATGAAAAGAAATTCAACGCCTCTGAAAACCTACTCGATGTGCTCAACCGTGCAGGTGTCAGTGTGCTGTGGCGCGACAACAACTCAGATTCAAAAGGGGTTGCCACCCGTCTGACCTACCAAGACTACAAAGACCCAAAAATCAACACCATATGTGACACCGAATGTCGCGATGAAGGTTTATTGGTGGGTTTGCAAGATTACATTGATCAGCACAAAACGGGCGACATCACCATCGTTTTACACCAAATGGGCAGCCACGGCCCCGCCTATTACAGCCGTTACACCAAAGCTTTTGAAAAATTCACACCCGCCTGTCAAACCAACTTGCTCGAAAAATGCAGCGTCGAAGAAATTTCAAATGCCTTTGACAACACCATCGTCGCCACCGACTACTTCCTGTCCAAAGTCATTGCATTACTGAAACCCAATGCGAAAAACTTCCAAACAGCCATGGTGTATATGTCAGATCATGGCGAATCGTTGGGTGAAAATGGTGTGTATTTGCACGGCATGCCGTATGCGATTGCCCCCGAAGCACAAAAACATCCAGCGTCCATCATTTGGCTCGGCGATGGCTTTAAAGCATTGACATTTGATCAACTCAAACAAAAAGCCGATGCACCGTTATCGCATGACAACTTGTTCAGCACCTTGTTGGGTTTAAATAAAATTGAAACCAAACTGTACGATCCGAAAATGGACTTCTTGAAACCATAACTTATACACAGCGGTTGTTTTGTTAAAAAATCAATGTTTCACTTCTCCGCCCTCTACCTCTATCTGAAAATGGAGAAAGGCTAGAGAAAACAAGCCTGTTTCAGGCATTGAATGATTTAACAGAATGGTTGTACACAAAAAAACCTCGCCGAATCAGCGAGGTTTTTTATCATTTTGGCCATTCAATTGATATGAATGGCATGAGCTCAGACTAAATGTCCGTCGACTCAATCACAGCATACGCAGAATGATTGTGAATCGATTCAAAATTTTCCGCTTCAACCGAAAACTGTGCCACATACGTTTGTGCTTTCAAGACACCCGCGACATCACGCACCAAGTCTTCAACAAACTTAGGGTTGTCATACGCACGTTCCGTCACGTATTTCTCATCAGGCCGTTTGAGCAAGCCATACAACTCGCATGAACCTTGCGCTTCAATCGCAGAAATCAAAGCATGCAAATCAAACTCCGCCATGTGTTCATCATCAAAAGTCATGTGTGCTGTGACGTGAGAACGTTGATTGTGTGCACCGTACGCTGAGATTTTCTTCGAACATGGGCATAAACTGGTCATTGGAATCAACACACTCAAAGTCACTTGACTGTGGCCTTTGACATGCGTGCCATTCAAAGTGATTTCATAATCCATCAAGCTTTTGATGCCTGATACAGGCGCAACTTTTTCAACAAAGTAGGGGAAATGCGCTTGAATGTCACCCTTTTCGGACTCTAAGCGCACCATCATGTCATCAATCAAAGTTTTGAATGATGACAAGCTGAACACCGTTTTATTTTCTTCAAGCAAAGCCACAAAACGCGACATGTGTGTGCCTTTTTGATCCGCAGGCAAATACACACACATGGTGTATCTCGCCACAGTGGCTTGCGCGCCTGCGCCAAGGTCTATGCTCAGTGGAAAACGAACATCTTTGATGCCCACACGGCTGATTGGCATGTTGCGTGCGTCAATCGTACTTTGAACGTCAGGAATGGCTTTTAAATCGGTTGGGGAATTCATTGGGTATGCTTTCAATTAAGATTCGTGGTTTTGTTCAAGGTGCATCGCGTTCAAATAATTTAAGCCCGATGCGTTTTGAATCGTTCCAGCATGGTAAAAAAACAGAAAAACAGAAAAATAGTTGAGTAATTCAATCAACCATTACAAGTGATACTATGCCACAAAAGTGGCAATTGTGCTGGCGATGGATTTTTCATCCAAGCCATGCGCTGCATACAGAGCCATATAATCGCCTTGATCTATGAATTGGTCGGGTAAACCCAAATTCAATATTTTTGCGGTGTAACCATGCGCCGCAAGCCACTCACCAACCGCACTGCCCGCGCCGCCTTGTTTAGCAGAATCTTCGATGGTGACAAAATGTGTGTGCGTTTGAGCCAATTGTGCAAGTAAAACCCCATCCAAGGGTTTAACCCAACGCATGTCCACCAAAGTGGCATTGTGCTGTTCAGCCGACAAAGCCGCAGGGTGCAGCAAAGTACCAAAAGCCAGAATCGCCACCCGTTCACCTTGGCGCACCACCTTGGCTTGCCCGACAGGCAAAGGCTGTACATCTGTTGCAGGCACAGCCCCCGTGCCTGAACCGCGCGGATAACGCACAGCGGCGGGGCCATTGAATTGATATGCACTGCTCAACAATGCCCGCGTTTCAGCTTCATCCGATGGTGTGGCGATGACGATGTTCGGAATGCAGCGCATGTACGCAATGTCATACACGCCCGCATGGGTTGCACCATCGGCGCCGACCAAGCCCGCGCGATCGATTGCAAAAGTGACATCGAGATTTTGCAAAGCGATGTCATGAATGACTTGATCGTATGCCCGTTGTAAAAAAGTCGAGTAAATCGCTAAAACAGGTTTTAGACCATCGCATGCCAAGCCTGCGGCAAATGTGGCGGAATGCTGCTCGGCAATGCCCACATCAAAATAACGTTGCGGGTATTGCGCCTCGAACTCCACCAAACCAGAACCTTCGCGCATGGCAGGTGTGATCGCAACCAAGCGTGAATCAGCGGCCGCCATGTCACACACCCACTGACCAAAGACCTGAGTGAACGTGATTTTTTTCGGTGCTGTTGAGGCCACGATGCCCTGTTGCGGGTTAAACGTCGAAGGGCCGTGATACATGATCGGATCGTCTTCGGCCAGTTTATAGCCTTGACCTTTTTTGGTGATGATGTGCAGGAATTGCACACCACCGCGATTTTTTAAATTTTCCAAAGTTGGCAACAGCGAATCAAGATCATGGCCATTGATCGGGCCAATGTAATTGAAACCAAATTCTTCAAACATGGTGGCAGGTACAAACATGCCTTTGGTGTGCTCTTCAAACCGTTTGGCAAATTCCAACACAGGTGGTGCGCCTTTGAGCAATTTTTTCAATTTATCTCGTGTGTTGTTGACAAAATCACCGCTCAACAATTTGGCCAAATAACGGTTCATCGCACCCACAGGCGGTGAAATGGACATGTCATTGTCATTCAAAATCACCAGCAGGTTGATGTCATCGGTCACACCCGCATTGTTCATCGCCTCAAACGCCATGCCACCCGTGAGTGCGCCATCGCCGATGATGGCAATGTGCTGACGGTGCTTCAATCCCAAATGTCGTGCCGCCGCAGCCATGCCGAGCGCAGCGGAGATGCTGGTCGATGAATGCGCAGTACCAAAGGCATCGTAAACGGATTCTGAACGCTTTGGAAATCCAGATAAACCGCCCAGTTGACGCAAAGAATGCATCTGCTCGCGTCGCCCTGTGAGGATTTTATGACCGTAACTTTGATGTCCCACGTCCCAAATGATTTTATCATCGGGCGTGTTGAACACATGATGCAGCGCAACGGTCAACTCAACCGTGCCCAAATTACTGGATAAATGTCCGCCAGTCTGGGCGACAGATTCAAGAATAAAACCACGCAACTCCTGCGTGAGTTGACCCAATTGTTCACGCGATAAGGCGCGGACATCAGCAGGGTCATTGGTGCATTCAAGTAAAGGGAAATTCGTCATATTCAACTGCATTTATTTAATTTTATCGGGTGCTTCAATCGGTGACTTGAGTTTAATCCATGCAATCTGATTTTCAACTCTTCAATGCCTCAATCATCGACTCAATACACCCGTTGTGCGCAAAAAGCCACCAAATCCGCCAACCGTTGTGCACGTGCGGGCTCAAACGCACTCAACACATAGATCGCACTTTCATACAAACTGTCGGCATAACGTTTTGCTTCATCCAATCCCAAAGCGCGTACATATGTGGGTTTATTCGCCATTTCATCTTTACCTGCGGTTTTGCCCAATGTTGCGCTGTCTTGGGTGGCATCTAAGATGTCATCGACCACTTGGAACAACAGCCCCATGTGCTGTGCGTACTCATCTAAAGCGCCCATTTGCTCGGCATCGACATGACCACACAGCGCACCCATGATTAAACTGGCACGCAACAATGCACCCGTTTTTAGGTTGTGCATCCGTTGCATGTCCATCATCGCCATTGGTTGCCCCACATGGTGGCAATCGATCGCTTGTCCACCCGCCATGCCCGCGACACCAGAAGCATGCGATAATGTTTGGATCAAAGCGATTTGCGCCGTTGGTGCCAGATTCAAATCATCAGCACTTAAAATCGAAAAGGCCAAAGTCTGCAATGCGTCGCCAGCCAACAGCGCCATTGCTTCACCATACACGACATGCACGGTGGGTTGACCTCGACGCAAATCGTCGTCGTCCATGCAAGGTAAATCATCGTGAATCAACGAATAGGCATGGATGCATTCCAAAGCCACCGCCACACGCAACACCGTTGCATCGGCCGCACCAAACAACTGCCCGGCGGCCAGTGCCGCCAAAGCCCGTACGCGCTTGCCACCATTCATCAAACCATGTGACATCGCAGCCAAAAGTGGTGATTGATTTGCAACATCTGGCGTTGCCGCAGTGCCCACCGCATGCGCCAAACAAGTTTCAATCAAAGGCCGTTGCACACGTGCCCATTGCTCAAAAGATTGCGCGTCACCGTGTAACATTGTTTTTTTTACTGCTGAATCAACCATCACACCGCTGCCCCTGTGTTTAAGTCAAAGGGTTTTACCATGTCATTTTCCACAATTTTCACTTGCTGCTCAATGGCTTGCAGCTGCGCTTGGCAATATTTCACCAAATAAGCACCCCGTTGATAGGCCGCCAATGATTGCTCCAGTGCGAAATCACCACTTTCCATGCTCGCAGTCAAAGCGTCCAGCTCACGCATGGCCTCTTCGAAGCTCGTCGGTTCTTTGTATTTGACTTTTGTTTGCGCCATAAAACCCGCCCTGAGATGTTCTTTAAAATGGGCTCAATTTTACGTGAAAACGGCGGGGTGCGGTTCGATTTAATGAGTTGTCCTGATTTGAGCACGGATCTCACGCCAGTGGGCACTGCGCAAAGTCGTTATAATGAAGCCAACCTTTTTATATTGACTGCCTTATGTCCACTTCGCCCAATCTGAATCACACCCAATTCATCACAAAACCATTCATTGCACTGCTCAGTTATCGCCTATCCGTTATTTTATGTTATCAAATCATCGGGGTTGTGGTCGGTTGGCAGGTGTACGATTTAACGCATGACAAATTGGCTTTGGGCTTAATTGGCTTGGCAGAGCTGATTCCCTATTTTTCCAGTGCTTTATTTGCAGGCTATGCGGTGGATCATTACTCGCGTCGTGGCTTGGGGATCTTCGCCTGTGTGCTGTTGTTGATCATGGCCATCACTTTGACGGCATTATCAAGCGGCATGGGGCATTTTTTAACACGTTATGGTACAACCCCCATTTATGCTGCCATTGCGTTATCTGGATTTGCCCGCGCTTTTCTGAGCCCAGTCTACAACACTTTGTTGGTGCAACTGGTTGAACGTGAAAATTATGCCAAAGCTGCGGGTGTGGGCACGTCCATTTTTCAGTTGGCACAAATCCTAGGTCCAGCCATCGGCGGTGGCTTGGTGGCTTTTGGCAACCCCACATGGGCATACGCTGTCACTGCGGTCTGCGCAAGCATCGGTATGCTGTCTTTATTTACACTGCACTACACCCCCAAAAGTGCACAAACGCCGCCCCAAGCAGGCGATGTCAAAGCCATTTTTTCAAGCATCAACCAAGGTTTGCAATTTGTTTTCAAAAACCAAGTCCTGCTCAGTGCATTGGCATTGGACATGTTTGCCGTGCTGTTTGGTGGCGCAATGGCGCTTTTGCCTGCTTTTGTCAGCGATGTATTGCACAAAGGCCCAGAAACTTTGGGCTTGCTGCGCGCGGCTCCCGCGATTGGCGCCATCAGCATGGGGTTGTATTTGACCCGTCGCCCCATCAATCGACACGCAGGAAAAATCTTGCTCACATGTGTGGCTGCTTTTGGGCTGTGCATGATTGTGTTTGCACTGTCTGAAAGGCTGTGGCTGTCTCTCGCTGCACTTGCCCTATCGGGTGTATTTGACAGCGTATCGGTTGTCTTGCGCTCAACCATTTTGCAACTCACCACCCCTGATGACATGCGCGGTCGGGTATCGGCCATCAATGGTTTATTTATTGGCTCATCAAATGAACTCGGCGCTTTTGAATCGGGCCTCGCCGCCAGCTGGTTAGGCCTCATGCCATCGGTGGTCATCGGCGGACTCATCACTTTAACAATCGTGCTGGTGACGACCAAAGTTGCGCCTAAACTACGCCGTTTACATGTGGATGAGTTGATTTAAAAAAATCAAGTAAAGACAAAATAAAAAACAACCTCTTGATGAGTCAGAGGTTGTTTTATTTTAAGCCCCATTCGTCTGGGGATCATCAATCCGCACTCACATCCACACACATCAAGTGGCCAAAGCAAAAGCAATCAAACGCGATGCATTGTTACTCAGCGGCCAATAGCCATTGGTCACTTTACCATACACGGCAAGGTGGGCTGCGAATGCGGCATTACCACATGCACCGACCAAATCTGAAGCCAAGAATTTTGCTTGATACGTGCCACTGACCAAGTTATAACTGTAGCTTGCGCTGCCTGTGGGTGCTGTCAATGCAGCCGTTTCAATGTAAGTGGGTGCAGTTGAAGCCAAACCCAGTGTATGAGAACCACGTGTGATCGAAAAAATGAATACGGCTCGATCATGCGGATGTGCGGCCGTATAACTGATGTTTACTTTTTGCCCTGCGGTATAGCGTAAAAAACCGCAATCGTCATCGGTGATACCCGAGCCAATCGTGGGTTGCGGCAAATCAGCAACAACAGCATTGTTATCCACATGCACTTTCATCACAAAAGCACCATCAACAACCTCAAATGGCGATGCCAAACGTGTTTGACTGACGTCGAGGTGATTGAGCATCAAGAATGCAAATGTTGCTGCGCTTGGAAACACTTTCACACCATCCGCTCCAAACACCTCAATTTTCACCTCAAAAGTCCCTGCGTGGTCAGGCGTACTGCCAGCCATCGGCGGTGCTGTGACCGTTGTGTCCCAACGTGCAGCCACTTCACTGAAATTACCACTCAGCCATTCACGCACCACCACCGTAGAGCCAGGTGCCGCAGCGGGTGGGACACGGGGTCTAAATTCAAATAAACTGGACTGGTCGTTAACGGTATTTGGCCCCACTTGATACGATTCATAAGTCGGCAAGCGATCCGAGTACTCGGTGCGATAGCCCCTTGCAAGTGGGGTATTCATTTCAACCCAATCCACCGCCCCCAGACGTCGGTATGAATACCGATAATATTTAATGAAGCCATTGTCCAAAGGAATATAGTAAGAATCATCGTGATAAAAATCCAACAGACCACCAAATGGTGCGTCCTCAACCAAGCCCAAGCCTGAATAATGGTAATTGGTGAGTCCGTCCGTGCGCACCCAACCCACAGGTGCCACCGCCCCAGCCGTTGGCTCACCAAAAATCGGTGTATTGCCAACTTTATATGGCAATACAAATAAAACCACCCCTTCGGGGACATCGTAATTGGGGTGCTCACACCCCTCGGCATTTGGTGTATTGATGACCACCTCGCTGTCACATTTGTAATTCCAATGCACATTGCACCAAATATTGGGGCGATACACGGTGACCCAGCTGTTATTTTGCAGTTGTTCAACCCAAAAATACAGATCAGGCTGATCACTGCAGCGATGGAAAATCGTGGCTTGGAAATGCCCCAGATGGTCAACCATCGTCGTCGAGACTTCAGTGCACTTCAAGAACGGCCACAGATAGGGAAAATGACACAAATTCAATTGAATATACGCAGACAAATCCAGCAATCGGTTTCGAATCAGATCGACCGACTCTAAATTCAACAAATCCAAGCTTATTTTTTGCTCAACAGGATTCAATGTATCCCACGAATGAGAAGCGACTTTATCCACAAAATCCGCATTTAATTTCATTTTTCGAGTGACCACTGAAGATGGCAGACGAATTGAAGGATCCACAATCGAAGCCCCTCGTGGCATGACGCCACCCATCAACAACTTTTGAGGCCTGAAGAATGGCTCAGGGTCAGGAATCGGAATCGGAATCGGTGGAAATGGCGTTTTGATGATATTTAAACGATCTAAAATGTCCTCACGCAATTTAATGATATGGACATCTGGAATTTTAGGCAATAACCACTGGATGCGATCCACCTCACACACATGCACACGCGCATTGCAAATGGGCAACTCTTGGACGGTACCATCTGGCAAAGTCACATATTTGATTAAACGCCCCCTCACATTGCAAATGCACCACAACGGAAAAGGAATGATCGGCTCAACAAATTTGATGAACGGGTTATCGATCAACATTCGCTCACTGAGTGCAGGTGCACCCGCTCGAATGAATGATTCCACTGAAGGCGGTGGCGCGCCATCTAAGCGCGGCCCAACAAAAAACTGCAGCTTTTGTCCATCCAAACTGCTCGGAATGTCAAAAGAAGCCTGCCCTCCACCCATTGAGCTGGTGCCCAAATATTTCCCTGAAATGGTGTATGCATGGAGTTGATTGCTTTCAACATCCAATTTTTCAAAACCTTGGCTTAAATCAACGGTCAAGTTGACAACATTTGGTGATCCCATGATGGTTCTCCTGATGTTTCACACCCGCTTGTTTCATTCGATTCTCATCCATCCGATTTGATCGGTGCAATGATCCGACAATCCAACCTCACAACATGATGTGAATGATTTGACTTCAACGGCTGCCGATTCACACCCGAATAAACCACGAGAAAACGAGCACCTTTGGCAACAAGATAAGGGTTGTCAAACGTCTTGTTTGGTTTATGTACGGGTAAAATCAGAACAGTGCCTGATTAAACACACAACAAACGCCTTGTTTATAAAATAAAAGGGGTTTCGCCTAAAAAGTAGCGAGATAGAAATTTGAAGACCGCGCAGAGGTTGAATTGGCTCCAACACCCAGCCCAACATGGCCACAACCACACATAAAAAGTTTTTTATTGTTGTAATGTGTGAAAAATTGAAAAAACACCGAAATTTAATTAAAGGCATGAAGGTTTTTATTTAAAAACCGACCAGTGTGTGTATCAATTTACGCTCAAGAAAGTGAATTGTCAATTATCATAAAAAATCATTTAAAAAAACAATTCTGAACCATGACATTGAGCCTTGGCCTTCACAGCCCATACAAGCTTTTTTAAGAGCAGTCGCTCGCCATTCACTCATAACATACTGAAAAATAACAATCAACTGCTCCCATCTGTGGGTTTAACGCATTCATCAGTGGTTAAATTTGAAAAAACCTCAAAACACTGGATCAAGAAAGTTTTTTATTTAATCGCTTAATTCAATCGGATGTTTCCATGGGATGTCCTTTAAAAGCAGGGCTTACCCCGCATTGGCTTAAAATTTATCAAACCGTCGACTGTATTGCACATCCATGCCATTGATTGAACCGCCACGCAGCAAAATCTGCCAATTACGCGACAGCGTCCATGTGACTTTGACCACACCTGCAACCGACGCCAAACCTTGTTCATAAGCGACAGCGAAACGATCAGACAAACGCTTGCCCACCCCAACCACTGTGCCCGTCAATCCACTCTCAGATGCACCCAAATTGAAACTGTCGATACCCAACTTTTCGGTGACTTTTCGCCCCTGATCGCTGCCCAATAAAATGGCTGCCGCGCCTGCAATCGCGCTGCCATCCGATGTGGATAAAGTGCTCGATGAACGCCCAAACAACAGCCATGAGAGTTTTTCTTCATCGGGCATTTCGGGTGTGGAAATCAAACGCGCTTTGCTGTCGGCCAGCGTACCCGTCAACTCAACCCCCACCTCCGTGCTGCTCACCGTTCGCGTCGCCAACATATTCAATGCAGGGTCATCCATCGGGCCTTGGAAAGTGATCAATCCACGATCCACTTTAAGCAGTTGACCATAGAATTTATACGTTCCGCTTTCCACCCGCACCACGCCCGTGGTTCTCAATGGTGAGCCTTGATTGCTTTCCAAATGAACATTACCCACCAATTTAACATCCGCCCCTTGCCCTTTGAATCGGAAATTGTCACCCAAATCCAAGGTCAAATCGATACTGGGGACAATGCCCAAACGTGGGGTTGCACTGGCCTTGTCATTGATGATTTTGCAATTGCGTGATTTTTCAGGGTTACTCGAACACACAACGACATCATCCCCCAAACTCGGTGGTAAAGTCGGCGGCAGATCAATCAACGCTTTGTCCGCTCGCACTTTGCCTTTAATTTGCAATTGACTCACGCCATCGTAGCCCAATTCGGCTTGACCGCTCAAAATCAATTGCCGATCAAGACGAACAAATGGACGCAGCTTGTCCATCGTCACCTCTGCGGTCAGCAAACGCCCACCCGCACCATACGAGGCTTGACCACGCACCGACAATTTGCCTTCAACACCATTGAAATCAAACTGTTCAAAATCCACATAGGAGTCGGTCAAATTCAAGCGAATCACACCATCTTTCAGGCGGAAGCCTTGCTCGACATGTAAAAAATCAATGTGTTGTCCCGTCAGCACACCGCTCATCACGGGTGCGGCCAACGCACCGCCGATGTGAATGTCCGCTTGCATTTGCCCATTCAAGCGAATGTTTGCACCCAGCAATGAGTTGAACTGCTGCAATTGATCCATTTGCGCTTTGGCATTCAAACTCAATGGCGAAATGCCCGTGATGACCCAACCCGCAGGGCTGCCAATCATGCCCACATTGCCGTTGATGTCGACTTTACCCAAACGATCCGAGTTTAAATTGCCCGTGATGGCCAATGTGCGCCCTGACAAACGGCCATTGAGCATCAATTGACTTAAGGCGATTGTGTTTTTTTGCCGTTTATCCAACGACAAATCACCTTTTTCACGTTCAAATTTAAAACCACCTGAGGGCGAATCGCCCATGGCCATGTCCCAGTCACCTTTGATGGTCATGTCCGTATAAAACGGCAAAGTCACATTGAGCCACGTCAACCATTCTGGGATCACAAGGTTACTGACTCGGCCACGGCTGTTGATGCGTGCACCAAGGATGTTGAGGCTGTCCAAATTCACTTGGGCATTTTGCACCTGTGCATCAAGGTTTTTGAATTGCAATTCGCCTTTTTCGTAGGCCACTTGTGCTGGATGTTGCAAGGCAATGTTGGGCTGACCTTGGTTATTGAATTGGCTGATTTGCCCTTGCCAACCCGTATCACTGATGCGACCTGAGCCTTGGGTGGTGGCATTTAAAATCCATTGCACAGGGGGTTGTGCCGAGGTTTTGAGGACTTGCCCACCCTTGACCACTTCGCGCGCAGCGATGCCTTCTCGGATGAGCACATTGCCTTGAATTTTGCCATTGAACTGATGGGCGGCTTGTGTGCCATTGACCTCAAGGTTGAGCGCATCCAGTTTAATCAAACCATTGAGGTAGCCTTGCACGTCCAGCTTGCCATTCATGACACCTTGCGCACCAGAGTTCCATTCACCTTTGAGTGTGGCTTGGCGCACCGATTGAGTACCAATTTTTAGGTTGCTGGCAGTGGCATCGACCACACCGCGCGGTTTAAGCATGCTGCCCGTGAGGTCAGCTTTGGCAGTCAAGCTGCCACCAAAACCAAATTGCAATTGCTCTAAATTAGGTGCATCAATATTGACGTTAATTTTTTCCTTGCTGTCTTTGGTGATGCCCAGTGCGCCCTTTGCATAAAATTTATTCGCCCCCACCGTGATGTCAAGTTCACGTGCAGTGAAGGTGTCGGGCGCATTGTAGCTGACATCAATTTTACCTTGGGCGGGCACACCCGCCCACGCGCTGTTGGTGAGTTGACCTTTGAGGTTAACTTTGACATTGGGCTTGACCACGCCATTCACATCAAAATCACCCGCCAAGCGGCTGTTTGGAAAGTCACCCAGCTCTGCCAAGTTAAATTGCAACAATTGGGCTTTGCCTTCAAAAGGTAAACCTTCGGTGTATTTGAGCTGCCCTTTCAGTTCAATTTTTGCATTCGCGCTGCCTGACACGCGTGCTTGCGTAACTTCAACGCGGTCATTGGTCACATTGACATCGGCAAATACCTGCAACGTATTCGAACCACTGTTCGTCAACGTGGTGACAATATGTTGATTGCTTTTGGTCACTGTCAATTCGAGGGGTCCAGACAAACGGGTTGTTAACATTTTTGGATGGACGTTTTTCAAATCAAAACCATTGACATCGAATTTGAAATCACCTTGTTTGTCTTTCCACACCCCTGCGCCCGTGATTCGACCATTGCCACTGACTTGAATGTCAATGTTTTTCACATCTTGCTGGTCTTTGGTCAGATCAAACTCACCAGACACTTGATCCACAGGCAGTGAATACACCGACAATGCCGCGGGTGCATGGTTGATCACACGCCAATTGCCATGCACGGGTTGGCGATTCTCTGTGCCTTTTTTTTCTTCAATGCTGATCGTTTGCGGTGTGGCCTCCAGCGTCACATCGAGGTCTGCTTTTAACAATTTATCCCAAAATGCGTATGGGTTAAAATGCGTCATCGCGACGTGACCACGGTGAATGTAGTACCGATCCAACAATTGAACTTCGAGCTGTCCCACACCCTTTAATGGCTGTTTGACACTGCCACCGTTTGCGTTCAAATCCACATTCAAGTGGTATAAATCACCCGTTGCATTGATGTCTAAAGTGTAATCGTTGTCGTCATATTGTGATACCGCTTGCACTTTACCCGTCAATGCAAATGGGCGAATGCCATCAATCGCAAGCTGCCCCGTGTATTCGGCGCTGCCTTGCGTAAGGTGAGTTAAATTGATTTGGTGGTGGCGTTGGTCGGTTGAGACCGAACCGTCAATGTTGATTAAACTTGTGGTTTTCAATCCATTGATGAGATTGACTGTGGCCACTTGAACCCGCTTTGCCTCAATAGAAAGCGGCAACGTCACTTTTTCCAGCGGCGTGTTGTCTTCAGGTTTTGGGTACATGGTCACGTCAACGGTGTCTGCCGCGATGTGATCGACCGACCATTTAAGTGGTAAATACGCCCATGACCATTCACCTGATAAATTGGTGATGTCGACATGCACATATTTTGCCAAATGGACGTGCACTTCACTCGCTGAACCGCCATGTGCCAAACTGCCTGAATTCCAATCGGCTTGTAACTGTCCTGCGGACAACACTTTTGCCACAGTCCAAAAACTTTTTGTACCCGTTTCCGTTTGAATCATGGCCACGATTGCGCCCACCACCAACACAGGCACGGCGATCAAAATAAACAGCAACCAACGCAACCAGTGTCGCTTTTTTTGGGTTGGCGCGGGGGCAGCAGCATCGCTGCCTTGCCCAGCCTCACCCGACGCAGTCTCTTCTTCAGGCGACAACGCACCACCCGCTTCGTCTGGAACGATGCGTGATGGCATAAAAAAACGCCAGCCTTGCCAACCCGGTTTAGATGCGCTCATTAAAACAAAATCCCAATCGAAATGTGCGGTGCCAGCTTCTTGCGTGGATAGCCATAAGCCAGATCAAAATGTATCGGCCCCACAGGGCTGCGCCAACGCACACCAGCACCCGCACCATGGTATAAGCCAAAATTGGTTAAGTCATTGCTGACCGTACCCACATCGTAGAACACCGCAGCGCCCCATGACTTATTGAACCAGTGCGTGTACTCAGCCGAGGCTGTCGCCAAAAACTGCCCCGGTAAAATCGAAGAGCCATTGCTGTTTCTATAGGTGCTGCCAATGCTTTGATAAGCATAACCACGAATCGAGCTGCTGCCACCTGCATAAAATAACAAACTGGACGGCACATTGTACAAAGTATCTTTGGTCACCACCGCCCCCGCCTCAGCGCGCAACAGCAATGAGTCGTCTTTTTTAAATGGAATGAAATAACGGAAACGACCATACGCCCGCAAAAAAGTTGCAGAAGAAGCCAAGGCCTTTAACGCCCCACCCACCGATGCTTCAATTGCATAACCTCTTCGAGGGAAAGATGGATCATCCACTTTATTTTTTGCCCAAGACACCCCAAAAACCGTCGCATGACTGCGTAAATCGCCCAGTTTACTGTTGAAATAATCCACATCATACGAAATCGCCGTATGCTCCAGCTTGCGCGAATAATGCAAACCAATCTGAGCCGTGTTGGTGTTTGGATCAACCGTTCGATCCAACTCCGTTTTGCCCACCACACTCCATTGATAATGGTTGGCATTTTGTGGTGTGGACAATGACAAGGTGCCTGTGCGCTGCTTTTGCTCCCAGTCATAACGGGAATCAAAAATCCAGCCACGTTTAAACACATTGTAGTGGCTGTACTGCACATTGGTGCGGAAGCCTGCATCCGTGCCATACCCAACCAAACCATTGAAATTTTGGGTCGGCAACTCAACTACCTGCACTTTAATCGGCGCAAGTTCTGCTTCATCGGGATTCTGCCCCACGTCAACCAATACACTTGAAAAATAAGGTAAATCTTGTAAACGTTTTTGCAAATTGAGCAGTTTATTGCGGTTGTACGCCTCGCCCACTTTAATCACATTGACATTGTTCACGACTTTCACAGGGTAACGGCGAAGCCCTGTCGCTTCAATTTCACCCAAAGTAAAATAAGGCCCTGAATCCAGCTTGGCCGACAATTTAGCGGTTTTTTTCTCAGGCTCAATGAACGCTTGTGTGTCCACAAAGCGAGCAGCAGCATACGCTTCGGATTGAATTTTGCGCAACAGCAATGTCTTTGACAAACTCCATTCATTTTGAGTGAAAGGTTCGTCCTCTTGCAAAGACCAGTCAAACTCCAAGGTGCCAACACGTTTCGGATCTTGCTCCTTGATAAGGCCTTGCACCTCAAGCTTGGCACTGTCCACCACCACCCGCTGCCCCAGCGTCACTTTAACAGTGATGTTGGGCTTTTCAGCATCTTTCACACTTGAGTTTTTACTGCCCTCACTGACCTCAGTGCGCACATCAAAATACCCCATCGTCGCCAACAAACTGGCCACTTGTTCAGGCGTTTGATCAACCAAATAATCAAGGTACTCATCGCGGATGTCTTCACGCGTTCGGTAGCGCACAATGTCAAGATAGGTGTCCAATATGGTTTTCACCTCTTTGGGGGCATCCACATTGACCTTATAATTGTCTGCCCATGCCAATGGCGCGCCCATCAACAGCACCACCGTGCACGCCAAGCGGCTCAAACCGCAGCGCAGCGCAGATTGCAGCGTGTGCTTATTTTGGGACGATGGGTGAACAAACAACTTCAAAATAAGATTTCCAATACAATCAAAATAGCAAAACGCGCCAACCCCATGGTTTTTCGAGTAAAATAGCAATCAAGCGTGGGAGCTCGTCAAAATGAGCCTCCATTGTAAACAATTCTCTGCATTAAATTAGCATTTGGAGCAATAAAAATGGCGCGTTACGAATCCGATGTCACCTTGTTTTTAAAAGACCTGAAAAAAGAAGATCCTCAGCTTGAAAAAGGCCAGCGTGATGGTCGTGCGCGCCTGTGGGACAAACCACAAGATTTGCGCTTACAGCGTGAATTTGAAGAAGCAATGGTCGCGCAAAAGCCTTACGTTTACAACTAAATTGCGTTACATTTACTTTAGATGACACAGCCAGTCGTCCCTTTGGACGAGGCCGCCATCGTAAACGCCAAACCTGACACCACACCTGATGTGGTTGATGGTTTGGCGTTCGCACGTCTGTACGGTGAGCCCCTGTTCAACATGCCGCAAGACCTCTACATCCCGCCCAATGCATTGGAGGTTTTTCTTGAGACCTTTGAAGGGCCTTTGGATTTATTGCTGTATTTGATTCGCAAACAAAATTTCAATGTGCTCGACATTCCCATGGCACAAGTGACCACTCAATATTTGATTTACGTCGATCAAATCCGCGAACACAACCTTGAGTTGGCCGCTGAATATTTGCTCATGGCAGCGATGTTGATTGAGATTAAATCACGCATGTTGTTGCCCGTCAAAACCACCGACACCGGCGAAGAAGCCGATGACCCACGCGCTGAACTGGTGCGCCGCTTGTTAGAATACGAGCAAATGAAATTGGCTGCACTGGGTTTAAATCTACTGCCCGTGGTGGGACGGGATTTTGACATCGCACTCGCTGACATTGATCACACCACTGAACGCGCAATGCCCAATGTCAATCTAGATGACCTCAAATCGGCTTGGCAAGACATTTTGAAACGCGCAAAACTCAATCAAAAACACCGCATCACCCGTGAAACACTGTCCGTCCGTGAATTCATGACGGGCATTTTGCGTCAATTACAGCACCGCCAATTCATGGAGTTCGGTGAGCTGTTCCATGACTTGATTGCAAATGGCGAAGGCCGTTCTGTATTGGTGGTTAATTTCATCGCCATGCTTGAATTGTCCCGTGAATCCCTTCTGGAAATCACCCAAGCGGAGCCCTACGCGCCCATTTATGTGCGCTTGAGTTACCAACCGCAGTGATCTCAACCATCCATTGCACACATGAATCAGCAACCACTTTGACTCGGTGAGGGGTGATTGGTTAAAATCCACCAGACCAAAATCCCAAACAGCCATCCCCACCCACCTCATCTCAAGGACTCCCATGCCCCGCATTCAATTGTTCTCTGACACCACACCCACTCCCGAATACGACTTTCCTCGCCCTGAACGCCTCATCACAGGCAATCCACAACGCACCACATGGCATCACTTCACCAATGACAGCGGCGAAGTGTTTATGGGCATCTGGGCCAGTGAAGTGGGGGCATGGCGCATTGAAATGGGATCAACCGAAGATGAATATTTCTATGTCATCAGTGGACGTGGTCGGCTCATTGCAGAAACAGGCGAAACACGCGAAACACGCGAATTTACGGTTGGTGATGCCGTCATCATACCTGCTGGTTTTAAAGGCACATTTCAAGTCATTGAAACACTGACCAAACACTACGTTATCACTGAACGCAAAGCATAAAAAATCAAGGATCAAGCGCATTACTAAAATGAAAACACCCCTTTCGAAAGGGGTGTTTGTGTTTGTGTTTGTGTTTGTGTTTGTGTTTGTGTTTGTGTTTGTGTTTGTGTTTGTGTTTGTGTTTGTGTTTGTGTTTGTGTTTGTGTTTGTGTTTGTGTTTGTGTTTGTGCCTCACGTACACTCAAGGGCACACGAGGTCAGTCTGTTTCTTCACACCAATTGACTCAACATCGACGAATGCGAAGGACAGCGAGCTGACAATCCTTTGAATGTGCTTGATTTGTATCAAGATGCTCAGATAAAAATTCCAACTCAAAACACCAGAAAAGTCAGTTGTTCATTTTTCTGTATTTTTTTATATTTCTTTAAGTTGCACGCAAATTATACTGCTTCAGCTCACGCACACAATGTTTGTAATCTGGGCACAATTCCGCGACTTTCTCCCAAAACAAACGGCTGTGGTTCATGTGCACGGTGTGGGACAACTCATGTGCCAACACATAGTCCACCAATGCCACATCCAAAAACACCAAACGCCAATTCAAGCGCACGGTGCCATCGCTGCGGCATGTACCCCACAATGTTTTCGCGCTCGACAACACGATCAACCGATAACGCAAGCCATGAGCCACCGCGTAACGTTGTGCGCGTTGAAACAAATACGCCAATAGAATCGCCGTCAAAGCATCACGCACTGCTTTCTCGCGACGAGCGGGTGCAACATCACGCAAAATCAGCACCGCCTCAGCCGCCCCACCCCATTGTTGCGCCAACCACACTTGAGCATCCATTTTTGCAGCACCCGTGCGCCAAAAAATCCGCACGGCTCGCCCCAAAATGGGCAAGACATCGCCATCGGCCACCACTAAATTCGGCACAAAGCTCACACGTGGTACTGCATTTTGCATTTTATTTAAACTTTTGAGAATCCAATCAGCCCTCAATTGCAAGATTCGCTCAATTTCCAATACCGTCACTGCACTGCTCGCACGCACACGCAAGCCGCTGTGGTCAACCAACATGCCCACGGTGCGGCGGCGAACACGCTCAATCGTATAAGGCACTTCATGCGCACCCAAAAGGACAGTACGTGCACGCCGCGCCGGAGGTACAGGCGCTTCAATCGGCTCCAATGATGGCATCGGCGTCGACATCATTTGGTCGACTGATTTCAAACGCCCTCGCGTGGGCGCTTTCTTCTCTGAAATGGGTTTTGCACTGGACGCAGGCACATCGTTGTCGCCAAACAACGACAATTGCAATTGATTCAACCACTCTCGCAAACGACTCAAATCACGCCTCACGTGCCTTTGGCAGGCGACTCATTTCTGTCTCAATCCACCCCACCATTTCTTTGTGCACCTCATTCACAGGGCGGCCAACCGTTTCAATCAACGGCCCAATGGACACGGTGACTTTACCCGCTTGCTTAACCCAAGGTTTTTTCGGCCAGCATTCCCCCGCATTGTGGGCTATCGGAATGATGGGGGCATTCAATGACACCGCCAAGCGTGACCCACCTGACCGAAATTTACTCGGCTCACCAGGTGCAATGCGTGTGCCTTCTGGGAACATGATCATCCACACCCCATCGGCCAAACGCACACGCGCCTGATCCACTGTTTGAGTCATCGCATCCTGACCTGAATTTCGATCAATCGCCACCATACGCAACAAACCCAAACCCCAACCAAAAAAAGGCACCATCAACAGCTCACGCTTGAACACAAAACACAGGGGGTTGCCCAGGGCATACAACAAGAAGATCGTTTCCCATGCCGATTGGTGCTTCGCCAACACCACCGCACCACGGCCTTTTTCAGGTAAATTCTCCACCCCTCGCAACTCATAGCGAATGCCCAAAATCCACCTCGCGGCAAAAATCGTCACACGATTCCAGACGGACGTAAATGCATACCGCGCACGGTAAGGCAATACCGCTGTTAACATACACAAAATTGAAAAAGGGATCGTCCAAAGAACGATCAAGACCATAAAAATTGCAGAGCGAATCGCCGCCATAAGCTTCCTAAATTGACATTTTTTAACTTCAAACCAAACAACCGCAATGTACGCATTGTTTTACTTCAATACAAACACAGTTGTCATACACACCCGCCTTTGTAAAGCATTCAGCCCAACACGGCCTATTGTACAAAAAAAGTGATCCGATCGTTGATCAACAGGGTGCGAAGCAATCATTTATTTGAACATGCACGCCATGAGTGGGGCGTTTAAAAAAGATAAAAGGCAAAAATATAAAAGGCATTTAATTTAATTTGTTTGTTCTTTCAATCAATTAAATAAAAAACACCATATTTCTACACAAGCATTTTAGCACGGAGTCGAATGGGCTTTCGCAGCACTCAACTGCCCCTCACCTAGACGATGAATGCGACCACATCATTTTTAAGAAGTTGAAACAACTGAAGTGTTTCCTTTATTTTTTGCTAAATTTCAACTCAACATTTCAACTCAACCTCAATGAGGCAGGGAGTGAGATGTGGAGTTCAATCGTAAAAAAAGCAAGCCCTGCTACGGCTTGCTTTTTTAAATCTGACGATGCCTAATCAATGTGTCACAGGTTCACCGATGAAAACCTCGACTCGGCGATTCTGTGCTTTACCTGCTTCAGTCGCATTGCTCGCCACGGGTTGGCGTGAGCCCATGCCTTCAATGGTGAAACGGCTGCTGGAAACACCACGGGCTGTCAAATAATCACGTGTACTGGCGGCGCGATTGACCGACAATGGATTGTTGATGGCGTCATTGCCTGTGCTGTCAGTGTGCCCAATGATGTTCACTGTGGTGATCGTATTGGCTTGCAAGGTTTGAGCAAATTTATCCAAAATCGGACGGAAATTTGATTTAATCGCATAGCTGTTGCTGTCAAATGAAACATCCGCTGGGATGTCAAGTTTCAGGCGATTGTCAGTTGTCTTGCTCACGTCAATGCCTGTGCCTGCCGTGGCTTTTTCCATTGCGGTTTTTTGCGCTTGCATGCGTTGCGACCACACATAACCACCACCTGCGCCAGCAGCTGCGCCAATGGCTGCACCGGTGAGAATGCTTCGAGTTTCATGTTTACCAGCAGTGGCTGCGCCGATCGCTGCACCTGCCAATGCCCCTAAACCTGCGCCGATCGCTGTACCCGATCCTGTGCTTTGCATGCCTTCATTGATGCTGGCACAACCTGTGAGCGCCAAAGTGGCAGCCAGTGTGATTGCGGTAATCGCTTTAAATTGACGTTGCATGGGTATTCTCCTCTGTGGGGGTTAAAAAGTATAAAAAATTTTGATTTGCTTATTTTGCTCACACCATCAATTGCTATAAGCCCTTGAGGCCGCAAATGGTTGACTTTGATAATCCATTATTATTCAAGCATCTTACACAACAACGGTGGGTGAATCTCCATTTGAGGCTCTATTTTTTATGTCTTTTTCTATTTTACTGTGTTTTATTAAGTCTGCTGCTTTTTCCGCAATCATAATGGTTGGGGCATTGGTGTTGCCCGAAACGATGGTCGGCATGATGGAGGCATCAACCACCCGCAGTCCGAGTACGCCATGAACGCACAAATGATCGTCGACCACCGCCATCGCATCACTGGCGGAACCCATTTTACACGTGCCGACGGGATGGTATTCGGTACTGCCATGTTGGCGTATGTAATTTTTTAGGTTCGCGTCATCCTGAGCATTGATCGGATACAGCAATTCGCCTCGATAGCTTTGTAATGCACCATCATTCATGATGCTGAGGGTCTTTTTGAGCCCACGCACCATGACCTCGATGTCTTCTGTTTCCGCTAAAAAATTAGGATCAATCAGGGGCATGCCATACACATCTTTTGGATTCAACTTGATGCACCCTCGGCTTTTTGGACGCATGAGAGTCACATGGATGCTGTACCCTGCGCCCCAATGCATTCGACGGGCATGCTCATCGACCATGCCAACGATGAGTGCGAGCTGTATGTCTGGAGTTCCCACGTTTTCAGCGCTAAAAATGAATGCACCCGATTCAGCAAAATTTGTGGTCAACATGCCTCGGCGATGCCGCCACCAATCGTATACGCCATGTGCCACATCATAACTGCCGCGAATATTCAAACCAAACAACCCTTCTTGATTTTTCGCCCGCCATATGGCGGTGACCGTAAAATGATCCTGTAAATTGCATCCCACGCCTGCCAAATGCTTTACAACAGGAATGCCCAAAACATGCAGAGTATCAAAATCACCGACCCCAGACCACATGAGCAACTGTGGTGAGTGGATCGCACCACTGGCTAAAATGACTTCATTTCTCGTGCGCAAATGAACTGTTTCATGGCTTTCGGCATGTCGATAAACAACGCCAATCGCTGTTTGATGTTCAAATAAAATTCGCTGCACATGGGCATGTGTGACAACAGTCAGGTTTGAACGTTTGAGGTTGGGTTGCACATAGGCTTTCGCTGCGCTGCACCGCTCACCTGCTTTTTGTGTGACCGCACTCAACCAGCTGCCAAACTGCTGTTCACCATTGGGGTCTGAGGTGACAGGAACACCATGTGCTGCACACGCTTGTAAAAACAAGGCATTGATCGGGCTGTACTGATCCAAATGTTTGACATTGAGCGGGCCGCCCACCCCATGATGGGGGTCATTTGGGAATATTTCACTGTGCTCGGCTTTTTTAAAATACGGCAACACCTCATCGTATGCCCACCCCCGATTACCCGCCGCAGCCCATTGATCGTAGTCCCACCGATTGCCACGGATGTACACCATGGCGTTGATGGCACTTGACCCCCCTAACACTTTGCCTCGCGGCACTCGGTCTCGACGGCCATTCAAATGCGCTTGAGGCACGGTTTGATAATGCCAACTGTAACCGCCCCAAGGCACAGTTGCTGCGAAACCCGCGGGGCTGTTCACAAAAGGAGAAGCACCTCCACCCCCAGCCTCAAGTAAGCACACACTGACAGTGGGGTCTTCAGACAAGCGTGCAGCCAATACACAACCCGCCGAGCCCCCGCCAACCACAATGTAATCAAACACAAGTGCACCCATGTTCGCTCCTTCAGGGGGTACAAAAAACCAGAACTGTTTGTTGTATCCAGTTTAAATATTCGTTTTAAATTTCATCACACACATTGGCACAAACCACGAGAGCAGGGACAAGTCCGTTTATAAAAAACATCAACCCAAAGTGGGCAATGTCACATCATTGTGGGCTTGCCCCGTAATCTCCTGCATAAAGGAACACAAAATCAAACATGGCATGATGGAATATGCGTGGCTTTCACCATGAAAACAGTTGCTGACCACCTTTTTAACTTGGCTAAATTTACCGATTTGAAAGTATGAAACAAGTAGATTTTTATTTTCTCCATACCCCTTAAAACAAAATTTTATTTGAAAATCAAATCAATGTGCCAACTCCCAATTCTCACCCACCCCCACTTCAGCAACCAATGGCACAGCCAAATCAGCCACGCCCGCCATGCATTCTGGAATTAAGGCGGTCATCCGTTCAACCTCATCATTGGGCACTTCAAACACCAATTCATCGTGCACTTGCATGATCAGTTTTGATTTCAAACCCCACTCAGTTAAAGCGCTTCGCACAGCAATCATCGCCAGTTTAATCAAATCGGCCGATGTGCCTTGCATGGGCGCGTTGATCGCAGCGCGCTCTGCGCCTTGGCGTTTGCCTTGATTGCGGTTATTGATGTCAGACAAATACAAGCGACGACCAAAGTGGGTGCTCACATAGCCATTTTCACGTGCGGACTGTTTGGTGGTTTCCATAAATTGCAACACCGCTGGGTATTGCATGAAATAAGAATCCATGTAACTTTGCGCAGCGGTGCGACTGATGTCCAAGTTATTGGCCAAACCAAATGCGCTCATGCCGTAAATCAAACCAAAGTTAATCATTTTTGCCATGCGCCGCTGATCGAAGCTGACATCCTTGAGCTCAACACCAAAAATCTGCGCTGCGGTGCGTTGATGAACGTCTTCGTTGTTTGAAAATGCGCTCAACAAACCAGGGTCTTGCGACAAATGCGCCAAGATGCGCAGCTCGATTTGTGAATAATCCGCTGACATGATGACGCTGCCTGCGGGGGCAATAAAAGCCGTGCGAATTTTTCGGCCTTGTTCAGTGCGCACAGGGATGTTTTGCAAGTTGGGATCCGTGGATGACAAACGCCCTGTCACAGCGACCGTTTGCGCATAATGTGTGTGCACCCGTCCTGTCGAAGGTTCAATCATCAGCGGCAATTTATCGGTGTAAGTCGACTTCAGCTTGCTCAAGCTGCGGTATTCCAGCATGGCTTTGGGCAAAGGATAATCTTCAGCGAGCTTTTGCAGTACATCTTCATCGGTACTGGGCGCGCCTTTGGCCGTTTTCTTGACCACAGGCATGCCAAGTTTTTCAAAGAAAATCTCACCGATTTGTTTGGGGCTGTTCAAGTTAAATGGTTGGCCTGCAAGTTCATGTGCTTGGGTTTCGAGGTTTAACAATTGTTGCCCCAAACCATTTGATTGATGGCGCAACTCGTCCGCATCAATCAACACCCCTGCACGTTCAATCGTGAACAGCACATCCGAAGTGGGCAATTCGATCATTTCATACACTGCTTTCAAACCCGCATCGGCACAGATTTTGGGATGCATCACCGCATGCACACCAAGACACAATGCGGCATCTTCAGCAGCATATTTCGCAGCACGTTCGATCTCCACCTGTGCGAAAGGAATTTGTGCGGCGCCTTTGCCACACAGATCCTCGTAAGACAAACTTGACACGTGCAGGTAACGCGCTGCAATGGCATCCAGCGCGTGCTTCGCATGTGAATCCAAGACATACGATTGCAACAATGTGTCGTGTGCGATGCCACGTAAAGCAATGCCATGGTTGGCGAG
The DNA here is from genome assembly GCF_003339525.1 of Ephemeroptericola cinctiostellae. Lineage (GTDB taxonomy): Bacteria > Pseudomonadota > Gammaproteobacteria > Burkholderiales > Burkholderiaceae > Hydromonas > Hydromonas cinctiostellae. The sequence continues at coordinate 1,221,908 of NZ_CP031124.1, read as the reverse complement.
GACATGTGTGTCGTATTTGAGATTTTGCCCAATTTTTTTCGCGCCATCATCCTCAAACCACGACTTCATCGTTCTCAGTACGATGTCCAAAGGCAATTGATCGATGCTTTGCATGCCCTCATGTGCCAGAGGAATATACCAGCCCGATTCGGCATCGATGGCAAAAGACAAACCCACCACGCGGGCAGCAAAAGGGCTGAGTGAGGTTGTTTCTGAATCGAAAGCGACCAGCGGCGCAGCACACAATGCGGTGTACATTTTACTCAAAGCCGAATGCGTGTTGACGATGGTGTACTTGACCTCAAAAGGGACAATTTCTGCGGGCTCACCATCGTCTGCAGCAAATGCCATGGCCGCAGTGCCTGCGGCAATGGTGGTTTCAGCCACAGATGGCGCAACGGCGGATTGATCGAATAAAGACGCTGTTTCACCCATTTCCAACTCGGGTGCGGACACCGCCATTTCAGCGACCAGCGCCTTGAGCCAACCTTTAAAACCCGCTTGCTCATAAATACGGTGCAAAGCAACCTTATCCTCTTTACCCATGTGAACCGCGCCAATATGACCCAAATCACCATCCAATTCCAAATCACATTTGACCGTCACCAATTGCCGTGCCATGGGCAACCAATCCAATGCTTTGCGCAGGTTTTCGCCGACTTTGCCACCCACTTGATCGGCATGAGCAACAATATTATCCAATGAGTCGTATTCGGCCAACCATTTGACAGCTGTCTTTGGACCGACCTTTTCCACCCCCGGCACGTTGTCCACGGTGTCACCCACCAACGTCAAATAATCGACAATGCGGTTGGGCGGTACACCAAATTTCTCTGTCACACCCACCGCATCAAGCACATCGTCACTCATGGTGTTGAACCACAGCACGTGGTCATTGACCAATTGCGTCAAATCTTTATCACCCGTCGCCATCACCGTTGCCCAACCCTCACGTGTCGCTTGCACGGACAATGTACCAATCACGTCATCCGCTTCCACCCCCGAGATCGACACCACAGGCCAGCCCAGCGCACGCACAGCCTCTTCGATGACAGGAATTTGTAAGGCCAAATCATCAGGCATCGAAGGGCGATTCGCTTTGTACTCGGGATACCAATCGTCTCGAAACGTTTTGCCTTTCGCATCAAACACACAAACCGCATGTGCCGTCGGCACCATCTGGCGGAGTCGCTTAAGCATATTCAAAATGCCATACAATGCCCCCGTCGGCGCGCCCGTCGGGCTGCGCAGATCAGGTAAACCATGATAAGCACGGTATAAAAAACTGGAGCCATCAACCACCAACAAAGTGCGGTCGGTTTTGCTCATAAAATTAGAAATCAAGGTCATGGAAAATCTTTAATAAAAAAATACGAAATACGGTGCCAAAAAAACCATCAATGCATCTATGATCAATGCATATATTTTATAGCCATAAATTTTACAACCATTAATAGTTTTTAAATAAATCCGCACTATGATTGTGCTTCATTTTAATTGGGCTTCATTTTACTTTGACACATGTTTAAACGAGTGACGCGTAAAACCCGAAAACACAAGCTTGAGGGTACTTTAATACCCTCAACACAACAACAGAAAGGGGTTCTTTGCTTTTCGGAATGCCGCACATGCCGTACAATAAACCATCTTTAAGCCACCTCATCGTTACATCAAGCAAGGGTCATCATGAACAAACACGCCAAAGAACAGATTCAAACTTTAAGCGAATCGGCACCCGCTGATCTCGAAAAATCAACCATGACCAAAGCACGTGAATCGTGGCATATACTTGGCATTATGTCAGAATTTGTCAATGCCGCCGAGCAATTGGCACACATTCGCCCCGCCGTCAGCATCTTTGGCAGCGCGCGCACCCAACCAGACAACCCGATGTACCAAAACACAGAAAAACTTGCCAATATGCTGTCCAATGCCGGTTTCTCTGTCATCTCTGGCGGCGGCCCAGGGATTATGGAAGCAGCCAACAAAGGGGCATTTGCGGGCAAATCAGCCAGCGTCGGCTTAAACATTTTGTTGCCACATGAACAATCGGGCAATCCCTATCAAAATGTCTCGATGAATTTCCGCCATTTTTTCTCACGCAAAGTCGCTTTCGTCAAATATGCCACCGCTTACGTTGTCATGCCAGGCGGTTTTGGCACAATGGATGAACTGTTTGAATCATTGACACTGATCCAAACAGGAAAAAGCCGAAAAATGCCGATTTTTTTATACGGCACCACTTTTTGGACAGGCTTATGGGATTGGGTCAGAGAGCAATTGTTGAGCAACCATTTGATTTCTGAAAAAGATTTAGATTTGGTACACATCACCGATGACCCCGATTACATCGTGAATGCCATTTTTGATTTTTATGAAAAACGTGGTTTTGCGCAAACAGATGAAGAGCGAGCGCAGATGATGCAACTGTAAACGGTACGGATGACCGCGCCCTTACTCAAAAACATAAAAAACTTATGTTGATAAAAACGACACTCCGATTGCTCTTTGAGCTCAAATGTTCCGTGCATTAATTTTCAGCATCTCATGCCAGAATATTTGGTCAAAAAACAATCGAAGTGAAATTTCAAAAAATAAAGCACAATACCTGACCGGACAACCACGACACAATCCAATACACTGCGATTCGCTGAAATTCATCGCAGACAACAGATTGATCACCTATTTTTCCTAACCCTCGCACAAGGCACGTCACATAAATCATGGGTATCATCAGCACTTCTGTTTTTGTCGAATTAAAATTTTGGCTTTTACTGCTTTTTTCATTGATTGTTCCTTTCGGCATTTATGCCGTGTTGCTGCTAAAACGCGCCATTTCTCGAACATCCATTTTATTTTTTGGCGCACTGATGCTCTTATTGTCAGGAATCGACATTTATTTATTGGGACAACTGGCCAACATCGCCAAATCAACACTCACCCTGACCGATGACATCTTTTTTGTGTCCGAAGTGTCTGTGGCCTTGTACCTTTTACCCGCTTTATTTGCAGGCATTGGCATCAACATGATTTCTCATGTGCTCACACGGCATTTGGATGATGCAGAAAAACGCTTCCACACGGATAAAACCAATCAATAACATCCACTCTGTCCAAGCAGACCTGTGTCCATGCTCATGACATGCCAGCTCATCAGCACAAACTCACGCCCCAGCCATTCATTTTTGCTAAAATGGCTTTTTTATTCAAATGATTGATAGGCATCATGGCGGTTTTCACCCAAATCACCCACGACGAGCTGGCAACATGGCTTACTCCTTTAAACTTAGGGACATTAGTTGAATTCAAAGGCATTGCCAGTGGCATCGAGAACTCTAATTTTTTTGTCACACTCAACGATGGCAGACACCACACCACCTATGTATTGACCATTTTTGAAGTGCTCACACCCGAGCAACTGCCATTTTACCTTGAGCTCATGCAACATTTGGCCATCAAAGGCATCCCTGTGCCTCGCCCTTATGCCGATGCGCAAGGTCAACTGTTTCGCCCACTCGCAGGCAAACCCGCCACGCTTGTGTCTAAACTTTCAGGTAGCGACACCGCAACCCCCACACCCGCACACTGCGCCAGTGTGGGTCGCACTCTGGCTCAAATGCACCTCGCAGGACGTGACCTGCAACGACACCAACCCAACCTACGGGGCTTGGATTGGTGGCAAATGATGGAAGACAAAGTCAGTGCTTTTCTGCCTGACCACATCGCCGAATTGCTCCGCGATGAAGTCGCCGCACAAACAGCATTTGCACAAACCCCCATTTACAAAGAGCTGCCGGTCGGAGCAGGTCACTGTGACCTATTTGTCGACAACGTGCTGTTTACTGACCCCAACAGCCCATCATTCATCGATTTTTACTTTGCGGGCGTCGACACATGGTTATTCGATTTGGCCGTCACCGTCAACGACTGGTGCATTGATCGCTCAACAGGCGAGCTGCTGCCCGATCACCTCAATGCCATGATCACCGCCTACAGCACCGTTGTGCCATTGACCGACAATGACCGATCCGCATGGGGCATGATGCTGCGCGCAGCTGCGCTGCGTTTTTGGATTTCACGCCTATATGATTTTTATCGCACCCGCGAAGCGGCCATGCTCACCCCCAAAGATCCAACTCACTTTGAGCGCATTTTAAAAAGTCGCCGATCTCAATTTGAAACCATTTAAAAACTATTTTTAATTTAAAGCAGCTCACATTTCCTTTAAATTATAACCATCAACCAAAATTAGCCAACGTTTCAAAACCACTAAAGAACACAATGATCATTCCACTCAGCATCACCCGCGTCCCCATGGCCAACGGCTTCACTTGGTATAAAAACGCATGGCAACTCATTCAAGCACAGCCTTTAATATTACTGATCGCCACGGGTTGGGCCATCATGACATTGATGATGATGGCTTCATTGCCATTCATTGGCGCCATCGCCAGTTCATTTCTGACCCCCATGCTGGCCTTTGGCCTTGCTGACATTTGTCAAAAAATCCGCACCCAAACCCCCGTCAATCCCCTCCAAGTATTTTCTGGTGTTTTCGGCAAACAACGCAATCGCCTATTCAGTCTCGGCGTCTTTTATGCCACCGTTGCCCTCGGTTGCCTCCTGTTATCACAATTCATCGATGGTGGACGCTTCATGCAAATGGGACTCGGTGTTGCCGAACCCATCAACACCGATCCAGAACTGCTGGCACAAGATTTCGCCAGCAACCCAATTGCATTTTTCAGCAAACACCCCACCATCCTTGCGTTGGCTGTATTTCAAATCGTCACCCTCACCATCACCGCACTGTTCACCTACGCCCCCATGTTCATCGGCTGGCAAAACACCAACGCCAGCCAAGCCATCACCCTATCCCTCATCAGTATAGGTCGAAACATCCTACCCATACTGCTCGCCATTCTCCTCACGGTTCTCACGCTATTTGGCTTTATCGCCGTCACCACCGTCATCGCCATGGCATTGCCAGCGATGACCTACTTCATTAGCTTGTTTTTGGTTTTGCTGAACTTCACATTTTTATACGCCATCAGCTACACCAGTTATTACAACATCCTATCCACCTCCCTCAATAAAAGCATTCAAGCAAGCGTCATCGCTGCAATTGATGCCAACTCAAAGACAGGCGATGAAAAAAACATATAAATGCAAAAAGATGCTTGACAGAAATACAGCATTTAGCTGATAATATCGTTCTTGGCGAATTAGCTCAGTCGGTTAGAGCGACGGAATCATAATCCGCAGGTCCGGGGTTCGAATCCCTGATTCGCCACCAATACATTAACTGATAGTACCCACAGTTAGCAAATAAACCCGCATAAACATTACGTTTAGCGGGTTTTTTGTCGTTTGTGGGCAACCTCAGGAATACGAGGGTACAAATTAATTTGTGGGTAATGGTGTGGGTAATGTAAAATCAATGCAATAAATCTAACTTCATTACCCACAAATCCCCGTCAAGGCTTATATGGCAACACTCTTAATTACCGACAGCGAACTAAAAAAATTAATCTCAATCGCTGAAAAAACACACATAGACGGGACAGACAAGCCCACATGCAGCATCTCACAAGGCGGCGGCTTAGTATTGAAACGCTTAAATAGTGGTAAATGGGTGTGGTGGGTGCGTTATCGGTTTGCTGGCAAAGAAAATAATATCTCATTGGGTGAATACCCTTTAACCACATTGGCACAGGCTAGAGCTGGACGCGATGAAGTTAAAGTGCTCATACAGAAAGGCACTGACCCAGCCGCCCACAGAGATGAACAAAAATCCACCGCACGCCTTGAGGCTGAGAACTCATTTAAAGCCGTTGCATTGCAGTGGTGGGACAATTGGCGCACAGGTAAAGAAATAGACGAACACCATGCACAAGCAACCATGCGGCGGCTTGAGAATGATGTTTTTCCAGCTATCGGTAAACTCACGATCAATTCAATTCATTTACGACAACTCACCCCAATGCTAAAGGCGATTGAACAACGCGCCCCGTCATTGGCGGAAAAGTCATGGGTGGCTTGTGGGCAGGTGTTTAGATACGCTTGTGCGCATGGCATTATGGAAAACAACCCACTGGCCAACATCAAGCGAGGCGATTTGCTGAATGGGGCGCAACGTGTCGAGAATCAGAAACGGGTAAGCCCTCAAGAAATCCCAGCTTTATTGCGTGCAATCGATGGGTACGATGGTGTTTTAGCCCGCCTTGGTTTACAGCTTATGGCGTTGGTGTTTGTTCGACACAGCGAATTACGAGGGGCGCGTTGGTCAGACTTTGATTTGGAAAAGAACCTGTGGACGATACCCGCCAAGGAACGCAACGAGAACGGCGTTAGCAGTTACGGCATGAAGCGAGTTAAAGGGAATCCCACCCCTCACATCGTGCCATTGTCACGCCAAGCCCTCGCAATCCTAAAACAACTCCATTCAATCAATGGTGGACGTGAGCACCTATTCCCCAGCGTCAAAGGGGACGGGAAAGTAATGAGTGATGGCACATTGAATAAAGCACTTGATGCACTGGGATATAAAGACAGGCACACCGTACACGGTTTTAGGGGCATGGCATCGACTGCACTACATGAAATGAACTTTCCACATGAACACATTGAAATTCAACTGGCCCACCTTGAGCGAAATAAAGTTTCAGCCGCCTACAACCACGCCAAATACATTCCACAGCGCACAGCCATGATGCAGGCATGGGCGGATTATCTCGATGAACAACGAAGCAAAGGCAAGGTTATCAAATTGCACGCCTGATAACCCACCCCATCAAAGCCGCCAATAATCATAAAACTCTGAGGTTGTTTTTTTTGGTGCGGACACCACCCTGAAACCCTCTATTTTAGGGGCTTTAGGTGTCCGCACCAGTCAAAAAAAGGTGTCCACACCAAAAAATGGAGTGCGGACAGTGATAGCCATTTTTGCTTCAAAACCCGCCAAATTGATTAAAAAACAAGCAAAGCGTGGTTAATTGGCGAATAAGTGCGGCTGGGTATGCAGACGGTTAAAACGTTACGGCGCGTAACATATTCGCTTGATATGTTATGGAAATCGATTTTTTGTAACGTATTATCGAAACGTGTTATAGCGCGTAACATATCATCGAAATATGTTATGATTTATCCGTTTTTGTAACATATTACGGAGCGCACGATGTGGCAGCCTGAAACACCATACAACGATTTACCCCCACTACCACCAACGTACGACATAGAAACACGGGATATATTGCGGAAATGTATTTCCGCACGTGCTGCATTGGCAGAACTAAAGCAAGCCGCTGAACTCATACCCAATCAAAGTATGCTTTTATCAACGATTCCATTGATGGAGGCAAAAGCCAGTTCAGAAATTGAAAATATCGTAACAACAACAGATAAACTGTTTCAATTTTCAGAACACGATTTACATGCAGACCCTGCAACAAAAGAGGCATTACGCTATCGAACCGCATTAATGAGTGGCTTTGAGGTGCTGCAAAATAGACCGTTAAGCGCACAAACCGCGATTGATGTATGTCGCACAATAAAAGGGCGTGATATGCCCATTCGCCACGGCTTAGGGACAGCATTAAGCAATGACGCAACAGGGCAGATTATTTATACGCCCCCCGTAGGTGAGGCGGTTATTTATGAAAAGCTTCGAGACTGGGAGCAGTTTATTCATGATGACAGCGGCATAGACCCACTTATACGCATGGCAGTTGCTCATTATCAATTTGAGGCAATACACCCATTTACCGATGGTAACGGGCGTACTGGACGTGTCATAAACAGCCTTTTTCTGATCGATCAGGGTTTATTGAACTTGCCAATTCTGTATTTAAGCCGTTTCATTATTGCAAATAAAAACGACTATTACCGCTTACTGTTGGAGGTGACAACTCAATCCAACTGGCAGGAGTGGATTATGTTTATATTGGGCGGCATTGAAGAAACAGCCGTATGGACACGCAACAAAATACAGGCAGTGCGTACATTATTGGAGAGTACAACCGATTACGTGCGCAACAGCAGCGATAAAATATACAGCCGTGACTTAATCGAGATTATTTTTAAGCAGCCATATTGTCGTATCACTCAATTAGAACAAGCAGGGTTAGGCAGCCGTCAACGGTGCTCACGCCTGTTAAAGGCTTTATGTGATTTAAATGTTTTAGTTGAACACAAGCTAGGCAGAGAAAAGTTTTACATACAACCCAAGCTATTGACGTTGCTCACTCGAGATAACAATACATTTACACCATATTAAAGAAGGGTCTTAGGAAGCAAACGCATTAAAATATGCGCTAAGCTCTTGAGACCAAATGAAAAACAAGTACTTCAAACATTCAAAAATTAGCGAAGCGAAGTTTCGCCAAATTTTACGGTATTTTGCCCTTGATTTAACGGCAACGGAATGTGCTGCGTTAAGCGGCATATCCGTTCGTTCAATCAACACCATTTACCTCAAGATTCGTCGTCGTTTGGTGATTGTTTGTCTCCAAGGCTCACCACTCAAAGGAGAGTTGGAAGCCGACGAATCATATTTTGGTCCGCATCGTGTTCGAGGTAAACGCGGACGTGGTGCTTCAGGTAAAACCATCGTGTTTGGTTTACTCAAACGTGATGGCAATATCTACACTGAGATTGTGCCTGATGCTTCCAAAGCCAGCCTGCAAGCCATTATTCGTGGGAAAGCAGACATTAACAGCGTTATCCATACCGATGGTTGGCGCGGCTATAATGGCTTGGTGGACATCGGGTTTGATAAACACTTCCGGGTGAATCATGGTGCCGATGAGTTTGTAAATGGTTCTAATCATGTGAATGGGATAGAATCATTCTGGAGCTATGCTAAACGTCGTTTGGTTCAGTTTAACGGCGTTCCGAAAAACACATTTTTACTGCATTTGAAGGAAACTGAATTTAGGTTTAACCATCGCAAAAGCGACTTGTATAAAGTGCTTCTTAACATGCTGCGAGATGAGCCGTTATTGAATTCTGCTTCCTAAGACCCTAAAGAATAGTTAAAGCTAAAGAATTGGACTATCGCCAAGGAACTGACATTCAAAACCCCAAAATGGGCAAATAATCGACCTACTCGCATGGGGTGGCTGCACTTGATTAATCTTGATTTAATATCAAGCTGATGTGGTGATGGCGTTCTAAAATAGACGAAATAGACAAAAGCCCTGTTAATGACGGGGCTTTTTTGCATCTCATTGGACAATATAAGACAACATTACAATAATAATTAAGCTACAATAATCTATCAAAATGATAGGTTAAACCATGCCGCATGACAGACATTTAATTAAAATTATTCGTGAAGCGGCCAAAACAGGCAGCTACCGATTTTCAGCACATGCGACGCAGCGCATGAAACAACGAAAAATAAGCGCAAGCATGGTATTAAAAGCCCTTGAAAAAGGCACAACAGACCGAGAGCCTGAACCTAACGCTAAACTGGGTTCAATCGAGGTTAAGCTAAACCATTACTGTGCTGGTGTGAATTACGCTGTAGTGGTTGGAATTATTGACAATGAAGTTATTGTCACAGTGGTTACGGTTTTTTAAGAGGTTCAAAAATGAAAACACAGCGATACAAATACGACATGAGCGGCTTAGATAACGTTTGGTTGGTCAATGGCTTTACGACCCAAGAAACGCCATACGGTAACACCGTTCACATTGACGATTTACGCGGCTTAGATTTGGCTATCGCCAAGGAATTGATATTCAAAACCCCAAACTTAAGCGGCAAAGCAGTACGGTTCTTGCGCCAGTTATCAGGTTTATCACAACCCGATTTAGCAAACATGTTAGGGAAAGACCCACAAACCGTGGCACGCTGGGAAAAGTCAGGGCGCACAACAAAAAGCATTGAACTACTGGCACGCATGATTTTTGCAGGCTTGTTTGATGGCAATTTACAGATTCAAAGCGTTGTGGCAACACTTAACGCAATCGACCACGCCAAACATGCGCAAAACATCATTGTTAAAGAGACAAAAGGCGAATGGCAGGCAAAGCATGAACCAATGGCGACGCATTGATGACGTGGTGATCGTTGCCCGTCGTGCGATGATTCGTTTCTAAATTTGTGGTAAACCGCGAGACGTAGACCCAATCAATTGACGCCTTGATGGGCAACCCAAAGTCAGACAAGTCCAGCAACCGAACCATTCACTAGGAACATACGATGAACAACAGTAAACCCAATGCCATTGGATTCTGGGAGGCTCTTCGCTTTTGGCTTAAACTCGGTTTCATCAGTTTTGGTGGCCCTGCGGGGCAAATTTCAATCATGCATCAAGAGTTGGTTGAACGACGACGCTGGATTTCTGAAAAACGTTTCCTACATGCCCTTAATTATTGCATGGTGTTGCCTGGCCCTGAAGCCCAGCAATTGGCCACGTACATTGGCTGGCTCATGCACCGCTCATGGGGTGGCATTGTGGCGGGCGGGTTGTTTGTCTTGCCATCGTTGCTCATTTTAATTGCTTTGTCGTGGATGTACATTGCCTTTGGTCATGTGGCATGGGTGGCGGGTATTTTTTACGGCATCAAACCCGCTGTGACTGCGATTGTGTTACAAGCGGCTCATCGGATTGGCTCACGTGCCTTAAAAAACAATGTGTTGTGGGGCATTGCTGCGGCTTCGTTTGTGGCGATATTTGCATTGAATGTGCCTTTTCCATTTATTGTGCTGATGGCGGCCGTGATTGGCTATGTGGGTGGTCGCGTGATGCCAGACCATTTTCAAATCGGCAGTGGTCATGGTCAGAGTAAGTCATCTTATGGCGCTGCGTTGATTGACGATGACACGCCGCCTCCTGAACATGCGCGGTTTCGCTGGCTCAATCTATTGCGTGTCGCAGTCATCGGGACTGCACTGTGGGTATTGCCCATGGGCTTTTTGGCAAGCACTTATGGCTGGGAGCACACGTTCACTCAAATGGCGTGGTTCTTCACCAAAGCGGCTTTAATGACCTTTGGTGGCGCGTATGCTGTGCTGCCTTATGTGTATCAAGGTGCGGTGGGACAATATGCTTGGCTGACTCCGACGCAAATGATCGATGGCTTGGCGTTGGGTGAAACCACACCCGGTCCACTCATCATGGTGGTGGCGTTTGTGGGATTCGTTGGGGGGTATGTGCAGGCGGTATTCGGTCCTGAACATCAATTCATGGCGGGTGCAATGGCGGCGACGTTGGTCACATGGTTTACTTTTTTACCTTCATTCTTATTCATCTTGGCAGGTGCGCCATTGGTCGAGGCGACCCACAACGACCTCAAGTTCACCGCTCCGCTGACAGCCATCACAGCAGCTGTGGTTGGGGTCATTGTGAATTTGGCTTTATTTTTTGCTTACCATGTGTTGTGGCCTCATGGTTTTTCGGGTGGATTTGATTGGTTCTCGGCTTTGATTGCAGCCTGTGCTGCAGTTGCTTTGTTTAAATTTAAAATTGGGGTCATTCGAGTGATTGTGGTGGCCGCTTTGGCTGGCTTGATTTATGCACTCATCGCTGCCCGTTAAAACAAAGTGAGTTTCACCATAATCAGAGGTTGATTAACCAATAAGCATTACGCAATAAACATTGAGCAATAATCATTGGCAGCTGGCATGATTTGAAAGGATCAAGGTCTTTTGCATTTCAAACATGGGCTTATTGCCCGACATTGCTCACCGCATTGAGTGAGTTCCCAATGCTGCGAAATAAATCGTTGGGAATCTGCAAAACAGAACAGCCTGTCAAGTACATGGCGATGGTGGCGATGACCAGCATTTTGAATGCTGCAATGGGTTTCATGGGATGACCTTATCTTAAGTGTTATTGGTTCACGTACAAGCGGAAGATCAAACTCATATGTGCGCACCTCCTCGGGCGCATGCTGCTTACCGATGGCGAAATGGGCTTACCATGCGGTAAGCCCATTTTTATTGTGACACCCGCACCGTTTGGGCAATAACCGTCATCCATGCACGTGTGGTTCAAGCGGTTCAATCAACCTGACGAAAACGAGGGTCATCCGACCAATCATCTTCTATTTTTTTCTTGTCTTTTTGCCATTGTGGTGTTTGTGTTTCAACCAGTTCAACGAGGGCTTCACGCAAATCAGTCATGCCAGCACCTGTTTTCGCACTGACATAGATGCGGGCAATGCGACCGTGCTCATCACGCTCAATACCTGCTTCATGCGCTGTGAGATCGATTTTATTCCAAACCAACACCTGATGCACATTGTCGGCTTCAATTTCTTTAAGCACTTTGTTCACTTCATCAATCTGATCAAGGCGAACGTCGCTGGCGGCATCCACCACATGCAACAACACATCCGCATGGACGGTTTCCTCCAATGTTGCGCGAAATGCCGCAACGAGCTGATGCGGTAATTCTCGAATAAAGCCCACAGTGTCAGAGATGACCACTTGACCCGCACCTTCAACATACACTTTACGCGTGGTCGTATCGAGTGTTGCGAACAATTGATCAGCAGCGTATGCCGTGGCGCTGGTGAGGTGGTTGAACAGCGTTGATTTACCCGCATTGGTATAACCGACCAGAGCAATGTTTAAGCGACTGCCTTTGGTGCGAGCGCGGCGTTGAGTCTGCGATTGGCGTTGAAATTTATCCAATGCCGCTTGCAAGCTGCGGCGGCGATCACCAATCAAACGCTGGTCAATCTCAAGCTGGCTTTCGCCCATGCCGCCACGCACACCAATACCACCGCGTTGACGCTCCAAATGCGTCCACAAACCAGCGAGACGTGATGAAAAATAATCCAGCTTGGCCATCTCGACTTGCAACTTGCCCTCATGGCTGACCGCACGTTGAGAGAAAATATCAAGAATCAATCCCGTGCGATCCATAACAGAAACACCAAGTTTTTCTTCAAGGTTACGCTGCTGTGCTGCACTGAGGCTGTGATTAAACACCACCATGTCGGCATGATGCATCTCCACCTCGAGCTTAACCTCTTCGGCTTTACCCGAACCTATGAAATATTTGGCATCAGGCGCTTTGCGGCTGCCCGTAATCGTGGCACACACTTCGCCCCCCGCGCTGGAGACAAGTAAATGCAGCTCCTCCATAGAAGACTCAAAGTCACCCTTGCCAAAATATAAACCGACGGTAATTGTACGCACTGTAAAACCTTTTCCACCCAATTGATGACCATCACAAGCATTGCATGAAGCAAAAACACCTTATGTTGCGTCTATCGTTCATCACACAATAAATAAAAATGACTTTGTGATCATTAAAGATTATTAAATATCAACGGCTTTTAGTGGCAAATCCACATAAAGCCCGAAAACGGCAATAAAAAACGCAAACCCATGCTGGTTTGTTGCGATTTTTACTGCAACGGCTAAAACTGAAAACCCAAAAAAAGCAACGATTTACTTTCAATGGTTTACTTTTCAAATGCGACAAGCCCGCCTACTGTTAAGCGGGCGGGCTTCGCATTGATGTTGCAGCGAAAGATTACTCAGCCGCTTGAATCTCTTGAATGTTCACTGGACGCGATGGAACAATGGTTGAAATCGCGTGCTTGTAAACCATTTGTGTCACCGTGTTGCGCAACAGCACAACATACTGGTCAAATGACTCAATATTGCCTTGCAATTTGATGCCATTAACCAAATAAATCGACACAGGCACGTGCTCTTTGCGCAAGGCGTTCAAAAAAGGATCTTGCAACAGTTGTCCCTTGTTCATTTCATACTCTCCAAAAAGTAAATTTATAATTCAAAACATGAGCCACGGTATTGTTATTCTTGCTCGCATCAGTCAAAAAAGACTTTGCAGCCGTGGTCATTTTCATCGCCGCTGTAAACGATGACATTACTGTACAGCATTCTTATTGCATTTATAACGATAAAACTGAACTTTATACACCTCACCTATTTAAGTATTTCTACTTAAACACAGTTCAGCTTCCTATCATAGCAGTTTTATCTGCGTCTTGCATAAGGATTTGTGCTGTTTTTAAACTGAATGCGCAACGGTGTGCCTTCAAGCTTAAACGCATCGCGGAAACGGCCTTCGAGGAATCGTTTATAAGATTCAGGCACATCCTCCAAAGAATTGCCATGAATGATGACGACAGGTGGATTCTGTCCACCTTGGTGAGCATAACGCAATTTTGGACGCGAGCTGCCGCTGCCCTTACGTGGCGGTGCTTGGTGTTCGAGTGCGGTGTGCAACGCGCGTGTTAAACGCGGTGTCGATAAATTGGCAAAAGCAGCCGCATGTGCGACATGAACCGATTGCAGCAAAGCATCAACCCCCAAGCCTTTAGTGGCTGTGGTGTAATGAAACTTGGCAAAATCCAAAAAGATCAATTTGCGTAGAATGTCAACTTTTACACGGTCACGCTCATAGCTGTCGACCGCATCCCATTTGTTCACGGCAACAACCAATGCGCGGCCTGACTCCAAAATAAAACCCGCAATGTGTGCATCTTGCTCAGAAATGTCTTGGCTGGCGTCAAGCATCAAAACCACCACGTTTGCATCGGCAATCGCCTGTAGTGTTTTTACCACAGAAAATTTCTCAATCGCTTCAAATACTTTCCCACGCTTACGCAAACCTGCGGTGTCAATCAAAACATATTGTTTACCTGCACGCTCAAATTCAATTTCAATCGCATCACGTGTCGTACCCGGCATGTCGAACGCAATCACACGTTCCTCACCAATAAGTGTATTGATCAGTGTGGATTTACCCACATTCGGGCGCCCCACCACTGCGATTTTGATGGGTCGAGCAGCGCGCTCGGCATCTTGCACTGGATTGAACGGCTCATCTTTATTTTCACGATTTTTCAAAATCGCTTCAATGTCCGCATCGTTCAGTATGGGCATGTCATCTTTGACACCCGATGCATCCAGCCAATCGGGCAGGTCTGATACAGGCGGCAACACCATGTCCAATGCATAGTCGAGCAACTCACGCACACCGTCACCGTGTGCACTGGAGATCACCACGGGATCACCCAAGCCGAGCATGTAAAACTCAGCGGTCACATTGGCGTGCCGCATGCCTTCGGCTTTATTCACGGCAAGAATCACGCTGCGCCCTGTTTTGCGCAAGTCATCGGCAATGATTTGATCGTGCGCATTCAAACCCGCACGACCATCCACGATGAAAATAACCACATCGGCTTCAATGACCGCTTGGCGGGTTTGCTTCGCCATTTCATGGTAAATGCCTTCTTTCGCAACAGGCTCAAAACCGCCCGTGTCAATCACCAAAAAAGGACGCTCGCCCATGCGACCATTACCGTAATGGCGGTCACGTGTCAGGCCAGGAAAGTCTGCCACGATCGCATCACGTGAACGGGTGAGTCGATTAAATAAAGTCGATTTGCCCACATTCGGGCGGCCGACCAGTGCAATGACTGGTTTCATATCTGTACTTCTTTCAAAAACTGTTTCAAAAATAGCATTCTATTTTTGGGGAAAACACATGATTCCATCAACGTCAATATTGACAAAACACATGAGTTTTCAATTCAAAAAAATGCGCTGTGCTAAAGCCCATTTCGCTTTTCATCGAATACATTGATTTAATTATAAACGTCACCAAGGCTTTCTTGATGAAGCTTTTATGGTGAAAATCACATGCATCCGTCATGCCGTGATTGACACAGCACCTTCCAAAGCAGGAAATTGCGGGTCAAACCCACAATGACGTACGGATTGTTTAAGGTTTTAGCGTTAAAGTTTTAACGACAATTGAAACCCAGGAAAAGCAAGGATTTACTTTTCCCATGAAGCCTTAAACTTTAGGCAACAAATCCAGCTTACCTTGTAAGGCATCCAACATATCCTTGCTGTTTGCCCCTTGCTCTTTGGCCAATTTAACCGCTTGCTCCAAGGCCTCGCGCGCTTTGGCCATGTCTTTCATTTGCAAATAAATATCAGATTTCTTATTGATGAATGCCAGTGCAAAACTCGGGCTCGGTACGACATCCAAAACCTTCAAAGCGTCATCCGTTTTGGTCGATTGAGCCAACACATCGGCCAACATCAAACGAGCCACCCCTTGGTTTTCAGCCGTGCCATTGGTCATCAACCATTGCAAAGGCACTTGAGCTTTATCCCATTGTTGGCTGGCCATGGCAACTTGCGCCGCTTGAATGCTTGCCAACGCCGCATATTGAGTTTTACCATAAGCCTGTTGAATGCTGCTCAAAGCAGCATCGGCTGATGCGTCTTTTTTCTGCGCCGCTTGCGCAAACACCTCGTAAGCTGCCGCCGCTTTTTCGGATTGCTTCACCTGATAAAAATCATAAGCTTTCCAACCTGCGAAAACCAAAGCACCTGCAATCACCACACTGCTGATGAATGTGCCCCAACGCTCCCAAAAAGCCTTAATCTGATCCATCTGCTCTTGTTCATCTAAATCGAACGCCATTTCAGTCCTTTTTAAAAAAAATACACCGCACTTTTTTTGATTAAATTAAAAATAACAGGGGGTGAGCATGAACCATCCACAATGCATCACACTGAACGCACCCCTTCATGACTTACACGCCTGCGATTTTTTGCATCAAATAACTCGCAGCCTCAGTCGAAGCAAGCGTCACTTGCCCGCCCTCACCGCGCAATGACTTAATGTTCACAGTGCCCGCATTCACCTCATCCTCGCCAATAATGACCGCAAAGCTGGCATTCGACGCATCCGCTTTTTTCATTTGTGATTTGAAACTGCCCGCACCTTCGCTGCCACCGCAATGCAACACCACAGACAAACCCATTTGACGCAAACTCACCGCAACACCAAAGGCAGCCCGTGCAGCAACTTCACCTTGATGCATCACATACACATCGCAGTTCGCATCCAAATTTTGTTTTAACGTATCTTGCGTGAGCAAAATCAAACGCTCCAAACCAATCGCAAACCCCACCGCAGGCGTTGGCTTGCCACCCAGCAACTCAAACAAACCATCATAACGCCCGCCACCACATATTGTACCTTGCGAACCGAGTGTATCGCCATCACAAATCCACTCAAACACCGTGTGATTGTAATAATCCAAGCCACGCACCAAACGCGGATTGATCGTGAAATCAATCCCCACATCTTTGAGCAAACGTTGCACCTGTTCAAAACGACTTTTTGACTCATCGCCTAAAAATTCGGTCAAACGCGGTGCATTGTTGACCATCTCTTGCATGGCAGGATTTTTCGTGTCCAAAATCCGCAGCGGATTGGCATGCAAGCGACGACGCGCATCCTCATCGAGCAACTCGTTGTGCGATTCAAAATACGCAATCAACGCCACCCGATGCGCCGCGCGCTCCTCAGGTTGTCCCAACGTATTCAATTCCAAACGCACATCGCGCAAATCGAGCTCATCCCACAAATCGCGCAACATCACAATCAGCTCCGCATCCATGTCCGCCCCACCAAAGCCGAGCGACTCCACGCTCAACTGATGAAACTGACGATACCGCCCTTTTTGTGGGCGCTCATGGCGAAATACGGGGCCCATGCTGTACACGCGCTGCGGACCATTGTAAGTCAAATTGCTCTCAATCGCCGCCCGCACCACACCCGCCGTAAACTCCGTGCGCAGCGTCAAATCATCGCCATTCAAACGGTCGATGAACGAAAACATCTCTTTTTCCACGACATCAGTAAACTCGCCAATCCCCCGCGCAAACAACCCCGTTTTTTCCAAAATCGGCGCGCGCATATTGCGATAACCATAACTTTTCAGCCAGCCGCGCAGCACCTCCTCGAGATGCTCCCACAAAGCTGCATCATCAGGCAAAATATCGTTCATGCCTTTAACGGCGTTAAATTTTTCTTTACTCATAAAATCTCATTCAAAAAAAGTAAACCCCTACTTTTTTTGAGGTTTAAGTTAGAATTCTTGTGCGGTAAACCCACACAAAAATTTAGTTAAAACAAATATAAAAACCACTTCTAAGTTAAATCCACATCAAAATGCCGTCATTCCCGCGTAGGCGGGAATCCAGCGGAGCGCAAAGCGCTCCAATTTTGCAACTTAAGTACCATATATCCTCGCAAATGCGCTGCATTTGACTGGATTCCCACCTATGCGGGAATGACGGCGCTGTTGATACTATTGCTCTTCATCAACACAAAACGCACATTTTCACTCGCCACAGATCCATGCTCAACCCCTTGCAAAATCACAAACATTTCGCCCTCCTTAAGCAACACACTGCGCTCACGCATCTCCAAAAGGACCTCACCTTGCAGCACCACAAACAACAAATCATTTACTCGTACTGTGATATTGATGACAAAATTAACGCTTTACGTTTGTATATATCGGAAATTTTTTCAATCTCAAACTTCTCTTCCCCATTTGCAGCGAAAACTACAACTCTAAATTTCTTTTTTCTGAAAAAGAAACGACAAATGCCTTTACGGTTATTGTTATCAAGCAAGACAGAACAATAACTTTTCGAGTCCCGAATAAATACTCGGTCTGGGTCAATACTTTCAGAAGCAATTGAGCAAACAACTCTAAATGCATCAAGCTCTTGCTCTGTTGTTACAATACATTTATCCGATGAATCTACTACTAATTCTGAACTTACTTCTTCCATCACTTTTTGTGACGGTTCTTCTAATTGATAAGCAGTTTCAAGACGGGCTCTTACGCTTTCATTAATAAATGTTTTTAATGTTATTCGAACTAGCTCGGTAAATTGTTCTTTTACTTGTGAATTTACATTGCCCTCATAAACCCTTTTTGTCCATAATTTAACCAAATCCTCAGATGGCTGCTCAAACTCAGAACGAACTACGTCCTTTAGCATCTTTTGATATTTCAATTTACTGGCATTATCACGAATCTCGTCTAAATTAAACGCCACTTTACTAAATCGCTTTAACTCCTCTACAT
This sequence comes from Ephemeroptericola cinctiostellae, assembly GCF_003339525.1. Classification (GTDB taxonomy): domain Bacteria; phylum Pseudomonadota; class Gammaproteobacteria; order Burkholderiales; family Burkholderiaceae; genus Hydromonas; species Hydromonas cinctiostellae. Next base: position 1,203,005 of record NZ_CP031124.1, on the reverse strand, counting down.
TTATATCATTAATCTCATCAAGGCTAAACTCAAAAAATGGAATTTTATCCATAACATGTTCTTTATCCAAATCGCTAAAGAATAAATAACGTATTCCATCGGTCAGAACACCAAATCGTGTATCAGGGAGAGTTGAAAAATATCGATACAGTTGTGGCGTATGCTGAACCTCGAGCGACGACCCAATTTGTTTGCACTCAATAAGTAACTGAATTTTTTCGTTCAGTTGAATTGCATAATCTACTTTCTCACCTTTTTTATTAAGCACATCCGCTGTGTACTCGGGTATAACTTCATCTGGGTCAAAAATGTCATAACCCAAGGTTTGTAAAAAAGGCAACACAAAAGCTGTTTTTGTCGCCTCTTCTGTTTTCACATTAGTTCGCTGTTTATTTGCTCGCTTTGCCAAATCACTTAGTTTATCTATCAAATCCATTTTGACTCCTTTATTTTATTATTTAAGACTTTGAATGAAACTCTTTCTGACACAAAAACAGCAAGTAGGTTGGGGTTGAACGCTTTTAGAACCCCAACACCCAAAAACTGTAAATATCCTACTGTTGGGGTTCGTTTTACTCACCACCAGCCTACGCGAATTATGACATACCGTAATTTTTCTCAATATACGCTTGCACAATCGCCTGAAATTCCACCGCAATATTATCGCCCTTCAATGTCACCGTCCGCTCACCATCAACAAACACAGGCGCGGCGGGGGTTTCGCCTGTGCCAGGTAATGAGATGCCGATGTTGGCGTGTTTGGATTCGCCAGGGCCGTTGACGACGCAGCCCATGACGGCGACGGTCATGCCTTCGACGCCTGCGTATTGATTTTTCCACACGGGCATTTGTTCGCGCAGGTAGGTTTGGATGTCGGAGGCGAGTTCTTGAAACACGGTGCTGGTGGTGCGTCCGCAACCCGGACAGGCGACGACCATGGGGGTGAATTGCCGAAAGCCCATGGTTTGTAAAATTTCTTGCGCGACGACGACTTCGGTGCTGCGTGAACCGTTGGGCTCGGGCGTTAAAGACACGCGAATCGTGTCGCCGATGCCTTGTTGGAGCAAAACGGACAACGCGGCGGTGGAGGCGACGATGCCTTTGCTGCCCATGCCTGCTTCGGTCAATCCTAAATGCAGGGCGTAGTGGCAACGTTGTGCGAGTTGCTGATAAACAGCGACCAAGTCTTGCACGTTGGAGACTTTGCACGAAATGACGATTTTGTTTTCAGCCAAACCGATGTCTTGCGCGGCTTGGGCGGACTCAAGCGCGGAGGCGATGAGGGCTTCGGTCATGACTTGCTGCGCTGTCCACGGTGCGCTGCGTTGGGCGTTGTCGTCCATGATGCGTGCCAAAACCGATTGGTCAAGGCTGCCCCAGTTGACACCGATGCGCACAGGTTTGTCGTATTTGGCGGCGACTTCGATCATTTGCGCGAATTGCGCGTCTTTTTTCGCGCCTTTGCCGACGTTACCAGGGTTGATGCGGTATTTGGATAGGGCTTGTGCGCAGTCGGGGTAGTCGGTGAGGAGTTTGTGGCCGTTGTAGTGAAAATCGCCGACCAACGGCACGTACACGCCCATTTTGTCGAGTTGTTCACGAATATATGGCACGGCGGCGGCGGCCTCGGGCGAGTTGACGGTGATGCGCACCAACTCTGAGCCAGCCATCGCCAATTCTTTCACTTGCAAGGCCGTGCCGAGCGCGTCCACCGTGTCGGTATTGGTCATGGATTGCACAACCACAGGGTGTGAGCCGCCGATGCGCACCATGCTGTCCGCATGACTGACCGTAACGGTGTGGGTGTGGTGACGCATGGCAAAACCAGTGGTGCTCATAATTTAAATCTTTTTAAATCTTGTGATCTGTTTGAAACATTCATTTTAAAACGTTTATTTTGAAGCGTTTATTTGAGTGTTTAGCTCAATTAAACCTTTAAAGCCTTTAGTTCAAAGCGTCAATTTTTGCAACATCTTTGCTTTTACTGACGATCGCGGCTTTCAAATCGTAAGGTTGCCCCTTCCAAGTGGCGTCCACTTGCGAGGCATTGCCCACTTTAACCTTCAAAGGCAATTCACCTGACACGGTTTGCTCTGTGCCTGCTTCTTGCGTGCCACTTAACAACACAGTGCCTTTGGCATCTTTGATTTCCACCCAGCTGGCCACTTTAAATTTCAAATTCAAACCGTCTGTTACTGCGTTGGCAGCCACCGCCGCATCAGTTACCGCTTGTGCCGCTGCGACAGCAGCGGGGTCAACTGCTGGTGCAGGTGGTGCGACCACTTGAACTTGATTGGGCTCGGTGATTTTTTGTGCACCGTCGGCCTTTTGAGTCAAGCGTGAAAATAAGACCCAATATGCCAACAAACCCATGACAATCAGAGCCAACAACACCAGCCATGTTTTGGCAATCCACGGCGACTTTAAAGGTGCACCTTGCGAAGACACCACTTCACTCACTCGACTGGCACGCACAGGGGCAGTGGCCACTGCGGTTTGATACTCTGCGGGAAGGTGGCGCACGGCCTCTTCGGGGTCGGCGCCAACAACTTTTGCATAATGGCGAACGATGGCACGCAACAGGTTGGCCGAACCCGCTGTGTTTAGATTATCGGCTTCAAGTGCTTCAATTTGACGCAACGCACGGTTACTGCGTGACGACACATCCTGGGCACTCATGCCTTTAGCTTGGCGTGCTTGAACCAACCATTGACCAAGGGTTAATGCGGTCACCGCTGGATGGACTTGAGAGGGGGCATTCAGGTGTAAATTATCTTGTTGACTCATTTCTATGTTCTCTTTTTTATGTTGACGATCAATGTGTACTCATTAACGACTGGTTTTAACAACACCATGACTGTTGTCAAAACGCATCAAACAGTCCTGCGCGTGCCCAAGCAGCCTCTTCACTGATGGGTGATTCCTGCACGATTGCAGCAATGATTTGATTCAATTGCTCGGCTCGCCCCTGCGTCTTCGCCAAGCGCGCACTCAACCACAACAATGCTGTCGAGCGACCAAGGGCTTTTTCTGCCGCTTGCAATGCTTCGCTTGCAGCTGCATACGACTTCTCATTTAAGGCCACATGCCCACGGTATAAATACGCCACGCCATTGTTGGGGTTGACTTCCAATGCGGCATTTAAATAAGATGTCGCCAAATCCAAACGCCCAATGCGTGCCGCACATGCGCCTGCATTGGTCAAAGCTTTGTCCATGCTGGTATACAAAGGGTCACGCAAGACCTTTGAAAATTCAGTCAATGCCTCAGTGGAGCGGTTCGTGCCACACAAGAACCAAGCATAATTATTACGCAAATCGGTGTTTTTGGGCTCAATTGACAACGCTTTTGTAAAATGCTCATTCGCCTTTGTGTTTTCATGCAATTGCGCATACATCAAAGCCAATAAATTATGTGCGGGTACAAAATTGGGCATACCGCTTAAAGCCAACTCCGCTTCTTGTACCGCCACTGAAACCTGCCCCACTTGATAATACTGTGCAGCCAAATCCGTATGCACCTGTGCAAAAGCTTGACCACTGCCAGCGGGCACCATCGTTGTGGTTTGCACGCATGCCGCACACACAGCGACCATCGCAGCCATCACAACGGTCAGCGCGCGTTTCATTTGTGTGCCCCTGTGGCAGCGGCGGCATCAACCTGTTCAATTTGCGCTTGCATTTGTGACCATGAGATCACGCCGCGCTTTTCGTCATTGACCTGATCCACGCCATCAGAGGCCACAGGTCGAGGTGTGAACACCAACACCTGCTCTGCCATGCGTTCGGCATGTTTCGTGCGATCTTTCACTTGACCCGCCAATTGTCCACATGCCGCATCAATGTCATCGCCGCGCGTCTTGCGCACTGTGGTGACAATGCCCGCATCCAACAACACCTGTGAAAACGCCATGATTTGATTACGCGACGAAGCGTGCAGCCCTGACGCGGGGAATGGATTAAACGGGATCAAATTAAACTTACACGGGACATCTTGAACCAAAGCCACCAACTCCTTGGCATGCTTGACCGAATCATTCACGCCCGCAAGCATGACGTATTCAAAAGTCACAAAATCACGCGGCGCATGTGGTAAATAGCGTTGGCACGCGGCCATCAACTCGCGCAAAGGGTATTTTTTGTTCAACGGCACCAGTTCATCGCGCAAGGCATCGGTCGGTGCATGCAAAGACACCGCCAAGGCGACAGGGCAATCGCGACTCAAACGATCCATCATGGGCACTACACCCGACGTTGAGACAGTCACGCGACGGCGCGATAGGCCATACGCATTGTCATCCAGCATCAATTTTAATGCTGGGATCAGCTGATTGTAATTAAGCAAAGGCTCGCCCATGCCCATCATCACCACGTTGGTGATGAGGCGCTGCCCTTTCGGATCGGCGCCCAGTGCATGATTCGCCCACCAGAGTTGGCTGATGATTTCACCCGTGCTCAAATTGCGGTTGAACCCTTGATGCCCTGTTGAGCAAAAACGGCAATTGACCGCGCAACCTGCCTGCGAGGAGACACACAGCGTGCCGCGATTTGATTCGGGAATGTACACCGATTCGACTGCATTGCCCTGCCCCACATCGGTCAGCCACTTGCGCGTACCATCATAGGATGTGTGATCGCTGATGATGGTGGGCAAAGGCAACTCGGCTTCTTGCTCCAACCGGGTGCGCAATGATTTGGCCAGATCAGTCATCTGGTCAAATCGCTGCGCACCAAAATGATGAATCCAACGCGTGACTTGACGCGCACGGAAGGACTTTTCGCCCATCTCCGCGAACAGCTCGGTCATGCCTTCTAAGTCAAAATTCAACAAATTGGTGCTCATACTTACTTTCAAATGTACGGATCGCATTGTGAAACTTGATGGGCGCTGCCCATGAAATTTTCGGTGCTTGGTTCAAACAGCTCGTATTGAATTGTTTGAGTTTATTTTAAATGGATCCGTAGGTTTTTTACTTTTTACGATTAACCAAAGAAATATTTGATTTCGTTTGCTGCATTTTCCAAGCTGTCAGAGCCGTGAACTGCATTTGCATCAATAGATTCAGCGAAATCAGCGCGGATGGTGCCAGCAGCTGCTTCTTTTGGGTTGGTTGCACCCATCAATTCGCGGTTTTTCAATACGGCGTTTTCGCCTTCTAAAGCTTGGATCATGACAGGACCAGAGATCATGAACGACACCAAATCTTTGAAGAAGGGACGTTCGGCATGAACAGCGTAGAAGCCTTCGGCTTCAGCTTGAGTCAATTGAGCGAATTTAGCAGCAACGATTTTCAAGCCTGCGTTTTCAAAACGCGTGTAGATTTGACCAATAACGTTTTTCGCCACTGCGTCAGGTTTGATGATAGATAAAGTACGTTCGATAGCCATTGCTATGCTCCTGTCGGTATAAAATTTATAAAAAGACAATAAAATCAAGTTCTTCACGTTCTAGTGAACGCGAAATTATAGCATAGCTGACAATTTTCTAACGTACTAAACATGACAAAACGCCGCACAAGCAGCGTTTTTCGGGTAAATCCAACTGACACACAATCATTCACCAGCAAAAAAACACTTCAATCCAGAAATGCCCCCATTTCCCCTCGCAAACTAATGGGTGTGATAATAGGTGAAGTACACCTCATCGCGCTGCCAGCCCTGCGATTCGTACAAACGCTGTGCAGTTGTGTTGGTTTTTGCCGTTTCCAGCATCAAGTAACCCAACCCTTCCGCAGCCGACCAATTTTGGGCAAATTCCAGCAAAGCGGCGCCAACGCCTTGACCTCGTGCTAGAGGTGAGACAAACAAATCATTCAGCAACCACACATTTGACTCTTTAAGGCTCATTGATAAAGAGCTGAACATTGGGTACAGTTGAATGAACCCCAAAGCCACACCTGTTTCACCTGTTGCCAGAATCACTTTGGACTGCTGATGGCTCATGCGTGCGCTCAAAATGGCACGTGACAGCTCAACATCCGATGGTATCTCGTAAAATTGTCGGTACGCATCAAACAAGGGTACAATTTTTTCAATTTCAGCCACAGTCGCCCATTGAACATTCATCGTTTTCAAACCTTTATCTTTGTTAATAAATTATTGAAACGATTGTACAGGATTTATTTTAGACGCACCAATAACTGCATTGATATGGCATCGAAGCCTGATCGTTTGCCGCCTTCAAGCCCGTTTTTTTAAAAGTCAGGTGTAAGCCGCTGCGGTTAAAATGACAACCCACCCATAAACATTCGCAGTGACATTCACATAAAAACCACTTCATTTACACTGAATGACACTGAATGCACACTGAAACAACAACCATTCAAAACATGTCGCCAACACACCCACATCGCAACGCCCCCACATCCGTTTGGGACCTGTTTTTATCTTTCAATTGGCTTTCGCTGCAAGGCTTTGGTGGGGTGCTGGGCATCATCCAGAGAGAATTGGTTGAAAAAAAGAAGTGGTTGACCCATAAAGAGTTCATCGAAGATTGGGCGGTGGCGCAAATATTGCCTGGCCCCAACGTGATCAACCTGTCCATCATGATTGGCGAACGCCACTTTGGTGGGCGCGGTGCTGTGGCTGCACTGGCCGGTATGTTGCTTGGCCCTTTGGTGCTCGTGCTGCTGCTCTCAACTTTGTTTGCACAAGTGGCTGATCTGCCGATGGCTCAAGGTGCTTTGCGTGGCATGAGTGCCGCTGCAGCAGGGCTCATCATGGCTGCGGGTCTAAAATTGATGACTGCACTTAAAAAGAACATCATGGGCATCACTGCATGCGCCTTACTCACAAGCGCCACATTCATTGCTGTGGCGCTTTTGCACCAACCATTGATTCGTGTATTGCTCGGACTCGGTGGCTTGGCCTGCCTTTGGACTTATCGGCGAATCCTTCTATTAAACAAATCTAATACACACACTGAGCAACAGATTGCACACCATTTGAACGATCACTCCCCACATCAGGATGCACCATGAACATCAGTTTAAATTGGTACGATTGGCTCGGCTTATTTGGTCATTTTTTATCATTGTCTCTGATGGCGATTGGCGGCGCAGTGACGACCATCCCAGACATGCACCGTTTTTTAGTGGTTGATCAGCATTGGCTCACAGAGGCTCAATTCGCCTCGTCGATTGCCCTTGCTCAGACATCGCCAGGACCCAACACCTTGTATATTGCTTTATTCGGCTGGAACGTCGGCCTCAATGCGGGCGGTTATGGGCAGGCCATGTTGGGCATGACACTGAGCATGTTGGGCGCACTTTTACCGAGCATGCTGTTGACATATTATGCAACCCGTTGGTGTCGCAGCAACCGCGATCAAATCGGTGTGCGCGTATTCATGCAAGGCATGGCTCCAATTGTGGTGGCCTTATTGCTGTCCATTGGTTGGTTGCTCAGCACAGCCAGTAATCAACAAGGCCAAGATATTCACAATTGGCCACTGTGGCTGCTCACAGCGGTTACGGCAGTGCTGGCCTGGAAAACAAAAACGCACTCCCTTTGGATGCTGATTGCGGGCGCAATATTGGGCGCTTTCATTTCTTTGTAAGTCTTTCATTTAGTTGAAAACTCATCGCTTGAAAAGTGCTTTCTGGAAGCCCCCCACATCATTTAATGCGCGTATAATGATAACAGCGACGCACTCCACCCATAACAACTTTGCCGCCTCTTCCGAGCCACTACACATACACAATGCTCGTGTTTATCTTTTTAATATTACAAAAAAAGGGGATACAGCAATGACACAAGAAAGAATTAAGCTGGCATTTATGGAGGTGCTTGACGGCTTACCTTGCTATGAAATATCAGTATATTGCGATGACTTTGAAGAGGTTATTGTAGATGAGTCAAAATTACCTGTAGAGCGACAATTTCACATTTATGGCATCAATGCACTTGATGTCATAGCCATACGCCAAGCACAGTCATACCTCTGCATTCGGCCAAGAGAGCGGGCATACCATATTCATGCGGGCATTGAATGGGAAGACAGCATTGTCAAACTCTCGAATCAGCATTTCACCCTCCGTCAAGATGGGCAATATGATTTACATGCCGTCATCGACAATAATTTGAATTATTTGCAAAGGCATTGCGAAGATCAAACAACGTTGATTAAAAGCTGGACGGCGTCTAAAATCGAGTGATGGTAAAGCCAGTCCATGCCATTCGTTTTAACCCATGATGGATTAAAACGCACAACATAAAAATGTGGGTTGATCAATACCTTCAACCCACAATATGATCGTTTGAGCAATGAGGTTTAGACCGCCATAAAATTGCCAAACATATCAATTAACACGCCCGCAAAAGCCACACTCACTCCCCAAATGAATAATTTCAATGTTCGTTTGTAATACGCCTCAGCATTGGCTCGCGGGTAATCCATGCGCAACACTCGACCCAATACCACAATCAAACACGTCGTCCCAAAAAGAATGCATGCCCCCACAACATAAGCCAAAAAATCGCTGAGGTGACTGTCTGATTTCACCCACGTTGAGGCAAAATTCAGGATAAAGCCGAGAATAATCCCAGTCGCAGTCACGAGCGGCTGTCTAAATGTTTGTATTTTATCTTCCATCATGTGCCCTCTGTGTGTGTCTTCAAAATAAATCCATTTTCTGTGAAACAACGGTGATTCAGCGATTATAATCGACCTGAACCAACAACTCCATCTCAGATTAAAAGTTTATAAAACATGGGTTCACATCCAACCGTTCCACACCCATACCACAATAAAACACACAACAAGGAGCAACAATGAAGCGTCGACATTTTTTAAAAGGCCTCAGCGGTGCGGCTTTATTGCCCATCATGTCTTTTCCCCTGCTGTCATGTGCGGATGATGGTGTGCAGTCAACATCTACAAAAAAAACCAACCTCAACACACGCATGCCCGAAGAAAGCGAAGCACACGATGCCACATGGATGGCCTATGGTGCCACCGCGCAAGCGTGGGGGACGACAGGCGCGTATGGCGCCAGCCGCGCATTGGCTCGACGCAATTTGATGAACATTGCGATTCAATTGTCACGATTTGAGGCGGTGAAAATGCTGGTTTCACCCAATGACATGACTGAGGCAAAAGCTTTACTCGCCAGCCTTTTACATGGAAACACCACCAACACATTAACATTAGGATCAGGTCACAATGCGGTTTTACCCAACGTCGAATCGGGCGGCAAAGTTGAATTGATTTCACAAGCAGTGGATGATTTGTGGATGCGCGATACAGGCCCCATTTTTGTATCTGACAGCGAGCAGCAATGGCATGGCGTGAATTTTAATTTCAATGGTTGGGGGCAAGACGACACAGGTGCAGCGGGTTGGCGGCGAGACCCAGAAAAAGCCAAAAATGGCATTTCAGCACAACCCATCAAAAATGACAAAGCTGTTGCCCACTTCATTTTACAACGCACTCAAACACCCGAACTCAGCACGTGGCTTGTATTGGAAGGTGGCGGCATTGAAGTTGACGGCGAAGGCACCGCGATTTGTACCGAAAGCTGCATTTTAAACCCAAACCGCAACCCAAACCGCACAAAGACTGAAGTTGAACATGAATTGCTGCGTTTACTGGGCGTGCAAAAAGTCATTTGGTTACCAGGCTTAAAAGCACAAGACATCACCGATGGTCACATTGATTTTTATGCCCGTTTTGTGGGCCCCCATCGGGTCGCATACGGTCTGGACAACGACCCTGAGTCACCTGAATACGAGTTGACCCATGAGCACAAGAAAATTTTAGAATCTGCAACCGATGCCAAAGGACGACGCTTGAACCTATACCCTTTGGTCGCACCTGATGCGGAGAAGGTTGCCAATGCTGTCCTCTCACGCAACAATTGGTCAGACAACTTATTCAATGAAAACTCATTTGCTGCGGGCTACATTGGCTTTTATGTGGCCAATAAATGCGTCATGATGCAACAATTTGGCGACCCAAAAGCCGATGCCGCTGCTCTGAAAACAGTCCAAGCACTCTACCCTGAACGCACCGTTTTACAAATGGCCGCAGATGGTTTGGCGAACGGCGGCGGAACCATTCACTGCGCCACCCAACAGCAACCTGCTCGACAAGCGCGCGGATAAAAGAGAAGAAAGAGAAGAAAGAGAAGAAAGAGAAGAAAGAGAAGAAAAAATGGAAAGCAAAAAGTGCTTTCCATTTCCAAATTTTTTCTCAGCACTCCACCATATTCACAGCCAAGCCACCTTTGGCTGTTTCTTTGTATTTGCTCTTCATGTCGGCTCCCGTGTCACGCATGGTTTTAATCACCATGTCCAATGACACATGATGCACACCATCACCCCTCAATGCCATGCGTGCAGCATTGACTGCTTTAATCGCGCCCATCGCATTGCGTTCAATGCAAGGAATTTGCACCAAACCACCCACAGGATCGCAGGTCAAGCCCAAATTGTGCTCCATGCCAATCTCAGCCGCATTCTCAATTTGCTCCCGCGTGCCCCCCATCACCGCAGCCAACCCAGCGGCCGCCATGGAACAAGCCACACCCACTTCACCTTGACAACCCACCTCTGCACCCGAAATCGAAGCATTGAGTTTATATAAAAGTCCAACGGCACCTGCCGTCAGTAAAAAAGTGATGATGCCTTCATCAGGCGCCGATGGCGTACTCCGCAGTATGAATCGCTCATAATAATGCATAACGGCTGGAATCACGCCCGCCGCACCATTGGTGGGCGCAGTGACGACACGCCCACCCGATGCATTCTCTTCATTCACCGCAATCGCATACAAATTCACCCAATCCATCACTGACAAAGGATCGGACAATGCACGCTCAGCATGCTGCGTGAGCTGGGTGTACAGTTCAGCTGCGCGGCGTTTGACATTCAAACCGCCAGGTAAATAACCAGTCGCATCAGGGTTATTGATGCCACAACCACGCGACACGCAGGTTTGCATCACACTCCAAATGTTCATCAACTCCGCACGCACATCCTCTGCACTGCGCCATGTCAATTCATTGGCAAACATCAGCTCTGCAATGCTGATTTGCTCTCGCTGACAGATATCCAGCAACTCCTTTGCGCTGCTGAACGGGTATTTCACTTCATTGAAAGCATCCAATACAGGCGCAGGATCCATGCCAACCGTGACAACAAAACCGCCCCCAACCGATAAATATTTACGCTCAATGATGACATGATCGGCATGGTCATACGCGGTGAATTTCATGCCATTTGGATGCTCCGCCAAGGCTTGGCGGCGATGCAGAATTAAATCATGTTTGAGACTGAACGCCACATCGTGCGTACCCATGAGCATCAGACGTTGATCGAGGCTGATTTTATCCAAATCATCTTGCACCGTTTCAATCGGTACCGTATCTGGCGCATAACCCAGCAAGCCAAGCAACACCCCTTTATCGGTGCCATGTCCGATCCCCGTCAAACCCAGCGAACCATACATTTGCGCACGCACGCGGCTGGTTTCGCTGAGTAAGTCATGTTTTTGCAAATGTTCAGCAAACATTTTAGCGGCACGCATGGGTCCCACAGTGTGTGAGCTGGACGGCCCAATGCCAATTTTAAACAAATCAAAGACGGATACCGCCATGGTGCATCTCCTAACAACCTGAACAGCCTGATGACAAAATAGTCAAACGAGGCTTTTTTGGATGGTTTATATTATTTATATTGAGCCCTTTTAAAGATGCTCTTCTACTCATCATAATACAATTACAGAAACGGGCTGTCCTGAATTTTCACATAAAAACCGTGTTTAATTCTGTATAAAATTTGCTTCACTGCACCATACAATTAACTTACAGCACAGTAATTATTATTGTAAAATAAAACGTTTTCATATAAAAATAGAGATACATATACAGAGGCGAGCATGAATCAGACTGAACACCACACATCCGCACCACACATCGCCATCGAGCCTTGGGCCATCAGCGAACCCGAATTTAATCCCTCGCAAGCGGCTTTGCATGAAACATTGTTCACACTGGGCAATGGACAAATTGGTGTGCGTGGTGCGCATGACGAAGGCGACATATGGGCAGGTACGGCCCAGAATGATGTTTTTATGAATGGCTTTTACGAAAGTGAACCCATCGTTTACCCCGAATCAGCGTATGGCTTCGCCAAGGCCAATCAATTCATCGTCCGAGTCCCAAATGCAACAGGCATCACGTTTAAAATCGATGGTGTGGCATTTAATCCGAACGTGGGTGAGCTCACTGAGTACAGCCGTCGCATGGATTTCCAAACGGGTGTGTTGACGCGTGAATATGTGTGGACGGCCGAAAGCGGACAACAAGTGCGCGTGCGCAGCGAGCGTTTGGTGAGTTTTTCACACATGGCCGTTGTTGCAGTGCGGTATGCGGTGACGCCACTGAACTTCACGGGCGAAATCACCCTGATTTCCAGCATCAGCAACCTTCCACGCGCGGTCAAAGCAGGCGACGATCCGCGGGTGGGCGCCTCCTTGGGTGGACTTTTGAATTATGTTGCGTTTAAATCCAGCGACAATTTCTCGGCCTTCACACACCGCACCCACCACAGCGATTTGGAAGTGGTCAGCAGCGCCATGCATGCCACTGCACCCGCATCGACCAGTCACGATGAGCAGCAAGCGCGCTTTGTCTTTGACCACATTGCCGAAGTGGGTCAAACCATCTCCATCGTTAAATTTGCAGCCTACATCAGCAGTCAATCTGTGAGCAAAGACCTCATGGTTGATGCGGCACACAGCGCTTTGAGTGCAGCCCATGCCATTGGCTTTGATGGCTTGGTGGCGGAGCAAACCACATATTTGGCTGACTTTTGGCGCAATGCGAACGTTGAAATTGGTGGCGATGTGTCATTACAACAAGGCATGCACTTCTCTCAATTTCATTTGCTCCAATCCGCAGGGCGAGATGGCAAAACCAACATCGCCGCCAAAGGCGTGACGGGTGCAGGTTACGATGGTCACTATTTCTGGGACACCGAAATTTATGTGTTGCCATTTTTCCTGCACACCCGCCCTGAAATCGCCCGCAAACTGCTCGAATACCGTGCCAGCACACTCGATGCCGCACGCACCCGTGCCCGCGAAATGGCACATGACAAAGGTGCACTCTACCCGTGGCGCACCATCACGGGCCCCGAATGTTCATCGTATTTTCCAGCTGGCACCGCGCAATACCACATCAATGCAGACATCGCTTACGCGATTCGCCAATACACCGATGTCACAGGCGACACCAGCTTCCTGCTTGAGCAGGGTGCAGAAGTGGTGTTTGAAACCGCACGCATTTGGCCTGCGCTGGGTCAGTTTGATGCGAACGGCCAATTTGGCATTTACACGGTCACGGGGCCTGACGAATACACCGCGCTTGTCAACAACAACCTGTTCACCAACGCCATGGCCCGTCATCACATGCAATTTGCAGTCAACATCGTCGCATGGCTGTCAAAAGACCACCCTGCAACATTGGAAAGCCTTCGTGAAAAAATCGGCCTGACCAGCGAAGAAATTGCGGTCTGGCAAGATGCCGCCGCCCACATGAAACTGCCGTATGATGCCGAACGCGGATTGCATGCACAGGACGATGCATTTTTTGACAAACCTGTTTGGGACTTCGCCAACGCGCCGAAAGACAAATACCCATTGCTGCTGCATTACCACCCATTGGTGATCTACCGCCATCAGGTGTGCAAGCAACCCGATGTCGTGCTGGCTTTATTGTTACTTGGTCACGAGTTTAACAACGAGGACAAAAAACGCGATTACGATTATTACGAAGCGATCACCACGCACGACTCATCGCTGTCATCGTGCATTTTCAGCATCATGGCCGCTGATGTCGGTTACACCGAAAAAGCCTACGACTACTTCATGCAAACCGCACGTTTGGATTTGGATAATTTGCACCACAACACCCAACATGGCGTGCATGCTGCGGCTTTGGCGGGTTCGTGGATGTCCGTGGTATATGGTTTTGCAGGCATGCGCAGCTTTGGCGGTCATGCCAAATTTTCGCCGTTTCTGCCCGCACAATGGACGCATTATCAATTTGTCATCCGCATCAAAAAACGCCTGTTACAAGTCCGTGTTGAAGCAGAGCGCGCCGTGTACACCTTGCTCGAAGGTGATGCACTGAAAATCACGCACAAAGGCATGGAAATTGAGGTTGTGGCTGAACAAGATTGTGTCATGACCTTATAACACATGGCTGGGAACAACCATACAAACCACGTGTTCATCGCTCAAGGCTTGGCTGATGCGCGCACATCATCGGCATCGCTTTAATGTCCACCCCGATGATGGCTGTTGGGCCTGGATCAAAGGCTTTGATCAAGGACTGTGATTGATGGTTCATGGATGGATGCACCATCAATCATTTAATTAAGTCATTTAATTTTCAAACAAAAAAAGAGAGACACCATGATTCAAGCCTTCATCTTCGACCTCGACGGTGTCATCACCGACACGGCTAAATTTCATTTCATCGCTTGGCAAAAACTCGCACAACGATTGGGCTTTGACATTGACCACGAATTCAATGAGAAACTCAAAGGCGTCGGTCGCATGGATTCACTCAATCTGATTTTGCAACACGGCGGCATCTCGCTCACCGAAGCAGAAAAAGAAAATGAAGCCGCGCGCAAAAATGATGAATACGTTGAGCTCATCGCCGACATGAACGCCAGCGACCTCCTCCCTGGCGCACGCGAAGCCCTCGAAGCCATTCATGCGGCGGGTTTAAAAACAGGTCTGGCCTCCGCCAGCAAAAATGCGCCAGCGATTTTGGCACGGTTGGGCATCAGCGACTTATTCGACACGGTGGTTGATGCTCGGTTCGTGATCAACGGCAAACCAGACCCTGAAATTTTCCTCAAAGGTGCGGCTCAACTGAACCTCAGCGTCACTGAATGCATTGGCATTGAAGATGCCGTTGCTGGTTTACAATCCATCAAAGATGCTGGCATGTATGCCATTGGCATTGGTGATCCAGCCGTACTGACTTTAGCAGACACCGTGATTGATGGGCTGCATCAGTTTGACTTAAAGCATTACATTTAAAACATTGCATTCAGGCCTAAAAAATGACTTAAGTGGCCTTGGCTTGGATTTAAAACAATCCATTTAGGTTATACAGTGCATGCATGCCCATAAATAACCGCATGCACAATTGACATGGGTACTTTTAAAAACACCCCCAACAGGCCGCTCACCAGCAACCTGTTTTTTTTATAATGACTTTCACACAGAGCCACCCACCAACCATTTAATCAATCATCCAACATGTTGGTTTACAGTGAAAAAATCATGGATTATAGTGATGAATCTCGGCTCAAAAACCCTAAAGCCTCTAAATTCAAATAAGCGCAAAAGTGGTTTTTTACACTTTATGATTCGCTGCACCATGCCAAGGAAAAGCACATGTCAGATGCCCTCAATGATGTAAAAAGCCTCATCCCGCCCAGTACACACCCCGATGGTGTGACACGACGAGACTTCATTCAAACCGCAGTGGGTGTGGGCTTTGCCGCAGCGGTTTTGCCTGTATCCGCTCAAACCATTCACACACCCAGCGATGGCCTGTTGACTGAAACCGTCACATTAACCATCAACGGCACGGCGGTTCCGATGTACCGCGCACAACCATTGGATGGTAAAAATCTACCCGTCGTGCTGGTTATTTCTGAAATTTTTGGTGTGCACGAGCACATCGCCGATGTCGCACGACGTTTTGCACAGTTGGGGTATATGGCGCTTGCGCCTGAATTATTCATTCGCCAAGGCAACCCGAGTGCCCACCCCGTCATGGCGGACTTGATGACCCACATCATTCGCAAAACCCCAGATGTTGAAGTCATGAATGATTTGGATCACGTTGTCAAATGGGCAGGGCAAAATGGCGGCGATTTGAACCGACTCGGCCTCAATGGTTTTTGCTGGGGTGGACGCATCACATGGCTGTATGCCGCACACAACCCGCAAGTCAAAGTGGGTGTGGCTTGGTACGGCCGACTGGAAGGTGAGTTGTCGCCAATGAACCCAACGCACCCGATTCAAATGGCCTCGACATTAAAAACGCCTGTGCTTGGATTGTATGCGGGTCAAGACACGGGCATTTCCCTTGAGGCCATTGAATGCATGCAACAGGCTTTGAGCCAAGGCACGAGCGGCTCCGAGTTCGTTATTTATCCCAACTCATCGCATGCTTTTCATGCGGATTACCGTCCCAGCTACCAAGCAGATGATGCCAAAGACGCTTGGTTGCGTTGCATTAACTGGTTAAAACAGCACGGTGTATAAGCTTGACATTGATTGTCAATGGCACATCGACCCATTAAAAAAACCGACCTTCGAAAAATTAAAAAAGATAGGATTGCCTTTCAACGTCTCATTGAAACACATATTTTTTGCATCAACCGACAACGCATCCGCCTGAATTTTACATTGACTGAAGCCAACCCACTGGGTTGGCTTTTTTCATTTGACACACCAACACAACAAATATAATATACAACCAATGTTGTATATCAACAGAACAACATTAAATTGAAATATTGATACATGAAAACAATCAATAGAATTCACTCATTTCGTTTGATTACAGCACCACCCCATCACTTCCATCCAAACACTTAAGCCCAAAGGCGTTCACATGAGCCAACTCATCAACTTTCAAGGCAGCAATCTATTCTCAAACATCAACACCACCGGCTCCGTCGGTGTGGATGCCAACAACTATCTACAACTTCGTGTGCCTGTGAACACCTTCGTCACAGCGCGAAGAAATGCGGGGACATTCGACACCACCCATTTCTTTTTAAACATCAGTGAACGTTATATGCTAAGCCTCAACATTGATGCCCCAGAAAACATCAATGCCATCACGGTGTATTTTTCGCTAAAAACGGACAACACACAGTATGGTTACTTTAAAATTTCTGCAGGCAGCTTCATCAAAGGGCGCAATGAGTTTTTATTAGGCTGGAAAGATTTTGTGTTTTCAACAGGCGCAACAAAAGCAAATTTCACTTACATGCCCATCGTCAGCTACCAAGTGCGGGTCGATACCAACACTTTGGGGGCAGCGAATGTTCAATTTTATTCGTTTGACACGATGGATTCATCACAAGGGAAGGTTTTAATTTGGACAGACGATGCATGGAACGATCAATACAACGTCATTTACCCCAAGCTTCGCCGCTATGGTTATAAATTCACCCTCGCCATCGCCCCCAGCCGTGTCGGAAAAACAGACTATTGCACATGGACACAACTGAAAGAAATGCACGGTAACGGCGTCGTGATGGTCAACCACACTTACAATCACATTAACCTGAAAACATTGTCGTATCAAGATCAACTCAAAGAACTGAACAGCTGTAAATTGGAACTAGAAAATCAAGGCATGGGTGGATCAGCAGACATTGTGGCGTACGCCAATGGTGGTTACAACCAAGACACACAAAACATCATCACAAGTTACTTTGCCATGGGTCGAACCGTCATTGAGGGCTTGCAATCAAAAACAGGCGACAAAACACAATTAAAAATCATTAATTTGCTGCCTGGTGTGAGTTTAGACAAGGCCAAAAAACTCGTATATGATTGCCACAATTACGGTGGTTTATTGATCTTTTTATTGCACCGAATCGACAACACAGAACCATCGAGCATTTATTGGTCATACGATAAATTCGTTGGACTGATCGATTACTTACATGAGATCCGAGCCCAAGTGGTGACAGCTGAGCACCTGCGTCAATATTTTTAACGTGCAGAAACTCAAGGCAAACCGTCTATTTTTACATTGCAACAAACCGTAATAAACAACAACAGCAATAACTGCAATAAACAATTAAACAGGGCATTCCAATGCCCTGTTGTTGCCGTTGCGTGATGAAGGTGCAACCAAAAAACAACCTAAATACCAATCAAAACCTCAACCGAAGCACCAATCAACGCACCAATCAATGATTAAATCCTCGTCAGCGTGTCGCATGAGTCAAACGCAACAAAGCACCATTGCGATCATCCGTGATGTACAGTTTACCCGATGGCGACGCACGCAGCTCAACGGGCGCCCCCATCGGTTGATTGTCCGTCGCAGCCCAAGCGCCCACAACCTCATGTGATGAGCCCATCGTTTCTGCATTCACGCTGATCACCCGATGCCCCGTGTCACGGTAACCATGTAAAGCAATCAAGAATTGGCCCCGCAACGCCGTGATTTCGCCATCGTTTGGATACAACAGAATGCCCAGCGGCGCGCTGTGTGCAGGCAACAGTTGAGCGGGCTTGACCTTACCCGCACATGCCTTTGAACGCATGCGGTATTCTGGATTCAAACGGTTGTTGTCATAGCAATATGGCCAGCCATAATCATGCCCCTGCTTCACCACATTCAACTCATCGTGCGGCAACTGGGCATCGCTCAATTGTTTATCCGCTTGAGCAATATTGTCCCGACCATTGTCGGTAACGACCAAAGCACCCAATGGACTCCACGCCATACCCATTGCATTGCGCAACCCACGGGCATACACACTGATGCGTGGCTGATTCAACAAAGACGTGATTTTCCAAATGCTTGCCGTCGCACGCTCACCCCGCGCTTCTTGACATGGAAAACCCGCAGCGGCATTGTCTTTGCCTTCGCAATGATCGGTTCTCGCCCCCATGCTCAGGTACAAATCGCCATTCGCATCAAACACCATTTGTTTGAGTGGATGATGCCCCTCATCGGGCAACTCCGTCAACACAGTTTCGGCAACAAGCGGGCTCGATTTTGGATTCAAGCGCACAATCCGCCCCGCCTCCGCCACATACACCCAACCATCACGCCCCAGCACAATCGCGTGGGGTCGATCAAGGCCATCCAACAACGTGCTGCGCACAAAACTGCCATTGCCCTGCAAAGACAAACGGCTCAAGCGACCGTGATTCTTTTCCCATGAACCCATTTCGGTCACCCAAACCTCAGCATCAGATAACGGCAACACGCCGCGTGGCATTTTCAAATCCGATGCCACCACACCCATGCAAGTCCCCGAAATGGTTTTCACATTCACTTTGGGCAAACCATCACACACGCCTGCATTTGGGTATGGATTTTTAGCAAAAGCCGAACCTGTCCAAACTGATAACGACAATGACAAGAATAACCACACAACCATTGAACCCATGCCGAATAAGCGCACACCAGACTTCATTATGTTCTCCAATAAAAAAGCCGCATGCACTGGGCAAAACGGCTTTTCAAATATGGGTTTAAACCAACTCACCCCACAAATCATACTCATCGCTGGCATGAATTTTCACATCAACAAATTGCCCCACTTCCAGCGGCGTTTCAGTGTAATCAATGTAGACCGAACCATCGATTTCGGGCGCATCCGCCATGCTGCGGGCAATCGCACCGTCCTCATCCACTTCATCAATCAGCACAGTCTGCACCGAACCGATTTTTTTCGCCAAACGCGCCGTACTGATGCCTTGCTGCTTCTCCATGAAACGCGCTGTACGCTCCTCGCGGACTTCATCAGGCAACGCACCTTCAATTTGATTGGCCACCGCACCATCCACAGGCGAATAAGCGAAACAACCGACGCGATCCAATTGCGCTTCGTCCAAGAAGTCCAGCAAGTATTCAAACTCTTCTTCGGTCTCGCTCGGAAAGCCAGCAATGAATGTTGAACGAATCGTCAAATCAGGGCACGCATTGCGCCACGCATTGATGCGTTCAAGCACTTTTTCACCATTCGCAGGGCGCTTCATTGCCTTCAACACACGCGGATGGGCATGTTGAAACGGCACATCAAGGTAAGGCAAGACGCGACCATGACCGTTGACTGCTGCTTGATTCATCAACTCAATCACATTGTCCACGTGCGGATATGGATACACATAATGCAAACGCACCCACGCACCCAACTGCGCCAACTCACCGACCAACTCCTGCATGTGGGTTTTGACAGGACGACCATTGATGAAACCCGTGCGGAATTTCACATCCACGCCGTACGCGCTGGTGTCCTGCGACACCACAAGCAGCTCTTTCACACCAGACTGCACCAATTTTTCGGCTTCTTTCACCACTTCACCAATCGGGCGCGACACCAAATCACCACGCAATGATGGGATGATGCAAAACGTGCAACGATGATTACAGCCCTCAGAAATTTTTAAATACGCATAATGTTTCGGCGTCAATTTAATGCCCTGCGGTGGCAACAAATCAATGAACGGCTCATGTGGACGCGGCAAATGTAAATGCACCGCATCCAGCACCTCATTCGTTGCATGCGGCCCCGTCACCGCCAACACTTTAGGATGCATCGCGCGCACCATGTTGTCACCGTTCTCATCCGTACGTGCGCCCAAACAGCCCGTCACCACGACTTTACCATTCTCGTGCAACGCCTCGCCAATCGCATCCAGCGACTCTTGCACCGCGCTGTCAATAAAACCGCAGGTATTGACCACAACCAAATCCGCATCTTCATACGACGGCGAAATCGCATAACCCTCCGTGCGCAGTTTGGTCAAAATATCTTCGGAATCAACCAGTGCCTTCGGGCAACCGAGTGAAACGAAACCGATTTTAGGGGAATTTAAGTCAGTCATGGCATTCTCTATGTGTGTTTTGCCCATAAAAAATGGGCTGCACGGTACAAACCGTGCAAACCCACATTGTATAACAGCCCGCTGATTAAGGCTCTAAACTATTGTTGTGTTTTAATCAGCAACCGTTTGTATCATTTGAAGAAACAAATTCAAAATTAGATTTACTTAACAATGAACCGCAATTTCTGTTGAAGTCTTCAATCAGTGTGACGATTTGATTGCTTGTTTCTTCAATCCATTCTTTACGCTTTTCGGGGTTAACCAAATCGGTGAAATGTGAACCTTCAGCATCAATCGTTTTCATGTTAATCATGCGCTTAGGTATTCCAATCTTTCCGCCCAACCACCACATTGGTTCCCCCTTGTCTCCTTGAGTCAATTCAAACAATCCTGATACCTCTGAACATAATGTTTTTAATTTTTCATTAGTAGCATGTTTTCCTCTAACTTTACCTTTAGATACTGCAAATCCAAAATAAAGCCGATGACCCAGTTCAATATAAAAATGAATGCCGAACTCATTTTGAAAATCACCTAAACGACATTCAAGCCCATAATGTCTGGTGGCCGATCTCAAATCATAGTATTTTTTTACGAATTTTTTTTCAAAAACCTCCGCAGAATTCTTTTCCTTTTCTTCAAACGTGCTACCCACATAGTTAAAAGTAAAGCTTTTATTCTTCAATGACTCTTTCAGCTCTCGCCAAATTGCCATTTGTGTGTCCAGCTGAATGCCTTTAAGGGTTTTGCTGACTTCAACCGCCAACTTGAAATTATTGCCTTGTTTCAATAGTTCTTTAACCTTCATTTTATACCTCGCTGATAATGTTTGTCCCGTCAATCGCTCAACAAGTCGTTTGTACTGCACAATGGTTTCACGCAAGTGCGGTACATCAAATGCCTCTTTCGCACATGACTCAAGCCAATTCTTGATGTCTGTCTCATAAGTGATGATGCCGTAATCTTTATTGGCCAGTCCACCACGCCCGTTATCACTTACATCCTCACCATACAGATTAAGATAAACCACATAAACCTTGGCTTCATCGCCTACCCATACTTTAGCGGCCTCAAAGTACCTTTTCAATTGACTTTTTTGGTCTGAGGCGTAAATTTTATTTTCAATGACAACCGCACAATCATTGCGGCGCAAAACAAGGTCAATTCGCCCATCAACGTCATCGCTATTTTCGTAGTAACAGCTAAAACTTGAGTCAGTGCTTATCGGTGAACGTTGCCAATCATCTTCTTCCGTTCCGATTGCGTTATTGATGACCTGCTCGATAAACAGCTTTTGAAACACATCACCTTTGCCATGGCTTCCTTTTGGGCTGAGCAGTTCCGCTAAAAATCGCGAGTGCAATGCCACTTCCTCACCTGGCTTGCGCAAAATGGTGAATATATTGAAACCATTGACTTGTGATTTTTCCATTTCCTGCTGTGCCAAATGATACATTGACAGTTTTTCAAATAAGTCTGTCATTGCTTTTAAGTCTTCACCCATCTACATTTCCCTCCTTCATTAAATTAAACACTTCACCATCCGACAACCAAACAAGGCGAATACCTTGCACATCAAAATAAATCACTCCATTTGCATCGAATCGACTTTTTGACTCAACTGCTTCATTTTTTCTCGCCATGATACGCGCATCAATCAATGCATCAATGCGCATTTGAACCACATTCATGACTTGAATTTGACCATCTGACATGGCATTGTGCTGCCAAACCCAGCGGTGGTTGATGGATGTCACCACACAATGACCATTTTCATTTTCAAGCAAGCCACTGGTGTCGGCATCGGTTTGAAATACGACGTGCCCATCGATGTCGTACGTTTGGCGTATTTGGTTCAAGCGCTGCAATTCTATGCGCTCAAACATGCCCCAGTCCATCTCTTTCGGCTTATCCGTCAGCAGTAATTTCAGTGTAATCTGCGCGAGCAACTGCGCTTCTTGCAAGGCTGTCATTCGATTATCGTCATGCGAAATGCCCAATTGCTGCGCCACCCAAAGCAAGTCACAAGAATGATGCACAAACCGACGGCGTGCGCGTTCTTGTATGGCATCGCCGAACAAAGCATTTGCACTCAGCTTGGGTAGGTTCAATTGTTTAAGCAGTCGCTCCAATGGCAAGCAGTCTATTTGTCCATAATAGGTGTAGAGCACCGCGTCATTTATCCGTGTTAAAAACTCGGTGAGTTGCTGTTGAGATTGAGCGCGTTCGATGTGTGTCCATTGCTCAAAGGCATGGATGCGTTGAATGGCGCAACAAAAATCCCAACCCGTTTCCACGCCGTGCTTGAGTTCAACGGCAGCGATTTCAAGGGTGTGTTGATTGCTCTCATCAGTCTCATCATTTTTTTGATGTCGAATGCTCACATACAGCTCGGTCACGTCGTCTATCCAGCCCATTATTTTCCTTTCTTCGTTTTTGCTATATCTCGAAACGTATTGATTTGATTACGCCAAGGATTCAAGTTGAGCCAACACAATACTAAAATTGTCAGGTGCGCCCATGCGCAAAATTTGCTTGCGCCAATGCGTGACGCATTCTCTGGGTGGATATTCCTTAAAGCTCTGTTGCAAAACTTCAGCACTGAGTACGTCGTGCACGCCGTCGGAGCACAGCAATATGCACTCACCGACAGCTAAAGATTTTTCAGCCCGCGCAATGGCAAAATCAAATGCGCCCTCATCCGCCACCAAACAATGTGCTAAACCGCTGTAAATGTCGGCATAATCTTCATCCGATTGCGCTTGACCTGAAGCGATGAATTCATTGAGCACGGTGTGGTCATGACTGAGCTGCTGCCAGTCGCCTTGGGTATTGATGTGATACGCGCGGCTGTCGCCGACATTGAGAATGGTGCACAAATTGTTTTTGATGCTCGCCGCGACCAGTGTGGTGGATGAGCCGTAGGTCTCGCCCCTCGCCATTTTTTTGCACATTTGTGAGTGTATTTGACGAAGCAAACGCGCGTCAAAAGAATGGCTGTGCTGAGTTTGAGCCAGCATGTCCATCCAATATCGACTGGCTAAATCGGGATGTGGACTGACAGATACGCCATCAGCCACCGCAATTAACAACCCTTTGGTGTGATGGGCGTTGCAGCTGACAGGGTGATTGAGCGATTGGACTGTACGCGTGCCATCGAACAAGGCATCTTGTTGCTCGCGTTGTTGTTTGCCTCGATGCTGCGTGGTGGTGACAGTGAACATGGCCATCCTGTTATGTGGTTTAAGCCATGATTAAAACAAATTGTGCGACATTTTGTGTCGCACAAAAATAAATACGTGAAAATTAAATGGCTTGCTTCTGTACACCCCAAACATCAGAGCCAAAACTAAACAACCACTTGTCCAAACGCATGCTGTCAACAACGGTGGCTTGTATTTTGAGCTCATCACCATGTGCTTGAATGGTTTGGTCTTCGGACAAACGACTTTCATACAAATGCTGCCCTGCGTGCTTTTTAATGACAAACTCAAGATGAATGTGGGTTCCATGACCAAAACCAAAACCGCCTCGCGCATCGTACTCGCGCAAGTCAAAGTCGTCAGGCGGGGTGAATGTGCGCCCTGTGTCGTGCGCGGTTTGAATGCGATTGAGCACGAGTTGGCGGTTTTGCGCTACGCCTTCATGCCCTTCAAATCGCACAACCAAATACAGCCGACCATCATCTTTTTGTGCCAAGCCCAAAGGTTTGACTTGTTTGGTTTTGATCTCGCCTTTTGCGTTGCTAAACGTCACTTTCAACCAATGGTTGTGATAAAGCGCATCACTCACCGCTTTAAACACTTTTTCATCCACCATCGGCACAAGCAATGGCTGCAAGGTATTGACAACCATGACTTTTTTCAACCAATCGTTATTTGCTGTATCGCTTGAATGATGGCGTAACGTGGATTGTGCATTTTCAAAAAAACCATGCATGTGGTTTTGTAGAGATGCTGGTAACAAGGCACTTAAATGCCGTCTTGCCAGCTCCATGAATAAAGCTTCTGATTCATTCATTTGCAATAAACTCAAACCACCCGCCTGATCTTTCCAACGAAAACCATATGGTTTTGAACTGTCATCACACTCAATATCAAAATGCTCACACAAAGCAATCAAATGCCGTTCAATGGTGCGTTTACTTCTTTCATAAGGCGTGCCATTGAGTTGTTGATGCAACTCCTTGCTGCTGATCTTTCGATGGCGAGGGATGCGTTTAAGCAATTCCATGCCCAGCCTCAATGCAGCAATGTCATTTGCTCTTTTGACCATTTTTCAGCCCTTCTCATCATCAAAATCAATTCATTTTATCTTGCTTACTTTGCTTGAATTGATTTACTTTGCCCCGCCACTTTCCCCACCAAGAAGATCCCCA
The DNA here is from genome assembly GCF_003339525.1 of Ephemeroptericola cinctiostellae. GTDB lineage: Bacteria > Pseudomonadota > Gammaproteobacteria > Burkholderiales > Burkholderiaceae > Hydromonas > Hydromonas cinctiostellae. The sequence goes on along the minus strand of NZ_CP031124.1, from coordinate 1,178,008 downwards.
CAATCACCAACGCTGTGCCCATCAGTTGGGTCGTGGTGACGGGCTCTCCGAGGAAAAAGTAACCCATGCCGACCGTGGCGACGGGGCCAACCATACCGACTTGCGAGACAATCGGCGAGCCGAGTCGAGCGACAGCGAGCATGGTGAGGACAACAGGTGCGACGGTGCACAACAGCGCGTTGAGCAATGAATAACCATAAACGACCGCATTTTTGCTCAATAAACCATGCCAATCGCGCAGCACCACGTAATGCATGAGGCACAATACCGTTGAGACCGCCATTGCATAAGCGACCAAGCGCGTTGCACCCAAACGTTTGACCAACTCGCCTGTCATTAATAAATAGGTGGCATACGACAACGCACTGCCAAACACCAACGCGGAGCCAAGCGCAATGTTTGAACCGCCCACTTCCAACTCATGCCAAAAGACCAAGACAATCCCCACATAAGCCAGAATCATGGCAAGCCATTGTTTAACATCAATATTTTTCTTTAAAAAGAACTTTGAAATAATCAGCACCATAGAAGGTGTGAGGAACAAAATCAAACGCTCCAAGCCGACGGTGATGTATTGCAAGCCTAAAAAATCAAACAAGCTGGCGATGTAATAACCAAAGAAACCGACCACGCACACCTGCACATAATCGTTGCGCGTCATCTGATATGGTTGCGAGCGACGCGCCCACAGGCCAATCATGATAAAAAAGGGTAAGGCAAAAATCATCCGCAGCGTCAGCACATCCACGCCATCCGCGCCTTCACGGTACATGAGCTTTGCCAAAATGGCTTTGGTTGAAAAAAACAAGGCACCCAAAATCGCCCACATGAGCGCGGTTTTTCGTTGGCGGGTGGAATAGGTTTGGCTGGTACTCATAAATGACACTTCATTGAAAAACGCCCATGGACGATGGGCGTTGGGCTGGGTTGATCTTCGGTTCATCGGCTTTCATTATATCGTTGTTCTACCGATTAAGCGCATTGGGTCAATATTTGATTGGCACTAATGATGAATCACATACAAACGCATGTGTTCATTGAATTCAATAGAATCCGCGCACTCAAATCACCCCATATCATCATTTCTGCATGGATTTAACTGGAAAATGAATCAAGCGATGTTTCGAGAAATGCTTGCTCAATCCAATGAGATGGAAGGCGTTTTACAACCCCGTATAAAACCAATAAAAGGCAACACAAAAGCGACGCATTTGACTGGACTCCCGCCAACAGCATGCGGGAGTGACGGCATGCTTAATTAAAGCACATGGTTTATTTTGAAATTTTTGAAATTATTTTTTAAAAGCGCCCCATCGCGTTAATCCTCACGACCCAATATGTCCGCCAACCTGCGTGCAGTTTGATCACTGATGCCACAAGGCTCTGCCAGCGTTAAAGTCACTTGCCCAAGCTGCTGATACATTTGCGCATAATCCATACGCCATCCCTTCAAAGCGGCGACTTGCTTCTCCACCACAGCCGCATCGCCACGGGCTATCGGCCCCGTCAACGCAGCTTGCGTGCCCATGCTGAAAACATTATTCACCGTATCGCTGACAATCGGCTGCAAAATCGCCATCGCCTGCTCACGCGCCACACCCGCTTGCGTAAAAGCCTGAATGCTGACCTCCTGCAATGCCACAAGGTAATTGCACGCCATCACACTGGCCGCGTGATACAAGGTTTTCGATTCAGGCTTAATCGTAAAACAGTGCCCACCAATTGCAGCAAAAGCCGATTCTAAAACAGCCAATGCCGCAGCGTCACCTTCCGTACCGCAAAAAGTGCCTGTGAAACCTTGCACCGCTGAGTCAGGGTTGGCGAAACTTTTAATCGGATGAGCACTGGCGATCTGCGCACCGCAGTTTTTTGCAGATTGCAGCACCTCATGCGCGGTCAACGCGCCGCTGCAATGAAAGACGATTGAGTCTTGATTGAACGCGCCATGCTTACTTAAATCAGTACAACACGCCTGTAGCTGGTCGTCAGGACACGCCAACAACCAGACATCAGCGGCGGGTAAAAGTGAAAGAGCGTCCACATCAAAAGCGGTGCCTGCTTGTATAAAATCAACCGCCGCTTGTGCACTGCCAATACTGCGATTACAAACCGCACCGATTTGAAAAACAGAGTGTGCATGCCAAAGCCGCGCCAAGGTTTGCCCCACGCGCCCTGCGCCGATGATGTTGAGTGTGTGCATGAAGTGATGGCTTTAGAAGATTTTTCTTGTGAGAGCGAAAGATGCACTCAAGCAAAACTTAGATTGAGTGCTTCCAACTGCGCCGCAGTCCCCACATTTTCCCAAACGCCCCCAAAATACTCACCGCTGGCCACACCGTCCGCAATGGACTGACGATAATACGGACTCATCGGAATTTTTTCACCGACAGGCAGTTGATCAAACTGGTGCATGTCGTACAAGCCAATGTTGCCAAAAGTCAGGGCTTGACCTTGTTCGGCATCCAATCCAAACAACCGTCCGCCATTCAACACAAAATCGCCTTTGGCATGAAAAGCGGGGTTGTCGACCATGACGAGGTGCATGTGCGGTTGTTCGGCTCGGGCAAGTTCGGCGGCTTTGGCGTGCAGGCTGGCGTAGTTGTAATCGGTGTAAATGTCACCACTCACCGCGAGAAAAATGGGGCTGTCGCTGTGTGCTTTAAGCTGTGGCATGGCTTTGGCAATGCCGCCTGCGGTTTCGAGCGCGTTGCCTTCAGCGGAGTAATGCAAGCGCACGCCAAATTGCGCACCGTCACCGAGCGCAGCGGGGATTTGCTCGCCGAGCCACGCGTGGTTGATGATGATGTCGGTGATGCCTGCTGCGGCAATGGCTTCAATTTGCCAAACTATCAGCGGTTTGCCCGCGACTTCGAGCAACGGTTTAGGCTTGACATCGGTCAACGGACGCATCCGTTCGCCGCGCCCTGCGGCAAAAATCATGGCGACTTGAATCATTATTTGACCTTTTAGAATGTGTAACCGACTTGGGTCGTATCGGCCGCTTCTTCTGCAACGGCATCTAAAATATGCAACAACGGTGCAAAATCACGGTAGCGTGCAGCCACTTGACGGGTGTACTTCAAGACCAAAGGCAGGTCTTTCAAATAGCCTGATTTACCATCTCGGTGGAACAAGCGGGCGAAGATCCCAAGCACTTTGAGGTGGCGTTGCAATCCCATGTATTCAAAGTCTTTGTAAAATTCATCGAATGCTGCTGGCACATTCAAACCTGCTTTTCGTGCTTGCTCCCAGTAACGCACGAGCCAGTCAATTTGTTGCGCCTCAGGCCATTCAATGTATGCGTCACGCAGCAAAGACACGAGGTCATAAGTGATCGGGCCATACACCGCGTCTTGAAAATCCAAAATACCAGGGTTGTTGTCGTCAATCACCATTAAGTTGCGGCTGTGGTAATCACGATGCACCCACACTTGCGTTTGTGCGAGGTTGTTGTCAAGCAGTGTGCTGAAAACGTGCGTGAGTTGGGCGGTTTGCGCGTCCGTTAAGGTGAAATTTTTGTGCACACCAAGATACCATTGTGGGAACAACATCATTTCATTGAGCAAGCGTTCACGGTCGTACAGGGGCAATTCATCGGGTGTGCTGGCGACTTGCAGTTTAGTCAAAGCCGTCAAGGCATCGCGATACAGTGCATCGGCTTGGCTCAGGTCGTGTTCAAGCACCGACAAATAGGTGTGATTGCCCAAATCGGTGAGCAACAAAAACCCTTGCTCCAAGTTTTGCTCAAGGATTTTGGTCACATGCACGCCGCTGCGACCAAACAATTCAGCCACGTGGATAAAGGGCTGACAGTCTTCGTGTGAGGGTGGCGCGTCCATGATGATGAGTGTGGGGTGTGCTGCGTTGCTGCTTTCAATGCGGAAATAGCGGCGAAAACTGGCATCGGCAGAGGCCACAGACAAGCTGGCGTGGTGGATGCCCAATTCGGCAGGTAGCGTGGTCAACCATTGTGCGAGGGCTGCGGTGCGGTCATCGTTGGGTAATATAGTGCTCATATTGGGCTCACGTTCGATTCTGTAGAAAAAATGAATAAGCAATGGCGAAGTGATCAGTGGGCAAACACACATCCATTGTACGGTTGCGCCGCCTCAGCGAATTTTATCGGGTACAATTGCAACTGTTTTGCACTTTCGATCGGCTCACTTTGCGCCATCAAATCGCTGCATTTTACCTGATTCCATGCACCCATTGCATCCGTTCTTGTACTTACTGTCACGTCCTGACCGACCGCCGGTTTTTGCAGACGATGACTGACCATTGATGATTATTGCTGATGACCGTTATGCTGAAAAAAATCCACCCGTCGCTATTGATTAAGCCTTTGACCCAACACGTGCGCATGGCCATGGCGTTGCTCACTGCAGCTTCAATCAATGCGCACGCGCAGGTCAGCATCGAAACAGCGAAACAAGACCCTGTGCCTTCAGCCATCGGCACCGCACGTGCGGTCGCCCTCAGTGACACCCTTGCCAAGGATGCCAAAGCCAAGGTGATCTTGCCACACAGTCCAAGCAACCCTTTGCCGTATTGCGATGAACTCAGCACAGCCACCGTTAAAAAATACCCCAAAGACAACACCATCGCCGATGCCAACACATTAACAGGTCAGGTCAATGACAACATCATTTTGAAAGGCAAAGCCTGCATTGCACGCAACGACATGCGCATGCAAGGCGATGTGGTGAATTACGACTACTCGAGCGAGCAAGTCACGTCAACGGGCCATGCGGTGTTGCGTAACACCGCGGGCGATGAAGTCACGGGCACCGTCATTCATTACAATTTATCCACTCAAAAAGCCGAAGCAACGCAAGCCACCTATGCCATCAGTGCCACGGAGGGTCGAGGTAAAGCAGAATCATTGTCTCTGCTGTCCAGTCGCCGTGCACTGATGCAAGATGCTTACTACACGACCTGCCGTGCCGAAGATCCAGATTGGTATTTGAAAAGTAAAACATTGATGATTGACCAAGACAATGACCTTGGTCAAGGGACGAGTGCTGTGTTGGTGTTTAAGAACTTACCCATTTTGGCCACGCCTTACATGCAATTCCCCTTGGGTAACCGCCGACGCTCTGGCTTTTTGTCTCCAACGATGGGCATTTCCAGCACATCGGGTGTGGATTTGACCATCCCCTACTATTTCAACCTCGCCCCCAATTATGATTTGACGGTGTATCCCGGTGTGACCACCAAACGTGGCGTTAAACTGGGAGGCGAATACCGCTACATGACCCGCCAATACGGCACAGGCATGTTGTCAGGCAATTATTTGCCCTACGACAGCACCGCAGATCGCAGCCGTTTTTACTGGCGAGCACAGCACCTCGTATCTGGTGACTTGGGCGGCGGCACATGGTCGGCTTGGATGGATGCACAACGCGCATCGGATAAATCCTACCTCGATGACATCCCAACCAAAAACACCAACGCCTCCAATCGCATCTTAACCAGCGAATATGCCGCTCAATACAGCAAGGACAATTGGACAGCACGCATCCGCGAAAAAACCAACCAGACGTTACAAGACAGCACCAACAGCGTCACGGTGCCTTATGACTTTGAACCACAGCTCACCATCACAGGCACGAAGCGTTGGGGCAATTGGATCGCCAACACGGATGTTGAAAGCACACATTTCACTCACCCAAACACCAACTACGCCGAAGGTTGGCGTCATGTGGCTTACCCCAGCGTGCGTTATGAATATCGCCGCGCGGCCGGTTTCATCACCCCAAAAATCGGTGTGTATGCCACAAAATATGATTTATCACGTGTCGCCAGTGGATACGATGCGAGCGCAACACGGGTGTTACCCATCGCCAGTGTGGACTCAGGTTTGGTATTTGAGCGCAGCAACAGTTCATGGCTGGGTCGCCCTGCCATTCAAACGCTCGAACCGCGTTTATATTATTTGTATGTGCCTTATAAGGACCAAAGTCGCATCTGGAATTTTGATTCCGCTCTGGCTGATTTTGATTTGTCACATATTTATGGTGAAAATCTGTTCACGGGTCGTGACCGCATTTCCCAAGCCAATCAAGCCACACTCGGCGTGACCAGCCGTTGGCTGGCTCAAGACACAGGCGAGCAACTGTTCCAAGTCACAGCGGCACAACGACATTACTTTACTGAACAGCGTGTGACCCTGCCTGGTGGCACAGTGGACACCACACGCAAATCGGATCTTTTGCTGTCTGCATCGGGTCAAATTGCCCCCCATTTTTGGGTAGACGCCTTTGCTCAATATAATTTCGACAGCAGTAAATTATTAAGAACCGATTTGACCGTACGCTGGCAACCTGCACCCAAAAAAGTCATCAATGTCGGATTCCATAAAAACAGTGTATCAACCACACCAACCCGCAGCGTGTATGTCTCAACCCAGTGGCCTTTGACGAAAATATCTAAGTCACTGTACGGTGTGGCACGCATTAACTATGACCTCAAAAACACCCGCGTGTCTGATGCTTTGGTCGGCATCGAATATGCCAAAGACTGCTGGGTCTTTCGTTTGGTGGGCGAACGCACCATTTCCGACAGCACCAATACCGCCAATAACTCAATCTACTTTCAACTGGAACTCAAAGGGTTAGGTTCACTGCAAAATGACAACCCCGCTTCCACGTTGACCGATGGCATTGCAGGCTATGAAGTCGTCAAATTTGTGGATGCTGAACCCGAAACCCCCATCAAGAACAAGCTGAACGATCGATAAATGGCACATCCAAAAAAAAGCACACGCCCCATGCGTGTGCTTTTTTGCATCAATTTGATGCAAAAATCAATGTAAACAAAACCTTCTGGTGCAAAAAACAAAGGGCTTTACTTCAATTTGCACCATTTTCAATCAATCGCACCAAAAAAATCAACAATTGAACCAATTTGGACAAATTCACGCACCAAAATCGGTAGTACCATTCATTTTTTGCACTCAAAAGAAGCATTGACTCAATCGACGTGCATTGCCATTCAACATTTGGAGAACAAACGTGAATAAACAAGATGGTGCTGCAAGCATCAGTCAGTTTTTACAGTTACAAACCAGCATGGATGTGTTGTTTTTGTTGCTGGGTGCCGTCATGGTGTTGGCGATGCACGCAGGTTTTGCCTTTTTAGAGCTGGGCACTGTGCGCAAGAAAAATCAAGTCAATGCCTTGGTTAAAATATTGGTGGATTTTTCGGTGTCCACCTTGGCATATTTTTTTGTTGGCTACGGCATATCATACGGCATTCATTTCTTTGGCAGTGCCGAATCATTGACCCAAAACAATGGTGTCGAACTGGTCAAATTTTTCTTCTTACTGACTTTTGCTGCTGCGATTCCAGCGATTATTTCGGGTGGAATCGCTGAACGTGCACGCTTTGCCCCCCAATTGATGGCCACCGCCTTATTGATCGGTTTGATTTATCCAATTTTTGAAGGCATTGTTTGGCATAGTAATTTCGGCGTACAAGCATGGTTCAAAGCCATGTTTGGTGAGGAATTCAAAGACTTTGCAGGCTCGGTCGTGGTGCATGCAGTTGGCGGCTGGATGGGACTGGTGGCCGTGCTGTTTCTCGGTGCACGCCGTGGTCGTTACACCAAAGATGGACGCATGGCCGCGCACCCTCCATCAAACATTCCGTTCCTCGCTTTAGGTGCTTGGGTACTCACAGTGGGTTGGTTTGGCTTCAATGTCATGAGTGCACAAAGCATCGCAGGCATCTCAGGCTTGGTCGCGGTCAACTCATTGATGGCCATGGTGGGTGGTACATTGGCCGCTTTAATCATTGGTAAAAATGACCCTGGCTTCATTCACAATGGCCCTTTGGCAGGTTTAGTCGCTGTGTGTGCAGGTTCAAATCTGATGCACCCGATTGCAGCATTGCTGGTTGGTGCAATTGCGGGTGCGCTGTTTGTCCACATGTTCATCATCACGCAAAACCGCTGGAAAATTGACGATGTGTTGGGCGTGTGGCCATTGCATGGCTTATGTGGCGCATGGGGCGGCATTGCCGCAGGTATTTTTGGACAAACAGCACTCGGCGGTCTGGGTGGAGTGAGTTTTTGGGCACAACTGATCGGTACATTGATGGGCATCTCCATCGCCGTCGCTGGCAGTACGCTGGTGTATTATGCCTTGAAACGCACCATCGGCATCCGATTGAATGCAGAGGATGAGTTTATGGGGGCTGATTTAAGCATTCACAAAATCAGCGCCACTGCAGATGATTAAAGGCATCGCCCCACACGAAAAATCCCCAGCATCTGCTGGGGATTTTTACATTCATGAGAAAAAAAGCCTCATTGATTATTATTGCTGTACATCATACTGCGCCGACACAAACACATGCGCATCCAAACGCTCCATGCCACCACCAAACCGGCTGCCCCGCACAGGCGCTGCAGAATCATAATCGCGGCCAATCGCCAAACGGCAGTGGCGACCATCCGTGACACATTGGTGGGTGATGTCCAAACTCAGCCAATCATGATTGGGCGTGTAAACGTCCACCCAAGCATGGCTGGCAACGTGCCCCACATCACCCGTGTTCAAATAACCACTCACATAACGCGCGGGCACACCCACTGCATGGCAGCAAGCAATGAATGCATGTGCATGATCCTGACACACCCCCATGCCCTGTGCAAAGGATTCAGATGCAGTGGTCGACACGTTGGTCGAGCCCGTGACATATTGGATGCCACTGTAAATTCCGTTCATCAAATTAAATAAATCATTTTCAGTCGGTTTGCCAAAATTCAACAACTCGTTCGCCAGTTCAGTCAATGCAACATCGGCCTGCGTGTAACGGGTGGCTTGGGTGTACACCAATGGGGACAAGCCATCGGCCTTAAATCGGTGGCTGCTGGCATCTTCAGCAATTTCAACCACGCCTTGTACCGACACCTCCAAATGTTGGATGGGCTGCGTGATCGTCATGATGTGGGTACGGTTACCGAAAGCATCAATCTGTTGCTGTAAACGCGTTGGCGCGGCAATACTCCAGTTCACCACATTTTGCCCAGCCCCACTGCGCGGGGTGACCCGCAGCAGTTGAATTAAGTACGATACTGGATCGTCGTAATCGTAGCGGGTGCGGTGAATAATTTCAAAGCGCATAGGATCCATTCAAAAAGTCAGCTTGTTTATCATCAATCAAAGCAACCACATTGATTCACCCATTAAGCTGCACGCGTCGAATTCAAAGGCACCAAAAATTCGTGACTGATTTGATTACCTAGATTGTAAGCTTTTTCTAAAAACTCGGTCAAATAGGCATGAATTCCACCCGAAAGCACATCTTGAATGCGTCCATATTCAAGGTCTGCAAGCATTTTCCCTGCCAGACGTTCTGTTTCTGCTGAGTAATCATTGCGCACGTACTTCAAATTTTTGACCAAATCATGGATGCAGGCGGCCAACGAACGCGGCATTTCCTTGCGGAAAATCAACAGCTCTGCCACACGCTCAGGCGTAATCACATCGTGGTAGGTTTTGCGATAGACCTCAAACGCCGACACTGAACGCAACAACGATGCCCAATGATAAAAATCATCGGTTTGATCCATGCCCAATTCATCTGCATTGCGCTCCGAACGTTCAAAAAACTTCAGATCAAGCAAACGCGCCGTGTTGTCCGCACGTTCAATAAAAGTGCCCATGCGCATGAAGTTGAAAGACTCATCTTTCAGCATCGTACCGACCGCCACACCACGAATCAGATGTGACTGATTTTTCACCCATTCCAAGTATTCAGGTGCTTCTGTGTAGGCTTTATCGGTTGAAATCCATTCGCGTGTTTCCAACCACATGGTGTTGACCGTTTCCCACATTTCAGAAGTCAACGTTCCGCGCACAGCACGCGCATTTTCACGCGCAGCCCACAGGCAAGAGATGATGGATGCCGGATTGCGTTGATCGGTGATGAGGAAGCGCATGACATTTGGCGTGGTGATTTCGCCATACAATTCTTTAAACAACGGCTCCAGCTCGGACAACCCGAGCATGGCACTCCACAATTCAATCGCCTGCTGCGGCGCATGTGGCATGAGCAAGGTTTCATAGTTCACACCCAACATGCGTGCGGTGTTTTCTGCACGTTCGATGTAACGTGCATGCCAATAAAGGTGATCGGCGGTTCGGCTGAGTAACATAGTGTCCCCTCGTTTTAAATTTTATACGCCATCCACCACCATCATCGAATCAATCGCGGCACTTTTCCGCAATTCAATCAATGCTTGATAGTCAGATGAGTCATACCAATGATGAAAAGCCTGCATGTCTTCAAACTCAATAATGACGACCCGTTCAGGCTGCCAGTCACCAAATAACACTTGATGCGGACCTGCTTTTGAGATGTATCATCCACCAAAATCAGCAATGGTTTTCGCTGCGGCCAGTCGATATTGCTCAAATTTCCCTGCGTCTTTGATGATGTGTGAAGCAATATAATAGGTGGACATGATCACTCCAATACCCAAGTGTCTTTCGTCCCGCCACCTTGTGAGCTGTTCACCACCAATGAACCTTCTTTCAAAGCCACACGCGTCAAACCACCAGGTGCAAGCTGCACTTCTTTACCTGACAACACAAATGGGCGCAAATCAATGTGGCGCGGCGCAATGCCGCTGTCAACAAAGGTCGGACACGTCGATAAAGCCAATGTCGGCTGAGCAATGTATTGCTCTGGCTTGGATTTCACGATTTCACGGAACTCATCGACTTCAGCTTTGGTTGACGCTGGCCCCACCAACATGCCATACCCCCCCGCGCCGTGCGTCAATTTAACCACGAGTTTATCCATATTGGCCAACACATAGCTCAACTCATCGGGCTTGCGGCATTGATAGGTTGGCACATTATTTAAAATGGGCTCTTCTGACAAATAAAACTTGATCATGTCAGGTACAAAAGGATAAATCGATTTGTCATCGGCAACACCCGTGCCAATCGCGTTGGTCATGGTCACATGACCCGCGCGGTAACAGTTGAGCAAACCAGGCACGCCCAAAGCAGAATCATGACGAAAAGCGAGGGGATCAAGAAAATCATCATCGACCCGACGATAGATCACATCAACCCGTTTCGGCCCGCGCGTGGTGCGCATGTAAACGTGCAAATCGTCGACAAACATGTCCTTGCCTTCAACCAACTCCACACCCATTTGCTGCGCAAGAAAAGCGTGCTCAAAATACGCACTGTTGTAAGCACCAGGGGTCATCACGACGACAGTTGGATCGTCAATACCACTGGGCGCGACACTGCGTAAAGTATCGAGCAAGAGGTCTGGATAATGTGCGACAGGTGCGACTTTGTATTTTGAAAACAGCTCTGGAAACAGGCGCATCATCATTTTTCGGTCTTCAAGCATGTACGACACACCCGATGGCACGCGCAAATTATCCTCAAGCACATAAAACTCACCTGCACCCGCGCGTACAATGTCGACCCCTGAAATGTGCGAATAAATCTGCCGCGCCACATCCACACCTTGCATTTCGGGACGGTACTGCGCATTGCCCAAAATTCGCTCCGCAGGAATCAGCCCTTCTTTCAAAATGCGTTGATCGTGATACACATCTTGTAAAAACATGTTCAACGCCAACACGCGTTGACGCAGGCCTTTTTCAAGCTGCTGCCATTCCGTTTTGGGGAAAACACGTGGGATGATGTCAAATGGGATCAAACGCTCGGCGCCTGACTCCTCACCATACACCGCAAACGTGATGCCAAGTTTATGAAACATCAAATCCGCCTGCTTGCGCTTATCTGCCAAATGCTCAGGCGTTTGTGCTTTAAGCCAAGCCTCCATCGCCTGATAGTGCTCGCGGACCCCCGCATCGGCATTCATTTCATCGTAAAAGTGGTTGGGCATCGTCATGGGCATCCTTTGTTATAATAAAAAAGGTGAGTCTAGGTGCTGAGCATTAAAATAAAAGTATTCTATTCATAAAAAATACTATAAATCCATTATGCACGATGCGCTCCATACAAGTAAAGCCAAAAACGCACGATTTTGGTGCAAAAACAAAGCCATGCATCATGCATGGCTTATTTTATTTCGATTTTACGTCTTTATTTATCAAGGATTAGGGACAGAATGCCTTTTAATAAGAAACCAAACACCCCCAATACCAAACCCAACAACAGAATCATTGTCCCAAATCGACCCGCTTTGCTGTCACGCGCCAGTTTAAACACGATAAAAACCATCAAAGCGCACAAACCACCCACACCAACATAAAACCCCCACTCTGAAAATTGTGCTTCAGTCATGACCTATCCTTATTTACTGTTCCGATTGAGCCGCATCTTTTTTCAACCATGCGCTGAGCATGTGAGGCTGTAAAGCATCGTATGCCTCAAAAGGCTGATGAATCCACGGGCTGTTGTCAAGCAAATCCACGCAATAATCAGGTTCTTGTTTCGCCCAACCTTTGCGCCACAAGACAGCCGAACGCACACCGGTGATGGCTGGGTAGTGAGTGCTCAAATGTTCTTTCACCTCAGCCAATGTGACCCCTGTATCAATCAAATCATCCACCAACAACACACGCCCTGCCAATTCACCTTGGGTCATCGTGATGTTTTTAGAAATATCCAACGCACCTTGCTTCATGCCAACCGACTCACGGTATGAACTGGTTGATAACACCGCCAAAGGTTTATCAAAAATACGGCACAGAACATTGCCAGCCACCAATCCACCACGTGCCAAACACAAGACAACATCAAAATCCCATTTGGATTCATAGACTTGTAAAGCCAATCGCTCGATCATGCGATGGTAACCTTGCCAATCCACGTACAAGTCAGTTTCAGTTGTTTTTTGCATGCTGCCCTCTATAAAGGTAATCACAAAGCAAAATCCTGCCTTGCGATCATTAAAATTAGATATTTTGAACGGGAAAACCAGTGCCGTTTCGATAAAAAAACCATACCGTCTTGCGTACAACATCCCTTGCTCACAAGCGATGCGAAGCGGCCAAAGCCAACCTCGTACAAAACCCAGGAAAAACAAAATAAACCCACAAACCACGCATTGGATTATTTATGAAGTTCCCTCATGGTTGTAAAGAATATTATTTTACTAAAAAACCCCAACATGCAGTTGGGGTTTTTTGACTTGCTATGGATGTGCCTCAAAGTGTGGCTGCGTTTCAAAACACACCGAACACCATTACAATTACAATTACATCATGATGGTGTGAACGCGATCAGGACCCGTCGACACGATGTCAATGCGCACGCCACACACTTCTTCAATGCGACGCAAATATTTCTGCGCATTGGCTGGTAAACCATCCCAAGTGGTCACACCAAAAGTAGACTCCGTCCAACCTTCAAATGTTTCATAGATGGGTTCGCAACGTGCCACATCATCTGCACCACGTGGTAACAAATCATATGTCACACCATCAATCGAATAGCCAACGCACAATTTCACTTCTGCCAAACCATCAAGCACATCCAGCTTCATCATGGACAAACCCGATACGCCATTGATTTGAATCGAACGGCGCAATGCGGCCGCATCAAACCAACCACAACGACGCGCACGCCCCGTCACAGAACCAAACTCTTTACCGACTTCGGCCATGTGCTTGCCACTGGCATCGTTCATGCCTTCTGCATTGTACAACTCAGTCGGGAACGGCCCAGAACCCACACGGGTGCAGTACGCTTTGGTGATGCCCAACACATAAGACAATTTACTGGGCCCTACACCCGCACCCGCCGCCGCTGCACCCGCAACACAATTGCTGCTGGTCACAAAAGGATACGTGCCATGATCAACATCAAGCAAAGTGCCTTGCGCGCCTTCAAACAGCAAACGGCCACCAGCCTGCTGAATGTCAAACAATTGAGCAGACACATCTGTCACCATCGGCTTCAAACGGTCAGCGAAAGCCAATGCGTCATCCAAAGTTTTTTGAAAATCGACCGCTTCCGCGCCCAAAAATTGAGTCAATACAAAGTTATGGTATTCCAAAGTTTCTTTGAGCTTGGCGGCAAAGACCGTTGGATTGAACAAGTCTTGTACGCGCAACGCACGGCGCGCCACTTTGTCTTCATAAGCAGGACCAATGCCACGACCTGTGGTGCCAATTTTCGCGTCACCCTTTTTCGCTTCACGCGCCTGATCCAAGGCAATGTGATATGGCAAAATCAATGTGCAAGCATCCGAAATAAACAAGCGGTTGCACACCTTCACGCCTGCGGCTTCGAGCTCACCAATTTCTTTAAACAAAGCTTCGGGGGACAACACAACGCCATTGCCGATAAAGCAAGGCAAGCCATCGTGCATGATGCCTGATGGAATCAAACGCAATACTGTTTTTTGACCATTGATGATCAAGGTATGACCTGCATTGTGACCGCCTTGGAAACGCACAACACCTTGCGTGGTTTCACTCAACCAATCGATGATCTTACCTTTGCCCTCATCACCCCACTGGGTACCAATGACAACGACATTGCCTTGTTGTTGCGCTGCTAACATAATGAAAAACCTTAAAAAAAGTAAACTCCACTTTTTTTGGTTTGATTAGAAACTTGATGCGGCAAAGCCTCAAAAAATTTGCATACAACCAAAAAAATCATTCTAACCATCCATGCACGATGCGATGGACACTCACCCAACCTAATGCCTCGCCGCTTAACGCACCCGAACCACCCACTGCCCTGCATCCAGCACCAACTCACGGTCACAAACAAAGGCATCCTCTTCATGCACTTGATGCTCGCTCACTTGAATCACCACTTCACCTGCCGCACGCAACTCAGTCACAGCAGCGCGCAAAGCCGCATCCATCGTCCATGGCGCACTGATTGCCTTGCCTGCAGGCGCACAAGGCAATAATTCAGTAATTTCCCGCAAATCCAGAGAAAAACCAGTTGCAGGGCGAGCGCGACCAAAGCGCTGTCCAATGTGATCGTAACGTCCACCACGCGCAATCGCATTCGGCATGCCCGTGCAATAAGCGGTGAACATCACACCCGTATGGTAATCATAACCCGTCAAATCAGCCAAATCAAACTGTACTGATTCACTGTTATCTAATGTCGACAAAGCTTGCAGTTCATTCAACGCGGCTGTGATTTCAGGGTAACTTGGTAAAGTGACGCGCGCACGTTCCAGCACCTCAACCCCACCGTACAAATCAACCAAAGCCAATAAAGCGGTGCAAATTTCATCATCGCAGCCATCGGTCAATTCCTTCAAAGCCGCCGTGTCTTTGGCTTGTAAAGCCACATACACGGCCTCTTGATTGTCCAGCAAATGCGGTGCACGAGCCAATAAAGCCCGAACAATCTGGGCATGAGACACATCCAAACGCAAGCCAGGCAACTGGCAAAAACGCAAAGAAGCCAACAGCAACGATTGAATTTCAGCATCGGCTTCTAAACCTTGATGACCATACAACTCAGCACCAATGTGCATTGGCTCCCGAGAAGTCAACAACCCAGATGCGCGCGCATGAAACACACTGCCAAAATAACACAAGCGCGTCACGCCTGAGCGATTCAACAGATGTGCATCAATTCGTGCCACTTGTGGGGTCATGTCTGCACGAATCGCCAAAGTTTTCCCTGTCGCCGCATCCGCCCACTTCACCGTGCGCAGATCCAAATCATCATCGGCATCGTCCAACAAAGCATCGGTATACTCGACCAGTGGTGGCATCACCAACTCGTAACCATGACGGCGATACACGTCCAACAACCCGCGACGTAAAACTTCAAGTGTGCGCGCTTGGCGCGGCAACACATCGGCGACTTGATCGGGCAAAACCCAAGCATTTTTTTTCATCAAAATCTTTCATTGCAAACGGTGCACCCATTGAGCAATGGGCTTGGCTGCATGCCTCAAAATGACCCTCATCCATCACACACAAGCCGATAAACTCAGTTGTTTGAACACAATCACGTTATCTTGAAGCAATAAAAAACACGCCTTGAAAAGGCGTGTTGTGCGGGCATTCAATTGGATTCCAACCAGCCCGTGCTTTTCCCAATCATTCTACGCGAATTCGATCATAAATTCACGTTTTTTTAATCAAATTCGTCAACCATCCTGTTAAATCAGCCAATATTCGTGTGCGTTCGGGCTCGCTTTCATTAAAAATTTCATGGTAGGCGTTGCGATAACAATGGATCGTGAGCGCACGGGCGTCGATTGGTGCCCCTCGGTTTGCATGCTGAGCTTTCAAAAGTGTGGCCAATGCATCGCTGCCAGATGCGTCCACCACATGGTCACTGCCTGCGTACATCAGCAAAGTCGGCATGTCAAACGCTTCAACATGAGCCCGCACCTGATCACCGCTCGTGCAGATGAATTTTGCCATGCGTGGGCTGATTCTTCGATGCACCAACGGGTCGGTTTGATACTGCAACACCACCTTTGCATCATGTGACAAATAAATTGGATTGACGGCTGGCGGTGTCAAAGCCCGATCTGGAAACAAGCACAACCCCACCTTCAAGAGTGCTTTTTGAAACAACCCCATGTGCACGCGCAAGGCAGGCGATGACAGCACCAATGCCGCTGGCTTAACATGTTTCTGCGTCACCGCCAGTGCCACCACCAAACCGCCCATGCTGTGACCAATGACAACAGGCGCTCGCCCTGTGACCCGCTTCACCCACTCAAACAGCTCTACAAAATCATCTATGAATGCATCATCACGGTGCATCACCCCTCGATCGCCATCAGACAACCCATGCCCACGCGCGTCATATCCCCACACATCGAAACCCATTCGTTGTAAAGTCACCACACACTCCGCATACCGTCCCATGTGTTCGCCATAGCCGTGCACCAACAACAATGGTGGCAGCACATCACCCCGTTCTGCCTCACCATCGGCTTTACAAACTGCCTCATCCCAAACAAAATGTGTCAATGTCAAACGGGTGCCATCTCTCACTTTAAAATCGCTCGATACCGCATTCACTGTGTCCATACGCACTCTCATTGTCATGTCAACCGATTGCTCAAAGAACAACACCCTAGGGAAGATAGAAGAGAGGGTGTCGATTACCCTCCATCCTCTCCTTGCATTACCACACCAAACAATACATTGAAATACATCAGAAACACATCATTTAAACCAATATTAAATCAATATTTTAATGCAACACAGCCCCTCATGAACCCATCCAATCCCTTCATCTCACACCATCGTCAGTCATCGTCGCATTCGAAACAGCCTCCATTGTTTTTTTGCGGTACAATTCGCGTTCTTTAACCCCTACATTTTATTGACGCTCATGACTACAGAAACCACGCCGTCTTTGATTGACAACCCAGCCTTGTTTGTCCAATGGTTGCGCGATGTAGCGCCCTATGTCCACGCATTCCGTGACAAGACTTTTGTCATTGCGTTTGGTGGGGAATTGATCGAACAAGGGCGTCTTGAAGATTTGGTGTTTGACGTCAGTTTACTCAAGGCAATGGGCATGCGGATTGTGCTGATTCACGGGGCGCGCCCTCAAATTGAAAAGCAACTCAGCTTGCGAGGCATTCCGAGTGACTTCATCAATGGCGTGCGAATCACCAATGTGGAAACCCTCGAAGCGGTCAAAGAAGCCTGCGGCGCATTGCGCCTGTCCATTGAAGCGGTGTTCAGCCAAGGCTTGCCCAATACACCCATGTCAGGCTCATCAATCAACGTGGTGTCGGGTAATTTCCTCACCGCCAAACCTGTCGGTGTGCTCAACGGTGTGGATTACCTGCATGCGGGTGTGGTGCGCAAAGTCAATCGCGATGCGATTCACAATCAATTGGCACAAGGTCAAGTGGTGCTCTTGTCACCTTTGGGATTCTCCCCCACAGGCGAAGTCTTCAACTTGTCCACCCCCGAAGTTGCCGCAGCCGTGGCCAGCCAATTACACGCGGACAAATTGATTCTGTTGTCTCATGAAAATTTGATCGATGAAGACAACAACGCGATTGCTGAAATTGACGTTGAACAAGCCCGCGCCATGGCGGAACAAATGCCTCTGGGTCAATTTTTACGGCTGTGCCTCACCGCATCGTGGGTGGCCGTGCAAAGTGGTGTTCCTCGCGCACACATCGTCCCAGTTGACACCGATGGCGCACTTTTGCTGGAACTGTTCCAACACGATGGTGTGGGCACAATGATCACCAAAAACCTTCTGGAAACACTGCGTGAAGCGGCGTTTGATGACCTTGGTGGGATTTTACAATTGATCACACCGCTGGAACAAGACGGCACCCTCGTCGCCCGTGGCCGAGAAAAGCTGGAATCCGAACTGCCTTTCTTCAGTGTGGTCGAACATGACAACATGATTCTTGGTTGCGCTGCCCTGTACCCATTCCCTGAAGAAAAAATGGCTGAAATGGCCTGTTTTTCGATTGACCCAGAAATGAAAGGCATGGGCTTGGGTGAGCGTATTTTGGCACACATGGAAAAACGCGCGCGCAAGCAAGGCGTCACTCAATTGTTTGTCCTCACCACGCGCGCTTCACACTGGTTTTTGAAACATGGCTTCGTTGCAGGCAATGTGGATGATTTGCCTTCAGATAAAAAACGCATGTACAATTGGCAACGCAAATCTCAAATTTTCATCAAGAAAATTGGGTGACATCTGTTGATCACCACGTGATCAACACGTGGATCAGCATTGAGCAATCAGCCCATCACCACCGTTACACCTTAATTTTTCAACACCACAACCAAAATTTTACATTTCAAACAGGATCACTTATGTCACGCACAGTTCAATGCATTCGCCTCGGCAAAGAAGCCGAAGGTTTAGATTTCGCCCCCATTCCTGGTGCACTCGGTCAACGCATTTTTGAAAACGTATCAAAAGAAGGCTGGTCTCAATGGCTCAACCACCAAACCATGCTCATCAACGAAAACCGCCTCTCCATGCTGGATCCACGTGCACGCCAATACCTGCTAAAACAAGCAGAAGCTTTTTTCTTTGGCGATGGTGCTGATGCCGCATCGGGTTACATTCCAACAGCTTAAGCCCACTCAATAACGGATGCCGATGGCATCCGTTTGTTTATGCAAGCCCCAACTTCCTTATAAATCAAGCCCTTATTTGACACCACTTCAAGTCACAGGTACAATGCGCATTGGTTTTAAAAACGTGCATAAAGGTTACCTATACTAATAACGACCCTTTTCCTAATGCCCAATACAGTGACTCATGAACTTGAGACGGTTCACAAATGAAATAACTGTTTGAATTAAATAGGATTTAAATGTTTTTTAAATTAAACTTAAAACGCACCCTACGCGCCATCGTGACATTGGCCACAGGTGCATCATTGACTTTTGGCAGCGTGGCTGCTTTTGCAGATGACTCTTTTTCTGAACGATTGATTGGCCGTGCCATGGATTTGGTTGGGGTCAAATACCGATTTGGCGGCACTTCGCCCACCACGGGTCTGGATTGCAGTGGTTATGTACAATACGTGTTCCAAAATGCGGTGGGCGTGACATTGCCGCGCGTGGCTGCGGCCCAAAGTCAAGTGGGCGAACGCGTGGCCAGTCAATCAGACATGCGTCCTGGCGATTTGGTCTTTTTCAACACCCGTGGTTTTGCCGCATCACATGTGGGTATTTACGTGGGTAACAACACCTTCATTCACTCCCCTCATACAGGCGCATCTGTGCGCTTTGACAGCATGAACAACTCTTATTGGAGTGCTCGATTCAATGGTGCCCGTCGTGTGAGCGCATCCAGCAGTCGAGCCAATGCTTTCGGCTCAAATGCGCCATTGGGCATGTAACCCTAACGGCTACACATCTCCATAAAGAAAACCCCAGCGATGCGCTGGGGTTTTCTTTATGTCGGGTCAATCAAGATCACTCAACGAACCTCATCATGCCACAGTCGAATGTTTTTCGACATGTAAATCCTTGATGCTGTTATCGTCATGAACAAACACCACTTTGGGGCGGTGTGTTTTCGCAGCGTTCACATCCATGCTGGCATATGACACGATGATGACTTTATCTCCCGCCTGCACATGACGTGCAGCCGCACCGTTCAAACAAATTTCCTGCTCTTTACCTTCAATGACGTACGTCGAAAAACGCGCGCCATTGTTGCAATTGTAAATATCAACTTTTTGATTGATCAACAGTTCTGTTGCAGCCAGTAAAGTCGGTGAAATTGAAATGGAGCCTTCATAATTCAACTCCGCACCAGTGACCGTGGCGCGGTGAATTTTGGCGTACAGCATGTCTACATTCATCATGGGTTCCTATTGTGTTATGGTGAAATTCGCGAACAACCCGATGCTTTTTCGGGTTTATATTGGGTTTCCCTAGATTTTTTTACGGTTTCCCCGCTCAAAATCCTTCTCATTTTAAACAAGCACAACGCTGGGTTTCACTTGTGATTGCCGATAAAAAAATCAAGCCGAAACGCTCAAACCACTGTGACGCAGCAATGCATCGACATTGGGCTCACGCGCCATGAACGCCTTAAATGAGTCCATCGCAGGGCGGGAACCACCCACAGCGAGGATGCTCTGCCAATACGTTTGACCCAGCGTGCTGTTAAGCAACGGCGCATCTTCAGCTTGAGCCGCTTCAAATGCTGAAAATACATCGGCGGACAATACTTCTGCCCATTTGTAACTGTAATACCCCGCACTGTAACCGCCCGCAAAGATGTGGCTGAAACTGTGTTGAAAGCGATTGAATGCAGGGGGTTTAACCACGGCAATCTCTTCCCGAATGGCATCCATCAAACCATTGATCAACTGCGGTGCATCGGCGGTGAATTGTTCGTGCAGTTTCATGTCATACAATGAAAATTCCACTTGGCGCAACATCTGCAATCCCGATTGGAAATTTTTTGCGGCGAGCATTTTATCGAACAGCTCATGCGGCAAACTTGCGCCCGTATCAATGTGTGCGCTCATGCGACTCAACACATCGAAATCCCAGCAGAAATTTTCCATGAATTGACTCGGTAACTCAACCGCATCCCACTCCACGCCACGAATGCCGGCCACCTCCAAATCATCCACTTGCGTCAACAGGTGATGCAAGGCATGTCCCGTTTCGTGAAACAAGGTGATGATGTCATCATGCGTCAATGTTGAATTTTGCCCCTCAAATGGTGGCGTAAAATTGGTCACCATGTGTGCAATCGGGGTCTGCAATGAAGCACCCTGCGGATCCAACACACGACGGGCACGCACCTCATCCATCCAAGCGCCTGCGTTCTTGCCTTCACGTGCAAACGGATCCAAATAAACACCACCGATGACTTGATCTGCTTGATTTTTGAGCTCAAAAAATTGCACATCGGCATGCCACACTTGGACGTTTTTCTTCACGAAGCGCACACCAAACAACTGCTCAACCACATGAAACAAACCGTTCAGCACGTTGGTCAAAGGGAAATAATCTTTCACTTCTTGTTCAGAAAAAGCATAACGCACCTCGCGCAATTTTTCACTGGCGTAGGTGATGTCCCACGCCTCCAAATCACTGAGCGCCAAATGCTCCGCCGCGAACAAGCGCAAAGCCACCATGTCTTCGTTTGCCGAAGCTTGCGCCTTGTAGGCCAAATCATATAAAAAGTCGGTCACTTGGCGCACCGAATCGGCCATTTTGGTCGCTAAAGAGACTTCAGCATAATGTGCATAACCCAATAAAACCGCCATGCGCTGACGCGTACTCAAAATATCAGCCATGATTTGACTGTTGTCCAACGTCGCATCGCCCAACTCGCTTGCTCGCGTCACATTTGCACGATAGATTTTTTCGCGCAGTGCACGGTCTTCTGCATATTGCATCACGGGGAAATACGATGGGAATTGCAAGGTGATTTTATAACCTTCTTTGCCATCTTTTTGTGCTGCCGCCTTCATCGAGGCTTGCGCTTCAACTGGAATGCCCATGACTTCAACATCATCGGCAAAGTAAGCGTATGCATTGGTTGCATCCAGCAAGTTCTCTGAGAATTTTGCTTGCAGTGCAGCCTCTTTTGCGCGCAACTGGGCGAACTCTGTTTTATCTACATCATTCAGCAAGGCACCTGACAATTTAAAATCACGCAAGGCATTGGTGACAATGTGTTGACGTGTGGGCGTCAATGCTTCCCAACGTGGGCTTTGGGTAAATGCTTGCTGCTGCGCAAGCAATTTATCACTTTGGCCGAGCACGGTGCCAAACTCAGTCACAGCCTCAAGTTGGGCATTATAGGCCTCGCGCCATTCTGGCGTGTCGATGACATGATGACAATGGCTGACCACACCCCACACCCGCGACAACCGCTCCATCACATCATTCAACGGCATCATGCAGTTGTCCCACGTGGCATCTGAAGGCGCGATGGCTTCTACTTGAGCCAATGTGGCGTGGGCATCACTTAGAACGGCAGTAACAGCCTCATTGACATGTGCAGGCGTGATGTCATGCCAACGTGGCAAATCAGTTAAATCAAGTAAAGGGTTTGATAAAGTCATGGCAATGCGTTTCTCTGAATATAAAGATACCGCATTATAACGCGTTGTTGGCGTAAAGTACTTGATGGAAAAAGGATAAAGAAAACCCACCACATGATACGGGCGGGTTTGTGTTGTCTCCGTATTGCTCAGCATTACCTCACTCATGGCTTGAGTGTGCGTGGCCAACTTGAGCGCTGTGCGGACACGGCACTTCTGGTTACATCAAGCCTTCCAAGAGGTCGGGCCCAAAGATTTCGCGGTGTATTGAGGTCAAAGGCACATCCATGTCCATCAGTTGATTGCGCACCATCAACATGAACCCTTTTGGACCACACATGTACACCTGAGCCTCAGCCAATGATAAATCCCAAAACGAGGCCACAGTCATGGGGCCTTGCACCGCATATGAAGAATCCCCTTCGGCATCAAACTCATCATAAAAATAATGCACCAGCGCATTCGGCATGCCTTTCACCAACTCACTCACCTCATTTTCATGCACATGTCGATCGGCATGCAATGCCGCGTGTGCAAACACAACCTGACGCTGTGGCTGAATGTGTGCAATCGAATGCAAAGCACTCAACATCGGCGTGATACCCACCCCCGCTGACAACAACACAATCGCGTCATTCGATGCACAATCGGGCGTAAAGTCCCCATAAGCAGGACTGATGTCCAAGATGTCGCCAGGCTCAAGGTGGCTGTGCAGCCAATTTGACACCATGCCATCTGGGCTGACCGAATCACCCCGCTCACTTTTCACACTGATTCGCCAATAATCTTTCTCAGGGGAATCAGATAAACTGTATTGACGCATTTGAGACAAACCCAGCGCCATCAAAAAAACTTTGACACTGATGTATTGTCCAGGTAAAAATTCGCCTGGTGATCCGCCCCCTTCTTTTTCCAAATAGAAAGAAACGACCTCATCACTGTCTTGTACCCGTTTGGCAACCACGACACGCATCATGTCGCCTGCAAGGATTTGCTTCTCACCATATAAGCGATCCTCTTCTTGAATCAACACATCCGCCAATGCGCCATAAGCCTCAACCCATGCCGCCAATAATTCAGGCGTAGCCGCTTCACCCAGCACCTCCGCTATCGCACCAATCAGATGTTCGCCCACAATTGGGTAATGTGCTTTGGTGATGCCCAAAGAAGCGTGTTTATGCACAATGCGGCTGACCACGGGTGCCAATGCATCGGGGTTATCAATGTTGGCCGCGTATGCGAACACTGCCGCCGCCAATGCTTGCTGCTGAATGCCACTCGCTTGATTGCCCTCATTGAACAAATGACGCAAATTGGGATGAGCCGACAGCATGTTATTGTAAAAAACTTGGGTAATCGCCAAGCCGTGCGCTTGCAACACAGGGACACTGGCTTCAATATAGGGTCGTGCTTGGTTAGAAATCATGGTTACGCCTCCGATCTTAAGAAATGTTAAAGGACAAATTAAATTGATTCATTTTAAATGAAACAATTAGGTCAAAAAAAATGATGCAAAGCATCACACCGCGATCACATCGCTTTTGCGTAGCGATGATGTAAAACCGAAATCACTTGAACCGTCTGCGGTGACAAGACATCTTGTAGTGTGTGTGTGTTCATGTGTTGATAAAAGGCTTCCAACCCCTCATCCAACACATTTTTCAACCCACACAACCCAGACAAAGGGCATGTGGGTTTGGCACAATCAACCAATGTGCTGCTGCCTTCTAAAACACGCAACACATCCCCCATTAACAATTGACTGGGCTCAACCACAAGGCGCATCCCACCACCCGGTCCACGCACGGTCTGTATCCAAGCTTGTTTATTGAGAAACGTCACCACTTTGATTAAATGGCTGTGCTTCACATTCAGGGCTTCGGATATTTCGCTCATCATGATCGTTTGTGTGCTGCGATTTTGAGACAAATACATCAACACCCGTAAACCCAGATCGGTAAATTTAGTCAGTTGCATGATTGAAGTGTAACACAATTTTAAATTGTTTCAAATTAAATGAAACATATAACTCACCCGCACAGGACATCCATGCATTGAAAACAACATGGGGATTCGCGCAGAAACCTGCTGCTTTGTGCTTTAATGCCCCACTGTAACCATTTTTTAAAAGTTTATTTTGAAGCAATCACCGCATTGTGTGAAGCCGTCAAACGATTGCGATAATCTGTAAAGTCAGGTAAAACACGCACATATTCACTGATAAACAAAGGACTGGTAATCAAAAAATCAGCCGTGGTGATGTTGCTTGCCGTGGGGATGTTCCACAGCACAGCAAGGCGCAGTAAAGCTTTGATGTCTGGATCGTGTGACATCGGTTCCAACGGATCCCAAAAAAAGATGAGCACATCAATTTCATTTTCAACAATTTTTGCGCCAATTTGTTGATCCCCACCCAAAGGCCCACTTTGAAAACGATGAACACTGAACCCCAGTGCGTTTTCGATGAGTTGCCCCGTTGTCCCCGTGCCGAAAAAACGGTGGGGTTTGAGTGCATCGTAGTGCTTCTCGCACCACTCAATTAGATCTTGTTTTTTATGATCATGTGCGACGAGGGCAATGTTCTTCTGTGCATTCATCTGTAAATGGGTGCTCATGCGGATCCTATTTTTTTGTACAACCGTGTGTTGATGTCGGTGAAAAAATATTTTAACAAAATTTGAAAGCCGCCCGCATGTGGATTCATGCGCCATGCGACTTTCATGAAAATGTCACAGGGGTGTCACATACAGTCGATACAATCCACCTGTTATCGGGCTTTTTGATGCCCCATTATGCCTCAACTTCACACCGCCTTCTGGAGAGAATCACATGTCTGAACTTGCCCAACCTTCGCGCCGCACATTGTTAAAATTATTGGGTGGTGCGCCTTTGTTGCCATTGGGCACATTGACCTCTGGATCTTTTTTAATGGGACTCAGCGGCAATGCCGCCGCAAAAACAGTCAGTACGAATGCACGCTATGTGTCATCGTATTTCACCAGCATGCCAGCCCCTTCTCTCGCCAATCCCGCAGCGATGGCGACCACCACAGTGGGTTCAGCGTTCAATGTCAAATTAAACGATGGCACAACACAAACGTATCAGCTCGCCTACCACACCTTTTTCACCACAGGTGACATGGTGAATGCAACCACGGGGGGACACATTCTCGCGGGCGGTTATTTTGACATCAATAACCAACCCATTATTGACCGCTCAGTTGCGGGCAAAGAACGCCAATCGTTCTCTGACTGCCCAGATGGCACCTCTTTACTCACATTAAAAAATGCCAAAGTTGCTGGTGTCAAAGGCAACCCTGTGTTCGCAGTGGTTCAATTTGAATACGCCACACGCGACCAATCAGGTGCAAGCACTTATGGCATGTTGCCCTCGCCCATTGCCGTGCTCACCCTCGACCAAAATCCAGACACCGGCAAACTTGATTTTGTCAGCTACTCAAACGTCGACATGTCAAAAGTTGATGGCCTGTGGATCACTTGCGGTGCCAGTTTATCGCCTTGGAACACCCACTTATCCAGCGAAGAATACGAACCCGATGCATTTGGCCTCATCCTCGAACCCGAATCAAAAGCCAGCAAACAATTCAAAGCCTTCAGCAAAAATTTATATGGTGATGAAAAACACGCCAACCCCTACCACTATGGCCACATGCCTGAAGTAACGGTTCACCCCGACGGCACAGGCAGCGTGAAAAAACACCATTGCATGGGACGCATTTCCCACGAGCTCATTCAAATGATGCCCGATAACCGCACCGCCCTCATGGGCGACGATGCAACCAACAGCGGCATGTTCATGTTTGTTGCGGACAATGCAAAGAACCTGTCTTCAGGCACCTTATATGTTGCAAAAATCGGTGCGGGCTTCAATGTGGACCCCAGCGGCGCAGCAGCAAAACTCACATGGATCAAACTCGGTCACGCCACCAGTGAGGAAGTCAAACACATGGCCGACACACTCAAACCCACCGACATCATGGACGTCGTCCTCACCGATCCAAATGACAGCACGTTCACCAAAATATTCATCAGTGGCAAAGCCAACTGGATCAAGCTCAAACCAGGCATGGACAAAGCCGCCGCATTCCTTGAAACCCACCGCTACGCTTACCTCGTTGGTGGCAGCATGGGCTTCACAAAAATGGAAGGCACAACGGTCAATATCAAAGACAAAACGGCATACTCAGCACTGTCCTACATGCAAGACGCCATGGTCGTCAATGGCAAAGGCTGGAATGCTCAAAGCGGCATGACCCTTGAAAAACCAATCAAATCGGGTGGCATCATGATGCACAAAATGATGGGTCGCCAAAAAGACAGCACGGGTCAAATGATCAACAGCGAATGGGTGCCTGCACTCACCAAAGCTTTGCTTGTGGGGGAAGACATTGTGGCAGACACACTGGGCAACACCGCCAACCCTGACAAAATTGGCAACCCTGACAACCTGAAGTTCTCAGAAACCATGCGCACATTGTTCATTGGTGAAGACAGCGGCAACCACGTGAACAACTTCCTCTGGGCTTACAACGTGGACACTAAATCCCTGTCACGCATTCTGTCTGTGCCCGCAGGTGCGGAATCCACGGGTCTGCACGCAGTCGATGAAATCAATGGCTGGACTTACATCATGAGCAATTTCCAACACGCAGGCGATTGGGAATCACCTTTGCATGACAAGGTCAAAGACATCCTCGACCCACTGATCAGAGCCAACTACAAAGACCGCTTTGGCGCGGCGGTGGGCTATTTGACGGGCGATGCCACCAGCTTAAAGCTATAACCTACAACCACTTGATTTAATTTATTATTTTTTGAATGACGCAACGATTCTTCATGTATGTACCACTTAAAACGGCGCTCAATAAGCGCCGTCTTTTTTTCTAAAAGTTCAAATTATCCCTTATCAAGCTGTTTCTTCAATAGTTCAATTTCAATTTTCAGTCGTTCTATTTCCAAAGCCTTAATGTCGGCATCACCATGTTCACCATCGCCGTGATCACCATCACCGCCGCAGCCCCCACATCCACCAGAATCACCACAACCGCCACAACCGCAGCACTCTTCACAAGCACAAATGGAGCAGCTGGATACTTTAGGCTCAACAACGATGCTGCTTGTACGCACGCAGTACTCCGTGTGGTAAATCACTTGACCGGGCTCATTGCCTTTTATTCCTTTGAGCTCCTTAATCGAACTTAAAACCGCGTTCCGATCGTTTTTATCGAGTTTCAAAGTCTCAATTTTTGCAATAAAACTGGCTTCATCCAACTCTTTTGCCAGAGTCACATCCCGATACACTCGGGTTCGATAAGCATCCTGCACTTGGACATTAACCAAAGGAATTTGGCCATGGCTCGCAGTTCTGAACATCATGTTATTGGCACTAACATCGCGTTGTATGTCATAAGGATTGACGTTGGGGTTGATTTGGGGTTGATTAACATCAGCCACAAACCTGGGCTTGACCACATGATAAGGCAACAATTCTGCATGAATGTCGGGCAAATGCTGAATCAAGTCAAAACGCATGCCAAGGAACACCACTTCAAATGTGTATTTTTTACCCAGTTGCTTGAAAATATACGTCACCACCCTGCATTTATTGGGATTGGATATTTTTCTCAGAGAACGGTATTGGTTCTCAATCTCTGTTTTGGTGTCAATAGACACCTCATAGTAGCTGCTCACTGAGCTGGATGCTTTCTGAACCACTTCACTGAAAAAAGCTGCACCCATGTGCACCGATGCGGACACGCTTGCACTCGCACCCACTTGGAAAATCCCCAGATCAATGCCACCCCCGCCTGATGCACTGGTATTGACATCATGACTGAGTGACCACTGCTCGCGCACTGTCTTAATCACTTCAGACTCAAAATGACTTTCAACAGACTGCTGTTGATGTAAAGCATATTCATATTTACGTTTTTGTACCACTTCAACTTCTTGCTCTTCACACGGCAACAAGCTCATGGCATTCAGAAAATCACCACCCGTGAACCCTTGTAAACAGTTGCGCATCTCATACATGTAAGTGACATACAAAATCAAACCATCTCCCACGTGGTAGGGTACAACTTGATTGAACCTTGTCCGACGACAATCATCGCAGTTTTCAACAAAGTTCGTGCCCAGATCATATTCACAATGATTTATGTTCATTTTAAGCTCCTAAGACTCAACGCCAACCATGCCTACTCTATGCAGTTTTTGGCCTCCCTGACGTCGAATGATGTGAGCTGCCCCCAACACAACGTTGTTTCTTGATTTATTGTCCAGCCTTCTTGCATCGAAGATAAGCCCGTATCATCCTTACGTACTTAATTATCAACCTGACGAAAACGCAAAACAATGGGCCATAAGTCCTGTGACTTATGGCCTAATTCTAATTTGATGGATAGAGGTCAAAGCTGTGCCGTGGAGCGAATCATCCACTTATGCATCTAACTTCGGTTTTGGAAAATGTGCACACAGCTGCACGAGCGTCACGGGTTTATGCAGCACAATGGTATGGGGCTGATCCAGTAATTCTTTATAATCAAATCCACTGGTGTCCCCCGTCAACACAATAACGGGTAAATCATCACCCATGCATTGACGCGCATGTTTTGCCACATCAATACCTGTCGCACCATACCCCAGACGGTAATCGGTCAGCAGCACATCACAACGCACGGGGTGATTCGCCGCAAACAATTGCTCGACTTCTGTTGCAGTACTGCATGTGGTCACCATCACGCCATATTGCATGAGTGATGCTGTCAGCAACGTGCGCAATTCATCATCATCTTCAACCAACACAATGGATAAACCCTGCAACGACGCCATCTGATCGACCACCATGGGCATGGGGACTTCCACATGAGCGGCGGCATTCACGATGTTCAATGAGAGCCAAAACGTGCTGCCTTGAGCCATTGAAGAGTGAAGACCCATCGCCGTATTTGACAACACAGCCAACCGCTTCACAATAGACAAGCCCAGCCCCAAACCTTTGCCATCATTGCGTTTGCGTGCTGAGTTTTCTACTTGATGAAATTCTTCAAATATCTGTGTTTGATGTTCTGATGCAATGCCAATGCCAGAATCTCGGATTTCCAATCGGCCTCGAGCGCGACGAAAACCAATCCACACACCGCCTTGCTCGGTAAATTTCAAAGCATTGTGAATGACATTGACAACCATGCGCTCGAGTAAATCAGGGTCGTGCCACACAACCGCCGATGTCGGTGCAAAACGCAGCCACAGATGCTTACTTGCAGCAAACTCACCCAACTGAGCGTCCAAAGTATCAAATAAATTTTGCAAAGAAACCGCTTGCATTTGTGGCGTGATCGCCCCCGCCTCAATCCGAGAAATGTCCAAGACCCGATTAAATAAATTCTGTATGGAATGCAGGTTAGAGCCAATTTTCTCCAGCGTTCTTCGATCATGTGCATCCATGCTCGATGAACTGACAAGGCTGTCATACAACAAACCAATCGCTTGTAACGGCTGACGCGCATCATGACTGGCTGAGGTAAAAAAACGTGATTTGGCTTGATTAGCAGCGTCAGCACGCTGTTTCTCAAGCATCTGTCGCTCGGTCAACATTTCAAGCTCATACCGTTGGCGAATCTGGGTCACAAACGCTCGGCCCACAGTATTTGAGAAACTGCATGCACCACAAATGAAAATCAAGGTTGAAACCGCCAGTACCCAAGCAGCCGTGCCACCTTGCAAAACATAATACACCATCATCGGCACAAACAAAAAAAGGGTATAACTCAAGCTCAACAAACGCACTGGGAAATCCTTCATCACCGCTGCAAAATAATAAAAAA
Organism: Ephemeroptericola cinctiostellae; assembly: GCF_003339525.1. GTDB lineage: Bacteria > Pseudomonadota > Gammaproteobacteria > Burkholderiales > Burkholderiaceae > Hydromonas > Hydromonas cinctiostellae. Next base: position 1,147,704 of record NZ_CP031124.1, on the reverse strand, counting down.
ACACACTGATGGCGACGGGGTGAAAATTCAACACACTTTCTTGCTGCAAGAGAAACACCACCAAAATACAGGCCAAACACACAAATTGACACAAAGACCCCAAGACATACAACGCCCCATAAAACCAAGTGAGCTCATGGTTGAGTTCATCTAATTTAGTTAAAGCTTTAACTTGATACTCGCCGTACATTTGCACAAACGCCCAAAGATTCCAAACCAATAAAATCAAAAAAAACCAACCCATATCCCACAAAAAATCATAGGCATAAAGCAAAACAATCGAGGCAAACGCATTGATGATCAACGGAATGATGCTGTCTGTATAGAGGGTTTGAACCACTTCGGCTCGTGTGCGAGTTTCAGCAAAATCATGTAACCACGGGTGTTGCTGAATCCCCATCAACCACTTGTGGGCTTGGCTGGCTTGCGCTCTCACAAGAACCACTCCCGCGTCTTCGCAATGGCCTGCGCCCGACTGCTCACATTGAGTTTGGCGAACAAAATATACAAGTGATTTTTGACGGTACCCAAAGCCACATTGAGCTCTCGTGCAATGATTTTATTGGGCTTCCCTTGATGCAACAACCTTAGAATGTCAAGTTGCCGTTGTGTCAGCAATGCATTGTCGTAATCATTTGATGCTGTTGAGTCATTAGACACAACAGGCAAATAAGCCAATTGATCTGCTTTTTGATTGAAACGGGTGTGTTTAAACTCATTGCTTGAATTGGACAGCGCACTGACCAACTGGATCTCTTGCAGCAGCTCATTGGAATGACAAGTCTTTTTTATGATTCGCAAAATGCCCGTATGCTGCAAACGATGCAGTAAATCTGGTGCTTCAATGCCCGTAAAAACAATGATGGGGGATTGCCCAGCAGCAGACATCACAGCATGAACGCTATCAGCGCCACGCATGCCTGGCATATGCAAGTCCAATAAAATCAAATCATAAGGCTGTTGAGTACGATCAAATTGCGCCAACACATCATCGTAACTGCCTGCAGAATCAATCACCAATGACGACCAATGGCTCTGTAGCAGCTGTATGATGGCTTCACGCATGAGTTCATGGTCATCGGCTACTAATATTTTTATCATTGTTCAGCCCCCACTTATTGATGTCAACGTGCTGAAACTTCTCTTTTTATCAACCTCAACTGCCCGACTCATATTCATAAGTGGATGGTCAATTATCCACAATTCACCTGTCAGATGCAATTGATTTTACAGGTGTTTTTTGATATGGCTCGACAAAATGACAGTCACATCAAATAAACAAAAGGCACCCATTCCTGAGTGCCTTTTGAATCACCTCTATCATCGAAATTTCGTCATCAAACGGTTAGTCAACCTTTTAAAAACTAACCCTCAACCTAACTGCCAAGCAAGCAGTTCGTAACTCGCTAACGGCTGACTGAATCATTAACCCTCTTCGTTCACCAACACTGACTTTCCACGCATTTTTAAAATCAATGGAATCAAAATCCAAGCGGCTGAGATGAGCAACAACACACCTGACAATGGGCGAGTGATAAACACCATCCAGTCGCCTGATGAGTCCACCAATGCATTGCGCATGTTATTTTCCATCATTGGCCCCAGCACCAAGCCCAACAATACGGGGGCCAAAGGGTAATCATTTTTGACCAAGAAATAACCAATCATGCCTGAAAGAAACAACACCCACAGGTCAAAAATCGAGTTCTGCACCGAGTACACACCAAAAACTGAAATGGCAATGATGATCGGCAATAGGTATTTCGGTGGTGTACTGATGATCTTTGCAAACACACGCACCAAAGGCATGTTTAAAATCAACAGCATCACATTGCCCACAAACATACTGGCGATCAACCCCCATGCCACTTGTGGATGATCAGTGAACAGCAAGGGACCGGGTTGCACGTTGTACATGATCAATGCGCCCATCAATACAGCCGTTGTACCCGAACCTGGAATCCCAAGAGTCAGCAATGGAATCATTGCACCACCTGCCGCTGCATTGTTTGCAGACTCCGGACCCGCCACACCTTCAATCGCCCCTTGGCCAAAACGTTCGGGGGTTTTTGAAATCTTTTTTTCCATGATGTAAGAGAAAAATGAAGCCAAGGTCGCCCCGGCACCTGGCAAAATCCCAATGAAAAAACCAAGAAATGAACCACGTAAAATCGGCCCCGTGCTTTGTTTCAACTCGGTCTTGCTTGGGTAAAGGCTGTTGATTTTTGCCAGCTTAATTTCACTGGTGTCCTCCTCCAAAATGGTTTTAAACACCTCACCAACGGCAAACAAACCCACAGCCAAAGTCAAAAATTGAATGCCATCGGCCAAGATAGGAGAACCAAATGTAAAGCGGAAGGAACCCGATTGATCAACACCCACAGTGGCCAGCAACAACCCCAAAGTGGTCATCATCAAAGCCTTCACCATCGATTTACCCGCCAAACCACTGACCGCACACAAACCCAAAACCATGAGTGAGAAATACTCTGAATAACCAAATTTCAACGCCAGCTCAGACAAAGGTTCAGCGACTAAAATCAAGCCCAACAAAGTGATAATACCCGCCACAAACGAGCCAATGGCCGAAATGGATAAAGCACTCCCCGCACGGCCTTGCCTCGCCATTTGATAGCCATCCAAAGCCGTCACCACAGAAGAGGACTCACCAGGTGTATTGAGCAAAATCGATGTGGTTGAACCACCGTACATTGCACCATAGTACACACCCGACAGCAAAATGATTGAACTGGTCGCGGCAGCTTCCGCCCCCAAGCCCAAACCACTGGTCAATACAGCCGTGACTGGAATCAATAACGCCACCCCACTCATCGGGCCAATCCCTGGTAAAACACCCACCGCTGTACCCAGAACCACACCACTAAAGGCAAACAGCAGGTTGTACCAAGTGAGGGCTGTGGCAAAGCCACCCATCAAATAATCCATTGTTGACATGATCTATCCTCCTTAAATAAAGCTCGGCCACGCGGGCAAGCTGCCCTTGAGGATGTACACGAACAAAATAACAATACCCAATGAAAAACCAGCAGCAATCACAACAGATTTCCACAGATCCCCTTTGTGCATGGCTTGAAAAGACACCAGTAAAAATATAAATGTACTGATCACGTAACCCAGTGGTTCGAGCAAAACAACATAAGCCAAACAAGCCACAGCAATGATGGAAAAGCGCTTCAAAAATAAAGGCTCAGCCTCAGCGGCTTCAACTTTATCTTTTTTGAGTGTTTCAAATACAGACAAAGCAGACAACCCCATGAGCAGCCAACCAAACACCAGTGGAAAAGTGCCTGAACTGATGCTGCTGCCATACACGGCACCGGACAATTGGCGAGAACCTAGCATAAATGCTGTGCCAATGATGAAAAACACCAATGCCGCCCCTAAATCAAATCGACGAGACATATGGACTCCTATATTGAAAACATATTGATGACACTTAAAAAAATAGAACGAAAAATAGAACGTTTAATGAGGACAAATATTTATTCTATGATTTAAATACGGATACTTACTGAAAGAAAAACGCTTGTCAGAGACAAGCGTTTTTTAAAACAAAACTCAATTGGCCATGCCAAGAGCAGCGAGCAACTCTTTAACTTGTGCGTCTTGTTGACTCAAGAATGTTGCGAATGCAGCAGCATCTTTGTAATCTTGTTCCCAACCTTGGGTTTTCAATTCAGCCTGCCATTCTGGTTTGGCATTCAAATCAGCCAATGCTTTTGACCAGTAAGCTTGTGCATTTTTGCTCATGCCTTTGGGGCCAAACACACCGCGCCAAATGGTGAACTCAGCACCATTGATGCCCGCCTCCTTGTATGTTGGCGCATCAACACCTGCAATGCGTGTGGGTGCAGAAACAGCCAAGATGCGGACTTTACCCGCTTTCACATACTCGCTCACACCAGACGCATCGGTTGCGATTGCAGCCAAATTACCACCCAACAATGCAGTCATGGCTTCACCACCGCCATCATGTGGAACGTATTTCACTTTGGTCACGTCAACGCCTGATTTGAACAATGGCAACATCGCTTGCAAATGATCCATCGCACCAGGTGAAGAACCACCACCAATAGAGACCTTGCTTGGATCCGCTTTCACTGCACTGATCAAATCACCAATTGTTTTAAATGGTGAATCGGCTTTAACAACAAACGCACCAAAGTCTTTGGTCAAAGCAGCCAATGGGGTGACATCTTTGTAACCCACAGGGCTGTTGCCTTCTTTGCGCAGATTATTAATAATGATCGGTGGCGAATTCACAAACAGCTTATTATCATTGCCCACATCTTTGGTCGTGTATGTTGCAAGGAATTTTGCACCCGATGCGCCTGGTGAGTTTTCAACAGTCATGGCACCATCAATTAGTTTGGTGTCGGTCAACACCTTTGCAATAGAGCGTGCTGTTTTATCCCAGCCACCACCTGCACCTGATGGTGCAACCATCACCAAACCTTCGGGTTTGTAAGGGCGATTGGGGTCATTTTTATTACCACCACAAGCACTTAATGCGCTTACAGCCACAACTGCTGCCACTGCTGCCATCCATGTCTTCATCATCATATGTGTGTCTCCATAAAATTAAAATTAAGAACTCTATGTACTGCGCGCTTCGTTTTGTTACGAAACGTATTGTTTTGTAACAAAATGTATCGCCCTCTATTTTTTGCATTATGCCTGATAAAAAAAAACATGTAAATAAATTATATCGACATGTTTTTTTGTAAGCTTTTTCTGCTAACAGCACAAAATCAGTTAGAAGTTTTGTTTTCCAGCAATCGCATGACTTGATCGGTTTTATTTAAGAAATCCATCACTTCATTTAAATGCCCACCAAAATCATCCAAAGCATGGGTTCCACCTTGCACAACCACCTCACGCGCCCCCTTAAAATGTGAACGCATTTGCACAGGATCGAGCACTTCATCGCCCAATGCAACCAGCAACAAATAACGCTGTAGGTCTGTGAGTTGGTCGATGTGGTAATGGTGCAACTCAGCCAAATAATGCACCGCATCATCGTGCTCAATCTGATCCACGTTGTAGCGTGCTTGGAGGTGTTCTTCTTTTAATTCATTCCAAGGTGTGATCGCTGGGTTAATCACCGCACAACGCAGATGGTGTTTTTCAGCCAGATACATGCCATAAAAACCACCCAATGATGAGCCACACAGGGCATCAATTTGATGTTGCTCAATGAGCTGCTCACACAGGCGAATTGAGGCTTTGGGCGATACGGGCAGTTGGGGAACGATGGGAGGAGGTAAGCCGTGCATGCTGCAATATTGAATCACAGCCACGGCTTTGACAGACTCAGGAGAGGAACGAAAACCGTGTAGGTATAATAATTTCATCACACTCTCCTGATGCGCATATGCATCATTATTTTTGACCAATAATAATATCTTGATAAGACAAAAACCAAGGCCTATTACACCAATTGCCGTGATAAGTCGCTCGTATGTTCAGGGCATTACGTTGGTACAAATTTCGAATGTAATTCTCATCATATGAGAGCGAGGCTTCAGGGGCTTGTGCATCCGTGCTGTAGCAGACATCATTGACTTTGAATTGATAGGGTTGGCTTGACGCATTTTAATTAATCAATTCAACCGACTCATTATTGAGTAAAAAGTATGTAATAAAGCAAACACCGCCTTTTTTCAGCACCCGACTGATTTCACTTAAATAGTGCTCAAGGTCTTCAGGCAACATGTGCGTAAAAACGGACGTCAAAAAAACAAAGTCGAAAGACTCACCCTCAAATGGAAACACGTAGTCCTTCGCCAAAATAGTCCCATTTGGATTATAGAAACGATTGAAAATATTACTGTGTTGAAATGCAAAATTGTTATAGGTCGGTGTGATCTTGGTTTGACACCATTCAATACTCGGCTCGATAATATCAATGCCAAAATACCGCCCTAAGGTTAAATAATCACTCAACGGCATCGCCATTCGACCCGCACCACAGCCCACATCCAAAACTGTTGCAGACGGTTGCAATCGACCCAACTCAATGAAATAGCGCTTGAATTCTTGACCAGTTGCGTTGAAGTCACCATTCCCAACCTTATTCGACAAGTCAATCGGCGGAGTGGTTAATTCTTTCTCTGTTTCCATTTTTCTCTCCTGAGCAAACGCATCTACTTCAAATTGTCCAATATTTTTTGATGCACCCCACCAAAACCACCATTACTCATGACCAAAATATGGTCACTGGGTTGCGCAGCGGCTTTCACGGCCTCAACCAAGGCATTTAAATCATTGAACGCCCGCGCCTTGTCGCCCAAAGGTGACAATGATTCAGCCAAATCCCAGCCGAGCGCATCTTTGCCATCGCCACTCGCACCATAACCAAAAATCAAATCAGCTTGCTGCAATGAATCTGGCAACTGCGCCTTCATCACACCCAGTTTCATGGTGTTTGATCGCGGTTCTAGCACCGCCAAAATCCGCGATGCCCCCACACGTTTGCGCAAACCTGCCACAGTCAAAGCAATCGCCGTGGGGTGGTGGGCAAAATCATCGTACACCGTAATCCCATTGACCACACCCTTGACTTCCATGCGTCGTTTGACCATTTCAAAACGTGAAAAAGCGTCGATCGCATGCTTCGGCTCCACACCCACATGGCGTGCCGCCGCAATGGCAGCGAGTGCATTCAAGCGATTGTGCTCACCAGTGACATTCCATTGCACACGACCTTGCAATTCGCCTTTGAGCAGCACATCAAAACTGTCATCTGCACCTACATGGGCGATTTGCCAATCGGCCGCCACAGAGTCATCGGCAAAGCGCGCGACAGGGGTCCACACGCCTTTGGCCAAAGTCTCATCCAATGAGGGCGCATGCGCATTCGAGACAATCAAACCGTTCTCAGGAATGGTGCGCACAAGGTGATGAAATTGTGTTTGAATGGCAGCGAGATCGGCGAAAATGTCGGCATGGTCAAATTCAAGGTTATTCAAAATCGCTGTACGCGGACGGTAATGCACAAACTTACTGCGTTTATCAAAAAACGCCGTGTCGTATTCATCCGCCTCAATCACAAAAAATGGATCATCGGTTAAACGCGCCGAAATACCAAAATTATTCGGCACGCCACCAATCAAAAACCCTGGATTCAGACCCGCATCTTGTAAAATCCACGCCAACATCGACGACGTGGTGGTTTTGCCATGCGTACCCGCCACAGCCAGCACCCACTTGTCCTTCAGCACTGTTTCACCCAACCATTGCGGCCCCGAAATGTAAGGCAAACCTTTGTTCAAAATCGCCTCCATCAACGGATTACCGCGCGACACCACATTGCCAATCACATACACATCTGGATTCAAATCCGTTTGCGATGCATCAAAACCGCTGATCAGCTCAATGCCCTGTGCTTCCAACTGCGTGCTCATCGGCGGATACACATTGGCATCGCAGCCCGTGACCTTATAGCCTGCTTGTTTCGCAATCGCAGCGATACCGCCCATAAAAGTACCGCAAATACCAAGGATGTGAATGTGCATAAAAAAATCCGTTTTAAAAATCAAAGGAAGTGTGGCACCAGCCCACCTTCCTCAAAGCATCGATTAAATGTGACAAACTGTGGCAAACCCTAAAAACAGTTTGTTCACAACCATTTGATTTTGTTTCATTTTCATCAAGGTTTTTGCACCCAATTGATCGAAGTTCACCCTGACAAAAATTCCAACTTAAAGCACGGAAAAAACAGACAGTCACCTTTTCCTTACTCCTCAAGAATGCCGCATTTTAGCGCAGTTTGCCCCCATTCGACCAATGACGAATGTAATTTCGCAGCTTTGTTTGTTAGAATACCGCATGAACATGACCGACAACCAACTCCTGCGCTACGCGCGCCACATCCAGCTGAAAGAATGTGACATTCAAGGACAAGAGCGCATCTTGGCCGCCCACGCACTCATCATCGGTGCGGGCGGCTTGGGCTCACCCGCCGCATTGTACTTGGCATCCAGCGGCATCGGACACCTCACACTGGTGGACGATGACGTGGTTGAGCTGTCCAACCTGCAGCGTCAAATCATTCACACCACTGAAACCTTAGGGCATACCAAAGTTGAATCAGCGCGCCACATGTTACACGCCATCAACCCCGATGTGACCGTTCATACCCATGCACAACGTGCAGATGAAGCGCTGCTGAACCGCCTCATCCCAACCGCTCAAGTCGTACTTGATTGCTCAGATAATTTTGAAACACGTCACCTCATCAACCGCCTGTGCGTCACGCACCGTGTGCCCTTGATCTCGGGTGCCGCCATTCGATTCGACGGACAAATCAGCGTGTTCGACAAACGACACGATGATTCACCTTGTTACGCCTGCTTGTTTCCGCCCGATTCAAACTTCACCAACGAACCCTGTTCAACTCTCGGCGTATTCGCCCCCTTGGTCGGCATCATCGGCGCGATGCAAGCAGCAGAAGCCTTGAAAATTGTCGCCCACATGGGCGAACCTTTGATGGGTCAATTATTGACACTCGACGCACGCACAATGGCGTGGCACTCGATTGAATTGGAATCCAATACGGGGTGTTTGGTGTGCAGCCCCCCTTTAAATATCGACAACATCATGTCATGAGTTCACAAATTCAGCTCACCATCCACCCCACCGCAACCGAAATTATTTACGTCACCTGATCAATGATGCAAAGTTGAGTTTAGGTGCAAAATGAATTGCTTTTTAAAACAATGGGCATTGATGTTGAAACAGCAAATTGACCGATATGTTCGGCTTCCTTGGACTGGAATGTTCGTCATCCGCCGCATCTTGTGGGTGCTTTAGGCGCTGCATTTGACACATTGTTTGACTTTAAATTGGTGCCAAAAAAAGCCTGACTTATGGATTTTTTTATTTTTCAAAGAATAAAGAGAAAAAACCACACGAACTATCTCCATCCTAAAGCAACGAAACTAAAGCAGCTAAACCTAAACTATCATGGCGAACTCATGTGATTGCGCTCGCTAAACACACTTATGCCTCCAAACAACCACCAAAAAGCACCACCGTCCACCTCACCTTTAATGTTAGAATCGCACCATCAATTTTGATAAATTGATCACGCTAGGGGTCCTGACCAAACGGTCGGGTGAGAAATACCCTACGAACCTGATCTGGATAATGCCAGCGAAGGGAAGCGTCGATGCAATGAATGGATTCTGTGCAGTTCTCCCTGCCCCTTTCATTAATGTCACCTCTCCTTTGCTGGGCATTATTTTTACCCAACAAAGGACACCATGAACGCCCCCACCCCATTTACTTATGATTCTGCACGCGTGGATGATGCAGCGGTCGCACCATTGCCAAACTCTCAAAAAGTCTATGTTGTTGGCTCTCGCCCTGACATTCGTGTGCCAATGCGCAAAATCTCACAATCAGACACACCTGAATCCTTTGGTTTTGAGGCCAATCCGCCCATTTATGTCTACGACACATCGGGCGTATACACCGATCCTGATGTCCACATCGACATTCGATCGGGTTTACCCACGCCACGCGCCCCTTGGATTGCTGAACGCAACGACACTGAGCTGTTGGATGCACCGTCTTCTGATTTTGGCACGCAGCGTTTGCATGATCCAAAAACAGCTGATTTGCGTTTCAATTTGACACGAAATCCACGTCGCGCATTGGCAGGAAAGAATGTCACTCAAATGCATTACGCGCGTCAAGGTATTGTCACGCCTGAAATGGAGTTTGTGGCGATTCGTGAAAACCAGCGACGCGAGGTGTACTTGGCTGAGTTGGCGGCATCGGGCGTGAAAGGTGAAAAACTCGCCGCGCTGATGGGGCGACAACACGCTGGGCAAGCGTTTGGCGCGGTCATGCCTGCAACGATCACGCCTGAGTTTGTCCGCGAAGAAATCGCGCGTGGACGGGCGATTATTCCTGCCAACATCAACCACCCTGAAGTTGAACCGATGATCATCGGGCGCAATTTTTTGGTCAAAATCAATGCGAACATTGGCAATTCGGCGGTGACATCATCGATCGGCGAAGAGGTCGAAAAAATGACGTGGGCGATTCGTTGGGGTGCGGACAATGTGATGGATTTATCGACGGGCAAGCACATTCACGAAACGCGCGAGTGGATCATCCGCAATTCGCCCGTGCCGATTGGCACAGTACCGATCTACCAAGCCCTCGAAAAAGTGAATGGCAAAGCCGAAGATTTGACGTGGGAGATTTTCCGCGACACATTGATCGAGCAAGCCGAGCAAGGCGTGGATTACTTCACCATTCACGCAGGCATCCGTTTGGCCTACGTGCCCATGACTGCCAGCCGTTTAACAGGCATCGTGTCACGCGGCGGCTCGATCATGGCAAAATGGTGTTTGGCGCACCATCGCGAATCATTCCTGTACGAGCATTTTGAAGACATTTGTGAAATCATGAAAGCGTATGACGTGAGCTTCAGCCTCGGTGATGGTTTGCGCCCTGGTTCAATTTACGATGCAAACGATGAAGCGCAATTGGCTGAGCTCAAAACGCTGGGCGAGCTGACAAAAATCGCATGGCAACATGATGTGCAAGTGATGATTGAAGGCCCTGGTCATGTGCCCATGCAGCTCATCAAAGAGAACATGGATTTGCAACTTGAATATTGTGATGAAGCACCGTTTTATACTTTAGGCCCCCTGACCACCGACATCGCCCCTGGTTACGATCACATCACCAGCGGCATTGGTGCGGCGCAAATCGGTTGGTATGGTACGGCGATGCTGTGCTATGTCACCCCCAAGGAACACTTGGGTTTGCCGAATAAAGTTGACGTGAAAGACGGCATCATCACTTACAAAATTGCCGCCCATGCCGCAGATTTGGCCAAAGGGCATGTCGGTGCGCAAATTCGCGACAATGCTTTGAGCAAAGCACGGTTTGAATTCCGCTGGGACGACCAATTCAACATTGGCCTTGATCCCGATAAAGCGCGTGAGTTTCACGATGAAACCTTGCCCAAAGATTCGGCTAAAGTGGCGCATTTTTGCTCAATGTGCGGCCCGCATTTTTGCTCAATGAAAATCACCCAAGAAGTCCGCGATTATGCTGCGAAACAAGGCATTTCTGAAATCAGCGCTTTAAAACAAGGCATGGTTGAAAAATCAATTGAGTTTGTGAAAAAAGGCTCAGAAATTTATCAGAAAGCGTGATGATGGAGATCATTCTCAATAAAGAGCCGTATGTATTGCAAGCGGCAGGACACCAGTTAAGCGATTTGATGGACGAATTGAACTTACCTGCACAAGCGATGGCCATCGCGGTCAATCGCACCGTCATCACCAAAACCAAATGGGCTGAGTGCACATTGCAAGCCCATGATCGCGTGGACATCGTGCGCGCGATTGGTGGCGGTTAATACGTGTTTTATCGTCGGGTGGCTGCTTCAGCCACCCGACAAAAGTTCGCGCCTGTTAATGAATGCCCGCATTCAATCCACCATTCAATGACTCGCTTAACGACTCATTCAATTTTTCACTAGGGGAAAAACCATGACCCAAGATTCACTCATCATCGCAGGAAAAACCTACAGCTCTCGTTTGCTTGTTGGCAGCGGCAAATACGTTGACCTCGCACAAACCAAAGCCGCCACCGAAGCCTCTGGCGCAGACATCATCACCGTCGCCATTCGCCGCGTGAACATCGGTCAAGACCCGAATGCACCGAGTTTACTTGATGTGGTGCCACAATCACGCTACACCATCTTGCCCAACACGGCAGGCTGCTACAACGCCGATGATGCCATTTACACTTTACAGCTGGGGCGCGAATTGCTCGGCGGTCAAAATTTGGTCAAACTCGAAGTATTGGGCGATGAAAAAACATTGTTTCCAAACATGCCCGAAACATTAAAAGCCGCTGAAATTTTGGTCAAAGATGGCTTCGAGGTCATGGTGTATTGTAGTGACGATCCGATTCAAGCCAAAATGCTTGAAGACATGGGCTGTGTCGCCATCATGCCGCTCGCATCATTGATTGGTTCGGGCATGGGCATTTTGAACCCATGGAATTTATCGCTCATCATCGAACAAACCCAAGTGCCCGTCATCGTCGATGCGGGTGTGGGTACAGCTTCCGATGCGGCGATTGCAATGGAACTGGGTTGTGACGGTGTGTTGATGAACAGCGCCATCGCCCACGCACGTGACCCTGTGTTGATGGCGCAAGCCATGAAATGGGGTGTGCAAGCGGGACGTGCCGCGCATTTGGCAGGACGCATGAATAAAAAATTTGCAGGCATCGCTTCATCTCCACTGACTGGCTTGGTGGTTTAAAACATCCGTTAGTCAGCAAAGTGCAGCACCCATGCCAAGTTAAAACAAAGATCCGTCATTGCGTTGCGGGCTTGACCCGCAATCTACCCGCAATTTCTTGCATTGAGAGACGCTAAGTCAAGCGCGGCATGATGGATTGTTTAAACTTTTCTCTGCACTTTCAACATCACCAGCCCGAACTCGCAAAGTATTTCTGCAAAAACAGGTGTGCGCTTTTTCTGTATGCCGCCTTGAGCAATGCTTTCAAATATTACTTTTAACCATCACTTCTAAAAAGTTAAGGCAAGCTATGCAAGGATTGTATGCCGTCACCCCAAACTGGGATGACACCGACCTATTGTTAACCGCCACCGAAGAGGTCATCCGAGGCGGCGCACGCATGGTGCAATATCGCCATAAAGACATCGACGCTGCAATGCGTAAAATTCAAGCGAGCGCCCTACAACAACTCTGTCGAGATTACCTCGTGCCGTTCATCATCAACGACGATGTGGATTTGTGCATGGAGCTGAATGCCGATGGCATCCATGTGGGTGGCACAGACGCCCCCATTGCCGATGTTCGCCAACGCGTGGGCGCACATAAAATCGTCGGTGCATCGTGCTATGGCTCAATGGATTTGGCGCGCGCAGCAGCACGAGATGGCGCCAGTTATGTGGCTTTCGGTGGGTTTTACCCCTCCTTGGTCAAAAAATATGAGGTCAGCACATCTGCCAATATCGTTGCACAGGCAAAAACCGAATTGGATGCACCCGTGGTTGTCATTGGCGGCATGACAGTCGAGAACTGTGGTGTTTTAATTGCCCAAGGCGCAGACATGGTGGCGGCCATCAGCAGCATTTATGCACGGATTGACCGTACAAAAGCGGCTCAAGAGATGAGCGACTTATTCAAAAAATAACGTTTATTTAGCAAAAAATCCAATTGGATGGGTTCAGGTGAAAGTCACACTTGCCAGTGCCCATCTGAGAAAATAAGATCATCGCCCATGTACACCGCTGTCGACTCGATGAACACATCAATGTGAAAACGTGTGTCTTTGCGTTTGAACTGTGGCTTGTTATAACTGCCATGTTTCGCACCGAGTGACAGATGGATACCGCACATGCGTTCAAATGTGCCGATGTCGCTCACACGGCGGGTTTCGCTGAAAGCACGGTTCATGCCCAAACCCAATTCGCGAACCCACACATCACCCTCCACCTCACGGATTTTTGACAACACATCGTCAAAATGCGGCGTGCTGTTTTCCACAGCCACCACGCGCCCCGCTTCAATCACCAAAGTGATGGCCTGTTCGGGCCAATTGCAATGAAATGTGGTGTCGCCGAACACAAACACTTTAGCACGTCCATGCACAGCGGTTAAATCCTGCGCTTCGGTAAACACCTCACCAATTGGAAACTGCCCACCGACATTGTTCATGGCACGGTAATCACCAATGTTCATCTTTGCTGACTCTAAAGCCGAGTCAAAACACAGCACATCGCCGCCATGACTGACCACCCGCGCCGATGGTGCGGCATCCATTTTTACCTTTAAAGCCAGCCCTGTTCCTCGATAATAAACAGGGTCATACGCCAGTGAATCAATGTACAAACGCGCTTGCTCATCCACCATGCGCGCCAAATGCACATGTTCAATCACTTTCAAACCTTGATTGAACAGCTGCACGCGCAATCGATAAGCATCTAAACGAAAATGCGTGGATTGCACCAGCACCACCAAACTGCCTACGGGCAAGGCAGCGAAAGCATCCATCACCACCTCATTGCCAACGGTTTCGACTTGGATTAAATGCGCCTTCGGCAAAGCCAGGGCATACGCATCGGCCAGCACGCCCGCCAACGGGCACTCTGCATCAAAAACGATTAAAGCCGCTTGTTCGGGATCGTGTGCAATCGCCGTAAAAACGATGTCACGCACATGACGTGCCGTGTTGGCACGGTCAAAGTCGGTCAAGGCACAGTAGTTGGGAGCATTCATGAGGAGCGTAAAAATCGTAAAATGTCATTTTACCTTGGGAAGCATGGAAAAAGTGAAAACCTACTTTTCCCGTATTTTAACGATAAAGATCATGTGTGGCGGGTGTATGGCGCACCTTGAGGGATGAAAAACACACAAGTCAAACCTCTCAACGACATTGGGCGACTGACCTCAAGCCGCCCAAAATGCGCAGTTTAATCAAGTCATTCTTTTATAAAGCCAAACGTCCGCGTGCCGCTTTGTATTCAGCCTCCAAGTGATTGACCAATTCCGCCGTTGAAGGCGCATCATCAATCAAACCCACACCCTGTCCAACGCCCCAAATGTCTTTCCACGCTTTCGCGGCTGAATTGCCACCCGAACCAAAGTTCATCTTTGTTTTATCGGCAACGGGTAAATTGTCTGGATCAAGCCCCGCAGTGACAATGCTTTGACGCAAATAATTACCGTGCACACCCGTGAACAAATTGGTGTAAATCACATCGTTTGCTGCCGCATCGATGATGCCCTGTTTATAGGCCGCATCGGCATTGGCTTCGGTCGTGCAAATGAAACGTGTGCCCATATACGCCAAATCCGCGCCCATGGCTTGCGCACTCAATATCGCATCACCTGTGGCGATTGAGCCCGACAGCACAATCAAACCATCATAAAACTTCCGAATTTCGCCCACCAAAGCAAACGGGCTGAGCATGCCCGCGTGCCCACCCGCGCCTGCGGCCACGAGGATCAGTCCATCCACACCCGCTTCAAGTGCTTTTTTTGCATGGCGCACATTGATCACGTCATGCAACACAATGCCACCATAAGCGTGCGCCCCATCGACCAATTCTTTTGGCGGTGCTTGTAAGCTGGTGATGAACACAGGCACTTGATGTGACAAACACACTTGAATGTCTTCGGCCAAACGATTGTTGGATGGGTGCACGATTTGATTGACCGCAAATGGGGCTGGACTGCCACCAGCGGCTTTGTCCGCTGCCAATTCTGCTTTGATCCCAGTCAACCATTCATTCAATGCCCCATCACCTCGCGCATTGAGCGCTGGAAAAGAGCCAACGACACCCGCCTTACACTGCTCAACAACCAGTTTGGGATTGGATACGATGAACATTGGGGCACAAATGACTGGTAAACGCAGGTGTTGCAGTGATGCAGGTAAACTCATGGTTGTCTCCGTGATTTGGGTCTATGTGATGTGGATCTATTGTAGGCGTACGAAACAAGTAAAAACCAATTTCATGCATTTTTATTGCGAAAATCGAACGACCGTTCTTAAAATTAAACCACAATCGTCGCCATTACGCAAGATGAATCATCACACAATATCGCCATGTTCATGAAAGCCCACACAAGCGCATGCCATGCGCATGTCTTGCCCTCCTTCTAATCAAAAGCACAGCTCAAAACACAACTCGCTGACACACTCAACTTATGCAAGCAATTTACACTTAAGGTGTTCGTTCCTCTGCTTTAATCCGCACTTCATGTCGTGTTTCATGTCGTGTTTCATGCCACAATTTAGGTCTCCATTTGCCTTAGATGAGCAAACCACACACCCATCGAAACACGTCCAACCATGTATTTTCAACGTTTTTTGACACATGGCAACAGATGTTCAAACGGCTTATAATCATCACAATAAATCAATTTATTTTTAATACCTCAAAGAGAATCAAAAAAAATGGCCACGCTCATTCCCCTTGCCGAACCCCGCTCTACACACAGCCTCGCCTTATTTGAATTGGCTTTTCGACCGTTCTTTTTATTGGGTGCGGTTTTTGCTTTATTCGCTGTGTTGCCGTGGGTGCTCAATCTGCACGGCATGGCCTTTACCCCACACATTAATGCGATGTGGTGGCATGGCCATGAAATGATTTTTGGGTTTGCCTTGGCGATCATTATGGGCTTTTTGCTGACTGCAGCGCAAAACTGGACAGGCGTACCCAGTCCACGCGACGTCCCATTAATGGTTTTAGTGGGTCTGTGGTTGCTGCCTCGTTTGTTTTTACCCTTTGCCCACAGCTTACCCATTGGCATGCTCATGGCATCGGATGTACTGGCGGGCGCGGGCGTGGCTCTGGTTTTGGCACGCATGGTGCTCAAAGCCAAACAATGGCGCAATTTACCTTTTCCATTGATGGTGGGCATGTTGACCGTGCTCAATGGGTTGAGCTATTGGGCTGCACTGCATGACAACATACTGGGCGCCATGCGCATACACGATGCCGCTTTATTGTGGGTCGCTTTGGTCATGAACATGTTGGGTGGGCGGGTGATCCCATTTTTTACAGAACGTGCCAGCAGTTACACCCGACAAACCGAACCCAAATGGCTGCTTGCGGCCAGTAACTTCGCTTTGATTTTAACCTCAGTGACCATGCTTTTTGACAATGACATGGCTTTGAGGTTCTCGGCCGCCACCAGTGCATTGATTGTGTTTTACCGTTGGAACCATTGGGGTTGGCGCGCATCATTTCGTAACCCCTTGCTCTGGTCATTGCACCTGTCTTTTGCCTGTTTGCCGCTGGCTTGTGCGCTTTTGGCCATGGGTTATCCGCGTTCAGGCGCATTGCATCTATTCACCATTGGCGCCATGACAGGTTTGATCGTGTCCATGATGTCTCGTGTGTCTTTGGGGCACACAGGGCGTGAATTGAAAGTTGCTCGACCTCTGCCTTGGGCGTATGGTTTATTGTTTATTGCAGGTTTGGCCAGAGCGTTAGCAGCAAGTTGGCCTCAAGCATATTTGCCATTACTGGATTTCGCCTTAACGTGCTGGATGCTGGCACTGGGTATTTTTGTGTGTTACTACGCGGGTATTTTACTTCGCCCTCGTGTGGATGGTCGACGAGGGTGAACACATGTTTAAGCCATTGCTCGACACAAAGCCAAATTGACGCCCCCAGAATTTGTTAAAATGACGAAAAGATACACCTCAAAAGGATCGGCATGACCTCCACACGTTTCGATATCATCATCATTGGCGCAGGCCCTGCGGGCTTGAGCTTTGCCCGCAGTTTAGCCAACAGCCCTTTGCGCATGGCCATCATTGACCCAGCAAACATGAATGCTTTACGTGCACCCGCACCCGATGGCCGCGAAATTGCATTAACCCACCCATCCAAAGATTTATTGCAACAACTCGGTGCGTGGGATGCCGTGCCAACTGATCAAATTTTTTACTTGCGCTCCGCCAAAGTAGTGGATGGTGAATCGCCATTTGAACTGCATTTCAAAACCCCCAGCCATGCGAAGTTATCCGAGGACACATTGGGCTATTTGATTTCCAATCACCACATCCGCACAGCATTGTTTCAGCAAACTGAGCATCAAGGCAACCTCACATGGTTCACCGAGCACAAAGTACAAACCGTGGCTGCCAACCTTGATGAGGCACGCGTTGTGCTGTCCAACGGCGAACAATTAACAGCCCAACTGGTCGTGGCGGCAGATTCACGCTTTTCACAAACCCGTCAACAAATGGGCATCCCCGTCGACATGCACGACTTTGGTCGCACTGTCATCACATGCCGCATTGAGCACACCGCCAGCAACGACAACACCGCGTTTGAATGCTTTCACTATAGTCGCACACTGGCTATTTTGCCATTGACAGACACCTTGTCCAGTGCGGTCATCACCATTGACAGCCAACACATCAATGAGGTTTTGGATTTGGACGATACAGGTCTTGCGGCTGATTTAGAGCAACGTTTGAAAGGTCGCCTTGGCACCATCACGGTAGCAAGCCCGCGCCATCGCTATCCGTTGGTGGGTACTCACGCACGCCGTTTTTACAGCACCCGCTTTGCCCTCATTGGTGATGCCGCTGTGGGCATGCACCCCGTCACAGCGCATGGTTTCAACTTGGGTTTACAAAGCCAAGCCATACTCACCGAGTTGATTCAAAAAGCGCATGCCCAGCAAGCTGACATTGGCTCACCCAATCTTTTGCAACAGTATGACCGCCGCCACCAATTCAAGACCCGCCCGATTTATCATGGCACCAATTTTGTGGTGAAACTGTTCACCACCGAAACGCCACCCGCTAAATTGGCACGAACAGCGGTGTTGCGGATTTCCAGTGCCTTGTCACCGATCCGTAAACTCATCAGCCAGCAACTGACGGGGTGATCCCATTGGGCTCAAAACCCAAATACTCATCCGAAAAAAGCCCCCAAATTGGGGGCTTTTGCACGTGAGCCGTTGATTATGCAAAATGAGGGGGCACAGGGAATACGCTGTTCATCAATGCTTGATTTGTGGCTTGCAATTGATTGATGGCAGCAATCCCATTGTCTGTAAAATGGCTGGGCACAACGGGACTGGTGTGCGAATTGTCCACAAAGCCAGTTCGAGCCGTGAAGTTTCGATCGCCCCCTTGATTCATCACATCATTCATCACCGCAGGACTGTTGTGATAACCAGGCGCAACCAGCGTACCCAACAAGCTGTGGATGATTTCATGTGCCAAAGTTTCACCAAACAGTCGACCAAAAACCTTAACAGCAAATGCTTCCAAATCGGGATCAGATGCATTTCGTGACTTCAATTGCAATGCAATCGCTTGTGATTCAAGGTCTACTTCTGTGGTCGAGCCCGCTGGAATCACATTGTCATACGAACCTGTGTACACCTCAATCCGTTCATTCATGAATCGCGCCCCCACCCCGCCACCAACAGCGGCCATTGTTTCTCCCCGCAGACCTGCGGCTCTGCCCACAGGTGGTTCACCTTTTAAAAATGCAAAAGTAATGTGAGAAGCTGGTAAATGAGCGGGTACGCTTTCCCCTAAAGGATTGAGCGACCACACCGTGCGGACATTACTGGTCGCGAGCAGGTGATCACAAACGGTTTTGGCTGTACGCACCACATCGTCCTTGTTGGGCAGCAACTGTACATCGGTCAATGCCGCATCAAACTCAGCCGCGACTTCATTGATCACGACAAATTGAGGCACACACAATTGCAGGGTGCGACGGGTGATTTCATTGCCTGAGCTGTCCACCAACACACAATCCACACTGGTTTTCCCTGACTTCAAACCACGTACACGGGTGCGGCTGCTATTGGGTTGGTCAAATGTGACGGCACTGGGATCGGTGGCCACCCAACGCACGGCTGAACCTGCCGCCGCTTGGCGAACCTCAACTTCCAAATCAATCACCCCTGATTTGTCATTGGATGATGGGTTAAAAGCACGGTTTTCGGCGGTATTGGTGGTTGGGCTAAATGACAATGAGCCGCTTTTTTCAACGTCTTTCGCACTGGCGTTTGCCTCTGGGCGCGCCTGCACCTGCAAGGTTTCGCCTGATGGGCGATTCACCGATACGTTGGCGCCCTGTTCAGCCGCAGTCCGAGTGACATCTTTGACCTCCTCCGTGGTCATTGGTTTGGCCTGCTCACTTGAACCCGCGCCGATCAATCCACTGATGGCATTTTTAGTCAACGCTTGCGCTTGCTCATCGGTGATCAAACCATCATTTTTGGCGGTTTGGATGGTGCGCATGGTCTTATCGATGTCTTTCGCCATTTTGCCTTGAATGGCCAAATCGGCGGCTTTGCCACCAAAAAATTTAGCCGCATCAAAGGCTTCTGACAAAGCCGCCGCCGCATTTTTTTGCGTCCCTTCCAAGCCCGTCATGTCTTTGAAAATATTGGGTGTGCCCAGCAATGATAAGGCCGCAGCCAAGCCTGTTGGATCAGGTGCCGCAGCAGCCGTTTGCAGGTTGATCATGGGCGCTGGATAATCTTTTGCGGTCAAATTAGGTGGGGCTTGATAACGACTGTCCGTACTGACCGGCTGAATGGCAGGTGGTGAATCTGGAATCGGTGATTCCTCCCAACGCCAAAAACGCTGCTCTTCTTTGACTTCACATGAATTGCATGCGCCCATGACAGCCTCGGCATAAACCCCACGCGTTGGAATCGCCACACGACTGGGTTCAATGGGTGTGTTGGGCTGATAATGCTCAATCAAATCCACAGGCTCTTCAACATTTTGTTGATAGGTGGGATCAAGGTGAAAACCACGTGCAACAGGCAGCACCAATGAATTCCCCACGATGCCAATCAGTTTATTCTCCACCACCGAAGCCACAGAACGACCGCCGCTGTTTGGGGCTTCAAAACCATCAAGCAGCATATAACGGCGATCATCTCCCATGAGCCACCACAACACATGATGAAAATGTTCAATGCCCTCATTCAGATGATCCAGTAGATGACGCGCCAGTTCCTTGTCCTCCTCACGCGGATTACGCAACTCTTCGCGCGTCAAAGGGGTGTAAATCCGTGTTTTATCACTGCCCGCTAAATCATTCAATATGCGTGCATCGTTGAACAAATAACCTGATGAGTATTTGGTCCGATACGCCATCGAGCCCGACTCCACGATGACCCGAGAACCTGAGGGTAAGATTTGGAACAAAGGCATGCCCAACACACCACTGACATCATTGATTTCAATGAATTGAATGTCCTTACGCGCCAGCGGCGGCAAAGCATCCGCCAAGCGCAACGACACGTACAAAGGTCGATTATTGGCAAAGCTGCTGGTGAGCGTCGTGTCGACAGGGATCTGGATGCGGTTGTTGCTGCTGTCTACAGCAAAAAATTGCAAATGCTGAACAAAAGCTTCGGCAATCTTGGGTGCCATTTGCTCAGCAAAAATCTGATCTTTAAGCTGTTGATTTTTCAAATACTGTTTGTAAAAATCAATCGGCGAAATGAAAGGCATCAAGAAACTCAAAAAATGCCACGCATTGACTTCAAAATCATCGTTCACATCTTTGGGACGCGCCAATTGGAATCGAAGGTACAAATGCCCATCCGCATAATCCAAACTTTGATCGGCATACGTGCCCACAGGCAAATCACTGCCCACATAATTGTTTTTGATGCGTTCCAAAGCATCAAAACCATTGCGCAAACGCTGTGTACCCACCGCTCGTTTTAACGTGGTGCGCCAACGCAAAGCCTTGTCTGACGTGAACCGACTCATCAACAAGGGCACAAAAAGGCACTCCTGCACATCGGTCAAACGTTGTCGCACCAGCAAGTGGCGCAGCACCTCAAAGTACTGAATGGTGATGGCATGGCAATGGTTGTAATTGGCCACCGTTTCTGTCGTGACCGACATGCGTTCGCTCTGATGAACGGTTTGAACCACCGTCGAACGCTGACTGCGCACCGAGCTGGCGCTTTGCACCGTCCGATCACGCAGTTGATTTAAAGCACTGGCAGCCATTTGACGAGAGGCATCTTGCGAAGCCGAACTGGATGCACTGGAGTGACCACCCCCCACCCCCAGTAAAGCCCCCACAGGACCGATGATGGCACCAATGCCAATGCCACCTGCGATCGAGCCTGAAGATGAATTGGAACTGGCACGAACACTTTCATTGACCACACCGTTCACAATTTCATTCACATCGCGGTTGCGCGAAATTTCAGCCTCAATGGATTCTGATTCCGTCATGAATTCAGAACGACCCGCCGAATCGGTCCGTTGCCAATCAATCACAGCCACCTGCTTTTTCTGCCCAGGTGACAAAGGCAAGCTGTACAACAAATTACCCATTGAATAACCATCCGACACCCATTCTTGTTTGAAACGCAGCAAATGTCCGTGTGCAATGGTGCACGCTTGATACAACGTGGGTTCATCATCCCAATCAATTGGGTTGTTGCAATTGAGTTGAGTCCGACCAGGAGGACGACCCACCACTTGGCTGATGGCATGAATCAAATCGGCATGCACGGTTAAATTGGCGGCCGAAATCACTTTGGTCAACGAGAAACCATCAGGATCTCGTGCCAATGTTTTCAAAATTTGAGCATCAATTTTTTGCACAGGAATGTCATCCACCGCCATCGTTGCGGGTGAAAACAGTGCGGCTCGCGCTGTGAGCGCCTCATTTTCAAACTCTGATGACATGGTCTGCATCTGGCGATTGCCCAAAATCGCCTTAATCACACCGATGTCAATTTTTTTGGGTTCGTTCAGCACAAAGCCCTTAATTTCAGGCTGGGTGGTGCGCACTGCATACGAGTACGAAAACTCTTCCAAAGTTCGATCAGGTTTGGTGAAATCGACGCAACGACCGTGTGCAGGATCCGCACTGTACGTGCCATCGGCACGGCTCAAATCCGCACTGTCTGGATCACGTGGCACATCGCTGGTCTGATGGCAAGCACAATCCTCTTTGTCAGGCGCCTGTTCATGGGTCAGATCCACCACCAAAATCACTGATTTAGGGAACACACCGCCCTCATTAAGGTGGATGCCCACATGCTCAGGTTCATCATTCACAGACACCGCACCATAGGCCGCACCAAATGTGCCCAGAGGGTAATCGCCTGAAAAATAGCCATTGCCATCCGTTTTCACCACCAGCAACGCTCGAAAATCCGCCGCTACTGGATTTTGATTATCAGCCACCCAAATGACCACCTGCCGGTTCGCCACTTGCCGCACACCCGCCTCATCAATCACCCGACCTTTCAGACGAGCGGGGCGTCCAAAATTGGGGTCATTGCTGTGCTCAATCTGAACAACCTCTTTTGCCTTGACCCTCAACTCAATACCTTCAACCAGTTTTTCAGCCGCTATTTTTTCTTGCAACAAGCGCTCGCCATCAGGCGAAAACACTTGGAATGTCACAGGGTCTTTCAATTCCGCACGAGGAGGCAACGTCATGGTGCAGGCTCCCGAAGCATCGACAACCACACTCATTTGCTCAGGTGAATCCAACATCGCCTCTTGACCCACAACAAATAAAAAGTGAATATAAGAAGCCAACACGCGATACCCCGTGTACTGCCCTTGGCTATCCACCAGTTGAACCTTGAAGATGAGCTGATTCGATGGCGCCACATCGTCATGCGCCTCAGCCAAAACCAGTCGGTCGCGCAACTGCGCCGCCAGTCGATCTGAAATCCCCGAAATGGCAGACAACTCCGCCACCGTTCGAAAACCCCCAACCGTGTTGCGGTAGGTCACGATGCGGTTGGCCAAACCCTCACCGACGCCCGGCAATTTCTGCAAAGCCTCAATGCTTGCAGTGTTTAAATTGATTTTTTCATTCATGATGCACTCCTCACGTTATGCGTACACTCATTACAAAAACAACAACAGGTCAACACTTTTACCTCAATAAGCCATCGCACGATCATGCCAAGGCATGAGTACAAGCGCTTAAAGACAGGTAAAAATAACGTCAAACATTTACTGAAAACAAAGTCAGAAAAAACAACTTCGAAAGGGACTCCAAATGGGAGTTAGATGGCATTTATCGTTATGAAAAATGAAAAATCTTAAAAAATTATTAATTATTATTTTAATATCCTAACACCAATTTTTGACATTAGAAAGTAAAATTAGAAAATAGGCTTGGATTGAAAAACCTCATAAAAACCTCATTTTTTTGCCCAAAAATGCAAAAGAATGCAGAACAAATGCAATGGAATGTTCAGATAAGGGTGGCTTATTTCTCCCCGTTCAGCTTACCCGTTGACCTTCTTCACCCCACCCTGCATCACTTAAATGCACAACCTACACAGTCATTGATGTGTTTTGAATGTTTTTAATGAAGCCATTCAAAACAAAAATAAAAAAAGCACCGTTATAAAAACAGTGCTTTTTATCAAGATGGTGCAATTAACAATCAAAAAAGTTAAACAATGACGTCATTAACCATTTAATCATCCATCCATGCCCACATTCACCATCAACTTCATCACTGCCTGCGGATTGTCATCAATATGGCGGTAAGCATCAACCCATTCAGATAAAGGATACTTTGCATCAATCAACGGTTGAATGTGCAAGCCTTGATCCAACAAATCCTTGGCATGGAGCCAATCGTCACGCCAATACATCATCGAACCTTTGACATTCAATTCATGTTCGCCCACACGTGCCATGTCCAACTCAACAGGTCGACCATACACACCCACAATTAAAATTGTGCCGCCCTTTTGAATGGCAGGAATGAGTGCTTGAATTGCAGGTGGTGCACCTGCGGCTTCAACCGCCAGCGCAAAACCTGCGTCACCAAATGCAGCGGCTGCCGCATTGGCCAACGAGGTGGTCATCATATTGGCTGTGTGTTGAATGCCGCATTCGTGCGCCCGCTCAAGTCGAGCATCTTGAATGTCCGTGAGCAATACATTAGCCCCCATGCGCTGTGCCACTTGTGCAATGAGATTGCCAATCGTACCCGCCCCCATCACCACCATGTTCTGTCCAGCAATGTCCCCCAGACGCGAGACCGCATGTGCTGCGACGGCGACAGGCTCCATGAACGCACCTTGATCCAGCGTGAAATGTGCGGGCAAAGGCACAATCCGTTCTGCGTCTGTAACAAAAAACTCTTGCCCACAACCATCGGCTTGAAAACCACGGACTTTGAGGTTTTCGCAGATGTGAAATTGCTCAGAAAGGCAAGCATGGCAATGTCCGCACACAATTTGCGGCATGGCTGTCACCAATTCGCCAATTGCCAAATGGCTTACCCCTTCACCCAGTTGATCAATGTACCCGCAAAACTCATGCCCTTGCACCACAGGATAGGGAGTAAACGGATGCGTACCATGCCACACATGAATGTCAGAACCACAAATGCCAATTTGGCGCACACGAATCCTGACTTCGCCCGCTTTGGGCTCAGGCACATCAATTTCGCGCACCGTTAAATGTTTGGGCGCCAGCATGACCAATTGCTTCATTTTTTAAACCTTTTTTGTACAATTATGCCGTTAAAAATGAAATGCTTGTCATGGCACGACGAATGGCCGAGACGATGTGCTCATCGCCCGCCAAGCCACCCCATAGGTTCACATCGGCACAAAATGCGGCAACAGGATCTGCTGCTTGACAAATCGCATGACCCACAACGGGGTTCATTGCTTGATCTTGGTACTCAAAACTGACTTGACCTTTGTCCCAACGTTGCAAAAAGGCCAGAAACAGTGCGGGCAAAACAGCAACTGAATCAAAGGAAACCTCTCGCGCAATGCAATCGCGGAATGTTGGTACGATGTAACCTGGGATTTTCGAGAAGCCATCCATGGCCACGCGCTGATTGGTGTCTCTGATCGCCTCATTGCCAAAACGCTCCAGCACCACATTGCGATATTTTGCCAAATCAATCGGGCTCGGCGACAGACAAGGAATGACATCGTCGGTCACATAATTGTAGGCCATCAAATGTATCGCAGGGTCTTGCGTGCCTTCGTGAATGTATTGATAGCCTTTCAAAGTCCCCGCCCAAGCGATGCAGCTGTGTGTTGCATTGAGGATGCGGATTTTGGCTTCTTCGTGAGCGGAAACGGAGGCCACCATTTCTACGCCGACGTTTTCCCAAGCGGGCCGTCCTGCGCAAAAGTTTTCTTCAATCACCCACTGCAAGAAATCCTCACCCATCAATGCAGCATCATCGTCCCGACCCGTCGCCGCTTTGACACGTGCTTTCACCTCAGCCGTGGGACGAGGCGTGATCCGATCCACCATGTCATTTGGACAGGTGGTGTTGGCTTCCACCCATGCCCGCAACCCTGCATCACCAATATAATCAATGAATTGCAAAAAACCCGTGCGAAAACGTTCACCATTGTGACGCAGGTTATCGCAATTGAGCAAAGTCACTTTGCCCGCGCCGCTGTTGATGCGTGCACGTAAAATCGTCACCAATGCGCCATAAATCGTTTGCCCCACCTCACCTGCACGCACGCGGTCAATGTCGGCTTTCAAATCAGAAAAACTCAAATCCAGATTATTTTTATCATCAACATAGTAACCCGCCTCGGTGACGGTGAATGAAATGATGCCTGTCGCAGGATGCGATCCAATTTCAACCAAACCCGCAAGCGAAGGCTCGTATGGCACAACGTAGCGAATCGCATCAATCACTTCATACTGATGTTCGCCTGATGGTGAAATGGTTTCTAGGGTGTAGTGGCCTTGATTTTTTAAAGCATCAATCACTTCAGCCATATCAGGACGCAAGTGCCCACCCGCCAAAACCCAGCTGCTGTCACCCGAATTGATCAGTTTTTGAATATAAACCGCTTGGTGGGCGCGATGGAAAGAACCCAGCCCCAAATGCAGCATGATTCTGCTAGTTGGATTGAATGTCATGATAAGACCCTCTTCTCTTGTGGCTGAGGGTCTTCGTGGAAGCCCTAATCAGCCTGTGATAATAAAAACTCTGCGGTCTGCTGATCCGTGATCAGCCCCTTTAACCAGCCGCCTCGGAGTGCAGCTAAAATGGCACGGTGTTTACGTACACCACCCGCCACACCGATCACAGGGCGCTGTAACAAAACCCCTTGGGTGAAACTGGTCACACATTCGTTGACGGGATGCTTAATGACCAGCCCTTGTTCATCGAACACCCAGCCCAGCACATCGCCGACAGCGCCTTTGCGCAGCAACTCATACATCACGTCGGTGGTGATGAAACCATCTTCAACCAATGGGCACTTCTCACCCAGCCAGCCCACCCCAATCAAGGCCACTTGGCAATCGGTGTAACAGCCCAGTTGACGCCGATAGGTGCGTGTGCTGTACCAGTAATCGCGGTCTTCCAAGCTCTCTGCAAACAATGGGATCGACAAGATGTAATATTTACCATCCGTTTTATCCGCCAAACTCAAGCTGGCATCGTAGCGATTAAATGAGCCATCGAGCACCACAGTCCCCGCCAATGACACCACTTTAAAATCATCCAAATGGTGGCGCGACACTTCATGGCAAATCCCACGCACTGCACGACCTGTGCCCAATGCAACACCACTGATTTTTGAACGGCGCAACACCTGTTCTAAAAAACGTCCACCAGTGACGGCAATGGCTTTATCAATTTGGCTCGCAGTCGCCTCTTCGACAGGGGCCACTTCGCATTCGCTCAACTTAAATTTCTTTTTCAAGCGCTCAGCCAAATCCATGGATGAGGCAATGGTGTGGTCGATCTTGACCTGCACCACGCCATTTTCCAGGGCAAGGCTGAGCATGCGTTGTACCGTTGGGCGCGATAAACTCAGTTGTTTCGCAATGTCTTGCTGGGTCACATTACCGATGTAATACAACCATGCAATTTTTGCTTGTAATTCCAATTTTTCATCCATAGTATGTTCTGACGTGTGATCGATTTCTTTCTGTTGGTCAATCCATTTGACTCACGTCAGAACGTCACTTAGACGTACTGGGCGTGTATCTCTTGCAAATGGCGTGGAACCGCCTTACCGCTTGAGTCGAACAAATAAGCCAACTCAGGGTTTATACCGATGCGTAATGTATGATTTTGCTCTGCACGGAATACGTCTGCAACACGGATCACAACGGGTTTATCAAACCCAGCCAGTTGCGCGTACACCATGGTCGAGTCACCCATTTGTTCGCATAAGGTCACGGTAACACCAAAACCTTGGTCGGAGGATTGTACGCTCAAATGCTCAGGACGAATACCTAAGGTGGCTTTTTCACCCGCTTTAAGCTGTTGACGGCCATCACACGCGACCTTGATCGATGAACCATCGGTCATGCGCACCACGGCAAATTGAGCATCGGCGGATTCCACTTGCACAGGCACAAGGTTCATTTTGGGCGAGCCAATGAAACCAGCCACAAACAAGTTGTTTGGTTGATGATACAGTTGCAGCGGCGTGCCAATTTGTTCCACACGGCCTTCAGAGAAGACCACAATGCGATCAGCCAATGTCATCGCTTCAATTTGATCATGGGTCACATAAATCATGGTTGCACCAAGGTCTTGGTGCAAGCGTGCAAATTCAATCCGCATTTGCACACGCAACGATGCATCCAAGTTTGACAATGGTTCATCAAACAAGAAAACTTTTGGTTTGCGTGTGATCGCACGACCGATGGCCACACGTTGGCGTTGACCACCAGACAAGGCTTTTGGTTTTCGGTCAAGCAAATGTTTGATGTGCAAAATTTCTGCTGCATTGTTGACCGCAGCATCAATCTCCGCTTTAGGCACGCCCTGTAAGCGCAAGCCAAAATTTAAATTCTCTTCCACGCTCATGTGCGGGTACAGTGCATACGATTGAAACACCATCGCAATGCCACGTTCAGCAGGTGATAAGTCATTCGCGGCTTTGCCATCAATGACCAATTGACCTTCACTGATTTCTTCCAGACCTGCAATCATGCGCAATGTGGTGGTTTTCCCGCAACCGGAAGGTCCAACAAGCACGATGAACTCACCGTCTTTGATGTCAATATCGACACCTTTCACGGCATAATTTTCCGTGTATTTTTTTGCAATGCCTTTGAGTTGTACTGTTGCCATTTCATGTCTCCAATAGTCTAATTGTGAGGAACAAATTATTTTCAATTGCCCCAGCCGACGCTGCGACTGAGAACTTGAGGGAGGTATTGCATCGAATCAAATACCGTCAAAACCCCCATCTCCCGTAAATCTGCCGCATGATGCATGGGAATGTGCAGACCACCCACGAAACCAATCACCCCCATGCCTGCTGCCAATGCGGCCAAAACGCCAGAAGTGCTGTCTTCAATCACCACACACTCGGCAGGTTCTAAGCCCATTTCATGTGCGGCCAGCAAATATAAATCAGGTGCTGGCTTGGGCTGCTTGACTTGATCAGCACTCAAGATTTTGACATCTGATCGTGCATCCAAACCCACTTTACTGATCGCTGAAACAATGCGTGCCATACCGCTGTTGGACGCCACGGCTTTAAGCCGTGGGTGATTTACCAAAATTTCAACATGTTTGACGGGAAAAGCGTGCTGCTCGATGGCGGCATCGGTGACGGTACGCAAGTGCTTCAAAAAATCGTCTGGAATCGATCGCCCAGAGAATTGAGCGACTTGTCGCACCAACTCCTCTGTTTTTTGACCAAACGAACTGATCAAAAAAGCATTGCAATTCACATTTGAAAACACCGCTTGCGTTTCCCGCACCAACACCTCATGCGCCACGACCTCACTGTCGATTAAAACGCCATCACAATCACTGATTAAAGTCGTATAGCCAGCCATCCTCACATCACCTCATTCCACTTTATTTCACTGCACCAAACGTCAAACCACGCACCAATTGTTTCTGACTGAACCAACCCAACACCATGATCGGCGCAACAGATAAAACCGAAGCCGCTGATAATTTTGCCCAAAACAAACCTTCTGGTGAAGAGAATGTTGCAATCAACTGAGTCAATGGTGCGGCATTGGTGGTGGTCAAGTTCAAACTCCAAAACGCTTCATTCCAACACAAGATGATGCTCAGCAAAGCAGTTGAAGCCAAACCGGGCAAACTCATCGGCAAAATCAAGTAACGGATTTCTTGTGCCAACGTCATGCCATCCAAACGCCCTGCTTCCAACACTTCTGTCGGTAAATCTTTGAAGTACGAGTAAATCAGCCACACAGTGATCGGCAAATTCATCAGCGTATACACCACAATCATCGCAGCGGCATTGTCCAACCAACTGAATTTTTGAAACACCACATAAATCGGCAACAACACACTGACTGAAGGCATCATTTTGGTCGACATCATCCACAACAAAATATCTTGTGTGCGGCGGGTCGGATACAGAGCCATTGAGTACGCTGCAGGCACTGAAATCAGAATCGACAACAGTGTGGCACCAAAAGCAATCAATATCGAATTACCCATGTGATGCATATAATTCACACGCGACATGATCTCGTGATAACCATCCAATGTTGGCGAGAAAAAGAGCAATGGCGGTGAAGAAATTGCCATTTCTTCGGTTTTGAAACTGGTTAAAAACATCCAGAAAATTGGGAAAAACACGATTAAAGCAATCGCCCAACCAAAAATCGTGATCATCAGGGTTTGAAATTTTGAATTTTTCATGGTGTGCTCCTTAAGCTTCTAAATTTTTAGAGGCCGTGCGAATCAAGAAGAACGACACGATGTTGGCCAAAATCACTGCAATCACGCCACCCGCTGAAGCCAAGCCAATGTCAAACTGAGCCAAACCACGCAAGAAAACGAAATATGTCAAGTTGGTCGTTGCATTACCTGGGCCACCACCCGTGGTGATGTGAATTTCAGCAAATGCACTCAACAAGAAAATCGCTTCAATCATGACCACCACAGAAATCGAACGTTTCAAATGTGGGATGATGATGAACCAGAAAATATGCCAAGGTTTCGCACCATCAAGCTTTGCTGCTTCTTTTTGCTCCGAATCCACCGATTGAATCGACGTCAATAAAATCAAGAAGGCAAAAGGCATCCACTCCCATGTCATGATGATGATGATGGACAGCATTGGATAGTCTTTGAACCAATCGATTGCAGGCAAACCAAAGAAATGTGAAATCGCTGCGAAAACACCGTACACAGGATGAAACATCATGTTTTTCCACAACAATGCACTCACCGTTGGCATGACAAAAAACGGTGCAATCACGAACAAACGGGCAATGTTACGACCTTTGAAATCTTGATCATACAACCACGCCAACAGTGAACCCAGCACCACCGATAACAGCAACACGGTACCAATCATCAAGATGGAGTTCCAAATTGAGACCCAAAAATCGGCGTCTTTAACGAGGTACTTAAAATTATTAAACCATGCGAATGATGTCGTATCCGCGCTCAACAGATTGAAATTGAGCAGAGAGTAATACAACGTCATCACCAATGGCACCACCATCCAAATGAACAGCATCGCCACTGCTGGCGTTAGCATGAGCTGTGCAAGCAACAACTTGGGATTGCTTTTCTTTGAACTTGAGGTACTGATTGAAGCTGACATGGCATTCTCCTTTCTTATAAAAAGAGAAGCGCGGCACTGGGTTACCGGAGACAAAGAAACTTGTGACCGCGCTTCGAACCATTAAAGGGCGTTGTCAAAAAGCTTATCATATTGATTTTTGCTTTTATTCAACTAAATTGTGTGCGTGATAATTGTTGTTGCTTGAGCAATCAAGTGAGTTAGATCCCCCGATTCACCTCACCATCAGCATTTCCCTGCAACCACCTCGCCTAAGCGAGAACGGTTGCATCGAGATGACGATTGATTATTTCAAGTAGCCGCCTTGTTCAACTGCTTTTTTCGCTGCTTCGTTACCTGCATTCAAAGCATCATCCACTGACATTTTGCCAGCCAATGCGCCTGAAATGGATTGACCCACTTGTGTACCGATCGCTTGGAACTCAGGAATGCCCACATACTGAACACCCACATAAGGTACTGGTTGAGCCGTTGCATGTGCAGGATCCACTTTATTCAACGCATCAATCACGAAAGAGGCGAATGGTGCTGCTTTTTGGTATTCAGGGTTGGCGTAAGTTGATTTACGCGTGCCTGGAGGAACCGCACCCCAGTTGCCTTTAGATTTCGCCACTTCAGCGATGTACTCTTTAGACGTTGCCCAAGTCACGAATTTCTTCGCAGCTTCTTGTTTGGTTGAGCTGGCTGGCACAGCCAAAGACCAAGCCCACAACCAACCTGATGCATTGGCGTAGCTGCCTACAGGCGATGGTGCAAACGCAATTTTATCAGCCACTTTTGATGTTTTTGGATCATACAACATGCCTGCCGCTACAGAAGCGTCAATCCACATGCCACATTTGCCTTCTTGCATCAAAGCCAAACTTTCGTTAAAGCTGTTCGATGACACGCCTGGAGGGCCGTATTTGGTCAACAAATTGATGTATTGGGTGATGGTTTTTTTCCACTCTGGCGTGGTCAACTGCGGCTGCCATTTTTCGTCAAACCAACGACCACCGTTGGCATTGACCATGGTTGACACCAAAGCCATGTTATCGCCCCAGCCTGCTTTACCGCGCAAGCAAATGCCATAAATGCCTTTTTCTTTGTCATTCATTGCTGCTGCAAATTTTTCAATGTCATCCCAAGTTGGCTTGACTGGCATTTTCAAACCTTTGGCATCCATCAAATCTTTACGGTAGTAAGTCATTGATGTTTCACCATAGAATGGCAACGCATACAATTTACCATCAACAGACAAACCATCGCGCATTGGCTTGATCAGATCATCCACATCGTAACCTGCACCAAGGTCTTTCATTTCTGTCAACCAACCTTTTTTTGCCCAAATCGGTGCTTCATACATGCCAATGGTCATGACGTCAAATTGACCACCCTTGGCAGCAATGTCCGTTGTGACTTTTTGGCGGAGAACGCCCTCTTCAAGTACAACCCAGTTCAATTTGATGTCTGGATTGGCCGCTTCAAATTTTTTTGACAACTCTTGCATCACCACCATGTCACCATTGTTGACGGTTGCTACAGTCAATGTGGTTTGACCCGCAGCAGGTGCTGCAGCAGCTGGTGCACCTTCAGCTGCTTTTGCTGGTGCCGCTTCTGGTTTTTTTTCGCCACCACAAGCCGCCAACAAACCAGCAACTGCAACAGCTAAACTGAGTTTACGTATCATTTCATGTCTCCTAAAAGGAATATATTTAGATTAATGTGTTCGAGTTGGACTCGTAATGGCTTTTATATGCCACTTTCACCGCCTTATTGCTTTACAAATGTAAAGCAAGTGGGCAAATGATAAGGCAAAACGTCCGCATTGAAAACAACTTTCGATGTTGCAATGCAGAAATATAAATACGTACCCCAACAAAAAAGTCCGCAAAAATGCGGACTCTGTCATCGTTCAACTGCAATATAAAATGTTTAAAAACTTTCAAAAAGCCACTTAAACCACACTGACATTGGCCATCATCCCAGCATCTTCATGCTCAAGGATATGACAATGCAACATGCGCACGCCTTGATGCCGTTGAATCATTTTAAAAACCACACGTTCGCCAGACCTCAGATTCACAGTGTCTTTTAAAGACAATGCATACTGAGTTGGCGCACCACGACTGGCATCAATCCACTCACGCCGCTGCAATTGAAACTGCCCGCCATGAATGTGCACGGGGTGATCCATGTCCGAGGTGTTGTCAATCACCCACTCCTCAACTTCGCCGACCTTGCTGGTGAAGTCAATGCGACTCATGTCAAATTGTTTGTCATTGATGTAAAAACTCATGTTGTGCATACCCCCCGCCATGCTCATGGTTTCACTCAACCGAACCCTTTGTTGGCGTACAGCGGCACCCAAAGGCATGATGTCACGTAAGCGTTGGGGCAACACAAGGGCACTTGCAGCCAATTGAACCGCCAATAATTTGCGGGCGGGCGTCGGTTGCACCATGCCCATTTTGCCTTGTGAATATGTCAGCGCATGCAGGTTCAAGGTTGCGGCCTCTTTCGATGACAAACATAATTCCACTCGCTCTGCGGGGCTGACCAACACGGTTTGAGCCTGCTGCGCCTGTGCCAACAAACCACCATCCGTGCCCACTTGAACCAACTTCGCCGCCTGCCCTGTCATGTCTTGCAATTGCAAATTCAAAAACCTCGCATTGGTCGCATTCCACAATCGCACGCGGGTCGCTTGAGCCAGTGAAACTGCGGGCTGATAAGCACCATTGACCAACAAAAACTGCCCCTCACGCCCATTCATCTCATCGTTCATGTCATTGTCAGCGATGCTGCCATCGGCATTCAGCTTCAAATCGGTCACAAATAAATGCGTTTCAGGCAGAACACCCAACGCATCACTCGACGTCAGTTTTGGTCGAACAATGATGGCGCCAGCCAAACCACGAAACACCTGTTCATGCGTTGTGCCATGGGGATGAGGGTGAAACCAATACGTCCCCGCACACGCCTCAGGCAAAACGAAACGATAGGTTCGTCGCCCTTGTGGCGGTACGGCTTCCTGTGGTCCACCATCCTCCTCGGGTGGTACGGGTAAACCATGCCAATGCAAGGTTGTTTCTTGTGGCAATTGATTGATCAGCTCAATTTCCACAGACATGCCCTCAATCAACTCAATCAACAACGGCGTGGGGCTGCCGTTATACGCCCACACCGTCGTTGGCTTGCCTGCAATGAACGCATGCTGCATCGGCGCAGCAGTCAACGTCGCTTTAAAATGATTGACATCGGTGCTTTGATTGATCAATAACGGCAAGCTGGGCACTGCCAACCCAGTTGGCAGCACGTCCAAAGCCGCCAAAGCAGAAGGATCTGCCATGCCTCCCATGCCTTTCATGCCCTGCATTGAAGGCATACCATGGTCTGAACCCACCTTGGCACAGGCGACAGGAATCACAGCCACCCCCAGCAACCCCACGCCTCGACTTAAAAATTGACGACGATCCATAATTTCCCTTTCAGAACATCACATCCATTCAACATTCAATACCAGCCAATACAACAGGCCATAATATACCCATCAAACACACGTGGAAATGAGACCCGCATGCAGCATAAAACAGCATGCCAATGAAAAAGATAAACACCCATCAGCAGTACAGGTACACTGTAATCTCAGTACTTAACTACGGAGTCAAGCAGAATGAACAACACGGCCCCCACCCTCACCATTGGTCAGCTCGCCAAAGCCGCTGGCGTGCACATTGAAACCATCCGCTACTACCAATCTCGCGGTCTCCTGCCCAAACCCACCAAACCACTCGAAGGTTACACGCGTTATGATGACACCCTCATCACCCGCATCCACTTCATCAAAAGTGCACAACAACTGTCTTTCACCCTCGCCGACATCGCCGCCTTGCTCGCCCTCACCGATCAAGCCAGTGATAAAAACCGCATACGCGAATTGACACAAATGCGCTTGACACAAGTTCAGGAGACACGGCGGCATTTGGATTTTGTCGAAATGACGTTGACACGCTGGATCAATGAGTGTGAACACAGCGACGAAAATGAATGTTGCCCCATCATCGCACACATCAATCAAACAGATACAAACACCATACGTTAGCATGTCGCTCATTAATCAAAATACCGCTCAAAATATTTAACCACACAATACATTTTTCTTTGCCGCAACAATCTTTCTTGCATAAAAAAAGCCCTTTCAATGGCATTGAAAGGGCTTTTGATTTGATCCAGAGCATCTGTAATGTATAAGGCATGGAGCAAGAAAGAACCTCAACTTAAAAAAACTTTAACTCAAAAAAATGAAAACGTTTGAAAAATTTAGATAGCAGGTACACCCTGCCATTTCAAAACAACCTCAACACATAGTCTGGTTCATTCGGATTATTTGGGATGTCCAATGGCCCTGGAATGGGATCAAAACTCGGACTAAAAGCATCACGGTCATTTCGAATGAAACTAAACTCCATCACCCGAGGCATGGCCATGCCATGCAGCAAAGAAATCCCACCGTAATTGTTTGCATGCGTATGAACGCATGTGTGATGGCGTGTCAACTTGGTGATGACATCATGCACTTTGGCAAAAAAATGGGCATCGTATAGTTGGGTAAAATCATGTAACTCACACACGATCAAACGAAACTTGGACAAAGTTTCAACCGAAATGGATGTAAATGCATCCCACTCAGCCCCTTCGACATCAAATTTAAGGATCAAATCGTCTTTATCTGACAAGTTATTGTGTTCAAGCATGTCCGCCAAACTCACAAAATCACCCGATGTTTCAGCAGCCCAACCTTGTTTATGAAAATGGAACAACTCATGGTCAATTGGATTTTTTTCAACGGTATGATCGTATTGATACGATGGAATCCCTTTTTGTGCCAGCGCATGATCAAAGCTAACATCAGGCCCCACACCGATCGACAACATCCCCTGAACACCATCAAAGTCGTCAGGCAGCACATAACCACCATCCGCTGACAACCCCACTCGAACCTTACTTAATGTGTCACAATTCTTTGGAGATAAAGCGGTTAACAATTTCAAAATACTATTTGTATTGGGTTCAACTTGCATATATTCTCCAAGTAAAAATCATTCATTTATTATAAAGTGTAAGACTTTTCCGCATGCCTATTTTTTGCACCAATCAACCGTGTTTGTTCACTTCAGCCACTCTAAAAATCATGGCACAAATTGAGCAGAAGTCTGATTTGAAATCAAGCGTCGATCACGTGTCGACCACGTGAAAACAGTCAAAGCATGTCAACTGAATGCCTGCATTCTACTTGTAAATGATTGAAGCAAAGCCCATCCTTTTAAAATAAATGAGTGCGTCAGCCCAAAAATGCCACTTATTGATATCAGTTCATGCTCTGCTTGCACGGTTACGCTTATTTTGTGCAGATTAAATGATAAAAAACACCATCAGTGGGCTTTGAATACTTTCGGTTGAACACGTTCAAATGGCATTCGAATGCCATTCCATTCAATAGCACATGTTTCTGTGGATACAACGAATAAAACATCACCACATTCAACCAACATCAATACAACATGCTTTTTATTTTGACTAAAAATGCCTCGCTTTAATTTCTAAGCAAGACTTTTGTGTCGATCGATTGGGCATGAAAAATTGAACATAAAAAATGAGCATGCCCTGCATGCCCATCCCTCACTTCACTTTACTTTTTCAGCTTCGCAAATGCCTGTGCAAATGCAGTATTTGGTGGCGCAGAAGATTGACCACCGCGTTGCCCTCCCTGCGGGCGTGAGTTGCCACGGTCATTTCGACGATCAGGTGCAGCCGTTGCATGGCGTTCATTCCGCGTCGGTAAGGCCTCATCATCCAAGCGCATGGTCAAACCAATTCGACCGCGTTGGACATCAACCTCCATGACCTTGACCTTGACCAACTGCCCCGTTTTCACCACTTCACGAGGGTCTTGAACAAATTTAGTCGACAAGGCCGACACATGCACGAGTCCATCTTGATGCACACCAATATCGACGAACGCGCCAAAAGCGGCCACATTGGTGACCACACCTTCCAAAATCATGCCTTGTTTGAGGTCTTTGATGTCTTCCACACCATCTGAGAACGTTGCCGTTTTGAATTCGCCGCGTGGATCGCGGCCAGGCTTTTCAAGTTCATTGAAAATATCCATCACCGTGGGCAAACCAAATTTTTCATCGGTGAACTCAGTAGGGGAAATGCCTTTAAGGGCTTCTTTTTTACCCATCACATCGCGAATGCTTTGCTTGATTTTGGCCAAAATCTTTTCCACCACGGGATACGCTTCAGGGTGAACCGATGAAGCATCCAGCGGATTGGCTTCTGGGGTGCTGCTGGAAATGCGCAAGAAACCTGCGGCCTGTTCAAACGTTTTCTCACCAAGACGTGGCACATTTTTTAAGGCCTTGCGGTTGGCGAAAGCACCGTTGGCATCACGGTATTCAACAATATTTTTTGCCAAAATGCTGTTCAAACCTGAGATACGAGCCAATAACGGCGCGGATGCGGTATTCACATCCACACCGACCGCATTCACGCAATCTTCAACCACAGCATCCAGGCCACGCAATAACTCGCGCTGATTCACATCGTGTTGGTATTGGCCAACACCAATGGATTTTGGATCAATTTTGACCAGCTCAGCCAGTGGGTCTTGCAAACGACGGGCAATCGAGACCGCACCACGAATCGACACATCAAGGTCTGGAAACTCGGCCGCAGCCAATGCAGAGGCCGAATACACAGATGCACCCGCTTCTGAAACAACAATTTTTTGCAAACCAAGCTCAGGATGTGCTTTCATCACATCGAGCACAAGTTTTTCAGTTTCACGACTGGCCGTGCCATTGCCGATGGCGATCAATTGCACACCATGCATTTTGCACAGCACAGCAAGACGGTGCAATGAACCATCCCAATCATTGCGTGGCTGGTGTGGGTAAATCGTATCGGTTGCCAACAATTTACTGGTCGAATCAATCACCGCAACTTTGCAGCCCGTGCGAATGCCTGGATCGAGGCCTAAAATCGCTTTGTGCCCCGCAGGTGCGGCGAGCAACAAATCACGCAAATTACTGCCAAACACAGTGATCGCTTCTGCTTCAGCCCTTTCGCGCAAATCACCAAGCAGATCCGTTTCAAGGTGCAATTGCAATTTCACACGCCAAGCCCAACGACAACAGTTGAGCAAAAAAGCATCCGCAGCGCGTCCCATGTCGGCAATGTTGAATTGCTGGGCAATCACGGTTTCACATGGGTGCGGCGTGATGGCCTCAAGCTCCTCAGACAACCCCAAACGCACGGTTAACACACCCTCGTTGCGCCCACGGAACATCGCCAAAGCGCGATGCGAAGGGATGTTTGACAGCCTTTCATCATATGCAAAATAATCTTGAAATTTTTGCCCTTCAGCCTCTTTACCTGCAACCACAGCCGCATAAACGATGCCACCCTTGCTCAAATAACTGCGTAAATTGGCCAACAGCTCTGCATTTTCAGCAAAATTTTCCGCCAAAATATCACGCGCACCATCCAAAGCAGCCTTGGCATCGGCAATCGGCACTTCAATATTGAGGTTCAAATACTTGGCGGCTTCAATGTGCGGATCCAGTGTTGGCTCCGCCAACAAGGCCAAAGCCAAAGGTTCTAAACCCGCTTCACGCGCAATCATCGCGCGGGTGCGGCGTTTTGGTTTGTAAGGTAAATATAAATCCTCAAGCAACTGCTTGGTGGCTGCACCATTGATGGCTGCTGCCAACTCAGGAGTGAGCTTACCCTGTTCCTCGATTGATTTAACAATCGTCGCACGGCGGTCTTCCAGCTCACGCAAATAGCTTAAACGTTCGTCTAAATTGCGTAATTGCGTATCGTCCAACCCTTGCGTGACCTCTTTACGGTAACGGGCGATGAAAGGAACGGTTGCCCCTTCATTCAACAATTCGACCGTGGCACGGACTTGTTCAGCACGAATCTGCAAATCCTGCGCGATTTGGGTGATAATACGGTCTTGCAAAACTTTTGCAACATCTTGATTGTTTAAAGTCATATTATATATTCACGAAATAGTGTTCCAGACCAACAAATGCTCGGTATAATTATACAAACCAATTAAGATTTAATGGATAATTAGCACAATGAAATACTTGCCAAGCAAATAGCGGAGCCAGATGATGTATGTACATACAAATAATTCGAAAGAAATCCGATCATCCTCACATGAACGGATTAAATTCGTCGCGTATTGTGCCATAGTTCTGAGCCTATCGGGGTGTGCGAGCGCAACTTCTCAATTCACCAACGCCATCAGCGACGATGCACTGTCAAACGAAAAAGTAGTCGAACGCGCAAAAAGCATCAAAACCCTTAAACAAGCACAAA
The DNA here is from genome assembly GCF_003339525.1 of Ephemeroptericola cinctiostellae. Taxonomy (GTDB): domain Bacteria; phylum Pseudomonadota; class Gammaproteobacteria; order Burkholderiales; family Burkholderiaceae; genus Hydromonas; species Hydromonas cinctiostellae. The sequence continues at coordinate 1,108,243 of NZ_CP031124.1, read as the reverse complement.
CCCAAGAAAACAAAGCCATTGAAGTACAAAATTTGGCCGATGCCAACTTGATGATTGATAAAGTCGCATGCAATAAAATATTTTTGGTCAACCGTTGCATCAATAAGGTCACAGCGGTGCGCAATGACCTATGGGACACCGCGCAATTGGATCGCACTTCCGCACGTTATTTCATTCGTCAATATGAAGCCAACGAACGCCGAGTGGCTTTAGAGCAAAAAATTGCCGCATACCGGCGTGAACAAGCGGCACAAGCCGCCACCCGTTTGGCCAGCAAAGCCGCATATGAAGCCAAACTCAAAGCCTATGCCGAAAAATTGGCGCAACCCGATCCATTGACACCAGAAGAACGCAAAAAAAACGTGACGTTGTTCGAGGCAAAACGCAATACAATACTGGATATACAAAGGAAACGTGCTGAAGCTGCGCAAGCGCGCGCAGATGCCGCCGAAAAAGCCGCAAAGTCTGCGGCCGCGGCGGTCGCATCACCCCAATAAAATTCATGTCAGATACCGAAAACACTTCACCCAACTCAGCCTCCTCGCTACCGTTTGAACAACAGAACCACCTGTCCCGCATTTTCGGCGAAGGTGGTTCTTTTGCACAACGCCTCCCACATTACCACTCGCGTCAAGAACAAATTCAGATGGCTGAAGCTGTGACCCACGCCTTAAATAAAGTGGGTTGCGCCGTCCTCGAAGCAGGTACAGGCACAGGTAAAACGTTTGCCTATCTCGCCCCTGCATTGATGTGGGGCGGCAAAGTGATCGTCTCGACAGGCACCAAAACCCTGCAAGATCAGCTGTTTGAACGTGATTTGCCAACAGTGCGCGACGTCCTCGCTGCACCTGTTTCCATTACTTTACTCAAAGGCCGTTCAAATTACGTGTGCCACTACCACCTTGAGCGCACATTGATGAATGGTCGACTGTTTGGCCGCGAAGACGTCAAGCATTTAAACAGCATCAAAAAGAACATCAACCTGGTCAAACGGGGCGACAAAGCCGAATGGCCTGAAATTCCAGACGATGCGCAAGTGTGGGCACAAGTCACTTCCACACGCGAAAACTGCCTCGGATCAGACTGCCCAAACCACAAAGAATGCTTCGTCATGCAAGCGCGTAAAGATGCGCAAGCCGCCGATGTCGTGGTGGTCAATCACCATTTGTTTTTTGCCGACGTGATGTTACGTGAAGAAGGCATTGCTGAGCTGCTGCCTGCGGCCAACACCGTGATTTTTGACGAAGCGCATCAAGTGCCCGACATCGCCAGTGTGTTTTTTGGTCAACAGGTCACCAGCGCACAAATCATTGATTTGGCACGGGACTTACTGGCCGAAGGCATCACCCACGCCCGTGATGCGCTGGATTGGAGTGCACTCAAAGACACGATGGAACGCGCTGCAAAAGATTTTCGCATCGCGTGCGGGGATGACAATGGCCGCTGGAGCGTCTCTCAGTTGCCCACAGACTCACCATTGTGGGGTGCGCTGGACACGATGTTGACGATTTTGAATGAATCATTGGCAAAAATCGAACCAACCACGGTGCGCGCCGAAACATTGGCACAATGCGCCGAACGTTTAAGCAGCCTCATCGCCTCATATGAACAATGGCAAGGTCAAACGGGCAGTGACATGGTGCGCTGGGTGGAGGCGCTGACTTACTCCGTGCGCCTGAACGCCACCCCGCTGTCGGTTGCCGAAAGCTTCACTCGGCAGCGTGAATCCGATCACATGCGCACATGGATTTTTGCTTCAGCCACTTTATCGGTGAAAAAAGATTTCTCTTTATTCACCGAGCAATTGGGCTTGAGCGACGCCACCACTGCGAGCTGGGACAGCCCTTTCGATTACGCCAATCAAGGTTTATTGTACGTGCCCGACGGTTTACCAGAACCATCGAACCGCGCTTTTGGTAACGCCATGTTGGCCAAAGTTTGGCCTGTATTGCAAGCCTCAAATGGTCGTGCCTTTTTGCTTTGCACCACTTTGGCCGCAGTCAAACGTTACGCCGCATGGCTGGATGAACAAATCAAAGCGCATGATTTACCATGGACGCTGTTGGTTCAAGGCACGGCCTCTCGCACCGAAATCCTCAACCAATATCGCGCAGCCACAAACCCTGTGCTAGTCGGTTCACAAAGTTTTTGGGAAGGCGTGGATGTGCGCGGAGAAGCACTGTCCGTGGTCATCATCGACAAACTGCCCTTCGCCCCGCCCGATGATCCCGTGCTGGCTGCTCGTTTGAAAGCGATTGAAGAGCGAGGTGAAAATGGCTTCATGGCCTATCAAGTGCCACAAGCCGTGATCAGTCTCAAACAAGGTGCAGGTCGATTGATTCGTTCAGAAACAGACAAAGGTGTCTTGATGATTTGTGACACCCGCCTCATTTCCAAACCGTACGGCCGTCGAATTTGGCAAAGCTTGCCTTCGTTTGCCCGCACGCGTCAAGAAGATGTGGTGCAAGCGTTTTTTAATGAAAAAAAATGACCCCGCGCAAACCATTGCATTTTTATGTAAAATCATGGCCTTAGCAATTAAATTGTGTACCCACGCATCGGCCTTTAAAAAAATTCGTCAACCATATTCAATGGCCACACCTTAACATCCCCATCTTCAACTCAATAGAGACACGTCATGTTTAAATCTGTTTTAACTAAAGTTTTAACCGCAGCTGTTTTGACCTCTGCAGCGGGTTTTGCCAATGCCACGCCCATCGATGACTTGCAACAATTCAACCGCAACACCAAAAATGCATCGGGTAGCTTCACTCAAAAAGTCATCGGCAAAAGTGGCGCGGCAAAAAAAATCAGCTCGGGCTCATTTGTGTTTGCCCGCCCGGGTAAATTTCGTTGGACGTACACACATCCATACGAGCAAGTTTTGGTCAGCAATGGCAAAACATTGATCATCTTTGATAAAGATTTGAATCAAGTCACCAAACGCAGTTTGGGTAGTGCAATCGGCTCATCGCCCGCTGCGATTTTGTTTGGTGGTTCGGATTTATCGGCCAATTTCACATTAAGCGATGGGGGCGAAGCCGATGGTCGTGCATGGGTCACGGCTGTACCCAAATCACGCAGCGGCAATTTCACCAAAGTCAACATTGGCCTGCGCAATGGTTTACCAGATGCCATGGAGCTGTACGACACGCTTGGGCAAGTCACCGTTCTGAATTTCTCAGGCGTGAGCCAAAACTCTGGCGCAGCAGCGAGCACCTTTAGCTTCTCAGCACCTGAGGGCGCGATTCAAAGCAAGTAATGCACCTCCCATGACGGCCACAGGGTCAATCGCATTCACGTGATTGACTCGAAAACCACCGTCAAAAAAACATTGGCGTCATCGCCTGTTATGGTGAGTATGGTGAGTTTGAGAAATAGGGGTAATTTACAAACAGGTTCAAACCCGCAAACATCCGATGCTTTGGTTGATGGATTGATTTGGGTTCATCTGAATGTCCTGCGGATTTCCCACCTCAAGCCTCTCAAATTAAACAAGCGTAAAGTGAGGTTTAAGTTGGCGATTCACATGTTAACCCACTTCAACACATTGACCCGCAACTGTTTTTTTGGAGGCACACATGCACCGCACCACTCACATTCGCCTCATGGCGAATTATAATCAGTGGATGAATAACACCCTATTCACGGCCTCACAAGGCCTAAGCCATGAGCAATTGACCACCAATCAAGGTGCATTTTTTGGGTCGATTCTGGGCACGCTCAACCACATCGCCGTTGGCGACACCATTTGGCTCAAACGCTTTGCTGGACACACAGCGAAGCATCCTGAATCGCAAGTGTTTCATACACTCCCCTCACCCAGCAAGCTCAATCAATTTTTATTCAACACCCTGCCCGAACTTTCTGGGTATCGCAGCATGCTGGATGCACAGATCATTCGTTGGGTTGAGGCCATTTCAGATGGTGATTTAGATGAAACAGTGGTGTATGCCAATATGAAAGGGGTCATTGCACACAAAAATTTCTTTGCCTTACTTATGCATTTCTTCAATCACCAAACCCATCATCGCGGTCAAGTGAGTACTTTATTGTCACAAAATGGTGTAGACTTTGGCGACACCGATTTGGTTTTGTTGATTCCCGATGACATTGAATGTTAAAGAAAGAAACACTCATGAGCACACTGCCCGCACTCACTTTAAGCAACGAATTTGTCCGTTTAGAACTGTCATCGCTTGAGCATGTGGCGGGCTTACAAAAAGCCACGGCCGATGGCGAATTGTGGACACTGTGGTACACCGCGGTACCGACCGTTGAAGGTGTTGCTGCTGAAATCACGCGCCGTTTGGGTTTATACGAGCAAGGCAAAATGATCCCATTGACCATCATCCGCACGATGAACGGTGCAGATGAAATTGTCGGCATGACCAGCTTCATGAACATCGAACAAACCGCCTTATACCAACGCGCAGAGATCGGCTCAACATGGTATTCACCGACCGTGCAGCGCACGGTACTCAACACAGCAGTGAAACATTTGATGTTGAAATACGCATTCGAAGATTGGAAAGTCATCACAATCGAATTCCGCACCCACCGCTTGAACACTCAAAGTCGGCGCGCCATTGAACGGCTTGGTGCACAACTGGATGGTGTTTTACGTGCGCATCAAATCATGCCCAACGGCACTTTACGCGACACCGCCGTTTACTCCATCACCGCCAATGAGTGGAACACCATCAAGACACACCTTGAATTCAAAATTGAACAATTGCGCCATGCTTAATCGCAAAAACCCAAGCACAGCCCGCTGAGCAGCCTGTCATTTTGCTTCATTTCTGTCTGGCGGTTTCTGACAAAAATCCCAACTTAAAGCACTAAAAAACAGATATTTACTTTTTCCGTGCGTCCTTAAAATAAAATGCTGCACATCAAAAAACACTTGAACACGTTGACCGCCCCTTCATTGTCCAATGGGCATGTTCGTCTGGAGCTGTCCTCGTTGGATCATACACTGGGATTACAAGCCGCCACCGCCGATGGGGAGTTGTGGAAGTTACACTACACCTACGCCCCCACGGTGGACGGTGTTGCTGCAGAAATTGAGCGCCGTTTGGAACAGTTTGCACTCGGTGAAATGATCCCATTCACCGTCATCCAAACCCACAATGGCATCGACACCATCGTCGGCATGACCACATTCCTCAACTTTGACCGATCGGCCACCCACCAGCGCGTTGAAATTGGCGCCACATGGTATGCACAATCTGCACAAGGCACGGGGATCAACACCATGGCCAAATACTTGATGCTGAAACACGCTTTTGAAGAATGGCACACCATCGCCGTCGAACTGCGCACCCACCGTTTGAACAGCCAAAGCCGCCGCGCCATTGAGGGTCTTGGTGCACAACTTGACGCCATTTTGCGCGCACAACGCATCATGCCCAATGGCAACATACGGGACACCGCCGTTTATTCGATCATCGCCACGGAATGGGCAACGGTTAAAACACACCTTGAATTTAAGCTGCGTCAACACGAGAGCCGCATCAGCTCCCCACGAAAACCTTAATATGAAAAAAATTCTGTACAGCCTACGCAACTTACTTTTGGGCATTGTGGCTTTTGTTGCCCTCTATGCACTCACTGTTGTCACGCTCAGCCGCATCCCCTTGCATGCGAATTTTGCGTCACTCCCCACCGATCAAGCAGGCGTCGACATTTATGTGCGCACCAACGGCGTGCACACCGACATCGTTTTACCTGCAAAAACAGCAATACGCGACTGGTCAAACATGATCCCACCCGCAGACCTGCACAATACGGATGGACATTTGTCATACATTTCATTTGGCTGGGGAGACAAAGGCTTTTACCTCGACACACCGACATGGGCAGAACTCAAAGCCTCCACCGCGTTCATTGCAGCCACAGGTTTAGGCAGCACCGCCATGCACATCGAAGCCATCGAACAGCCCAAAATCAGCCCCACCATCCGCCACCTGCGCATCAGCGAGGCCGCCTTTCAATCCATAGTTGCTGACATTGACCGCAGCTTCAAATTCGACGCGCACAACCAAGTTGAACACATCAACACCACAGCCAATTACAACGATCACGACGCCTTTTACGAAGCCACGGGACGGTACTCCATTTTCACAACATGCAATGAATGGACACGCAAAACGCTGGCACATGCAGGGATAAAAACGGCAGCATTCAGCCCACTGCAAGATGGGGTGATGCGGTTTTTACCTTGATCTTCAAATACTGTGCTGATCAATTGATGGCTGCTTTTCAGAATACCCCCTAAAAACACCAACAATAAGGCTGTGTATGGGATGAGCTATACAAACAAAAATAGGCCCGCACATAAAAAACCATCGTCTACATCTTTAACAACACAAATGCGACATAAGCAGCAATCGCTGCAATACTTAAACACGTACCACAAGCAATCATGCTGGCCGAACGCCCACTTTTCATATAATGGGTTTCTAGCACAATGATATTAGCGGCAGGTGGCAATAAACAAAGCAGGTACAACGTGGGTTTATTATTCAATACCAATGCAATATCGTAATATTGGCATACCAAAATAAATAAACTCACAAAAACAAAAATAGTCATACAACGTATAAAAAATGGAATCAATGCTGATTTAAAATCCGAGGCTGTGATTTTGGTAGACGATAACCAAATTCCCAAAACCACCATCCCCATAAACCCCATTAAAAATTTTAGAACATCGTAGATGGGCTTCAGAGCTTCAATGCTGTTATGAAGTGGCAAGCATAAAATACCAACCAATAAAGCCCATACAGGCGGGGCTTGTAATGTTTGCCAGATTCTCGTTTTAATGTCTTGCCCGTGCGCCATCAAACCGACACCAATGGAGTTTCCAAACAATGAGCTGCCCACATACGCAGCAATAATCACCATCGCCGCACCATCGCCAAACAGCGTACTGGCAATCGGCAAACCGAGCCAACCGATGTTTAAATAAAAAAAACATAGGTTTTGTACGGGGTCTTTTGTGACCATTCTGCTCAAGCACAGCATCAAAAACATCATGACAATGATTCCAGCCATAATGACAAAAGTCCCGCTTTGATGCGTTGCAATGTTATAAATGATAACCAATGGGATGACAACTTTCGTCAAGAGCATGGAAATACGCCCTTTAAGTTCAATAGGGAACTTGCCTAAAATTAGACCAAATAATAAATAGATGATAGGGGAAAATATAGAAAGTGGCATTTATGCTCCTGTAAGCTCTTGTTTATTGGTTTCAACTGCCCATTGTTTAACCCATTGCCCAGCACACCAAGCATAAACCAAAAAGCATTTATCGAAAACAGGCTGCCTTTATTGAGCGGTCCGAGACTGTACAACCCGCTTATTGGCTTGCATTTAACTTGACATTCAAAAGTTAAGGAATCACGAAACAAGTCCACAGTTTGCAAAAAAACAACGTAAGTCATTAAATTTTATTGGGTCTATGTTTTTACAAAACGACTTATTCCGCGAATCCTTTAAAAAGCAGTTTTTTCACAAATGGGTATTGCTGGATATGCTTTTTCACCACCACATCGCAAATAAAACCAACCATCATGGCTGGTTTTATTTGAACCCAACCTGTACTGATGAGTAAAAGATCCTTTTTTTAAAATACATAATCAGCGCCCACAGACTGCCCCACCCTCAACGTCAGTCCAGCACCTGCCAGCACGATCGCGTTCACGCCAAAAGTCAGTTGATCCTCCATGTTTGCATTGCGGCGATACGTCAGCAACACATCACTGATCATCGGATCGATCTCCGCGCTCATCGGATCAACGTTTGGAATCGGGCAACGGGTGCACGGTTTGACATTTTTCAGCTGAATGCGCTCATCCTCGATGTGCAAGACATCAATCAAATCCTCATCGTGAGCGGCCACATCGGACAGCACGATGTTCGGCCGAAAGCGCAAGGCATTGACAGCAGGACTTCCTACATCATGCAAGCGGGTGTTGAGTTCATCCATCGAAGCCACACTGGACACCAAAATCGGATACCCATCGGCAAATTTCGTGGTGGCACGGTGTGTTGCCGTCCACTTCTCACTGCACACACGTTCATGCATGGGATCAAATCGCACCAAGCGCACATTTTGTCCTAAAAAATCACTGAGCCATAGTGCCGCGGCATCACCCATGTCAAATGCCGCCACAACATCATCCCAGATCGTCACTTGTAACGCATCACCACTTTGGTTGAAATGAATGGCACATGGCGATTGGGCTGGCGCATTTAAGATCAACGCCTCTTCGGCCAATGTCGGCTGAATCAACACCATGCGTGGTAACTCACGTTGGCTCACGAATCGTCCCGCTGCATCGACCACCATCCATTCTCGATCAAATTGCAAACCTGTGGGTGTCAGCACCGCCTCATCCACCGCCACCGCTGCGCACGATTTCACTGGGTGAACGTACAACGCATCGATGCGTCCCCGAACATCAAAAGCATCCAAAGCACTCATTTTTTCTCCCTTAATATGTGTCCGACCGCCCATTGTGCCGCCGCCATACCAAAGCTGGCGGTCACCATCACCGAAGAACCAAAACCCGCGCAGTTTAAACCTTGGGGCGCGGCATCACCCACATCGCACACGGCTTCTGGGTAACGCACGGCCTCATCCGAAAACAACACGGGCACACCCAGTTTCGCAACGGTCGTGGCTGATTTCTTGCCCAAATTCGCCCCGCTTTGCTTTAAATGTGAACGCAACCGTGAGCGAATTTTTGCCAAAATGGGGTCTTGAATGCTTTGCGACAAATCACATTGAACAATTCGCGTTGCATCCTGTTTCCCCCCTGCCGCACCACAACACAGCAATGGTTGACGACGCTGACGTGCTTCAAGCAACATGGCATATTTTGCACGCACCTGATCGGCACAATCCAGAATAACCTGCGCTGAGGCAGGCATCAAATTCAAATTGTCTTCATCAATAAAATCATCGACTTCATGCACAATGCAATCGGGATTGATTAAACCAATGCGCTCTTTCAAAGCTGTGATTTTTGCTTTACCAAAGGTCAACTCAGTTGCTTGAATTTGTCGATTGACATTCGATTCGACCACATGATCGGCATCAATCAAAGTCAATTCACCCACGCCGCAACGCGCCAAAGCCTCAACTGCCCATGAACCCACACCACCCACACCCACGACACACACATGCGCTTGGCTGAGTTTTTGCGCGGCACCTTCACCATACAAGCGATCCAACCCTGCAAAACGCCGAGCCGTGATGGTATGGAAAGAATTTGATGAATGAGTTGAGGAGTGAGTTGAGATATGAGGTTGGTTCATATAATAAACTTTTTGGAATCAATATAAAGCACGAATCAGAGACATTGAACGGTCATAAACAGACATTGTGGCTTAAGCATGACGCATACCACTCTGCTATTTAATCCGACATGTTATTGCAATTTAAAACGTCATTGCGAGTTTGACGCGCAACCTTATGCACTGGGAGATACCGCGTCAAGCGTGGCATGACGGATCAATGAACAGAGCGACCATACAAACGCTAATTATGACAACAGGAATGCCTAAAAAGGCGATTAAAACAAAAAACCGACAAAGAAAAACAGCGCGTTGCGCTGTTGTGATCGGATCATGCTAGCGGCGTTTGACTTTCGTCTGGCACTCGGCGCACACGCCATACAAGCTCATGGCACGCTCATGCAACACATAACCATGTTGTTCAGCGATTTCATGTTGACGCGCTTCGATCTGTGCATCGGAAAACTCCTCCACCTTACCGCAACTCAAGCACAGCAAATGATCGTGCGGCTCACCTTCATTCAGTTCATACAATGCTTTGCCTGATTCAAAATTGCGACGCAGCAAAATACCCGCCTGCTCAAACTGTGTCAAGACGCGATACACCGTCGCCAAGCCAATGTCCATCTGTTCGCCCATGAGGACGCGATACACATCGTCTGCACTTAAATGACGCTCACCATTCGCCACGCTGTTTTGAAAAAGCTCTAAAATTTTCAAACGCGGCAGCGTGACTTTCAGCCCACTGCTTTTGAGTTCGTGCGTTTTATCCATGTTGTTACCTCTGATTTGAACGGCTTTTGCCGCTCCTTATTGTCAATTTATGGTAATCTTACAACAAATTGGGCGCGCAAGCGAGGCTTTAGCTGTGTTTACCCCTGTTTCCCCCATTGTCTCGTCACTCGCGCCTGTATTCATCATCTTCCATGAAGGACTGTCCATGAAAAAATCACTGTCTCAACTGTGTTTGGTTGCCGTTGCAACATTGTCACTCACTGCCTGTGTTAACTTGCCCTACAAAGCACCCACGCAGCAAGGCAATGTGATTGAACCCGAACGTGTGCCCTTGATTCGTGAGGGCATGAGCAAGGTCGAGGTTGCCAATGCGGTTGGTTCACCCATTTTACAAGACATCTTTCATGCAGATCGCTGGGACTACATTTACCGCTTAGACCGCCATTATCAAAAAGTAGAGCAACGCCGCATCACAATATGGTTTCAAAATGGTGTTGCCACAAAAATCGAACGTGATTTACCCGTCGAAACAGTGCCAGTCAAGTAATAACTTTAGCTAAACAATCACATCAAAGCCCCCATTGGGCATCATCGACCTCATGAATTCACGCTTTAATTTTAAAGCGCACCCGAATGAGGCCGATGAATTTAAAGCCAATATTTCAATCCATTTTTCTCGTTCACCTATTCCATTATGAAATTAGTCATCACCGGCGCATCTGGGCGCATGGGGCGCATGCTCATTGAAGCGGCACTCGCCACCGACGGCATCACCCTTCACGGCGCACTCGATTCAGCCAGCAGTGCTTTTTTAGGTAAGGATGCGGGCGACTTTCTCGGCCGCACCACAGGCGTGCTCATCAGCAACAATGCAAGCGAAGTGCTCGCTGGTGCCGATTGCATGATTGACTTCACCCGCCCTGAAGCCACATTGGACTACTTGAACATTTGCATCACCAACAAGGTCAATGCCGTCATCGGCACCACGGGGTTTGACGATGCGGGTAAAGCTGCCATTCACGCGGCATCCAAACACATCGGCGTGGTCTTTGCGGCCAACATGGGCACAGGTGTCAATGTCACACTCAAATTGCTCGAAATGGCTGCTAAAATTTTAAACACGGGTTACGACATCGAAATCATTGAAGCCCACCATCGCCTGAAAGTCGATGCGCCATCAGGCACGGCCTTGATGATGGGTGAAGCGGTTGCGGGCGCTTTGGGACGTGATTTAAAAGAATGCGCCATTTATGGCCGAGAAGGTGTCACTGGTGTGCGTGAAGACAGCACCATCGGCTTCTCAACCATTCGTGGCGGTGATGTGATCGGCGACCACACCGTCATGTTCATGGGCATGGGTGAACGCATTGAAATCACGCACAAATCATCCAGCCGCATGACGTATGCCACAGGCGCCATGCGTGCTGCACAATTTTTGAATCAAAACACCGCTGGTTTTTATGACATGCAAGATGTTTTGGGCTTGAAAGACTAATCGAATGATTGACTCATCATCGCGCCCAGCCCACGCTGGGCGTTTTCAATGACCCCCATGCGCACCTCAAGCTTTGTCCTCAGCGTACTGCTCCATTTGTGCTTGCTCACAGGGCTGTTGCTGAACGCTCCGACACCAGAGCCCCTCCTCCACACAAACACTTTATCAGAAACCCAAACCACCCTTTTAACTGAGGTGGCACTCACAAAAAAACCAAACACATCCACAGCAAGCCCTGTATCGACCACTGAAACAGCAACTCAGGCGATCGCAAACATGGCCGAAAACAACCCTCAAACGGCCTCGTCTCAGATTTCGCCAGCTCCAGAACACCCAGCCCATGATGTCGTGCGCACAAATGCGAAGGCCTCCAACACACCATCCGATGGTGCGCCCTCCAATGCACATTCAAGCAAAAGCCCATCTGCAGCACTGGCCCCATCAACTTCAGTCACCCCAACCACTGCGATGCAAGGCGAGCACGCTTCAATCAGCACTTCAGCCGCCGCCGCACGCGATGCAAACGACGACACGTCTCCTGTGCGCAACCGCCCACAAACCAAGCAAATGACGTGCACCGCCAGCGCCAAGCGCCAAGGCCTCATCGGTCAGGTCATGGCACATGTGCAAATTGCTTCCAGCGGCATTGTTCAAGCCGCACACATCGATGGCAACAGCCAAGACGCCACCATGAACCAACTCGCCCATGAACAGGCGATGCGTTTAAAATTCCCCACAGTACGCAATGCAGCAGGCACTGTCGTGGCCAGTTATGCCGATGTTAAACTGATATTTGATTGCGGCTCGGATTAAGACCATCCGATGTCAACCCTTGTTACAATGAAGGGGTTAATCCCCTCCAAACAATTTTTTGAGCAACTTTTTTAGTGAAACGTATGAACACTTCTTTTAATTTGCAACATTTTTGGTCGCAAGGCGACACTTTCAACCACTTCACTGTGATCGTGCTTTTACTCATGTCGATTTTGAGCTGGGGCGTGATTTTCATGCGCTTGTCGATGTTCATGCGCCTGCGCGATCTGGGACAAGGTTTGGCCGTTTTTTGGCACAACAAAGACAGCGACACGCGCATGTCTGCACTCAAACCTTTTGATAAAGAAAATCTGTTGATGCCCATCGCTCAACTCGCCACACAATCGGTTGATGCACCCACTTTGGAACGCAAATTGTCCCATGCCGTGCGTGTCGCCAACCAACACCTTGATAAAGGTTTGACGTTGCTGGCCACCGTGGCCTCATCGGCCACCTTTGTCGGTTTGCTCGGTACGGTGTGGGGCATTTATCGCACTTTGACCACAGTTGCGGCACAAGGTCAAATGGAGATCGCCAACATTATCGGCCCTGTCGGAGAGGCTTTGATCATGACGGCTTTTGGCTTGGCCGTGGCCTTGCCTGCCCTGTTTGCTTACAATTTTTTCAGTCGCAACAACCAAACGCATCAAACCGAGCTGGATGCGTTTGCACATGACATTTTGAACAACCAAACCCAGCACACTCACATTCAGTAACACACACACTCACATCCATTCACATCGGGATAAACGAACCATCATGGCATTCAATTCTCAAAAAAATCAAGGTCATCGCCCCATGGCAGACATCAATGTCACCCCCATGGTGGATGTGATGCTGGTGCTGCTGGTGATTTTCATCATGGCGGCCCCCTTGCTGACACATTCGGTCAAAGTGGATTTACCCAATGAGAAAGCCCAAAGCGCACAGCAAGACAGCTCACCCGTGGTGTTGTCGATCGATGCCCAAGGTCAATACTTCATCGACAACCATGCGGTCAAAGATACGGACTTATCGGGTGCTTTCACTGCATTGGCCGCTAAAAGCGCACAAACCCAAGTGCACATTCGCGCCGATCAAGCCGTGCCTTATGCCAAGGTGGCACATGCGTTGACGGCCGCGCAAACAGCGGGATTATCAAAAGTCAGCTTCCTGACACAAAGCGGTGGCACAACAAAATGACTTTTTTAAAAACGATCATGGGCTGTGGCATGGCATTGACCTGTGCATTTGCCATCAACGCCCATGCTTTTGAAGTCAACGATGACACAGGACACACACTGAGCATAAACGCCCCCGCTCAACGCATCATCGCACTGTCGCCATCCATCACAGAAAACCTGTTCGCAATCGGTGCGGGTGATCGCATCATCGGCACAACGACGTACAGCGACTTTCCTGCCACCGCCAAAAACATCCCCATCATTGGTGATTACCAAAGCCTTGACCTCGAGCGCATTGCCGCCCTCAAACCCGACGTCATCATCGCTTGGCAAGGTGGCAATTCACCGGCTCAATTGGCGGCTTTGGAACGTTTAAACATCCCTGTGTATTTTCATCGCGTGCAAACTTTAGCCGACATTCCTGTCGCATTGATGCGTTTGGCACAGTTAACGGGCGTGGAAAGCAGCGCGGCTCCGATCATTTTAAATGCTTACCGTACCTTGCCTCTATTGCGCGATGCCCGCCAACCTGTCATGCCCACATTTTATCAAGTGTGGCATGCCCCACTGATGACGTTAAATGGTTCAAGTTGGGTCAGCGATGCTTTGGCGCGCTGTGGGGCACACAATGTCTTTGCAGACCTGCCCTTGACTGCACCGACGGTGAACGTCGAGGAGGTGTTGCGTTTAAAGCCCAGCATCATTGCCACAGCAACGCCTGGCGGACAACCCGATGACAGTTTGAAAGAATGGTTACAATGGGTGGACTTGCCTGCCATACGGGCTCAAGGCCTCATCTACACCGATGCCGACAGCATGAACCGTGCAACATTGCGCACACTGACGGCCACACATGAGCTGTGCACAAAAGTCGACCAAGTCAGATTAAATGTGCTTCATTCGTAGCAAACGATAAAATGAAAGGATGATTCAATATGCGCTCACGATCTACCCATGAATTATAAATGGGCGCACTCAATAGATCCGCCATACGACATCCGCAGCTCAACACATTTTCAAGCTCCCCTCGGATTCACACCATGTTCACCGTCGCCACATACAACATCCACAAAGGTCATTCAATGACCCAAGGCTCCCGCATCGTTCAGCTCAAAGCAGGTTTGGCTGAACTGGCCGCTGACATCATTTGCTTGCAAGAAGTGCAGGAAATCAACACCAAACGCACCATCAACCACGCCATTTGGGGTCAATCTCAGCTCGCCAGCCTGCATGACAACCACTATCCATTTTGTGTTTATGGCGCCAATGCCATTTACCGACACGGCGATCACGGCAATGCCATTTTGTCGAAATACCCCATCGTCTCGTGGCAAAATATCGATGTGTCCGACCATCGACTGGAGCAACGGGGCTTATTGCACGCCCAAATTGACCACCCTCGCCACGGCGACTTGCATGTTGTTTGCGTTCATTTTGGCTTATTCAAAGGCGGTCGCAATCGCCAAGCCCAAGCGCTCATCGCCCACATTGAAAAACATGTGCCGCACGATGCCACATTGATCATTGCGGGTGACTTCAACGACTGGAATTTACATGTGCATCGCGCCTTAACCCAACATTTAAAAGTCATAGATGCCGTTGAACACCTACAAGAAACCGAAGTGGGTCGCACATTTCCAAGCCTCATGCCATGGTTCAAACTCGATCGTTTATACGTTCGAGGTTTAAGTGTACAATCAGCAAAAATACACAGCGGATCCATTTGGCGCAGCCGCTCAGACCATGCACCGATTTGCGCCCAATTGATGTAAACCACCCTTCACACATTGACACAAGAAAGTGTTCTCATGTCTTTACTGCTCAAAGCGGCGCTGGGCGCAGCCATCGTCATCGCCATTGCATTGCTGTCGCGCAGCCGTTATTTTTTAATTGCTGGCCTCGTTCCACTGTTCCCAAGTTTTGCACTCATCAGCCATTACATTGTCGGTGTCGAACGCAGCCGCGAAGACCTCAAAGCCACCATTGCATTCGGTTTGTGGGCGCTACTGCCTTATGCGGTCTATCTGATTGCGGCCTACTTTTTGGTTGATAAAATGTCCTTGTGGCCCGCACTCACACTCGCCGCTATTTTCTGGTGCTTCGCAGCAGCGATCTTGATTTACTACCGCACATAAAAAAACCGTTCAGACGAACGGTTTTTTTATATTTAAATGATCACCATGATGACCGCATCATCAACAGATCATTGACCCTTTGGCTTCACAACGGCCTTGCCATTTTTTTTCGTTGCCCCTTCAACAGCTGTTTTATTTTTGGCCTCGGTCTTCTCAACATAACTCAAATACAATGCAAACAATTGCAAGTTGGCATCGCTGACCATTTTTTTCTCACCAAGGTTTTTTAGCACTTCAAAAATTTCATCCTTGGCACGCACGGCCCCCTCTTTCAAAGCTCGGTTTAAAAACTCATTGGCCATATACACATCGCCGCTCAAGCCATAGTTTTCCGCCAAATGGGCATAGTTGACCGCAATCGGATACGCGGGATCTTGATCTCGCACCTCAGTCCCACCATGGATTCGAGCCGCTTGGCAGGCCACATCGGATGCTTGCAACAATTCACGTGACGCTTTTAAATCCCCTTGACGCATCAACACATAACCCTTGCTATTCAAATAATAACAATCGTTTGGTTCAATGTTCAACGCTTCTGTGAGCAACGGTAAGCTGCGTTTATATGCATGCCGCTCAAAACCCAAACCATAGCCCAACATGTTCAGCTGCGCGGCATCGCGCTTGCCTTTGGCCAAATCAATCGCACGCTCAAGGGCCCGCTTATTGGCCCCATGCTCAATATCCGCCGATGGGTTGCGGATCAAATCACTGGCATGTTCATACACAAAGCCATCTGCTTGTTTGTTCGTCAACACAAAATGTTCGCGCGCATAAGCATGACCCCGCTCAAAAGCATCCGAATCCATGTCGTCATTCAGCTCCGCCATCGCCACGCGTGCGTCCGCACATGAAGCTCCATTTTTCAAATGCAGAATATAATTGCCCTCATTCCAAACACCATTGGCTGGTACAAAATAAGCTTGAGTAAAACCCTGTGCATTGGCACGACCACACAAAGCCTGATTGCTGTCCTTGTTCCAAATCATATACGGTGCTGCCTTGGGCACATGGCTTGGTACCACCTCCCCAGCATCGGCCTCAGTTGGATCACGATTGGCATCATTCAGATTCAACAGTAACAATTGCGAGCCATTGCCCTCGGCTTGTACCAAGACGACTGGCGCAGCAGGGTCAGTCAAATCATACTTTTGAGCCTCTTTCACCTCCCGTGTACGCCCCTTGTCATCAGTCAACATGGGCTTTATTGGCACCTCTTTATTGCCATGGGGGGTCATCAACACATAAGGGGTATTTGCCAAAGGCAGATCCGACACGGGATCGGTCAAAACATATTGCACCTGTTGATTGGGCAAAGCATTTGGATTCACACGTTTCGCTTGCGCCGCCCCCGTGCAGCCAAAACCAACGACAAACAAGACAAGTCCAGACCAACGGCGTGAAAAGGAGCAACTGTTATTCTTCAACATGGAAAACCTCAAGGCAAAATAAACGATGTGGTAATTTAGCATAAAACGACCACCTTACGGCGTAAACCCACGACAAATACGCATCCAACGCCATGACAAGGCTTAGAATTGCTACAATATGAGTTCAAATCAATCCATGAATTTCATCGAGGACGGGTCATGCCCAAAACCGTAGCACCACACCTTTTTAAACTGTTTTTTGGATTGTCACACCTCAGTCTCATCGGGATGGCTTATGCAGCCCCCAATGTTGCACAAATCGTCAACACCAGTGCTGCAGGCATCGTTAACGTGCAAGCCATTCAATGGGTCAAAATCAAAGTGCCCGAACAATACAAAGGGATCACTCAAGACCCCGTGTATCAAGTCTTTTCACGCATGTTCAGTGACGCGGATACGCCCCCTGTTGGCTCAACCACTGCCGCACCAGTCATCAAGAAAAAAGTCCAAGGCAGTGGCTTCATCATCGCCCCGAATGGTGTCATCGTCACCAACTACCACACCGTCATCGACGCCAACGAAATTTACGTGCAACTGTCCGACAAACGACGACTCAAAGCCACCCTGCTGCGCAGTGAATCCAAAAGAGACTTGGCCATTTTAAAAGTTGCCAGTGGCAGCTTACCTGCCCTACCCCTTGCCGAAACAGTCAGCGAAGGTGAATGGGTACTTGCCATCGGCGCCAATAAAAACGGCATATCCTCAGGGGTCGTCATCAGCAACCCAACCAACAACAAATCTCAAGGCTTGGTCACTGATGTGGACATCAACGCCAGCAACACAGGTGGCCCGCTTCTCAACACCAAAGGTGAAGTGTTGGCCATGAATTCCAACTTGCTCAAAGCGCCAATGGGTCTAACCCGGCACGTATTGGTCAGCAAATTGGTTAACAGCCAAGACCTCAGTGCAAATTTGCCTCAAAATTGGCAACAATTGGGATTTTCAGCGACCAATGTCGATGAAAAATTGCAAACCGAACTCAGCCTTGCAGATGCCACTGGTGCACGGGTCAAATCGATCATACCAAACTCCATCGCAGGACGAGCAGGTCTCCAAAAGAACGACATCATTGTCGGCATTGAATCACAACGGGTCATCGACGTATCCGACCTCAGTGCCTTGCGTGATTTTCTCTCACAAGATGATGAGGTCACACTCACAGTGTTGCGCGATGGCGATCGAAAGCCGATCAAATTTATCATCCCAAAAAGTACAAATGCTTTTGATCAAGCCAACTTCTTCATTTGGCAAAAATTAGGACTCAAGGTTCGCGCCATGAGCCCAGCCCAAAAAGCCAGCACCAACACCAACTCTGGCGTACAAATCACCGCCATTCAAGAACCCGCCGTCGCCGCAGGCTTATCCGTCGGTGACTTTGTGCTCAACATCAATCAACAAGACATCAAATCTGTTGAACAATTGAATGTTGCAGCAAAGAACCTAACGGCTGGTGACACCGTATTCATCTACGTTGTTCGCAACAATGCTCGCCAATTTGTTGGCATCAATGTGGCCGAATGAGCCCATTAAAAAACCACTCAAAACACCCAGATGAAGACACAATACCAACTGTACAGTCGAGAAAACTGCCACCTCTGTCACGACATGCACGAAGATTTACGGCTTTGGCAAACACGCCTCGACTTTCAATTTGAAATCATCGACATTGACGAACATCCCGAATTAAAGGAAAAATATGACTCAATGGTACCCGCACTGACCACAATTCAAGGCCGATTGCTGTGTTTTGGACGACTTGACCCATTGGTTTTACAAGAACCCTAAGCCCTTTTATCCTCTTTTCTGTATGCTATTTTCGTCTGAAAATAGCATACAGACCGACAAACACATTGTTTTTTTAGCAAAAATACTTTATAATCGAATGTCTCGGTACAAACAGTTTTCAAATTTTTGTTGTTTGTTTAGCGCGAAATCTTATGGCCTGTTGTGTGTTGGCTCGATTTTATGCGCAAAACCATTACAAAACAAAGATTTAAACGCTTGAATCAACAACAATCATTTGGTTTGAAATTAGCTGAAATAAGGAAATCATCATGGCACGCGTATGTCAAGTAACGGGTAAACGCCCGATGTCTGGGAACAATGTTTCTCATGCAAACAATAAAACCAAACGTCGTTTTTTGCCTAACTTGCAAAACCGCCGTTTTTGGGTAGAGTCTGAAAACCGTTTCGTGCGTTTGCGCGTTTCGAATGCAGCTTTACGCACCATCGACAAAAACGGTATCGACGCAGTCTTATCTGACTTGCGCGCCCGTGGCGAAATCTAAGGAGCCCTATCATGCGTGATAAAATCAAACTCGAATCAACAGCTGGTACAGGTCACTTCTACACGACCGACAAAAACAAACGCAACATGCCTGAAAAAATGGAAATCAAAAAATTTGATCCAGTGGCACGTAAGCATGTCATTTACAAAGAAACTAAAATTAAATAATTCCATGTTTTTTTGTTGAAAAGCCACCTTTTGGTGGCTTTTTTATTGCCCTCAAGCTATGCTTTAGCTTTTTCACAAAGAAACCTAAAAACCACACAAATGGTCAAACTGATTTACAGAACACCAAAAAAACGCATCCAGTGGCTCATCATGTCCATTGCGGTCGTGGCTTGTGCATTTGCATTGTGGCCTATCTTAAAAGAACTGGGTTATCAATCCGGTGATGATGCAGTGGCTGAACGCGTGTACGAATGGCGGAAGAAGCTAAAGCTAGAAGCCTTGGAAAAAGACAATGGTTTACCACGTGGCCTGCTCTCCGCAGTAATGCACCAAGAGTCGGCAGGCGACCCAAATGCCCAAAGCCGTGCAGGTGCACAAGGTTTATTTCAATTCATGCGCCCAACAGCACGCGACATGGGCTTGGCTGATCGCACACACCCAGAAGAGTCTGCACGCGCAGCTTCTGAATATTTAAACAAACTTTATGAGCGTTACAATAACAATGTGGAATTAACTTTGGCCGCCTACAATTGGGGCATGGGCAATGTTGACAATTACATCAAGCCAAAAACCAATGGCAGCACCTATGACCGTTTCCGCCTGATCAAAATGCCAGAGGAAACACAAAACTACATTGCACGAATTAAAATGCTGCGAACAACTTATTATCTTCGTTAGAATTGACACACACAGCCAGATTTCGATTCATTCAACCCGCAGAACATAAGTTCCAGTCAATCAGTCAAATGGCGTGTACCGTTAAACGATAACCCGCATCGCCCAAAACATTCAGTTGAGCCACCTGCCCAATGGGTAAAGTCACTTTATCACGCACATGACCAAAAGGTAAATCTGTCAAAATTGGCACATCACAGCGACTGCGCATGTGCATCACCATTTCATCAAAATCATAACCATGATCGTTGTCATACAGCTTATAACCATTGAACTGGCCAAGGATGATGGCGGATTGCTGCTCAAGAATACCCGCATCACGCAATTGATACAAGCTTCGCTCAATCCGATAAGGGTGCTCATTGATGTCTTCCAGAAAAAGAAGGCCGCCTTTGACATCAGGTAAAAAAGGCGTTCCCACCAATTGATTCACCATCGTCAAGTTCCCTCCCCACAACACGCCCTCAGCTTCAAATTGGTGGGGTTGTGCGGCATCAACAATCACCACATCATGTCCACGAGCGAGCAATTGCCAAAAATGCGCCTCCATAAAAACAGAAGGCACTTCAAGGCCAAAATCAAAACAGGCCATTGGGCCAATATAAGAAGAACGCCCTGTCTTTGCATAGTAAGCCAAGCAAAAAGCCGTAAAATCACTGTGCCCCATGAAACGCAAATCAGCTTGAGCCAAAGCATCAAAGTCGATCAAGTCCATAAATCGAGACACACCATAGCCGCCACGCAACGCCATGACCAAATCCGGTTTTTTCTCTTGACCACCACCAAACCGCGCCAAACCATTGATTTCAGCCAAACGTTCGGCATCCCCCCCTGCAAAGCGCTGAAAATGTCGCAAAGCAGAGCCTTGTCCACGCACGGTCCAGCCACGCTCAACAAAATAGGCGACTGCACGTGCAACCGAATCTTGATCTTGAGGATAACCTGATGGTGCAATAATCTGAAGAACGGGCATAATCTACTCTTTAAAGGACATTACTCTGGTGGAGAATCAACCGTTTAAGCCTTGGCTGTCCAAATACGATTCATAATCGCCTTTAAAGTCAACCAAAGTACCATCACCCTTGACCTCAATGATGCGTGTGGCCACGTTGTCAATGAATTGACGGTCATGAGAGACAATGAACACCGTGCCCGCATACTTTTCCAACGCCAACTGCAATGACTCAATCGACTCCATGTCCAAATGGTTGGTTGGCTCATCAAGCATCAACACATTGTGTCGCCCCAACAACAATCGACCAAAACTCATGCGGTGCTTTTCACCACCCGATAAAATGCGCACACACTTGGTCACATCATCGCCAGAAAACAATAATTTACCCAACACGCCACGAATGACTTGATCGTCATCGCCTTGCTGGCGGAAATTACCCATCCAATCGAACACCAACTCATCGCTGTCAAATTGTTCGGCTGCATCTTGCGCCATATAACCCACATCGGCATTCTCAGACCATTTCACAACACCCGAATCAGCCGCCAAATCACCTTGCAGAACACGTAATAACGTCGTTTTACCAACACCATTGCCACCAATGATGGCAACTTTGTCGCCCGCATCAATCATCGTGGAAAACTTCGTGATGATTGGATGATCAAAGGCTTTGCTGACCGTCTCAACTTCCAAAGCCAAGCGATGCAACACTTTATTTTGCTCAAAGCGAATGAATGGGTTTTGACGCGATGATGGTTTCATTTCAACCGTATCGGCTTTAATTTTTTGAATCATTTTCTGGCGTGAAGTGGCTTGACGCGCCTTGGCCTTGTTTGCTGCAAAACGCTGCACAAACTCTTGCAATTCGGCCATACGCTCTTTGGCCTTTGAGTTACTGGCCATTTGGCGAGCGCGCGCTTCGGCAGACGCCAGCATGTAATCGTCGTAATTGCCCGAATAGACGGTTAAAGTACCAAAATCCATGTCCGCCATGTGGGTGCACACACCATTCAAAAAGTGGCGATCATGTGAAATGATGATCATTGTGCAATCTTTTTCATCCAACGCGTGTTCAAGCCAACGAATCGTATCGATGTCCAGGTTATTGGTCGGCTCATCCAACAGCAACACATCGGGATTAGAAAATAAAGCCTGCGCCAACAACACACGTACTTTCAAACCAGGGGCAACAGCGGACATCAAACCTTGATGCAACTCAATCGGCAGCCCCACACCCAGCAGCAATTCACTGGCACGAGCCTCAGACGTATAACCATCGTATTGCGCAAACACCCCCTCCAACTCGGCGGCGCGCATGTAATCGTCCTCTGTCGCTTCCATATTGGCATAAATGGCATCGCGCTCAGACATGGCCTCCCACATGGCCGTGTGCCCCATCAAAACCACATCCAATACGCGTAAATCCTCGTATGCAAATTGATCTTGACGCAACTTACCCAAACGCACATTGGGCTCAATCACAACAGAACCTGCAGATGGATCCAAATCACCACCTAAAATTTTCATGAATGTTGACTTACCGCAACCATTCGCCCCGATGAGGCCATAACGATTGCCTTCACCAAACTTAACATTGATATTTTCAAATAAAGGCTTGGCGCCAAACTGCATGGTGATATTCGCTGCTGATAACACGGGAAACTCCAAATAAATAGTACAGAAAAGACGGAAAAGTAAAAATCCCTTTATCCGTGCTTAAATGTTAGCATTTCTGTCAGACTTGCCAACAGAAATCAGACAAAAGCAATTGATTGTGATCGAGCTGCTTTGAACTCAGCCACATAAATCAACTCATTAAAGAAAATGGATTTGCTCACATTTTCTATGGTTAATCACAAAGCAACCCTGCCTCGTGACTGCATTAAGATTATAGATTTTGAACAGAAAAACCAGCAAAATTTCAGTGCAGATCAGCATCCTTGTGAAGCAAAACATCAAATCTGCATAAAACCGATGAAAAAACACAAACCCACACCTCAAACAATCAGGGAAGTGATGGCTTTTGCTATAACATTGCACACCAGCAAAATCAAAATCGAAAACATAAAAGCACGCGAAATATTCAGCGTGCTTTACAAATTAGGCTTTACTCTTTTCAGTCCCGCCCAAATGCTCTGGGTACAGTTTAACGCCTAAACGCTCACGCAATACATTTAAATAAGCACGCTGCTGCAACGCCCCTGAAATCCCACCCCATTGTTGTAGCGCAGGTTTCAGACCCACAAACTTATCTGACGCTGGCTTGCTCGGATCTTCACCAATCACACGCACAATACTGACGCTACTTGCATCATCACTGACCAATAACTTGGGCACATCCTTTGCCCCCAAAGCCAATACTTGAGCCACTGTACTGCGGTTTAAATTGCTATTCAACAAAGGGCCAACCGCAACGGGTGTGCCAATCGAGGTGCTGGCCGCCATGGAGGCTATTTGCTTTTGTGCATCCCCACGGGCTTGAGCCACGACAGACTCTTGTTTCAACGTTTTTTCGATTTCAGCCTGAACATCGGCCAAAGGCAATAAACCTGCAGGTGTTTGTTTACTCACGCGACCGACGATCAAGCTTGTGTCATTTAACTTGACAGGAGAGCTGATGGCTTTACCCACCACTTGTGTACCTGTGATCAAAGCCAAGCGAACATCGGCTGATTTCAACAACTCAGGTAAAGCATCATCACCCGTGCGTGTGACATTTTTTGCAGATTCAATTTTACCGCCAAACCGAGATGCAATCGCAGCCAAATCTTGTGGCGCTTTGGCACTGGTCGCATCGATGTCCTTGGCCACAGCCTCCATTTTAGCCAATGCGGTTTTTGCCAATACATCTTTAATTAAAGCAGGGTCTTTCTTAACTTTATTGATTTCTTCTGCCGTTGGTGTGCCACCAAAAGCCGATTTGATATCCACATCATTGGGCACATAATTTGCAGGTAACACAGGAATCACCACGTAATCAACATCAAAAGACTCAGTTTTTGTAAACTGAGCAGCATGTGATTGATAATAGGCATCAACTTTATCTGAGCCCACTGTGATTTTTGCCATATACGGGGTCAAGTCAATTGGCTTGATCTCAACCAAACGCACTTGTGTCAACACATCACCAATGGCAGCCTGCTGTAAAGGCTGTAAATTAAAACCAGAACCCGAAACTTGCTCAATCAAACCCGTTGACAAACGATTGCGTACACTGCTTTCATATTGCGCCTCCGTTAAATGATTCTGTTTCAGCAAGGCTTCGTATTTGGCACGGTCAATATTGCCTTGTGCATCACGACTCACGATGGGGTCTTTAAGCAGTGCGCTGACCAACTGCGCATCACTGACCGTCAAATGCTCAGATTGTACAGCCTCAGACACTGTGTACTCATCGACCATTTCATTAAGAAAAGCGGTTCTTTGCTCAAAGGTATCAAAATCTGCTTCGCTGAATTTATCGCCCATTTGAGCACGCACTTTATCTTTGTATTGATTAAAGTTTTGCTCAAACACCGCCTTGGTGATGCTTTGCTTGCCTATTTTCGCAACCACATCCCCATTAAAATCCATGGTCGTCAAATTTGATACGCCTGAAAACATAAACGGAATAAACATCACCGCTAAAATCAGTTGAATTATTTGCTTGTGTTTATGCACAAAATTAAACATGTCATTCCCTTAATCCGAGCTGCCGCCGCGCACACGGCTCAATAAAAGTTCATCATTATATCGCTGTTCAGCCAACTAAGCCACCCCCGCACTCAGCCAGCATAGATTAGACACAACAAGCACAAAAAAAGGTGAACCAAAGTTCACCTTTTTTCTTAACTGGCGGAGCGGACGGGGCTCGAACCCGCGACCCCCGGCGTGACAGGCCGGTATTCTAACCAACTGAACTACCACTCCAACATATACTTCTTGCTCATAAAAATGCGTGGTGGGTGTTGAGAGGCTCGAACTCCCGACCTACGCCTTGTAAGGGCGCCGCTCTACCAACTGAGCTAAACACCCGCATTTTCACTTGCTTATCACATTCCAATATCACATGGAAACGAACACGAAAATCATGTTCTATTTTTTGGCGGAGCGGACGGGGCTCGAACCCGCGACCCCCGGCGTGACAGGCCGGTATTCTAACCAACTGAACTACCACTCCAAACTGCTTTTTTAAGACTGGTGGGTGTTGAGAGGCTCGAACTCCCGACCTACGCCTTGTAAGGGCGCCGCTCTACCAACTGAGCTAAACACCCAATCTTAAAAAATAAAACTTTTAATTTACTGCATCTTTCAAACCTTTACCAGGTTTGAATTTAGGCACTTTAGCTGCCTTAATTTTAATTTCTGCGCCAGTTTGTGGGTTACGACCAACACGTGCTGCACGCTTACCAACTGAAAAAGTACCGAAACCAACCAAGGTAACTGAATCACCTTTTTTCAAGGTTTTTTTCACTGCCGTAGTCACTGCATCCAATGCACGGCCTGCTGCTGCTTTAGAAACTTCTGCTTCTGCTGCGATAAAATCTACCAATTCTGACTTATTCATATCTTATTCTCCACCAGCAATCATTTGTAAAGTCCTTGAAAATCAACAAAGCCTCAGACTGACAAGAACGCTCGTTTCATTCACAACGAGGCGAATTAAACCATGCTTTTAACTTCCCCGTCAAGACATTTTTTCAAAAAAATTTTCTTAAAATGACGATCTGGTGCGGCTTGCAGCGGACTTTATCGCTTAAGCCCTTGATAGAACTGGTTTTTACATGCAAAACCCTTGTTAATTCATTGCAAGACAACAAGTGGCATTATACACATTAATTGAACACAATGGAATTGCTTTACAGTTTATCCCACTCCCAACAGCCTTTGCTTTAAAATAGAAGATTCATTTGAATTGACTTTTCTTTTTTAGGACAAACATGAGCGACGCTTCAAATTCTCAACTGCACAACAAAACCAGCGGCTGGTCTGCCCTTTTTTCTGAGCCCATGAGCGAATTGGTTAAACGCTATACCGCCTCAGTCAACTTTGATAAACGTTTGGCTTTATTTGACATTGAAGGTTCTTTGGCGCATGCCAGCATGCTCGCTCAACAAGGCATTATCGGTGCACAAGACCTTGCCGACATACAACGCGGTATGGCACAAATTAAATCAGAAGTTGATGCTGGTGAATTCGACTGGCAGCTTGATCTTGAAGACGTGCATTTGAACATAGAAGCACGCCTGACGGCTTTGGTCGGTGCGGCTGGCAAGCGTTTGCACACGGGTCGCTCACGCAATGATCAAGTGGCCACCGACATTCGTTTGTGGCTGCGCGCACAAATTGATGACATTTGCGCAGCTTTGCGTGGATTGCAAAATGGTTTATTGACCGTTGCCGAGCGTGAGGCTGATACCATTTTGCCGGGTTTTACGCATTTACAAGTCGCTCAGCCGATCACTTTTGGTCACCATTTGTTGGCTTACGTCAATATGTTTGCACGTGATTTCGAGCGCATGAGCGATTGTCGTCGTCGCGTCAATCGTTTACCTCTTGGTGCTGCTGCTTTAGCGGGCACAACATACCCCATTGACCGTGAATTTGTTGCTGCGCAACTGGGCTTTGAAGGGGTATGCGAAAACTCTTTGGATGCTGTGTCTGATCGGGATTTTGCGATTGAGTTTTGTGCTGCGGCCTCCTTGGTGATGATGCACGTGTCGCGTTTTTCTGAGGAATTGGTCAATTGGATGAGCCCACGTGTCGGCTTCATCGATCTTGCAGATCGTTTTTGCACAGGCTCATCGATCATGCCACAGAAAAAAAATCCCGACGTACCAGAACTGGCACGAGGCAAAACAGGTCGAGTTTATGGGGATTTGATGAGTTTGTTGACGTTAATGAAAGGTCAACCATTGGCCTACAACAAGGACAACCAAGAGGATAAAGAACCTTTATTTGATGCTGCCGACACCGTTTTGGAAACTTTAATTATTTTCACAGAAATGGTTCAGGGCATCATCGTTAAACCTGAAAACATGCGCGCAGCGGCTTTACAAGGTTTTTCGACAGCCACCGATTTGGCCGACTACTTGGTCAAAAAAGGTTTGCCTTTCCGCGATGCACATGAAGCGGTGGCGCATGCGGTTAAAATCTGCACTCAAAAAAAATGTGACTTGGCCGATCTAAACTTGGAAGAGTTGCGCGCAGCAACAGATTTAACCACTGAGCAGCAGGCTTTGATTGGCGCTGATGTCGGCCATTGCTTGACCTTAGAAGGCAGCGTGGCAGCTCGCGATCACATTGGTGGCACCGCACCCAACCAAGTGCGTGCAGCCATTGCTCGCTTGAGAAACAACGGATAAGCCGTCATTTTCAATAAAAAGCGCCAGAACATGAGTCTGGCGCTTTTTATTGAAACAGCATGCACTTACAGTCAAACACATTAAAACAAAGCCACATCGAACCCTGCCACGGCTTCGCCACCATCGAGGATTGCTTTCGCCAGTGCACCTGTTTGCGGCAACACGTGCTGCATGTAAAATTGAGCCGTGCCTATTTTTCCTTGCAAAAATGCCACATCCGTGCCGCTCGACAACAGCGATTGCGCCGCCAATGCAGCCCGCGCGCTGTGCCACCCCGCCATCAACATGCCTGCCAATTTCAAGTAAAGCACTGAACCCGCAAACACATTGTTTGGATTGGTTTTTGTGTGTGCCAACACGTGCGCCACCACATTGCGATACGCATGATTGGCGTCTGACAAAGGTTGCACCATCGATTTCAGCGCATCATGTCCCGCCAATTCCGCTGCGGTCGCGTCAATTTGATCCGCAAAAGCCAATGCCACCGCCCCTCCATCGCGCAATGTTTTTCGCCCAATCAAATCATTCGCTTGAATCGCCGTTGTGCCTTCATAAATCGGCAAAATGCGTGAGTCACGGTGAAATTGCGCAGCACCCGTTTCCTCGATGAAACCCATGCCACCATGGATCTGAACACCCACGCTGGTGATGTCAACCGATTGCTCGGTATTGAAACCTTTCACCAAAGGCACCATAAACTCATACTGTGCAAGTGCTGCTTCACGGGTGGCGGCATCCGCATGGTGGTGCGCAATGTCGGACAAACCCGCCGTGTAATACGACATGGCACGGCACCCTTCAATCGTGGCCTTCATGGTCAACAACATGCGCTTCACATCGGGGTGATGAATGATGGCCACAGCTTCGCGCGCGCTGCCATCCACAGGGCGGCTTTGCAAGCGTTCTGCGGCATAGTCACGCGCCATTTGATACGCAGTCTCCATCACCGCCAAGCCTTGAATACCCACTGAAAAGCGCGCTGCGTTCATCATGATGAACATGTACTCCAGCCCACGGTTTTCCTCGCCCACCAAATAACCCGTTGCACCGCCGTGATCACCAAACTGCAGAACGGCTGTTGGGCTGGCTTTGATGCCCAATTTATGCTCCAGTGACAAGCACGCCACGTCGTTTGGCGCACCCAATGAACCATCGGCATTGACCAATATTTTCGGTACGACAAACAATGAAATGCCTTTAATACCTTCGGGGGCCGTCGGCGTGCGAGCCAACACCAAATGCACGATGTTATCAGCCAAGTCATGGTCACCGTAAGTGATGAAAATTTTTGTACCAAACACTTTGTAGCTGCCATCGGCTTGTGGCTCAGCGCGACTGCGCACCAGTGCAAGGTCCGAGCCAGCTTGTGGCTCGGTCAAGTTCATACTACCCGTCCATTCACCAGAAATCATGCGTGGGATGTATTGCTGCTTCATCTCATCCGAGCCCGCCGTCAGCAAAGCCTCAATCGCGCCATCGGTCAATAAAGTACATAATGCGAAAGACAAATTGGATGAATTAAGCATCTCTGAACACGCGGTTGCCAGCAGTTTAGGTAAGCCTTGTCCACCCACCTCTTCTGGATGCGATAACCCCTGCCAACCACCTTGTGTATAAGCCTGAAACGCCTCTTTAAAACCAGGGCTGGTGATGACTTTACCGTCTTTCAAATAAGAAGGCTGCAAATCACCAGTACGGTTGGTTGGCGCGACGATGTCTTGATTCAGCTTCGCTGCTTCATCCAACACACCTGCAACAGTTTCTGCATCCAAATCAATGTTGAGCTCTGCAAACACTTGACTCAAGTTGGCCACATGCTCCAAAGTGAACAGCATGTCTTTTTGAGGAACAATGTAAGGCATTTTTTTCTCCGAATTAAAATCATTTGGCAACGAATCGTATGTCGCACCATATCCAACACACAATCAACGCTCAAACAAACAGAACGATTGTGCTTTTTTATACGCATAAAAAACCCAGCCTGCTCAATCAGACTGGGTTCTGTATTTAAAGTGCGGCGGTCAATTGAGGCACCACTTCAAACAAATCACCTACGATGCCATAATCCGCAATTTGAAAAATGGGTTCATCTGGGTTTTTGTTGATGGCCACAATGACCTTTGAATCTTTCATGCCCGCTTGATGCTGAATCGCACCTGAAATGCCCACAGCAATGTACAACTGCGGTGCAACGATTTTACCCGTTTGACCGACTTGTAAATCATTGGCCACATACCCCGCATCCACGGCTGCGCGTGATGCGCCTAAAGCCGCACCCAGTTTATCAGCCAATGTTTCGAGGATGTGAAAATTCTCAGCTGAGCCCAAGCCACGTCCGCCTGAAACAACAATCGAAGCCGCCGTCAACTCTGGGCGATCCGACTTCGCCATCTCACTTGAAACAAAACGTGCGCTGTGAGCAACGGCCTGAACGGTTTGTGGTTCAATTGTCGCAGAACCGCCTGTTGCTGCGGCGGCATCAAAGCCCGTCGTGCGCACAGTGATGACTTTAACAGCATCCATTGACTGGACGGTCGCCAACAGGCTGCCTGCATAAATTGGGCGGACAAACGTGTCTGCCGACTCCACTTTGACGATGTCGGACACTTGTGCCACATCCAATCGCGCCGCGACACGTGGCAATGTGCTTTTACCCATGGAAGTGGCAGGTGCCAAGATGTGGCTGTATGCAGCTGCCACGCTGAGGATCTGTGCAGCAATGGCTTCACTGGTGGCTTGAGCCAAAGCGGCATCGTCAAACGTCAAGACTTTGCTCACGCCAGCAACAGCTGCTGCTTGTTGAGCCACATCCGCAACGCCTGAACCCATCACAGCCACATGAATGTCGCCACCAATCTGTTGCGCCGCAGCGACGGTGTTTAAAGTTGATTTACGTAAGCTGCCGTTGTCGTGTTCGGCAATGATTAAAATGGTCATGAATTGTGCTCCAAAAATGCCTTCAATAGGCCGTGGTTTGGTCGATTGTCTGCTGCCCTTGAAACCCATTTGCCAATTGTAAGCAAATGCGGCATCAAGGCCCTTATTTTTTAAATTTAAATCACTTTGGCTTCGTTGCGCAGCTTCTCAATCAATGTCGCCACATCAGGCACAATGATGCCTGCGCTGCGCACGGGTGGCTCGGTGACTTTCAAAGTTTTCAAATGAGGGGTCACATCAACACCCAAAGCTTCTGGGGTCGTGACATCCAGCGGCTTTTTCTTTGCTTTCATGATGTTTGGCAACGTGGCATAACGTGGTTCGTTCAAACGCAAATCAGTCGTCAAAATGGCGGGCAAATCCATGTTCAATGTTTCTAAACCACCATCAACTTCGCGCGTCACCGTGGCTTTACCGTCCGCAATCACCACTTTCGAAGCAAATGTCGCTTGAGGTAAGTCAGTTAAAGCCGACACCATCTGACCTGTTTGATTGGCATCATCGTCAATCGCTTGTTTGCCTAAAATGACCAAACCAGGCTGCTCATTTTTAACCACTGCAGCCAGTAATTTGGCGACAGCCAAGGGTTGCAAGAGCTCTGTTGTTTCAATCAAAATCGCGCGATCTGCGCCGAGTGCCATCGCACTGCGCAGTGTTTCTTGGCATTGGGCAACGCCCGCAGAGACAACAACGATTTCAGTAGCGATGCCAGCTTCTTTAAGACGAACAGCCTCTTCAACTGCGATTTCATCGAAGGGATTCATCGACATTTTTGCACTGGCAATGTCCACATCCGTTTGATCGGCGTTCACACGCACTTTAACGTTGTAATCGACCACTCGCTTTACGGCTACCAAAATTTTCATACTGTGTGTCTCCAATGATAAGTTGAGAGTTCAAATCCATTTTTCAAACAAAATAAGCCGCACCGACTGAATCATGCGCCCCATCCATGATGTCACAATTATACGCCATCACTTGTATTTTGGGCATGATTGGACTCCCGCATTTAATATTAATCCATCCAGTTGACAAAATAGCACAGTCGTTCTTTTTTATCAACTCATTTATGCAATAATTCCAAACAAAAGGGCTTGACAGGCCTGTTATCATGATAAATGAATGAGTTGATTGAAAAGCCATTTGTTTCATGCCAATCATGGTAATTGACTAAACTTACACTAAAATTTTTCGTCTAAAAAACAATTAAGAAAAATTAAACATCTTTTCGCTGAAAGGAAAAGAAGCATGTCTTTATTTTTATTGCTGCAAATTATTGCGGCAAACTTGGTCGCAACCGTGTTAAGCATGTCACTGGCCGCGGCCGCAGGTGTATGGCTTCAACGAAAAGTATTGCAACATTTAATCAGCCTTGCTGCGGGGACCTTGCTGTCCATGGCCCTCTTGCACCTGCTGCCAGAAGCACAAGAAGGCATGATGGCGCAAGGCTTAGATGCAACCGATATATTCAAGTTTTTGCTGATGGGCATCCTTGGCTTTTTCCTGCTCGAACGCTTGGCTTTGTTTCGCCACAACCACCACAATGAGCACGATGGGCATGACCACCACCACGGTTTCGATGAGGATTCTGCAGGTCATGGCGGTTGGATGATTTTAGTGGGCAGTGGGATTCATAATTTAACCGATGGTTTATTGGTTGCGGCGGCATTTTTAACCGACATCAAGCTGGGCTGGGCGACCGCACTGGCCGTGGCATTGCATGAGGTGATGCATAAATTGGGCGATTTTATTGTGCTCATTAATACAGGATTTAACCGTCAACGCGCATTGGTTTACACATTATCATCGGGCTTAATGGCCGTGCTAGGTGGGCTGCTGGGGTATTTCATTTTATCTGACTTAGAAGCATGGATTCCTTACGTTTTGGTTGTGTCTGCAAGCTCTTTCTTGTACATTTCTGTGGCCGATTTGATTCCGCAAATGAGCATTTTTAAAGGTGTGCGTGAAGGCTTAATACAGATCGCCATGCTGTTCGTTGGTGTGGCCATCGTTTGGTTCACGATGCAGGGCGATGAGCATCATCATGCACATGAAGACGCCCACATGGATGTACATTCAAATACAGCACCCATGTAAATCAAAAGCCCCAGAGACATCAACGCTCTGGGGCTTTTTTAAATGAGGCACTTTAAAAATATCAAACCAAACAATTACAGTTCATCGCGAAGTAAACCTTTTTGCGACCATAAAATAAAACATTTGATTATTTTACAAATTTCACTGCAAAATGCCTGTCCAAATCCAATTAAACTTCCAACACCTGTAACAAATTAATCAATTCAACAGCACCTTTAACGCCCATTTTTTTAAATAAGCTGGCACGATGCACTTCAACCGTGCGCACCGCCATGTCCAGTTCCTCGGCAGCTTCTCGACTTGAACGGCCGTTTAAAATGCACTCCATCACGGATTGCTCGCGGGGACTGATGGTTTCCAAACGTTGGCGAATGGCATTGGATTGTACCGAAATGACCACGCGTTGACGACTCAATGCCAAAGCCTCAAAAACACGATCTACCAATTGATTGTCGGCAAAAGGCTTTTCAAGGAAATCAAAAGCCCCTTGTTTGACCGCATTCACGGCCAAACTGATGTCACCATGTCCTGATAAAAAGATGATCGGCCAATCTTGACGGACATCAGCCAATTGATGAAACAGCTCGATGCCTGACATGAGCGGCTCCATACGGATGTCCAAAATGATACAGCTCGGGGTATTGCGCGGCAACACAGGCAAAGCCGCTAAAAACAATTCTCCCGAGGCAAAAGTTTTACAACTTAAGTCCCGCGACTCCAATAACCAAGACAGGGAGTCTCGTAAAACTTCTTCATCATCGATGATATAAACTTGCATTTTTTTCTCGCTTTTTTTTCTAAGTGCAGTGATTTCAATGTTTTAAGTGCAGAAATTAGTCAGCTAAAGGAATGCCTTCCGCTGCAATCGGGAGGGTTAAATAAAACACCCCACCTTTTAAATCTGCCCTAGCCCACAGTCGACCTCCGTTCGACTCCATCATTGTACGACAAATATTAAGACCTATACCAACGCCATGCGTTTTTGTTGTGTAAAAAGGATTAAATATCGTCTCCACCTTATCAACTGAAATCCCCGGACCATTGTCTATCACTTGAATCAAAACATGGTGCAGCGAGTAGTTTTCAGCATAAATATGTACCTCTCTTGGCGAACTTCCGTATTCAACCATCGCTTCAAGGGCATTGCGCAACAAATTGATTAAAATTTGTTGCAACATGGTGATGTCAATTAGGACGGGGCTGACCTCCTTTGGCTCAACGTGATTAATCACCCGTCCACCCTGTTTTTTAAACTCCAACTCCATAAATTCTATGGTTTGGCTAATCCAGTTAGAAACATCAATGGCCACAGGTGCAATTGATTTTTGCTGTACAAATTGTTGCACTCGTCGCGTCACATTGGCAGCACGATCGGCCTGACGACGAATTTTTTCAGTCACATCTATCAATTTTTCACCGCTCAATGAACCTGTGTCCTTTTTAATGTAGTTGGACAAACCTGTGGTATAACCCAAAATAGCAGACAATGGCTGGTTCAACTCGTGGGCGATGACGGAAGCCATTTCACCCATATTAATCAAATGATTGACGGCCTCTAGACGCTTTTGCTCATCGGCTTGAAACTGCTCCAAACGTCGGCGTTCAGTCACGTCCTCCACCGAGGTGATCCAGCCAATCTGGCTTTGCTTCTCATCGTACAGCGGCCCACCGCGCATGATGGTGTCGATGACCTCACCCGATTTACGGCGCATTTTAATGTCCGTCACCGTTATGGCTTCTGGATCCTCAAGCAAGGTGTCACGAATCCATAAAATCTTTTCAGTTTCTTCTTTTGGAATGTACGGCAAAGGCGGTTGGATGTTGATGATCTCCTCCTCTTCGTAGCCAATCATTTCGCAAAATGCAGGATTAACATAAAACATTGTCCCATCCAATGCGTGTGCTCGAATACCAACCGTCAAGGATTTCTCAATTGCATGGCGTAAATTGTATTGGGTTCTCAACTCTTTTTCTGTCAATCGACGGCGGCGCATGTCGCGAATCAAAGCAATCAAACTCCCCAGCAAAGCCAATAAAAGCAGCACCATACCCGCAAACAAGCCCCGCAACACCCACAACTGGCGATCAGGATACAATTGTGCTCGCATCAAAATCGGTGTTGTGCTGATGTACATATTGCGCTCGGCGGTCGGTAAATTTGGGTCAAAAGTGACCGTCTCGTCTTGCGCCGTAGAATAAATGGTGTTTTCTGTGTAATACGCGTGCAAATAATATTTCTTAGAAAACCAATCGGGTACGGTGCCATTGAACAATTGCGTCAATGAATACTGTGCCTTAATAAACCCCATGATTTGATTTTTGTTATCATAAAAGGGTTGAATCAAAGCCACTTCATAACTGTCATTGGTCATTTTAATCGGTTCAGTGCTGGCCGTTTCATGTGTTTCAGCGGCACGTCGCAATGCATTTTGTTCGGCCAAATCACGTGCGATCGGCTCTTTAGGTAATTGTGCCTGTACATTTGACGCACGCACTTTGGTCTGCCCATCTGCGTCAAGCCAGATGATGTTAGTCAACTCAGGCGCATCGTTTAAAATGCTTTCCGAACGCTTATTAAAATTTTCAATGCTCAATGAACCGTTGTCAATCTCACGTGCAAGTCCCCACACTTGCAATTGAGCATGATTCAGGCGGGTATTGATCGCTTGATCAAACCAATACAAATCAGATGCCGTCGTGATGACATTTTGCTCTTTTTCATTGGAAGAAACGCGTTGAAACAGAGCGATGACCGACCACAACAGTAACAACAACAGCACGATGATGAGCGTTGTCCAGCCCCTCTCCTTATTAAAAAATAATTTCATAACAACGCCTTCTGCACACCCAGCACCTTAGCCAGCATGTTCACATCATGAACCACAACCGTCGGACGAGATGCCAACAGCAACTTCTCATCATGCGCCCCATATTTAACTGCAACGGAAGCCATACCTGCGGCATTCGCCATGTCAATATCATACGTCGTGTCACCCACCATCACCGCTTGATGTGGCGGCACGTCCAGCTCATCAAGCAACTCAAACAGCATCTGTGGATGGGGCTTCGACGCCGTCTCATCAGCCGTTCGCGTTGCATCAAAATAAGACCTTAAATGACCATCCAATAACACTCGATTTAAACCCGCACGCGACTTCCCCGTCGCCACCGCCATTAAACGGCCTTGCCATTGCAAACCGTTTAACAACTCCAAAATACCATCATACAATGTCACCAACGACTCTCCGGCAAAGTAATTGCGTCGATAAGCCGTCATGAATGCAGCCGATTGCTCTGCATTGAGCGGCCCCACAAGCTGCGCAATCGCCTCATTGAAGCCCAAGCCAATGACATGTTTCGCCTCCTGAAGCGTTGGTACTGCCAACCCCAGCGCTTCACATGCTTTCTGCAAACTGTGTGCAATCACGCCGGTGGAATCAAAAAGAGTGCCATCCCAATCAAAGACAATCAAACGGGTTTGTGGTAAATTTTGCATATATATTTTTTTCTAAGGCTGTTTTTTTAATATTAAGAACAAAACATTGGATTCTGCCATTCTAATATCAATCGATACTTACTTATATTGATTTTTTTCAATTAACATCATAAAAAAAGCACGCTATTCGCGCGCTTTTTATCTTATTTATCAATACTGCCTATGAGCAAAGCCCGAATGGCTTTTAACTCATTGATGACGGCATCTAAACCAAATATTTTCGATGAAGGCACAGGGTTGGCTTTTGCTTCTTCCAGCGCAAGCACAATCGACTCCAATTCAACATTTGACTCAACGGGCCCATCATCTTCAAATGCAAAACTGTTGTCATCATGAACGTCCAACTCAGTCGCATTGTCCAGCAATTGAAATGATTCCACTTCATCCACCACACCCACTACAACATGTTTTGCATCCAGTTGCTGACGTGCGCCTTGAATGGTATAGCCTTGCTCATATAAGAGCTGGCGAATTTTCCTCACCAAAACAACCTCATGGTGCTGGTAATAACGGCGGTTGCCACGTCGTTTCATTGGGCGCAGCTGGTCAAACTCTTGCTCCCAATAGCGCAACACATACGAGCGCACACCACACAACTGGCTGACTTCACCAATTGTAAAATAGCGCTTTGCTGGAATGGCGGGCAAGTCTTGGGTCAAGACATAGCCTTGCGGTTGCGTCATATGCTACCTCTTGCTCACGCGGTCAAGCTGACCGAAGGTTGGGCGTCAACAATGCCTTCGACAGCATTTTTAAATTTCTGACTGGCATGAAAGGTCACGACACGGCGAGCCGCAATCGGTACCATTTCACCTGTTTTTGGGTTTCGTCCTGGACGCGATGCTTTATCACGCACCGAAAAATTGCCAAAACCTGATAATTTAACCAATTCACCTTCTTCCAATGAATTGCGGATTTCTTCAAAAAATGCCTCTACCATTTCTTTGGCTTCGCGTTTATTCAGTCCGACTTGGGCAAATAACAATTCAGCCAGTTCTGCTTTGGTTAAGGTGAATGAGCCACCATTGTCAATCATCAAGTCATTTAGGGTCGCTTTAATCACGTCCTCTTCAATGTTCATATCCATATTTTTTTCCTCGCCGATGTGCGGGTATTATTATTCAATGCAGTCAAAATAAAAAACACCAGGACACATCGAATCAGTTCGAGTCATCCAGATATTTTTTCGTGTGGCACCGTGTGTTATTTACATGCTGTGCCACACATTTGATCTTACTCTGTGTTTTGTCTGGGTTCTCAGACAAAAAACACCATATCAACCATTGGAAAGCAAATTTCACTTTTCCATGACAACATGGATTCAATTATCTCAATCGTGCGCCCACTTCAGAATGCAAATGCGCAAGCGCCGCTTGCATCAAAGCATCAATCTGTGCATCCTGCAAAGTGGCGCTCATGTCTTGCAAATTGATACGATAGGCCATGCTCTTTTCGGTGGCAGCCACATGCTCACCCTGATAAACGTCAAACAATTGTACATCACGAATAATGTAAGCCGTTGGTTCTAAGGCAATAAATTTTACAAAAGCATCAAAAATGTGCTGTGCACTGACCTCACGTGCCACAATTAAAGCCAAATCACGGGTCACCATGGGCAGTTTTGAGACATCTGTGGCCACAGGCACACGACGGGCAAACACCGCTTCGGCCTCCATTTCAAATAACATCGGCGCCTTGGGCAGATCATATGCTTGTTGTAAACGGGGGTGCATTTGTCCCAACCAGCCCACAGGTCGCCCGTCCACCAGTAACTGCGCGCAACGCCCTGGGTGTGCGGCCACATGTGCAAAAGCTTCGAAACGCACTGTTTGTGGTGCAAAAAGACGTTCAATGTCGCCTTTGACATCATAGAAGTCAACATCAACATCCGCACCCGCCCATTGTTCTGGTACGGCAGAACCATAGGCCAAACCGGCCAGCATCAAAGGTTGGGCAATGTTGGGTACTGTATTTTCTGAGGCCGGAACGGTCGCATCGCGATGAAACACTTTGGCAAACTCAAAGACGCGCACCCGATTGGCACTGCGTGCAAGATTGGTTTTTAAATTCCCAACCAAAGAACCAACCAGCTGCGTGCGCATCACGGCAAGCGATGAAGCGATTGGGTTCAATAATTTAATCGGTCGCACATTTGCACCCGCAAAATCACGCTCCACCGCCTCATCAACGAAACTAAAGTTAATCACTTCTTGGTAATCCAAAGCAACCAAAGCATCACGAATCGCATCGGCTTGACGCTCAGACTCTGGAACATGCAACATGGTTTGGGTCGCCACAGGCGGTTTGAGTGGGATGTTACTGTAACCAAACAAACGCACCACTTCCTCGATCAAATCCTCTTCAATCGCCATGTCAAAACGATAACTGGGTGCCGTCACGCTGAGGATTTCACCTTGTTGATCATCCATGCGACGGCTCACATCCAGCTGCAAACGGCCTAAATACTGCGCCATGTCATCCGCTGGAATCGCCACACCAATGACTTTTTGCGCACGCGCCACGCGCATGTTCAACTGTTCGCGCTGCGGCAATTGACCCACCACTTCAGACACAGCCCCGATTTGACCGCCACAAACATCAAGCACTAAGCGAGTGGCAAACTCCAAGGCCTCCACTTGTCCCATGAAATCAACCCCGCGTTCAAAACGGTGTGACGCATCAGAACTGAAACGGAAGCGGCGTGATTTACCTTGAATCACCTCAGGCGCAAAAAATGCGGCTTCCAAGAAAATGTTTTGCGTATGCAACTCCGCCTTGGTTGAATTTCCCCCCATGACACCCGCCATACCAATTGCACCTGAATCATCGGCAATCACCAGCACGTCGTCTTGCATCTCGTATGTTTGATCATTGAGCAACTCAATTTTTTCACCCGCCTGCGCCATACGCACATGCAGTGTGCCTTGAATTGCATCCAAATCATACACATGCATCGGTTGTCCCAAATGCAGCATCACATAATTGGTGATGTCGACCAAAGCCGAAATCGGTCGCACGCCCGCGCGCGCCAAACGCTGCACCATCCACAACGGTGTCGGCGCAGCCGCATTGACATGAGTCATCACGCGCCCCGTAAAACGACCACACACAGCAGGCGCATCAATGCGAATCGGCAATTCATCCGCAATCGTTGCCGCCACCGCAGATGCTGTAAACGGCTGCAAAGACGCACCCGTCATCGCCGCCACATCACGCGCCACACCGCGAATACTCAAACAATCCGCACGGTTGGGCGTGAGTTTAATGGTGAACACGTGATCGTCCAAATTCAAATAGTCACGAATGCTCGCACCGACAGGCGCGTCCGCAGGCAACTCCATCAAACCCGAGGCTTCATCATTGATGCCCAACTCACGTGCCGAACACAACATACCGCTCGACGCCATACCGCGCAACTTCGCCGCTTTAATCTTAAAATCATTCGGCAACTCAGCGCCAATCAGAGCCGCAGGAATCTTAATCCCCACCGCAGCATTCGGCGCACCACACACGATTTGCAATAACTCGCCCGTGCCAGCATCCACCTGACATACATTGAGCTTATCTGCATCGGGATGCTTCTCCATCGACACAATCTGCCCCACCACCACGCCACTAAAAGCAGGCGCGGCAGGATGGCATTCTTCCACCTCCAAACCACCCATCGTCAGCGTGTCGGCGAGTTGCTCTGTCGTGATGCTTGGGTTCACCCAAGTGCGTAACCATTGTTCTGAAAATTGCATGTTTCTCTCAAATTTATAAAATGGACGTTATAAAACGTCTTGAAAATCTTAGACGTGCCGAATCTCAGCGACCTACTAATCGCATACGAATTGGTTATATCTAGCATCTGCTTAGGGCAGCACTGCACCGAGCCAAATTCCAATACTTACCCCATGTAAAGAATCAAAAATTGCTGTTAACAACAACTTAAATTTAAAACCACGACGATTAATATTGTTCATGTTGATACCTTTTTTCTTTCTTGAGTGACAGTCGCACTCAGTTATGTTTGATTGCAAATAGCTTTTAAAACAACCGAATACAATAACAAAAAGGGTCAAGCATAGAATTTTCAGTGGAGTTGAACCACCAGTGTCACCCGCTGGCCTAAACAGACGCATCTAAAACCAAAATAATTTTTTACTTAAACTGCCCCAAAAACCGCAAATCATTTTCAAAGAACAGACGCAAATCGTTCACGCCATAGCGCAACATCGCCAATCGTTCCAAGCCCGAACCAAAGGCAAAGCCCATGTATTCTTCGGGGTCGAGGCCAAAATTACGAATCACCGTCGGGTGCACTTGCCCTGCGCCTGAAATCTCAAGCCATTTACCTGCATTCGGCCCGCTACCAAACGCCATGTCAATTTCAACCGACGGTTCGGTGAACGGGAAATACGAGGGGCGGAAGCGCAGCTGGATGTTGTCGTCTTCAAAAAAACGCATCAGGAATGTGGTGTACACGCCTTTCAGGTCAGCAAAACTAATGGCTTTGTCAATCCACAAGCCTTCAACCTGATGAAACATCGGCGAATGGGTGGCATCTGAATCGACGCGGTAGGTACGACCAGGGGCGATGACTTTAATCGGTGGCGTGTGTTGACGTGCGTAGCGTACCTGCATCGGGCTGGTGTGCGTGCGCAGAACCAGTGGGCGACCGTGCTCATCTTTGTCTTCAACATAAAAAGTATCTTGCATTGAACGCGCGGGATGATTCTCAGGGCTGTTCAATGAAGTGAAGTTATACCAGTCATTTTCAATTTCTGGGCCATCGGCCACTTCAAATCCCATTGAACGAAAAATTGCAGCGACGCGGCGTGTCACGCGCGTGACGGGGTGAATGCCACCCGCAGCCAAACCGCGACCCGGCAAAGTCACGTCCAATTGCTCTGTGGCGAGTTTTTGATTCAAGGCGGCTTCAGCCAAGGCATTGCGTGCTTCATTCAGCAATGCTTCAACCTGCTGACGGACTTGATTGACAGCCGCACCACGGATTTTTTTCTCTTCGACGGGCAAAGCACCCAATGCTTTCAGTTCTTTGGTCAAAGCACCGTCTTTGCCCAAAAACTTGGCTTTTTCATTTTCTAAATCGGCTGGACGGGTGGCGCTGGCGAAAGCGACACGCGCGTCGTCAACGATGTGGTTTAAATCACTCATGAATATTCTCGTTTGGTTGGATTTGCTTTTTTAAAACGCCAAAAGCGGTTTAAAAAAATAAACCTTGTGGTGACTCCACCGTTTTAATTTTTAGTTTGACTGATGAGATTTCAGTGGTGCGCAGACTCGACTGAAGAAAAAACGAGGCAAAACCAGACGGTTTGCCTCGATCTTTTTGGCTTTTAAAACGACTTATGCCAACGCTTCTTTCGCTTTTGCAACAATCGCTGCAAAGGCTGGTTTATCAAACACGGCCAAGTCAGCGAGGACTTTACGGTCAATTTCAATCGATGCTTTTTTCAAGCCATTCATGAATTTGCTGTAAGTCATTTCGTTTTGACGAGCGGCTGCATTGATACGCGCAATCCACAAAGCACGGAATACGCGCTTTTTGTTGCGACGATCACGGTAAGCGTACTGACCGGCTTTCATGACCGCTTGTTTAGCGACACGATAGACGTTCTTACGACGACCACGATAACCTTTTGCGAGGGCGATGACTTTCTTATGACGGGCTCTTGCGGTGACCCCACGTTTTACTCTAGGCATGTAATACTCCTTGGATTAGTTTGGGGTTACGCGTAAGGTAACAAAGACTTCACTGCTGGTAAATCAGCAGCAGAGACACTCGTCGCACCACGCAATTGGCGTTTGGTTTTGGTGGTCTTCTTAGTCAAAATATGACGTTTGAAAGCGTGACCGCGTTTAACAGTCCCGCCTGGACGCACCACAAAGCGTTTTGACGCGCTTTTTTTGGTCTTCATTTTAGGCATAACAACTCCGTTTTAACATGAATACAGGTGGACTCTACGACGAGACACTTGGGAACCCTATTCACTTATTATTTGCAATCAAGAAACAAAGACACTTATTTTTTGATATGCACTTTGAGATGCTGTGCGGGAACCCCACACAACATCAAGGAAAAACCAAATGAAACTCAAGCCTGAGCCACTGGTTCACCTTGTTTGAATGTCAGCGCATGGCGTGGCCTGACGCGCTTCATTCAGCCTTATTCAAACCCACAACATCGCGTTTGAATAATTTTTGAGCCCCATCCTAAGGGATAAGGCTATATTTCACAGCCATTTTAGATCAATCCAGCCCATCTAAAAGTCAATTCAAGCACAAAAGCGATTTCACTTTGCACGAATGAATTTTATTTTTTTCGTGGTGGCGCCAATAACATGATCATCTGGCGACCTTCAAGCTTAGGCATTGATTCCACTTGAGAAATCTCAGCCAACTCATCACGCACACGAATCAATTGTTGCATACCAATCTCTTGGTGAGCCATTTCACGACCACGGAAGCGCAAAGTAATTTTTACTTTATCGCCATCTTCAAGGAAACGTTTGATGTTACGCAACTTGACGTTGTAATCATTTTCATCTGTACCCGGACGGAACTTAATTTCCTTGATTTGGATGACTTTTTGTTTGGCGCGAGCCTCAGCGGCTTTCTTTTGCTCTTGAAACTTGAATTTGCCGTAATCCATCAAACGGCATACGGGCGGCTCAGCATTGGGGGAAATTTCAACCA
This sequence comes from Ephemeroptericola cinctiostellae, assembly GCF_003339525.1. Taxonomy (GTDB): domain Bacteria; phylum Pseudomonadota; class Gammaproteobacteria; order Burkholderiales; family Burkholderiaceae; genus Hydromonas; species Hydromonas cinctiostellae. Next base: position 1,065,505 of record NZ_CP031124.1, on the reverse strand, counting down.
AATCGGTGTCAATTTCCTCTGCCATGCGCATTGCTTCACGAGTTGGGGTGATGCCGATGGGTTCACCGTCCACGCCAATCAGGCGAATTTCGCGTGCAGTGATTTCACCGTTGATGCGATGTTGCATTTTATTTGCTTGCGTAGCGATAGTAAATCTCCAATAATTTATCAAAAAAAGTGAAAACCTACTTTTTTTGGTTTTCAACCATTCAGTTTGAAGTTTTTCGCGAGAATTCCTCGAAAAACTTAGGGAAAATCGGGCTTAAACCACAACAATGAAGCACCATTGTGGCTTTTTAGCGAAATTCGTTATTTTCTTGCAGCAACCTCAGCGGTGATGTGAGCGATAAACGCATCCACGTCCATCACGCCCAAGTCTTGGTTGCCACGGGCTCGGACGGCAACCGCGTGTTGATCACGCTCTTTGTCACCGACGACCAAGATATAAGGCACCTTCTGTAAACTGTGCTCGCGAATTTTATACGTTATCTTCTCATTACGCAAATCTAATTGCACCCTAAGCCCTTGTTTTTCCAACTCTTGTGCCACTTGTGCGACATATTCGGCTTGAAATTGCGAAATATTGGCAATAACGACCTGAACAGGTGCCAACCAAGTCGGTAATGCGCCCGCATGATTCTCAATCAAAATACCGATAAAACGTTCCAATGAACCAACAATGGCACGGTGCAACATGATGGGGGTTTTGCGCTGATCATGTTCATCGATGTAAGTTGCACCAAGGCGCTCAGGCATAAACGCATCAACCTGCATGGTGCCACACTGCCATGAGCGACCAATCGAATCTTTTAAATGGTATTCGATTTTAGGACCATAAAAGGCCCCTTCACCCGGCAACTCTTCCCATTCTACACCTGAAGCACGAATGGCTTCGCGCATGGCATTTTCGGTTTTATCCCAAGCCTCGTCCGAGCCAATGCGGTTGTCGGGACGCAAAGCCAATTTGACTGCCACATTATGGAAACCAAAGTCATCATAGACTTTACGCGTCAATGCATTGAATGCTGAAACTTCGGCTTGAATTTGGTCTTCCGTGCAGAAAATATGACCATCATCTTGTGTGAAACCACGCACACGCATGATGCCGTGCAATGCGCCCGAGCTTTCGTTGCGGTGGCATTGACCAAACTCACCGTAGCGCAAAGGCAAATCGCGGTAACTGTGTAAACCTGTGTTATAAATCTGAATATGACCCGGACAATTCATCGGTTTGAGCGCATAGCTGCGATTTTCAGATTCCGTTGTGAACATATTGTCTTTGTAATTGTCCCAATGCCCCGTTTTTTCCCACAACGTGCGGTCAAGGATTTGAGGACCTTTGACTTCTTGGTAGCCATTTTCACGGTACACACGGCGCATGTACTGCTCAACCTCTTGCCAAATCGTCCAACCTTTGGCATGCCAAAACACCAAACCAGGCGCCTCATCTTGCATGTGGAACAAGTCCAATGCTTTGCCCAGTTTGCGGTGATCACGTTTTTCAGCCTCTTCAAGCATGTGCAAATATTGCGCTTGATCTTCTTTTTTTGCCCATGCCGTGCCGTAAATGCGCTGAAGCATTTCGTTGTTTGAATCACCGCGCCAGTATGCACCCGCCACTTTCATGAGCTTAAACACTTTGAGCTTGCCTGTTGACGGCACATGCGGCCCCCGACACAAATCGATAAAGTCACCTTCACGATACAAACTGATGTTTTGATCGGCTGGAATGCTGCTGATAATTTCTGCTTTATAATCCTCGCCTTGCGCTTTGAAAAACTCAACCGCATCATCGCGGCGCCAGATTTCACGTGTCACAGGTTCATCTTTTTTCGCCAACTCACTCATTTTGGCTTCAATCGCAACCAAATCATCAGGGGTGAATGGGCGTTTGTAAGCAAAATCGTAATAAAAACCATTGTCAATCACAGGACCAATGGTGACTTGAGCATCAGGAAACAATGTTTTAACAGCATAGGCCAACAAATGCGCCGTTGAATGACGGATCACATCAACGCCATCGGCATCCTTATCCGTGACAATCGCCAAACTCGAATCATGCTCAATCAAGAAAGAGGTATCGACCAACTCACCATTGACCCACCCTGCCAACGCAGCTTTCGCTAAACCCGCACCAATGCTGGCGGCAACGCCATGCACCGTCACAGGCGCATCAAAACTACGAACCGAACCATCTGGTAATGTGATATTGATCATAAAAGCCTTAAAAGAAAGTTATCAAAAAAATCAGTCGTAAATTCAACTCAATTGTTTTTTGATGATTGAATTAGAAATTTCAAAGAACCGGTATTGCACCCATGTCCACCAGCAAAAAATGACTGCATCAAGCGCAAAAAAGCCCACTTGAAGTGAGCTGCATTGTTTCAAACACCAATGACGGCTCACCGCGCAAGCTTGTGCGTGGTGGTTGTGGTGTCAAATGAAACAAAAGCCATCGTCTTGCCAATCATAAAAGAGTGTATCCAAACAGCAGCGCAACTGCGATTTGATGTTAAGGCGATATTATACCACCACGGGCGGGTAAACACAAAGTGCAAAGCCAACAAGTCTCTGGCACGGTGAGTTCGCCTCAATTCAATTCAAACAATGGATGCTGGTTAACAGGGTAAGGGGCTGTTTTAAGTTGTTCAAAAGTCTGCTCCACATCAGTCACATGCCAGTTTGGCCCACCATCTTTGTCCACAATTTTGGCGCGAATGCCTTCAGGGGCCTCGCCCAGACGCAAGAGATTGGAGATGCAGTTGAATTCCAAACGCAAACAGTCTGCCAGAGACATCGCACGACCCAAGTGTTGATTGTGTAATGCCAAACGCATGGCAATCGGGCTGTTGTAACTGACCTGAGCCAAGGCATTGGCTGCCCAACGGCCATTTGTACTTTCCTCTGTCGAGAGGTGCCGCAAGCGTGCAGTGATTTCAGCGAGATCGTATTGTTCATCAAATACTTCTAAAATCAAAGATTCAAACGCACTCATGGGCTCAAAAGCAGGGTACAGATCACCACGAGCAAATGATTCAGTTACGGCACGTAAGCCCGCCCATGTCGGGTCAACACAATCAATCAATGCCTGAGTCAAATGCGGCCAAACAGACTGCGCCACCATGGCATCTGCCAATCGCCAATGGCATGCGTCTGTCGCGTTTATGATCGTGCCTGTCAATGCAAGGTAACGACCAATGGCGGGATCGTCATGCGTGCGTGAAAGGAAATATGAACCACCCACATCAGGTACCATGCCAATCGCTGTTTCAGGCATCGCGAGGCGTGAATTTTCAGACACAATGCGCAAACCCGCACCTTGCGCTATGCCCATCCCTCCCCCCATGACGATGCCATCCATCAAGGCAACGTACGGCTTGGTATAAAAGTGTGTAAGGTGATTGAGGCGATACTCTTCGATAAAGTACGTTTCACAGGCGAGTAAATCATCGGCCATTTCATACAATGCACGCACATCACCACCTGCACAAAAGGCACGCGGCGAATCGCTGCGCACCAAAACCCAAGCGATGCGATCATCGGTCTGCCAAGCCAGCAATTGCCGACGCATGGCACAAATCATTTGAAAAGACAACGCATTCAATGCTGTCGGGCGATGCAGCGTCACAACACCCACATGATTTTCAACCGTGAAAGTGATTTCTTCAGTACTTTTTTCAAATTCTGACATGGTATGATGACCCATTCCATCCGATGTTTAAAACACTTCACACAAGCAATTCCATGCTTTTGTGATGTTTCACATTAAAATTTTTGAGCGAGAAAAGCCGCGCAACACATTGAAACACCCCATAAACAAATCAGCTCAAAACATCGGGTGATTTGTAAATTTCACTTGCTTCACTGCAAGAAAGGCAAAAAAGTCATCATGCTTGATTTAACCACACTTCGTCAAGATTATTTAAACGCAGAACTGTCAGAATCTGATGTCAACCCCAACCCACTCGTTCAATTTGCAAATTGGTTCAAACAAGCACAAGACGCTCAAGTGCCTGAACCCAATGCCATGACGTTGGCCACCGTAGATGCCAACAATCAACCATCAGCACGCATTGTTTTGATCAAAGAAGCCCGCCAAGATGGTTTTGTTTGGTTCACAAACTACGACAGCCGCAAAGGCCATGACTTGCGAGAGCAACCCAAAGCCTCATTGTTGTTTTTTTGGCAACAACTTGAACGACAGGTGCGCGTTGAAGGCATTGTCAGTCGGGTGAATGACGCAGAATCTGATGCTTACTATCACAGCCGCCCCATTAACAGCAAACTGGGAGCTTGGAGCTCGCCCCAAAGCCAAGTGATTGCTGATCGCTCAGTGATTGAAGCTGAAATGCAACGTTACACATCTGAATTCAGCAATCAACCGCCACGGCCACCACACTGGGGGGGCTACATCTTAAAACCAACTTACTTTGAATTTTGGCAAGGCCGCGCATCACGCTTGCATGACCGCATTGCTTATCAACTCGCCGAAGATGGGAACTGGCAAATCGTCCGACTCGCCCCATAAAAAACGGTACAATGTGAAACGTTTTAAAACACCGCTTACACCTGTCAAAAACATTTCATGATGGTGAACATCGGTTGAATTACAACGCCCACATCAAGTTTGCCCCATATTCATTTTTTATTTTCAAGGAACTCAAATGGCATCCGTCAATAAAGTCACCGTCCTCGGCAACCTCGGCCGCGACCCAGAAATTCGTTATACCCCCAGTAATATGGCGATTGCCACAGTCAGCATCGCCACCACTTACAAAGCCAAAGATCGCGAACCTGAAACCGAATGGCATCGCGTAGTGTTCTTTGGTCGCCAAGCCGAAGTGGCGGGTGAATATTTGAAAAAAGGCTCTTCAGTCTACGTCGAAGGTCGCTTACGCACTCAAAAATGGACTGACAAAAACGGCGTTGAACGCTACACCACTGAGATCATTGCTGAAAGCATGCAAATGCTGGGCGGCAAAGCATCGGGCGGTGGTGGCGGTGAACCATATGACATGCCTGCCGCTGGCGAATCACGTTCAACTCCCTCATCGGCTCCTGCCCCTCGCGCAAAACCTGCACCTGCTGCGATGGACGACTTAGACGACGACATCCCATTCTAACAAACACCACTCTGATGGTTGTTACCCATAAAAAAAGCCAGCACACATGCTGGCCTTTTTTATTATTTAGCACTAAAAACAATTGGCACAGTGACATCGCCTTTGACTGTTTGAAGCAAGCGCCAGTCTTGTGCTTCCAAATGAATTTGCCAATGCCCAGCCATCAAGGGTTGCTGCAATTGACCACGCCACATACCATTGCCAGTCGGCACCAGTGCAACAACCTGATCTTTTGTTTTAACCCCCACGTTCTGAACCAACAATTGAATTGGCACACCCACTAAAGATGCTGGGGTCAATGCAGACAACTTCAGGTTCGCAGTTGTACCAGAAAACTGCAATTGCGCAGACAATCCGAGGGCTTTCGCTTTATCATCCCTTGCCAAATCTTGGTTGATCGCCAAACCTTGTTTGTAATAATCATCGTCAACCACACCATCATCTGTTTTAATCGCCAAATACAGCGTGATAAACGATGCCACAACTACCACCAAAGGTAAACCCAACATCAGCCAAACAATGCGATGCTTATACCACGGCTCAATCGCCAATTTCAAATCTGAAGAACTCATTTAACTCAATCTTGTTTAGGTAACATAAATATGGTTTTTTCACTCAGCACATCATCTTTAAAGTCAATTGGAGAAAGACGAATTTCAATCGGATTCGTACCCGATGTGCCACCTGCTGTGCGTGCTTTGGTCTGGTCAACCTGCACTTTCAAAGCCAAGGTTTGGGTGCTCAATGCGGGCAGCTCAACCTTGTCAACGCCTTTGATTGAAATACCATTCAATCCATGTACGCTGACTGAAATGGTATGATTTTTTTCATCTGCATTTGACAATTGAATTCGATAAACATTCTCCACCATGCCACTTTCGACAACCCGCGCCACAGTGCGCGCATCTCGTTCAACGCGCATTTTTAACACACTGCGCTGCCCCAAACTGTAAGCCAAACCAATCACGAGAGCCAGCAAAACCACCGTATAAAGCAAAACTCGACCTCGTAAAATTCGACGCATGATGTCCATTTTACTTGAATTCTGCTGCACACCATTTTCCGTATCATAGCGAATCAAACCTTTGGGATAACCCATTTTCACCATGATGTCGTCGCAACCATCCGCACATGCACCACAACCAATGCACTCATATTGTAAGCCATCGCGAATGTCAATGCCCGTTGGACACACATCAACGCACACACCGCAGTCAATGCAATCACCTTTACCTTGTTCACGCGGATCGACCCCTTTTTTACGCGGACCCCGTGACTCACCACGCTTCACATCGTACGTCACAATCAAAGTGTCTGCGTCAAACATGACACTTTGAAAACGGGCGTATGGACACATGTACTTGCACACCTGTTCGCGCATCCAACCCGCAAACAAATACATCATGAAACCATAAAAAAAGATCCAAAACACTTCAGAAACAGACAGTGTGAAATTAACCGTCTCAAGAAAAAGCTCACGCATCGGGGTGAAATACGCCACCAAAGTATAACCAGACCACAAGCTAATAACCGCCCAAATAAAATGCTTGAATCCTTTGCGCATTATTTTATTCGCTGACAACGGTGCTTTATCCAAACGCATGCGAGCGACACGATTGCCTTCTATTTTGCTTTCCACCCACATGAAAATCTCGGTGTAAACGGTCTGCGGACAAGCATAACCGCACCACAAGCGACCCGCCACTGCTGTAAATAGAAACAAGGCTACAGCACAGATGATCAACAATATGGTCATATAAACCACATCGGATGGCCAAAAAATCAAACCAAAAATATAAAATTTGTGCTCATTTAAGTCAAACAAAAGTGCTTGTCGCCCATTCCACTGCAACCAAGGCAAACCGTAAAACACAATTTGAGTCAACCACACAAAAATCCAACGCCAATTATCAAAAAAACCTTTAACATCACGAACATACAATTTTTTTCTGGCGGCGAACAAGCCTTGTGGCTGTTTATCTTTCTTTTCTCGACGATCTTTATCCACACTGCTGGATGCTGCAGCAGCCTCTTCAACTTTTGCGTAAAAGATTTGACGCATGGTGCTCTCTCTTTTTTTACTTAATATAATAAATAGCTGAAACACATCAGCCGTTAAATTTTTATATTTCAGAAATTACTGAAATGATTAAATAATCATAAACCACTACAGTGCAAAAATCAATCCAACCCCAGTCAAATTGTAAAATAAAAAAAGTATGTCTGCAAAACAACACCTTTTTTGACTTAAGTTAAAAAAAAGCGCTCAATCAAATTGAACGCTTTTTAATGTTATTTTTTTACATCGGGTACCGCACCAGCAGCCCCAGCGGCGGGTGCAGCAGCCGCCGCTTCCTTGGCTTTCTGTGCATCAGCAGCAGCTTTCGCTGCGTTCTGCACATGAATGGAAATGGCAGAACAGACTGGCTTTCCTTGAGCTTTTGCATCGGCGACTGTTTTGTCCCAAGCCACTTGGTCTTCTGCGATGCCTTTTGCCAATGAGTCAGGCGCTTTGACTGGATTCAACACTGTGCCATTTTCATCACGATTCAGCTGCCAAATATAAGCGGCCAAAACATGGATGCGAGACTCACCAAGGAAACAGTCCCATGATGGCATGACGTTATTACGACCTTTGGTCACTGTTTCAGTAATGGTCTTGATGTCACCACCGTACAACCAGGTTTTGTCTGTCAAATTAGGGGCACCCACACCACGCTGAGCACCAGTTGGATCAGAAATCGCACCTTTAGCATCGACCATGTGGCAACTGGCACACAATGTAAACTTCTCTTTACCGCGTGCTGCGGCCACTACATCATGTGGGCTGTTTGATAAAGACATCACATAGTTTGCCACATCATTGATGGCCACAGGTGATTTTAAAGCATCAGCCTGAGAGGGCATCACGCCGTTACGACCACTCAAAATTGAATGTTCAATGGCAGTTGGCCAACCACCATACAACCAATCGCTGTCAGTCAAGTTTGGAAAGCCTTTTGAGCCACCTGCATCGGCACCATGACATTGTGCACAATTGTTCAAAAACAAACGCTGACCCAATTCCATTGCTTCTTTATTGTCCGCCAACTGCTCAATCGGCGTGCTCATGAACTGATTGTATTTCGGGGCCACTTGAGCTTCTAATTTAGCCGTTTCTTGTTCGTATTCGCCTTGCTGAGTCCAGCCAAAAGAGCCTTTGTAGTTACCCAAACCAGGGTAAGCCACAAAATAACCAATGCCAAATATAATGGCACCCACGAACATGAACAACCACCAGCGCGGCATTGGGTTGTTGTACTCTTGCAGAGTGTCATCCCAAACATGGGGTTGAAGGTGCTCTTCACCAGGTTTATTGGTTTTTGCTCTCATTTGAGAAACGAGAATGGCGATACAAAAAATCACGCCACCCACTGCAATCGCAGTAATCCAATAAGACCAGAATGGGCTGGTAAAATCACTCATTTTATTTCCTTCAATTCAACTGTGGTTCAATCATTTATGGTTGCACTCAAACCAAGCCACAACACTAATCATTATTTTACAACCGCATCACTTGGATTCGGCGTGGTGTCATTGTCATCAATCAAGTCTTTTGCATATTGATCGTATTTGGATTTGTTGTCTTTATTAAGAAACCAAGCAATCCAAGCCAAAAAGCACAAAAAACTGACCACAGTCACAATGATGCGGATGATCGTTAAGCTGTCCATGGCTTTACTTATCTTTTAGTGCCAAACCAAGACCTTGCAAATATGCAATCAATGCATCTTGTTCGGTTTTGTTTTCGACCAACTTAGGCGCATCTGCAATCTCTTGTTCTGTGTAAGGAACACCCACTTTAGTCAATGCACGCATATGGGTTTGAATGGTTTCCCCATCAACCTTTCCACTTGACAGCCATGGATAAGATGGCATATTGGATTGAGGCACAACAGCGCGTGGATCATTCAAATGGACTCGGTGCCATTCATCTGAATAACGACCGCCAACACGAGCCAAATCAGGCCCAGTTCGTTTAGAACCCCATTGAAACGGGTGGTCATACACAGACTCACCTGCAACAGAATAATGACCATAACGCAATGTTTCAGCGCGGAAAGGGCGAATCATTTGTGAGTGGCAGTTGTAGCAACCCTCACGAATGAACACATCACGTCCAGCCAAACGCAAGGCGTTATAAGGCTTGACACCTTCAATGGGTTCAGTTGTTGAATGTGAAAAAAACAGGGGAACGATTTCAGCCAACCCGCCAAATGAAACAGTCAGCAAAGTCAAAGCAATCAACCAACCGACTTTACGCTCAACCTTATCTTGTGATAAAAAACTCATGGTGCATTTCTCCAAACAATGTCTAATTAGTGGTGTGCGTCGTAGCTCAGTTCAGGAATTGGCGCATCAACGGCTTTACCAGCCATGATCGTACGAACGACGTTGTAGGCCATGATGATCATACCGCCGAGGTACATCACACCACCCAACACACGAATAATATAGAGCGGCTTAGAAGCTGCAATGCTTTGAATATGGGTGTAAACCAAAGTGCCGTCAGGATTAATCGCGCGCCACATCATGCCTTGCATCACACCAGAGATCCACATTGACGTGATGTACAACACCACACCGATGGTTGCAATCCAAAAATGTAAATTAATTAAACGTGTGCTGTACATGGTTTCACGATTGAATGTACGGGGAATGAGGTAATACAAAGAACCAATCGATATGAAACCCACCCAACCCAAAGCACCACTGTGAACGTGACCAACAGTCCAGTCGGTATAGTGAGACAACGCATTGACTGTTTTGATGGCCATCATCGGGCCTTCAAAAGTCGACATACCGTAAAATGACAATGACACAACAAGGAATTTCAAGATTGGGTCGTCGCGGAGCTTATCCCAAGCGCCTGACAAGGTCATCATGCCGTTGATCATCCCACCCCAGCTTGGCGCCAAGAGAATCAGAGAAAACACCATACCCAACGATTGCGTCCAATCAGGCAACGCCGTGTAATGCAAGTGATGCGGACCTGCCCACATGTAAGTGAAAATCAAAGCCCAGAAGTGAACCACTGACAAGCGATATGAATAAACGGGGCGGCCTGCTTGTTTAGGCACATAGTAGTACATCATGCCCAAGAAACCTGCCGTCAAAAAGAAGCCCACCGCATTATGACCATACCACCATTGAACCATCGCATCAGCTGCGCCTGCGTAAGCAGAGTATGATTTCCACATGCCCGCAGGAATTGCAGCGCTGTTGACCAAATGCAACAACGCCACAGTCAAAATGAAGCCACCGAAGAACCAGTTCGCCACATAAATGTGAGACACTTTGCGAATCGCCAGCGTGCCAAAAAACACCACAGCGTAAGCCACCCAAACGACCGTTAACAATAAGTCAATCGGCCACTCCAATTCAGCGTACTCTTTGCCTTGGGTGAAGCCCATGGGCAAGGTAATGGCCGCCAACACGATAACCAGCTGGTAACCCCAAAAGACAAAATCAGCCAAACGACCACCAAACAAACGAACATTGCTCGTTCGTTGCACAACGTGAAATGATGTTGCCATCAAAGCACAACCACCGAATGCAAAAATCACAGCATTGGTGTGCAAAGGGCGTAAGCGTCCAAAGGACAACCAAGGCACTCCAAAGTTTAACTCAGGAAACGCCAATTGCGAGGCAATAAAAACCCCCACCAACATCCCGACGATTCCCCACACAACCGACATAATGGCGAACATGCGCACCACTCGGTAGTTATAGGTTGTGGCTTGTGCTGACATACCATGCTCCAGTTTAAAAAATAACAAATTTGACTTGACCCTAACCGCACAACGGTTAAAGCCATTAACCTCCATATTGTAACCGTTTTTGCACTTAAAACCCAGCCCTTTAGTGTGGTTTTTACTTGGATTTTTTAATAATTTATTAAATTAAATACATTTCACACCCAAGACAATATTAAAAAAAGAGCCCAAATCACAGCGAATCTTTTAAATCAACCGCCCTGATTTCAAAGGAGAAAACCCATCTAAAAACTCAATTTAACTTTAAAATCAACCTCAAATCACCGCCCAACAATGCAGGCGCTGACCAATGCCAATGCCCCTCTTCAACAAGTGCATCTAAATTGACACCCTCATCAAAAGCGGCCACCAGCTTACCCGCCCCCACAACACGGGGCGCAACATACATCAACACCTCGTCGACCAAACCCGCTTCAAATAAGGCCGCATTCAGAATGGCACCCGCCTCAACATGCACTTCATTGATCTGCCGTGAATAGAAATACGCCCACAACTCATTTAAATCAAGCCGCCCTTTTTCCTCTTCAGAAAAAGCCAGTACCAACAGCTGAGGGTGAGCTGTGCGCAATACATGCAAACGTTCGGCCTGTCGCTCATATTCGCCATCATCGCCATTCAACTCAACGCACGCCAACCAAACGGGTGCACCATCATCAAACACGCGTGCATTCAATGGCGTTCGCGCATACGCATCGACAATGCATTTAATGGGAGGCCGCTCAACGACCACTCCACGCACATTGAGTTGAGGGTCATCGCCCAGTACCGTGCCAATTCCAGACACAATCACATCCGCACGAGCACGAAAGCGATGACCGTCCTCCCGTGCCTCAGCACCTGTGATCCATTGACTTCGACCATCGGGTAAAGCCGTTTTGCCATCCGCACTCGCCGCCCACTTCAACCGAGTGTACACTCGACTGAAACGCATCCTCGCCATGAAACCCACATTCAAATCATAAGCCGCTCGCGCCAACGCATGCTCTACAGGCAACACATCCACAATCACCCCTGCTTCGCGCAATGCGGTCACGCCCGCACCCGCCACTTGAGGATTCGCATCCAACAACGCCACCACGACTCGTGCGGGCGAAATCGCCTTAAGCGCATCCACACATGGGGGTGTTCGCCCAAAATGGCTGCACGGCTCCAGCGTCACATACACCGTACAACCTTCCAAGTCTAAGCCTTTACCTTTAGACTGTGCATCTCGAATCGCCATGACCTCCGCATGCGCCTGTCCAACCGCTTGTGTGTGCCCCTGCCCGATGACGACATTGTCGTTAACAATCACACAACCGACACGCGGATTAGGTGAAGACAATCCAACCGCGGATTGCGCCTGACTCAAAGCCAATTCAAGCCATTTCAAATCCAACACATTGATATTCATCATCCAGCCTTCCTTTTTTAACATCCCACTTGATCTTATCTGTTCACATGATAACGCATCACGCGCGATTGAAAACTGCGCAACAAACCATACAACCCAAATGCTGCCAAAACATGTTTTAACGCATGCCCCGCAATGATTTGATGCGTCCATTCATAGACCTGCGCATCAAAATGCTCCATCATTTTGGCCAACACATAAGCAATCAGCACGACCCCATACCCAGAAGATGTACTGAACACATTACGCCCCAGCATGAGCAACAACAGCATCAGCAGTACGGGTAAAAATTGCACCAACACATACGCCCGCAAATCCCCTTGTCCATGAGACTCACCCCAATACCAGTACAAAGCCGACCCCATGCCCACACACAACAGCGGCCAAAAAGCACGCCGCCCCCAATTGAGAGACAAGAACTCCACCAACACAATGGATGTCAACGCCATAAATGCCATGGTCATCGGCAAACGATCCCAAATCAAGCTGTTGTTATCAGGATGCAAATGATAGAAACCCGAACCAAACGCCACCAACGTCACCCCCAAGAAGAACACACCATATAACAGACGAGCAGGCGCGACAATCACCAGCCGTCGAGCAATGTACAAGCGATACAAGCCCAACACGCCCACGTATAAAAAACCTAAATTAGACACCACGTTCCAAAAATTAGGCAGAAACGCCATTTGACGCTGATCCGTAAAGTGATGATAAGCGGAATCCTGAGGGATTGGCGCAACAAAGACCATCGCAACCACGGCGAAACAAGTCACGGCAAGCAGCAATTGTTTTAAATATAAAAGTTTCATGCCCCATCATCAACCAAAAAATGATTGAAAAAAAGTAGACGCATAAAAAAAGACGGGCAAGCCCGTCTTTTTTTGAACATCGCGTCACACCATGCGGTTAACGCGCTTCAATCTCACTTGTACACTGGATAAGCATCGGTCAACGCTTTAACATCATCACGCACGCGCGCCAACACCGCTTCATCCGTCGGATTGTCGAGCACATCAGCGATCAAATTGGCGATCTTTTCAGTTTCTGCTTCTTTGAAACCACGCGTGGTCAATGCAGGCGTACCGACACGAATACCACTGGTAACAAACGGCGTTTGTGGGTCATTTGGAATGGCGTTTTTGTTGCAAGTCATGTGTGCCAAGCCCAAAACACGCTCAGCTTCTTTACCCGTCAAACCCTTGGGTTGCAAATCCACCAGCATGACGTGCGATTCCGTGCGACCTGATACGATGCGCAAACCACGTGCAATCAAGGTTTCTGCCAATACTTTGGCATTTTTGACAACCTGTGTTTGGTATTCTTTAAACTCTGGGCTCAACGCTTCTTTGAATGCCACCGCTTTACCTGCAATCACGTGCATCAACGGGCCGCCTTGAATACCAGGGAAAATCGATGAATTGATGGCTTTTTCGTGCTCAGCCTTCATCAAAATCACACCACCACGTGGACCACGCAATGATTTATGTGTGGTGGTGGTCACGAAGTCTGCAAACGGCACAGGATTGGGGTACACACCCGCAGCAATCAAGCCCGCGTAATGCGCCATATCGACCATGAAATACGCACCAACTTCTTTGGCAATTTTTGAGAAGCGCTCAAAATCAATTTTCAAAGCAAACGCAGACGCACCAGCGATGATGAGTTTTGGTTTGGCTTCACGTGCCAAAGCTTCCATGGCATCATAATCGATGTCTTCATCGGCATTTAAACCATACGACACAACGTTAAACCATTTACCACTTTGGTTCAATTTCATGCCATGCGTCAAGTGACCGCCTTCGGCCAAGCTCATGCCCATGATGGTGTCGCCTGGTTTCAATACGGCGAAAAACACGCCTTGGTTGGCTTGTGAGCCTGAGTTCGGTTGAACGTTGGCCGCTTCTGCACCAAAGAGTTCTTTGACACGGTCAATCGCCAATTGTTCAACCACATCCACATACTCACAACCGCCGTAGTAGCGTTTGCCTGGGTAGCCTTCGGCGTATTTGTTAGTCAACTGTGAACCTTGGGCTTCCATGACCGCTGGGCTGGTGTAGTTTTCTGAAGCAATCAGTTCGATATGATCTTGTTGGCGTTGATTTTCAAGATTGATGACCGCCAACAATTCTGGGTCGGTGTTGGCTAAGCTGTTTTTTACTCGATCAAACATGGAAATATCCTCATTAAAAAAGTGCGCATCATACAAATCAAACGCTAAAAATCAAAAAACACAATGCGTTGACCGCATTGTGTGAAAATAGTGGGGCTACGTATGACCAAGATTTTCAGTGGCGATTTCCAACGTTCATCATCCCCGTCTGTCCTTGATACCTGAGAGATTATGCAAACATGAGTTCGCGCCCCTTCGGTGGATCACATGTGATCGCTCTCCAGATGTGTGTGCATCGCGCTGGTTCTTTTGCCTGAGAGTTTTTGGGAATCACCTTCGGCGGCGAAGCATGCTAAGGGCTTTCGCGCTCTCCCAGCGGATGCGCCACTGTACGGGTTTTAAGCCATTTTGTCAAATTTTGAAGCCCACGTCCAGCCTCAACATGGATGATATTTTTTATCAAAAACATGAACAAAATTCATGAACAATAAAAACATGCCAAATCATTTTAATGACAAATCAAATCGCCAATGCCACAGCCAAGCGCGGTGTTAATGTGTACACGCCACTCCAACTGGCGCTGGCCAAAACATGCTCCTGCATCCGCCGCGTTACACTGGCCAAATTCAACTTACCATCTGCGGGCAAGGTCAGCTCCGCCACATCCAAAGCATACAAGGTAAAAGTGTAGCTGTGAACCAACGAATCATTCCATGGGGGGCATGGGCCATCATAACCATAGTAGTCGCCTTCCATGTCATGATCACCGGCAAACCAGTGCGTGTAGTCGTTGATGCCTTGACGCATTGGCGACTCTTTTAAACCAGCCACCAAAGGCCCCGCTTTGCCTTTTGGCGTGACTTCACGAGAAAACTGACCCACTTGAAACTCTCGGGTTTCAGCGGGGATGTTGATCAACACCCAATGGCTGAAATCAGCACGGGGCAACTCAGCAGGCACTTCGCGGTCGGTTTGATTCACATCTTTGGGGTCGCTCGGCGCGGTGGCATCCACACACAACATGACAAAGGATTGGGTGTCTTCAGGTGCATCTGTCCATGAAAAGTGCGGGTTTTTATTGGATGACAATTTAACACGTGTTTTCTCATCCATTTGAGCAAAGGCAAATTCCGATGGAATGACCCCTTTGTTTGGAAAACTATCGCTGTGCAGCTTCATGGCATTATCCTTTCATGGTTTGAAGGAGGCATGAAGAATGGTTGCGCCACAATAAACAAACGCAGACATCACCATACACCATACCGAGATATACACATTATACGGCGAATCAATGACACACGCATGTCCAAAAAAGTGCAGTTTTGACCACCATGATGTGGTCATGCCGTGGTTTTGAGCCAAAAAGTGACGGGGCCATCATTGACCAAAGACACCTGCATGTCTGCGGCAAAAACGCCTGTTTGCACAATTTGATGTTGCGCTTTAGCTTTGATCACCCATTCATTGTACAAATCACGCGCCAAGTCAGGTGCAGCAGCGGGCGTGAAGCTGGCACGCGTGCCGCTGTTGGTGTCAGCGGCAAGGGTGAATTGAGACACCACCAACAACCCACCGTGCTTGCCTTGCCCATCAACGTTTTGCACGTTGCGGTTCATCTTGCCCTGCTCATCGCCGAACACACGGTAGTTCAAGACTTTATTGAGCAATTTATCGCCAGTTGCGATGGTGTCATTTTTTTCAGCACAGAGAAAAACCAGCAGCCCTTGGTCAATTTGACCGGTCACACAGCCATCGACTTCGACTTGGGCTTTTTTAACCCGTTGCAACAAAGCAATCATCTCAACCGACCACCAATGTGGCTTTTGCAAAGCGACGCTTGCCCACTTGCAAAACATATTCACCCGCCAGCAGTTTGTGGGCACGGTCTTTAACCACGTCACCATCAACCCGTGCACCGCCTTGATCAATCGCACGATTGCCCTCTGAAACAGAAGCGACCATGTCAGCAGCTTTGAACACATTGGCCAACACCATGCCATCGGCTGGAACGGTCAATGTGAGCGTTGGAATGTCATCAGGAATGCCACCTTTGGCACGGTGATTAAACGCAGCCAATGCCTCTTCAGCGGCAACTGGGCTGTGGAAACGGGCAACGATTTCTTGTGCAAGCAGCACCTTGATGTCACGTGGATTACGGCCTTCCGCAACTTCTTGCTTGTACGTTGCAATGTGTGCCAAAGGTACAAATGACAGCAGCTCGTACCACGTCCACATCATGTCATCCGAAATGCTCATGACTTTGCCAAACATGTCGTTGGGTGCTTCGGTGATGCCAATGTAGTTGTTTTTCGATTTGGACATTTTTTCAACGCCGTCCAAACCCACCAACAATGGCATGGTCAAAATACATTGCGGTTCTTGGCCATATTCTTTCTGTAAGGCACGACCAACCAGCAGGTTGAACTTTTGATCCGTGCCACCCAGTTCAAGGTCAGATTGCAACGCAACGGAATCATAACCTTGCATCAACGGGTACAGAAACTCATGCACCGAAATCGGCACACCGCCGTTATAACGCTTGGTGAAATCATCGCGCTCCAGCATCTGCGCCACGGTATAACGCGAGGCGAGCTGAATCATGCCTCGCGCGCCCAAGGGATCGCACCATTCGCTGTTGTAGCGGATTTCGGTTTTCGCTGGATCGAGGATCAATGCCGCTTGTTTGTAATACGTTTCTGCATTGACTTTGATTTGTTCGGGCGTCAATGGCGGGCGCGTCGCGTTGCGGCCTGATGGGTCACCAATCATGGAGGTGAAGTCACCGATGAGAAAAATCACGGTGTGTCCGAGGTCTTGCAACTGGCGCAGTTTGTTCAATACAACCGTGTGTCCGAGGTGAATGTCTGGTGCAGTCGGGTCTAAACCCAATTTAATGCGCAAAGGCACGCCCGTTGCAGCACTTTTGGCCAGCTTTTGCACCCAGTCGGCTTCGACCAATAATTCATCGCAACCACGTTTGGTGGCGGCGAGGGCATGCTGCACGGCTTCGGTGATTGGGTATTGCGGTGCTTTTGCGGGAGTGGTTTCTGAGGTCATCGTCGGTATGTTTTAGTGGCTCAATCGGTGCTTGCGTTGAGCCGTCATTGAAAGAATGACGTATTGTACCAAGTGCCGCCCAGTTTACCAAGTGTTGCGGCTCGCTTTGACTTGCTTTCGCGACAGAATGCGCACCTATCGTTTACAATTGAGTCCATACGAAAAAGCAATCACGGGCTTTTTCACAACCGTCGAACGACTTATTGAGAGGCACTTTGTGAGCACAAACCATCTTTTATCGGATTACACCCCTTATCCTTTTCACATCCACACCACGGAATTGGTGTTTGACCTGTCTCCTGAACGAACCACGGTCACATCGTGGCTGGACTTTGAACGCAAAACAGGTGCGCAAGCGATGGTATTGGATGGTGAACACATTGAATTGATTGCGGTTTCTTTAGATGAAGTGGCTTTGATTGCCGATGTCGACTACACCGTCAACGCCACGCAATTGACACTCCATACCCTACCTGAAAGCGGTGTCTTGTCGATCATCACGGCCTGCACACCGTCAACCAACACCAGCTTGTCGGGTTTATTCACAACGGGTGCGCACTTGATGACCCAATGCGAGGCCGAAGGTTTTCGCCGCATGACCTATTTCCCTGATCGCCCCGATGTGTTGTCAACATACACTGTGACATTGTTGGCCGATAAAGCGCAATTTCCTGTTTTGTTGTCAAATGGCAATTTAGTTGAAGCGCGGGAGGTCGACAATGGCGGTCACATGACAATCTGGAATGACCCCTTCCCAAAACCATCCTACCTGTTCGCACTGGTTGCAGGTCAACTGGCGTCCTTGGAAGAGACCATCGAACACGACGGGCAATCAAAATTACTACAAGTGTATGTGGAGGCGCATGATGTGCCCAAGGCTCAATTTGCGATGGACAGCTTGAAAGCTTCGATTCATTGGGACAAAAAACGTTACAACTTGCCATTGGATTTGGAACGCTTCATGATCGTCGCCACCTCTGATTTCAACATGGGTGCAATGGAAAACAAGGGATTGAATATTTTCAACACCAAATTTGTGCTCGCACACCCTGACACCGCCACCGATGTGGATTTTGAAAATGTCGAAGCCGTGGTCGGGCATGAGTATTTTCACAACTGGACGGGCAACCGCGTGACCTGCCGCGATTGGTTTCAACTCAGCTTAAAAGAAGGTTTAACCGTTTACCGCGATCAGGAGTTTTCCAGTGACCAACTGGCCGAAGGCCTGTCAGAAAAGGCAGCCGCCAGCGCGCGCGCCGTCAAGCGCATCGACGATGTGAGTAATTTACGCACGGCTCAATTCGCCGAGGATGCGGGCCCAATGGCGCACCCCATTCGCCCTGTGGCTTATGAAGAAATCAATAACTTTTATACCATGACCGTGTACGAAAAAGGTGCAGAGGTGGTGCGCATGTACGAAACGTTGTTGGGGCGGGATGGTTTCCGCAAAGGCATGGATTTGTATTTTGAACGTCACGATGGCACAGCGGTCACGTGTGATGATTTTCGTGCCGCAATGGCCGATGCCAATGCGGTGGATTTGACTCAATTTGGCCGCTGGTATGAGCAAGCGGGCACGCCAACTGTGAGCGTCAACGGCACATACGACGCCGCTGCGCGCACCTACACCCTGAGCCTCACGCAAAACAACCCTGCGGTTGGCATTGAGCTGCAACAAGCCAGCTTGCTCAAACTGCCTTTGCACATTCCGCTCAACATCGGTTTGCTCGCATCAAGCAACTGCGGTTCAATACAAGTGGGCGATGATTTACCCCTGTACCTTGCAGGTCAAACCGATGCGGCAACAGGCACACTGCCCCTCTCTTTCACAGAGGCCTCTCAAACGTTTGTGCTGACCGACATCCCATGTGCGCCCGTGCCATCGTTAAATCGCCAGTTCAGCGCGCCTGTGTTGATTCATTTCAACTACAGCGACGACGATTTGAATTTTTTATTGCAACACGACAACGATGCTTTCAACCGTTGGGATGCCGCGCAACAGGTATACACACGCTGCATTTTAAACAACATGCGCAACCCAGATGCCGCCGTATTCAGCCCTACTCAACTCAACACGTTGGGCGAGCTGTTACATAACGACGACCTCAGTCCCGCCTATCGCGCACAACTGTTCACGCTACCCAGCCACGCATTCCTCGCTCAATTGATCAGCCGCGTGCAGGCGCTTGACCCACAAGCCCTACATGCTGCTCGTCAACGTGCAAACGACGCATTAGCCACTCATTTTGAAAGCGCATGGCAACTGTTGTACAGTCAGCTCAACAACAACCAAGCCTATGTTTACACGGGTGCAGCGGCGGGTCAACGCGCACTGAAAAATCTCGCACTGCACCAATTGGCCACGGCAAATGATGACACGGCTGTGTTGGTTCAAAATCAATACAACACCACCGACAACATGACCGATCGCATCGCGGCACTCAGCATCGCGGTCAATCATTTCCCTGCCGCCGCCACAACCATGCTCGCTGATTTTTACCAACGTTATGCCAACGAAGCTTTGGTGATTGACAAATGGTTTGCGGTTCAAGCGGCCAACAGCCATGTCTCGCACAATGCAATAGCGCAAACCTTGAATGATTTACTCAAGCATCCAGCCTTCATCAAACCCAACCCAAACCGCTTGCGCGCTTTGATTTTCACCTTCTGCAACGCCAACCCACACCACTTTCACCAAACCAATGGTGCGGGTTACGATTTTTGGGCGAAACACGTGCTCGACATTGATCAAAAAAATCCTCAAGTCAGCTCACGTTTGGCACGCAGCATGGAGCATTGGCGCGATTACGCTGAACCCCATCGCAGCTTGATGCAAGCGGCATTGAAAAAAGTCGCAGAAAATCAAACCTTGTCTCAAGATGTGCGTGAAATCATCGGTAAAGCTTTGGGCTAAACACCACAAAACAAGCTGAATTTCCAATAAAAAACCCCGCTGCAATTAAACAGCGGGGTTTTTATTTGAACACAAACCTGATGTGCACATGTTAATTT
The DNA here is from genome assembly GCF_003339525.1 of Ephemeroptericola cinctiostellae. Classification (GTDB taxonomy): domain Bacteria; phylum Pseudomonadota; class Gammaproteobacteria; order Burkholderiales; family Burkholderiaceae; genus Hydromonas; species Hydromonas cinctiostellae. The sequence continues at coordinate 1,044,991 of NZ_CP031124.1, read as the reverse complement.
ACTTTGCCTCAATCGTCACTCGGCGATTGGGTTGCAGGCACGTAATCAAAGCTGCTCGAGCCAAAGACGATGAGCAAGACACCACAGGATTCGACTCACCCGCGCCCACAGCTTGGATGGCAGCGGCTTTCACACCTTGACCAACCAAATGGGCTTTAATCGTACTGGCACGTCGCTGTGACAAACGGAAATTGGCGGCATCCGAACCAATTCGATCCGTATAGGCCGTCACTTGAAGCACGTAATCGCGCTTGCTGTCACGAACCATCTGCGCAAAACGATTAAGTTGTTGACGACCTGAGTCATTCAAATCCGCTGCAGAGAATTTATTGAAAGGAAACAAAGCATCTGCGGACAGGGTTAAATTCATTGGTTCTGCTGCCGCAGCTGCAACAGCTGTTGCAACACTTGCAGCTTGTGCTGGACACACAGCATGTTCAGATACCGGTTTCCAATAAAAACTTTGAGCCAGTTTGTTCTTATCAAACAGCACTTTGTACAAACAACTGTCCACACGCGTACCACCTTGTCCGTCAGCAACTTGGAAATGAAACAAGTAATCCCACTCACGCACCCTAAAACCCTCAGAGAAAATCGGATACTCAATTAACGCCATGATTTGATCGCGCGTCATGCCTGAATGAATTTTAGATAAATTATCCAAATTTGGATATCGTCCATCCTGAATCCATGCGGCTTTAACTTCAGGAAAAACAGGCTTATCTGTCGTACCTTGATCTGTGACTTCAGACAAACCCGCCCGAGCAACCATCGACAACCCCAAGCCAAAAATCAACCCCAAAGCCACCACTGTTTTTTTCGTATACCTATTCACGGCATTTCCTTTATTTAAATACTTGACTGTCTAATTTTACAGATGAGGACCTGACAAAAGTAAGGCCCTCACCATGGACTTATTTAAAACCGATCACCAATGGAAACCTGCACCCACAGCGGCGCCAAATTGCTTTTGTGTATCCCCCGTCACCGTTGCGCGGACAACCCACTTGCCATTGTCAGTCACCTTCGACAAGCCAACAGCCATAGCCGTCTGACCGTTGTAAGTGCCCACAGACGCACCAACCATGCCTTTACCAGGGAAAATCGACTGAGGAATGGTTGCTGCCGCCATCGCAGCCGCAGTACCAGCGGAAGCAAGATTACTCGATTTATTGATCGAATTGGTCAAACTGCCTTTCAAGTCTTTCAACTGATTCACATTCACCGCATCCGTGCCGTTTACGCCTTCAGCCACATTGGTGATCCGACGTTCACTGCCCGCAGAACCGACCGATACCGTATTGGCCTCATTGGCCACCGAGTTCGAACCCAAAGCCACAGAATTAGCCGCCGAAGCCGTCGCGCTCGTACCCATCGCCAACGAATTGGTCGCACTGGTCGTGGTCACAGCCCCATTGCCCATAGCCACTGAACTGTCACCATTCGCCACCGAATTAGGACCAATCGCCACCGAGTTATTGCCCACAGCCTGCGCGCCCGCCTCCGTTGAATTGGCTTGGAAATACTTCGTACCTGCATTGTTAATGACATTCACCGTCGTTGACAAAGAAGACACCGAAGTAGACAACGAAGCCACCGCACTGTTGGTTGAGCTCAAGCCAGTCGAAGTCAAAGTTGACAACGACGCAATCGCACTGCCCGTCACCGTCGACAACGAAGCAATCGAACTGTTCGAAGTACTCAAAGTCGTCGAAGCCATCGTTGACACCACCGTCGACAACGACGCAATTGAACTACCCGTCACTGTTGACAACGAAGCGATCGAGCTACCCGTCACTGTCGACAACGAAGCGATCGAACTGCCCGTCGCCGTCGACAACGAAGCAATTGAACTGTCCACAGTACTGAAACCAGCAGAAGTCGCAGTTGACAACGAAGCAATGGTACTGTTCGCCGTACTCAAAGTCGTCGAAGCCATCGTTGAGACAGTTGTTGACAATGACGCCACCGCAGAATTAACCGAACTCAAACCTGTCGAAGTCGAAGTTGACAACGAAGCCACCGCACTGTTGGTTGAGCTCAAGCCAGTCGAAGTCAAAGTTGACAACGACGCAATCGCACTGCCCGTCACCGTCGACAACGAAGCAATCGAACTGTTCGAAGTACTCAAAGTCGTCGAAGCCATCGTTGACACCACCGTCGACAACGACGCAATTGAACTACCCGTCACTGTTGACAACGAAGCGATCGAGCTACCCGTCACTGTCGACAACGAAGCGATCGAACTGCCCGTCGCCGTCGACAACGAAGCAATTGAACTGTCCACAGTACTGAAACCAGCAGAAGTCGCAGTTGACAACGAAGCAATGGTACTGTTCGCCGTACTCAAAGTCGTCGAAGCCATCGTTGAGACAGTTGTTGACAATGACGCCACCGCAGAATTAACCGAACTCAAACCTGTCGAAGTCGAAGTTGACAACGAAGCCACCGCACTGTTCGTCGAACTGAAACCTGTTGAAGTCGAAGTCGACAACGAAGCCACCGCACTATTCACCACATTAAACGACGTTGAGGTCAAAGTCGACAACGAAGCAATTGAGCTGTCAACGGTGCTAAATCCAGTCGAGGTTAAGGTTGACAATGAAGCCACGGTTGAATCCACTGTACTGAAACCAGTTGAAGTCAACGTGGACAACGAAGCAATCGAACTGTTCGCCGTACTCAAAGTCGTCGAAGCCATCGTAGACACCACAGTCGACAATGAAGCAATCGAACTGCCCGTCACTGTTGACAACGAAGCCACTGCCGAATCCACAGTACTCAAACCTGTCGAAGTCGATGTTGACAATGAAGCCACAGCTGAATCAACGGTGCTCAAACCTGTCGACGTTGAAGTCGACAATGAAGCTACGGTCGAATCTACCGTGCTCAAACCTGTCGAAGTGGAAGTTGACAACGAAGCCACGGTCGAATCCACCGTACTGAAGCCTGTCGATGTTGACGTCGACAATGAAGCCACTGCTGAATCAACGGTGCTCAAACCAGTTGAAGTCAAAGTTGACAACGAAGCAATCGAGCTATTCGCCGTACTCAAGGTCGTCGAAGCCATCGTAGACACCACAGTCGACAATGAGGCAACCGCACTACCTGTCACTGTTGACAATGAAGCCACAGCTGAATCTACCGTGCTCAAACCAGTTGAAGTCAAAGTCGACAACGAAGCAATCGAACTGTTCGCCACACTCAAGGTCGTCGAAGCCATCGTAGACACCGCAGTCGACAATGAAGCAATCGAACTACCTGTCACTGTTGACAACGAAGCCACAGCTGAATCCACTGTGCTCAAGCCTGTCGAAGTTGAAGTTGACAATGAAGCCACGGCTGAATCCACAGTGCTCAAACCTGTTGAGGTTGAAGTCGACAATGAAGCCACGGCTGAATCCACAGTGCTCAAGCCTGTCGAAGTTGAAGTCGACAATGAAGCCACAGCTGAATCAACGGTGCTCAAGCCTGTCGAAGTTGAAGTCGACAACGAAGCCACGGCTGAATCCACAGTGCTCAAACCTGTTGAGGTTGAAGTCGACAACGAAGCCACAGCCGAATCCACAGTGCTCAAACCTGTTGAAGTCGAAGTTGACAATGAAGCCACGGCTGAATCCACAGTGCTCAAACCTGTCGAAGTTGAAGTCGACAACGAAGCCACAGCTGAATCAACGGTACTCAAACCTGTTGAAGTTGAAGTCGACAACGAAGCCACAGCTGAATCCACAGTGCTCAAGCCTGTCGAAGTTGAAGTCGACAATGAAGCCACGGCTGAATCCACAGTGCTCAAGCCTGTCGAAGTTGAAGTCGACAACGAAGCCACAGCTGAATCCACTGTGCTCAAGCCTGTCGAAGTTGAAGTCGACAACGAAGCCACAGCCGAATCCACAGTGCTCAAGCCTGTCGAAGTTGAAGTCGACAACGAAGCCACAGCTGAATCCACTGTGCTCAAGCCTGTCGAAGTTGAAGTCGACAACGAAGCCACAGCCGAATCCACAGTGCTCAAACCTGTTGAAGTCGAAGTTGACAATGAAGCCACGGCTGAATCCACAGTGCTCAAACCTGTCGAAGTTGAAGTCGACAACGAAGCCACAGCTGAATCAACGGTACTCAAACCTGTCGAAGTTGAAGTCGACAACGAAGCCACAGCTGAATCCACTGTGCTCAAGCCTGTCGAAGTTGAAGTCGACAATGAAGCCACGGCTGAATCCACAGTGCTCAAACCTGTCGAAGTTGAAGTCGACAATGAAGCCACGGCTGAATCCACAGTGCTCAAGCCTGTCGAAGTTGAAGTCGACAACGAAGCCACAGCTGAATCCACTGTGCTCAAGCCTGTCGAAGTTGAAGTCGACAACGAAGCCACAGCTGAATCCACTGTGCTCAAGCCTGTCGAAGTTGAAGTCGACAATGAAGCCACGGCTGAATCCACAGTGCTCAAGCCTGTCGAAGTTGAAGTCGACAACGAAGCCACAGCTGAATCCACTGTGCTCAAGCCTGTCGAAGTTGAAGTCGACAACGAAGCCACAGCCGAATCCACAGTGCTCAAACCTGTTGAAGTCGAAGTTGACAATGAAGCCACGGCTGAATCCACAGTGCTCAAACCTGTCGAAGTTGAAGTCGACAACGAAGCCACAGCTGAATCAACGGTACTCAAACCTGTTGAAGTTGAAGTCGACAATGAAGCCACGGCTGAATCAACAGTGCTCAAACCTGTTGAAGTTGAAGTCGACAATGAAGCCACGGCTGAATCAACGGTACTCAAACCTGTTGAGGTTGAAGTCGACAATGAAGCCACGGCTGAATCAACGGTGCTCAAACCTGTTGAGGTTGAAGTCGACAATGAAGCCACGGCTGAATCCACAGTGCTCAAACCTGTCGACGTTGACGTTGACAATGAAGCCACTGCTGAATCCACAGTGCTCAAACCTGTTGAAGTCGAAGTCGACAATGAAGCCACTGCTGAATCCACAGTACTCAAACCTGTTGAAGTCGAAGTCGACAACGAAGCCACAGCTGAATCCACTGTGCTCAAGCCTGTTGAAGTCGAAGTTGACAATGAAGCCACGGCTGAATCCACAGTGCTCAAACCTGTCGAAGTTGAAGTCGACAACGAAGCCACAGCTGAATCAACGGTACTCAAACCTGTTGAAGTTGAAGTCGACAATGAAGCCACGGCTGAATCAACAGTGCTCAAACCTGTTGAAGTTGAAGTCGACAATGAAGCCACGGCTGAATCAACGGTACTCAAACCTGTTGAGGTTGAAGTCGACAATGAAGCCACGGCTGAATCAACGGTGCTCAAACCTGTTGAGGTTGAAGTCGACAATGAAGCCACGGCTGAATCCACAGTGCTCAAACCTGTCGACGTTGACGTTGACAATGAAGCCACTGCTGAATCCACAGTGCTCAAACCTGTTGAAGTCGAAGTCGACAATGAAGCCACTGCTGAATCCACAGTACTCAAACCTGTTGAAGTCGAAGTCGACAACGAAGCCACAGCTGAATCCACTGTGCTCAAGCCTGTTGAAGTCGAAGTCGACAATGAAGCCACTGCTGAATCCACAGTGCTCAAACCTGTTGAAGTCGAAGTCGACAATGAAGCCACTGCTGAATCCACAGTACTCAAACCTGTTGAAGTCGAAGTCGACAACGAAGCCACAGCTGAATCCACTGTGCTCAAGCCTGTTGAAGTCGATGTTGACAACGAAGCCACTGCTGAATCAACGGTGCTCAAACCTGTTGAGGTTGAAGTCGACAACGAAGCCACTGCTGAATCAACGGTGCTCAAACCTGTTGAGGTTGACGTTGATAACGAAGCCACAGCTGAATCCACCGTGCTCAAGCCTGTCGACGTTGACGTTGACAAAGAAGCCACGGCTGAATCAACGGTGCTCAAGCCTGTCGAGGTTGAAGTCGACAATGAAGCCACTGCGCTGTTAGTTGAACTCAAGCCTGTTGATGTCGATGTCGACAACGAAGCCACTGCGCTATTGGCTGAACTCAAACCTGTTGATGTCAATGTCGACAATGAAGCCACTGCGCTACCCGAACTACTTCCTCCACCAACACTTGAAGACAAAGAAGCAATGCTACTTTGTGCCACGCTCATTGCCGCATACAATTGCGAGCCATTGATCGCATCGGTACTGGTTGATGTAATTTCACCTGGGGCAACATTAACCAGTTGACGTTCAGCACCTGCACTGCCTACAGAAACGACCCCAGAAGCGGTACCAGCAAAACCTGAATACGTGACACCACCAACTGTCGCCGATGACACTTGCTGCTTTTGTTTGTCTGCTGAGGAGTCGCCAAGAATGACGTTGTTGTCATAGATTGCTTTGATGCTGTTACCGAAAACCACAGTTTTCTTTGCCAATGTCACTGTATTGTTGTTACCAACGGCCATTGAGCTGTCTGAATTGGCATCCACCGTGTTGGAATTACCGATGCTGATGGCATTATTACCCAATGATGTTGAAGAGCTACCCAATGAAATCGTATTGGCCGCATTGGATGAGACCGTATTCGCACCAATTGCAATGCTATTTGAGTTACCTGCGTATGCATTTTGACCAACAGCCAACGCATAAGAATTAAGCGATTTTGCACTTGAACCGATCGCAATGGCATCCGATGTTGTTGCGCTTGCGCTAAGACCCATCGCAATTGTCCGGTCACTGGTTGCATGTGACGTATTACCGACCGCAATCGCATTGTTATTTGTTGCAGAAGCATTCACACCGACCGCAATCGAGTTTTCACCGCTGGATGTCGTGCTATCACCAATGGCAATGCTGTCCACAGCCGTTGCCGATGAAAAATACCCAAGTGCAACTGTTTTGGTGGCCATGGCTTTGGCACCAAAACCAAACGCGCTTGCGCCAAGGCTTGTCGCACCTGAACCCACACCCACAGCAGTTGAATCCACACCAAAAGCACTTGAACCTGCACCCAAGGCAACGGAGTAGTCGTTTGTGGCCTGCGCATACAAACCAACAGCAGTGCCCGTGACACCTGAAGCTGTTGCCATTGCACCCACGGCCACAGCACCCGCTGTTGAAGCTATTGAGCCCGTACCATTTGCAACAGAAGCATCACCAGAGGCCAAAGTACTGCTGTATACACTCGGAACGGTCGCAATCCCACCAATGCTACTGCCCCATAAGGGTTTGATGTCATCGCCACCAATGCCAATAGCACCATAACCTGTTGCGGTCACATTCGCACCCACCGCAATCCCTTGGTTGCCTGCGGTGCTGTACGCGCCCAAAACAACACCTTGTCCTTGTGACGCAACTGAAGCCCAACCAATTGCAATGGCTGATTTTGCTGAAGCAGTGGCGCCACCAATCGCAATCGTTTGAATGGCTGATGCTGTCGAATGCCCGCCAATCGCCACCCCACCATTTTGCGTTGCCGAATCAATCAAGGCGCTGGCGGTGCCCGTCGATAAAACACCAGCCGAATTAACGGTTCCAATGATCACCTGTGCATGAGCCGCATTCAAAAGAGAGAACAAGGACAACGCAATCGCTACAGATGCTTTTTTCTTACCTTTGGCCTTGGTTATCTCAGAAACAGCGACCCACGTCCCCAACTCTTCATTGTAGACAAGATTGTATGTTTTATTCATTATTCAGACCTTTATGCGATTAAAACTTAATTGAACACCACTATTTAGTTAAACTACTTAAATAAAAAACTCAATTAATTTAAAAAACTTAACTAAAAAAACGATATTTTATCTATAAATAAATCCAATTAACACAAAAAAAATGGTTTAAAGAAATTTAAATTGATATCCAACCAAAAAATGTAAATGATTTAAGCAAAAAAGCAACAAAATAATTATTTAGATATAGTTAAAAAATACATTAAAAATCAAACACACCAATTTCAAACTTATTTAAACGCAATAAAATTTTATTGAAATCAACAAGTGAAAGATTAATTGATATTTAATGGGCGCATTCAACCTTAAACAACGCATAAAATGGATCAAAGAATGCCAATTGACTGGCATTGTCGCCCCACGGAGAAACCTGAACATGCCTCTTGCGGGCAAAAAAAATCCCACCTTACGGTGGGAAATTCAATATGGAGAGAGCTTTATAATTAAATTTTACATGTGATTTATTATGGGTTAATGTGACTGGTCAACACACTACCAGCAACGCCAGCAACAAACAAATCATCTTTCACAGAATCCACTCGAATGGTGCGAGCACATGCACGGCCATCGTCTTTAAAGGCATGCAAGCTGTCTGGAGCGAGGTATACTGAAATTTGATCACCAATCACATGATCCGTATCGCCCAATTGGCGAACCGTCATGGTTTCTTCTGCATTGGGCACGCGAACATACAAGTAAGATGATTCACCCAGTTTTTCAATAAACTCAACAGTCCCTTGAATCACATTATCGCCATCACCTTGCACCATGGCCGTGTGTTCTGGACGAATGCCGATTTCTAATTTGCTGCCAGCAGGCATGCCCACAGCATTGATGCGCGCTTTGATCAATTTGTGACCGATTTTAACCACGGCCCCATCAGGTTCAGCACTTTCAAGCACACCATCGACAAAGTTCATTTTAGGTGAGCCAATAAAGCCCGCCACAAATTTATTCACGGGAAAGTGATACAACTCAAGTGGTGCACCACACTGTGCAATTGAGCCATCGCGTTGAACAGGTTCACCCGCATTAAGCAAAACAATTTTATCCGCCAAAGTCATCGCTTCTACTTGATCATGGGTCACATAAATCATGCTGGCGTGACCAATGTCTTTGTGCAAACGGGCGATTTCAATGCGGGTTTTCACACGCAATGCCGCATCCAAGTTTGACAAGGGTTCGTCAAACAAAAACACGCCGGGCTCACGAACAATCGCACGACCAATCGCCACACGTTGACGCTGACCACCTGACAACTCTTTCGGCAAACGCTCAAGCAAATGATCCAGCTGTAAAATTTTAGCGGCATGGCTCACTTTTTTATCAACAGTGCTTTCTTCCGTTTTTGCCACTTTCAAACCAAAACCCATGTTTTCACGCACCGTCATGTGTGGATACAGAGCATAGCTCTGGAACACCATCGACACGCCGCGTTCAGAGGGTGCTGCTTCATTCACGCGTTTACCGCCAATTTGAAGCTCACCACTGGTGATGTCCTCTAAGCCCGCAACCATACGCAAGAGGGTTGACTTACCACAACCAGATGGACCGACGAACACACAAAATTCTCCATCTTTGATGTGTAGATTCACATCACGAATGGTATAAGGATTGTCCCCGTAGCGTTTATGTACGCCTGTAAAAAGTAGTTCAGCCATTTTTTATTTTCCTTTTTTTGAAAAATGTTGTCGTTGGTTTAAATAAAACACCTCTATTCAATCCACGCCACCACGGTTTGCCACGCGCTCAAGACCAAGTCCTTTTGTCCAATGCCCGCTGCCAACTCTGTTTGCGGAAAATCCGCGAATGCTTGAATGACGGCATCGTTTGGTAAGCGATACGTCGTTGGCGTTGCCGCCAAATTAAACACACACAACAACCGTTTGCCTTCAAAAGCCCGTACAAATGCAAAAATGTCATCCTGTGCAGGTAAAACCTGCATGGTGCCTTTTAATAAAACAGGCAATTGCTTGCGTTGATGCAAACAGTTTTGATAGTGACTCAATAAGCTATTTGCATGGCTTTGTTGGTCAACCGCCAAATCAAAATGCGTTTCAGCCACAGGCAACCATGTTTTTTCTGCACGGCTAAAACCCGCATTAAGCTCATTTTTAGCCCACGGCATGGGGGTGCGACAGCCATCTCGCCCTTTAAATGCAGGCCACATGGTGATGCCATATGGATCTTGTAATTGTTCAAAAGTCAATTCAGCTTCGGGCAAACCCAGCTCATCGCCTTGATACACACATGGGCTGCCACGCACACACAACTGCATTGCGGCATAGGTGCGCAAAGCCGCATCATCGGCCTCCCAACGTGTTGCTAAACGCATCACATCATGATTCGACAAGGGCCACGATGGCCAACAACCTTCTTTCGCACGCAACTCATACTCTTCAATTGCATTGCGAACCCAAACCCCTTTGTGCATCTCCCCCAGCAACTTGAACGTATACGTCATGTTCAGCTTATCACCGCCCTCAGTGTAAGCCACCATGATGCCAATTGAGTCATCATCACCCAATTCACCCACCGTCATGATGCCTGGATAGCGATTGAGAAACTGGCGCAAACGTTGAACAAAAACAATGTTCTCAGGTTGAGATTTGTCATACACATGCTTTTGCCATGCATACGGATTGGATGAAGGCGCACTGCCATCGGCCTCTTTCGGACGGCCATTTGGTGGGTTATTGCGCAACAATTGATCATGCACATAAAAGTTGGCCGTATCCAAACGGAAACCATCCACCCCCAAATCCAACCAAAACTGAGCGGCTTCCAGCAATGCCAATTGAACCTCTTCATTGTGAAAGTTCAAATCAGGCTGGCTGGTTAAAAAATTATGCATGTAATACTGCTCACGCCGTGTATCCCATTGCCACGCAGACCCACCAAAAATCGACATCCAATTGGTCGGCGGTGTGCCATCATCCTTGGCATCCGCCCACACATACCAATCGGCTTTCGGATTGACTTTATCCGCACGGCTTTCAATAAACCACGGATGCACATCGGCCGTATGGCTCATCACTTGATCAATCACCACACGCAAGCCCAAGCCATGCGCCTTTTTAAGCAACATTTTAAAATCATCCAACGTGCCAAACATGGGATCAACATCACAATAATCCGACACATCGTAGCCAAAATCTTTCATTGGCGACTTGAAAAAAGGTGACAACCAAATGGCATCCACACCCAAATCAGCAATGTACGGCAAACGAGAAATAATGCCTTGCAAATCCCCAATGCCATCATCATTTGAGTCCTGATAGCTGCGCGGATAAATCTGATAAATCACCGCACCACGCCACCAGTCAGGATCACTTTGATTGGCTGGATGTTGCAAAAATGTTGTCATGCCTAAAACCCTCTTCTCTTAATGTATGCCTTTCAATGCAGCGAAAGAAACATGGAACTCCCAATTAACCTTTAACTGCACCTGCCGTCAAACCAGAAACAATCTTGCGTTGGAATGCCAATACCATGGCAATCAATGGCAAAGTCACAATGACCGATGCCGCCATGATTTTGCCCCAAGGCAATTCATGTTCGCTGGCACCACTCAATAAAGAGATCGCCACAGGCACAGTACGTGAATCATTGCTGTTCACAAAAGTTAACGCAAACATGAACTCATTCCAAGCAGCAATGAAAGCAAGCAAACCTGTGGAAACTAAAGCAGGCCACATCAACGGCATGAACACGTCTTTGATGATGCGCCATGGTGTGCAACCATCCATAATCGCAGCTTCTTCAAGCTCTTTTGGCAAATCACGCATGAACGTGGTCAACACCCACACAGTGAACGGTAAAGTGAAAATCATGTAAGGCAGAATCAAACCCAACGTTTTGCCGTACAAACCAAAGGCTCGCATCATTTCAAACATCCCCGACAACACCGCCACTTGCGGGAACATGGAAACCGCCAACACCACCATCAACAAGAAGCCGCGACCTTTAAAATTCACACGCCCTAGAGCGTAAGCAGAGGTCACGCTCACAAACAACGACACAACAACAACCAATGTTGCGACCATGATCGAGTTCAGCAACGGCTTAATGAATGACTGATCAGGATTGGCAAACAAATCGCGATAGTTGTCCCACTTGAAGCTGTCAAATACCATTGATGAATCATACAAAGCAGCACCCGTACGGAACGACGTGATGATCGCATAGTAAAACGGGAACACAGAAAAAATCACAATCACCGCAACCAGCAACCAAAAGCCGATTCGATATCCCAATTTATTAGACATGATGTATCCTTTTTTATTTTTGATGCAACGAGGTCAATGCCATCCATTAACCCCGTAAGCCATGGCATTTCAAGCAGAGATAAAATCAATCCACTTTTAATTTACTGAATTTCATATATGCGATTGTGCATGCACCAATGATCAAGAACAACACAGTTGCAGCCGCGGAACCAAAGCCCACATTGGCGTTGTCAATCATTTCTTGACGCACATAACCCGACATGGTGATGGTTTCTTCACTGTTCGAAGTCAACACATAAATCAAATCAAACACCCGCAAAGCATCCAACAAACGGAAAATCACAGCCACCATCAGCGCAGGTTTAATCAAAGGCAAAGTGACCTTGAAAAACACTTTAACAGGATGAATGCCATCCACTTCAGCGGCCTCATAGCAATCTTTAGGTAACATTTGCAAGGCGGCTAAAATCAACAAAGCCATAAATGCCGTGGTTTTCCACACATCCACCAACACAACTGAAAATAAAGCCAAATGCGGATCCGCCACCCACGCTTGAGGTGCCACACCAATGTAACCCAAGATGTGATTGAGCACACCAAATTGGTCATTCATCATCCAGCCCCACATTTTTGCAGAAACGATGGTTGGAATCGCCCAAGGCACCAACACCGCAGCACGAACAATCGCCCGACCTTTAAATTCAGCATTGAGAACCAACGCCACAATCGTTCCAAGAATCGTTTCAAGGGTCACAGAAATCAGTGAGAAAATCAATGTATTGGAAATGGCTGAACCCCATTTATCCTGAATCAAAGCTTTGCCCGTGGCAAACAAGCCATACTCACCAAAATAATTCTCTAACCCAATAAATTTATTACCACTTCTCATGGTGTCAATGGTTGCATCGGTGAAGCTGAACCAAATGGTTCGCATCAACGGCCAACCCGCCACACAGAATAAAATGACAAGCATAGGCGCTAAAAATGTCCATGCACTGCGCACCCGCTGACGGGTTAATGCGCTTTGTTGAGCCTGACTCATGATATGGTCTCCTGTTGTATCGCTTGTAGAAGAGACCCACACAGCATCAGTCTGTGCAGGCACGCAAGCAATATGTTTTTATTATGTTAATTATTGTATTAGAACAATGTGCTGAAACAATCATCGCCAACAGAAGCGACAAAAAAACAAAATCACACACCTTATTTCTAGTTTTACTACATCTCAGATATAAAAAGGGAAGCGTTTGTGAACAACGCTTCCACTTTTATATTACCACTTACCACCACGGCTGATTTTATTCAAGTCTTCTTCGAGTTTTGCCACAGCCTCAGCACCTTTGGCTTTGCCTGACAACACAGAACTTGAAGCATTCCAGAATGCATTTGACACTTCATTGTACTTCGCACCTGTTGGTGTGGAAAGACGAGCCACAGAAGATTCAAACACTTTCATCAAATCGCCAAAGAACGGATTTTTAGCAAGAATGTCCTTGTCTTGATACAAAGCAGGGATGGTTGGGTTGTAAGCACCATCAATCGCGCGTTGTTTTTGAACCTCTTTGCTGGTCAAGAACATCACCAAATCAGTGGCTTCTTTTGGATGTTTAGAATATTTAGACACCGCCAACTGCCAGCCGCCCAAAGTCGCCGCATTGCGACCATCTGCACCACCTTTAGGCAATGGAGACACACCCACTTTGTCTTTAATTTTAGAATCAGCAGACTGAGCGCCAGACCAAGCATAAGGCCAGTTGCGCATAAACACTGAGTTACCGTTTTGGAACACGCCGCGCGCCTCTTCTTCAGCGTAGTTCAACACGCCTTTTGGTGCAATCGTGCCCACCCATCCTGCCGCAGTATCCAAGGCCTTGGCTGCACCTGGATTATTAATGGTCACTTTACCCGTGCTATCAACAATGGTACCGCCATTGTATGACGCCACCCACTCCAACGCATCACATGTCAAAGTTTCTGAAGCTTTGGCTTGAAATACATAACCCTGCATGTCTTTATTGCCCGCAGCACGCTCACCATCTTGGATTTTTTTCGCCGTTGCAGTCAACTCATCCCATGTTGTGGGTACTTTTTCTTTGTATTTTTCCAGCAAGTCTTTGCGATAGTACAATAAACCAGCATCAGTGAACCAAGGCATCGCCAACAATTTACCGTCAATTGTGTTGTTCGCAACGATGGCTGGGAAGAAATCTTTTTCAGAACCTTTTGTGGCTTCTTTCAAATCCAACAAATGGTCTTTCAAAATGCCCGGCCACACCACGTCAACCATCAAGACATCAACGTCCGACGCACCCGCACCAAACTGCTGACGGAATAACGCTAATTTTTCAGACGAATCTTTTGGATCGGAATAAAGTTTCACTTTATTGCCTGTTTTCTTTTCCCACTCAGCCACATTTTTTTGACACACATCATGGTCTTGTCCAACAGAGCCACAAGAAATGGTCACTTCAACGCCACCCGCTGCTGCAGGTGCCGCTGCTGCGCCTGCATCCGCTGCTTTTGGTGCGTCCTTTGGTTTTTCACCGCCACAAGCCGCCAACAACAATGCCGCAGAAATGCCAGCAACCCAATGCTTCATAAACTGATTTGTCTTCATGTCTCCACCTTCTTTTATAGATTAAACCCAAATTGAACTGCATATTTTATTGAATCGCAAATCATACAAGCAACCCAACAAAATTGACAAAAAAGAAAAATGTTTCTTACCAAAAACTTACTTTAAGCTTACCGTAAACTTACAACCATTCTTCTTAACAAAAAAAGATAATTAATTTATTTTATTTTCACCACTTTTTGCCTGTGGTTACTTTAGACAAACAAAGTCACACTGTCAAGCAATTTTATGGCAATCAACTGATTTACTTAAGGAAATTCATGACCTTTCAATTCATAAAAAAACATTAACAGCAAAAAACACAGCAATAAAACAACAATTTATTGCAATGCACAAAAAAAACTTGAACCCATCTTATGTTTTATGTAGAATGAAATTGTTGCGATGCACAAAAAGCTCAGTTCGTTATCAAAAAGGGTTTTTTTAAGCCACGCATGAAGAAGAAGTAATTTTCGCTTTTGATACATTTAACTCATTTGGAGATCCATCATGACTGTAAAACCTGAAGATTTTGCTGCTGCGCAAAAAGCATCTGTTGAAACTTTTTTTGCCATCACAAACAAAGCTTTTGAATCTATCGTTCAATTGACAAACTTAAACATCGCGACTGCAAAAGAAGCTTTGGAACAAGCTGCTGCATTGTCAGAAAAAGCTTTAACAGCTAAAGACGCACAAGGCTTCATCGCTGTTGCTAACGGCTCAACTCAACCTGCTGCCGAAAAAGCATTGGCTTACAGCAAAAAAGTATATGAAATCAGCACAACAGCTCAAGCAGAATTGAATAAATTCGTTGAAACTCAAGTGGCTCAAAACAACAAGCAAGTGGCTCAATGGATTGACGATGCGTCTAAAAACGCACCTCAAGGTTCTGAAGCTGCTTTGTCATTCGTTAAATCAGCTGTTGCAAACGCAAACTCTGCGTATGACTCTTTGTCAAAAGCCGCTAAACAAGCCGTTGAAATCGCAGAAACAAACGTGAACAACGCAGTAAAAGCGACTGCTGCTAAAACCAAGTAAATCCTCAATGAGGTGCTTTTGTTTATTATATTAGCACTGCTTTGAAAAAAAACCAGCCCCATCGGCTGGTTTTTTTGTCTATTTTGGATAAAAAAGTTAAAAACCTGAACGCATTGCGTACGTTCAGGTTTTTATCACATCTTTATAGGCAAGCAAAGTACGCATCATGCACCAGCAGTTGGATCACTCCCACTCAATCGTTGCTGGCGGTTTACCAGACACATCGTACACCACACGGTTGATGCCACGCACTTCATTGATGATGCGATTCGACACGCGACCCAACAACTCATAAGGCAAGTGCGCCCAATGTGCCGTCATGAAATCTTGTGTTTGCACCGCACGCAATGCGACCACATACTCGTATGTGCGGCCATCACCCATCACCCCCACTGATTTCACAGGTAAAAACACCGCGAATGCTTGGCTGGTTAAATCGTACCAATTCTTACCCGAGGCTTCATCCACAGTACCTCGCAACTCTTCGATAAAAATCGCATCGGCACGGCGCAACAAATCGGCAAAATCCTTGCGCACTTCACCCAATATGCGCACACCCAAACCAGGACCAGGGAATGGATGACGGTACACCATAGATGGCGGCAAACCCAATGCCACACCCAAAGCACGCACTTCATCTTTAAACAATTCACGCAAGGGTTCAAGCAATTTGAGCTTCATGTGTTCAGGCAAACCACCCACATTGTGGTGTGATTTAATCGTGTGCGCACCCTTTTTACCTTTACCCGCAGATTCAATCACATCGGGGTAAATCGTGCCTTGTGCCAACCATTTTGCAGCGGTTAATTTATTGGACTCGGCATCAAACACCTCGATGAACTCGCCACCAATGATCTTGCGCTTCGCTTCAGGATCCGTCACACCTGCTAATTTGCCCATGAATTGCTCAGTCGCATCGACACGAATCACCTTCACACCCAAACTGCCCGCAAACATCTCCATCACCATGTCGCCTTCGTTCAAGCGGAGCAAACCATGATCGACAAACACGCAGGTCAATTGATCACCAATCGCACGGTGAATCAACGCAGCGGCAACAGACGAATCGACACCACCCGACAAGCCCAAAATCACCTCTTCATCACCCACTTGTTCACGAATTTTCGCCACGGCTTCGGTGATGTAATCGCCCATTTTCCAATCGGCTTGCGCAGTGCAAATGTCTTTTACAAAGCGGCTTAAAATGGCTTCGCCCTGGATCGTGTGTGTGACTTCGGGGTGAAACTGCACCGCGTAAAAATGACGCTCTTCATCAGCCATCGCCGCAATCGGGCATGAATCCGTCGAAGCCATTAATTTAAAACCAGCGGGCAAATCCGACACCGAGTCACCATGACTCATCCACACATTCAACAAACCATGGCCTTCTTCACTGGTTTCATCGGCAATGCCTGCCAACAAGCGGGTATGACCACGCGCACGCACTTTGGCGAAACCAAATTCACGTGATTTACCCAATGCTTCAGCGGTTTGCACTCGACCACCCAACTGTTGCGCCATCGTTTGCATGCCATAGCAAATGCCCAAAACTGGCACACCCAGTTCAAACACAACTTGTGGTGCGCGTGGGGTACCGCCCTCAGTCACCGAATTCGGGCCACCTGAAAGAATGATGCCTTTTGCCCCATAATTTTGAATGAATTCATCCGACACATCGTATGGATAAATTTCAGAAAAAACGCCCGAATCGCGTACGCGACGGGCAATGAGTTGAGTGACTTGTGAGCCGAAGTCAAGGATTAGGATTTTGTCGTGTTGATTGTTCATAATATTAAAAAATTTGGTGTGTTATAAGAAAGAAAGCAACGCTCGTATTTAAATCTTCAATGACCTCGTACCCGAATAAGAGTAAAAACCACCCCCACGGCATTAAGCGCCCTCAAAAGTCTTTGTTTAAACCAAGAACCGCTGTGAGTATCTAAAGCTATACCCTTCCAGAATAAAATCGAGTCCACATGTTTTACCAGACGCTTAGCCTTTAACGGCAACAAACACGTCAGCATCCATTTTTTCAGAGAGAAAACAAGGAGTAACAGAAGCCACTTGAGCAAATAAGATTTAGGCAGCGAGTCGAATGGGCGTAAAGGACATCATTGTCAATCAATGCCTCTAACCACAGCATGCCTCATCAAAAAAAACGATGCACAGTCTGTTTACTTTGCAATTATCATGACTCATTTAAACGAAGCGGGCTTTCGCCCGCTTGTTCTGTAATGATGATCACCCCACCGAATAATTCGGCGCTTCCTTGGTGATTTGCACATCATGCACATGACTTTCACGCATGCCTGCTGAAGTGATTTCAACAAATTCGGCCTTGGTACGCAGGTCGTCGATGGAAGCGCAACCACAGTAGCCCATCGAGGAACGCACGCCGCCAATCAATTGATGCACAATTGCCAACACACTGCCTTTGTACGACACACGACCTTCAATGCCTTCAGGTACAAGTTTATCAACGTTGCCTTCATTGTCTTGGAAATAGCGGTCTTTTGAACCTTGTGCCATCGCACCGAGTGAGCCCATGCCACGGTATTCTTTGTATGAACGGCCTTGGTACAACACGACTTCACCTGGGGATTCTTCTGTGCCTGCAAACATGGAGCCGAGCATGACAGTGAATGCGCCCGCTGCAATCGCTTTGGAAATGTCACCCGAGTAGCGGATGCCACCGTCGCCGATGAGTGGTACGCCTGTGCCTTCGAGGGCGGCTGCAACGTTGGCAATGGCAGAAATCTGCGGCACACCCACACCAGCGACAATGCGCGTGGTGCAAATTGAACCTGGGCCAATGCCGACTTTCACACCGTCCGCGCCGTGCGCGACCAATGCCAATGCGGCTTCAGCTGTAGCGATGTTGCCACCGATCACATCAACCTGTGGATAATGCGTTTTCACCCATTTAACGCGATCCAGCACGCCTTGTGAATGACCGTGTGCCGTGTCAACAATGATCACGTCCACACCTGCTTTTACCAACAAATCGACACGCTCGTCGTTTTCTGGACCCACACCAACCGCCGCACCGACGCGCAATTGACCTTGAGCGTCTTTACACGCATGGGGATGTTCTTTGGCTTTTTGGATGTCTTTCACCGTGATGAGACCGCGCAATTCGTCATTTTCATTGACGATGATGACGCGTTCCAAGCGGTGTTTGTTCATCAAGCGTTTGGCTTCTTCCAAAGAATCGTCTTCGTGAATGACCACGAGGCGTTCTCGTGGGGTCATGATGTCCGACACTTTGGCGGTGTAATTTTCTTCAAAACGCAAGTCGCGGTTGGTGATGATGCCAACCACTTTTTTGTTCTGCACAACGGGAAAGCCTGACACGCCTGCATCTTGCGCCAGCTCCATGATTTGCAACACGGTCATGTCAGGTGTGACAGTGATCGGGTCGCGCAAAATGCCAGACTCGTAGCGCTTCACTTTAGCGACTTCGAGGGCTTGCTTTGCAGGCGGTAAATTTTTATGGATGATGCCAATGCCACCTTCTTGCGCGAGGGCAATCGCTAAACGCGATTCGGTCACGGTGTCCATTGCGGCCGACACGAGGGGGATGTTCAGGGTGATGTTGCGCGAAAGCTGAGTTTTTAAGCTGGCGTCGCGCGGAAGAATGTTAGAGTAAGCGGGTACCAGTAAAACATCGTCAAAGGTAAGGGCTTTTTGCAATAAGCGCATGGGATTCCTTTCGCACAAAGCAGAATTATACGTTATTTTCAATTTTCGCGTTATAAAATGATTTGCCAAGCTTTGACTTTTGGGTGTTTTGCCCTTCGTTTTTTGGCATATAAACAACGTCAATTTCAATAGGCCTTAACCCCGCATCGTCCGCAGAAACGGAGACGGCAGTTTCTTGCGCTTTATTAAAATAAAATTCATAAAATAAACCATATTTCCATATTTTATTCCAATCAATTCCCGTAAAATCAAACAAAAATATAGAAATACCTTATTTGATGTTCTTTTTGATGTATGTGCATTCTTAAAAGGCTTTTTTAAGAAAAAACAGAAAAAGTAAAAACGTATTTGTCTGTGTTGCGCATGGCACGTCTTTTGTCTATGGGTGTTTCGATCCACCGCTCAGCACAGGGCCAGATACAACAACGTACAGAAATGCCTCATGAGACATCCAAACATGCCATAACCCTGCTTTTTGCCACACTTTTTCAACGGCCTCATTTAAAAGCTGCAACTGACTCCATTGCTCCTTAACACCACTCGACCATGATGACTTTTTCCACACCCAGTACCCACAACCATTTTCGCCAAGGCATTACTGCGGGCATCATTGCAGGCGCTTTATGGGGTTTGGTGTTTCTCTTCCCCCGCCTAACACCCGAATTTTCACCCATGTCACAAATGGTGTTGCGTTACATGTGTTACGGCATATTCGCGTTGGTGTTGTCGTTTCGGACTTTGCCTGTGCTGATGCGCACATTGTCACGCCATGATTGGGGCATGCTGGTGAAGCTGTCATTGCAAGCCAATATTTTGTACTATCTGTGTTTGGCCACAGGGGTGAAATATGGTGGCATTGCGCCCACCACTCTGATCATTGGGATGTTGCCGGTGACCATTGCGGTGATGGGTCGCAATGATGCGGGTTCATTGTCGTGGCGCGCGCTCTATGCGCCGATTGGCTTGATTGTGAGCGGCATCATTTTCATCAGCTGGGATTTGTTCAGCCACACCTCAGACACACTGACCAGCACACCGATTCAACGTTTATTTGCACTGCTGTCTGCGACGGGCGCTTTGGTCTTATGGACGTATGCTGCGGTCAATAATGCACGCTATTTGCGGGAGCGCCCAGACCTCAGCCCTGCCGACTGGTCAAATTTGACGGGGGTTGTGACTGCGGTGCTGTCCATCGGCATATTGGTCATCGCGTATCTGATCGCGCAATGGCAACCCGATCACATCTTTGCCGTCAACACCCAAGCAGATTTGCCTTGGTTAAAATTCATCCTCCTCGGTGGTGTTGTGATCGCATTTTTGTCGTCCTATGTGGGCAATATTTTATGGAACAAAGCCAGCCAATTGCTACCGATCAGCCTCTCTGGGCAATTGATTATGTCTGAAACACTTTTTTCACTGCTCTATGGCTTCATTTATGATGGCCGCATGCCGCGTTTACTCGAATGGGTGGCCATGATCTTGGCACTGTCAGGGGTGCTGTGGGCGATTAAGTTACACGCCGAAGCCCACCCCAAAGACGCACCGCCTGAAATGCACTAAAGTGAATAAAAAAAGCAAAGCATGTTTTTGATTTTCGTTGTGGTTATTGACAAATACAGTTTGCTTTTTTACCACCTCAGACCCTTCAAAACACACTTTGGATCATCCCCCCCCATTGGAGATGAAAAATGGGAGATGACTTGTTCTTTTAATTCTTTGTAATCTCTCAGTAAGTCGATTGCGTCATTGTTTGTTCATTCATAAAAACACACCTGCGCCCATGCGGTCGGCATGGTGGCCTTTCGTGAATCAACGAAAGCATAGACTGGAGACAACAATGACACACAACAACCACTATCAAATTGGCTTGGATCGGAATGCCGCCAATTTCGTCGCCCTGTCACCCCTCAGCTTCATTGAGCGCAGTGCTTCGGTGTTTCCATACCGCACCGCTGTCATTCATGGTGACATCCAATACACGTGGCAAGAGACTTACACGCGCTGTCGACAACTCGGCTCTGCCTTACAAAAAGCAGGCATCGGCGTGGGCGATACGGTGGCGACCATGCTGCCCAACACACCCGCGATGTTTGA
The DNA here is from genome assembly GCF_003339525.1 of Ephemeroptericola cinctiostellae. GTDB lineage: Bacteria > Pseudomonadota > Gammaproteobacteria > Burkholderiales > Burkholderiaceae > Hydromonas > Hydromonas cinctiostellae. The sequence goes on along the minus strand of NZ_CP031124.1, from coordinate 1,023,636 downwards.
GGCTCACTTTGGCGTGCCCATGTCTGGGGCTGTTTTAAACACATTAAATACCCGCTTAGACCCCGAGACCATTGCCTTCATGCTGAGTCATGCCGGCACAAAAGTATTGTTGACCGATCGGGAGTTCTCATCCACCATCAAAGCCGCACTGGCTTTATTACCGCACAACATCATGGTGGTTGACGTTGATGACCCCTTGTTTGACGGCGGAGAAGACTTGGGATCCATTTCATACGAGGATTTCATTGCCCAAGGCGATGCGGATTTCGCATGGCAATTGCCAGCAGATGAATGGGATGCCATCACACTCAATTACACATCGGGCACAACGGGCAACCCCAAAGGCGTGGTCTATCACCATCGCGGTGCTTATTTGAATTCAATAAGTAACATCGTCAGCTGGGGCATGCCACCGCACGCAGTGTACCTGTGGACATTGCCAATGTTTCATTGCAATGGCTGGTGCTTTCCTTGGACGGTGGCCGCAAATTCAGGGACGAATGTCTGTTTACGGCGCGTTGAACCCAAAAAAATATTCAGCCTGATGCAAGAGCACCATGTGACTCATTTTTGTGGTGCGCCCATTGTGCATGGCCTTTTAATCAACCTGCCTGAGCATGAACGCGCCGTGATTGAACACAAGGTGTCTGCACTGATTGCAGGTGCAGCACCACCCGCAGCGATCATTGAAGGCATGGAGCGTCTGGGCTTTAGCATCACCCATGTGTATGGCTTGACTGAAACATACGGCCCTGCGGCGATTTGTGAAAAACATGCCTCATGGGAGCAGCTGCCTTTAGGCGAACGCGCGGAACTCAATGGCCGCCAAGGCGTGCGCAATCACATGCAAGAGGCCGTCACCGTGCTGGACCCCGACACGCTGCACCCCGTACCACATGACGGCCAAACAATGGGCGAAATCATGTTCCGTGGCAACATTGTCATGAAGGGCTACCTCAAAAACGCAAGTGCCACCCACGATGCATTTGCGGGCGGTTGGTTTCATACAGGTGATTTGGCGGTGGTCGACCCCGACGGCTATGTCAAAATCAAAGACCGCAGCAAAGACGTGATCATTTCAGGGGGTGAAAACATTTCCAGCATTGAAGTGGAGGATGTGTTGTTCCGCCACCCCGATGTATTGGCAGCGGCTGTGGTTGCCCAACCAGATGAAAAATGGGGCGAAGTGCCGTGCGCCTTCATCGAGGTTCGCGACGGCAGTGCACCCAGCACAGCGGACATCATTGAACATTGTCGTGCGCATTTGGCGCGTTTTAAAGTGCCAAAGCAAGTCATCATTTGCGATTTGCCCAAAACCTCAACAGGGAAAATTCAAAAATTCATTTTACGCAATCAATTGAATGCAGCGGCGGCGAAAGGATAAAAAGGCCATGATTAAGCCGCCCCACCCAAAGCCAAATACAGCGTGGCTTGGTTATTGTATGCGTTGTAACGATTGGTCAGCGCGTTGATTTGCGCTTGACGATCGTCTTCTTGCGCATCCAACCATTCTTTTAAAGAAGCCGCACCTGCGCGATAACGCACTTCATACAAATGCTCCGCTTTTTTTGCCAAAGCCTGCTGTTGTTGCAGCTGGATGGTTTTACGGTCATACAATGTGCGCGCCGACAACGCATTTTCAACATCACTCAAGGCGGCATACATGGTCTGTCTAAACTCAGCCACAGCTTGCCCATAGGCGGCTTTAGAAACTTTCAATGACAATTGATTTTCGTTCCAATTTAAAAAAGGCAAAGCCAAATTCAGTGCCAATGCACCCACGGGGTCACTCACAATTTGACTTAAATTGCTGTTGCTGCCATTGACCGACCCTGTCAAAGTGAAGCTCGGGTAGAAATTGGCGCGAGCCACATCCACCGCCGCCATGGTGCTGCGCAAACGCAGCTCTGCCGCACTTAAATCTGGGCGGCGAGCCAACAATTCTGCAGGCAAGCCGATTGCCAATTCAGGCATGGCGGTGCGTGGCAAATATTGAGGTTCGGGGGCAATCCGTTGGGTCGGCGATGCATCGAAGAGGATCGCCATCGCGTTGCGGGCTTGCTCACGTTGATCCATCAAGTCAGCTTGCGCTGATTGTTGACTGGACAATGATTTTTCAGCACTCACAACTTCCAATTGTGACACCGCACCCGCGCGAAACTGCACAAGAATAAGGTTCAGTGTGCGTTGTGCATAAGCGATGGATGCTTCGCCCAGTGCGATGCGCTCGTTTAAATAACCCAACTGCCAATACAAACGTGAGACTGAAGCGGCAATGCTGTATTGGGTGCTGCGCAGATCCTGCTCGGTCGCCTGCGCTTCCCATGTTTTTTGGTCTGTGGCGCGCGCCAACTTGCCCCACAGATCAAGCTCATAACTGACCGACACGCCCGCACTGTTGCTGTGACTGCTCACATGGCTTGCCCCGAGAGAACGGCTGGCTGAGCTGCTGCCCGATCCAGAAAGGCTGGGCATTTGATTGTTGCTTGCCAAGCCTGCTTGCAATTGGGCTTGTTTAAGCTTAAATCCTGCAGCGATTAAACTGTTGTTGCGCTCAAGGGCAACCTTGACCAAGCGATTCAATTCGCCATCATTGAACCGCTCCCACCACGGTGACAAACCATCAAGGTGGATGGTGCTTTGAATGCCGTTTGCAGGACTAGCGGCAGTCGCTTGCCATTGTTCTGGCGGCTTTACCGTGCTTAAGGCTTCTGCCGTTGACCCCCGATGCGCACACGCTGTGAGTGCAAAAGCGGCCATCAAGGTCAAGCTCAAATGAGGCTTCATTAGACGAGACTTGAAGGGTTGCATGAATGTTTTTTTCAAAATAGTTCCAAAAAAATAGGCGATGCGGCTTGAGCGATGACCCATCCGCCCTGACATCACTCGCGTGTCAAAGCCACGACAGGATCGAGCCGTGCTGCATTGCGTGCAGGCAAAAAACCAAACAACACGCCAATCAAGGTCGAGCATGCAAAAGCGGCAACGATTGAAGTCGTCGAATACACCATCGTGAAGCTGTTGCTGAACGCTGAAAACACCTCACCGATCAACAATGACAACGCAATGCCCAGCACGCCACCCAGCAAACAAATGACCACCGCTTCAATCAAAAATTGCTGCAAAATATCGCTCTGCCGTGCCCCCACGGCCATTCGCACACCAATCTCCTGAGTGCGCTCCGTGACCGACACCAACATGATGTTCATCACACCAATGCCACCGACAATCAAGGAAATCACCGCAATCATCGACACCAGCAAGGTCATGGTTTGCGTGGTTTGCTCAATCGTTTTTCGGATGCTGTCGCTGTTTGAAATGAAAAAATCTTTGCTGCCATGGCGTTGGGTCAAAATTTTAGTCACCCCTTCTTCCGCTGCTTGGCTGGACACACTGTCCGACACACGGACGGTGATGCTTTTCAAATAATTTTGCCCCAACATGCGCCCCATGACCGTGGTGTACGGTGCAAAAATACTGAGGTTTTCGTCATTGCCAAAAGCACTTTCACTTTTCGCCGCCACACCAATGATGCGGCTCGGCATGTTGCCCAACACAATCACTTGCCCAATCGGGTTTTCACCATGCAAAAACAAGGCTTTTTTGGTGTTGTCATCAATGACGATTTCCTGCGCATAGCTTTTGGTCGATTGAACATCAAAAGCCTTGCCTTGTGCGAGGGTCACGCCCTTGACCTGAAAATACTGTTCACCGACCCCTTTGACTTGCGCGCTGACAGAGATGTTTTGATAACGCACCGTCACCGATGTGCTCACCCCAGGTGTGACGCTGTTGACATAGCTTTGCTGTGCCAGCACATCCGCATCGCCTGAATTCAAGGTGCGAATGCGCCCTGCTTTGCGATCACCAAAACCCGTTCCGGGGTAAACATCGATCGTATTCGTACCCATCGAACTGATGTTTTTCAAGATTTGTTGCTGTGACCCAGCGCCCAAAGCCACCACCGAGACCACCGAAGCGATACCAATGATGATGCCCAGCATGGTCAAAAAAGACCGCATCCGATGCGCCAACATGGAGCGCACCGCCATGCTGAAAGCCTCTCGAAAACGTTCTGTGGCGGCACGCCACGGGCTGTGGTGGGTGTTGCCTTTGACGGGGTGAGTGCTGAGGTCTGCCGTCGCAACGTCTACCTCCACAACACCAGCCGTCACCTCTCCTTGCATTGGTCCAACGGAGGGGCTGGCGGGTGTCAGTGCCGTCAATGGGTGCGAGGCCGTGGGGCGATCAGCAATGATTTCACCATCGCTGATCTCAATGATGCGGTCTGCATTTTCAGCCACTTTTGCATCGTGGGTGACGATGATGATGGTGTGACCTTCGGCATGTAGCTCTCGCAAGATTGCCATGACCTCACGCCCGCTGTTGCTGTCCAACGCACCAGTGGGCTCGTCAGCCAAAATGACTTCACCGCCATTGACCAAGGCGCGCGCAATACTGACACGCTGCTGCTGGCCGCCAGACAATTGCCCTGGCTTATGCCCCATGCGTTCGCCCAAGCCCAAACGTTCCAATAGTTTTTGAGTGCGGGCGTGCCGTTCTGTTGGGGTGAAACCCGCATAAATGGCGGGAATTTCGGCATTGCCCAATGCGGTCAAGTCCCCCAACAAATGATAACGTTGGAAAATAAAACCAAAATACTCGCGGCGCAATTGTGCCAATTCATCGGGCAACATGTCACCCGTTTCTTGACCATTGACCGTGTAACTGCCGCGCGTTGGCTTATCCAAACAACCCAAAATATTCATCAAGGTGGATTTACCCGAACCCGATGCACCGATGATGGCGATCATTTCACCTGCATTCACGGTGAGGTTGATGTTTTTGAGAATGGCCACGATGTCATCACCCGAGCTGAATTCGCGGTACAGGCCGCGCACCTCCATCAAGGGCGTTGAAGGTGTGGCATGTGCTGATGATGTCGACATTTACATCCCCATTGGCGGCCCGCCACCCATTGTTTTTTTCGACGCACTGCTTGTGGCTGCGGTCACTTGACTGACCACCACCTGCTCACCCTCAGTCAAACCATCAACAACCTGTGCATTGACATTGTTATTTAAACCAACGGTGACCCAGCGTTCTGATGCTTTTTTATCTTTATCCAAAACCTGCACACGATACTGGCCTTTGTTATTTTTCTCCCCCAAAGCGGTGGATGGCACCATCAACACTTGCTTGGCTTGATCCAAAATGATGGAGACATTGGTGGTCATGTCCGCACGTAATGTGCGTTCAGGATTGGGCACATGCAATTGACCATAATAATAAATCGCAGTGGATGTACTGGATGAAGCTGAGGTGTTGTCACTCTGTGACACAGGGCCTGGATCGACCGAAGCCAAGGTGGTTTCGTACCGCTTCACTGAATCACCCAAAATGGTGAAATAAGCAGGCATGCCCGCTTTGACTTTGGTCACGTCACCCTCTGAGATTTCAGCACGAACGGTGACTTTATCCAACTGCGCCAACGTCACAATCGTCGGCGTGGATTGTACGGCATTCACTGTTTGCCCTTCTTCAACTGCAATCGTCACCACCACCCCATCAGTGGGGGCGATGACTTGGGTGTAGCTCAAAGTCAAGCGTGCCGAGTCAGCCGAGAGTTTGGCTTGTTTGATTTGTGCTTGGGCTTGCACCACATCGGCTTGCGCCACTTTGAGGCTGGCTTGCGCCGCATCATAATTTTCTTTTGAACTTGCCCCTTCTTTGAGCATGGTGGCTTGACGGGTAAAATCCAGCTGCGCTTTGACAAGGCTGGCTTGCTTCGCCGTCAACGCAGCGTTGTAATTGGCCAGCTGCGCTTCTTGTGTGAGCAGGGTGTTTTTCTGTGTGCGTGCATCAATCTCAGCAATCACATCGCCTTTTTTAACTTCTTGACCGAGTTGGACTTTGAGTGTTTTGATTTGACCAGAGACCTGAGCACCCACATCGACTTGCTTAAAGGCTTTGACGGTGCCTGTGGCCAAAACAGTGGTTTCAATGTCACCTTTGACCACAGCGGCAGTGATGTAATTGTTCGCAACAGTCGCGGGGAAAAAATACATTTTGATGCCCACGGCCAATGCCACCAGCAACACGGCCAGCGATCCTCGACGCCACCACGTTCCATTCATTTTCAACATGCACATTCCTCTTTCATCATCACTGGGTTTTACTTAAAGCACCGTGACATTAAAGCATAACAGTGTGGGTTTTATGTACACAATTAAAGAAGTGATTAAAAATAAGTTTTTGCTTTTCTCCAACGAGGACTTAGGCAAACCCTAAAAGGAAACAAACAAAAACCAATAAAAATCAAACAGTTAAAATCCACCCCCAGCAAAACATCCACGTTCAATCGGCTCGTCAACAACAGCCCAAGATGCAAAAAACCCATTTTACATTCTATTAAAGTCAAAAAAACCTCAACTCACATGGGTTGAGGTTTTTTGAACATCAAATACAGCAACAGTGATGTGACTTACATCGGTTTGTGCATGTGGTTTTTGGGCTTACGGTGTTTTTTCATTACTGGCTTGTGATGTGGCTCAAGCTGCATGCCCGGTGCATGTGGTGCAGGTGCCATTTGATGTGTCTGTGGCGCATCCATTTTCATGCTGTGTGCCGCTGGATTTGGCACGTGTGCAGGCTCAGCATTTTGCGCAAAACTTGTGCTTGCACCCAAACCAAAAGCCAAAAACATTAAAGTGGCGAGAGTTTTTTTCATGTGTGTCCTTAACAGGTTCAAAAAATAAGCGACAAGGTTCGCTCTGTCATGCATCATAAGTAAGAAGATTTGAGAAAATATGGAGCCAAAAAAAGGTCACCTGCATACCCACTTCAGAAGTAGACGTACAAGAAAAGGCGTCGCATGGTTATCAAACTGGCTGCATTCATGTGCATAAAACAGCTCAAACACACTCCCACATGCCAGTATACTCAGTTAAACTTCAAACAAAGCCAAAGAACAATTAAAGTCAAAGAACAATTATGAACACTTCACATGACCTCATCCACCTCATGATCGGTGCATCGGCTTTTTTATTCAGGGGTGTGCAGGATCACGCAAACAAATAAAAAAAGCGGTCTTAGACCACTTTTTTTATTTCAATGCCAAACAGTCAATCAAGCTCAAAACAGCGACGTTGCTTTTCAGGGATTTTTACTTTAATTGGACAAGATGATCTGATCCACCAACCCTGCTTGTTGACTCACCCATCATTGTCACTTATCCGTCCATTGCGTATGGTGACTGCCTTCTTGCCCAACCAATTCATACGTGTGTGCGCCGAAGTAATCGCGCTGCGCTTGAATCACGTTGGACGGCATGCGTGCACTGCGCAAGCTGTCAAAGTAGCCGACCGTCGATGTCAACGCAGGCGTTGCGATGCCCGCCCCCACTGTAGCCATCACCACTTGACGTGCATCTGTTTGTAAACCATTAATTAAATGAGAAATGTCTGCGTCCAACAGCAGGTGGGCGAGCTGCGCATCCTTTTTATACGCATTGAACATTTGACCTAAAAAACGTGAACGGATGATGCAACCACCACGCCAAATTTTAGTGATTTCAGCCATATTCAATTCATACTTGTACTCAGTCGATGCGCGGGTCAACATGTGCATGCCTTGGGCGTAACTCATGACCATGGCGAAATAAAAGGCTTGCTCCAGTTGTTTCAAAAACACACCGTGATCAACATTCAAGGGCGTGCTGGCCTGTGCATACAAGGGCGATATTTCAACACGCAAGGCCTTGTATTTCGATAAATCACGCATGGCCACAGCGGTATCGACTGTTGGTAAAGGTGTTTCTAAGTCCATCGCCACTTGTGATGTCCACTTACCCGTGCCTTTGGCGCGCGCCTCATCCTTGATGTCATCCACCAAGGCATGGTTGGAATCAGGCGCTTTGTAACGCAAAATATCACGCGTGATTTCAATCAAAAACGATTGCAAACGCCCTTCATTCCACTCAGCAAACACATCCGCAATCGACTCGTTGCTCATCTGCAAGCCATTTCTCATGATGGCGTAGGTTTCTGAAATCAATTGCATCAAACCATACTCAATGCCGTTGTGCACCATTTTGACAAAATGCCCTGCTGAACCCGGCCCCATATAAGCCACACAAGGCTCACCGTCGACTTTGGCCGCAATCGCCTCCAAGGTCGGCCTCATGATGTCGTAAGCATCACGATCGCCGCCAGGCATCATGCTTGGACCACGGCGCGCACCTTCCTCACCACCCGACACGCCCATGCCAAAGAAGTGAAAACCTTTGTCTTTCAAATACGTCGCGCGGCGATCCGTGTCGGTAAAATACGAGTTGCCACCATCAATCAACACATCGCCTTGATCCAACAAGGGCAAAAGTTCTTCAATCACCGCATCCACAATTTTACCTGCGGGCACCAACATCATGATGGCACGTGGGGTTTTCAAACTGTGAACGAAAGATTGAATGTCAGTGAAACCTTTGACCGTCCCCACTTTGCCTTCACTTTCAAGTAAAGCCGCTTTGGTGGCGTCTTTGTCGTAACCCGCGCCCGCAAAACCGTTGTCGGCTATATTCAACAGCAAATTGCGCCCCATCGTACCGAGGCCAATCATGCCAAAATCATATTGTGTATTGAGGGTTGGGTTATCCATGGTGTGCTTTCAAAAAAAATGGGTGATCGCGAAATCCACTGCGGGTCTTGTTTAAAATACAGCCGCTCACATTTAAGCGAGCGGCTGCAACCAAACCAGCATACCAAATAAGGTTCGCGTAAGCTTGCATTTTACACAAACACAAAACCTTCCGCACCATGATCCACCGTCACCACGGATTTTGGCAAAAACCGACCTGCCAAAATCGCGCGCGCCAACGGATTTTCGATGTTTTGGCTGATGGCGCGTTTCAACGGACGCGCGCCATATGCCGCGTCAAAACCCGCTTCGGCGATGGCCGCTACCGCTGCGGGCGTGACTTCAAGCGTCAAATCTTGCTCGCTCAAGCGTTCTGCCAAACGATGCAACTGAATTTTGGCAATGCCTTGGATGTTCTGCGCGGTCAAATGATGGAACACCACCACTTCATCAATACGGTTGATGAATTCAGGGCGGAAATACTGTTTCACCTCATTCATCACCGCCGTGTGAATGACGTCGTTGCTAGAACCCGCCAAACGCGAAATTTCCTGCGAACCTAAGTTGGAAGTCATGACCATCACGGTGTTTTTGAAATCCACCGTGCGCCCTTGACCATCGGTCATGCGGCCATCGTCCAAGGCTTGCAACAACACATTAAACACATCAGGATGGGCTTTTTCAACCTCATCAAACAAAATCACGCTGTACGGTTTGCGGCGCACTTGCTCGGTCAAATAACCGCCCGCTTCGTAACCGACATAACCCGGAGGCGCGCCAATCAAACGCGCAACCGAGTGTTTTTCCATGTATTCAGACATGTCGATGCGAATCAAATGGTCTTCAGAATCAAACAAAAACTGCGCCAAAGCCTTGCACAACTCGGTTTTGCCCACGCCCGTCGGTCCAAGGAACAGGAACGAACCATAAGGTTTGTTCGGATCGGACAGACCCGCACGCGAACGCATGATGACATCCGCCACGCTGTCCACCGCTTCGTCTTGCCCGACCACGCGTTCATGCAAATGTTCGGCAATCGCCAACACTTTCTCGCGCTCGCCTTGTAACATTTTCGACACGGGAATCCCTGTTGCGCGGCTGACCACTTCAGCGATTTCTTCAGTGCCCACTTGCGTTTTGAGCAGGCGCGGCTTGGTTTTCGCGTCTTCTTTTTCCGCGTGTTCGGTTTCTTTCAATTGACGTTCCAATTCGGGCAATTGACCGTATTGGATTTCCGCCACTTTGTCGAGTTTGCCTTGACGCTGCAAATCGGTCATTTGACCGCGCAGCACATCAATTTTCTCTTTGATTTGCGCTGAACCTTGCGCCTGCGCTTTTTCGCGGCGCCATTCTTCGTCCAAATCCGCCAGTTCTTTCTCAAGCGAGTCCATTTCTTGCTCAAGCAAATCCAAACGCTCGCGCGAGGCGTCGTCGGTTTCGCGTTTGAGGGCTTCACGTTCGATTTTCAGTTGAATCAAGCGGCGTTCGAGTTTATCCAGCAGCTCAGGTTTGGAGTCGATTTCAATTTTAATCCGCGCCGCCGCTTCGTCAATCAAGTCAATCGCCTTGTCGGGTAAAAAGCGGTCGGTGATGTAACGGTGCGACAAAGTCGCCGCCGCGACAATCGCAGGATCGGTGATGTCCACGCCGTGATGCACTTCGTATTTCTCTTGCAAACCGCGCAAAATCGCGATGGTCGACTCGACGCTGGGTTCTTCGACGAGGACTTTTTGGAAACGACGCTCCAAAGCCGCGTCTTTTTCCAAGGAGCTGCGGTATTCATTCAACGTGGTTGCACCAATGCAGTGCAAATCACCGCGCGCGAGCGCAGGCTTGAGCATATTGCCCGCGTCAATCGAACCTTCTGCCTTGCCCGCACCGACCATGGTGTGAATTTCGTCGATGAACATGATGGTTTGACCCGCGTCTTGTTCAACCTCGTTGAGCACGGCTTTGAGGCGCTCTTCAAAGTCACCACGGTATTTCGCGCCCGCCAACAACGCCGCCATGTCGAGCACGAGGATGCGCTTGTCTTTCAGGCTGTCGGGCACTTCGCCGTTGACGATGCGTTGCGCCAAACCTTCGACAATCGCTGTTTTGCCGACGCCCGGCTCGCCGATGAGCACGGGGTTGTTTTTCGAACGGCGTTGTAAAATTTGAATTGTGCGGCGGATTTCATCGTCACGCCCAATCACGGGGTCGAGTTTGCCGCTGCGCGCGCGCTCAGTTAAGTCTAAAGTGTATTTTTTCAGGGCCTCGCGTTGGCCTTCGGCGTTTGGACTGTCCACGTTTTTTCCTTTGCGTATGGATTCGATGGCTGCCATCAAGGTTTTATCGTTTAACCCCATGGCGTTGAATGCTTTTTTTAATGGGTGCTTGCTGTCTTTATCCAACAACGCCACCAACAACATCTCCGAGGCAACATAACTGTCACCATACTGCTTCGCGTGCTGTTGTGCACGTTGTAAAACTTGCACCAAGTCGTTCGACAACATCGGCGCACCCGAGCTTGTGGCGACCGTCGGCAAATCATCTACGGCTTGCTTAACGATTGCCTTAACCCGCGCCAAATCAATCCCTGTGTAACGCAACAAAGCAGGCACACCACCATCTACAGCACTCATCATGCTCGACAACAGATGCGCGGCATCAATGCTGGCCTGGTGCTTTTCTTGTGCTAGGGTTTGTGCATTTTGCAATGCTTCTTGAAAAGGACTGGTAAATTGTTCAAAATTCATTCCAATGACTCCAAAAAAATTAAATTCCTGCTTTTTCGAACCTTGATCTCCAAGCATGAGCACGGCCAATCACACACCAACATCACTCCGTTTCAAATGAAGCAAACCAAAGCCCATTGTATGACAACAGGAGTATGACAAAAAATATGCCTATGTTAATGATTTTGGGATATAAAATGACTTTTCAAGAGGCCTACAAAAATTTACTCACGCACGGTTAAAAGCTCACCTGTCGGATGGTGGTAAGCGGTCAAATCGCGCCCCCACACACACCCCGTGTCCAAGCAAGTGGTGTTGTGAGACCGATGCAAACCCAGTGCAGACCAATGCCCAAAGAAAATTGGCGTGTTCAACGTTTTTCGCTCAGGCGCAGCAAACCAAGGCATCAAATGTGTTGGAGCATCCTGCAACTCACCTTTAAATTTAAAATCCATCGCCCCATTCGCATCACACAAGCGCAAGCGCGTGAATGCATTGGTGATGACACGCAAACGTTCATCACCCGCCAAATCAGGCGACCAGCTGTTGGGTTCATTGCCAAACAAAGTTTGCAAGCGTTGTTTATAGTTGTCACTGCGCAACACCGCCTCCAACGCCCGTGCATTCGCCAGCGTTTCAGCCAGCGACCACGAGGGCAACACCCCCGCATGCACCATCAGCACCCCTTGCTCATAATGTGCGACAGGCTGAAAACGCAACCAATCCAGCCAAGCCTCACGGTCAGGTGCATTTAAAATGCCATCCAAGGTGTCTGACCGACCCAGTTTACGCGCCCCTGCCGCCACCGCCAACAAATGAATGTCATGATTACCCAACACCACCCGCGCTCGCGAACCCAATGCTTTCACTTGCCGCAACACCCCCAGTGAATCAGCCCCTCGATTGACGAGGTCACCACACAACCAAATCGCTCGCCCCTCAGGGATCCGTTGAACGAGCCGTTTTAATGCACCAGCACAGCCTTGCACATCACCCACAAGGTAAAAATCAGATTCAGACATAACATTCCACTTAATTGATAACATCAAAATACAGTCGGCGACACCCCCCTCACATTCAGAAAGCGTATCATTCGGTTCGCTCACTTCAAAAAACAAGTGTAGTGTATCTATCTTCAAACGTTTTTGCTAAAATGTCGCACAGTTTTGGGTTCTGTGCGTCAACATGCCACTAAAAAAGTACATTGGAAAATAAGTGACCGATTTTATCAAATGCTTCACCTCTCCTCAACAATGGTGGACTCTTGCAATGTTTGACATCAAACAACGCTACCGCCGTTCAACACTGGGTCCTTTGTGGATGACCCTGAGCACAGGCATCATGGTCGGCACCTTGGGGGTCTTGTGGTCAACCCTATTTAAAACGAACATACAAGAATTCATGCCTTTTTTTGCTGCAGGTTTGATTCTGTGGACTTTTTTGTCTGGCCAAATCGTTGAAGCCTGTACGGGCTACACCCAATTTGAAGGCTACATCAAGCAAATCAACTTGCCATTGCCTTTGTATTTATTGCGCATCTGGTCACGCAATATGATCATACTGGCACACAACATGTTGGTTTTCATCGTCATTTGGATGGTGTTTGGTTTCACGTGGATGCCCAATCTGCTCATGCTGGTTCTGGGCTTTGCCCTCATGTCGCTTGTGGTGTTTTTTGCCTCCATTCCCATTGCCATTTTGTGCACGCGTTTCCGAGACATCACCCCCATCGTTCAAAGCCTCGTTCAAATACTGTATTTTTTCACCCCCATCATGTGGCAACCCAAGACCCTGCCCAAAGAATACGCCTATTTGGCTGAATATAACCCGATTCATCATCTGATGGAGTTGGTTCGCGCACCCATGCTCGGCCAAACTGCAAACCTCGATTCATGGTTGTGGTCGTTCGGCTTATTGGCATTTTTCTTTGTCGCGGCTGTTGTCATGCACAACCGTTATCGCACCCGCGTTGCGTATTGGCTGTAAAAGGACCTCTCATGACAGCACACATCATTGCCAAAAACGTCGGCGTCGAATTTCCTATTTTTAATAGCAGCCACCGTTCTTTGAAAAAAAGCATTTTAAATGCCACAACAGGCGGTCGCGTCGCCAAGGACAGTAAAAACCATGTGGTTGTACGCGCCCTTGATGACATCAATTTAGAATTCCACCCGGGAGACCGGGTTGGGCTGGTTGGACACAACGGCTCTGGAAAAACCACCTTACTGCGTGTGCTATCGGGGGTGTATGCACCCACGCAAGGTCAGCTTTCAACCCAAGGCAGCATTGCCACTTTGCTCGACGTGAGCTTGGGCATGGATGGCGAGGCCACAGGTTATGAAAACATCCGCATCCGTGGCTTGTTGATGGGGCTGTCCATGGCTCAAATTGATGCTCAAATTGATGAAATCGCTGAGTTTACCGATTTGGGCGAATATTTGGACATGCCCATGCGCACCTACTCATCAGGCATGACCGTGCGTTTAGGTTTCGCCGTATCCACCAGCGTCCACGCCGACATTGTCATCATGGATGAATGGCTGTCCGTTGGTGATGCCGATTTTCAGCTCAAAGCCACGCAACGGTTGAACGACATGGTGAATCGCGCATCAATTTTGATTTTGGCATCACACAGCATGGATTTGGTTGAAAAAACATGCAACAAAATCATACGCATGGAGCATGGCAAGATCGCAGAGATTTACAACAACACACTTATCGCTGTTTAAAACACACAGGAGAAACAAATGATTTTAGTGACGGGCGGAGCGGGTTTTATTGGTGGCAATTTTGTGTTGCAATGGTTTGCGGGCGAACACAACGAGCCTCTGGTCAATGTGGACAAATTGACGTATGCAGGCAATTTAGACACCCTATCGAGCATCTCTGAACGCGATGACTACTTTTTTGAAAAAGTGGACATTGCCGATGAAGCTGAAATCAAACGCATCATTGCCCAATACCAGCCCCGCGCCATTGTGCATTTTGCTGCCGAATCTCATGTGGATCGCTCGATCACCGACCCAGGTGCTTTTGTGCGCACCAATGTGGTGGGCACATTCAATTTACTTGAACAAGCGCGCCATTACTGGAATGATCTGCCCGAACCACAAAAATCAGAGTTTCGTTTTTTACACGTCTCAACTGATGAGGTGTATGGCACTTTAGAAACAAACGACCCCGCTTTTTGTGAGACCACCCCATACCAACCCAACAGCCCATACTCAGCCTCAAAAGCAGGCTCAGACATGCTGGTGCGTGCGTATTACCACACGTATGGCTTTCCTGTTGTCACCACCAACTGCTCCAACAACTATGGCCCGTATCAGTTTCCAGAAAAATTGATTCCCGTGGTCATTCTCAACGCCTTGGCAGGAAAACCATTGCCCATTTATGGTAACGGCCAAAACATCCGTGACTGGCTCTATGTGGGCGATCATTGCGCTGCCATTCGCCTGGCTTTAGCCAATGGTCGCTTGGGTGAAACTTATGTGGTGGGTGGCATCAACGAAAAAACAAACATGGAAGTGGTTCACTCAATTTGCACCATCCTTGATGAAGTTCGCCCACGCGATGCAGGTTCGTATGCCGAACAAATCACTTTTGTTAAAGACCGCCCAGGTCATGATGCTCGATATGCGATCAATCCCGAAAAAATTCAAACTGAACTTGGTTTCAAACCCGCCCATACATTCGAGACGGGTTTACGTGAAACCGTGCTGTGGTATTTAAATAACAATGAATGGATCACCCGCGTACAAACGGGTGAATACACTCAATGGGTTGACCAACATTATGCGCAAGCACGAGGGGTATAACCATGTCAAACACCCAACGTAAAGGCATCATCTTGGCAGGTGGATCAGGCACGCGCCTGTATCCGATCACCTATTCGGTGTCCAAACAGCTGCTACCCGTCTACGACAAACCCATGATCTACTACCCCCTTTGCGTGTTGATGCTTGCTGGGATTAAAGAAATTTTAATCATCAGTACACCACAAGATTTGGGTCGATTTCAAGCTTTATTGGGCGATGGCAGCCAATGGGGCGTGGCTTTCAGCTATGTTGAGCAACCCTCACCCGATGGTTTGGCTCAAGCATTCATCCTTGGTGAGGATTTCCTCGATGGCGCACCCGCAGCATTGGTTTTGGGTGACAACATTTTCTTCGGACATGACTTGCAACCCATGCTACAAAACGCCTGTAAGCAAGAGGTCGGCGCAACCGTATTTTCATATCACGTCACTGACCCTGAGCGTTATGGCGTGGTCGAGTTTGATGAGAACAGAAAAGCCATTTCCATCGAAGAAAAACCCGCACAGCCCAAATCCAACTATGCCGTCACGGGCTTGTACTTTTATGATGAACATGTGGTTGAGTTTGCCAAAACAATCAAACCGTCCAAGCGTGGTGAATTGGAAATCACCGATTTAAATCAAATCTATTTGGATAAAGGGTTGTTGACGGTACAAGCCATGGATCGTGGTTTTGCTTGGCTTGACACGGGCACACACGAATCCTTGCACGACGCAGGCTCATTCGTTGCCTCCATACAAAAACGTCAAGGTCTACAGGTCGCTTGCGTTGAAGAAATCGCCTACCGCTTGGGTTATATTGATGAAGAACAGCTCGCCAAATTGGCTCAACCGCTGCTCAAAAGTGATTATGGTCAATATTTAAAACGCATCATTGATCAAAAAAAAACCAATAAGGCCTAACAATGAACATCATCGACACCATCATCCCCGAAGTCAAAATCATTGAACCCGCAGTGTTTGGCGACGCACGCGGCTTTTTCTTTGAAAGCTTCAATGAACAGAAATTTCAAGCCGCCACACATGTCAACCTGCCCTTTGTGCAAGACAACCACTCACGTTCATCCAAAGGTGTTTTGCGTGGCCTGCATTACCAAATTGAACGCGCACAAGGCAAGCTGGTGCGTGTTGTCAGCGGCGCGGTGATTGATGTCGCGGTTGATTTACGCCGCTCATCGCCCACATTTAAACAATGGGTTGCGGTTGAACTTTCAGCGGACAACCACCGTCAGTTGTGGGTGCCGCCTGGCTTTGGCCACGGTTTTGTGGTCATTTCAGACACCGCTGATTTTTTATATAAAACAACCGATTACTGGTTCAAAGAGCACGAACGCGCTGTTCGCTGGGACGATCCCACACTTGCTGTGGATTGGGGTTATACAGGAGAAGTGTCTTTGTCCGCAAAAGACATGGATGCCCCCTACTTGGTCGATGCGGAGTTATTCGAATGAACGCCATTAAAACCAATCCAAGAATTTTATTGACAGGCTCAACAGGTCAAGTGGGCGGCGTATTGCTCAAGATGCTGCCCATGATGAGCAGTGAGTTATGGGCGCCCACCCGTCACGAACTTGACCTGTACGACCCTGAAAGCATCACTGCAGCCGTTCAGCGATTCAATCCCGACATCATCATCAATCCTGCCGCCTACACTGCAGTGGATCAAGCAGAAGACGATGTCGAAAACTGCTACCTTGTGAATGAAACAGCGGTCAAACATTTGGCTCAAGCGCTTAAGCACGTCAACCCCAACGGGGTCTTTATCCATTACTCGACAGACTATGTGTTCGATGGCACCAAGGCAGAACCTTATTCAGAAACAGATGCAACCAACCCACAAAGCATATACGGAAAAAGTAAACTTGCTGGCGAGCATGCACTGGCCGATGCAGGCCTCTCGCACCTCATTTTCAGAACAAGCTGGGTTTATTCTCTTTTTGGGAAAAATTTCGTCAACACCATCAAACGACTGGCTGTTGAGCGCAAAGAGCTCACGATTGTTTCGGATCAACTGGGCGCCCCCACATCGGCTTTAGAAATTGCAACGGTCACATTACTGGCCATCAAACATTTGCAAATGACCCCGATTAACACAGCACACTCCATGTGGGGCATCTACAACCTCACGGGCAAAGAAATGCTCAGCTGGTATGAATTTGCACAAAAAATTGTCGCTCAAATGAACCTTGACTCGCCACCAACCATCAAACCGCAGCTCACAAAGGATTATCCATTTAAAGCCCCAAGACCGCTCAACAGCAGACTTTCTGGTGAAAAAATAAAAATTTTCACGGGTTCTCCTCAAGATTGATTATTTTCTCTGCTACGATTGAACCATACGCTAAAACATCATCTTACAATCAATCATTCACAAAAAAACACCCTACGAGACCACTATGCTCATTCCCATTATCCTATCTGGCGGCGCAGGCACACGCCTTTGGCCCGCATCACGTCAAGCATTCCCAAAGCCATTCATGAGTTTGGGTGGCAGCCCACTGCTTCAACAAGCAATTGAACGCGGTATGGCTTGTGGTACAGAAGAGGTGATGATTGTCACCAATCAGGACTACCTGTATTTGACAAAAACCTTGCTCAAAGACATGCCAGACCAACCGCATGCAAGCTATCTGCTTGAACCCAAAGGACGCAACACCGCACCTGCAATCGCATTGGCCGCACTCGCCTGCGAAGCCACTTACGGTAAAGACGCCGTCATGCTGGTTCTCCCCGCAGACCACCTGATTCCAGACACCGAATCCTTTGTTACCAACGTCCTCGAAGCCAAACGCCACGCACTACAAGGTCAGCTCGTCACCTTTGGCATTTCACCGACCACACCCGACACGGGCTTTGGTTACATTGAAGTCGAAAAGACAGCACGCACCGCTCAAAAAGCCCTGCGTTTTGTTGAAAAACCCGATTTAGTCACAGCTCAAGAATATTTGGCCACAGGCCGTTACTACTGGAACAGTGGCATGTTTTGCTTCACTGCGGGTACGATTCTCGACGCTTTCAGAGCCCACTCACCCGAAGTCCTCGAAGCCGCTCAAACCACCATGAGCCATGCCAACACCACGGGCGAAGTCACCAAATTTGAAGCGCATGACTTCAACATCCAGCCCGACATTTCCATCGACTACGCGGTCATGGAACGCGCCAACAATGTCACCCTCGTGCCTGCGAAATTTGGCTGGAGTGACGTCGGCTCATGGCCAGCAGTGGCCAACGCCAACACATCCGACACCAACGGCAACACCTTTCTTGCCGATGTTGTCTCCGTCGACACCCACGACACCCATGTTCAAATCGAATCACACACAGCCAAAGTGGTCGCCACCATTGGCCTTGAAAATTTAGTCATCGTGGACACACCTGACGCTTTACTTGTTGCCCATAAAAACGCCGCACAAAAAGTCAAGAACATCGTCGACGCCCTGAAAACCCGCAAACACGAGTCCACCATACTCCCCGCAGCAGTCAACCGCCCGTGGGGCACATACGCCACCCTTAAAGAAGAATCTGGCTACAAAGTGAAACGCATCACCGTCGCCACAGGGCAATCCCTCAGCCTACAATACCACCACAAGCGGGCGGAACACTGGGTCGTCGTCCAAGGCACAGGATTGGTGCAAATCGGCGATACAGAACACACCACCCAACCAGGTGAGCACCGCTACATCCCTTTAGGCGAAAAACACCGTTTAACCAATATCGGTGAAGAAGAGCTGGTTTTGATTGAAGTGCAATGTGGTGGGTATTTGGGTGAAGACGACATCGTGCGGTTAAATGACATTTACGGGCGCGCTTAATCATGCCATTTATTTCTTATGCTCAAAACTTTGAAGACGTCATGCTGTGGCGTGCGCTAAAGCACGTTAAAAACGGCACTTATGTTGATGTGGGCGCACAACATCCATTGATTGATTCTGTCAGTAAAGCTTTTTACGATCATGGTTGGCGCGGGATTCATATTGAACCTGTACAACAATATGCCGATCTACTTCGTTTAGAGCGCCCCGATGAAACCATTCTCCAAGTTGCATTAGGAGAAGATAATGGTACGCTTGAGTTCGAAGTCATTAATGATACGGGTTTAAGCACTGGCGTGAAAAAATATGCTGAAAGTCATACACATGATCATGACTTTCACTCTGAAACTGTTATTGTTCCCTTACTTACAATAAGCTCTGCTCTTCAATTCTTAAAAAATCAACCAATACACTGGCTTAAAATTGATGTTGAAGGTTTCGAACAGCAAGTCTTAAAAGGATGGAACAGTCAAATCTTACGCCCCTGGATAATGGTTATTGAAGCCACAGAACCTTTATCAACAGAACCAAAACACCAGCAATGGGAATCCATCTTAACTGAAGCAAATTATATTTTTGTTTACTTTGACGGTCTAAATCGCTTTTATGTAGCACAAGAACATGCCAATCTTATTGATGCCTTTTCAAGCCCACCAAATGTATTTGATGCTGCGCGTTTAAGCGGTCTCATGAGTGCTGAATGGTGTAGGGGACTCATTGAGCAACATCACTTAGATATTATGGAAAAAGATAAACACATTAAGCAGCTTGAGAGCGAGATCGTGTTGAACAATACAGCACTCCAGAATTACCGCACAAAAATATCTCAATTAGAAGAGATCTTTAAAACAACCATCAATCAACAACAAAATCTAGAAACAAAAGTACAAGACCTCAACCAAATCAGTCACAACTGGTACATTCAAGCAATCCAAGCTAATCAAAAAATTCAAGAAATCTTTGAGAGTCACTCTTGGCAATTTACAAAACCACTGCGCTTCCTAAGCCGCTTAACACAATCACCAAAGCACTCAACTAAGCAATTAATTCAAAAAACTGGCACTTGGCTTTTAAGCAAACCATCAACTAGAACTCTTGGGTTAAAAATATACAAGGCCCTTCCAAATCGTACACAAAACACCATCAAAAACCTAATAAAAGGAAACGCTATTGACCACAACGCAGAAATTAACATTAATCCAGCTAAATTGATGAGCATCAATGATTTATCACCCGATGCTAAGGTCATATATAAAAAACTTATCTCAGCATCAACAGGAAAATAATAATGCGGATCGTTATTGATTTACAAGGCGCACAATCGGGTAGCCGCCATCGTGGTATTGGACGCTATAGTCTTGCCCTTGCGCGTGCAATGGTACTGAATAAAAAAGACCATGAAATCATTATTGCGCTCAATAGTCTATTTCCAGAAACAATTGAACCCATCCGAACAGAATTCGAAGGAATCTTACCTCAAGAAAATATTCGCGTATGGCACGCTGTCGGCCCTGTGCACGCATTCGATTCATCTAATGAATGGAGAAAAAACACTGCCGAGCTCATCAGAGAAACATTTCTGGCTAGCTTAAACCCTGACATTGTTCATATCACAAGCCTTTTCGAGGGCTTTGGAGATAATGCAGTCCATAGCATTGGAAGAACACCATTTTCTCCTCCTACAGCCGTTACATTTTATGATCTCATCCCATTGATACAAAAAGACACCTATTTAAAGCCTAATCCACACTTTAAAAAACCTTTTTATGAAAAGATTGGACACTTAGAAAAAGCAAATCTGCTCTTGGCAATATCGGAATCATCGAGACAAGAGGCCATTCAGTATTTGCATACTCAGGAAGATAGTATTATTAATATCTCTGCTGCTGCCGACTCACATTTCCAAAAAATTACAATAGACCCCAAGACAGAAACGGCTTTATACAAGAAATTTGGCATCAATCGTAAATTCATAATGTATTCAGGAGCTACTGATGATCGAAAAAATCACATTGGCTTAATCAATGCTTACCTTTTACTTCCCGAAGACATTAGACAAAATTATCAACTGGCATTGGTTGGTGGGCTTCCCCTCGATCATCGTTCGCGATTTGAAGCGCATATAAAATCATGTGGTTTGAGCGACATGGACATTGTTATTACGGGAAGGGTTTCAGATGATGAACTCCTTCAATTTTATAACTTATGTGCGCTTTACGTATTTCCATCCCAACATGAAGGCTTTGGTCTTCCCGTGTTAGAGGCCATGTCATGTGGAGCTGCAGTTATTGGCTCAAACAATACCAGTATTCCAGAAGTGATTGGCTTCAATGAGGCTCTTTTTGATCCATACTCTGAGGAAAGTATTGCTCAGAAAATAACCCAAGTTTTAAGCAACGATATCCTGCTTGAGCAATTAAAGCAACACAGTATAAAGCAAGCAGCCAAATTCACTTGGAATAGAAGTGCAAAAATAGCAATGAACTCATTTGAAGAATGGCATGCCAATCAGCAAATCCATTCAAAAACAATACCCAACATTTCAATAACCGACAACAACTCTTGGTTGATCAATGAAATTGCGCATCTCAATCCTCGCTCAAGAGAAGCCAATGACTGGCTCAGCACAGCACAGTCCATTGCAAGAAATGAGACAAAAGAAACAAAACAACTTTTTGTTGATATTTCTGAACTGGTTCAACGTGATGGCAGAACAGGAGTTCAACGGGTTGTGCGCAGTGTTTTACATCAACTACTGATAAATCCTCCCAAGAACTATACGATAGAGCCTATTTTTGCTACTAATGAAAAGCAAGGGTACTTTTACGCTAAAAGCTTTATGCAACAATTTATGAACCAAGAAGCGAACAACATTAAAGATGAGCCCATCGACTACAGGTTTGGAGATCTATTTCTTGGTCTAGATATGCAGCATCATATTCAAACAAAACAAGCAGCTTTTTATCAAGAACTACGTCGATCAGGCATTAAGGTTTTTTTCATACTGCACGATTTACTTCCCGTTTTATCACCTAAATTTTTCCCTAAAGACACATTTTTAGATCATAAAAAATGGGTTTTAACTCTTGCGGATACCGATGGCATTCTTTGTGTCTCCAAAACAGTTGCGACCGAACTAACAGAATGGTTGGAAGAACAGAAACCAATGCGCCAACGTCCACTCATGATAGGCTGGTTTCATAATGGCGCAGATATTACAAACTCTGTACCATCAATGGGTTTACCTAACGATGCAAGCCACACTCTAAATCTTTTGAACAAAGCACCTACATTTCTATCTGTAGGGACAATTGAACCTCGAAAAGGACAAGTGCAGACTTTACGTGCATTCGAAGCTATGTGGCAAAATGGAAGTGATATTAATTTAGTTTTTGTTGGAAAACAGGGTTGGGATGTTGAACCTATTATTGAGCATATAAAAAAACACTCGGAACTTGGCAAGCATTTGTTTTGGATGGCAAACATCAGCGATGAATATCTGGAAAAAATTTATGAATCATCAACCTGCTTAATTGCAGCATCCGAAGGAGAGGGTTTTGGACTTCCATTAATCGAGGCAGCACAACATGGTATTCCAATTATTGCACGCAATATTCCTGTCTTCAAAGAAGTAGCAGGAGAATATGCATATTATTTTGATGGGTTAGCACCACAAGATATAATAAATGCAGTAACCTTATGGTTAATGCTCAACGAAAAAAAACAAATACCGCTTTCGCACAACATACCTTGGAATACGTGGGAGCAGAGTACCCAGCAAATCCTTAAACTAATCACTCTCGAAACCAAATCATGATGATTCGGCAAATACTAGCAGATTGACAGGAAAAAGCACCCCCATATTTTAGCAATCTCGTGAAAAAACAACTAAACAGGAGAAATGTCATGACTCAAAAGAAAAAATTTAGAATACTGCAAGATAAAAAGGAGCTTAAAAAGCAAAACGCCCATACGTCAGTTATCCAAGTCCCTGTTAAATCATTTTCTTCTCAATCAATAACTTTTAATCACGCGGTCTCGACCAACCCCACAACTATACCCACAGAAATCACGCCTTACACACCCACTGGTTCAATAGCCAATGCAGTAACAACAGCATATGCAGGTGGTGGAAATGGTTTGATAAACTCCCGTGCAGCAGTGAGCAGTTTTGCATTATCTGACTTAACCAATACACCCATCGAAGCACAAGACCTTATAAACGATTCACCAGCCAAATGGGGCTCAGGATTGGGGCAAGGTATCAATTTAACGTATAGTTTTTATCAAACAGGCACTCCTGTTTACTACGTGCTCTCGAATAATCAGGTCGTTCAAACAACCACACCACAA
Organism: Ephemeroptericola cinctiostellae; assembly: GCF_003339525.1. Taxonomy (GTDB): domain Bacteria; phylum Pseudomonadota; class Gammaproteobacteria; order Burkholderiales; family Burkholderiaceae; genus Hydromonas; species Hydromonas cinctiostellae. Next base: position 1,000,303 of record NZ_CP031124.1, on the reverse strand, counting down.
AATACAAGTATTTTTTCTACGATGAACAGTACGCAACAAGCTGTGGCAAAAAATGTAATGGGTGTGTATGCCGCCGTTTCAAATGTAACATTTTCAGAAACCTCAGACAACGCATCTGGTGCGGGCGATATCAGATGGATGAATGTGTCAGGTTCTGTGGTATCAACAGCTGCGTCCATAGGTCCAAGCTCAAGCGCATACAGTGGGGACATTTGGATGGGTGGGGCTAGTGACTATGAGTATAATGCGTACCGAAATCCTTATGATGCATCAAGTAATTCATCGGGTAATGCTTGGGGGCGAACCACGTTTATACATGAACTTGGGCATGCTTTGGGTTTGCAGCATCCTCACGACACTGCCGTTTCGGTGAGTACACAGTTCGACCAGTTAAAATACTCGGTGATGAGCTATAAAGATTATGAAAGTGCGCCACTTGTGCATCGTGCCGAATATTCGCCCACTACATTAATGCTAAACGACATTGTCGCGATTCAAAAAATGTATGGTGTGAATACTGCTTATAAAACAGATAATAACACCTACATGTGGGATGGCAATAGCTCGATATTCGAAACCATCTACGATGCTGGTGGCTATGACACCATCAATGCCTCCAATCAAACGCAAGGAGTAAAAATTAACCTGAATGCAGGACAATGGTCAGAGATTGGAAAAACATTTAATCGCGGCGATGGCACTTTAGTAAGAGATTGTTTAACGATCGCTTATGGTTGCACCATAGAAAATGCAATTGGATCAAATTTAAATGACACGCTGATTGGCAATGATGTAAGTAATTCTTTATTTGGTGGAAGAGGAGACGATGCTCTCAATGGAGCAGCTGGAAATGATACGCTTGACGGTGGGTTCGGTTCAAATTCTTTAATAGGTGGCACAGGCAATGACACCTATATCTTAAACTCATCATTAGCATCAGGCTTTCAAATTCAACGTTGGGAAACTAAATCTGGTGTTTTTGTAGATACTCAAAAATGGGCGACAGGTGACTTCAATGGCGATGGCAAAGCCGATGTGGTCAACATTTTCAATGACAGCGGTTCTATGTCAGCTGACATCCACATCAGCAATGGCACAGGTTTTAAAATCCAACGAGCAGAAACCAAAGCTGGTGGTTTTTGGGACACTCAAAAGTGGGCTACAGGTGATTTCAATGGTGATGGTAAAGCCGACTTGGTTAATGTCTTTAATGATAACGGTTTAATGTCAGCTGACGTTCACCTAAGTAATGGCACAAGCTTTCAAGCCCAACGCTGGGAAACCAAGGCAGGCGGCTTTTGGGATGCTCAAAAATGGGTTACAGGTGATTTCAATGGTGATGGTAAAGCCGACTTGGTTAATGTCTTTAATGATAACGGTTTAATGTCAGCTGACGTTCACCTAAGTAATGGCACAAGCTTTCAAGCCCAACGCTGGGAAACCAAGGCAGGCAGCTTTTGGGATACTCAAAAATGGCTTTCTGCCGATGTCAATGGCGATGGCAAAGCAGACCTCATCAATATTTTTAATGACAATGGCTCAACCTCAGTGGATGTTCACATCAGCACAGGCACTGGTTTTCAAATCCAGCGTTGGGAGACCAAAGCAGGTGGTTTTTGGGATGCACAACAATGGTCTGCTGCCGATGTTGATGGCGATGGTAAAGCCGACCTCATCAATGCATTCAGTGACGACGGCTTAATGTCTGCCGATGTACACATCAGTACAGGCAGCGGCTTCCAAATTCAACGCTGGGAAACCAAGGCGGGGGGGTTCTGGGATGGGCAAAAATGGGCTGCGGCTGACCTCACGGGAGATGGCAAAGCGGATTTAATCAATGTATTCAGCGACTTGGGGTCAACGTCGATCGATGTACATATTGCGGGCTCATATCTTTCTAAATCAGACTCAATCATTGAAACACAAGGTGAAGGTACTGATACTGTCATTGTAGACAATAATTACACTCTTGGTAATAATGTTGAAAACGTTACACTAACAAGAAACCAAGCAAACAATATCACTGGAAACTCGTTAAACAACACTTTAAAAGGAAATGCTTCAAATAACATTTTAGCAGGTCTGCTTGGCAATGACACTTTGCAAGGAGATCTGGGCAATGACACCTACCTTTTCCAACGTGGTGCAGGTATAGATAACATTACTGAATCAGACACTACTTCAAACAATACAGATCTATTATGGTTTGATACCAGCGCAACCAGTAATCAGTTGTGGTTTCAGCACACAGGCAACAACCTAGTAGTCAGCGTGATTGGAACAAATGATAACGTAACTATTAACAACTGGTATTCAGGTGTGGCCAATCAAATAGAACAAATTAAAGCATCTGATGGTAAGGTGTTACTCAATAATGAGGTGGAAGCTTTGGTTAGTGTAATGTCAGCATTTACCATTCCCGCAATGGGAGTAACTACATTACCAACCAACTATCAAACTGCTTTAAATCCTGTATTGGCTGCCAATTGGTCTTAACGAATTAAGAAGCCTTGGAAATATCAACCAAGGCTTCAATTGCCTTAACATTCTTTAATAAAATTCTGTATTGATAGTAAAAGAGAAGATTGTTAGGCTTGGCTTCCCCTCACAGTTTATTCTTACATATCTATACTATAAATCATGAAAAATTCAATCACCCAAAGCAATGTGGCATTTGGCACCAGCGGTGCGCGGGGTTTGGTTCTCGACATGACCGACCTCGTGTGCTATTCGTACACCCAAGCTTTTTTACGCTATTTACAGGCCTCAAACCAATGGCAGCAAGGTCAAGCCGTGGTCATCGGTGGTGACTTACGTCCCAGCACACCGCGCATCATGGCGGCGTGCGCTAAAGCGTGTGCGGATTTCGGCTCGCCTGTCATCAATGCAGGCGACGTCCCCTCTCCTGCGGTTGCATTGCATGGCTTTCATCACAAGCTTCCTTCTTTGATGGTTACGGGCAGTCACATTCCTGATGATCGCAACGGCATCAAGTTCAACACCCCCTCAGGTGAAATTTTAAAAACCGATGAACAAGGCATTTCTAGCCAGTCCATCGTTATCCCTGATGATGAATTTGATGTCAATGGCATGCTAAAAACACCGTTTTCTATGCCTGAAATTGATCCTGTCGTGCGTCTCAACTACATTGAACGCTATTCAAATTTTTTCAACGGTGTTCTGACAGGCCAAACTGTCGGTGTGTATCAACATTCGGCCGTTGGACGTGACATCGTGATGGACATCTTGCGGGCATTGGGAGCGCACCCCATTGCATTGGGTCGTTCAGATACATTCATTCCGGTTGATACAGAGGCCATTCGTCCTGAAGATGTGACATTGGCCAAACAATGGGCCAGCGAATACCAACTGGATGCGATCGTGTCAACCGATGGCGATTCGGATCGTCCACTCGTGTCTGATGAGCACGGTGAGTGGTTGCGCGGTGATGTGTTGGGCATCTTGTGCGCTCAATTTCTAAACTGCACCGATGTGGTGACCCCAGTCAGCAGCAACAGCGCGCTGGAAAAATCCAATGTATTCAACAGCACGGTGCGCACACGCATTGGTTCACCTTACGTGATTGAGGGCATGAAGCAACTGCTGTCAGAAAACAAACCCACGGTCGCGGGCTATGAAGCAAATGGTGGCTTTTTACTCGCCAGTGCAGTCCATCAACATGGTAAAATCCTGTCCGAGTTGCCCACACGGGATGCGGTTATTGTGATGTTATGCATTTTAGCAATGGCCAAGGCAAAAGAAACAAGCGTGTCCCAGCTTCCAAAGCAACTGCCTGCTCGGTTTACCGTCAGCGATCGCATCAAAAATTTCCCAACAGAAGTCAGTATGGCTCAGTTGAAAAAACTGTCGCCTGATGATGCTGAAGCACAAAACAAACTGTTGACCGATATGTTTGGTCACATCTCTGGGCAAGTGGTGGCGGTGAATCACACCGATGGTTTACGAATGAGCTTTGCCAACGACGAGATCATTCACTTGCGCCCTTCAGGTAATGCACCTGAGTTGCGTTGTTACACAGAAGCCACGTCTGCAGAACGTGCGCATGAAATCAATCAAGCTTGCATGGGTGTGTTGAGCACTTGGCAAGCATAATTAACTCTCAATGGAGCAATAATGAAAAAAGCGATTGTCACAGGCATCACAGGTCAAGATGGTGCTTATTTAGCCGAACTTTTATTGGATAAAGGCTATGAGGTTTACGGCACATTTCGCCGCACCAGCTCGGTGAATTTTTGGCGCATGGAAGAACTTGGCATTGAGAACCATCCTAATTTGCACCTCGTTGAATATGACTTGACTGACCAAGCATCGGCCATCCACATGATCAATCGCATTCAACCCGATGAAATTTACAACTTGGCCGCCCAAAGTTTTGTCGGTGTGTCATTTGAACAGCCGTTGGCCACCGCGCACATCACCGGTCTCGGTGCGGCACATTTGCTCGAAGCGATCCGCATCATCAATCCAAAAATTCGTTTTTACCAAGCCAGCACATCTGAAATGTTTGGCAAAGTGCAAGCCATTCCACAAAAAGAAGACACGCCATTTTACCCACGCAGCCCATACGGTGTGGCCAAATTGTACGCCCACTGGTTGACCATCAACTACCGTGAATCATACGACATTTTCGGTTCAAGTGGCATTTTGTTTAACCACGAGTCACCGTTGCGCGGTCGTGAGTTTGTGACCCGTAAAATCACCGACAGCGTGGCCAAAATCAAACTGGGTAAACTCGACTGTTTGGAATTGGGCAATTTGGATGCCAAACGCGACTGGGGCTTTGCCAAGGATTATGTGGAAGGCATGTACTTGATGCTGCAAGCAGAACAACCTGACACTTTTGTTTTGGCAACGAACCGCACAGAAACCGTACGTGATTTCGTCACCATGGCGTTCAAAGGCGCAGGCATTGCAGTTGAATTCAAAGGCCATGACATCAACGAAGTCGCCATTGACACCGCCACGGGCAAAACGGTCATGCGCATCAATGAAAAATTCCACCGCCCTGCAGAAGTTGATTTATTGATTGGTGACCCAAGCCATGCAAAAAATGTATTGGGCTGGGAACCAAAAACCAATTTAGAGCAATTGTGCCAAATGATGGTTGAAGCTGACTTGCGTCGCAACGAAGCTGGTTTCTCTTTCTAAGGTCGCATCCATGCAAAAAACTGTTTTATTAACAGGCAGTCAAGGCTTCACAGGGCAATATGTTCGTGAAGCCTTGGTCAAAGATGGGTTTAATGTCGTTGGTTTGGTGCAAAGCAATGCCCAAGCCAACGATGTTGAAGCCAATTTATTGGATTTTGCCTCTTTACGGATGGCTGTCGCTCAAGTTCGTCCTCATTTCGTGATCCACTTGGCCGCGATTGCTTTTGTTGGGCACGCCAGTGCAGAGGATTTCTATCGGGTCAATTTATTTGGCACGCTCAATCTGCTCGAAGCCCTGCATGCTGAGAAAGCCCCCATCGAAAAAATCCTATTATCCAGCAGTGCAAACATTTACGGCAATCCGCCCGTATCTAAAGTGTCTGAAAGCATCCCGCCCGCGCCCATCAACCATTACGCCATGAGCAAATTGGCGATGGAGCACATGGCACGCACATGGCTGGATAAATTCCCCATCATTTTCACACGCCCATTCAACTACACGGGCGTGGGTCAAGAAGGCAACTTCCTGATTCCTAAAATTGTCGATCACTTCAAACGACGTGCCGATGTGATTAAACTGGGCAACATTGATGTTGAACGCGAGTTCAACGATGTGCGCATGGTGGCTCAGGCCTACAGCGGCTTACTGCAACACGCCGACGCAGGGACAACATATAACCTGTGCTCGGGCATAGGTTACCGTCTGCAAGATGTTTTGGATTATTGTAGCGAATTAACAGGACACACCATCCACATCGAAGTGGATCAAAACCTCGTGCGCGCCAATGAGTTGCGCGTTCTGATTGGCGATCCGACACAGCTCAATGGGCAATTACCACAACTTCCTTCGATTCATTTGAAGCAAACATTGGCTTGGATGTTGGGACAATAACATGCGAGTTGCCATCGGATCAACCGTTTTACAATATGGCCGTGCGAACGGCCATATTGATGGGATTGGCACTTATACCCAAGCTTTACTTCAATGTTATGCCAAGCAACACCCTGATGAATTCAATGGTTTTGTATTTCATGGTTTAAAAAGAAAAAGGCTGATTGGGGATTTCGATGACATGCCCATTCCCTTTGCTCCGAATGTACTTCAAAGTGCGCTCACGTTCATGCCGTTCATCGGCAGTGCTCGGATAGATCAATCATATGATTTATTTCACGCCACCGATCACTTTATCCCCAAACTTAGAAAAACCCCTGTGCTTGCGACACTCATGGATCCGGTGCCCATTATGTATCCAGAATGGGTTTCGGGTGGCAAGACTCGGCCTTTAAAAAACTGGCTGTTTAAACGCTCCGCACAATCCGCCGATCATTACGTCACCATTTCAGAATTTGTGGTCAAAGATTTGGTTGAGCATTTCAGAATCCCTGAGGAAAAAATTTCTGTCATTCCCCTTGGCGTTGATGCGCTTTACTTCCAAAAAGTCGCACAAGCTGAAAAACAAGCCGTTTTAGATAAGTTCAAACTACAGGCTGGCTTTTTTCTGTTCATAGGCACATTGCAACCCCGTAAAAACATATTGACCCTTATTGAGGCTTTTCGCTCTTTACCCTTAGACATTCAAAAACAACACCCGCTCATCATCGCAGGCGGTCAAGGTTGGCGTTCCGACAAAGAAATCCTAGCCCTTCAGCAACTTGAAATTGAGGGGCTGGGGCGATGGCTCAACTACGTGAGTGCAAATGAGAAACTCGTTTTATTACAATCGGCTTGTGCATTGGTCTTCCCTTCACTGTATGAAGGTTTTGGTCTGCCCGTATTAGAAGCTTTTGCATCCAACTTACCCGTCGTCACATCAAACACCACCTCACTCAGCGAAGTCGCTGGGGATGCCGCTTGGCTGGTTGACCCTTGCAGCCCATCCGCAATAGCCCAAGCGATGCAAACATTGGTTGAATCGCCTGAAATAGCCAACAATCTACGCATCAAAGGCATGCAGCGCGCTCAAGAATACACTTGGCAGCGCACTGCCGATGCCACATGGGCATTGTATGAAAAAATACTCGGGAAAGCCAATTGAATGCCCTTCGCACCATCAAGGTGCTGCACGTTTATAAAACTTACTACCCCGACACCGTCGGTGGTGTTGAAGCAGTGATTGAACAGATTTGCACTGCAAGCCAACCCTTGGGGATTCAAAGTCAAGTGCTCACATTGAGTCAAGAAGCTCACCCCATTGAACACCATGCGGTCACCGTACACCGCGCCCACCTTGACCTTGAACTCGCATCGACCGGTTTTTCATGGCAATTCATTTTCATGCTGAGACAACTTGCCAAAGATGTGGATGTTGTTCATTACCATTTCCCATGGCCTTTCATGGACATGGCTCATTTTCTGGCGCGAGTACGAAAACCAACGGTGCTGACCTATCACTCAGACATTGTGAAACAAAAAAACCTACTGAAGGTTTATAGGCCATTGATGAACCGATTCCTCAAATCCATCAATTGCATTGTTGCCACATCACCCAAGTATTTAGAAACCAGTGAAGTCCTACAACACTTTAAACGCAAAACCCGCATCATCCCCATTGGTTTAGACAAGAACAGCTACCCTCAGCCTTCAAAGGAACGTCTAATAGAGTGGCAATCGAAACTGCCAACAAAATTTTTTCTATTTGTTGGTGTATTGCGTTATTACAAAGGCCTGCACACCTTATTGGAAGCACTCGCCTCTTGTGATTACCCCACCGTTATAGCAGGTGCAGGTCCTGAAGCCCAGCAATTGCAACTTCAGGCCAAACAATTGGGTTTAAAAAACATTATTTTCTTAGGTAAAGTATCTGAGCTTGATAAATTTGCTTTACTTCAACTGTGCTTTTCTTTTGTCTTTCCATCCCACCTCCGTTCAGAAGCCTTTGGCATTTCTCTCCTAGAAGCAGCCATGTATGGAAAGCCGTTGATTTCTTGTGAAATTGGCACAGGAACCACTTACATTAACATTGACCAAGAAACAGGTTTTGCCATAGCACCAGAATCTCCAAGCGAGCTGCGACAAGCCATGCAATGCTTATGGGACCATCCAAATATGGCACAGGACATGGGCATCGCGGCACAAGCACGGTATAATGAACTATTCACATCAGAAACAACAACTGAGCAATATGTTAAGCTGTACCGCATGTTAACGAATGAAAAGGCATCCAATGAACAAGATTAAAAAAGCCGTATTTCCTGTTGCAGGTCTGGGTACCCGATTTCTACCCGCCACAAAAGCCATTCCAAAAGAAATGCTGACGGTCGTTGACCGCCCCATCATTGATTATGCGGTACGTGAAGCTGTTGAGGCAGGGTGTGAGACCTTAATTTTTGTGACGGGACGTACAAAAAATGCAATCGCCGACTACTTTGACAAAAATCCAGAACTGGAAAACGAACTTGAAGCCAAGCAAAAACTTGAAGCACTTGAGATCGTACGCAACATCATCCCCTCCCATGTGAAATGTGTCTATGTTCGACAATCCGAGCCACTTGGATTGGGACACGCCGTGCATTGTGCATCGCCATTGATTACACCCGACGAATATTTCGCAGTCTTGCTGCCAGATGACTTAATCGCAGGACATCCTCATGGGGCATTAAAACAACTTTTCCAAGTACATGATCGCGAACAATGCAGCGTACTGGCCTTGGAGCAAGTGAATTGGAGCGAAGTTGAAAAATACGGTGTCATCAAACCTGCCAACGATGAAACCACGCCCATTGTGATTGACAGCATTGTCGAAAAACCTCAACGTGATGTGGCACCAAGCAATTGGTCGGTTGTCGGTCGTTATGTCTTAAGCGGTAAAATTATGGGCTTGCTTGAACAGGTTCAACGTGGTGCAGGTGGTGAAATTCAATTGACCGATGGCATCGCATCACTGCTCGAAACTGAGAAAATGATTGGCTTACCCCTGTCAGGTAAACGTTTTGATTGCGGGAATAAAGTCGGATTCTTAGAAGCCAACTTACATTTTGGTTTACGTTACTTGAACAAATAACACAAAAGCGAGCCACAAAAGCTCGCTTTTTTTATTTAAAACACAAAGCTTAAAACACATTAAGCCAAATCAAAATGTTTCACATAACGAGATGACACGCTGGATAAGCGCAAAATGGTCAAGTAATCGGCTGTTTGAAAATCAGGATCATAACTGGGTTCACCACAGAACTTAGCCCCCAAGCGCAAATAGCCTTTAACCAAAGGGGGCAACGCTTTTTTAACATCCGCATGAACGGTGGGCTGCATCGCATCAACAAGGGGATTTCGAGGTGTAACAACATAATCGTCACTCATCGCACCTGCATCGATTAACAACTGTTGTATGTCGGCAATGGCTGGGGTATTTGAAGAAACCGGGACACTGGTGCATCCCAAAATCAACTCAAACTTATTTTTCGCGGCAAATTGTAAAAGTGCCTTCCACAAAGTCATCAACACAGTGCCATTGCGATAGTCTTTATGCACACAAGCGCGGCCAACCTCCAACAGCTGATCTCGGTCACGCAATAAATCACTGATGTCAAACTCTTGATCTGCATACAAACCAATTTGAGCGGCACTGGCCGGCGTCAACGCGCGGTATGTACCCACCACTTTACCAGTTTTGTTGTCCCGCACGTAGACATGCTCAACATAAGGGTCAAATTTGTCTTCATCAAGCCCATTTTGACCCGACAACTGCACACCTAACTCATCTGAGAACACTTGGTAACGCAAACGTTGCACTTCTTCAACCTCAGCCTGAGTGGTGGCCCAGCTGACCGTGACAGACTCAGCTAAACCATGACGTCCAGTCACAGCGGGGCTGTCATTCACATGAGATTGTATAGTTTTCACCAGAGGACTCAACATCCACTCCTTAAGCACGGTCACGGCGTGAGTGAATCACATCGACCGCGTAAAAAATCAAGCGACCATTTTACCAGCAAGCGCGGGTTGGTCATAGGGTTTTGTCGAACAGGTGTTCATTTTAAATGGCTAATCACCTTAAAAATTCACATAGTGTTGCATTTGTTACTTTTATATGACACATCCGACTACTTTTTCATGCCCAGCTCTTGAAGGCGTTCAGCCAAATATGACTTGGCCGTATAACGCTCGGACAAAACCACATCCCCTTTTGGGTGCAAAAACAGAGGCAAAGACACTCGACTGACATTGAACTTGGATTCGGTTGGATTCACCACCCGATGAATGGTGCTTGGATAATAACCTCGCGATGCCTCTTGTAACATGTCTCCAATGTTAATGATCAACATGCCAAAATCACAAGGCACATCCATCCAAGTGCCATCCTTGGCCAACACTTGCAAACCGGGTGCATTGGCCGCAGGCAACACGGTGAGTAAATTAATATCACCGTGTGCGGCTGCACGCACTGAACCCTCAGGCTCATCCCCAGTCAGGGGAGGGTAATGCAAAACCCGTAACAATGTTTGCTGCGAACCTTCAATCATGCTCGATAACGGTTGACTGTAAAACGGGCTGATGTCTGGTGGCGTGTATAGCTCCACCCATGACAACAATTCTGCGGCCAAGGCACTGGCTTGAGCGTAATAATCCATGGCCTCTGCGCGCAAATGCTCTGGTACACGCCCCCACGGATAAACATGGTAAAACTCTTTAAAATCCTTAACTGTTTCGCCTTTGGCTGTTTCAGATACAGCAGTTGAAAAATAACCATCAAACCGCTCTGAGCTGAACCCCAACCCCTCTTTATTGCCGTTTTGAAAAAAATCCAACCAGCGTTCAAAGATGCTGCGCACCAATGGTTCAGGGATGGGGTGATTGATCAACACACCAAATCCAGTTTCATGCAGTGATGCAGCAAAATCTGCCGCAGCAGTTGGACTGCGATAATCAATCACTGAAATTGCCATATCAGCCTCCTACAGATGACGTCTGCACCCAATCACAGTGAAGTACTCAGAATGTTTTCGATCAGTGTCAGCACACCCGTTTTATCGACAGCCAGACACACATGCACATTGTCACGTTTTGACCAGTAATCTTCAGCATAAATCTGGCCTTTGGGTGCAAAAAAAGTCTTGCCTGCACCAGCACCACTTTGTACCACTTCAATTTGGCCTTGCTCTGTGGTGAACAGTTCTGGATTGGTCACATACATCACGGTCGCTGGATCATGCACAGAAAAGCCATCAAACCCCGCCACATTACGGTAAAAATTTGCATAAAATTCGCAGATCTTTTTCAAAAAACCACCCACCACAGGTGATTTTTCAGCAATCCGCGCCATCGGCTCATCGGGCATAATGGTTTTCCACGTCACATCCAAGCCCACCATGACGATTTTCCACGGTGCTTCAAAGACAATTTGTGCCGCGTGCGGGTCATTCCAGATATTCGCTTCAGCAGCAGGCGAGACATTGCCTTTCTCATGGGCCGCACCGCCCATGATGACCACTTCTTTTACTTTGTGTGCAATGGATGGGTCTTTTTTCAACGCCAATGCGATATTGGTTAAAGGTCCAATCGGCACGAGCACCACTTCATTTGGGTGTTCATGAATGGTTTTGATGATAAAGTCCGCCGCACTCAAGGCATGCGGTTTGAAATCACTGGGGTAACTCACCTCGATGTCGCCAAAACCATTTTTACCATGCACAAAATCAGGAAAACCGTGCGGTGCTTGCACTGAAGGCACAGCCTCACCTTTTGCCACAGGGACATGTTTGATGTTCAACAAATCCACCAAATAGCCTGCATTGACCGTTGATTGATCAACTGACACATTGCCAAACACTGTGGTCAGGCCAAGCAATTCTAAATCAGGGTGTAACGCAGCAAACGCAATAGCCAATGCGTCGTCCACGCCTGGATCCGTGTCAATGATGATTTTGGTTTTTTGATTCATAATAATCCTTAAATATTTTTAAAAGAATACGAAACACGTTTGCTTTCCTAGATGGGTCGATTAAATACGGGAAGAACCTAAAAGGAATTGATTCACTCACAATACTTTGGAGGGTTTATTTGTGTTGATTTGTCTTCACAGAAACACCAACGCCCATCACAAAAAAAACAAGTTTTTACAGTGTCTTTTTCTTAAATCACTTCCGATGCGACAGGGATCGCTGACACCGCCCCCAATCGCGTCACCGTAATCGCGGCCGCTTTTGTCGCGCGAATCAAAGCCTGCTCAACCGCCATACCAGCAGCGATGCTTGCCAAATAATAACCAATGAATGTGTCGCCAGCAGCGGTGGTGTCAACCACTTCAACCTTTTGTGCTGCCACGCTAAAGCCCCCCGCCTCGCCTGAGTAGCGCACACCATCCGCACCCAGAGTGAGTACCACATTGTCGCATTGGGTGCGTAAAACACCCAATGCACGCTCAATGTTTTCTTCACCCGACAATTGCGCCGCTTCAACCTCATTGACCACCAAAGTGTGCACATACGCCAAAGGCAAAGCCGCCAATCCCGCATGGCAAGGCGCTGGATTAAACATGATTTTTTTACCATGGTCATGTGCGGCACGCATGATGATGTCAATCGCGTTGGTCTCGTTCTGCAACAACACCCACTCGACCTCGGTATCCCCCAACAACGCATTGATCTCCATTTCGGTCATGCAATGGTTTGCCCCTGCATGTAAAAGAATGCAGTTCTCCCCTTCACGGTTGACTTGAATGATGGCATGACCCGTCGCTTCATTCACGCCCACAATCGCATCCATGTTCAAACCCAATGCGATCAATTCTTGCATCAGCCACGCATCATCCGCGCCCACATGACCCACATGCATCACACGAGCACCTGCACGCTGTATTGCAATGGTTTGGTTCAAACCTTTGCCACCCAAGCCTTTGCTGTACGCCAAGCTGGATGAGGTTTCACCTGGTTGCACAAAATGATCCACTTGATAAACATGGTCAATATTAATTGAGCCAAAATTCAAAACAGTATGCATTAACGTTCTTTCACATAAGGACGACCCACCGCTTTGGGCGCAACCGCTTGACCGACAAAGCTGGCCAGCAACACAATGGTCAACACATACGGCATGGCACTGAACACCTGCGATGGAATTTCTTTCAGACCAAACATGGGCACGCCTTGTAAGCGATCCGACAGCGCACCCAGCAAGCCAAACAACAAACACGCCCAAAATGCAGGCCAAGGCTTCCATTTACCAAAAATCACGGCCGCCAACGCCATAAAGCCCATGCCCGCACTCATGTCACGCACAAAGCCACCATTTTGCGCCATTGAAAGCGCCACACCCGCCAAACCGCACATGATGCCCGTATAAACCAAAGCCAAATAACGCAAGCGCACCACCGACAAACCTGCGGTATCAACCGCATTGGGCTCTTCGCCGACCGCACGAATACGCAAACCCAAGCGTGTGCGATACAGCAAAAAAGCCGTCAAAAACACCGATGCGACCGCAATGTATGTGAAAACATTGTGCCCTGAAATGACTTTTTCATAAAAAGGCCCAATCACGGGTACGTTGTGTAAAGCCTCCACCCCAGGCAAAACAATCGGTTTAAAGCGCAGCTCATCAGGCAACAGCGGGGTTTGTCCACCCTTTTGAAACCACGCCTGCCCCAACACCAAAGTTAGCCCTGAAGCCAACACATTGATCGCCAAGCCAGACACCACGTGATCGCCTTTTTGACTGATGGTGGCAAAACCATGCAGCATTGAGAACACAACAGAGGTCAACACCGCAGCCAGCACCGCCAGTGGCACCGAGCCCGACAAACTGGCAACCGCAGCCCCCGCAAAAGCAGACATGAGCAATTTACCCTCCAAGCCAATGTCCACCGTGCCTGAACGCTCTGCAATCAAGCCCCCCATGGCAACCAAAATCATGGGCACAGCCTGACGCAGACCACTTCCCATGACATTGGCAATGGTTACGATTAAGTCATTCATGCCCCACCCCGTATTTTTTGATACCACCCCTCAATCGGCTTGCGAACCAAACCATCCAACGCCGCCACAAAGAAAATAATCAACCCTTGGATCACCACATTGAACTCAGGGCTGATCTCAGGCAAATCAAATTGCATTTCCGAGCCGCCTTGCGCCAACGCACCAAACAGCAATGCGGACAACACCACACCTACAGGGTGATTTCTACCCATTAAAGCCACGGCGATGCCCATAAAACCAACGCCTGAGGTAAACGACAAACTCAATCGACCTTGTGCACCGTACACCACATTGACCGCCATCAAGCCCGCAAGTGCACCTGAGATGACCATTGCAATGATGGTGATACGCGACACTGAAATACCGGCATAGCCTGCGGCTTGTGGATTCTGGCCAACCACTCGGATCTCATAACCCAAGCGTGAACGCCAAATCAACCACCACACCAACGCGGCCGTGGCCAAAGCCAAGAAAAATGAAAAATTCAACGGCGTGTCCGAAAAACCAAGAAACGGCATCATATCAGCCAGACGCGGCAGCACCGAGTTGACCGCAAAATTATCTGAATCCGTCGAACCCTCACTTTTCGATAACCAAAAACGCATCGCATAATTCATGAATGCAAACACGATGTAGTTCAACATGATCGTCGTCACCACCACGTGCGCACCCCGTTTCGCTTGGAGCACCCCAGGGATAAAGCCGTACAGCCCACCAAAAACCAAAGCCGCGATAATGGCCACAACAAACATCAATGGTGCGGGTAAAAAAGACCCCAATGCCAAACATGCCAAAGTCACACCCAACCCTGCAAAATAGGCTTGCCCTTCACCACCAATATTAAACAATCCCGCATGAAACGCCACCACCACCGCCAAACCCGTGAAAATCAAAGACGTGGCATTGTACAAAGTCGATGGCAACCCCGTATCCAAATTAAATGCACCGCGCACCAACACATCCAACACATGCAATGGATTTTGCCCAATCGACAACACCAACAACGATGCCAAACCAAAAGCCAAAACCAGCTGCACCAACGGGATGCCAAAACCAGTCAACCACAACGGCATGTTCAACGGCATGCTTTGAGGTGAATTGGCTTTAACTTGCTTTTGCTCTGCCATCATTGACCTCCTTTTTTATTCTTATCATCCATACGGTCTGTGCTCGCCATCATCATGCCAATCGTCCGAGGATCTGCACCTTGGCCGCCACTCAGCTCACCGGTCAATTGCCCTTGATTCATGACCAATATGCGATCCGACAGGGTCAGCACCTCATCCAACTCAACTGAAACCATCAAAATGGCTGCCCCCGCATCGCGGGCTTTGATCAGCTCTTTATAAATCAATTCAATCGCACCAATATCCACACCCCGTGTCGGCTGACCCACCAACAACACCTTGGGTCGACGCGTCATTTCACGAGCAATGATGAGCTTTTGTTGATTACCGCCCGACATATTGGCGGAACGGATTTCAGGTAAATTGGGACGCACATCAAACGCTTTAATCAAGCTCAACGCAGCATCATGCACCTTTTGCACACTGAGAGACCAACGGGAGCCAAGCGATGCATCATGGTGATAACCCAAAATGGCTGACTCCGCCATGCTGAAATTTTTGATCAAACCTTGCCCCAAGCGATCCTCTGGAATGTGTGCCACGCCCACAACACGCAACGCCTTTGGTGTGGGCCATGTTTTGCAATTGTAAGCGGGTTGACCATCCGCGACAAAATCAATCATGCCCACACCATCATGGTCACCACGCAGCTCACCCGCGAGGATTTTTAACAATTCAGTTTGCCCATTGCCCGAGACCCCCGCCAGACCAACGATTTCACCGGCATGCAAATCGAATGACACATTTTTTAAGCGTTTCAACCCTTTGGCATCGGTGTATGACAGGTTTTTAACCGACAGATACACTTGAGATTGATTTGGATTGCCTTTGGGTAAATCTTTGGCCACAGGACGACCGACCATCAATTCAGCCAGCTCTTCTGCATTGGTTTCACTGGTTTTTCGATGCGTGACCATTTTGCCACCCCGCATGATGGAAATATTGTCAGTCACATCCATGATTTCACGTAATTTATGCGTGATGATGAGCACGGTCACACCTTGTGCTCGCAAATCGCGCAACACATCGAACAATTGATCGGCCTCTTGCGGCGTGAGCACGCCCGTAGGCTCATCAAGAATCAGAATTTTTGCCTGACGATACAAGGCTTTGAGAATTTCGACCCGCTGCTGCACACCGACCGCCAATTCACCAACGGTTTCATCCAGCGGCACTTCCAATCCAAATTGTTTTGAAATATCTTCCAGTCGCTTGCGGGCTTTGGATTTTGAGACATTCAGAGACCATGAATCTTCCGCACCCAACAAAATATTTTCCAATGCTGTCAAAGGCTCAACCAACATGAAGTGTTGATGCACCATGCCCACACCATGCGCAATCGCTTGCATGGCGTTGGTCATTTTAACGACTTGCCCATCAATCAAAATCTCACCTGAATCGGCTTCATAAAAGCCATAGAGCACGGACATGAGTGTTGACTTGCCTGCGCCATTTTCACCAATGATGCCGTGAATGGTGCCTTTGGGAATGGCTAAATCAATGTCTTGGTTGGCCCACACACTGCCAAAACGTTTATTGATGTGACGCAGTTCAACCGCCAAGGGTGCTGATGATGTGCCTTCTTGTGCATTGGACATCGGCATCTCCAATTTTTAAGAGTTTTAATATGGTATTGAGGACAGCGATGACCGTCTATTTTGGAGTGTTAATGCAGTACAGTAAAGGTCAACTCTCAACGTTTAAAGAGAGAAAACCTTGCCTACTTTTTTATCAACGGATGCCCGCACAACATGACGGGCATTTTGATGACATTGGTTGTGTTATTTATTTACCATCGCAAGCCACTTTGATTTTGCCTTCGATGATGTCTTTTTTGATCTGAGCCACTTTGGTGCGCATGTCGTCGGTAATCAACGCTTTATTGTGCTCGTCATCCGCCCAATCCACACCGTTTTCAGCCAAGCCCAAGGACACAGGGCCGGTTTTGAACTGCCCTGCTGCCGCTTCGGTGAATGCATTTTTCACCGCCACGTCCACGCGTTTGACCATCGAAGTCAGCATCGTGCCTGGGAACAGGTAGTTTTGGTTGCTGTCCACACCAATTGCGAATTTTTTATTGTCTTTTGCCGCTTGATACACGCCATTGCCCGTGCCACCTGCTGCTGCAAAAATCACATCCACACCACGGTCAAACTGTGCTTTTGCCAATTCGCCACCTTTGGTTGGGTTGTTCCATGCCTCACCCGTTGTACCGACCGTGCTTTTGATGACTTCAGCTTTTGGATTGGCGTATTTCGCGCCTTGTTCGTAGCCACACGAGAATTTGCGAATCACGGGGATGTCCATGCCGCCAACGAAACCCACTTTACCAGACGCAGACTTCATCGCTGCCAATGCACCAACCAAGAAAGAACCTTCTTGTTCGCGGAATTGTACCGATTTGACATTGGGCTGTTTGACTTCAGAATCCACGATCACAAAATTTGATTTGGGCAATTCTTTGGCGATTTTATCCAAGGCTTCTGCGCTGTTGAAACCCATGGTTACAATTGGGTTACCGCCGCGCTGCGCCATTTTACGCAATACACCTTCAAGCTCAGTTGGATTTTTCAACTCAAAATCCATGTAACTTTTACCCGTATCTTTTTTGAAAGCTTCTGCACCGTTGTAAGCGGACTCATTGAACGATTTATCAAACTTACCACCCGCATCAAAAATGATCGCTGGACCGCCTGTTGAGTCCGCTTTGGCTTCTGTTTTCGCATCTGCGGCAGCGGGTGCTGCAGCGTCCTTGGGTTTGTCTTTGGCACCACATGCCGCCAAAGTTAAAGCAGTGAACGCTGAAGCCAATAAGATGTGTTTGTTATTCATGTGCGACCCCTTATGTGTTCGACGACTATCGAGTGCATTTCGCCGAGTTTCAATTAAAATACGAGTACGATGTGTGTTTTTATACGACATTCGTTTAATCGTACATGATTTTTTATACATTTTCACCTGTTTTTGATGATTCATTGTAAATCCTAAAAGAGCTCAATTAAAGTCCTGACGCATGATGATTTACACGAAGTGAAATCCTCAGTTCATTCGTGGCTTTAATGAGGGGTGAGCCAGATCCTGATTGCTTCATTTAAACAATTGGCAAACACGCTGAAACACTGAAAACTCAATACATCACTCACCACATTTGCCTCATAAAAGATGTGCGGCGCTTGTTTTCCATCTCAAAACATTGCATTTAAAACACCTCAAAAATGACGGTTTGCTGTTGCGCTCAACTCAATCTTCATTTGACATCGCTTCGCTTTCCCCGTAAAGTGACACCGTTCGTTAGGAGAGCATTGTCGGGTCAATCTGACCCACAGTCGCCGAAGGTGAATTCCCAAAAACTCTCAGGCAAAAGGACTATCGAACAGATTCATATCATTCTGGAGAGCGTCAGCACGCGCTGACCACCGAAGGGGCGCGCAAAGAACAGACTTTGCCACAATCTCTCAGGTATCAAGGACAGAACGGGACTTTATTCACAAGCCACAGCACACCGCGTGGCTTTCCCGGGATGCACCACCATGACTTTAAAACACACCGTTTTACACTCCACTCACATTGCCGCTCAAGCGCGCATGGTCGATTTTGGCGGCTGGGACATGCCCGTCAATTATGGCTCTCAAATCGAAGAACACCACACTGTCCGCAGCGATGCGGGCATGTTTGACGTCTCACACATGCGCGTCGTGGACATCACAGGTGATAAAGTTCGCGATTTTTTACGCTATGTTTTGGCCAACAACGTCGATAAGTTGCAAATCGCAGGCAAAGCGCTGTATTCGTGCATGTTGCGCCCTAATGGTGGCGTGATTGATGATTTGATCGTTTATTATTTCAGCGAGGACTTTTTCCGCCTCGTGGTCAATGCAGGCACCGCCGATAAAGACATCGAATGGTTAAATGCACAAAATGCTGAAGGTCAGTTTGGCTTGGTCATCGAACCCCGCCCAGACTTTGCCCTGATCGCCGTACAAGGCCCCAACGCACGTGCCAAAGTATGGGCAACATTTCCATTCACACAAGCACCATCCGAACCCCTCAAACCGTTCAATACCGCACGCATTGAACACGATGGCGGCGAATGGATGGTGGCTCGCACGGGTTATACGGGTGAAGATGGTTTTGAAATCGCTGTTCCTGCGACCATCGCGGCCGATGTGTGGACTCAACTGACCGCCAACGGTGTTCGCCCCGCAGGCCTCGGTGCACGCGATACACTGCGTTTAGAGGCAGGAATGAATTTGTACGGTCAAGACATGGATGAAAACATCAACCCGCTCAACGCAGGTTTGGCATGGACGGTTGACTTGGTCAGCGAG
Source organism: Ephemeroptericola cinctiostellae (assembly GCF_003339525.1). Taxonomy (GTDB): domain Bacteria; phylum Pseudomonadota; class Gammaproteobacteria; order Burkholderiales; family Burkholderiaceae; genus Hydromonas; species Hydromonas cinctiostellae. The sequence goes on along the minus strand of NZ_CP031124.1, from coordinate 980,769 downwards.
CGCGATTTCATCGGCAAATCAGCCCTCAGCCAATCAGCACAACTCGTCGGCTTGGTTTTATTGGACAAAGGCGTTTTACGCAGCCATCAAACCGTTGAAACAGTGCATGGCGAGGGCGAAACCACCAGCGGTACATTCAGCCCCACCATGCAACAGTCCATCGCATTCGCTCGTGTACCCGTCGGCGTCGAAATCGGTGACACCGTTCAAGTCATCATCCGCGATAAAAAACTCAATGCAAAAGTTGTCAAACTGCCGTTCGTACGCAATGGCAAAGTTTTGGTTTAAAATCATGACCATGCCCGTCACTCCGACGTGAGCTGGAATCCAGTCAAATGTTCACATGTATTGACCACGGTTAACCACATTGGCATTAACAGTGCACTTTGCGCCCCTCTGGATTCCCGTTTACACGGGAATGATGGATTTGTAAACGCAATCTCTACTCTCACCACTTCATAAAAGGACTTCACATGTCAGTCAATCAAAACCTCAAATACGCCGCCAGCCACGAATGGGTCAAAGTCGAAGCCGATGGCACGATCACCGTGGGCATTTCTGATCACGCCCAAGCGGCTTTGGGCGACATCGTTTTCCTCGAGTTGCCAGAAGCAGGTCGTGAAGTTGAAAAAGAAGAAGCGGTTGCCGTCGTCGAGTCAGTCAAAGCCGCAAGTGACATTTATGCGCCTGTTGCAGGTACAGTGCTGGCACGCAACGATGCCATCGCCGACACACCAGAAGACATCAATAACAACCCATACGACAGCTGGTTGTTCAAGATCAAGCCCACCGATTTGGCCGATGTTGATGGCTTGTTAACTGCTGAGGCCTATGCGGCCAATATTGGCGAATAAATCAAAGCGATGAATTAAAAGTCAATGGATGGGGGCTGTGCTTAACCCATCCCAGGCAAAACGTGTTCGCCCAATACACGAGCGAACCCATCGCGTTTACAACCCACCCACCTGCTGCTTGGGTCTCCCAAAAGCAGGTTTTACTTTTGGGACTCTTATGACCAGCACCACCTTCGCCGCCCGCCACATCGCGCCTGATATTTCCGATCAATCACACATGCTGCACACATTGGGTTATGGCTCACTGGATGAGTTCATTGCCGCCGTTGTGCCCGACAACATTCGCCGTGACAACATGGCTTTGGGTGAATTCACCCGTGGCTATTCTGAAGAAGCCGCCATTGCTCGCCTGCGCGAACACGCCGATCAAAACAAAGTACTGAAAAGCTTCATTGGCCAAGGTTACTACGGCACTCACACGCCTGCGGTCATCCTGCGCAATGTGTTGGAAAACCCAGCATGGTACACCGCTTACACGCCCTACCAGCCTGAAATTTCACAAGGTCGCCTCGAAGCGTTGTTGAATTATCAACAAATGATCATCGACTTGACGGGCATGGACATTGCCAATGCATCCATGCTGGATGAGGCCACAGCGGCCGCAGAGGCGATGACGCTCGCATTGCGCAATTCAAAATTAAAAAATGACATTTTTTATGTCTCCGAAGACATTTTTCCGCAAACCCTCGAAATCATCCAAACCCGCGCCAAACCGCTGGGCATTGAAGTGCGCGTATCGGCCAATTTGAACGATGCGATCACCAATGACTGCTTCGCCGTTTTAGTACAATACCCTGCGGCCAGTGGTGCGCTGAACGATTACAGCGAACTCGCGACGGCAGCGCACGCACAAGGCAAAGCGGTCATCGCCTGCTCAGATTTGCTCGCTTTAACTCAACTCAAATCGCCTGGGGAATGGGGTGCGGACATCGTCATTGGCAACACGCAACGTTTCGGTGTGCCGTTCGGTTTCGGCGGCCCACATGCCGCCTTCATGGCGACCAAAGATGCATTCAAACGCTCCATGCCTGGCCGATTGGTCGGGGTATCGGTTGATGCACAAGGCAACCCAGCATTGCGTCTCGCACTGCAAACCCGTGAGCAACACATTCGTCGTGAAAAAGCCACCTCAAACATTTGCACGGCTCAAGCCTTATTGGCGATCATGGCCAGCATGTATGCGGTCTATCACGGCCCCGATGGTTTGAAAAAAATCGGCGCACGTGTGCACCGTTTGACCTCATCGGTCGCCGCGGCACTGACCGCAGCCCATGTCGCTGTGGTCAACACCACATGGTTCGACACCTTGACACTCAAAGTCAAAGATGCATCGGCATTGCACCACGCCGCCCACGTGGCTGGTTTGAATTTACGCGCCATTGATGCGCAGCACGTCGGCATTTCAATCGATGAAACAACCACAGCTGCAGACGTCCATGCCCTGCTCACCTTGTTTGACGCCGTTCCCGTGCACCACGATGCCGACACCATTCCAGCCGCATTGCGTCGTGAAAGTGCATTTTTGACGCATCCAATTTTCAACACGCATCACTCAGAACACGCGATGTTGCGCTATTTGCGCGAATTGTCGGACAAAGATTTGGCACTCGACCGCACCATGATCCCGCTTGGTTCGTGCACAATGAAGCTCAATGCAACCAGTGAAATGCTGCCCGTGACGTGGCCTGAGTTTGGACAAATCCATCCATTCGCACCCAATTCGCAAACGGTTGGCTACCGCGCCATGATTCAAGAAGTTGAAGCCATGCTGGTCGCGGCAACAGGCTATGCCGCGGTCAGTTTGCAACCCAATGCAGGTTCACAAGGCGAATACGCGGGTTTACTCATCATCCAAAAATACCACACCAGTCGTGGCGAATCACACCGCAACATTTGCCTCATCCCTTCATCGGCACACGGCACCAACCCCGCTTCCGCCGCAATGGTGGGCATGAGTGTGGTCGTGGTCGCTTGTGATGAACGCGGCAACGTTGACGTGGCCGATTTGAAAGCCAAAGCCGAGCAACACAGTGCGAACCTCGCCGCTTTGATGATCACCTACCCATCAACCCACGGCGTATTTGAGAAAAGCATCACTGAAATTTGCGACACCGTACACGCCCACGGCGGTCAAGTCTACGTTGATGGCGCCAACATGAACGCCATGGTCGGACTGTGTGCCCCAGGCCAATTCGGTGGTGATGTCTCGCATTTGAACTTGCACAAAACCTTCGCCATCCCTCATGGCGGTGGTGGCCCTGGCATCGGTCCTGTTTGCGTTGCGGCGCATTTGGAACAATTTCTACCCAACCTCAACGCCATTGGCTACCAGCGCGATGCACATGGGATCGGCGCCGTTTCAGCTGCGCCTTACGGCAGCGCAGGCGTATTGCCAATCACATGGATGTACATTGCCATGATGGGTGCGGCGGGTCTGACTGAAGCGTCAAAAGTGGCGATTTTATCGGCCAACTATTTGGCAAAGTGCATCTCTGAGCACTTCCCGATCCTCTACACTGCTGAAAATGGCCTCGTTGCCCATGAATGCATCGTCGATGTGCGCGGCGTCAAAGACACAGCAGGCATCACCGTTGATGACATCGCCAAACGCTTGATGGATTTTGGTTTCCACGCCCCGACCATGAGTTTCCCCGTCGCAGGCACACTCATGATTGAGCCCACTGAATCCGAACCTCTCGCTGAACTCGACCGTTTCATCACCGCTTTCGCCACCATCCGTGCCGAAATCGCCCAAGTCGAAGCAGGTGAATTACCCGCGGAGGACAACCCTTTGAAGCACGCCCCCCACACCGCAGCCGTGGTGTGTGCAAACGAATGGACACATGCTTACCCACGTGAGCAAGCCGCGTATCCGGTCGCTTCATTGCGCACCCGTAAATACTGGCCGCCAGTGGCTCGGGTGGACAATGTGTACGGCGATCGAAATTTGTTTTGTAGCTGCATACCTGTGAGTGAGTATGAAGCGTAAATAAAAAATCCCGCATGAAAATGCGGGATTTTTTATTATGGGTTGCCCTTTTAAGAGCCAGATCAGATGTGCCATCATTTCATACATCAGTCGAAAATTTTCAGCAGTTGGGTTAAGAGTTGGGCTTGAAGCAGGTCATACATTACGGTGTTTTTTCCACCACCACAAGCGGCACCACCTTGCCATCGTTGCCATTGTCAAGGGCTTGATGAATGTCACGGAGGTTTTGCTTAATCCGTTCAGTGACGGCATCGGCGGCTTGCAGGTCGGCAGCAGTGATGTGTTCGGGTTGTTGAGCATAAAGGAGTGCATTGAGCATGCGTTCGCCATGACTGCCTTTTTTATGACGGTAGTGGACACCCGGTTGATCAAATAGGGTGCCAATGGTAAGACTGTGGTTGTATAAGGCAAGATTGAAGGAAACATCTTCACCACCAAAGCGTTTAAAGAGATCGTCATGTGGAAACCCACCTGCGGCAAGGTAGATATTGCGTTTGATGATGAGATTGCCTGCGCCAAGCATTTCGATGCGCCACCATGCTTGAGCGAATTGTTCATGTGCGGTGTAATGTTCGGGCCAATCCAGAGGGTGGAGTGCAAGACGAATGGCGGCGAGTTCGGGCATGGCGCGAAAAGCGTGGGCGGGGGCGTCAAGGGCGTAACGCTCATACACATCGTCGGCATCGAGAAAAGCAATGTGAGGTTCATTGACATGCAGCGCAGCCCAATTGCGTGCGAGGGATGCGCCACTGCGGGTGGGCATGCAGAGGAGCCTAATTTTCTCAGGGTATTGGCATGTCAGTTGTTCGGCGATGCTGCGGCTGTGGTCGGTGGACTGATCGTCAATGATCCAAATGCTGCTAACGGCGACTTGCATCAGTGCGCTGTAAACCGCTTCGGCAAGGGTTTCGGCAGCGTTATAACATGGGATGATAACGGCAATGTGGGGTGTACTCATGTGTGCTTCCATTGCATCGGTGAAGGGATGTTCAGTGTCAAGGTGTGTCGGCATCTTGACTTCAGTTTTTTGAAATATCATGGCATAAAAATAACATTTCATTACAATTCACTTTACATGAATGGCGTGTTTGGGATTAGAATATTTACGTGGCTGGAGATGCCATGACGTTCCGATGTTGCTTGGGCACAGCGGTCGCAGTGCCCGTTATTTCATATTTAAAAAGAGGCCATCATGTCCATTGATCATTACCCCGCCCTGACTGAAATCAATTTAAAAGGTGTTGCCGTGTACGCACAACCACCCAAGCGTGCGCACAGCGAGGTGTCCCTCACCTCCAGCGCGACAGAGGTGATGACCGATTTCCACCATCATCCAGCGATCACCATACAGTCGGATATTTCAATTGATGATGCCAATGCAAAAATGATTTCATTTGGAATTCGCTCCTTATTGGTAACAAACAACAGCGGTCAGATCATCGGCATCATGACGGCAACGGATATTTTAGGTGAGAAGCCGATGAAGGTTCTACAACAGCGCGGTGGGCGTCACCAAGACATCACCGTGTACGATGTGATGACAGCCAGTGATCGGTTATTTTTTGTGCATTATGATGATTTGAAAAATGCAAAAGTCGGGCATGTGTTACAAACATTGAAGCAATCAGGTCGCCAACACACACTGGTGTTAGAAGAGGATGATGCTGGCAATGAGATTGTGCGTGGTATCGTCTCTGCAGCACAGATTGCGCGCCAATTGGGCTTGTCGCACCATGCCGACGTCGCACGGACATTCATGGACGTTGAACATGCATTGAAATAAGGTGTGAGGGCAAGAGGCCCCAGCCCCATCGAGCCATGACATAACAAACATTCAAACCAAAAATCCCGCTTCAGCGGGATTTTTTTCGTTGATGAGATGGCATTTGAAAAGACATAAAACAGGACCGCGCAATAAAAAGTCCTTCAGGCTTGCATATTAGTTCAGAATTTGATATATTTCTTTAAGGATATTCATATATCTTTATGGCTACTCTCAATGCCACACGGGCAAGCGCATTGATTTTAAGAAATATTCAGCCATATATTGCCCAACTCTTTCTATTTTTTCAATCCATACAGGAGTTTTTATGCGAACGTCTTTACAGATACTCTCAACACTGATGGTGGCGCACATGGCCATCACCGCACAAGCGCAAACTTTAGGCACCAGCCTCCCCCCTTCAACCAGCGCCACAGAAACAACAGTGGCACCATCGACTGCACCATCGGTAACGGCCCCCGCAGCAACACAGTCCGCCACACCAACTGAAGCAAGCGCACCCATTGCACCCCAAGCACCTACAGCGCCAGCAACGGCGGTGACGCCCAACAAGTCGATCACCCATTGGTTGTGCGGTGAGAAAGCCACACCATTGTTGTTGACCAACGATGAAACCAAAGGCCTAATAGAAATTGAAAACAGCACCGTCGAAATGAACCATGTCCCTACCGAACAGGGTGTGAGTTACAGTGCCGCTGATGGCTCAGGTGCGAGCTTTACCATCATGAACAATGCCGCAGTGCTTGTTGCGGCCAACAAAGACAAAACCTCATGTGCTTTGATTGAGCAGCCCGCTGTGACTCAATAACACATACACACAATCGTGACTCCCTCTAACCGTGCATCGTTGTTTTACATGGTGCACGGTATTTTTATAGGCCTTGTATGCGGCATGTATGGGGCTTAAAGTTAAGCCAATGCCAAATCACGCAACAAATCGATGTGTTCAGGCTCAGTGTTCAAGCAAGGCAAATAATGATAAACAACGCCACCACGTGCCATAAAGACCTCGCGCAACTCAATATTCACCTCTTCCAAAGTCTCCAAACAGTCGGCCGCGAACCCAGGACACATCACGTCGACACGGTGCGTGCCTTTGTCAGCCAACCGTTCAAGTGTGGTTTGTGTGTAAGGTTGCAGCCATTTTTGAGCCCCAAAACGCGATTGAAACGAGAGTTTCACTTCATTCTCAGTCAAACCCAGTGCTTGTCGCAACAACTCCGCCGTGTGAATGCATTGTGTTTGATAGGGATCACCGCGTTGGACATTGCGCTCAGGTAAACCGTGAAAACTGAGCAACAACACATCACCCGCAGCAAAATCCGGGCGACCATGCGCCTGCCAATGTTTGAGCACGCTGGCTTTGAGCGCCTCAATGTATGCTGGATGAGCATGGTAGTCTTCGACCAAGTCATAAGTGAGCGAAAACTTGTTTTGAGCCATCGCTGTTTTGAGCGCGTCATCCACCGTGGCGGTGGTGGTCATCGAATATTGTGGGTACATCGGGATGACACGAACATGACTGAAACCATCTGCGACAATGCGTTGCAAAACATCGGCGACAGCGGGATTTTGATAGCGCATTGCCCAATATACGCTGACGCCCTTTTCACCCTCTTGATTCATCTGCGCATGAAGTGCACGCGCTTGCGCGGCGGTGATGGCTTTCAAAGGCGCGCCTTCGGCTTGCCAAATGGCAGCGTATTTCTCAACCAGCTTGGGTGGACGCGTGCGCAAAATGATGCCATGTAAAATCGGCCACCAAAATAATTTAGGGATGTCCACAACGCGGCGATCCCCCAAAAATTCAGCGAGATAACGGGCAATGGCAGGGGCGGTTGGTTCGTCGGGCGAACCCAGATTGACCAGTAAAACAGCGTGTTGGGTTGAGTTCATGGTGTCATTCTTTGATCAATGGGGCACGATGGCATCCATATCATTGTAACTTTGGTTGGGTCGTTGAAGCGGGGCTGCAATGGGATGTGATTCAATTTTAGAGTTCTTTAAGTCTTTAGAATTCTTTAAGTTTCTTTGATGGCAATGTTTGATGAGCGATGATTGGCCGTGCCGTGTTAATCACGCACCCCACACGCAAGTCATCAAAAAAACCAGAAAAATCAAGGAAGTGAAACCAATGCATTTTTTCAATCAACAGATGAAATTATAAAAATACAAATAGAGCGAACCAAGAAGCATCCCCCTCGCTCCACCCCACATCCTTTAGTTTTCGCTGGAAGCCTCTCGGGTCAGCAATTGCTGTACGGCATCTGCAGGTGACAAGCCATCCAACACCGCACACACCGCTTTCGTGATGGGCATGTCAACACCATGCTGCGCCGCCAAAGCCGCCATCGCATGGGCACACAAAGCCCCCTCAGCCACATGACCTAAATGGGCCGTGATGTCTGCAATTGATCGTCCAGCGCCCAAAGCCAAGCCCACACGGCGGTTGCGTGACAGGTTGCCCGTGGCGGTTAAAATTAAATCACCCACTCCCGTCAATCCGCTCAACGTCGTCGGTTGTGCACCCAAGGCAAGCCCCAAACGCATCATTTCGGCAATGCCGCGGGTGATGAGTGCGGCACGGGCATTTGAGCCCAGCTCAAGTCCATCACACACACCCGCAGCAATGGCCAAGACGTTTTTCAACGCCCCACCAATTTCCACCCCGATGACATCGGTGCTGTGATAAATCCGTAAAGTGCTTTGATTGAGTTGTTGTACAAACCCCATGTTAAGGCGTTCATGGCTCGAGGCAAGCACCAACGCGCAGGGTAAATGTTGGGCGACCTCAGCTGCAAAAGAAGGACCCGACAATGCACCCACAGGGGCATCAGCCCCAAACACATCGGCCATGATCTGATGCGGCAAAGCCAGCGTGCCACGTTCCACCCCTTTACACAGCCACACCAAGGATGCCTCAATGCCCGCATCGGCAATTTTATGGCTGATGCTGCGCAATGCAGACAACGGTGTGGCGATGATGATGAGGTCATTTGCACTGCTGTGTTCGGCCAAAACTTTGTCGAAATGTTCGCTGAAGCGCAACTGCGGGTGAAGCCGCGCATTGGGTAAATACGCGGAGTTGTAGTGCGTTTGCGCCATAGATGACACCAGCACCTCATCACGCCCCCAAAGGGTGACACGGTGTTGGGCGGCCAACGCTGACGCCAAGGCAGTGCCCCAAGCGCCCGCCCCAAGAACAGCTATTTTCATCGGTACCTAAGAAAAAACGGAAAAAGTGAAATCACCTCTTCCGTGCTTTAAAGTTGGAGTTTTTAACAGAGAAGCCCTGAAAAAAATGAAACACTAGGGTGTAAATCAGCTTTTTTAGACTGGCCGCATTTAACAGCAATTAAAAAACCCACTCTACACACCCTTTAATACTTATTGAAGGCTTATTGAAGATTTACTGAACCGTTGGTGTGGCTGCACCAGCGATTTTATCTTGGTAAAACTGTTCAAAATTCACTTCGGTCAAATGCAATGGCGGCAATGTGGCGCGTGTGAGTAAATCAGCCACGTTGGCACGCAAATAAGGATACAACATGGATGGACAAACGATGTGCAACACAGGCTGCAATTGGTCTTCTGGCAAATTGCTGATTTCAAAAATACCCGCTTGTTTCGCCTCAACCAAGAAGAACACTTTGTCATTCAAACGCGCCGTCAATGTCACGCTGACCTCAACTTCGTACGCATCGCTGTCGAGTTGGCGGTTTTCGGTTGACACTTCAACTGCGACTTGCGGTGCTTCATTTTCTAAAAAAACAGCAGGCGCGTTGGGCATTTCCAAAGAAGCGTCTTTTAAGTAAACGCGGCGCAAATCAAAAGTGGGTTGTTGTGCTTGTTCTGGCATGTTTTTTCCTAAAGGTCGTATATGAAATGAAGCAATATTTTTTAAACAGTTATAAATAAGTCAGGCGATTAAGCTTCGCTGTTCAATAAAGGCAATAAACCGCCTGCCCGATCCAGTGCGGACAAGTCATCAAAGCCGCCCACATGGGTATCGCCAATGAAAACCTGTGGCACCGTTCGGCGCTGGGTGATCGCCATCATCTGCTCACGCAATGTGGGGTCTTCATCAACCCTGATTTTGTTAATCTCGGCCACACCTTTTTGCTTGAGCAGCATTTCTGCACGGGTGCAGAATGGGCAGTAGCCTGTGGTGTACATGGTGACTTTTTGCATGGTTTCAATCCTACATTTTGCTGTAATTTTAATTCAATTAGCTTTTAACAATCGGCAATTGCGCGTCTTTCCAAGCATTCAAGCCGCCCTCAATGACATGAACATCAGCATACTCTGCTTTAGTCAACAGCACAGCCGCCTTCACAGCACTCACCCCTCGGTCACACACCACGAGCACGGACTTGTCTTTTTTTAATTTCAACAAGGGCAATTGCTCATTGAGGTTACTCAAAGGCAAGGACTTGGCGTTTTGAATATGACCCGCAGCATAAGCTTCAGCAGAGCGCACGTCAATGATTTGCGCACGTTTATTGATGAGCATCGTGGCCTCGGTCACGGTGATTCGTGAAGCCCGTGAACCCGTCAAGGCGGGCCAAAGCAAGGCCCCTCCCGAAATCGCCGCAATGGCCGCAAGGGCTAAATTCATAGGCTGTAAGAAGAAATCCACAATGTATCCTTATCTCGCAATTAAAATCATTAAAAAACAAAGGAAACATTATAGAATATAAACCGCCGCGCGTCCAAGGCATGCGCGTCAAATGCTCTAAAACGCTGTTTTTCTTCAATCGCGTCACCCATTTTGGTCTTTTTAACATTTAATCAACTGCCAATGGCAGCCCATTAACAACGACCAATCGACGGTGAGTTCATCTGATGCCATGCCCAGCGACACCACTTGATGCAAACTTGATGCGAGTGCATCTGTTGTGAGGCACAAAAAGAGGGTAAAATTCTATGGTTAATTTTAAAGGGGATGTTATGTATAAGGTTGTGTTATTTCGCCACGGCGAAAGTCAATGGAATTTGGACAATCGTTTCACAGGTTGGACCGATGTGGATTTGACAGAAAATGGTCGCGCTGAAGCCGTGCGTGCGGGCAAATTACTGAAAGAAGCTGGTTTCAAATTTGACGTAGCCTTCACGTCGGTGTTGACCCGAGCGATTCGCACGTTGTGGGGCGTACTTGATGAAATGGATCAAATGTACATTCCCGTGCACCCTGATTGGCACTTAAACGAGCGTCATTATGGGGCATTGCAAGGTTTGAACAAATCAGAAACTGCGGCTCAGTATGGCGATGAGCAGGTGTTGATCTGGCGCCGTGCGTATGCGATTGCACCCAATCCATTGGAAAAAAGCGACCCACGCTGGCCTGGCAACGACGAACGTTATGCAGATGTGCCCAAAGATTTATTGCCAACAACCGAATGCCTGAAAGACACAGTGGAGCGCGTTGTACCGTATTGGGAAGAGTCGATTGTGCCATTCATTAAAGCGGGCAAAAATGTGGTCATCGCTGCACATGGCAACAGTTTGCGGGCACTGGTCAAGCATTTGGACAACATCGGCGACGACGAGATTGTCAACTTGAATATCCCAACAGCTCAACCTTTGGTTTACGAGCTGGATGACAACATGAAACCGATTCGCAGCTACTATTTGGGCGATGCCGATGCGATTGCTGCAGCACAAGCGGCGGTGGCGAATCAAGGCAAATCCAAGTAATCAAAGCGTCCTAAGAAGCAAGCAGTAAAAAGCAAGAAGCAATTCAAGCGCATGCGGTCAACCCGATCGCATGCGCTTGAAAGCAAAACCGCACTTTTCGCAATCCACGCGAAAAATGCCACATAAAGCACTCGCTCCGTCAACCAAAATCGACGGAGCACATTATATCGGCGGAATAAACGGTGAATGCTTGGATAAAGGAAATGGTTGAATCTATGAAAAAAGCAGGTTTGGTATTGAGCGGCGCAGTCGCGGGCGTCATGTTGAGCTTAGGCTTGACGGCATACGCCGATAAAAATGAAGAAGCCAAAAGTGCAATTCCAATTGAAGATTTACAAAAATTTTCACAGGTTTTGGGTTTAATCAAAGGCAATTATGTCGATGATGTCGCGGACAAAAAAATCATCGAAAATGCCATCTCAGGCATGGTCAAAGAACTTGACCCTCACTCATCGTATTTCGACGAAAAAGATTTTGAAGATTTAAAAGAAGGCATTTCTGGTAAATTCAGTGGTGTTGGCCTTGAAGTCCAACCGGGCAAAGGTGCGATTCAAGTGATCTCCCCCATTGAAGACTCGCCTGCATTTAAAGCAGGTGTTCAAGCCGGCGATTCCATCGTTAAAATCGACGATCACCAAGTCAGTGAAATGCGCGGCTTGAGCGAAGCCATTTCTAAACTGCGCGGTCAAGAAGGCACCAATGTGCGGATTACGGTGGTGCGCAAAGGTGAATCAAAGCCCTTGGTGTTCAACATCACCCGTGCGGTCATCAAAAGCCAAAGCATCAAAGGCAAAATAATTGAGCCCGGTTATGCGTGGATTCGCATCACTCAGTTTCAAGAACCCACACTAAAAGATTTTGTTGCCAAGGCCAAAGAACTGTATGCCCAAGGCAAAGTCAAAGGCCTTGTATTGGACTTACGCAATGACCCAGGTGGCTCGTTGGACACCGCAGTGGGCATTTCAGCTGCATTCCTGCCCGCAGAAGTCACCGTTGTGTCGTCTAAAGGCATGCACACCGAAACCGAAATCCGCAAAGCAGATCCCAAAGATTACGCACGCGGCGGTAAAGATGTGCTCAAAGATTTGCCCGAAGGTTTGAAAGATGTGCCTTTGGTGGTGCTGGTCAATGGCGGCTCGGCCTCTGCTTCTGAGATTGTCGCAGGCGCATTGCAAGACCACAAACGTGCCACCATCATCGGCAGCCAAACATTCGGCAAAGGCTCCGTGCAACAAGTCATTCCTTTGGATCGTGAGGGCAAAACCGGCGTGAAATTAACCATCGCCCGTTACTACACCCCCAGCGGCAAATCAATTCAAGCTCGCGGTGTGATCCCCGAAGTGCTGGTGGATGATTACGCCAGCGGTAAAAATGGCCGCTACTCACGTGAATCCGACTTGCCAGGGCATCTGTCGAATGACAGCGGCGTGGCAGTGGACAAACCTCGTGATGTGTGGGACGAATGGGCAAAAGAGGCGGATGACGAGAAGAAAGATGGTAAAGACAAGGATGAGCCACCGAAATTTGGTGATGCCAACGACTTCCCGCTGCAACAGGCTTTGCATTACTTGAAAGGTGAGCCCGTCCAATCGGCGAAGAAAACCGATCAAAAAGTCGCTGAAACCACTGACACACCCAAGAAAAATAAATAAAATGTCATCAGACATCAAAAAGACCCATGCATGTTCATGGGTCTTTTTGACACATGAAATGTAACCAACATAGCCAACAAGGGACATTAAGGACCATCAAGCGCAACATCGGATTGCTCATATGCCTTTCGGGCGACACCATGCCTCAGATGAGTCCGTTGGTGGGTTTCAATCACGCATCCCGATGCCTTGTGTTCAACCGGATGTCGTTGACATGGAACCTGACCTTAATGATGCTTAATGATTCTTAATGACGCTTCTGATATTTAACCCCGTATTGTATTATGTGTACATGCGCAAAGGATGACCACAATGTCAAACAACACACCCAGTATGCCAAACATACCCAGCACAAGTGTTGCACTACCGCAGCCGATACAAGATGCACTTCGTGTGGGGCCGATTAAATTGAATTTAGGCGCAGGCTACACCCGCTTTGATGGTTTTTTCAACGTCGACAAATTTGCTGAAGCAAAACCCGATTGGCAAATGGATTTGGAAGCGACCCCATGGGATTTGCCCGACAACAGCGTTGATGAGGTGAACATGCATCACGTGCTCGAACATGTCGGCCAAGATGTTGCAACATACATGGCGATTTGGCAAGAGCTGTATCGGGTCTGCGTCGATGGGGCAAAACTGAGCATCATCGTCCCTCATCCAAGGCACGACACATTCATTGGGGACCCCACCCACGTGCGCCCAATCACGCCTATTTCGATCAACATGTTGGATCGTCAACAATGTGAATATTGGGTTGAACACCATTATGCCAACACCACATTGGCGTTGTACTACCACATTGATTTTGCCACCGAAAACACCATTTTTGATTTTGAAAAAACATGGATGGATCGTTTTCAACGCGGTGAGCTCACCGAGCAGCAACTGTTTGAAGCGGAAAAACAATTCAACAATGTGGTCTTACAATACCGCTTCACCTTACGAGCCCGCAAAAGCAAGGCCATGGCATGAGTGACATTTACCACGTTGAAAACAATGTTCCTTCTTTGCTGACCTTCTGCTTATCAGCCATCCACCAGCAGCAATTCACCCATGCCCTAGAAGCGGCATTGGCCGCGCTGAAACTGAACCCCAATCACGCTGAGGCGCATCATTTGGCCTCCCACGCATACGGGGGAAACGGTGATGACTTCATGGCACGGGTCATGCTCAAACGCGCCATCGCACTTGAACCCGACAACCCTCAATATCACTACAACGCCGCAGTGAATGCGAGCGTCGATGGCGATACCCCACGCGCCATGATGCATTATGCCCAAGCCTTACGACTGGCTCCAGATCTGCTTGACGCCCTGTGGAACTATGGCGAGTGCCTGCGCCTGGATGAACAATTTACACTGGCTTTAGGTTGTTTTGAACGCTTGGTTCAATTGGATGTGACGCATTATGAATCACTGTGGGATCGGATGTCGGTCTGTTACGCCGCACTGAATCGCCACGAGGAGGCAGAAGCCATGTACCAACGCGCATTCGCCGCTCAACACAGCGGCGCATTGGCACATTGGGAATACGCCCTTTACAAACTCTCTCTAGATGATTTTGAAACAGGCTTCAAATACTACAACGATCGCTTCCTGTGTGAAGGCAAAAACAGTGTATTTTGCCATGACTTCCCTTACCCACAATGGTCAGGCACATTTAAACACAATGAAACTCTGCTCATCCACGGCGAACAAGGCTTGGGCGACGAACTGATGTTCGCCAGCCTATTCACTGAATTATTGGACGATGCCGAAGCCGTGAGCGCTCAAGTCATCATTGCCTGCAAACCAGGCTTGGCTCGATTGTTCGCCGACAATTTCCCTCGCGCGCAGCTGCGCACCCACATGGTCGGTGACCGCCCAGCGGATCTGAGCGATGTGCACGTCGATGCCCAGTTGCCCATGGGGCATTTAATGCACTTATACCGCAAAAAAATGGATGATTTCATGGCCCACCGCCAGCCTTACTTCAAAGCAGACCCAGAGCGCGCCGCTTATTATGCCGAGCGCATCCAACGCCTCGGCCGAGAAGCCGTAGACGGAAAACGACGCTTTCGGGTGGGCCTCATGTGGGGTTCAAATCCAGCCGCAGTCTCGGCCAAATTTTCTCGCTGGACACATCAACGCAGCATCCCATTGAACGCCCTATTGCCTTTGGTCGACATGCTCGAAGACATTGAATTCATCAGCTTGCAAAATCAAGAACGAGGTTCAGAAGCAGCGACAGCCCCCCAATTGGACATCGTTGATTTCAGCCTCGACCAAACTGATTTTTACGACACCGCAGCACTCATCGACAACCTCGATCTGGTGATCTCTGTCGACACATCGGTCTCACACTTGGCTGGCGGCATGGGCATCCCAACATGGGTGCCATTGATGAAACGAGCCGATTGGCGGCATGGCCGAACACGTGAACACAGCATTTGGTACGATCAAACGCGTTACTTTAGGCAAACCCAAGCCAACGACTGGCAAACCGTCGTTCAGTCCATGCACGATGCTTTACGCACGCACATCGACAAAAAGAAAGCACGCTCATGAATCCGAAACAGAAGCAATTCCAAGACATAATGCTTCGAGCCGAGCATGCCAAAGCCCAAGGACAAGAGTCCGTAGCCCGAGCCTTATGGATTGCAGCCATAGCACTGGATCACAACAACGCCATGGTTCATCGCGAACTCACACTGTCTTTCGGTGAGCAACTCGACAACGCACCCGCGCTTCAACACGCACACATGTGGTTCCTCACCCAGCCCGCCTCCCCAGAAGCACGCTGGGTATACGGCTTAATGCTGTACCGCACCAACCAACTGGACAAAGCGACTAGAACCTTAACCCCATTGAGCCAAAGCCACCCCACTTGGCCCAACATCAACTTGGTCTTGGCAAAAATCCACTTTGCCCAGCGTGCCCTCGACCAAAGCGACTTTTATTTCAAACAAGCCGTGCAGCAGACAACCCAAAATTCAAAAGAAGAAGCCAACACCCGTTGGGAACACGCCATGCAACAACTCACGCAAGGCAACTACGCAGATGGCTGGGACAGCCACGAAGCACGACTGAACAGCATCGGTTGGGCCCAACTCCACCTCTGCCCCTTGCCAGCCACCACATGGACGGGAGAATCGCTAAAAGATAAAACCATCGTTGTTCATGGCGAACAAGGCATTGGCGACGAAATCATGTACGCCTCCATGTTGCCCGACCTGCTCGCCCAAGGCGCACACGTGATCCTCGCCTGCTATGCCGCCATAGCCCACCTGATGCGCGCCAGCTTCCCCCACATCACAGTCATTGAACACCCGCGCGGCCTCAACAACATTGAACAATGGCAACAAGGCATCATGCCCAACTGGTGGCACCAACTGTTAAATGACGGCATTCACATCGACTACCAGATCCCCATGGGCAGCTTAGCCCGCCTCCTTCGCAGAGATACCAGCCTTTTCCCTCGCACCCCCTACCTCACCATTGAGTCCAACCATCAGACCCACATGGAACACACCCTGTATGCACGCGCCGAAGAACAAGGCATTTCCCTTATTGGTAAAAAACGCATCGCACTCGCATGGTGTGGCAACCTCGACAACCCCCATGGACGCGCCAAAAGCCTCGACCTTGAACAACTACACGGTTTAGGTCAGATCGCAAAAAACCACAACGCTGTTTTTGTCAGCCTACAAAATCGTCAATATGGCCACCAAGCCCTAGAAGCACACACCAACGACCTGCTCCCGATCATCGACATGAGCCCATACACCGATCAATTCGCAGACACCCTCGCACTCGCCAGCTGCTGCGACCACATCATCACAATCGACACCTCATATGCCCACCTCTGCGGAGCGGCAGGCCTACCCGCACTCATGCTATTGCGCAGAAATTGCGACTGGCGCTGGGGCTGGACACGACAAGACTCCGACTGGTACGATTGTTTAGAACTGGCGCGCCAAGACATTGACGGCGACTGGAGCCCCGTCATTAAAAAAACTGAAGAAAAACTCTTGAAATGGTTGACGAGCAACTGATACCTAGGTATACTTGCACTTCTTGATTTGCAGCGCAAAGCAAGACGGCCAGGTAGCTCAGTCGGTAGAGCAGAGGATTGAAAATCCTTGTGTCGGCGGTTCGATTCCGCCCCAGGCCACCAAGAAATACATGAAAAAGCCAACTTTTAGGAGTTGGCTTTTTTGTTTTGTACTGGGCGGTTTTTGGTCATCTTGGAGTTTTTAACAGCATTTGCTTACCAATCGATTGCAAATACATATATTATAAAAACAATTATATGTACCTAAAAATGGTTTAGATTAGGTATGGTGTGTGCTAACAAGTTTAGTGCGGATTGATTCAAGTAATTGTAAGAAGTGAATAAATGGCGAACAAATCGATAAGTTTTACGAATATCAAAGTGCACAATGGCTCTCAAAACAGTGGTTTTGAGGAGTTTTGTTGTCAATTATTCCCCTTTATAATTCAATCTAAAATCACTAAGATGGAGCGTATTAATGGGGCTGGCGGCGATGGCGGAGTTGAGGCTAAATGTCATTTAGAAGATGGGCGAATTATCGGGTTACAAGCTAAGTATTTCTCGAAATTAACCCCAAGCCAATGGTCTCAAATAAACAAGTCGGTTGAGACAATGATAAAAAATCATCCCGACATTGTAGAGTACTATGTGTGCGTCCCTCTTAATAGGTCTCCTGCACAAATAAAGACTTGGGAGGCAAGGGTAAAGTCGTGGAAAAGCAAAGCCACAAATTCATCAATTGTTTTTAAGTGGATTGGTGAGTCGGAATTACTCGACTACCTTATACGACCAGAGACACGCCACATCCAATCATACTGGTTTGATTGCTCATATTTTGATTACAGATGGGTCGTTGAACAAACTAAAATCTGTATTAATCAACTACATCATCGTTATACGCCAAAACTCCATCAAAAAACTCAATCAGAGCAAACCCTGAACCTTCTGATGGGGAGGGGAAACATAATCGATGATTATAAAAAACTGAGCTCTGATATTTTGAAAGGATGGCAAAAAACGTTTCAATTTGTAGCTAGAAAAGTTAAGGAAACAAATGTTGCCGCTCTCAACGAAAAGCTGGTGCAAGTTCAAAGCCTTGTGACGAGCCTATCTACGGAACTGTTTGAAGGCAACATCACACTACAATCTTGCCAATTAATCGAGGTATTAAACGATTTGGAAGAAGCTGTTAGGCAATTAATTAGCGCATTAAGCGAGTTTGAATCGACTATACAAGAGCAAAAAGAATCCAAACCGAAACCATTAGATACCATTAAATGGGATTTAGAAAGAGAATCTGGCTTATATAACTTTCGTAGTGAACAGACAGAGCTAGAAGAAAAACTTAAGCAATATATTAAATCAAATTCATCACTGTTTTTACTTGTTGCGGGTAATGCAGGCAGTGGGAAAAGCCACTTAATGGCCTCGACGGCAGAGGGTTTGATTGAAGCTGGCAATGCTTGTCTATTGTTAATTGGCGAGCGTTTTACGAATGCAAACGACCCCAAACAACAGATAGTAGAGCAACTTAATTGGCAAGGGACATTTGACCAATTGATGTCTTGTTTATCTTCACTGGCAGATATAAGCGGTAAACCTGCTTATGTGCTTATTGATGCAATTAATGAGACCCCTGAAAGAACTCTTTGGAATGCGCATTTAGCTGCACTGGCAATGACTATAAGCCAATTTTCCAACGTGAAATTAATCCTAAGTTGTCGAGATGATTTATTAAAAGCCAACATCAACCCAAGCCTAGAAAATAAACATTTCTTAATATCGCACCACGGTTTTGATTTGAATTTTAACGAGGCGGTATTAGCATACTTTAATGGTTATCAAGTAAAAACTCATCATCAACCAACGTTAAATAATGAATTTAAGAATCCATTATTTTTAAAGACTTTATGTGAGGCATATCAAGGAAAAGTATTGCCGCAGGGCACTCTAACTTTTATGAACGTTATACGCGCGTGGGAAGCAAGAATTGCTGAGAACATCGAAAGGATAATTGATTGTCCAAGCGAGTCAACCACACAAGCGATGACAGACATAATTCATAAAATGTCAGAATCAGATGATATGTGGATTAGCGATGTAGATGCAAAAACAATTTGTAAGCAATATTTTAGTAACGATACAAAAAATAAAGGACTTTATTATAAACTCCTATCCGAAGGCTTTATGTGTGAAATGCATAGTCAAAACTCAACGGTATCATCTTTTATTACGAACGTTAGATTACAGTACGAGCGCTTTGCCGATATTCGGACTGTTGAAGTCATGCTCAAAGATGTGCAGACAAAGACCGATTTGCTAAAAAAATGGCAGTCTAAAATCCTGCCTAATCTGACACAAACCTATCATCAAGAAGAACGTCATTTACACTGGAGAGCGCAACCAAGATTGTTTGCTTTGGGACTGTTGTTGCCAGAGAAAATAGGTGTTGAATTGGTAGAGTGTCCACTTAGACCTGTCATTCATCGTTCTCCAAATGAGCAGCCTTTTATGGATTCATTTGACCATGATAAGAAAGAAATGTGGAATGCTTGGCTCGATACACTAAATTGGCGAGACTTTCAAAAAGATGCAGAAAAAGTTAAAACATACTTCTTACTCTGGGCAAATACAATTGCGCGAGATGATTATGAGGTCTACAGTAAATTATTTGAGTATGCCTGTATACCCCAGCATCCTTTTAATGCAAATTTCCTGCATAAGCATCTGTGCTCATTAAGCTTGTCAGAAAGAGACAAACGTTGGAGTGTTGTACTTGCTTATGAAAGTATTGAAGACACGAGCGAAGGCATAGTAGGAGAATTTTTGCATTGGGTTGATAACTCTGCCAATTTACTTTCAGAAGGACAGGTACAACTAACACTTATCCCATTATTGTGGTTAACCAGTTCAACTAATCGAATTTTACGAAATAAGGCCACCGATATTGCAATACGCATATTGTACAAGCACCCCACTGAGGTTTGTGTCATGGGTCTGTGTGAGAGCTTTTTTAATGTTAATGACCCTTATGTTAAGGAGCGACTACTGGCAGTATTGTGTGGCGCATTGCCTGCATGCAAGCCCGAAGTTGTAACCAAGCTAGGTCAATACGTGCGCCAAAATTTTTGGTCAAAAGAGCTTATTGAACCCAATATTATGATGAGGGACTATGCTGAGTTCATCATACGCTTTGCTTGTTCTCAAGGGGCGTTAGATTGCGAAGCTATAAATGATATTGAAAATCGGTCAGAAAAAAAACTTCCTGAAATTTGGTCAGAAGAGCAAGTAAGCAAATTTGAGGGTAAGGATGGTTACTTCACAATATCGAGCTCACTTAAACCAAAAGACATGGGTATGTATGGTGACTTTGGTCGTTATGTAATGGGCAGTGCTATTTATCATTTTGTGGATTTACCTGCGTTGCTAGAAATGATAGAGACGGGCAATATTAATTGGTATGAAGCACGCGCAGATGATAAAAAAGCCAGACGGTATATTTGGCAAAGAGTTATTGATTTGGGATGGAGCCCTGAGCAATTTGGTGATTTTGAGAAAAATTTGCGTTACATTGGGAGGCAACGCTCTAAAATTGAACGTATTTCAAAAAGGGTCTTAGGAAGCAAACGCATTAAAATATGCGCTAAGCTCTTGAGACCAAATGAAAAACAAGTACTTCAAACATTCAAAAATTAGCGAAGCGAAGTTTCGCCAAATTTTACGGTATTTTGCCCTTGATTTAACGGCAACGGAATGTGCTGCGTTAAGCGGCATATCCGTTCGTTCAATCAACACCATTTACCTCAAGATTCGTCGTCGTTTGGTGATTGTTTGTCTCCAAGGCTCACCACTCAAAGGAGAGTTGGAAGCCGACGAATCATATTTTGGTCCGCATCGTGTTCGAGGTAAACGCGGACGTGGTGCTTCAGGTAAAACCATCGTGTTTGGTTTACTCAAACGTGATGGCAATATCTACACTGAGATTGTGCCTGATGCTTCCAAAGCCAGCCTGCAAGCCATTATTCGTGGGAAAGCAGACATTAACAGCGTTATCCATACCGATGGTTGGCGCGGCTATAATGGCTTGGTGGACATCGGGTTTGATAAACACTTCCGGGTGAATCATGGTGCCGATGAGTTTGTAAATGGTTCTAATCATGTGAATGGGATAGAATCATTCTGGAGCTATGCTAAACGTCGTTTGGTTCAGTTTAACGGCGTTCCGAAAAACACATTTTTACTGCATTTGAAGGAAACTGAATTTAGGTTTAACCATCGCAAAAGCGACTTGTATAAAGTGCTTCTTAACATGCTGCGAGATGAGCCGTTATTGAATTCTGCTTCCTAAGACCCTCAAAAAAATATCAATGGATTGGACTCTATGAGTACCTTGGGTTACTTGCAGACTCAACTTTGCACTTAAGTTGGGATAATGATCCACGCTGGATAAAATCATTTAGTGAACTTGAGCAAAGAAATTACAATCCATCAATTGCAATCTCAAACCATATTTCACAAGACGATGAAGAAGGATGGGGTAACTCAGAATTTGCAGATGCGCTAAATGTTTTTAATATCAATCGTGAAATAACCTTGCCAAAAGCATTAAGTGATGAGGATAGAAAACAATGGGTAGCCTCAGGTTTTGAGGACATAACAAGTTTCTTATCACAACAGTTTGATGGTAAAACTTGGATATGTTTATTGGGTAATTGGGATGCTGAAGAAGCTAAAGATTTTGGTGAAGATAACTACGGTTTGAGTGCAGAAGCAAAAATGAGTCAATGGACTCATATTCGTGCTATGACTACTCCTTCAAAAGGACATCAGAAGATTTTAAGCAACTTGCGAACGGAACGCTTTTTCGGCAATGGAATTCAATTAGCAGAAGACCGGCAAGCTTGGATTTCTGAATACCCTTGGAAAAGTACTTTTACTCAGATTGAAGAGGGTTGTGCACAAAACGATAGTTTTTGGAGAAATAAAAACGATAAGTATTCAGGCGTTTCTCTGTTGAGCTGCGATATAGCAAATATTTTGTTGCCTAATCCCGCAATGTATCGTGGAGTGAAAAGCGTGCTAGGTTTCCTTTCCGCGCCAATTCTTAATTCAGAAAATAATACGATAGAAATTCGAGACCAAAACAACCTTCCTGTTTTTGTTTCTGTATTAGGTAAAAATCGTATGCTACTTATTGAACAAGATAGTTTATTGAAATGGCTCTCAGCCGATAAGCTAACGTTCTTTTGGTGTGGGCTCTCTGAGAAAATGGCATATAGCTATTCTAAACACGAACATGTGGGAGGTATTGCCAATCAAGGGGCGATTTATAAATTGCAGTCGAAGGATAAAATTATTGGCGGTTTTATTGGTGAGCAATACGAGCATACCCATGGTGCAGACTAGTTGCGTCAGGCTGTGCTTTTGTTTTGAATGAAACTCTTTCAAAACGCATAATTTTTTTATAAAAACCTAAAGTAGGTAACTACGAAAAAGAGGCGGGAGTCATGAATAAATCTCAACTTGGAAACCCAAAAATTGTAGAGTGCATCAAATCATGAATGCGACACATTGAAAGATGCTGCTGATATTTGGCACTCTTTAGGGGAAAATCCCCTGAACTTAGTGTGTTAATGTCAATTGATAACATTGGGAACGGCATTTCAAAAGAAAAGATGGATTATCTGACACACATAAAAGAAAACCTTATTCATTTTTTCCACATGAAAAATGGAGCAACACATAACTTGATACACGGTAAGCATTTGATTCAAAACAAATATAAAATTAAAAATATAAACTGTTGATTTTAAAGGGTACGCTTGTATCAAATTATGTGCTGCTCCACTTTTGGTCATTGTCAGAAAAAATGAATGAACACTTAAGCCAATTCTGGCTCACTCCTCAATTTTTTTCATACTGCCATGCACTCGATACCGTGTATGCCACTCAAATGCGCGTTCCAATACATGGGGCGTTTGCCCGCCCCTCTGATTGGCGTCCGCAATATATGCTTTCAACATTGAGCGGTACGGTTCTGCCACACAATGATTCACAATCACCTGTGCACGCTCACGCGGTGCAAGTCCACGTAAATCGGCCAAGCCCACTTCAGTGACGATAATGTCCACATCATGCTCTGTGTGGTCAACATGCGTGACCATGGGGACAATTCTCGACACATCGCCACCTTTCGCAAGTGATTTGGTTGCAAAAATAGACAAGTAGGCATTGCGTGCAAAATCGCCTGAACCCCCAATGCCATTCATCATGTGTGTGCCTTGTACATGCGTAGAGTTGACATTGCCATAAATATCCACTTCCAATGCGGCGTTAATGGCGATGATGCCCAGCCTGCGGATCACTTCTGGGTGGTTGCTGACTTCTTGTGGGCGCAAAACCAAACGGTCTTTATAAGCAGCAAAGCGGCTGAACACATCTTTGCCTTTTTCTTCCGACAGTGTGATGGATGAGGCTGAAGCAAAATCCAATTTGCCTGCATCAAACAAATCAAAAGCGCAATCTTGTAAGACTTCAGAGTACATGGTTAATTTTTCAAATGGGCTGTCGACAAACCCCATCATGACGGCGTTGGCGATGCTTCCGATGCCTGCTTGTAACGGTAACAGTTGCTTTGTCAAACGCCCTGCGTTCACCTCTTCTTCAAAAAAAGCAATCAAATGCCGTGCAATGGCCGCCGTGTCTTCGTCGGGCTGTGCGATGGGTGAAGCACTGTCAAGTTTGTGAGTAAACACTATAGCTGCGATTTTATCAGGGTCAATTTGGATCGCTGTCGAACCAATGCGTTGATCCACCGCCACCAAAGGCACGGGCTCTCGACTGGGTCGGTGTTTTGGAATAAACACATCATGCAAGCCTTCCAATTCAAGTGCTTGAGACAGATTGATCTCAACAATCACTTGATCTGCTAAAATTGCGTAACTTGCACTGTTGCCCACCGATGTGGTTGGAATGATCGCTCCCGTTTCGGTGATGGCGACCGCTTCAATAATCGCCACATCAATGGGTGCAATTTGCTTGGTTCGTAACAATTCAACCGTCTCTGACAGGTGGTGATCGATGTACATCACTTCGCCACGGTTAATGGCAGCGCGCAATACAGGATCGGCCTGAAATGGCATGCGGCGTGCCAAAGCGCCCGCCTCTGTCAAGATTTTGTCCACATCATTGCCCAATGATGCACCTGTCATCAAGGTGATTTTGATGCGCTCTTTTTGTGCTCGAGCCGCAAGAGCCAAGGGCACTTCTTTGGCTTCACCCGATCGAGTAAAGCCACTCATGCCCACAGTCATACCGTCATGAATGAGCGCCGCAGCAGTGGCTGCATCGGTGATTCGAGCTTGCAATTGAGGTAAACGAATGCGGTCATGGTGTGCATTAAGCATGAAGTAATCCTTTGAAACAAACAGTTGAACAATCGCAGTTGAAAAAACAAATGTATAATTTACTAATATATTAGCAATTAAATCACAAGCATCGTTGTGAAGTCAATCCGTATAATGCAAACACGTCATCACAGCATCAATCAACATGCCACCGATGCCATTGCCACCTTAGAACCAAAGCAAGAGAAACCCGCGATGAAACCACACATCACCAACCGAAACCTCCCTCAACTGCTCATCAAAACCCGAGAGTCGTTGCTTTCTCATTTTCGACCTATTTTTCAGCATTTTGAGCTGACAGAGCAACAATGGCGAATTCTGCGGTCATTGGATGAGCTGGGGCAATTGGAGCCATGGCAATTGTGCGAATTGTGCCAAATTCAAAGCCCAAGCATGGTCGGAATGCTGACAAGGATGGAGCAAATCGGTCTCATTTCTCGCCATAAAATCCCCAAAGATCAACGGCGCATGCTGATTCGATTGGCACCCAAGGGTGATCAATTGGTGTCTCAAATGGCAGGATTAATTGATGTGCAATACCAATACATTGAGCGGGTCATGGGTAAACCCGTATTGGATGATTTGTTCAAGGCCTTAGAGCAATTCAATCAAGCCAATGAACAAGCGATTGAACGTGTGGTGTTGCACCCCACCCCGTAGACCAAGCACACGAAGCAAAGATACGAAGCAAAGATACGAAGCAAAGATACGAAGCAAGGATACGAAGCAAGGATACGAAGCAAGGATACGAAGCAAGGATACGAAGCAAGGATACGAAGCAAGGATACGAAGCAAGGATACGAAGCAAGGACACCGAAACAAAGGACACGAATGGACACAGCCCCTACAACCTCGATGTGTCAACGGTCATTTGATCTCGTCCACTTCAATCGGTGTTGAGCCAAGCAACGATTTCTTTTTGAATCACAGCGATGAAGCGTTGTTGAACCAAGGTGGTGGGATGGCGAATGCACGTGGCGAGCATCAGTTTGCTTTTTAACAGGGGGGATGTGATCTGGCGTATGGTGAACAATCGGGGGTCACCCAGCGAATTGGCCGCATTGCGTGTCAGAATGGCACTGCCTTGGCCGTCGGCCACCAAAGCAAGGATGGCCGATACACTGTCAATTTCCAAAGCGATTTTGGGACGGCATCCGATGTTGGCCATTTCTGATTCGATGAGCATGCGAATTGAGTTGGGGCGGCACGGCACAATCAGGGGCACCTCGGCCAACTCTTTGAGAGAAACAGTGTCCACACCACGGGATGTGGGATGAGACAGATGTGCAGACGTTTTTACCTTTTGCCCCATGGGTTCAATCAAGAACATTTCTTCTTCGATCAACGGCGTGGTTTCAATTTCAGGTGAGGGGGCGATGTTGTACAACAATGCGATGTCCAGACGACCCGAGGCCAACAATTCCTGCATCGTGACGGACAAACCCTCACTGATCGTCAATGAGGCATGCGGCAAATGCTGCCGAAAAGCGCGGGTTAAGGGCACGGCCAATGATTTCATCAAACTCGGTGGAATGCCCAATGCCACCCGCCCAACCAATGTGCCATTGGTGCGACTCAATTCCTCACGGGTTCGAGCGACTTGATGCAAAATCCCTCGGCCATGCTCAAGTAACAATTTGCCCGCATCGGTCATGGTCACGCCACGCCCGTTGCGAATGAACAAATGTTGCTGTAACTCAATTTCGAGCAAGCGCACTTGTCGACTCAGTGCAGGTTGTGCAATGTCCAGCTCAATCGAAGCCCGAGTGAAGCTGGCTGATTCAGCCACATGGATAAAATATTCGAGCTGCTTCAGTTCCATGTTCATCCTTTTTGATTCGACCATCGGTGCGTTTAAGCCATTCACAATGCCAATGCAGTTGCATGCAAGCGCTCAAATGCCGTGTGCACCATGATAACGCCTCAGTCTGGCTTACTCCAAGGATTTTTTACGGTGTTGGGTCTGCGCCGCCAAGCGCACAGGTGTGTTGACCGCACCATATTGATCGTAACCATCCATGCGTTGAACAATTTCAAAAAAGAAACGCTCTTCAAATGGTTGAGAGTACACGTGTAAAAAGCCACCGCCCCATTGATCGGCATCGTACAAAATGTTGTGGGCTTTTAGTCGATCGACAAATGCCTCTTCCAAACTGAAACGTGCCAGCAAATCATCGTAGTAATTTTCTGAGATCTCAAGTAAAGCCACACCGTTGCTGCGCACCAAAGCCACAGCGGCAAAAATATCTTGGGTTGAAAAAGCAATGTGTTGTAAACCAGAGCCTTTATATGTTGATACAGAGCGGGCAATGGCCGTGTTGCGATTTTCCGAAATATTCAATGGAATCCGCACGGTGTTGTTTGTGCTGCGCACCACACGGCTTTTCATCAAACCATACGGATCAGGCAAAGTCCACTCGTGCTCTGTGACAAAGCCAAACACGGTACGAAAATGCAACACCCAATTGTCCATCGTTTCAGCAGGTAAGCCAATGGCGAAATGATCGATGTTTTTCAACAAGGTGTTGACCGTGGGTTGTAATTCAAAGTCCGCATGGTAAATCGAGCGCTTACCATCGCCCGCATCGACGAAATATTGCAAACTGCCATCGGGTGCACGGACCGCAGGGATGTGGCGTTCCTTCGGCCCGACACGACTTTCAAAAGGTTTACAGCCATATTGCGTCGCCCGCTCAAGCGCAGATGACGCTTCACCAATCGCAAACGCAGTGGCACACAGCGATGGGCCATGGGCAACAAAAAAGGCATGCGCAAATGAGTCGGGTTCAGCGTTTAAAATCAAATTGATGTCGCCTTGCTGGTACAACGTCACCGCTTTCGACTTGTGCTGCCCCGTTTTGGTAAAACTGAACTGCTCCAGCACTTTACCCAAACGCTCACCAGACGCCTCATCCACCGCAAACTCCAAAAATTCCACCCCTTTGTACTCGGCCGCGGGTGGCGGGCTGAATAAGGGCTGTGTCGGTGCAATCGGTGGCACATGTGCCGCCATTCGATTGAGCGTGATTTCTTCCAAATACCGCAGTGATTTCCGTGCGTCGGCCGCCGTCAAGGTCGTCGGTGCTGCACGAAAACCATCGTTGAACACCTCCAATGACAAAGGGCCTTGATAACCCGATGCCAAAATAGGCGCAAGGAAAGAGGCCAAACCAAAATCACCCTGTCCAGGGAAATTTCGGAAATGACGACTCCACTCCATCACATCCATTTTTAAGTACGGCGCATCGGCCAACTGCACAAAAACAATTTTTTCACCTGGAATATTTTCCAGCTCACTCAAATCATCCAAAATAGACATGGTGTGAAAACTGTCTAAAATAATGCCCAAATGGGCATGGTTGATGGTTTTAACCAATTGCCACGCATGTTTGTATGAAAACACATGTTTGCCCCACGCCAAAGCCTCGTAGCCAATCATGATGTCACGTTTGGCAGCAAGCTCCGCCAGCTGATGCAAGTCATCGGCGATGACCGCATCATCACAGATCACATTCGGCACAACGCTGCTGCACACCAAAATTTTGTCAGTGCCCAGCTCTTGCATCAAATCAAACTTTCGCTCAGCGCGTTCCAAATTGCGTTGCAATCGATCACGCGGCCCGCCCTCAAAATCACGAAACGGCTGAAACAGCATGATTTCAAGGTTCAAATCATGGCACATGTCACGCACTTCTTTGGGTGAACCATCAAAATACAATAAATCATTTTCAAAAATCTCAACCCCATCAAACCCAGCAGCGGCAATGGCCTTGAGCTTTTCGGGTAAAGTGCCGCTGAGCGACACGGTGGCAATGCTGTGTTTCATGGCATGTTCTCCATTGTTATCGTTAATCGCAAAGTAACCCTTGCTTTGCACTTGTTTAAAGTGAGCCGTTTTGAGCGGAACCTCACACACCACTTAAGAACATCAACTCACGAGTGAGAACAGCGAATCATTGGCAAATTTCACTGTAAACAGTAAATAATGAGGTTGACGTTTATGTGCGTCCCAGCAACATCTGACAAGGCGGCACGCCTGTTTCTTGTTGTTATAAATCGCACCCAGCTGCATTTGATGCAGCCTTCTGTTCAGTTTAAAACAAAATGTTTGAGCAATGACATCAACCCAAGCAAAGTAAAAAACGAGGTCACCGTGGTCATCAACAATGCCGCAGCACAGAAACCGTCATGCCTGTATTTTTGACCAATAATTGGATAAATCCCCATCATCGGCATGGCCGCCAAGGCAATGGCCGCGGCACACAACGTGGGCTGTTTCGACATGAGCAAAAACATAAACACCCCCACGCACAGTGGATGAACAATCAATTTCCCAGCCACAAGCTTGCCCACATCGGGCAACATGCCATCCGTTTTCAATCCAACCAACGTACCACCAATGACCATCAAAGCCACAGCACCCGATGCCCCCGCCAACATATCAATCACTCGGATGATGGGTGAAGGTAAATCCACTTCAAAAACGGCACATAAAAAACCTGAAAAAATAGCCAAAATCAATGGGTTTTTAACCAACGGTTTTAAGGTTTGTCCCAACAACTGAGACGGTGAGGCATCTCCACCTTGATTGCGCTCAGCCAGCACCAAAGTCAAAGGCAAAATCAATAAATTCTCAACAATCATGGCCAACGCAAATGCAACACTGACCGAAGGCCCCAACCACTGCAACACAATCGGTGCGCCCACAAAACCGGTATTGGAAACCGACATCCCAATGCCACGAATGGCACGAAACGAATCCTCATGCTGGCGCTCGCTAAACCACCCCCAAGCGAAACTCAGCAAAGAACCCAATGCATATGCCAATAAAAAACGGCCGTTCAAAACATCTTCGACAGAACTTTGTGACAAGGCTTTAAACAATAAAGCAGGCAATGCAAACCGCACGACAAATAAGCCCAGCGTTTTCATGCCATCACGTGGAAACAAGCCCCAGCGCACAACCGAATAACCCAAAGCAATCAAGATATAAATGGGCAGTGTGACAGTTAAGATTGAAAGCATGTGTGACTCGTATGGCGACTCTGACAAGTAAAATCTACTGGACAGAAGTTAAAAATTAGAAGTTTGATGCAAAAGCACAAACGCACATCGTTTCGATCAAATAAACGAAACAAGTGAAACACCCCGCAAATAAACCAAGAAAACCATCTGAGAAAAACAAAAAAAGGAATCACCAGCCCATTGACCGCAGACCTTATGTGACTCAATGTGACTCAATCTGAGAGAAAAACCCCATTGGACGGGCATCACCCGCCCAATGGGGCTGCATGGCTAACAAGCAATTGAAACTGCTTATTGGTCGCCCGCAAAAGCAACGGTGCGTGCCTTGTTGTATTCCACCTCAGAAACAGGCTTGGCATCTTTATTACCCAAATCTTTCATGGGCACACGGAATGTCTCGCGTGCAGTCCAAGCAGAGATTGAAGCAATGATGGTGATGGTCAAAGCAATTGAACCGACCGTCAAAGGAATGTTGGCCGTAGTGCCTGGAGGCGCAACAGAAACAAACAAGGCGGGTAACATCGCAGTGAGCGCAGTGCCAATGTTTTGAGAAATCGCCATGCCTGAAACTCGGGTACGGGTTGGAAACATTTCAGGATAAAAACTTGGGAAGACCGCGTTATAACCTTGATACACAATGCCCCACATCAAAATAGAAAAAACGAATGCCAAAGGTATGCTGTGGATGCTGATCGCCCACAAATAAGCAAAAGACAACAGACCAGAGCCCACAGAGCCCACAATGAATGGAATACGGCGGCCAATTTTGTCACTCAAATTGCCAACAAAAGGAATCACCAAGACCGCAACAATATTACCGACCACAGGAATCCACAGATAAACAGATTTATCAAAACCAATGCCATAGCCAGGTTGAACAGCATATGCGGCACCAAAAATAGTGGCCACAACAGGTGTCACATTCATCAATGAACAAATCATCACACGAATCATGTCACGCCAGTTTTCTTTAATCACTTGAGCCATTGGCGTTTTAGGCACCTCATTGTGAGAGGACTCTTCCGCAAATGCAGGCGTTTCATCCACTTCTTTACGGATTTTATAACCGACAATAATCACCACAAAACTCATCAAAAATGGAATGCGCCAGCCCCACGACATGAAATCTTCTTTATTCATGAATGTGGCCAAAGGCAAAAACACCGCAGCAGCCAAAATCTGACCCGCTTGCACCCCTTGCAATGTAAAACTGGCAAAATAACCACGACGACCAAACGGTGCATGCTCAAGAATCATCGAGCTTGCGCCAGAGATCTCACCCGCAACCGCAAAGCCTTGAGCCAAACGCAAGAGCACCAACAATACTGGGGCCAAGATGCCCACTTGTGCATAAGTGGGCAATAAACCGACGCCCATGGTGGCAATGCCCATCAAAAACATGCAAATAATCAATACTGTTTTACGACCATGCCGATCCCCCCATTGCCCCAAGAAGTAAGCCCCAATTGGACGGGCGACGTAACCCACGCCATAAGTTGCCAGTGAGGCCACGATGGCGACGGTTGGGTCTGTACTGGGGAAAAACAGTTGAGGGAAAACCAAAGCCGCAGCTGTGGCGTAAATAAAAAAATCATAGTATTCAAGAACAGAACCAATCCAACCACTTAAAGTGGCTTTCTTGGTCTGGCTGGCGTTAGAACCATGCGCTGAAGTAGTGCTCATTGTTGTCTCCAAATTGGAAGTTTAATCAATGCAGCTCAATTAAAAAACTGAACCGCTGACCTTTTTTATGTTGTGAATCTTTATCCATCATTTTTATGTTCGGTGGGGTTAATACTCTATCCTCTGTATCCATCTCCTTTACGCCTGACATGGCCTCATTCTACGTTTTGCACTCCCAATGGGAAGACCTCAAATCAACTTTCTGTTATGCTTTTTTGCTATATCTTGTGCCCAATTAGCTCAATAACTGATGCGAGACCCCACCCTCAAGACATCGGGCGTCGTCGTCGGAAAACCAAAATATTCCAAATACGCAGGAATTTGTTCATACAACATGTCCGTACCAATTTGCACAGGGCATCCACGTGCTTGCGCTGCGGTCAAAAATGCAGTCATTTCCGTTCTCATCACCACTTCACCGACAAAAGTCGAGGGCGCGATACGTGACACATCCATTGGCATCGGCTCGCCCTCGTTCATGCCCATAGGGGTCGCATTTACCACCAGCTCATGTCCTTCTGGGTCATTTAGACCGGTATTGACCACCAGTTGAGGGTAATGTTTGCTTAAGCGTTGTCCCAAAGCCAATGCCGATGCTGGATTGACATCATATAAACTGATTTCGGTGACTCCTGTCGCAGCCAAAGAGGCTGCAATCGCTGAGCCCACTCCCCCGCTACCCACCACCAACACCCGTTTACCGACCAAATCAACACCTTTGCGTTTCACGCCCCGCACAAAACCTTCGCCATCAAACATGTCCCCTTGTAAACGCCCTTCTTCAGTACGGCGCACCGCGTTGCACGCGCCAGCGATTTCAGCGGTTGGACTGATCTCGTCGATCAAACCCATGGTGGTGATTTTATGGGGCATGGTGATGAGGGCACCCGCAATATTGCTCAATTTAAACACTTCTCTCAACAGGCCAGGGTAATCCTCAGGTTTAGATCCAAAAGGAACAACAACCGCGTTGATGTTTTCTTTTTCGAAATACGGGTTGTAAATCATAGACGATTTAAATGCATGGGTCGGATAACCGATGTGTGCAATCAGTTGGGTGTTGCCATTAATCATGAATGTCTCCTTCAGGAACATGAAAAAAGTGAGCGCTTGTTTGCCCCGAGATTTAAATTAGAATTTTCGTCAAAGAATTCCACCAACAAAAATCGAAGAAAATCCGACCGTTGAAAACAAGCCTTTTCAGTTGAAAGCAAGCCTTTTAACTCGCCTGCTTTTTTAATCGTTTTATCGAATGCAGCGGACGGATGCCGCACTTCCTTTTACTTTTTTTGTGCTAAAAAACGCAGTGCAGCCTCATAACCATACGAGCCGAGTCCAACAATCACACCGATCGCAGCATCGGATAAATACGAATGATGGCGAAAAGCCTCACGTTTGTGGACATTGGAAATGTGCACCTCAACAAATGGAATCTCGACACCCGCCAAAGCATCGCGCAAAGCCACACTGGTGTGCGTGTATGCCCCTGCATTGATGATGATCGCATCGACCTGACCACGCGCCGCATGAATCGCATTGACCAATTCACCTTCAATATTATTTTGCACATGGCTCACATTGATGTTGAGCGTTTGCCCCACCGCCACAAGGTGACTGACCACATCGGCCAATGTCTCCGAACCATACACCGCAGGCTCACGCGTACCCAATAAATTTAAATTGGGGCCATTGATGACCAATACATTTTGCATGCCTGCCATTCCGATCTCCTTATTTTTTATCTTTTGTTTTTTTATCGTTTGTCATTTATCTTTAATGCTTGAAACGATCAATCACCACAACGTTCTTACTCGTGCCACTTAATCACCGCCCTTTAAGCGATATCGGCTCATACAACTGCCAATACCTGTTTTTGCTTTAATTTTCAGTGTCAATTTCACGCTGAGTGGCATCGTTATAACGCGCCCCAGCAATCGGATGTGCACGCACCACAGCATCCATTTGTGCCAAGTCTATTTTTGACAACACCCGATCAGCCGCTGTTAAATTTTCCAGCAAATGCGAGATTCGAGTGGTGCCCGGAATGGGAATGATGTGCTCGCTCTGATGCAGCAACCACGCCAACGCCAGCGATGCAGGGGCATAACCCCAAGAGTTTGCCAAGTCCTGAAAAGCCGTTAAAAAGGCCAAATTCTGTTCAAAATACTCCGGATAAAAACGCGGCATGCCACGGCGAATGTCTTTTTCCGCAAGGTGCGCCAAAGCAGCCATGCTCGATATGCCGCCCGCTAAAAAACCTCGGCCCACTGGAGAAAAGGCCACGAACGCCACACCCAATTCACGACATGCGGCCAGCACAGCAATTTCAGCATTGCGCGTCCACAGCGAATATTCGGTTTGCATGGCCGCAATCGGATGCACCGCACAGGCGCGCCGCAAGGTTGCTGCCGACATTTCAGACAGACCAATGTTGCGGATTTTGCCTTCACGCACCAAATCGGCCAATGCACCGACGCTGTCTTCAATGGGTACGTTTTTATCCAAACGGTGCAAATAATACAGGTCAATCACATCGGTTTGCAAACGGCGTAAAGCATCTTCACAGGTTTGCTTGATTGTCGCAGCACGACCATCAATCACGCGCACACCATTAACCCCTTGCATGCCACATTTACTGGTCAAAACAATGTCTTTGCGGTGTGGCTTGAGCACGCGTCCAACCAGTGTCTCATTGGCGCCAAAACCATACAATGCCGCCGTATCAAACAGATTGACCCCTGAATCAAAAGCGGTCAGTAGCAATGTTTCTGCTGTTTTTTCATCTGGCGGTGTGCCATAAGCGTGGCTTAAATTCATGCAGCCCAAGCCAATCGCATTGACTTTAAACTCACCGAGTGTGCGCACCCTCATATGTTCAGCCTGCTGCATTCAATTGTTGTTCCAAATCATGCAATACTTTGTAGCAGGCAAACACACCCTCGACGCTTGAGTTGGGCTCGCGACCCTCTTTGATCGCAGCGAAAAACTCACGGTCTTGCAGCTCGATGCCGTTCATGGACACCGCCACTTTGGACACGTCAATTTGCTCATCTTTACCCGTGAACAGATCATCGTAACGCGCGAGATACGTTGCAGTGTCGCCGATGTAGCGGAAATATGTGCCCAAAGGGCCATCGTTATTGAACGACAAACTCAATGTGCAAATTGCGCCATTGGCGGCTTTGAGCTGAATGCTCATGTCCATCGCAATGCCCAGTGTGGGGTGAATTGGTCCTTGAATCGCATTGGCTTGCACAATCGGGCTGCCTGCTTGATAAGCGAACAAATCAACCGTGTGCGCTGCATGATGCCACAGCAAGTGATCAGTCCAAGAACGTGCTTGCCCCAAGGCGTTGGTATTGGTGCGGCGGAAAAAATAGGTTTGCACATCCATTTGTTGGATGTTAAATTGGCCTGCAGTGATTTGGTTGTGCACATACTGGTGACTTGGATTGAAGCGGCGCGTGTGGCCGACCATCGCGACCAATTCTGTTTCTTTTTGTAAACGCACAATTTCTTCTGCATCGGCCAAATTGTCAGCCATCGGAATTTCAACCTGGACGTGTTTGCCAGCTTTCAGACAAGCAATCGCTTGCTCCGCATGCATTTGAGTGGGCGTGCACAAAATGACCGCATCCACTTCAGGCAAAGCCAAAGCCTCGCTTAATTCTGTGGTCACATGGCCAATGCCATATTGTTCGGCGACTTTTTTTGTGTTTTCTAAATCGCGACTGATCAGCGACACGACTTCAACGCCATCGATGTTTTTGATGCCATCCAAATGCTTGATGCCAAATGCGCCTGCGCCTGCGAGGGCGACTTTAATGGTTGTGCTCATTGAAAAATCCTTAGGAAAACATGGAATAAGTCATTACGTTAAGAAAATAAATCAAGAAAAATAAAATGTCGTGTTGCCTGATGTGTTGCGCTGAAATGCTTGCACTTCGAAAACAGTGAGCGGCTCAATGTGTGGTTTTTTCGTGTGTGTTTTCAAGGCTTTCTTGAAAAAATCCGTGTCATTGAGCACGGGAAAAGTAGGTGTGTACTTTTCCCCACATATCTTAAATGTTGTTCTCTAAGATCAAATGCCCCACGGCGGTGTTGGATGCAGGCACATGATAAAAACGATGCTTGACTGTCGGTGCAGCACCACCATTGACATCGGCCATCGCACCACGGGCAATCAACCACATGACCAGCTCAACACCTTCTGAACCCGCCTCTCGCACGTAATCGATGTGCGGCATGTTAGATAAATCAGCAGGATCAGCGATCAAACGATCTAAAAATGCGTTGTCCCATTCTCGGTTAATCAAACCCGCACGAGCACCTTGCAACTGATGGCTCATGCCGCCAGTGCCCCAAATTTGTACATTCAAGTCTTCATCAAACGACTCTACCGCACGACGAATCGCTTGTCCCAACTCAAAGCAACGCTTGCCCGATGGGACGGGGTATTGCACCACATTCACATGAAAAGGAATGACTTTGAACGGCCAAGCTTCGGGCTGACCACACATCACCGACAAAGGCACAGTCAAACCGTGATCAACAGGCATTTCGTTGATCAGCGTCAAATCAAAGTCGTCTTGAATCACGCTTTGTGCAATGTGTGCCGACAGCTCTGGATGCCCATGCACCATTGGTACGGGGCGTGGCCCCCAGCCTTCATCAGCAGGTGGGTATTCTGCACCCGTGCCCAAAGCAAAGGTCGGGATCATTTCCAAGCTGAACGCAGTGCCGTGGTCGTTATAGACCAAGAAAACCACGTCTGGCTTGTTCTCTTTCAACCATTCTTTTGAATATTCATAACCTTCAAACACGGGCTGCCAATAGGGTTCTTGGGTTTTCCCCAAGTCCATTGCAACACCCACTGCGGGGATGTGCGAGGTATAAACCGATGCGGTGATGCGTGCCATTTTATGCTTCCTCTTTGTTGTGATTGCCTTGCGGTTGACGGTGCGGTTGCGCATCGCCATCCTCACCTAAATAACGATTGCCTTCAGGCGAACGTCCGCCACCAACCATCATGTTGCGGTACTCTTCTTCGCTCATGCCCGTCATCGAGCCAGCCATTTGTTGAAACGTTAAACCATCGGTCGCGCCAATGCGTGCGAGAAAATAAATGTTACCGCCCAATCGAATGCATTCGTTCAAATCGCGTGAAATGACTGCATCTTTTTGCGCCTCGGTCATTTTCCACTCATTCAAATAAGCGCGCTCATCGGCTTTGAATCGGGTGCGATTTTCGGCTTTCATCAATGATGAGCAAAACTGGTTCAGCCAATAACCTTTGCGCGATTCTTCAGCGTCAAAAATGGTTGTACCGGGTATGTCTTTATAAGGTTTATTCAGCGACATGAACGCCTCCAAAATAGTAAAAAATTAATCGGCCCAATACAAGCGCACAGGATTGTCAACCAACAGTTTGTGTTGTAATTCAGCCGTCGGTGCAATATGGGGAATGAAATCAACCAACAAACCATCGTCTGGCATGTGGTCTTTCAAATTGGGATGTGGCCAATCCGTACCCCACAGCACGCGATCAGGGAACGCCTCAACGATTCTTTTCGCAAAGGGCACCACATCAGCATACGCATTTTGCTCGCCATTCAAAGCCTTGGGCCCCGTCGTGGACAGACGCTCTGGACAACTGACTTTGCTCCACACATTGCTGTGCTCGCGCATGAATTTCAAGAACAACTCAAACTCGGGTCCATCCACTGGTTGGCTCACATCGGGACGACCCATGTGATCAACCACCACCGTTGTTGGCAAGGCCGTGAAAAAATCCCACAACTCGGGTAAATCAACGGCTTCAAAATAAATCACCACGTGCCAACCCAACGGTGCAATGCGTGCGGCGATCTCCATAAGTTCATCTTTGGGTGTGAAATCGACCAAACGTTTGACAAAATTAAAACGAACGCCACGCACGCCCGCCGCATGCATGTCCTGCAATTGCGCGTCCGTGACCGTGCGTTTGACCGTGGCCACGCCACGCGCTTTACCATTGGAAGATTTGAGTGCATCAACCAGCGCTGCATTGTCCGCACCATGACAGGTGGCTTGAACAATCACATTTTTATCAAAACCAAGGGCATCGCGCAGTGCAAATAGCTGCGCTTTTGATGCATCACACGGTGTGTATTTGCGCTCAGGTGCGTAAGGAAATTCATCGCCCGGGCCAAACACATGGCAGTGTGCATCGACCGCGCCTGCAGGCAATTTGAAACGGGGTGTGCTCGGATTGCTGTACCAGTCCAACCAGCCTGCGGTTTTTTCAAAGCGCATATCATCTCCTGACGTGTTGTTGTATTTTTCAAATGTGGCATGCCGCCTGCTTGTGAACACTTCAATCGACTTCTAGATTGACCTCGATCAAGCATCGCGCATGTGCTTTTACTTGTTAATCAATGTACTTCAAACCTGCTTTTTCCAATGGCTCACGCATCTTGTACATGTCCAAGCCCAACACGCCCGCCGCCAGTTTTGCACGTTTTTCACCTTCAAAACTTTCACGCTTTTCAGCGGCATCAGCGACCTGCTCAGCGATGGCCGCAGGCACCACCACCACGCCGTCAATGTCTGCAATCACCACATCACCTGCGTTCACCACCGCGCCAGCACATACAATGGGAATATTAACTGAACCCAAGGTCGCCTTAATCGTGCCTTTGGCATGAATCGCCTTCGAAAACACGGGAAAATTCATTTCGGTCAAATCTTTGACATCACGCACGCCGCCATCAATGATCAGCCCGCGTGCACCACGCGCTTGAAATGATGTGGCGAGCAAATCACCAAAAAAACCATCTTCATTTTCAGTCGTGCAGGCGGCCACCACCACATCACCCACTTGAATCTGCTCAGCAGCGACGTGCATCATCCAGTTGTCACCCGGTTGCAACAACACCGTAATTGCTGTGCCACAGATGTTCGCGCCATGATAAATGGGGCGCATATACGGCTTCATCAACCCAACCCGTCCCATCGCCTCATGGATGGTTGCTACGCCGAGTTTCGATAAACGTGCAACAGCAGCTTGATCTGCGCGAACGATGTTGCGTTTAACAACACCTAAATTATTCATGCTCATGATTATTGTCCTTTGGCTTTAAGCTTCGCATCCAAACGTGGAAAGACGCGGCGGGCATTGCCCTCATAAATTTGGAAACGGTCTTCATTTGACAAAATTGGTGATGCTTCGATGTATCGTTTGGTGTCATCGTAGTAATGACCCGTTTGTGGGTCAATGCCGCGCACTGCGCCAATCATTTCAGAAGCGAACAATACATTTTTTACAGGAATCACGGTATTGAGCAAGTTAATACCAGGTTGATGATAAACACAGGTGTCAAAGAAAATATTGTTGAGCAAATGGTCTTCTAACAAGGGCTTTTTCAATTCTTGAGCAAGGCCACGAAAACGCCCCCAGTGATAAGGCACAGCACCGCCGCCGTGTGGAATCAAGAAGCGCAAAGTGGGGAAATCTTTAAATAAATCACTGGTCAGGCATTGCATAAATGCCGTCGTGTCTGCGTTCAAGTAATGTGCACCCGTGGTGTGGAAACAAGCATTGCAACTGGTGCTGACGTGAATCATTGCAGGGATGTCGTACTCGACCATTTTTTCATAAATCGGATACCAGCTTTTGTCTGACAAGGGTGGGGATGTCCAGTGTCCACCACTTGGGTCAGGATTCAAATTGATGCCCACATTACCGTACTCGTTGACGCATTTTTCCAACTCAAGAATACAAGTCGCTGGATCAACACCCGGTGATTGCGGCAACATCGCGGCGGGAACAAAATGATCTGGAAACAATTGACTGACGCGATAGCACAGCTCATTACAAATCGCCGCCCAAGTGCTCGACACATTGAAATCACCAATGTGATGCGCCATAAAACTCGCACGTGGTGAAAAAATGGTCAAATCGCTGCCGCGCTCTTTCATCAAACGCAATTGATTCAGCTCAATGGTTTCGCATAACTCATCATCGCTGATTTTTAGTTCTGACACTTTTGGCATCATGGCGGGGTCTTTGATCCCTGCGATTTGACGGTTACGCCATTCTTCTAGCGCTTTTGGTGCGGTGGTGTAATGACCGTGGCAATCAATAATCATGGTGATCTCCTGTGTATGGATGGGTGTGCCCATCACTTTTTAAATAAAAAACCCAAAACCACTTGGGTATAAACCGATACAACGATCCTTACGACCACCTCTGTTGCAGCATCCTACAATGAGCCATCCCAAATCGCACGTGATACCATCGCCTCACCACGCATGATCAATCGAGCAGTACGCAACAATGCTGCACGCTCGATATTCTGAGGGTTGCTTGGATCAATGGCCAAATCAACCGAAAACTCACCTGTTGGATGCTCAACTGAAATCAATGTCGATGGACCAGCGTTCACCTGCGCAATGCCTTCCGTCACAGAACCATCCAGTACACATGCAGTCGCGACGGTGACTGCGGCCAAAACACCAATCGCGTCATGGCACACATGTGGGATGAAACTGCGCGTAGACAAACTGCCACCATCACGTGGTGCTGCAATTAAAGTCATCTTTGGATAATTTTTTTTTGTGACATCACCCAAACCCATCAAGTGACTGCAATGAAGGCGTAAAGCCTCCAGCTTTATTTTCAGCTCAGCATCCGCATTCATGTCCACAATGGATTCGTAGCCTGTACGACCCAAATCTGCTGCACGCATGATGATCAATGGCATGCCATTATCGATGCACGTCACCTCGATTGTGCCAACACCATCCACAGAAACGGTGTCTTTGACTTTGCCTGTGGGCAAAAGGCCAGAGCAAACAGAGCCCGCCGTATCTAGAAAATTAATCGTAATTGGCGCAGATGTGCTTGGAACACCATCAATGCGCGCATCACCTTCGTAACTGATTTGACCATTGGGTGTTTGCACCGTGATATCGCAAGCCATATCGGTATTCAGAGTCAACACACGAAAAGTACTGGTCACGCCTTGTGCTTTGACCATGCCCGTTTCCAAAGCAAAAGGAACGACCGCCGCCAGCATATTGCCACAATTCGGCGTGGTGTCGACGCTGTCATTATTGGGCTGTAATTGAGCAAATAAAAAAGTTAGGTCAACCCCATCTGTTGTTCCCAAACCAACAATGCCCACTTTGCTGGTCAGTGGGTGCGCCCCCCCCAAACCATCGATCTGGCGGGGATCAGGTGAGCCCATGACCGCCAACAAAATACGGTCGCGCAATGCGATGTCAGCAGGCAAATCACTTTCTTTGAAGAAAGGACCACGAGATGTGCCGCCGCGCATGAAGAGAGTAGAAAGAGGTGTTTGCATGACCACATCATAACGTCAGTCATATAAACACAATAGTGCGCCATTGGACTAGCAGATATAACAAAATGATATGGGTCTTTATTTTTTATATAATGTGGATCCACAAAAGCCACAATCATCATGCAGGGCATGATTGCCTCCAGAACGGTGAGTGGTTCGACCTTCAAACCAGAAAAACCGCACCAAGCCAGGCCTGCCTCAACCCCGAGCTCACATAGCCCATACCTTGTGTTTGTTCTAACACAGCCAATGGATGGTTTATTGGGTTGCATCTGATGGTTTCAAATGCGCATAAAAAAACCCCAGCTCAAAGAGCTGGGGTTTAGTATATAAAGCCTGACGATGACCTACTTTCACACGGGAATCCGCACTATCATTGGCGCTAAGTCGTTTCACTGTCCTGTTCGGGATGGGAAGGAGTGGGACCAACTTGCTATGGTCGTCAGGCAAAGCCTGCATTGCCTGTTATGAGTAGTTGAAACCTCAAACAGCCAACATAAAATCGGGCGTCTTTTGTTGAACTTTCGTCCAACAGACTAGAAACTAAGCATATTTACAGTGACATCCATCTGATTAGGATGGGTTTTAACGAGTTAAATTACATCAATCAAACAAACCGTGATCTTTCG
Organism: Ephemeroptericola cinctiostellae; assembly: GCF_003339525.1. GTDB lineage: Bacteria > Pseudomonadota > Gammaproteobacteria > Burkholderiales > Burkholderiaceae > Hydromonas > Hydromonas cinctiostellae. Next base: position 939,669 of record NZ_CP031124.1, on the reverse strand, counting down.
ATCATCGATTAGTGCGACGCTTATACTGGAACAACCACAGTTATAAGGTCAAGCCTTACGGGCAATTAGTATTGGTTAGCTTAATGCATTACTGCACTTCCACACCCAACCTATCAACGTCCTGGTCTCGAACGACCCTTCAAAGGAGTCAAGCTCCTGGGAAATCTTATCTTCAGGCAAGTTTCCCGCTTAGATGCTTTCAGCGGTTATCTCTTCCGTACTTAGCTACCCTGCGATGCTTCTGGCGAAACAACAGGTACACCAGCGGTACGTCCATTCCGGTCCTCTCGTACTAGGAACAGCCCCCGTCAAATTTCCAGCGCCCACGGCAGATAGGGACCAAACTGTCTCACGACGTTTTAAACCCAGCTCACGTACCTCTTTAAATGGCGAACAGCCATACCCTTGGGACCGACTACAGCCCCAGGATGAGATGAGCCGACATCGAGGTGCCAAACACCGCCGTCGATATGAACTCTTGGGCGGTATCAGCCTGTTATCCCCAGAGTACCTTTTATCCGTTGAGCGATGGCCCTTCCATTCAGAACCACCGGATCACTATGTCCTGCTTTCGCACCTGCTCGACTTGTCAGTCTCGCAGTTAAGCACGCTTTTGCCATTGCACTTTACACACGATGTCCGACCGTGTTAAGCGTACCTTCGAACTCCTCCGTTACAATTTGGGAGGAGACCGCCCCAGTCAAACTGCCTACCATGCACTGTCCCCAACCGCGATTCAGCGGCCTAGGTTAGAACGTCAAATAATTCAGGGTGGTATTTCAAGGTTGACTCCACTCTGGCTGGCGCCAAAGCTTCATAGTCTCCCACCTATCCTACACAAAACGATTCAACATACAATGCAAAGCTACAGTAAAGGTTCATGGGGTCTTTCCGTCTAGCCGCGGGGAGATTGCATCATCACAAACATTTCAACTTCGCTGAGTCTGCGGAGGAGACAGTGTGGCCATCGTTACGCCATTCGTGCAGGTCGGAACTTACCCGACAAGGAATTTCGCTACCTTAGGACCGTTATAGTTACGGCCGCCGTTTACTGGGACTTCAATCAAGAGCTTGCACCCCATCATTTAATCTTCCAGCACCGGGCAGGCGTCACACCCTATACGTCCACTTTCGTGTTTGCAGAGTGCTGTGTTTTTATTAAACAGTCGCAGCCACCATTTCTCTGAGACCCTTTCACGCTTCTTTGTTCAAGTCACGCTACTGGGGCATACCTTCTCCCGAAGTTACGGTATTAATTTGCCGAGTTCCTTCTCCGCAGTTCTCTCAAGCGCCTTAGAATACTCATCTCGCCCACCTGTGTCGGTTTGCGGTACGGTCTTGTATGACTGAAGCTTAGAGGCTTTTCTTGGAATCACTTCCAGTTACTTCGTGACCTAAATCACTCGATCGATGACCTTGGCTAATGAGCGCCGGATTTGCCTAACGCTCGCCTACATCACCTAAACCAACTCTTCCAACCGTTGGATAACCTTTTACGATCCGTCCCCCCATCGCATCATACAATGGTACAGGAATATTAACCTGTTTCCCATCAGCTACGCATTTCTGCCTCGCCTTAGGGGCCGACTAACCCTACGCCGATGAACGTTGCGTAGGAATCCTTGGGCTTACGGCGAGGGGGCCTTTCACCCCCTTTATCGCTACTCATGTCAGCATTCGCACTTCTGATACCTCCAGCACGCTTTTCAACGCACCTTCACAGGCTTACAGAACGCTCTCCTACCATACGTGCAAGCACGTATCCGCAGCTTCGGTTATAAGCTTAGCCCCGTTACATCTTCCGCGCAGGACGACTCGATCAGTGAGCTATTACGCTTTCTTTAAAGGGTGGCTGCTTCTAAGCCAACCTCCTGACTGTCTTAGCCTTCCCACTTCGTTTCCCACTTAGCTTATATTGGGGACCTTAGCTGGCGGTCTGGGTTGTTTCCCTCTTGACACCGGACGTTAGCACCCGATGTCTGTCTCCCAAGCTCATACTTTACGGTATTCGGAGTTTGCCATGGTTTGGTAAGTCGCAATGACCCCCTAGCCATAACAGTGCTCTACCCCCGTAAGCAATACTTGAGGCACTACCTAAATAGTTTTCGGAGAGAACCAGCTATCTCCAAGTTTGTTTAGCCTTTCACCCCTATCCACAGCTCATCCCCTAATTTTTCAACATTAGTGGGTTCGGACCTCCAGTTGGTGTTACCCAACCTTCATCCTGGCCATGGATAGATCACTTGGTTTCGGGTCTACGCCGTGCTACTGTCGCCCTTATCAGACTCGCTTTCGCTACGCCTCCCCTATTCGGTTAAGCTTGCAACACAACGTAAGTCGCTGACCCATTATACAAAAGGTACGCAGTCACGGAACAAGTCCGCTCCTACTGTTTGTATGCATGCGGTTTCAGGATCTATTTCACTCCCCTCCCGGGGTTCTTTTCGCCTTTCCCTCACGGTACTGGTTCACTATCGGTCGATTACGAGTATTTAGCCTTGGAGGATGGTCCCCCCATATTCAGACAGGATTTCTCGTGTCCCGCCCTACTTGTCTGATGCTTAGTACCTAGGTTGAGTTTTCGTATACGGGGCTATCACCCTCTATAGCTGGACTTTCCATTCCATTCTACTAACTGATCCTATATCACATCACGGCTGGTCCCATTTCGCTCGCCGCTACTTTGGGAATCTCGGTTGATTTCTTTTCCTACGGGTACTTAGATGTTTCAGTTCTCCGCGTTCGCTCCACTGACCTATGTATTCAGTCAGCAGTAACCCCTAAGGGTTGGGTTTCCCCATTCAGATATCTCTGGATCAAAGGTTATTTGCCACCTCCCCAGAGCTTTTCGCAGGCTATCACGTCTTTCGTCGCCTGTAATCGCCAAGGCATCCACCACATGCACTTAGTCACTTGACCTTATAACTCTGATCGCTCAGGTCATAAAGTGTTCGCACTAGTTTTGACACACACATTTACATGAGTATGTGTGTCGGTTTGTTTGCCGTAATTTCAAGTGCCAATTCATTGCTGAATCGACGTCGTATTCTTCATACTACTTCTTGAGAACTACTTTATTTTGATGCAATCTAACCCGTGTTAAAACATGCATTCAATTCCTTGAACACATCATATTATCACTGTTAAATTTGCTTGGTTTCTAGTTGTTAAAGATCAGCCGGGCATTGCTGCCAGCGCGTTTGCGCTATAATCCTTCGTAAAGGATTAAGCATCAGCACTTGTCAATGCGGATACTTAATGATTCACTTGGAATAAGACAAGTCGAAATTAAACAACAATAAATACTTTAAGAACAGTCATGTGGTGGGTCTTGATGGACTCGAACCATCGACCCCTGCGTTATCAACACAGTGCTCTAACCAACTGAGCTAAAGACCCGTCTTCGATCCAACATTCTTGGTGGAGGATGACGGGATCGAACCGACGACCCCCTGCTTGCAAAGCAGGTGCTCTCCCAGCTGAGCTAATCCCCCATTAGGATTTACTGTTCTTTTGTTTAACATTCCGATAAGTGTGGACGTTTATGGCTTTTCTATCTCTAGAAAGGAGGTGATCCAGCCGCACCTTCCGATACGGCTACCTTGTTACGACTTAACCCCAGTCATGAATCCCACCGTGGTAATCGCCCTCCTTGCGGTTAGGCTAACTACTTCTGGTGAAACCCACTCCCATGGTTTGACGGGCGGTGTGTACAAGACCCGGGAACGTATTCACCGTGACATTCTGATCCACGATTACTAGCGATTCCGACTTCATGGAGTCGAGTTGCAGACTCCAATCCGGACTACGATCGGTTTTATGGGATTGGCTCCACCTCGCGGCTTGGCAACCCTTTGTACCGACCATTGTATGACGTGTGAAGCCCTACCCATAAGGGCCATGAGGACTTGACGTCATCCCCACCTTCCTCCGGTTTGTCACCGGCAGTCTCGCTAAAGTGCCCAACTTAATGATGGCAATTAACGACAAGGGTTGCGCTCGTTGCGGGACTTAACCCAACATCTCACGACACGAGCTGACGACAGCCATGCAGCACCTGTGTCCACTTTCTCTTTCGAGCACCTAATGCATCTCTGCTTCGTTAGTGGCATGTCAAGGGTAGGTAAGGTTTTTCGCGTTGCATCGAATTAATCCACATCATCCACCGCTTGTGCGGGTCCCCGTCAATTCATTTGAGTTTTAATCTTGCGACCGTACTCCCCAGGCGGTCTACTTCACGCGTTAGCTTCGTTACTAAGGAAATGAATCCCCAACAACCAGTAGACATCGTTTAGGGCGTGGACTACCAGGGTATCTAATCCTGTTTGCTCCCCACGCTTTCGTACATGAGCGTCAGTGTTATCCCAGGAGGCCGCCTTCGCCACCGGTATTCCTCCACATCTCTACGCATTTCACTGCTACACGTGGAATTCTACCTCCCTCTGACACACTCTAGTCTGACAGTTACAATCGCAGTTCCCAAGTTAAGCTCGGGGATTTCACGACTGTCTTATCAGACCGCCTGCGCACGCTTTACGCCCAGTAATTCCGATTAACGCTTGCACCCTACGTATTACCGCGGCTGCTGGCACGTAGTTAGCCGGTGCTTATTCTTTAGGTACCGTCATCCCCAACCAGTATTAGTGGTCAGGCTTTCTTCCCTAACAAAAGAGCTTTACAACCCGAAGGCCTTCTTCACTCACGCGGCATTGCTGGATCAGGGTTGCCCCCATTGTCCAAAATTCCCCACTGCTGCCTCCCGTAGGAGTCTGGACCGTGTCTCAGTTCCAGTGTGGCGGATCGTCCTCTCAGACCCGCTAAAGATCGTCGCCTTGGTGAGCCTTTACCTCACCAACTAGCTAATCTTCCATCGGCCGCTCGCTTGGCGCAAGGCCCGAAGGTCCCCTGCTTTCAACCATAGTTATATGCGGTATTAGCCACTCTTTCGAGTAGTTATCCCCCACCTAACGGTACGTTCCGATGTGTTACTCACCCGTTCGCCACTCGTCAGCAAAGAAAGCAAGCTTTCTTCCTGTTACCGTTCGACTTGCATGTGTAAAGCATGCCGCCAGCGTTCAATCTGAGCCATGATCAAACTCTTCAGTTTAATTCATTGCTTTCGCATTTGCCGTATCGCTACGGCTACTCAAGTATTGACTGACATTTTAATTCAAATGGCTTTAACACCATTCTCATTGCTTTGTTTCGTCAAGTATGAGCCTCTATGGTTTAACGTCTAGAACCTAAGCTCTCGACTACACCACAAACGCCCACACTTATCGGCTGTTAATTTTTAAAGATCTTGTCTTTCCGAAGCAGAACCTTGGCTCTTTTTCGCTGCACCGTCATCAGCACAGAAGCGAGATTATGAAGCATTCAAACCAGTTCGTCAAGCATTTTTTTAAGTTTATTTTTTAACATCAACAACAAACTCGAACGCCCAACTAACCCTTCACACCGCTTTTTCTCGCCGCCTCAGCAGCAGAGAAACGAGATTATGAACACTTTCGCCTTAACTGTCAACAAGTATTTTCAAATACGTGACTCAATGAGAGATTGGCGTATGTTCCAAAACGTGGTCATCAAGGTCAGTCGCCATATGTTCTTGCGTTACAGGTATTTTATACGACTCTTGAGACCATGCGCCGAGGTCAATCAATTTACAACGTTCTGAGCAAAAAGGGCGAAATGGCGATGTGGTGTCGTACTCATGGCGATCACCGCAGGTTGGACATGTAATTTGAGGCATAACGAATAACCATTTAATTAGTTAATGCATTCCGCACAAATTAAGCTCGAAATTAATTTCAGGCTGGCTTGGATCAACACGAAGGTGTTGAGGTTGAGAGCGGAAACTCGGCAACGAGAAACGCAGCCAAACAACATGTTTGTTTGCACTAATGTCTGGAAGGTAAGGGGATGTGTCAGCAAGCTCAACCTGCAACATGTCAAACCGCACACCGTTAAGGGGTTGTTGATAAGTTTTGTCTTGTGTGATGCATGACTTATGTTTTCGAGCATCACGGACAATCAACAAGATAAACTTCAATGCTTCAAACATGGGCATCAAGGGCATCAACCACGCTTCTAAATCCACGCATCGGACATTAGCAGGCTGCTGCAGCCACTGGTAATAAAAAGCAACATCAAAACTGCAAATTCCGCCAGGCACAACAATGCGAGTCTTTACATTCAACAACCAATCATTGTCAGGCAAGGTACTGCCAAACTTCGCTGATTGTTCCACTTGCTTTTGTGCATCAGACAAGTACATCAAGGTTTGAGTCAGCTTTTGTTCTGACAATTCAGGCAAGTGACGCAAATGATTCAAAGCTTGTTTATAGCGATTCAAATCAAGCAACAAATCACCTTTGATGTCGTAGCGAAAAGCAAAGTCATGGATTTCAAACAGAATCAACATGGCACTGTGATGGTCTTGCTCTGAGTCTTGAGCCAAGAAGTGCTGCCATCTACGATACAAAGCTTCGAGCCTCAAATACGTGCGAAAACGCTCGTTCAAAGGGAACTCAAACAAGGTGTGCGCGGAGCGTTGGGGCGCTACAGGTGTCATGGGCAACTTATTTCATGCAAGAGGAGTTAATACGTCTAATATATCCAGTCAGTATATTGACTTGTCCCTTGAGTTGCAAGTGTTTCACATCGTTTTCTGTGTTATCCAACACTGCATTTGCAACGGCTTTCATCTCAGCGGTACTGGCCTGTGAAGAGATAATTCGATGCACCATTTCCTCAGTCAAATGTGGACCTCTGGCACGAATGCGCTGCACCCTGACCTCTTCTGAACAATCAACAACAACGATCCAGTCCAGCAATTGCAGCCACTCTGTACTGCTTGCCAACAGGGGAATGTCGTATAACACGCACAGCGGGGTGTTTCTGGCTTTCAAATGCGCCAGCTCAATTGCCGTCGAAAGAATCAAGGGGTGAATGATGGCTTCAAGCCGTGCTTTATGATGTGAGTCATTAAAAATAAGATCACGCATCACACTGCGATTCAAAGCCCCATCTTCTGCCACAACCTGAGCACCAAACGCACGCTCTATACTTGGCATGGCTTTCCCATTCGCAGCAGTCAATTCATGCGCAATCGCATCCAAGTCGATCAGGGCTGCTCCTTGCTCAACCAAAAGTCGAGCCACCATTGATTTGCCGCTCCCTATACCGCCCGTCAAACCAACATTTAGACCGCTGGGCAAACGATTGGGTCGTACGATAGGCCGTAAGTGATTGTTTAAAATCAAGGGAAACATGGCTTAACCCAAGTTAAAGTACTGACGGGCGCACAACACAAGCACCCCACCAAAAGCTAAAAAAGGGCCAAAAGGAATCACAACCGTTTGAAAACGCAGTCGAACATACGCCGCATAAAGCAAAGCAGCGGCACAGGAGGCCAACAACACATTGGGCACCTGAAGCAAACCCAACCATGCACCAATGGCTGACATCAACTTCATATCCCCCATGCCCATTCCTTGGCGACCCGTAAAATAATGATGCACCTCATACACCACCCGCAAAAGCACATAACCCAAAGCAGCACCCAAAACGGCATCAACCAGCTGCTCTGGCATCACCAAAGCCTTCCACACCAGAGCCAGCCACAATAGCAATAAAGTCAAAACATCTGGCAACAGAAAATGCGCCACATCGATCCAGCTCATCACCCATAAAAGGTACAAAAACACAAACCACATCAAGGCATGGACAGACCAGCCAAACTGTCCATAACAATACAACCCAATGATCACCGAACCCAACTCAATCCAAAAGTATCGCCGTGGAATCGGTGCACCGCAGAAGCCACATCGCCCACTCAGCACAATGTAACTCACCAAAGGGATGTTATGCCACCAACGCAAAGGTGTCTCGCATGCAGGGCAATGTGATGCTGGGCAGGCCAAATTAAACATCAATCCCCGTTCATCACTGGCCTCTTCACTCAACACCATCAGAGGTAAACGATACACCAGTACATTTGCAAAGCTACCGAACACCGCAGCCAACACAAACACAAGCATCCAAACAAACAGCATCATCGCAGCACCGTACCTAAATTTAAAATAGGCCAATACAGCGCCACAACCATCACGCCGACCATCAAGCCAATCAAGACAATCAGCATCGGCTCGACCAATGCAGACAAACGTTTAATGGTTTGCTCCACCAAAAACTCATTGTGACTCGCATGTTGCGCCAACATTTCCGTCAACATACCGGATTCCTCACCAATCTGAATGCGCTGCACCAAACTGCTTTCAAACAACGCGTACTGCGCCATAGACAAAGATAAACTGTGACCATTTAACACATGTTGCGTGCACTCATTGATCGCATCACGCATTGGACGATGCGATACTGAGCGTGCTGCAATGCCAAGTGATTGGTGCAAAGGCACCCCTGATTGATACAGCAAACCCAAGGTTCGGGCAAATTGCGCATGCCATGCGGTGCTCAGCAAGCCACCAAAAACAGGCATTTTCAACTTTAAGTTATCAATGAAATAGCGCCAACGGACATTTTCCCAGCGCGCCAAAAACATCACCCCTAATACGCCAGCCAACAACACCCACAAACCACTGACCCGCATCGCGCGCGAGCCATCAATCAACATCTGGGTCAGCCACGGCAAAGGTTTGCCACTGCTTCGATAAACCCCCTCAAATACAGGCACCACCCAACCCAAGACCAATATCCACACCAAAGAAGCAACAAGGATGACAAAAACAGGGTATGACAAAGCCGTTTTGATTTGACTCGCCAATTGCTGACGGCGCTCCTGCGTGTACACAATGTTTTTCAACACCTCCGTCAACCGCCCTGCCGTTTCACCACTTTCGATCAAGTTACAGGTCAACTCATCGAACACCCGAGGATGGTGGCGCAGAGCACGATGCAGCGATTCGCCACGCTCAATGTCCAAACGCATGGTTTGAATCACGCCACGAAAATGCAGATTTTTTTGGCTGTATAACAACACATCCAACACCCGCAGTAAAGGCACGCCAGCATCATACAAGGTGCCCATTTCTTGCAGAAATTTGGTGACATCCCGCTGTGCAACAGGTCGACGCCATGGCTCACGCCGGCTGGAAACACTCTTGGCAATGATGCCTCGCTGCTCCAACTGCTCTCGCACACTGTTTTTATCTTCACCGTACAAAATCCCAGACAACACTTGCCCCGCACGGTTCTGCCCGTGCCAAGCATAACGGTTAACGGGTGCATTGATTGTATCGAGCATGTTTTATTTCATACGTTGGTCACAAAGTAAAAACCATTTTGTGAGTGTTAAAAGTTCAGAAAAACCCATGTAAACCCATGAGCAAAATTTTGAATGATCGACCCATTTCTTCAAAAAAACGATTCATGTGGTGAAAGGCAAGCAATTTCATTAACGAATTTTTGACATTATTCGCAGCATGATGTCGTGTTTTTGACCACAAACCGAGTCAAACAAGGTCATATCGTCGCCACCATGATTTCATTCAGCGCACACAAACCCGCTTTCACCTTCAGCAAGCCAGCCTCACGCAAGTTAAGCACGCCCTCTGCCCGCGCTTGATCACGCAACTCTTGCGCGCTGCAATTTCGTGCAATTAAATTTTGCATGTCGGTGGACACAGGCATGACTTGAAATACGCCAATGCGCCCAAAAAAACCAGTGTGATGGCAACGATTACAGCCTTTCGGTGCGAATGCCTGCCAGTCCTTTTGTTTTGCCTCATCCGCCGTGAAACCCGCACTCATCAACAAAGCTTCATCCAATCGAAGAGGCACTTTGCAATCACACAGCTGACGCACCAAACGTTGGGCGGTGATGATGCTGACCGATGCCGCAATATTATATGGGGTCACGCCCATTTGTGCCAAACGGGTCAGTGCCAGCGGCGCGTCATTGGTGTGTAATGTTGAAAAAACCAAATGCCCTGTCTGAGCCGCTTTGAGTGCAATGTCTGCTGTATCCAAATCGCGAATCTCGCCCACCATCAAAATATCGGGGTCTTGTCGCAGAAATGCACGCAATGCGGTTGCAAAATCAATGCCTGCTTTTTCATTGATGGACACTTGATTAATGCCCGTCATAAAGATTTCAACAGGATCTTCCACCGTCGAAATATTCACCTCATCGGTATTCAACTTCTGCAAACAACCATACAAAGACACTGTTTTACCGCTGCCAGTCGGCCCCGTCATCAGAATCAAACCATATGGGCGGGTCAACGCCTCCTCCAATATCGCCAGCTGATGCGGCTCATAACCCAAAGCAGCCAAACTCAAAGCCGTTGTTTGTCCGTTTAAAAAACGCACCACAATTTTCTCACCAAATAAAGTGGGCAACGTACTGATTCGGCAATCCACGGTCTCTGAAGGGGTCAATGATAATTTAATACGCCCATCTTGAGGTAAGCGTTTTTCAGCAATGTCCAGTTGCGCCATGACCTTGAGTCGCACAGACATCTGCTCTTTCAATTGTGCATCCAACTGTGCCACATCATGTAGCACGCCATCGATGCGCGCACGAATTCGGAAATGGTTTGAAAAAGGCTCAAAGTGCAAATCAGATGCGCGTTCACGTACCATCTGCACCAGTAAGTCTTGAATATAACGCACCACAGGCGCATCATTGCTGTCGATGGGATTGGCATTGAAATTGGCATCCAACGCCAAAGTCGAGACGGCGGGCGCCACCTGAGCACTGAACCGCTGAACAGTGGATGCGCTGTCTTTTTTTTGCGACTGGTAATATTCATCCATCGACAACACGCGCCACTCAAAGGGCATGTTGATTAGGAATCGCAATCGTTGCAACACCGCCGAATCGCTGGCGTCAACAATCCCCACCCGTGCAGGCTCGCCCCCCAACCACACCAAACCTTGCGGTGCATAAGGTAAACGGGGTGGTTGCGTGGGTCGGTGGGTCATGAACGATTGCCACTCGCGCGAACTCAAACGAACCAATCCTGCAGCATCTGACATCCACTGGGCAAAACTAGATGGGGTGAAGCCCGCATCATTGCTCTCTAAAAAAGCATCAATCCAAACCAATGAACTGGATGGTTCTGTTTTAGCAATCACCGCCGCCACATCGAAAGACAAGCGTCCACGCTGCACCAGCAGGCTCGCCAATGTCGACCACGACTGGTTTTTCATAACAACTCCTTAGAATTTTTATGGGTTAAGGCGATTGACATCGCAACAGGCGACTCGAAACAGCAGATTAAACTTTCGGTTTAAACAAACGCACTGACCGCACGCCATGCTCATCCACTTGCAAGACCTCCATTGTGCAACCCGCAACACGCAAGCTGACCTGAGCATCTGGAATGTCTTGCAACTCTTCTAAAATTAAACCATTCAGTGTTTTCGGGCCATCCAGCGGGAAACTGAGCTGTAAACGGCGATTGACTTGGCGCAAAGGCATAGAAGCATCCAGTACGGTCTGACCGTTTTGATCCCATGCGGTATGAGAGCGTGCGTTGGGCGCCGCCGACGTGAATTCACCCACCATTTCCTCGATGATGTCCTCCATTGTCAACAAACCAAGCACTTCACTGTACTCATCAACGACGATGCCGAGGCGTTGTTGGTCTTCTTGAAAATGCTGCAATTGCTCAAAAATAGCGGTTTCACTGGGTACAAAATACGGCTTACTTAAATTACTGCGAATTTCTTCATGCGTCAGTGAACCATCTTCGAGATGATGCAATGCCTTTCGAATGTGAAAAATACCGAGGATATTGTTGATTTCGCCGTCATACACGGGCAACTTATTGTGATAACAGGTGACCAACTGATGCAAAATTTTATCAATCGGATCATTGATGTCCAACGCTTCCACCCGCGAGCGCGGGGTCATCAAATCATTGACTTCAATTGATTCTAAATCAAACAGATTGACCAAAATGCTTTTGTGTTTTTTGGGCATGAAACGCGATTGATCAATGACCAGAGCCCTTAACTCCTCCGAACTCAAGGTTTCTTCCTCACCACTGTTTGTCTTGATGCGGAAAATGCCAAGCAAACCAGACACAAAGACATTCAAAAGCCACACCGCAGGATAGATCAAAGTCAGCAGCGGTTTTAAAATAAAACTCGCCGGCAATGCAATTTTTTCAGGAAAAGACGCACCCAACACTTTTGGAGTCAACTCACTGAATACAATGATCGCAAATGAAATGATCCCCGCCGCAATCGTCACCGCCCATTCATTGTTTTTAAAAGAATTAATTGCAATGGAAGTGGACAAGGTCGCCGCCACCGTATTGATGACATTGTTACCGATCGACAATACGCCGAGCAAACGCTCGGTTTGATTCAACAGCCCTTGTGTACGAATCGCAGCCCGATTGCCTTGCTTGACCAAATGCCGCAGGCGAAAACGATTCAATGCCATCATGGCGGTTTCTGACATGGCAAAAAAGCCAGACAGCGCCAATAAACCAATCAATATACCAATCTGCGCCGATAAAGGTAAATCTTCCACGGGGCTTATCCTTAGACGTTTCGAGACACAGAGTAATCTGCCAACGCCAACAATGTTGCTTTATAAGGCGATTCAGGTAAAAAAGCCAATGCAGCTTTCGCCAATGCCGCTTCATTTTCCGCCAACTCTTGGGTGTATTTCAAAGCACCTTTGTCTTGGATGGTTTTCAAAATCCGCTCAAAATCAGGGTGATGTTGGTCAATACCGCCATTTTCAATCGCCGTGCGAGCAATCGCCTGCTCATCCTCGTCGCCATTCGCCATCACATAAATCAATGGCAAGGTGGGTTTGCCTTCGCGCAAATCATCACCCACATTTTTACCCAACGTCGCCGTGTCACCCGCATAATCCAAAATATCATCGGCCAACTGAAATGCAGCCCCCAGATGACGGCCATACGTCGCACATGCCGCCTCTTGCTCAGGTGTGCAACCATGCAACACCGCCGCCAACTGCGTTGATGCCTCAAATAAGCGTGCTGTTTTATAATGAATGACTTGCAAATAACGCGCCTCAGTCACATTTGAATCATTGATGTTGAGCAGCTGCAAGACCTCCCCCTCAGCAATCACATTCGTTGTGTCCGCTAAAATTTCCATCACACGCATTTGCCCGACTGAAATCATCATCTGAAAGGCACGTGAATACAGAAAATCGCCAACCAGCACGCTGGCCGCATTGCCAAACATGGCATTGGCTGTTTTTCGTCCACGACGCAAGTCCGACTCATCGACCACATCATCGTGCAGCAAGGTTGCACTGTGAATGAATTCAATCACCGCCGCCAGCGTGAACTGCTGCACCCCCTGATAACCAAGCGCACGCGCCAGCAACAAGTGGATCGCAGGACGCAAGCGCTTGCCCCCAGCTTCAATTAAATATTCAGAGATTTGATTTACCAAAGGCACATCCGAATGCAAACTCGCACGGATGGTTTCGTTAAGCGATGCCATGTCCTGAGAGATGGGCGCGAGTAAGTCGACTTTGGCGGCTTTAAGGGGTGAAGTTGTGGCAGATGTCGTCATAATGGGACGTATTATATCGCGAACTCAAGGTCAGCGGTAAGGGCTTTCACTCCAAGGAAGCATGTAAAAAGTGCAGGGTGGACTTCTTAAAATCCAGTTTAGCATTTACAATAAAAAAAACATAACAACAAACCAAAGCAAAATCAACGACTTGTAAACAAATAGCAAACAAACCCCAACTTACCTCACCCCATCAAATCCATTTATTTAGAAAAAAATCCCACTCCACATGTCCACAACTTAATGAATATCCCTCACCCCATGATCCCACACTCTGAATTTCACTTAGGCAAAAGCCCCGTCAACACAGGCCAATAAAACAAACAGACAATCGACGCCATTGCCATCAACACACCCACGACGTTCAAACGAGACAAACGCTCTCGGAACACCACCACCCCCACCAATGCCCCTAAAGCCATCACACCCAAACTCACCCCCGCAAACACCAAGGTCGGATTGTCTTTAAGTGCCTGATGCGATTTGACATAAAATAAAATATTTGCAAAATTCAACACCCCCAGCAGCACACCACCCAACAGACTCGCCCTCGACCAACGTGTGCGCTTGAGCAACACATACGCCAACATCAACACGCCGGCCAGTGCAAAAGCGATCAGCAAATTACCACCAAATGCATTGCCTGATTTCGCAAGTTGTTTGAACAACACATCAATCGTGCCGTAACCCAGCCACACACCCAGCAACACCAACGCATTCGCCCCCCACGAGCCGCTTGCTCGACCTTTTTCTGACTTCACCAACAAACACAGCAGCGCAACACATGCCAAACCAATCCCCACCATGCGAGAAGTGTTCAACACCTCACCAAAAATCAAGTACGCTGACACAATCGGAATGAACAACGACAGCCGTTGCGCCGCATCCGATTTCACAATTCCGACTGAACGCACCGCCGCCGCCATCACCAAAAACACCGACGGCAGCAACAGACCCAAGGCCACAAACACAGGCCAGCTCGACTCATACTTACTCAAATCACTCATGTCAGGGTGTAAGAAATACACGGTCAATCCTGTCGCCACCACATAATTCACCACAATCGCCTGATCCACAGCAATATTCTGTTTCCGCACCACTTTCAAAAACACCGACACTGCCACACTACACAACACACAAATCAAAATATTAAGCATACAATCCTCAAATAAACAATTGGTGCCATTAAAACACGGCACAGGTGCCTTTACAATACAGATAAAAAACACTTAAACTGAAAAAATCACCAGACAAACACAACTTTAGCAACAGATCAACAAAACAAGCCATCAACTCGCCATGCGAATAAGCGACATTTTTTAAAATACCCCATCTTCTTCATATTCTGAAGGACGTCTTTAAGGCAATGTGGCAATCCCTCGCTTCCCCTTGTATACCCATCTCCACACGTGACACTTAAAGACAAACCCCCAATGTGAGCCAAGGCATTACCTTCAACATGCACTCACATGCACGTCATTTTAAAAAAAATCAAAAACTTGAACCCTATAAAAAACACAAAATCAAATTTAAAACGTCAAAAAAGTTTTCAGTTTTATAACCAACCTCCACAGCTCCGCACCAAAATCCAAAACAGCTCAAGCCCATAGGACATAAAAAAATCCAGCATGTTTGCTGGATTTTTTTATTTTTTGATCGCTCAATGCGCCTTACCTTCTGGCTTCAACGGCACCTCCGCCGTCGCGACCACAGGCACGACTTCAGGTTCGACAATCGGCTCAATCGGTTTTTCCAAAGCATTTGCCAGCACCTCTTCAATCCATTTCACTGGAATGATCTCAATGCCATTTTTGACATTATCTGGAATTTCGGCCAAGTCTTTGACATTTTCATGAGGGATTAACGCAACGGTGATGCCACCGCGCAAAGCCGCGAGCAATTTCTCTTTCAACCCACCAATTGCCAACACTTCACCACGTAAAGTGATTTCACCTGTCATGGCGACATTGGCTTTCACTGGGTTACCTGTCAATGCAGACACGAGCGCCGTGGTCATGGCAATGCCTGCCGATGGACCATCTTTTGGTGTTGCCCCTTCAGGCACGTGGACGTGAATGTCTTTTTTGTCAAAAGTGGCATTGCTGATCCCAAAGGCATTCGCGCGCGCGCGAACGACGGTGCGTGCGGCTTCGACCGACTCTTTCATCACATCGCCAAGTGAGCCCGTACGTGTCATGATGCCTTTGCCTGGCATGACTTGCGTCTCAATGGTGAGCAACTCGCCCCCCACTTCCGTCCATGCCAATCCTGTGACTTGACCAACACGGTTGTCTTTTTCCGCAATGCCAAAGCTAAAACGTTTCACACCCAGGTAATTTTCAATGTTGCTGCTGTCAATGGTGACTGTTTTCAAATCTTTGTTGAGCAAGACCATTTTCACGGCTTTGCGGCAGAGTTTTGAAATGTCACGCTCAAGCGAGCGCACCCCTGCTTCACGGGTGTAATAGCGAATGATGTCGCGCAAGGCCTCATCGGTCACGTTCAACTCACCTGCTTTCAAGCCGTTGTTTTTCAACTGTTTGGGCAACAGGTATTTTTGTGCAATCGATAATTTTTCATCTTCGGTGTAACCCGACAAACGAATAATTTCCATGCGATCAAGCAAGGGACCTGGGATATTGTACGAGTTTGAGGTCGCAACAAACATCACGTCAGACAAATCAAAATCGACTTCAACGTAATGATCTGAGAACGTGTGATTTTGTTCTGGATCCAACACCTCAAGTAACGCCGATGCGGGATCCCCACGAAAATCTTGCCCCATTTTGTCAATTTCATCGAGCAAAAACAACGGGTTGCGCACACCCACTTTGGTTAAGCTTTGCAACACACGCCCCATCATCGCACCAATGTAGGTGCGGCGGTGGCCACGAATTTCGGATTCATCACGCACGCCACCCAAAGCCATGCGCACAAACTTGCGATTGGTGGCGCGGGCAATCGATTGACCGAGTGAGGTTTTGCCCACACCTGGGGGGCCAACGAGGCACAAAATGGGTGATTTGTTTTTCTCAACGCGCTGTTGCACGGCGAGGTATTCCAGCACACGCTCTTTGACTTTTTCAAGGCCGTAATGGTCCTCATTGAGCATGGCATCGGCCTTGGCCAAATTGTGATTGGCTTTGGTCTTCTTCTTCCACGGCAAACTGACGAGGGTTTCGAGGTAATTACGCACCACACCCGCTTCTGCGGACATCGGTGACATCAATTTAAGCTTCTTCAATTCACCATCGGCCTTGTCGCGCGCTTCTTTGGGCATGTTAGCGGCGATGATTTTTTTCTCGAGCTCCTCAATGTCCGCACCTTCTTCACCTTCACCGAGCTCTTTTTGAATGGCTTTGACTTGTTCATTCAAATAATATTCGCGTTGGCTTTTTTCCATTTGGCGTTTGACTCGACCACGGATGCGTTTTTCAACTTGCAGGATGTCGATTTCAACTTCCATTTGATGCAACACGTCTTCGAGGCGTGTTTTCACGCTGCGCAATTCAAGCAAATCCTGCTTAAGCTCCAATTTAATGGGCAAGTGCGCGACAATGGTGTCGGCCAAATGCGCACCGTCATCAATGCTCGCCAGTGAGTTGAGGATTTCAGCAGGGATTTTTTTGTTCAATTTGACATAGTTTTCAAACTGCGTCAGCACGGTGCGCCGCAAAGCTTCAACTTCAGCCGCATCGGCATCCACGTCCGTCATGGCATCGGCCTGACACACCAAGTATCCGTCTTTTTCAGCCACATGGCTGAGGTTGGCACGTTTCTCACCCTCAACCAGCACTTTGACCGTGCCATCGGGCAGCTTCAACATCTGCAAAATACGTGCGACACAGCCAACGTTGTACAAATCAGCGGCTTCTGGATTGTCTTTTTCAGGGTTCTTTTGCGCGACCAAAACCACGTCTTGCTCAGCCGCACTCGCAGCTTCCAATGCACGAATGGATTTCTCACGCCCTACAAACAATGGAATGACCATGTGTGGGAAGACCACAACGTCACGCAAAGGCAACAAAGGCAGAAGTGGATTCACTGCGACTTCAGTCGTAAGGGCCTCCATCTGGGCAGTGCTTTTTTTGACCGCTCGTGGTGCGCGCGGTTTTTTGATGATTTCTTCAGACATTTTTCACTCCTTGGTAGACAAAAAAAGTAATCTGCACTTTTTTTGGAATTTGGGTGGCTGATCAATGGTTCAGCCAATAGCTCTCATTTGAGGGCGACGAAGTAAAAAACAAGAATGGCGGTGAAAAAACAAAGGTTGATGTTAGAAACACATCAATGAAGCAACCGCGTTCACGTCAATACATAAACGCGGTTATGAAAAGATTATAAAGCGGTGGCGCGGAATGTGTCGCACTGTTTCCAGTCACCTGTTTGCAAACCTTGTTTAAACCAGCGCATGCGTTGTGCCGAACTGCCATGTGTAAAGCTGTCGGGCACAGCATAACCTTGCGCTTGTTTTTGTAAATAGTCATCACCAATTTGGTGCGCAGCGTTCAAGCCCTCTTCGAGATCCCCCGTTTCAAGGATTTTATTTTTCGCATTGGCTTTGACCGCCCACACACCAGCAAAGCAATCGGCTTGCAACTCAACACGCACCGACAAAGCATTACCATCGGCCTCAGACACGCGCGCACGACGTGCACTGACTTTTTCTTCAATACCCATTTGATTCTGCACGTGATGGCCGACTTCATGGGCAATCACATACGCTTGCGCGAAATCACCAGCCGCACCCATTTGTCGGCTCATTTGGTTGAAAAAAGACAGATCCAAATAAATTTTCTGATCACCTGGACAATAAAATGGTCCTGCAGCGGCTTGACCCGTGCCACACGCGGTCCGCGTTGCACCGTCATACAAGACCATCACAGGGGCTTGGTATTGACCACCAGCTGCGGCGAACTCAGCACTCCACACATCTTTGGTGCTTTGCAAAATTTTTGAAGCAAAAACCGCTTGAGTGTCTTTGGTGTAAGTTCCTGCTGGCGCCACTTTGGCCGATGATGTGCTGGGTGCCATAGACTGCACAGCATCCAAGCCCGACAACGTTGTTGATGGGCTGATGCCGAACACAAAATACGCCACAGCAGCCAAAATCATACTGCCGATGCCCAAGCGCCCGCCGCCCCCCAGCAACCCACCCAACAAACCACCACTGTCACTGCTGCCACTGCCGTCGCGGCGATCCTCAACATCACGACTCTCGCTTAAGGGATCCAATCTCATTTTATTTCCTTCATGTCTCTTAAATATAAAAACATCCCGCCATGATTATCAAACGGCCTTCAATTTGATCTGAACTTAGCCCAACATTACCAAGTTGACCATTCAGCGAGCATACAATGCTTTACAGCGCACCACGTTGACGCACAGACTCAAATAAACACACACCCGCCGCCACCGACACATTCAAACTGGCCACCGAACCCGCCATCGGAATGCGCACCAATTCATCGCAGGTTTCGCGTGTCAAACGCCGCATGCCTTCACCCTCGGCACCCATGACCCAAGCAATCGCCCCCCCCACCTTGGCCTCATGCAAAGAACTGGTTCCCTCTTCATCCGTGCCCACCACCCAAATGTCATACTCTTTGATTTCACGCAAGGTGCGTGCCAAATTGGTGACCATGATGTAAGGCACATGATCGGCAGCACCCGATGCCACTTTGGCCACGGTTGGATTGATACCGACCGCCTTATCTTTTGGGGCAATCACGGCATGCACACCTGCCGCATCGGCGACCCGCAAACAGGCACCAAGGTTATGCGGATCAGTGACGCCATCAAGCACCAACAACAACGGCGGGACGATGAGGTTTTCCAACACTTCATCCACACTGCTCGCCAAACGAATGTCACCGACCAAAGCCGCTACGCCTTGGTGGCGGCTGTGACCCACAATGCCATCAAGGCGGTGTTTGTCCACCAAGCGCGGCTCAATGTTCAAGCGCGCCAAACTGCCAATGAAATGCTGCATGCGCTTATCGCCGCGGGCATTTTCGACATACACTTCGCGCACCGATGTCGAGGCCACACGCAATCGCGCTTGCACCGCATGAAAACCAAATAAAATTTTTGAACTGCTCATATCACCGCTTTATAAAATCATTAAAAATCCACAATGCGACATTGTAAAGGATTTGGGTACTTTTTATACAAAAAAAGGCTTGCGCAAATGGCAAGCCTTTTTCAATGCCATCCCTATCATAAGCGAGATGGCTGAGATGGATATTTTTTTAGCGGTAAGTGCGCAATTGCAAAGAAAAACACTGCAATGTCTCAATCCCACTTTGCTCTGCGCGCTCGCACCAATCATGCAGATGCGCCAATAATTCATCACGGGTCAAACTTGAACGACGCCACAACAGGGCCAACTCGTTGCGCATTTCATACAATTTTTGCACCGTTGGACTGACCACAATGTTTTGCTCCACTCGAGCCACGACATCGCCTGAAATGTGGTCCGTATCCCGCAACAATGACTTACGAATGGCTGACAAACGTTGGGCAGCACTTTCATTGGTGATGCGCAAAGCCTCGATCTCTGCCTTAACGCTTTGACTCAAAGACTGCGCATAGCTCGCCATCACTTCGTAGCGGTTTTTGATGATGGACTCCAAGGTATGCTCATCAACGGGTACATTGCTGACAAAGACCGCTTTGGGTATGGTTTTTTTCACCTTAGCCAAACCAAGCGCACTCAGTACGCGAATGTAACACCAGCCCAAATCAAACTCATACCACTTGGTGGAAAACTTTGCTGAAGTGGCATACGTGTGGTGGTTGTTGTGTAACTCTTCACCACCAATCAACATGCCCCACGGTGAAATATTGGTCGATGTGTCTGGGCTGTCAAAATTACGATAACCCCACCAGTGACCAATGCCATTGATGACACCTGCCGCAAAGAAAGGAATCCAAGCCATTTGAATGGCCCAAATGGTGATCCCTGCAAAACCAAACAACACAAAGTCGATGAGCAACATGAGGATGATGCCATAGAACGTCAATGGCGTATAAACATGGCGCTCCATCCAATCATCTGGCGTACCTGCACCATACTTTTGCAAGGTTTCTTTGTTTTTGGCTTCGATGCGATACAAATCTGCACCTTGCCACAACACAGTACTCAAGCCCTTCGTGACGGGGCTGTGCGGATCCTCTTCCGTTTCACATTTGGCATGGTGTTTGCGATGAATGGACGTCCATTCTTTGGTGTGTTGACCTGAAGTCAACCACAGCCAAAAGCGGAAAAAATGCGCAGGAATGGGATGCAAGTCCAAGGCGCGATGCGCTGAATGGCGATGCAAATAAATGGTCACGGACGCAATGGTGATGTGCGTCACAATCAACGTGTACACGACCATTTGCCCAAAAGACCAATCAAGTATACCGTTGGATAAAAAGTTCAAAAAGGCATTCATAAGCGAAGCTCTCAGTTGTTCGTAATGATACTATTTTAACGTATTTTTCATAATACAGGATGGGGATTTGACGAAATCCACACAACGACGGATGAACCCATCCGCCTTGTGGTTTATGTGGTTTTCTCAGGCTCGCTGGCCTGCAAGGTAAAAAATTCAACATTGGCTGCGCGGCAAGTCTGCCAAATCGCCATATTGACATCTGAATTGATGTTTGAACGACCATTCTCTGGATCATTGATCCACCATGCAACCTCGAGGACATAACCTTTTTCGGTGATTTTTGACAAATACACGCACGCCGCAGGGCTGGGCAACACACGAGGGATTGCCGACACCACTTCAAGCAATTTAGGGCGAATAAAATCAATATCGGTTTCGTGTTTGACTTGCACTGAGGTGCTCATCCACAGGTTTTTTTCATGCAAAGACCAATTCACCACAGGCGATGTGACCAAAGATTCATTCGGCACCAACGTTTCACTGCCATCCACCCCTTGAATGACGGCATAACGTGAATTAATTTGCGTCACATAACCGCGCGAACCGTCGACAGTTGAAATTAAGTCACCAATGCGCACACTGCCTTCAAACAAAATCACAAAACCAGACACATAATTACTGGCAATTTTTTGTAACCCCAAACCAATACCAACGCCCAATGCACCGCCGAACACCGACAGCACGGTCAAATCAAGACCTGCTGCGGCTAAACTGAGCAGCACGGCCACCACCAATAAAATTGCTTTTAAAATACGCACCACCACAACCCGAACAGACAGGTTAATTTCCGCAAAATATCGATTTGGGTTTTTCAGCACCACATATTCGATCTCGTGATCCAACCATTTGACCACCAACCAAGCCACCCCCACCACAAGCA
Organism: Ephemeroptericola cinctiostellae; assembly: GCF_003339525.1. Taxonomy (GTDB): domain Bacteria; phylum Pseudomonadota; class Gammaproteobacteria; order Burkholderiales; family Burkholderiaceae; genus Hydromonas; species Hydromonas cinctiostellae. The sequence goes on along the minus strand of NZ_CP031124.1, from coordinate 917,817 downwards.
ACAAAGTCAAAACATTGGTGGCCGTGATGGTGTTTTTACCCAATTTAACATGCCAGTCATCCAGTTGGTGCACCCACGTGTCCAGCTTACCCACATAATTGAGCAACATCACCATCCAAGTGGACACAATGGCGAGGCGTTCAATGCTGTGTCGGATGCCGCCTTCTTTGGGTAACGCACGGCGCACCATGTACAAAAACAGGCGCACCACAAAAAACGCACCAAAAATCTGCGATAAAAACTCATACCAATTGGCGGGTTGCTGATTGGACTCCGCCCACACTTGAACCAGATCAGCAGATAACCACAGAAAAAACGGCAACACAAAACGTGAAAATTCGACGCTACTGAACCACGGCGGAGTGGTTTCCCCAAAGCGACGCTGCCCCAACCAACGGCGTACCCACCAGGCCATGCCACAGGCCAACGCAATAAAGCCCGCCGACATCAGCCACTCTTGTGGCGTGATGTGGGCGAGCATGTCAAAGAAACCATCGAATTCGGCGGCTTCACCGAAGAGCTTAAAATCTGTTGTACTGGTCAAAAGTCATCCTTAAAGTTGCCATTAAATCAACAATCGGGTAGAACAGCAACAACATTCAATTAAGGCTGTTCTCCCGTAATAAAATCAATTTCAGAAGTCGGTGGCGAGTAACGATACCCCAAACCATACACTGACTGCACCACTTCAACATCAGGTAAAACCAAAGCAATCTTTTTACGCAGATTTTTGATGTGGCTGTCCACCGCACGATCAAACACCTCAAGATTATCATTGTAAGCTTGAGCAATCAACTGATCGCGAGAAAAAATTCGCTCAGGCTGCATGAGCAACGTATTGAACAAACGCAGCTCGGTGGGCGTTAAATCCAGCTTTTGATCGCCGTAACGAATCACTTGCGCGGCCGGATCATAGACAAATGCAGATTGAGCAATCGAAGGTGAGTGGCGACGACGCAACAGGGCCTTCACGCGCGCAACCATTTCTTTCGGACTAAATGGTTTACACAAATAATCATCGGCACCGCTTTCAAAACCCACCAATCGATCAAGCTCTTCAACCTTGGCCGTCACCATCATGATGGGCACATCCGAAAACTCTCGGATCGCTTGGCACAAGGCCACACCATCACGGCCTTTGATGTCAGGAATCATGATGTCAAGCAAGACAATATCAGGCTTTTGGATTTTTACGGCTTCAATCACCGCATCACCACGCTCATGCCAATGCACCAAATAGCCTGCATTTTGTAGATAGGCCTGCTGAACTTGGGCAATCATTGCCTCATCTTCCACCAGTAGAATTTGACTCTTACGTTCGCTCATGTACGGCTCCTCTGTAAAGTGAACATCACTTGTATAACGGGATTCTTGCACGGCATTGTGCATAAATCGTGCATAAATCAGATGTGCTCTGAGTTTATTTTTTAACAGGCTGATGTAAAGGCAATTCGACCACCACACTCAAGCCGCCTAATCGAGAATGCTGCGCCCAAATTTTGCCTTTGTGCGCATGCACGATGCCTTCGCAAATCGCCAAACCCAAGCCCGAGCCACCCGTGGCACGATTGCGCGACCCTTCACAGCGGTAAAAACGCTCAAACAAATGAGGTAAAGCAGCATCTGGCACGCCAGGCGCACTGTCCATCACCTCGATGCGAACATTTTTCCCTTTGCTAGAAACCTCAATCAATGTCTCGCCTGGTGCATCGGTATAGCGCAAGCTGTTCAATAAAACATTGCGCAACACCTGATGCAAGCGCTGTGCATCACCCTCAATATACAGCGGCTGCTTGCTCAACACATGCAACTTCAAAGACAAACCCGATGCGGTAAATGCAGCGGCATTGTCTTGCAACGCATCCTCCAAAGAGGCCTGCACATGCATTTGAGCGAACTTCAAATCCCAACCACCTTCGGTTGCACGTGCTACCGATTGCAAATCATCAATCAGCACCGTAAGGTCAGAAATGGTGCTCAAATTGCGTTGCCATTCATCGTCCGAGACGGCGATGATGCCATCTCGCATGGCCTCATTGCGCATGCGCAAAATGGTCAGTGGCGTGCGCAACTCATGCGACGTATCAGCCACCCATTGGCGGCGTGCTGTTTCTTGTGCTTGCAACTGTGACGTCATGCTATTGAAATTGCGCTGGATCTCACCCATTTCATTGTCTTGTGATGCAGGTAAACGGGTCGCCAAATCACCAGCAGCGACACGTCGAAAACCATTTTGTAACACCGCCATCGGCTTTTTAAAATAACGCGCCAACAACCACGCCAAAACACCTGAAAAAGCGGCTGAAAGAGACAACAACCAGAAAGACCATTTGACCTGCTCAGCCAAAAAATGTTGACCCAAAGCGTCATTCTCTGGCGGCCCTTTGCGAATCAACCATGACGCAACCGTTGTGTTGTTGTTATTTTTGATGGGAAAACGCAATGCCTGCTCAACAGGTATTGGCTCACCTGCGACAAACTCACCATTGGCATCCAATAAAGCCACACCACGAACATAAGGAGGCAAACGGTCGTTGTCTTCCTCCAGTGGCGGCAAACCTTTGTCCTCGGGGGAAAAAGAATAGTCGATTCGCCCTTCTTTTTCAGCATCACGGGCAGCCTTGGTGGCCTTGGCCTCGCGCTTCACCTCCTCAACAGCCAGCACCAAGTTTTCCCATGCCCCATCTGTTTTCAACACGGACAGATCGTGCCGTTCATTCACAAACTGAACCACCACTTTTTGCACGGGCGCCAAACGCTGCAATTTCACCCGCGCCATGTAATCACCAAAACTGTCACGCACGATGTAGTGCATCATACTGGCCAAAATGACAACCAGTAACACCGCAATGGAAAAAAAGGCTAAGAAAAACTTCTTTTGTAAAGACAGGTACATGGCGACTCGCGGAAAAGTAAAACAGCTTAATCCAATGATTATAGTTTTTAATCATGCACAAAGCGTGTAAATACGTAATGCCCACACAACGATGTTTTTTTGCAACACCCACATGGCAAGCACATCAAAAGGTGTGGATGTTGATAATCGCATGTAATGCTGGTTCAATGAACTCGCCACAAGTCCATTTCAAACCCAATCCAATTTAAGCCATTCAAACACAAGTTAAGGGGCAGAGGGCGTCACACTGCTCGGTGAATGTGTGGCCAACAAAGCCAAACCAATCACGCCCAAAATACCACCACTGAAGCGGTTAAAACGACGCTGTCCTTTTGCGCTGCTCAAGGCTTTCCGTAAATGCAGTCCCGCATACGCATACAGTGCGATCGTTGCGAGCTCAAATACTAAAAAAGTACCGCCCATGATCAAAAACTGTGGCAACAACGCAGCGTTGGTGTTTAGAAATTGTGGAAAAATGGCTGTAAAAATTAAAATCGCTTTGGGATTGCTGGCCGCACACACAAATTCTTGCACAGTCAAACGCCGAATGGATGCGATAGGCTGTCCATCCTGCACCGACATGTCGGCCACAGGGCTGCGCCATATTGAAAAAGCAATCCACATCAGGTACATCCCGCCAACAACTTTCAACACCAAGAAAAACAAAGCCGAAGTCGCCAACACCGCAGCCAAGCCCACCGCAGCCAGCACAATCATCCCAGCAAATGCCACCAAACGACCCGTTCCAGCGAAAAGCGCAGGGCGAAAACCAAAGCGGGTGGCATTGTTCATCGACAACACATTATTGGGCCCAGGCACAAGATTCAACGCGATGCAGGTGGGAAGAAAAAGGAGAAAAGCAGCTAAAGTCATGGGGTCGTTTCAATGGGTCAGGAAAGTAATGAATGGTGTGCGTGGACATGCAATGCATGGGCTCATCAATTAAATAACACCATCAACGGCTTCTCGCAAAGCCATCAATGCAGAGCGCACAGTATCGCTGATTTCTGGGCGCTCCACCACATCCACTTCAGTCAAACCAAAACCAACAATGGGCAAGACCACACATGCAGTCGTCACAATGTGCGCAGACATGACCGACAACGTTTCAATCAATGCCGCATGCGCATGACTGGCACGCGGTGACGTATTGAAAACTGCCACAGGTTTATTGACAAATGACTCATTACCGACCATCCAGTCCAAAGCATTTTTCATTGCACCTGTCACGCCATGCGCGTACTCAGGACTGGCAATAACCAATGCATCAGCAGCAATGATTTTTTGCTTAAACTGCGCCACCACCGCTGGGTTTGGGTATTCGACATCGGGATTAAATAAGGGCAAGTCACCGATCGATGGCGACATCTCAATTTCAATGCCATTGGGCGCAATGCGTGCCAAAGCCCGCAGCATGGCGGTATTGAGTGAGGCCGCACGTAAACTGCCTGAAATGGCTAAAATTTTCAATGCCGCCCTCCTGTTGATCAATCACCTGAAACTCAAAACTCAAGCCAATAAAAACACCTCATTTGCAAGAATGCTTACACCAGCACCCGTTCAATCCCGCCATTGTTCGCGGCAGCCACATACTCAGGCAACCAATTTTCGCCCAAAATATACTTCGCCATTTCAACCACAATGTAATCGGCATCTGAATCAATGTCGTCGCGATAACGGTGCAAACCTTGCAGGCATGCAGGGCATGAAGTCAATACTTTCACTTGTCCCGTGAAGCCATCGGCACGCAATTCATCCGCCCCTTTGCGCAACTCTTCCTCTTTGCGGAAGCGCACTTGGGTGGCGATATCGGGGCGACTGAGGGCAAAAGAGCCTGACTCACCACAGCAACGGTCGCTCAAAGGCACATCCGTGTCCATCAATTGCGACACCACTTTCAGTGGATTGTGGGTTTTCATTGGGCTGTGGCATGGGTCGTGGTACATGTAGCGCACGCCTTCAACGCCGTGAATCTGCACGCCTTTTTCCAACAAAAACTCATGAATGTCTAACAAACGGGCATTCGGGAAAATTTGCTCAAACTGGTATTTTTGCAATTGATCCATGCACGTCCCACATGAAACGATGACCGTCTTGATGTCCAAGTAATTCAATGTGTTGGCCACACGGTGAAACAACACGCGGTTATCGGTGGTGATTTGATCACCTTTGTCCGAATTGCCCGTGGCGTGTTGCGGGTAGCCGCAACACAAATAGCCCGGCGGCAAAACCGTTTGCACACCAATCGAGTACAACATGGCCTGGGTCGCCAAACCGACTTGAGAAAACAGCCGTTCTGAGCCACAACCCGGGAAATAAAAGACACTTTCGGATTCGCTGGAGGTGATTTTTGGATCACGAATGATCGGCACGTATTTTGAATCTTCGATGTCAAGTAAAGCACGTGCGGTTTTCTTCGGCAAATTGCCTGGCATCGGTTTATTGATGAAGTGAATCACCTGCTCGCGAATCGGCGCACGCCCAATGGTTGGTGCAGGGGCAGTGACTTGCGACTTGGTGATGCGCAAAGATTTCGCTAATTTATACGCCCAATTTTGAGCCGCGCCTCCCCATTCAAGCACCACTTTTTTGTACATGCGAATGGTGGCTGGGTCTTTCATGTTCAAATAGGTCATCGCCAAATTGGTGCCGATGTTTGGCGTTTTTTTACCCATCGTGCGCAATAGGTTGCGCATGGCGACCGTCACATCACCAAAATCAATGTTCACAGGGCAAGGCTTCTCACAACGGTGACAGACCGTGCAATGGTCAGCAACATCTTCAAACTCCTCCCAATGCTTGATCGAAATGCCACGTCGCGTTTGTTCTTCGTACAAAAACGCCTCGATCAGCAATGAAGTCGCGAGGATCTTATTGCGCGGCGAGTACAACAAATTGGCCACAGGAACGTGTGTCGAACACACGGGTTTACATTTGCCGCAACGCAAACAGTCCTTGACCGACGCGGCAATCGCACCGATGTCAGACTGCTGCATGATCAATGATTCCACGCCCATCAAGCCGAATGATGGCGTGTACGCATTGCGTAAATCCGCGTGCGGCATGAGTTTGCCACGGTTGAAATAGCCGTGGGGATCGACTTTATTTTTGTATGCACGGAACGGTGCGAGCTCTTCTTCGGTCAAAAATTCGAGCTTGGTGATGCCAATGCCGTGTTCACCTGAAATCACGCCGTCCAAATTGCGAGCAATTTGCATGATGCGGGCAACCGCCTCATTCGCCTCTTTCAACATCTCGTAATCATCGGAATTCACAGGGATGTTGGTGTGCACGTTGCCATCACCCGCATGCATGTGCAAAGCGACAAACACGCGGCTGCGCAATACTTTTTTATGAATTTGAGTGCATTCGTCGAGGATTTGCGTGAACGACAAACCAGTGAAAATTCGGCGCAACTCCGCACGCACTTCGCGTTTATAAGACAGCCGTATCGTGCGGTCTTGCAACACGTCAAACACCTTCACATCGGGTTCACGAACAAGGCGCTCACGCAATGAAGTGATTTGCGCAGGTTCTGTAAACGACACCGCTGCCTCCAAAACCTCGGCCAAAGGCGCATCCATGTGCGCCATCCAGTAACGCCAGCGGTTTTTCACGCGCCCAATCAACATGTGCGCATCATTGACGCGCTGCCCCAGCACTTCAGCCTTCGACTGATCGCCTGTGGACTCTTCTTCGTTCTTGGCAATCGGCAAATCGCCTTTAAGGTAATGGCTCAATGCATCGAGCAATTTCAGCTTATTGCGGCTCGACAATTCAATGTTGATGCGCTCAATCGCATCCGTGTATTCGCCCATGCGTGGCAGTGGGATCACCACGTCTTCATTGACTTTGAATGCATTGGTGTGGCGTGCAATCGCCGCCGTGCGCGCACGATCCAGCCAGAATTTTTTACGCGCCTCTTCCGTCACGGCCACAAAACCTTCACCCGTGCGCGTGTTCGCCATGCGCACCACTTCAGAAGTCGCTTGCGCCACGGCATTTTCATCGTTACCGACAATGTCACCAATCAATACCATTTTGGGCAAATCACCACGGCGGCTTTTGGTCGCATAACCGACCGCACGCAAATAACGCTCGTCCAAATGCTCCAAACCCGCCAATGTAGCACCCGTGGTTTTTGCAGTTTCAAACAAATAATCTTTGATTTCAACAATCGATGGAATCGATTCACGCGCTTGACCAAAAAACTCAAGACACACCGTGCGCGTGTATTTGGGCATTTTGTGCAACACCCAACGCGCACTGGTGATGAGGCCGTCACAACCTTCTTTTTGCACGCCTGGCAAACCTGACAAAAACTTGTCGGTCACGTCTTTGCCCAAACCTTCTTTACGAAATTTTTTGCCCTCAATCGCCAAAACTTCTCGACCGATTTCGGTCTTACCATCGGCTTTGAAACGCACAACTTCAAATGTCGCCATCGGGGCATCATGGATTTTCGACATGTTGTGATCGAGACGGGTGACCTCCAACCATTCACCTTTGGGATCAACCATGCGCCAGCTCGCCAAATTGTCCAGCGCTGTGCCCCATAACACGGCTTTTTTACCGCCCGCATTCATGGCCACATTACCACCAACGCACGACGCATCGGCGCTGGTCGGATCGACCGCAAACACCAAGCCCGCTTTTTTACCCGCTTCTTCGACACGGCGTGTGACAACACCAGCCCCCGTGTTGATGGTCATCACATCGTGATCCATCATCGCACCGCGCCACGGCGTAACGGGGTCAATTTGAATCAATTTTTCTGTATTAATCACCACCGAACGCGCATCCAAAGGCACGGCACCGCCTGTGTAACCTGTACCGCCACCACGTGGGATGATGGTCAAACCCAGCTCTATTGAGGCGCGCACCAATCCCGCCATTTCCTGTTCAGTGTCAGGTGTCAGCACCACAAATGGGTACTCCACACGCCAATCCGTCGCATCGGTCACATGCGACACGCGTGACAAACCATCAAACTTGATGTTGCCTTTGCTGGTGTGTTTGGCAAAAACACTGCGTGCTTTCGCGCGTAAATCGTACATGTCACGGAATTGTTGAGCAAAACCAGCCACCGCTGCTCGGGCTTTGCCGACCAGCAACTCAACTTTAGCGGCGCGAACACGCGCATCATCCGAGTCCTGTGTCGTTAAATCCAAAGTGCGGCGCTTATCAATTTCACTCAAACGGTGATTCAAGGCCTCGACCAAAGCAGCACGGCGCTTGGGATTGTCGAGCAAATCATCTTGCAAATACGGGTTGCGATTGACCACCCAAACATCGCCTAAAACCTCATACAACATTTTTGCTGAACGACCCGTGCGGCGCTCACCGCGCAACTCAAGAATCAACTGCCATGCATCTTCGCCCAACAAACGGATGATGATTTCACGGTCAGAAAAAGACGTGTAATTGTAAGGAATCTCGCGCATGCGCGTCGGTTCGAGCAGTTCGGTTAAAGCGGCGCTTGGTGTGGCCATGTGGGCAAAACTTGGATTCAATGCGGGGGTCAAAGGTGCGTTCATGCGATATTTTTCCTGATGCGTTCGGCGACCTGCCCAGGCGGGCAGTGCTTTACACTGTATTAACCTTAGCATTCTACCCGAATTTGTATTTTTTGACCCGATGCCAACCACAGCCCTCAGCAAAATCAAAACATTTTTAGCTATAATGGATCCTATTTAAACAAAGGATTTGAGATGACATTGCGCCTCCCTCACAACATGCGATCATGGCTGTTCAATGCATTGCTGTGCGCCAATTTAGCGGCTTGCAACGACAACCAGACCACGCCCCCCCCTGCTGCTGCAACGCCAACACCTGTGGCCGCCCCTCTTGCAACCGCACAAAACAGTCCAACCACCACCTCGTTACCCGCGCCTTTCGCTCTGGCTCAGCAGAAAAACTGTGTTGTTTGCCACTCCATCAGCAGCAAAATGGTGGGACCATCGTGGATCAGCGTCTCAGAACGCTACAGGAATGACAACAATGCAGTCAATACACTCACCACTCGGATATTAAACGGCGGCTCGGGCACATTCGGTGCCGTCGTCATGCCACCACAAACCGCCAATCTGACCCCTGAAGAGGCAAAGTATTTGGCTCAATGGGTGTTGACTTTAAAATAATACAGCGGCCTCAAGCAAGTGATGTCGACAAGCCATGGATGCCGCAAGCCAAAGTCGACAATTCATCTCGCACGGACCCACACCGACCCACCAACCTTTTCTTCACCTTAAAAGCATTGGATGAAGGGCTAAGAAACACCCTCCAGCTCAAGTCGCCCCATTGTGCAGCACCGTCTTCATATACAATACGCCCTGCACAACTGAAAGACGCCAATGCTTAATCACTCGCCTCAACCACTTATTCGCTTTGCGTTGGGCGCATGCCTGTGCGCCAGCCTGAGCGCATGCAACAATGACGCCCCCGCCCAACCCACGTTGCCATTGCCGCCTGCACCTGTTTTTATTGCACAAAAACACTGCTTGGCTTGCCACACCACCGATGCCGAAGTGCGCGCACCCTTGTGGCCCAACATCGCCGACCACTACAAAGGCGACAAGGAGGCCGTCAACAAGTTAAGTGAAAAAATCATCAAAGGCGGCTCGGGCAGCTTTGGCTCAACCAAAATGCCCGCTCAATACAAAAACATCACAACCGATGAAGCAAAATACTTGGCTGAATGGATTTTAAAGCAAAAATAACACCGCTCTGATTCACCAGCAGCGCATCACCCCAATACACACAAGCACACAGAGCTAAAAAAAGCCCTTCACATGGCATGAAGGGCTTCATCACAACATTAATCGCGAGCACTCACTCAGCGTTCGGCATCAGCTGAGCGATGTAGCGCGCCAATAAATCAATTTCCAAATTAATCAAATCACCTGCTTTAAGGTGCTGAAACACCGTATGAGCGATGGTGTGCGGGATCAAATTGATGGTCACACACACCTCATCGCCCGCCACCCATTTGCGGTTCACAGTCAAACTGACGCCATGCAAGGTGATCGAACCTTTATCCGCCAAAAAACGTTGCCATTTCAGCGATGTCGCCACCACCAACTCATGCGACTCCCCCACAGGCTGAAAAGACACAATGCGCGCCACATCATCCACATGTCCGCTGACCAAATGACCGCCGAGACGATCAGACAAACGCATGGCTTTTTCCAAATTCACGGGACCCAAAGCATTCAAACCCGTGGTTTTCGACAAACTTTCATTGGACACATCAACGGCAAACGCATGATTCGCCACATCCACATCCACTGCCGTCATGCAGGCGCCGTTGATCGCAATCGAATCACCCAGACCCACGTCCGACAAATCCAAACGTCCCGCATCGACCACCAAACGCACACCAGCGTACTCACTTTGCGCCAAAGGTTGCATTGAAACGATCCGCCCCACTGATGCTATAATCCCTGTAAACATAGTCTATCTTTCATTTAAATCAAATTTAAATTCTATCATCGAAAGCCCACCCCCATGGAAAAAGTCCAACTCGGCCACAGCGATCTGCGTGTTACCCCCGTTTGTTTGGGTACCATGACTTTCGGTGAACAGGTCAACGAAGCCAATGCACACGCCATTTTGCAACACGCACTTGAACGCGGCATCAACTTCCTTGACACGGCTGAAATGTACGCCGTGCCCCCCAAAGCCGCAACGTTCAACGCCACAGAGCGCATCATCGGTAATTATTTCGCCGCCAACAAAGGCGCGCGCGAGCAATGGGTTGTCGCCAGTAAAGTCGCAGGCCCCTCTCGTGGCATGCCGTGGATTCGAGGTGGCAGTGGCGACTTGAGTGGTGCAGACATCATTGTAGCATGCGATGACAGCCTGAAACGACTGCAAACCGACGTGATTGATTTATACCAAATCCACTGGCCCACCCGCAGCGTGCCTGCATTTGGTGGCATTTATTTCAAACCCGATCACGATGCGGCACACACCTCGATGCACGCTCAACTCGAAGCACTCGCTCAATTGGTCAAAGCTGGAAAAATTAAAGCCATCGGCCTGTCAAATGAAACGCCCTATGGCGTGCATGAGTTCATTCGCCTCGCAGAGCAATACGATTTGCCTCGTGTTGCCACAGTACAAAACCCCTACTGCCTCATCAACCGAACGGTCGAAAATGGTTTGGATGAAACCATGCACCACCTTGACGTGTCCTTATTGGCTTATTCGCCATTGGCATTCGGCCTGCTCACAGGTAAATACGATGCCTCAGGCTTAATCGGTGACGGCGCTCCCGCTGAAGGCCGAATGACCAAATTTGCCTCCATGCGCGCTCAACGCTGGGGACGCCCCGAGTCACTCAATGCCGCTCGCCGCTACAATCAACTCGCCCACGACAACGGCCTCACACCCACTGAATTGGCTCTGGCTTTTTGCTACCAAAAATGGCAAGTCGCCAGCACGATCATTGGCGTGACTTCAATTGCCCAGTTGGATGAATGTGTCAATGCACTGGATGTCAAACTATCCGATGACATTTTGCAGGCGATTGATGAAATACGTTGGGAATGCCGTGATCCTGCGCAATAACAAATATAACAAACAATAAAAAAACCGCAACCCTAGGGTTGCGGTTTTTTTTATGATCACATGGACACCATCACACCGAAAACGACGATCCACAGCCGCATGTGGTTGATGCATTTGGATTTTTAATCACAAATTGAGCGCCTTCGAGGTCTTCTTTATAGTCGATCTCTGCACCCACCAAATATTGGTAACTCATCGAATCAACCAGCAAGGTCACACCACTCTTGTTGATTGCAGTATCGTCTTCATTCACAATCTCATCAAAAGTAAAACCATACTGAAAACCTGAGCAGCCGCCACCTTGCACAAAAACGCGCAATTTCAAATCTGGATTGCCTTCTTCAGCGATTAAATCCTTGACCTTATCGGCCGCATTGTCGGTGAAAATGAACGGGCTGGCTTGTTCTACGGGTGCATTCATGGTGTATTCTCCAAAACTGAGCTCGATCAACGAGCTGCATTAACTATCTAGATTCATTATAACTGAAAAATCAAGGCATCACAGGCAACATGTCAATACCCGCAGTTTCAGCAAAACCAAACATGACGTTCATATTTTGCACCGCCTGACCTGCTGCGCCCTTGACCAAATTGTCTTGCACCACCAAGACAATCACCGTATCACCATGGCGATGCAAAGCCATGCGCAACATATTTGATGCGCGGGTTGAACGCGTTTCAGGGTGACTGCCAAAAGGCATGACATCCACAAAAGGTTCACTTGCATAAGTCATTTCAAACAATTGCTGTAAATCTTCATTGCTCATGCTTTGCGCTTCAGGCAGCAATTTGGCATACAAAGTGGAATGCATGCCGCGAATCATTGGAATCAAATGTGGCGTAAAAATCAGATGAACCGCTTGTGTCGTCATTTTACTCAATTGCTCGACGGTCTCTGGTGTGTGGCGATGCCCCGATACACCATAAGCCTTCATTGAATCCGAAGACTCACTGAACAAAGTCGCCACCTCAGCCTTACGACCCGCGCCCGACACGCCAGACTTACAATCGGCAATCAACGCAGATGCATCAACCAAGTTATTTTTCAATAACGGATAAAACCCCAATTGCATCGTCGTTGGGTAGCAACCTGGGTTACCAATCAACTTCGCTTGACGCACAGCCTCACGGTTTAATTCTGGTAAGCCATACACAGCACTTTTCAGCACATCGGCACAACTGTGCGGCAATTTATACCATTTTTCAAAAACAGCCGTGTCCTGCAAACGAAAATCGGCCCCAAGGTCAATCACTCGAATGCCTTTGTTCAACAAGGCAGGCGCTTGTGCCATGGCCACGCCGTGTGGTGTCGCGAAAAAAACCACGTCACACTCTTCTAAAATGCCACTGGCTGGATCAGAGAATTTCAAATCAACCGCACCACGTAAACTCGGGAACATCTGAGCCACTGGCACGCCCGCCTCAGTGCGCGATGTGATCGCATGCAGCTCGACATGCGGATGGTGCGCCAATAAACGCAAGAGTTCAACGCCAGTGTAACCTGTACCGCCAACGATACCAATTTTAATTTTTTGCATGATGTGCTCGAATCCAAGGGTAAAACTGAATTTTACCCAATTTTTTGTTTGCATCTGAATCAAAAAAGCAGAATGCAACAACAAAATATGAAAGGGTTCCTGCTTATGTAAAAAAAGACCGCCAAAGCGGTCTTTTTTGCGTCGAAACGAAATCGTGAGATTAACGTTTTGAGAACTGTTTGCGACGACGTGCTTTGCGGAAGCCGACTTTCTTACGTTCGACTTCACGTGCATCACGTGTCACCAAGCCAGCTTGTGACAGACCTGATTTCAAGCTTGCATCGTAATCAATCAATGCACGTGTGATGCCATGACGCACCGCACCCGCTTGACCTGATTCGCCACCACCACATACATTGACCATGATGTCAAATTTTTCAGTGGTTTGTGTGAGTTCTAAAGGTTGACGAATGATCATCAAACCTGTTTCACGTGCAAAATATTCGTTCGCTGGCTTACCGTTAACAACGATTTTGCCTGAACCCGCTTTTAAAAACACTCGAGCCACCGCAGATTTACGACGACCTGTACCGTAGTTGTAATTACCGTTCATGTTCATCTATCCTTAAATGTCCAAGACTTGAGGTTGCTGTGCAGAATGCGGATGTTCAGCGCCTGCATAGATCTTCAATTTTTTGATCATCGCGTAACCCAAAGGACCTTTAGGCAACATGCCTTTGACCGCTTTTTCTAACGCACGACCCGGAAAACGCTCTTGCATTTTACGGAAGTTTGTTTCGTAAATACCACCTGGATAACCAGAATGACGGTAGTATTTTTTATCTTCGAATTTCGCGCCAGTTACACGGAGTTTGTCCGCATTAACGACAACGATAAAATCACCTGTGTCCACGTGTGGCGTAAACTCAGGTTTATGCTTACCACGCAAACGACGTGCAACTTCACTGGCTACACGACCCAACACTTTATCCGTACCATCAACGACGTACCAGTCGTGTTGTACTTCGTGTTGTTTTGCTGAAAAAGTTTTCATGACTATTTCCATTCATCACAATTTAAAAAACCATGCTCACCACGCCTCACCGCTTATGCCTGCGGCCTCTCCCGATGCGAGTTACTATGGGCTAGCCGAACATTATCGACACTTATGCCCTTAAAGTCAAGAACTTAAGCTCAACCATTCAACCGTTGGGCTTTTTTTAAGGTATTTTCAACACAAAAAGAAAAGTCAATCAACGGCACTTTGCTTTTGGCATCAAAAACAAACAGACAAAAAAAGAGCCCAAGCAAAATTTGCTTGGGCAATAAATCCACCAAAAGGAGGGTGGAGGAGACAATCTTTAGAATGCTTTCGCATCCAACAGTTCTCATTATACTGGTTTTTTTGTGCATTGCAAGATAAAAACACGGTCATACTAAAAAAACAAAAAACATCGGCATTTTTACTGTTTCTTACTGCAAAAAAAGCATTCAATCACGTTTAAACAAATAAAAACATTATCTTAACAATAATTCACGTTGTTAAAAAACGTCACTTTCTTGCATTGCAAATCTTTTTGACCCAATGAATCCATTGCAACAGCATCTTCATGCACTGGTATAATCAATTGACTCACACACTTATTTTTTTGGAGAATGTTATGGAATGCACCGTACGCTGGGTTGGCCCTCAAGCAGGCATGTCTTTTATCGGCGAATCAGGCACCAACCATGCCGTATTGATGGATGGCGCACCCGAAGCGGGTGGGCGAAACTTGGGGCCGCGCCCAATGGAAATGGTTTTGATCGGCACGGGTGGTTGCACAGCATTTGACGTTGTGATGATATTACAAAAAGGCCGCCAAGCCGTCAGTGATTGCGTCGTGAAATTATCAGCAACACGTGCAGAAACAGACCCCAAGGTTTTCACCAGCATCCATTTTCACTTTGTGGTGAGCGGCAATAAGCTAAGCGAGGCATCGGTTAAACGCGCGGTCAAATTATCACATGAAAAATACTGCTCCGCAAGCATCATGCTCGCACACTCCGTCAACATGACCCATAGTTTTGAAATCATCGACACGTCACTCGCATGAATTGAGCCATGCAGATGCCCCCACACTTCATTCATCTGCATTCACCCCCTCAACGCCAGGGCAATGCGATCCCTCATCTCCTCGTATTGCCCAGCCATGCCTGAAAAACACACCGTTTTAGTGCGAGACAACTCACCTTTTAAAACCACTACATTTCGCGCCACACAACCAAATTGCTGAGCCAACCAAACGGTTAATGCCGTGTTTGCACGCCCTTCCACGGGAGGCGCATTGAGCCGAATTTTAATGCGCTCGCCATACTCACCCGCCCATGCCGTGTGTTTGGCACCCGGTTGAACATGCACTTGCAGCCACACATCGCCACCACGCTCTTGTAAATAAATCATTTCTCATCCATTTATTGATCGGTTGATCTCAAATTGGCAATTCGCCTTTACTTTACCTATCTCTGCTTATATATCAAGCACATTCAATCATAAAAAACACCTTTCCAATCGGAAAGGTGTTTTAAAATTTTTTGTATGGTGTCGACCCAACATGCAAAGATACGCACATTGAGCACACCTCATCACGGACGCGGTGTAATTGGGAAAGGCCAAATGGCTGCGGGTTTAGCCGCAGGCGGTTCAACAACGGGCTTAGCGGCAGCGGCTTTTTTTGCTGGCGCTTTGGCTGTTGTTTTAGCCACAACTTTGGTGCTTGCTTTTGCAGCAGGTTTGGCCACGGCCTTAGCCTCAACTTTCACCACCGCTTTCGCTTCAGGCTTTTTTGCTGCTGCTTTTGCCACCTTTGCCACAGCAGCGGGTTTGGTTGCAGCCTTGGCTGCTGGCTTTGCTGCTGCCTTTTTCTCAGCGACTGGCTTGGCTGCTGTTTTTGCAGCAGGTTTGGCATCTGCTTTAGCTTTTTGCGTTGCAGGCTTCACGACGGCTTTTGCAACAGCCTTTGCAGGCGCTTTCGCTGTGGTTTTTACTGCAGATTTTGCAGTCACAACTTTACTTTGAGACGGTTTGACTGCAGCTGCTTTTGCAGGCGTTTTTGCAGCAGCCTTCGCCGCAGGTTTTGCAACTGCTTTTTTAACAGGCTCAGCAACGACCTTAACCGCTGCTTTTGTGACAGCCGCTTTTGTTGCAGTTGATTTGGCGGGTGTTTTAGCGGCGGGCTTGGCCACCACTTTCTTTGTTGTCGGTGTTGCTTTTTTTGCTACGGCCATTTACCACTCCTTTGTGTTTAGAGAGATTTTACACGTTTATAAAAGCATCATTAAGAAATAGTGTGGTCACGCACCCCTTACGATTTTTAAATGCAAAAGACATAAACCGAGGAAAAAAAGCGACACATTCATTTAATTTCTTAAATTATTTGCATCATACTCCAATTGTGTGGTATTGCAATATTTTATTCACAGCTTTTTCATAAAGCAGAGTCACCTCATTCAACTTTGGTCAAAAAACCACACACCAATCACGGTGTTGCGCAAAATACTGTTTTTGAATGGGTTTTATACAAAGAGGGGGCAATCGGATGTGGGATAAAGGTGTCAAATGAAATGCGCGCCATCGCACCGCCCTCGAATCAGCATGGTCAATATTTGAGCAACAAACACCTAAAATGCAAACTAACCGTCAATTGAGCCTTGACTCAACCCATCAGGTCACAGCAGATGGGATCAATCAACACAGAGCAGGTCAACTCAGAGACAATCAAGGAAGGGGCGGCCGAACCGTCTGTCGACCATCAAGACTCAAACTGGTGCGCTCGGCTGGAATCGAACCAGCGACCCTTGGCTTCGGAGGCCAATACTCTATCCACTGAGCTACGGGCGCAACAACATTGGAAAACATTGATTTTTTATTTTAATAATCCAACCTGCGCATCATACATGGTTTCATGACATACGTCCATGCGAACTCAAAGGAATCCTCACAAGTACAAGCACGCAATGCGCGCGTCTTTTATAATACGTTCATTCATGTTTCACACTATAAAGATCATTTATGCAAACTCAATTTGATGTCATCGTGGTAGGTGGCGGCGTGGCGGGCAATGCAAGTGCACTGGGTTTGGCACAAACGGGGGCTCGTGTGGCTCATGTTTGTTTGGATGCCCCCGCATCATCGGATGGTGCGTTAGATGCGCGCATTTACGCTTTATCCAATCCCAATGTGTCTTTACTGAAGCGTCTGCGCGTGTGGGATGCACTGGATGCAACACGCATGTGTTCTGTATCCGACATGCACATCATGGGTGATTCGGCGCAAACTCAATCAGGCATGGGTGGACAGCTTCACTTCAGTGCATACGACACCGACATGACTGAATTGGCTTGGATTGTTGAACAAAACAACATTCAAAAAGCCCTTCAAATGGCTTTGCGCTTCGTACCCAATCTCACCGCATTCCGCACCAATGCCTCCACGCTCAGTGTGCGTGATCACGGCATTGACCTCACCACCCACAACGGTGATGTGCTGTCAGCGCCATTGCTGGTCGGGGCAGATGGAGCACACTCATGGACACGCCAAGCCCTTCAAATAAAGCATACTTTTTTTGATTATGAGCAACACGGCGTGGTGGCAAATTTTGCATGCGAGAAGCCGCATTTTAATTGCGCCCACCAGTGGTTTTTTAACAATGGTGATGTACTTGCTTTATTGCCATTACCGAACCAATGCGCGTCAATGGTTTATTCATGCAAAAACCCCATTTCAGCACACATCATGTCAATGAATGATGCCGAACTGGCCAAACACGTGAGTGAGCTGTCACACAACACGCTCGGCGCACTGACCACACTCACCTCAGCACAAGCATTCCCCCTTAAACGCATGCTTGCCAAAAAATTCATCGCACCGCATACCTTATTGATTGGCGATGCCGCGCACACAGTGCACCCACTCGCGGGGCAAGGCTTAAACCTCGGTTTACAAGACCTCAGCACGTGGTTGGATTTGATGACGCAACGTGAGCCCCATCGAGCCATCAACGACCCTGTGCTTTTGCGCCGTTATGAACGGGCTCGCCTCGCACCCACGATGGAAATGCAAGGCGTCACACACGCGCTCCACCGACTGTTTCAATCCCCCCACCCGATTGCACGCCACGCGCGCAATGCGGGCATGAGTCTACTGGATGCAGCCCCCCCACTTAAACGCAGGCTGATCCAAGCGGCAATGGGCCAACAAACAACTGACGCACCATAAAAGAGTACAATGCTGCATCTCCCAAACAACCCCGTGCGCGACCCGTCCTCCGCACCCACTCAAGACGAGAACCCCATGTCAAAAACACCTTGGCGCACTGCCGCCGCCGTTGCCATCATGGCCGCACTCGGCGTCGGCTTTGGCCTGTCCGTGACGGCACAAGCCAAAACCCAAACGCCCTCCAATAAAGCTTCAAAAATGGCATCATCGACCGCGATTTCTCCTGAGTTGACCGCCATTAAAAATGCATTTGAGTTGAAATTTGAAAACTCAAAAGTTAAAACCATCCGTCAAACGCCCTTCAAAGACCTGTATGAATTGCAGCTCAACAAAAACGAGTTGGTTTACACCAATGCCGCCACCGAATTCGTCATGGTCGGCCACCTCATCAGCACGCAAGACATGCGCAATTTAACTCAAGAACGTGCAGATGAATTGGCAACGATAGATTTTAAATCACTGCCATTGGCCCAAAGCTTTGCCTTGGTCAAAGGGGATGGCAGCCGTCATATTGCTATTTTTGAAGACCCCAACTGCGGCTATTGCAAATTGTTTCGTAAAACTTTAGAAAAAACCAACAACATCACCGTGCACACCTTTGTCATCGATATTCTGGGCGACGACTCAACAGCCAAAGCAAAAAAATTACTGTGCGCCAAAGACCCAGCCCACGTATGGGACAACTGGATGCTGCACGGCAAACCGCCTGAAGATAGTGCCGACTGCGACACCAGCGTTTTGGATAAAAATCGCAAGCTTGCAGCAGAACTGGGTGTCACAGGGACACCCACCATCTTCTTCGAAAATGGTTCACGCGCACCAGGCGCAGTGGCAGAAGAAGAGTTTCAAAGCCTGCTGATTAAAGCATCTCAAAAATAAATCCCTTGCTGAAAATCAATCGGTTTCATTCAAAAACGATAACCAAGAACGACAAAACGCCATGCAATTGCATGGCGTTTTTTACTGACACAATCCAACAGACCATTAACTCAATAGGTCGCCAGTTCAACCACGAACTGAACACACACCCACACATTGACAGAGAACCACACAAACAACGGTTTTATAAAACAAACCAGCGGTTTAATTGTATTTGTGTCTTGGCTTTTATTTGAGTTTTATACAGCTTACCCGTGCAAAATCGCTCATTTAAATAAATGCCGAAAAAGTGTGGGACTCTATTTTTCGGAATGAATTTAAACAGGCAATGTTTTGTAATAATCATACACCCCAGTCAGCAACATCTGCACCGCCACGGCCACCAAAATCATCCCCATCAAACGCTCCATCGCCACCGTAAAACTGTGCCCCAACTTGCGTTGAATCCAATCGGCATAATACAACAACACCCCTGTACCAAACATCACCACAGCCAGCGCACCAACCCACTCCAGCATGCGTTCAGGGGCTTCGGATGACAACAACATCACCGTCGCCATGGATGAAGGCCCTGCCATCCCTGGAATCGACAACGGCACAATGAACGGCTCATGATCCTGCTGAGTGATGCCCATGATGCCACCCTCCGTAGGAAAAATCATGCGCACGGCGATCAAAAACAGTACGATTGCACCAGCAATTTGCATCGACCATTGAGTCAAATGCATGCCACGCAAAAAGCCTTTACCCCCAACCATAAAAGCCAACAAAATAAAAAATGAAAAAATCGATTCCCGCAACACAATCACCTTGCGTCGTTTAATCGGAATGTCTTTGAGAACACCGCTGAATAAAGGAATGTTACCCAACGGGTCAATCACCAAAAACAGCAGCACCGCGGCCGAAACAAAATTGTAATCCATGTGAAAAATCCTTTCATTTATTATATTTATCTGATGACAAGGACAGATCGTGTGCTCATTACCTATATTTGAACGATGCTCGCAATACGTTGTAAGCGTAATCTGTCTGCCCAAGGCTGCCATTGTAACGCGCCAAAGCACGCACCACATCACCATTTTCACGGTCAAGGTAATGTCGTAAAATCACACAACCAAACCGCACATTGATGCGCATGTGATACAAATTTTTGGCATTGCCATCACCGATGGTTTTTGCCCAAAATGGCATCACCTGCATCAAACCACGCGCACCCACAGGACTGCTTGCACTCGGATTAAAACGGCTCTCAACGTAAATGACGCCCAACACCAGCGCAGGCTCAAGACCCGCTCGGCGTGCCTCGTAATCCACCGCATTGAGGATTGCCAACCGTTGATATTCAGAAGGCACATGCGCCACAATGCGTTCGCTCATGACGCTGCGCCAACGATAAAAACGTGCTTCATCGTCGCGCGAAGCAAAAGGCCGCAACTCAGGCAAACCTGCCGATACCGCCTGACGCAACAACACCCGCACACTGTCTGCCAAGCGCTCCTCAGACTGCTGCCCAGCGCCCGCAATGCCACTGACACAAGCCAACGCCAGTGCCAACCCACATCGCCATGCATTGAGCGGCCAAGTCATGGGGTGATTAAGCTTTCAGCTGTGTCAACACATGTGCCGCCACATCCGCAGGCGTAAACTTGGTTGCCGCCTCATCGCGACGACCACGGTATTCAACCATGCCATCTTCTTTCAGGCCCCGATCACCAATGGTCACACGATGTGGGACACCGATCAACTCCCAGTCCGCGAACATCGAACCCGGACGCTCGCCACGGTCATCCAAAATCACATCCACACCCGCTTGCAGCAAGGTCTCGTAGAGTTTTTGTGATTCATCACGAACCTGTTCGTTTTTGTCGGCGCCAACGGGACAAATCACCACTTGGAAAGGTGCAATCGCAGCAGGCCACACAATCCCGCGTACATCAAAATTTTGCTCAATCGCCGCGCCCAAAATACGGGTCACGCCAATGCCATAACAGCCCATCACGAGTGGCTGCGGTTTGCCATTTTCATCCAAGAATGTGGCTTTCATGGCCTCAGAATACTTCGTGCCCAGTTGAAACACATGTCCAACCTCAATACCACGGCAAATATCCACCGTGCCATTGCCATCGGGTGCAGGATCACCAGCCACCACATTGCGCACATCCGCAATCACGTCCGGTTCAGGCAAATCACGCCCCCAATTCACACCCACATAATGGAAACCAACATCGTTCGCACCGCACACAAAATCACTCATGTTCGCCACGGTTTTATCCGCAACGACAAGCACCTTTTGCGCGGTGGCAACAGGACCAATGTAACCAGGCGTGGTGTTGAACGCCGTAGCAATTTCAGCTTCAGTCGCCATGCGCGTTGTGCTCAGGCCGTCAATTTTTGACAATTTCACTTCATTCAAGCTGTGATCGGCGCGCACCAACACCAAAACCACTTGCACGCTCAATTCGCCCGCTTCATTTTCATGATCCACCGCCAGCACGATGGATTTCACATTGCTGATCAACGGAATATTTAAAAACTGCGCCACTTCTTCGCACTTTCCACAGCGGGGTGTGGCTGTTTTAAGCATCGTTTGCGTCGCAGCGGCACGCTCAGCCAGCATGCTCACGGCCTCTGCCGCTTCAATGTTCGCCGCATAGTCACTGTTTGGGTTGTATACGATGTCATCTTCACCCGTTTCAGCAATGACGTGAAATTCGTGCGAGCCTGAACCACCAATCGAACCATTGTCCGCAGCCACCGCTCGGAAATTCAAGCCCAAGCGTGTGAAAATCGCGGTGTACGCCGCATACATTGTGTTGTACGACACCACCATGCCCGCTTCATCTTTATCAAACGAATACGCATCCTTCATGATGAATTCACGCCCCCGCATCACGCCAAAACGCGGGCGAATTTCATCACGGAATTTGGCTTGAATCTGGTACCAATTTACAGGCAGTTGTTTATAGCTTTTAATGTCACGACGTGCCAAATCGGTGATGACCTCTTCGTGCGTCGGGCCCACGACAAAATCACGTCCATGACGATCCTTAAAGCGCAAAAGCTCTGGGCCATATTGCTCCCAACGCCCTGATTCTTGCCACAACTCAGCAGGCTGCACCGCAGGCATGAGCAACTCCATCGCCCCCGCTTTATTCATCTCCTCACGGATGATCTGCTCGACCTTACGCACACTGCGCAAACCCATTGGCATATAGGTATAAATCCCGCTGCCGATGCGTTTAATAAGACCAGCACGCATCATGAGCTGATGGCTGATGATTTCTGCTTCGGCTGGGGCTTCTTTAAGGGTACTGATGAAAAACTGACTGGCTTTCATGACACATTCACTTGTAAAAATTAAATAAAAAGATTGACCTCACGCATGAAAAAACTCGGCTGTTGCTTTTGCGCTGCGTTATAATTGCGCTATTGTAATTCATTTATTGAGGAAAAAATGCTCGACAAAGAAGGTTATCGCCCGAATGTCGGCATCATTTTGGTCAATTCACGCAATCAGGTTTTTTGGGGAAAGCGCATCCGCGAGCATTCGTGGCAGTTTCCACAAGGTGGCATCGCTCACGGTGAAAATCCCGAACAAGCCATGCTGCGTGAGTTATATGAGGAGACAGGACTACTTCCTGAGCACGTTAAAATCATCGGTCGCACCCGCAATTGGCTGCGCTACGATGTGCCGACCCGCTGGGTCAAACGCGATTTTCGCAACCACTACAAAGGGCAAAAGCAAATCTGGTTTTTGCTCCGAATGGTTGGCCGCGATCACCACGTCAACTTACGTGCCAGCACTCATCCCGAATTTGATGCTTGGCGCTGGAACGACTATTGGATCCCCCTTGAGGATGTGATTGACTTCAAACGCGATGTGTATCAACAAGCGCTTGAGGAACTCGCACGGCTGCTGTTTCAAAACCGTGCATTGGGCACACATTCAAAAACATCCAGCATTCTACCCACACCCGACAAACTGTTTCAGCCAAAATAACAACAGCCCCTAAAATGGGGCTGTTGTTATTTGAAAAAGAAACGGATGAATCCTCACTACAACCCCGCACTGACAAACCCGCTCTGATCGCACACACGACGGTCTCTAAACTTTTCGCAACATCATATTGGCAACGCCTCCGAAACACAAGGCCACAAATGAACCATGTGAACCACATGCCCTTCATCAGCAACCCGCTCACAGCAAAAACGCAGAGAAGCATAAAACTCCTGTAAAATACATTTTCCTTTCATTTCGACATCCCCATGAAAATCCGCCTCGCCCCGCAACGTGCCATCCTCGAACTGCCCGATCACCTCATCAGCCAAATTGCAGCAGGTGAAGTGGTCGAGCGCCCTGCATCGGTGGTCAAGGAGCTGCTGGAAAATGCTTTGGATGCGGGCGCAACCGATATTCGCTTGCGTTTGGTGGAGGGCGGCAAAACCCTGATTGACATTACAGACAACGGCTGTGGCATTGCCGCCGATCAATTGCCTCTGGCGATCACGCGCCACGCGACCAGCAAAATCCGCTCGCTTGATGAGTTGGAACACGTTGAGTCAATGGGTTTTCGTGGTGAGGCATTGGCCTCTATTGCCTCTGTGGCACAAATGCGCTTGACCAGCCGCAATGACGATGCGCACCACGCCACATCCATCGACAACAGCAGCGGCACATGGCAGCATCAAGCATCTTCAGGCGAAGTGGGCACTCGCATCGAAGTCTCGCACTTGTATTACAACACCCCCGCCCGACGCAAATTCCTCAAAACCGATGGCACTGAATTGAGCCATTGTGTCGAACATTTCACCCGCGCCGCTTTGGCCAATCCACACTGCGCCTTCAGCCTCAGCCACAACGATAAAGTCTCCGCGTTCTACCCTGTGACCGATTGGCAAACGCGCATCCAAGACGTGCTCGGCAAAAACCTGCCAGAGCACGCGATTTGGGTCAATCAAGCGGTGGGTGAATTGCAATTGGTTGGAATGATTTGCCCGCCTGATGTCGCCCGCGCTCGTGCCGACACGCAATACGCTTACATCAATCAACGCTTCGTGCGCGATAAAGTGGTCAATCACGCCATTCGCACGGCCTATGCCGATGTCTTGCATCATGCACGTTTCCCAGCTTACGTGCTGTTCCTCGATTGCCCCGCACAAGGGGTTGATGTCAACGTTCACCCCGCCAAAACCGAAGTTCGTTTCCGTGACAGCGGTGCAATGCATCAATTCATCGCCAATGCCCTCAAAAAATCTTTGGCGCAAACGGCCAGCTCACGCATCACAACAAGCAATGACTTGAATGTCGAGCACGACGTGTTCAATTCAACGCCAGCCAATGCATCGAGTGTAAGCACCCCAAGCACTCAAACGACACACACCGAGTCAAAAGCAACACCTTACAATGCCCCTTATCAGCACCCTTTGCAATTGGCTCAAACCACGCGCAGCTACCTTGAGTTGCTGCGCTCACCCACCCATCCCGAGCGATTTGACGCCTCCACAACGCATTCAACAGCAGATCATTTTGAAATATTTGGCTCTCACCCTGCCAACAACGACACACCTGCGGCACCGCATGGTTTTGAGCAGGCACAGGAAGAATTTCCCCTTGGTTTCGCCATCGCTCAAATCCACGGGGTTTACGTGCTCGCACAAAACACACAGGGTCTGATCTTGGTCGACATGCATGCCGCCCATGAACGCATTGTGTATGAACGCCTCAAAAACATGATTGACCACGCGCCTCTGACCCGCCAAGACCTGCTGTTGCCCATTCGTTTCGCCGCTTCACCACGCGAAATCGCCACCCTACACGAGCCTGAATGTGCCCCCGTGCTGGAGCACATCGGCCTGTCATTGACCCCGCTCGGACAAAATGAAATCGCCATCCGCAGCGTCCCTGCCCTGCTCAAGCAAGCCGATGCCATCGAATTGGCGCGTGCCGTACTGACCGACATTGCTGAATTTGGCGCCAGCCACGTCCTCACCGAAAAGCGCAATGAATTGCTCGGCACACTCGCCTGCCACGGTGCTGTACGCGCCAACCGCAGCCTGACCTTGCCCGAAATGAACCAACTCCTGCGCGACATGGAGGCCACAGAACGCGCCAACCAATGCAATCACGGCCGCCCCACTTGGGTGCACATGTCGATGAAACAGCTCGACGGGTTGTTTATGCGAGGACAATAAATAAATCGGCCGATTCAGCACACATGATTTGACTAGAAAAATGAACAGACTCTTTTAACTCATTAGCTCTTAACTCTTTCGCTTTTAACTCATACTCTTTTAACTTTAACCTTGGGATTTCCATGAACCAAAACGACCTCAAACGCCTCGTCGCGCAAAAAGCCATCGAATACGTACCGCTCAACGCCATCATCGGCGTGGGCACAGGCTCGACTGCGGACCTGTTCATCGACGAACTCGCCCTCATCAAGGACAACATTGTGGGTGCGATTGCCAGTTCGGAGCGCACCAAACAACGCCTCGAAGGACACGGCATCAAAGTATTCGACGTGAACGAGGTCGAATCCGTCCCCGTTTACATTGATGGTGCTGACGAAATCGACCCTGAAGGCAACATGATCAAAGGCGGCGGCGCGGCACACACGCGCGAGAAAATCTGCGCATCCATCGCCGAACAATTCATTTGCATCGCCGACGCGAGTAAAGAGGTCAAGGTTCTAGGCAAATTCCCCCTGCCTGTCGAAGTCGTGCCACTCGCACGCCAAGCCGTTGCCCGCCAGTTAAGCGATTTAGGTGGACAACCCGTTTGGCGCAAAAATGCCGATGGTTCGCCACTGATCACCGACAATGGCTGCCACATACTGGACGTGCACGGCCTGAACATCACGGAACCCTTGGCTTTGGAAATTCAACTGTCGATCATTCCAGGTGTATTGACGGTGGGTATTTTTGCACAAAACGCAGCCGACATCGCCTTGATTGCCACAGAGGATGGTGTAAAAGTCACAGAATATTAAGGACATACGTGAAGGAAACATGGGAAATACGGCCAAGTCAAAACTTACTTTTCCTGTGATTTAAGCTCAAATCGGCATCAGGAAAACCACTGACTGAAGTTAAACATCAAAGGGTTAATCACAAACTGCTTGTGGGACTTCGCCCCCATTGAATCAACGTGCTTAAAAAAACAAACTGACTCCGCGCTTCTCGCATTTTTTTCTCTGACTCATTCACCTTCCATATAAAACCATAAAACCAAAACGGCTTTCACAAGCCGTTTTTTTATTGCCTTCCTTTTTATAAGCCCAACACCTTTAAAATTGACCATCAATTGACGATCAAAAATTACAATCACACATAAAAACACAAAAAATAGTGACAGCATAAAAAACAACAAACCTGCCAATTACATTGCGCCGCACCATGACAAAACACCAA
Source organism: Ephemeroptericola cinctiostellae (assembly GCF_003339525.1). Classification (GTDB taxonomy): domain Bacteria; phylum Pseudomonadota; class Gammaproteobacteria; order Burkholderiales; family Burkholderiaceae; genus Hydromonas; species Hydromonas cinctiostellae. Next base: position 891,326 of record NZ_CP031124.1, on the reverse strand, counting down.
AAAAGCTCATAAATACACGGCTTTATCATTTGTTTTATCCATTTAAACAGGTTAGAATGATGCAGATTCAAACTTTTACGATCACTTAATAAGTGACACAATAAAACAACCCACACACGAGAAAAGAAGGATTTCCACATGGCTTATGCGTCTTTAGAAGATTTTTTAGCTTACGTTGCTCGCCGCGACCCCAATCAACCTGAATTTTTGCAAGCGGTTAAAGAAGTCATGACCAGCTTGTGGCCATTTATTGAAAAAAATCCAAAATACGCAAGCTATGCGGTATTGGAACGTTTGGTTGAGCCAGAACGCGTGATTCAATTTCGTGTGAGCTGGGTCGACGATGCAGGCAACACGCAAGTGAACCGCGCCTTCCGCATCCAGCACAACAATGCCATCGGCCCTTACAAAGGCGGCATGCGCTTCCACCCTTCAGTCAACCTGTCTATTTTGAAGTTTTTAGCGTTTGAACAAACCTTCAAAAACTCACTCACCACCCTGCCCATGGGCGGCGGCAAAGGTGGCTCCGACTTCGACCCTAAAGGTAAATCAGACGCTGAAGTCATGCGTTTTTGCCAAGCGTTGATGGGTGAGTTGTACCGTCACATTGGCCCGAATACGGACGTGCCTGCGGGTGACATCGGCGTGGGTGCACGCGAAGTCGGCTTCATGACAGGCTACATGAAGAAATACTCAAATGACACGGGCAGCGTATTTACAGGCAAAGGCATCACTTTCGGCGGCTCATTGGTGCGCCCAGAAGCGACGGGCTACGGCACGGTGTATTTCGCTCAGGAAATGCTGGCACACAAAGGCGACTCTTTGACAGGCAAAACAGTGTTGATTTCAGGCTCTGGCAACGTTGCACAATATGCGTGTGAAAAAGCCACTCAATTGGGCGCAAAAGTCATCACCTTGTCTGATTCTGAAGGCACAATTCACATCCCCGAAGGCATTGATGCCACCAAATTGGCTGCCATCATGGAGCTGAAAAATGTGCAACGTGGTCGCTTGTCGGCATTCGCAGCCGCTAATGGCCATGCTTTTGAAGCGGGTCAACGCCCTTGGCACATCAAAGCCGACTTGGCTTTGCCTTGCGCCACACAAAATGAATTGAACGAAGACGATGCAAAAGCATTGCTCGCCAATGGCATCATCTGCGTGTCCGAAGGTGCAAACATGCCATCAACATTGGAAGCCGTTGAAGCATTCTTGCATGCGGGCATCATGTTTGCCCCAGGCAAAGCCTCTAATGCAGGTGGTGTCGCCACTTCAGGCTTGGAAATGAGCCAAAATGCAATTCGTTTGTCATGGACTCGCGAAGAGGTCGATGCCAAATTGCACGCGATCATGAAGGACATCCATCAAAACTGCGTGAAATATGGCACGCAAGCCGATGGTTCAGTGAACTATGTGGACGGTGCGAACATTGCTGGTTTTGTGAAAGTTGCTGAGGCGATGATTGCACAAGGTGTGTATTAAACAAAAAAGCTCTATGTGATTTAAAAAATATTTTTCAATCACATCTGCATTGCTTCACCCATAAAAAAATCGCTTGATTGATATCAAGCGATTTTTTTATGGGTGAATTAAATTCAACTTCGTTTTGTCTTTTCAAGCGGTGCGGCAGCAAAGAAGAGAACTCAAACGAAGCACCCACCTTATATTTACGATTTTTTCAGCAACGGATGGTATTTCCCGCGAATCACCAGCAAACTGCTCAAAGCGGCTTTTGAGCGCGCCAAATCATTCTTAACAATCGCAGCATTGAGTTCCGCGAGGCCAATTTTCATTTCCATCATGCCTTGACGGTACAAAGCCTGCTCTTCCAATGTCCCGTTATAGGTGCTGTTGTTGGCATTCATGAGGTTGTATTGAAACAGTGCTGCCTGCGTATTGAACTGTGCCATGGTGGTGCTCTCCATCGCCGCTTTAAATGCAGCCCCCATGCCTTGCATCGACGTTTTGATGCTGACAGCGGGGGTGTTGGTGTAAGTGGGTGTCGTGCAAGCAACCAAACCCAAAGCAACCATGCTCAGCCCCACAGTGAAGGACTTTTTAAATGTTTGAATGCGTGTTGAAATCATGGATGTCTCCTTATGGTGTAGTGGATCACGGACAATATACAACAGTTCGATTGCCTGCATGATTTTACTTTGCAATTTTAAAAAAGACCACAGACAACACAACGCCGCACCTGATCGGTCTTTTTCACGCCTTACTCGACAACAATCCGTTCACTTTTTATCGCTCACTCGCCCAAAGCAGTGTGGTATTTTTTCTTGCTGTCATTGACTTTGGCGAGAATGGATTTGGCTTTTGACAAGTCATTGGCAGCAACGGCTTGATTGAGCGCTGTCATTTCCTGATTCAGTTCAAGCATTCCCGCTTGATAAATGATCTCATTGGGCTTGCTGCCATCATAACTTTGCTGACTGGCATCGTGTGCAGCAGCTTGCAACAATGCAGCATATCGACTGAACTCACTCATGTCGGTGCTGCTCATGGCTGCAGCATAGTTTTTCTTCATGGCTTGCATGCTGTCTTTAACATCTGAGCCGCTCAATGATTTAACACCAATGGCCACGGCAATGAGTGCGACCACTGAGGCAGCCAGTATGATTTTTTTCATCGTTTGTATTCCTGTACCCGTATTTATTTTATCGCACCATTTCTGCGTGTGCACCATGAAATGGGTGCGCCCATATTCTTCACACAACACATGCAATTCATTTTCGCTGATGTCGCGAGACGACCGACTTATGCCACAAATTGTAAGACAAATAAGAGACGATCACCACATTAAACGTAAAAACCAACAATTTGATTGTCGACAAGTGCACGCTCAACTCATACACTTCAATCGGCAAGTAAATGGCGCCACTCAAAGCCGCAAACCACTCAGCCCATTGTCGATCATGCCATAAACCATACGCTTCAATCAGCCTCACACTGGCGTACATGAAAGCAATGCCCGCGAATTGCCACAGATTACGGTCATTCAAATGCTCAACCAGCTTTAAAAACACATCAACCAAATGATGGGTTGGACTGATGTTCAGTGCATCAATCAACTCATGCACAACGGCTTGAACATCGCGGTGCAGCAAGGACAGCAGTCCAAAGCCCGCCAATATAACGACGACACCTTTTGCTGCTTCAAAACAAGCAATCCAGTGCAAAGGATTGCGCCGCTTCTTTGTGGTAAGGTTCATGAACAATTTGACGGTTTAATTGATGGATTGATTTGCTTGTCCCATTGTTGTACAGCCGCAGTTAAAACCGCTCATCTTTGCGAAGCACGCAATGGGGATTGTTCGTGGACTCAATCAGCCTTTAATTCCACTGCACCCAGCCAAGCGCCCAAGAGATCAGAATCAAACCGCCAAAAATGATGCGGTACCACGCAAAGCCGACAAAATTATGGTTGCTGACAAAGCGCAACAACCAGCGCACACAGATAAACGCGCTGATGAATGAAAAGATAAAACCAATTGCGAACAAAGCCAAATTTTGACCATTGAGCAAATGACGCACATCCATGAGTTCTTTGGCTGAAGCACCAAACAAAATTGGCATGGCCAAAAAGAATGAAAAATGTGTGGCCACTTGGCGGCTCACCCCAAAAAACATGCCACCAATAATGGTTGCGCCTGAGCGCGATGTGCCGGGGAAAAGCACCGCCGCGGTTTGAGCCACACCAATTTTCAAAGCATCCATGGTGGACAAATCATCCAATGAATTGATCCGTGGACGATGATCCGCTTGACGGTGTTCAGCCCACAAAATGACAAAACCACCCACAACCAAAGCCGTGGCCACGGCAATCGGATTGAACAAATGCGCTTTAATGGTTTTACCAAAAGCAAGCGCCAAAACAATGGCAGGAATGGTCGCAACAATCACATTGATGGCAAAACGCCATGCCGTTGGCTGACCTTTGACCATGCCGCTGAGCACAGCACCAATGCGTTCGCGGAACTCCCACATGACCGCAATGATCGCACCAAATTGAATCGCCACTTCAAATGCATCCCAAAACTCACCTTTTAAACCCAATACAGATTGGGTCAAAATCAAATGCCCCGTACTGGAAATCGGTAAAAACTCGGTTAAACCTTCCACAACGCCGAGGATGGCGGCTTTGAATGCCAAAATAAAATCCATGTTTGCCTTCTCTCAAAATAAAATCCTGCTGCTTCAGGAATGAGGTCACATTATGCCAAAAAAGTCATAAAAAAACCCGCATCCGTTGTAACAGTATGTAAGGCCGAACATAAAACTGTTTTTTTATGGACAATCAGTCCGCAGCCAAATCCACATCTTTGGTTTCTTTGACAAACACCATTCCCACCGCAAAAGTAATCAAGGCAATCCCAATGGGATACCACAAACCCTGATAAATGTCACCACGCGCCGCCACCATGGCAAAAGCAATGGTCGGTAAAAACCCACCAAACCAACCATTACCGATGTGGTAAGGCAAAGACATTGATGTATAACGGATGCGCGTCGGGAACATTTCCACCAACATCGCAGCAATGGGCCCGTACACCATCGTCACCAACAACACCAATACAAATAGAATCACCACCAACATGAACTGATTGATCTCATATGGATTGGCACGCGTGGGATAGCCGGCGGCTTGTAAGGATTCGCTGACCACACGGTTAAAAGCCAAACTGCGCTCTCGCAAATCCATCACATCCTTGCCATCGTATGCCGTGATCACACGGTCACCGATGCGAATGCTGGCAATCGCCCCTCTGGGCATCACGTCGTTGGTGTAATTCACCCCCATTTTGGACAAATAATTTTTAGCGATGTCGCATGAATTCGTAAATTTTGTTGTACCGATCGGATTGAATTGAAAAGTACAGTTATCTGGATCGGCCATCACCACCACAGGCGATTCCCGCAAAGCCCGCTCAAGGGCAGGATTGGCATAGTGCGTCAACATTTTAAAGAGCGGCATATACATCAAAGCAGCCAACAAAAACCCCGCCATGATGATCGGTTTCCTACCAATTCGATCGGACAATGTGCCAAAAAAGATAAAAAAAGGTGTTGCCAAAATCAAACTCAAACCCACCAAAAAATTTGCTGTGACATTGTCCACTTTTAAATTTTGCGTCAGAAAAAACAAAGCATAAAATTGCCCTGTATACCACACCACAGCCTGCCCAGCCGTCAACCCGAACAAAGCCACAAGCACCAATTTAAGGTTTTTCCACTCACGAAATGACTCTTTGAAAGGGGCTTTCGATGACTTACCCGCCTCTTTCATTCGCATAAAGATGGGGGATTCGCTCAACTGCATACGAATCCAAACTGAAATACCGAGTAAAAAAACAGACATCACAAAAGGCAAACGCCAACCCCACACCACAAATGCGGCTTCACCCACCCAATGGCGCACAGCGAAAATCACCAGCAACGACAGCAACAAGCCCAGCGATGCCGTGGTCTGAATCCACGCTGTATACAAACCACGCCGCCCTTGTGGCGCGTACTCCGCCACATAAGTCGCCGCCCCGCCATACTCTCCACCCATGGCCAAACCTTGCAACAATCGCAAAGCCACCAAAATCATCGGTGCAGCAATGCCTATCGACGCATACGTCGGTAGCAAACCCACAATAAACGTCGATAAACCCATGATCATGATGGTGATGAGGAACGTGTGTTTGCGCCCCACGACATCGCCCATGCGACCAAAGAAAACGGCACCAAATGGCCGTACCGCAAAACCCACAGCAAAAGCCATGAGCGCAATGATGAAAGCAGCGGTGTCGCTCACGCCCGAGAAGAACTGCTTGGAAATAATTTCCGCCAGCGAACCGTACAGGTAAAAGTTATACCATTCAAACACGGTGCCCAACGAAGAAGCAAATACCACTTTAATTTCTTCACTCGACATCCGTCGAGCGCGTGGGTTTGCCACCATATGTGTCTCCTGATGCATCATTAAGAAAATATGGAAAAAGTACAGCGTAACTTTTCCCGTGCTTAAATTGGAAATGGTGCCTGGGCGACCGAGGCAACAATTAAAACAAAACCAAAAGATTAAAAAAAGCATGCTCAAAATGCATGTTCATCACATGATGACGTCCACCCATTCGCCTGAAAAAACTCAAAAACCGCCCTCTTTGTATGCATTTTTCATCGGGTGCTGAATGTATAAAAAACACCTAAACAGTTAAGACTTGGCTGGAATCGCTGACTCCGCCTCATGCGCGCGCAGAAGTGTCACGTGAAATTGACAACCATGCGGCCCGCCCATCGGCAACTCGGTATTGTAATTGATCCCAATGTCCGCACCATGCATGACCGCAATTTGACGAACAATCGCCAACCCCAAACCGCTGCCATTGCCTTGTTCGCCCAACACACTATAAAAGGGTTCAAACACTTGTTCACGTTCATCGGGCGCAATCCCAGGACCATCATCCAAGACATAAAAATGCGCATGATCTGCATCAGCGGTCACCCGAACCGTCACCGACGTGCCCGTATAAAAAATCGCATTGTCGATGAGGTTTTTCATCAATTCGCCCAACATCACCGCATGGGCATTGACCATGATTTTGGTATCCGGCACATCCAACTCAATGTGCAAGCCATTTTGTAAAGCCCTGTCCGCCGCAAAAATCGTCTGATCTCGCGCAATGGCAACCACATCCACTTCAACCAACTCCAAACGCTCTTCCGCCAGATGCTCAGTGCGCGACAACGCAATCAACTGATTCACCAAGCGCGCCGTGCGCTCAGAAGCCGCTGCGATGTGCTCAAGGCTGCTGCGTTGCTCCTCAGGACTGTTGGTGCGCAAAGCCAACTCCGCCTGCGTCCTCAAGCCCGCCAAAGGCGTTTTAATTTGATGGGCGGTATCGGTCAAAAAACGTTTTTGCAAATCAATGTGGCGGCGCAGTCGATGCAACACCCCATTGAAACTGCGCACCAACGGCTGCAACTCCTCGGGTGCATCTGCAGAAGGCACATCGCTCAAATCGTGTGTGTCTCGCTGCAAAATGCTGTCCTGCAACCGATTCAACGGCATGATCCCGCGTGTCAGGCCAAACCAAATCAACAACACCGCAATCGGCAAAAAAATCAGCTGTGGTAAGGTCACACCTTGCAAAATCTCACGCGCCAAGGCCTCTCGTTTATTTAAAGTTTCCGCCACTTGAATCAGCACCACACTGTTGGGCTGAAAACGTGAATTCAACACCGCCTGATTGCCCAAATCAACCCACATGTACGCAATTCGCACCGACTCATGGTACATTGACCCGTTGTACACCTGCGGCTGATTCACCACAATGCCATCGATGGATGGTGGCTGCGGCATGTTCACATTGCCCGCAATCACCTCACCGCCTGCCGTCATGATTTGATAGTACACCTGATCCTGAATGTCGCTCGTGGGCACACTTAAGCCCCAAGTTGACAACGCCCGCTCCGTGAATGAACTGTGCATCTGCTGCGCCAAATTGCTCACACTCAGCTTCAAACTTTGATCAAAAGGGGAATCTGCAATGCTGCGACCAATCGGATAACTGATGAGCAAAGACATCGGCCATAAAATCATCAATGGAATGAACATCCACAACATGATTTGACCAAACAAAGACTTTTGAGCCGCCGCTTTCAAACGCATATTTATACCTTATTCACTCGACAACTGAAGACAGAAGGAAATGAGTTGACCCTAGCCCCATCGACAACCCAAGGCGTGGCAACGGGCGCACCCAAGCAGCCAAACGTGTCGCGGGAGCAAGCTAAATTTTCCATTCATACCGAATTGGCGAGTCTATTATTACGCTTTAATTTTTACGCTGTAATTATTATGCTTTAATTATGTCTTGGGCTTCTCAAGGCAATACCCCAAACCACGAATGGTTGAGATGACAATGCCCAAAGGTTCTAACTTTTTGCGCAAACGGTGCACATAGACCTCAATGGCATTGTGGCTCACCTCCTCACCCCACTCGCACAAATGATCGAGAATCTGCTCCTTACTCACCAAACGCCCCGCCCGTGAAAACAACACCTCCAGCACACCAATCTCGCGAGCCGATAAATCAAGCAGCTGATCGTTCACATGTGCACTGCGCGACACTTGATCGAACGACAATGGCCCCAAAGTCAAACGACTCTGATCAAATCCCGCTTGACGACGCGTCAATGCGCGTACCCGCGCCTGCAACTCTGACAAAGAAAAAGGCTTCGCCATGTAATCATCCGCACCAAAATCCAAACCTTGCACACGTTGCTCCACCGAATCCGCTGCGGTCAAAATCAAAATGGGGGTGTGGTTATTGCGCGCACGCGCACGGCGCAGCACCTCCAAACCTGACAACTTCGGCAAACCCAAATCCAAAATCAGTAAATCACACTCTTGAGTCGACATCGCTGCATCCGCTTGGTGCCCATCGAACACCACATCCACCGCATATCCGACCTCACGCAAAGCACGTGACAAACCATTTGCCAAAACACTGTCATCTTCCGCCAACAAAATTCGCATGATGTATCTCCTTGATATATTTAAATTTTATGCCGTAACAATAACGTCAATAAGCAAATAAAGCAAGAAAATAACGCAAAGTCTTATAGAAGACTTACAAAGCGGTACCATTATGTCCACACAAAGAGATGCCCCAATGCAGTGCAAGCATAACGGCAACCACCTTACAGCACAGTCATATCAGCTAAAAAACATAAATAAAATTGAAACAACGCAACCACCTTTAAAAATCGATGCGTCACCTTTTGTGTGAGCCATTAAAAAACGCGCCCATGGCGCGTTTTTTAATGGCAAATGAGCAATCAACCCATTTTCTTTTTACTGCTGACCGTAATTTTCTTGCCCCGCTTAACAATGCCACCGGACGTCACACGTTCATTGCCTTTGATGGTCATTTGCTTGGCGCGTGGGCGATGTGCTGGATTCGCAGGTGCCTTCATCACAGTGACGCGGCGTGGTGCTTGGCCTTTGAAGCCATCTTGATCTTGTTGCATCGATTGTGCAAAAGTCTTTTTCTTCGGTGCAGCTGATTCTGGGCGATAGATGACCAACAATTTGCCAATCATTTGCACAGGTGACGCGCCCAACTGTTCGCACAGTTGATTCATGTAATCGGCACGCACTTCTTTTTCATCGGCAAACACACGGATCTTAATCAACTGATGTGCTGACAATGCGTGCTCGGCTTCTTTCATCACGCCTTCGGTCAAACCCGCGTCGCCAATCATGACAACAGGTGCCAAATCATGTGCTTGAGCGCGTAAACTTGAGCGTTGAGCGGAAGATAGGGGTAAAATAGGCATGGTTATTTCGTCTTTTTGTACTTAAATTGAGATGAATGATTCTGGTAAATTTACATTAACGCCTAGTTTTTTAGGCAATTGTGGCATTATCCCTTAAAGTCATTGTTTTTGCTGGTGTTTTAGGGAATCGCCACTGACGGTATTCATGAAAAAAAATAAATTCAATCAAGCTTGGATGCATCAGCATATCAACGACCCTTACGTCAAACTGGCGCAACGCGAAGGTTATCGTGCACGGGCCGCGTATAAACTCAAAGAAATCGACGAAGAAGATAAACTCATCCGCCCGGGCATGGTGGTGGTGGATTTGGGTTCAACGCCGGGCAGTTGGTCACAAGTGGTGCGCGAAAAAATCACCAAAAGCGGTGATTTGAATGGGCGCATCATCGCATTGGATTTGCTTGAAATGGATCCGATCGCAGGTGTTGAGTTCATTCAGGGTGACTTCCGCGAAGACGATGTACTGGATCGCTTGGCACAAACGCTCGGTGCTTCACCCGTAGACCTTGTTTTATCCGATATGGCCCCCAACTTAAGTGGTATCGCCTCGGTGGATGCCGCGCGCATCATCCATGTGTGTGAGCTGGCATTGGAATTTGCGCAATCGCACTTACAAAAAAATGGTGCATTGTTGGTGAAATGTTTTCACGGTGCTGGCTTTGATGAAATGATGAAACAGTTTCGTTTAACATTCAAAGAAGTGCGCACACGTAAACCCAAGGCGTCACGCGACAAATCATCCGAAATTTTCATTTTGGGTCGTGGTTTGAAATAAAATGGCCTTTGCTCAGCAAAATGTAAGGGCCAATAAACAGAGCCTTACAGTTTGTTTTACAATAAAACATTAACGTTTACCCCGTTTCTTTTAAGTCAAACACGTTGCACGGCGTGTCTGAATGATATCTAAGGAGTGTCAATTGAAAAATAACAACCTGACCCGCATGATGTTTTGGGTTTTGGGGCTGATGCTGGTTTACAGCATTTACCAAGGCGTTGACACGACCCGTCACACCAAAGTGCCTGAAGTCAGCTACAGTGAATTCATGACTTCAGCGCAAGCGGGCAAAATCAAGCAAGTCGAAATTCGCGGTGCAGACCTGACCGTGTCACCCGTTGAAGGTGCAAACTACACTTTGACTGCGCCACGCGACTCCGATATGGTGAAAAACCTGATGGCTGCAAATGTGAAAGTGATCGCCAAGGCCGAAGAAGGTCAAAGCTTCATGTCACAGCTGTTCCTGTCGATTTTGCCTTTACTGCTCATTGGGGGCGTGCTGTTCTTCATGATGCGTCAAATGCAAGGTGGAAAAAACGGTGTGATGTCGGTCGGTAAGTCACGCGCACGCTTGCAAGACGACTCAGCAAAAAGCGTAACCTTCATGGACGTTGCGGGTTGTGATGAGGCGAAAGAAGAAGTCAAAGAAGTGGTCGACTTCCTTAAGGATCCGCAAAAATTTCAAAAACTGGGTGGCTCAATTCCACACGGGGTTCTGCTTGTCGGCCCTCCAGGTACGGGCAAAACACTGCTCGCCAAAGCGATTGCAGGTGAAGCGCGCGTGCCTTTCTTCAGTGTTTCAGGTTCTGATTTCGTCGAAATGTTCGTCGGCGTGGGCGCATCTCGTGTGCGTGACATGTTTGAGCAAGCAAAAAAACAAGCACCGTGCATCATCTTTGTCGATGAAATCGATGCCGTGGGTCGCCATCGCGGCTCAGGCACGGGCGGTGGTAACGATGAGCGCGAACAAACGTTGAACCAGTTACTGGTTGAAATGGACGGTTTTGAAGGCAACTCAGGGGTGATTGTGATCGCAGCAACCAACCGTGCGGATGTGCTCGATAAGGCTTTGTTGCGCCCTGGTCGTTTTGATCGCCAAGTCTATGTTGGCCTGCCAGACATTCGCGGCCGTGAGCAAATTCTGCAAGTGCACATGCGCAAAGTGCCTGTGGCCAAAGACGTTGATGCTGCTGTTTTGGCCCGTGGTACCCCTGGATTTTCGGGTGCTGATTTGGCGAATTTGGTCAACGAGTCCGCATTGTTCGCCGCACGTCGCAACAAACGCTTGGTGGACATGAAGGATTTTGAAGATGCCAAAGACAAACTCTACATGGGACCTGAACGTCGCTCAACGGTGATGCGTGAAGAAGAACGCCGTGCCACAGCCTACCACGAGTCAGGTCACGCAGTGGTGGCTGGTTTATTGCCAAATGCCGATCCAGTGCATAAAGTCACCATCATGCCACGCGGCTGGGCTTTGGGTGTGACTTGGCAACTGCCCGAACATGACAAATATTCAAAATACGCCAACAACATCTTGGATGAGATCACGATTTTGTTCGGTGGTCGCGCCGCTGAAGAGGTCTTTTTACATGCCCGCAGCACGGGGGCATCGAATGACTTTGAGCGTGCAACCGCATTGGCACGCGACATGGTGGCTAAATTTGGCATGACCGATGCACTCGGCCCCATGGTGTATGTTGAAAATGACAGCTCAGGCAACATGAGCTTTAATCGGGTCGTTTCAGAAGCCACTCAACAACGGGTTGATGCAGAGATTCGCCGCATTTTGGATGAGCAGTATGCATTGGCATTGTCGATGCTGCGCGCCCACTCAAGCAAAGTTGAAGCCATGACTGCGGCTTTGATGGAATGGGAAACCATTGATGCGGATCAGGTCAAAGACATCATGGCTGATTTGACACCTCGTCCACCGAAGCATTTAACCGAAACGCCAGAAGCCGCCGAACCACCGGCCGAAGCACCAACAGCAGTCGTTGCGCCAACACCCGCTTTCGTAGAGCCGGTCAAAGAAGTGTCTACACCGAGTGTTGCGCCCGTACGTGAATCGTCACCGCAAGAAAAACCACCGCTGTTTTAACCCATGCGATTGTCCATTTTCAGTTTAAAATGGACACACATCGGAAAAAGTACCGCTCTTGATGGGCGGTACTTTTTTATGGGTGACGCATGTTTCTGCCGTCATGTGCACTTTTTTGAACTTAGCCAGTAGACTTATTTTACAACCCCCATCACCATGTGATTCATACAATCCAAAACCCAAACGACCCATTGGAACATCACCCATGAAAAAAAGTCTATTAGCCCTTATGCTGGGCGGCTTCGGCATTGGCACCACTGAGTTCGTCATGATGGGCATTTTGCCTGACATTGCCCACAGTTTGGGCATCTCCATCCCGCAAGCGGGTCATTTGATTTCTGCATACGCCTTGGGCGTGGTTGTGGGTGCACCATTGTTGGTGATGACAGCCCATCGTTTTACACCAAAAACCATTCTAATGGCTTTGATGTTGATGTTTACGGTGTTCAATGGTTTGTGTATTATCGCCCCCGATTACAACAGTTTGTTTTTGTTTCGTTTTTTGTCAGGCTTGCCGCACGGGGCATTCTTTGGCGTTGGGGCTGTGGTTGCGCAACGTTTAGCCGATAAAGGCAAAGAAGCACAAGCCATGAGCATGATGTACCTTGGCTTGACTTTGGCCAACCTGTTGGGTGTCCCTTTGGGTACATTCTTAGGACATAACGTGTCATGGCGCTATGCGTTTATCTTGGTCGCAGCCACAGGCGCATTGACGTGGTTAAGTTTGCGTTTATGGATGCCGTTTTTACCCAAAGACAATCCGCACAACCTGCGCACGCAGCTTGGTTTTTTCTGTCGAAAAGAAGCATGGCTCATCATGTGGGCCACCGCCATTGGCACGGGTGGTTTTTTCTGCTGGTACAGCTACATTGCCCCCTTGTTGACCGAAGAGTCGGGATTTTCACCTTCGAACGTGCCTTACATCATGGCTTTGGCGGGTGCAGGCATGTGCATCGGCAACCTCATCGGCGGCAAGCTGGCGGATCATTACCCCCATGCCAAGTTGTGCGCCCTATTCCTTGCGGGCATGATGGTTTCGCTGCTGTCCGCTTATCTTTTGGCTGAATACCGCGCTGCCATGCTGATTTCCACATTGATCACGGGCGCTTTGGTGATGATGCTGTCAGCACCGATTCAAATGCTCATGATTCAAACAGCAAAAGGCGCCGAAACATTGGCTTCCGCAGCTTTACAAGCGTGCTTCAACATTGGTAATGCACTCGGCGCATTTCTGGGCGGTTTGCCTTTGGTGATGGGCTACAGCTATGCATCACCTCAACTGGTGGGCATGGTTATGGCAGCATTGGGTCTCATGTCCATCGCCATATTATTGCGCCAGAACCAACCACCAACATCCAGCTCAAGATAAATGCCGCAATGCAACAAAACAACAAATCTCTTATAAATCAACCCAAAAATAACGCAACAACAGCAGCAAAGGTGGCTTTAAAGTATAATCATATTGCAACGCAGCAATAATGATCAAAAATAAAGGAATTCACCATGAATGCACTTACTTTGAATCACGCAACATTGACTGTCAAACACATATTGACAGCGTTGAGACAAAACTGGAACCTGTTTTGGATGAGCAACGATGAAATCATCGACCGCCAACAACAGGATTATTTAAATGCTGCGGTTGACCTGTATGATCTGGAACACCGCATGCGAAACGTGAATAAACTGTTTTCACACAACCCACAATGGATGGCTGGTCAATGATTGTTTCACCCAGCCACCATGACATTTAATTTCAACCACTGAGTTGATCACATTGCGCGCCGCAACCCCATCCTATGTTGATGGGGTTTTTCATTGGTCAAGCACCTGTGCCTCATGCGCTTGGGACACGATGCACATCGTGGGTCGCAAATCCGATGTTTTCGTCAGGTAACACAAAAAACTCGGGTCGGGCAAATGTTTTCTTGATGTCTGCCAAGCCACTGCGCCAGTGCTCATGCATGGTCGCATGGCTGAACTCAAAGTCTTTATAGCTGCCTTCAAACGATTTATCTTGGTAAATCAAATGGATGATGTTGACACGCCCATCATTCGCCAGCATTTTTTTTGCTTCTTCGCAAAACACATCGTGCTCACTTGCGGGCACTTTTTTCAACAGCTCATCAATCAAACGGCGATTGTATTGGCGGGTACGCAAAACATCGGTGACCATGCGTGTGCGACTCGAGAACTGGATGTCTTTGGTGCGTTCGCTGATGTCCAAAAAACTTTGTGGCAACGCCCCATGTGAGCGCCACAAATCCACTTGAAACACCAGCGTGTCTTTATGCCCCAAATCATCGGTGATGCGTGACAATGGCGTATTGGACACCAAGCCACCATCCCAATAATATTCACCTTCAATTTCAACAGCTGGAAACCCTGGCGGCAAAGCACCACTGGCCATAAAATGTTCGGGTGTCAAGGTCATCTCGCGGTTGTCAAAATAAACAAAATTCCCTGTCCCCACATTCACCGCCCCCACTGAAACACGCATGTCACCCGTATTGATCAAATCAAAATCTGCATATTTCAACAACGTATCACGCAATGCCGATGTGGTGTAATAGCTGATTTCATCGGGTTTATAAGCCATATTGGTCAACATGGGTAAAGGAAAACGTGAACTGAAAAATCCTTTTTGACCTTCAAACATCGTACGTGAGGCTTCAAATGCACTCAATGCACCACGCGTCATGTCATTGATCGAATTGACCCATGCGCTCATCGGTGCCATCAGTGAAGCCGTATAATTCGGCGTGCAAATGGTATCCCAAAAGGCTTTCAATGCTTCGATGCGCCGCTCAGGTGGATTGCCCGCGATGATGGCCGTATTGAGCGCACCAATCGAAATGCCCGCCACCCAATCGGGCTCCACCCCTGCGTTCATCAAACCTTCAATGGCACCCGCCTGATAAGAACCCAGCGCACCCCCACCTTGCAGCACCAATGCCACCTGTTCGTACTGTTGAAACATCGTGTGCTTATGTTTTACTGCTGTCATGAAGATGCCTTTACAAAGTTTTACGGGTTTCCGCCCACAATACAGCACTAGAAAGAATAAAAAATGAATTCAGCAACCCTTGTGACAATGCAATGCTAAACAACCCAGTCAGCATGTACACAGAAAAAATCAGGGCAAAAAACACAGCCACATGAGGGCTTTGAGCATACACGCGCCACACCTGCTCACGCCACAAAAAAAGCAGTGCCCAAACAGCCAACAGACTGCCTAAAACACCGACCTCAACCAATGTTTGAAAATATTGATTGTGGAAATGGTTAAAATGAGACAACGACGCAGGATCATGCGAAAAGCGCTCAAGCTGCTGTGGTTTGGTGCCCGCACCGTAACCCAGAACAGGTTGAGCCTGAATCGCCGATGAGGCGATGTGATAGTATTCCAAGCGATTGCCAATGGAGGATTGAATCGCCTCACCATGAGGGTTTGGATCGTTTACAAAAGTTGTTGCTTCAACATAAGCTTGCTCATATTTGGGTGCCATCCACACCACCACCAAGGCCAACACCACACCACTCAGCCCCGCAATCGACACAAACGCACGGAGATTTAAATTTTTCTTCATGTGCATCAATACAACCAAGCTGGCTAAAGCCACCATGATGACCAACTGAATTCGACGAGAAGAACACAGCAATGCAATCAATGCGGCAAAAAAAGCCATACCCAATGCACGTTTTGTTTGAACATCGACCTTGAAGTTCAACCACGCATACAACAACCACAAACCATACACGCACACAATGTGGGCAAACACACCGGCATTCTGACTGCCTGCTTCAAAAGGCTCAACTGTGGTCATCAAATCGCCACGCACGATTCGCAGCAACACCCACATACAGCCCCACACAGCAGCAGCCAGCGCGCCGCAAGCCACCCCGCGAGTCAATGACTGTAAGGGCTGGGAGGCGCGCATGAACACCCAGAGCAAAAAAGGCCAACCTAAAAAATGTACATTGTTCAGTACATTTTTGATTGCCCTGGTCGGATTGTCTGCCCACATAACCGACAGCAATTTGAGGATAAACACCGAAGACAATGCTAAAAAAATCAATTGATCACGGCGAGTCCAAGACAATTCTTTTTTAAATGCACGGGGGCTTTTAAAAAACACATACATGCCAAACAGACCCAAAACAGCCAAAGCCGCTTCGCCCCCTGCTGGAATCAGTGGGATGCTCAAAAACACAAAGGCAATGATGCGATCGTAACGGTTCATATGCGCCCATGTTTGCATGTTTCTCCCTTTTTTATTGTATTTATTTGTAACTCAACAGCACAACGGTCATTGCACAGGTCACATACTCGGCTGTGTGCTCAACTGTGCATACGCCCCTTGTTGTGCCAGCAGCTCAGAGTGCGTGCCCACCTCAACGATGCGCCCATGCGCCATCACAACGATGCGATCGGCTTTTTCAACGGTCGATAAACGGTGGGCAATCATGATGCTGGTGCGGTTTTGCATGAGGCGATCCAAAGCCTGCTGCACCAAACGCTCAGACTCATTGTCGAGTGCGCTGGTGGCTTCATCCAAAATCAAAATCGGCGCATCTTTCAAAATCGCACGGGCAATTGATACCCGCTGGCGTTGGCCACCCGACAACTTATTTCCGTTGTTGCCAATGTTCATGTGCCAACCTTCTGGTTGCTGCTCAACAAACTCCCACAAATTCGCAGCACGTAAAGCATTTTTAATCTGCTCATCGCTCGCAGCGGGCGCACCATAAGCGATGTTGTTGTACAAAGTGTCATTGAATAAAATCACGTCCTGCGACACCAAAGCGATGTGCTGACGCAAGTTATTCAACTCCAACGATTCCAATGGCACGCCATCCAAACTGATGCGCCCAGCCGATGCATCGATGAAGCGCGGCAGCATGTTAATCAACGAGGTTTTACCGCTGCCCGAACGCCCCACCAGAGCCAGTTTTTCACCTGCTTTGATGTGCAAAGTAAAATCATCCAAAGCTTTTTGTTTTTGGTCTGCGTACAATAAATCAATGTGGTCAAATTTCAAATCGCCGCGCGCGCGCTGAATGGTTTGCGTGCCTGAGTTGTTTTCAGATGGTTCATCGATCAAACCAAATACGCTGTCCGCAGAGACCAACATTTTCTGCATGGGCACACTGACATTGGACAAACTTTTGAGCGGGCTCATCATTTGCAACATGGCAATGATGAATGCAATGAAGCCACCCACCGTGGTTGTGCCTTGTTGGCTTTGCCACAAGGCGACAAAAATCACCACAGCCAACGCCAGCGAGGCAATCAATTCACTGATCGGCGATTTGGCCGATGAAGCACGTGCCAAACGTTTGGCATAATATAAAATCTTTGAATTCACGCCATCGAACTGTGTTTTCGCATGGGTTTGCCCACCAAACAACTTCACCACTTTATGGCCATCATAGGTTTCTTGCAACACATGCGCCAAATCTTGGTTCAAATCACGGGCATGGACATTCAACACACGTAGTTTTTTACGGTAATACTGGGTCAACAACGCCAACATTGGGAATGTCAACAACACCACCAACGCCAACTGCCAATTCAAATACAATAAAATCCCCACCAAAGCGATCACAGTCAAACTGTCGCGCGTCAACACGATGAACACATCACTCGCCAAACTCATGGCATTGTTGGCATCCAACAGAAACTTGCTGATGACGTGCGCACCGGGATGCTGTTGCTGATAACGCGAAGGCAGCAACAGCATGTTGCCAAACATTTTTGAGCGCAACTCGGACAACACCTGCGCGGCCACCCATGACAATTGATAACCACTGATGAAGCGGCACGCGCCGCGCACGACAAACATCAACACCAACAATGCAGGCACAAGCCACACTTTATTGGGCGACAGCCAAACCGACTGCGACAAATGGGTGAACGCACCCGCCGCACTTGAACTGATTTTTGTAGTGCTGCTGCTAAAACCCACGTCAATCAAAGGCTGCATGAACATCGCCAACAACGCCTCACTGCCTGCAACGCCGACGGTCGCCAGCATGGCATACACCAAACGCATCTTATGTTGCGTGGCGTAACTCAACAAGCGTGCAAAATTCTTATTGTCTTCTGCACTAAAAAACTTCAACAACGATTTAAACATGATATTCACTTTGTAAAGTACAGCGGTCATGTGATGTGTTCCAAATGACATTCACGCACATTCAAATCAACATTTGACTAAAAACAGGGAAATTCTAAAAGCAATGCGCTTTCAAACCTTTAAATTTATTTATTTTTTTGTATTTTTTTGACAAGGCTTTCTGACAAAAAAACCATTTTAAAACATATAAAAAGAGGTTTTCTTTCACCCACCCGCTCAAACCATTTCAACTAAACTCACCGCAGGCAATCGACGCAAACTTGCGAGCAAATCATCGCTTGGCACGACCCGCCAATCCATGCCCAGCTTAATGTCTGCGCATGCGCCTTTGATTTGGGCGTGAACGGTCACACCCAACCCCTCTTCATCAACCTGCTGGCGCAATAAGGCTTTAAACCCTGTCACATCCAGCACGTGGTCACGCATGTCAAGGTGAATGATCAATTGACTGGCTTGCGATGCGCGTGCCCGTGCCAAATCCATCACACGATCAGCAACAATGCGCACACCCCCGCTGTAATCGTCTTTCGAGACCTTCACTTGCATCATCACGAGGTGATCCTCTTTGAGCAATGATGAATAACGCTCGAACACCTCATTGAACACCGACACTTCAAGCCGATCGGTTTTGTCATCCAAGGTGACAAACATCATTTTGCCGCGCTTGGTGAACATGGTGCGCACTGCGACGATGATGCCTGCAATCAGCACCGTTTCGCGCTGCGGCGACACATCTTTTAAACGCAGTTTAACCACTTGATTGACTTCAGCGGCGCACTCATCAAACAAATGGCCACTGACATAGAAACCGAGCGCATTTTTCTCATTGGATAATTTTTCACGCAAAGTCCATGCGGGCACTTGTGCCAATTGTTCTTGCCATTGCTCATCAAAGGTTTGCGTGTCATCAAACAAGCTGTTTTGGTGTTTGTTTTGCTCGGTGTGCAACGCCGCTTCAATCGCGTGCTCCAAGCTGGCCAAGACGCTGGCGCGGTTGTCGTGCAGGCTGTCAAAAGCCCCTGCTTTAATCAAAGCCTCCAGCGTACGGCGATTGATAAACTGTTTTTCCACCCGCAAACAAAAATCAAAGAAACTGGCAAAAGCACCATTGGCTTGACGCTCCGCCACGATGGCTTCAATCGCCGCCTGTCCTGCGCCTTTGATCGCGCCCAAACCATAGCGGATGTGACGTGCATCGGTCGGCATGAACGCATAAAAAGATTGATTGATGTCAGGCGGTAGGATGATGAGGCGGTTCAAGCCGACGCTGTCTTCGTAAAAGACCTGCATTTTATCGGTGTCATCCATATCCGATGACATGGTGGCGGCCATGAATTCCGCTGGATAATACGCTTTGAACCACGCGGTCTGATAAGCGATCAAGGCATACGCCGCAGAGTGGGATTTATTAAAACCATAATCCGCAAATTTTTCCATCAGGTTGAACAGCTCGGTCGCCACTTCAACCTTAACCCCATGCACTTCGGCACCTTTGGCAAACACATCGCGTTGACGCGCCATTTCTGCCGCATCTTTTTTACCCATCGCGCGTCGCAGCAAATCCGCACCACCCAGCGAGTAGCCGCCCAACAACTGCGCAACCAACATCACCTGCTCTTGGTACACCATCACACCGAAGGTCGATTGCAATGTGCCTTTCAAATCAGGGTGAAAATACCACTCATCTTTACCGCGACCAATTTTTTTCTGTTCGTTTTTGCGCTGGATGAAGTCATCCACCATGCCCGAACCCAGCGGCCCGGGTCGATTCAATGCCATCAGGGCAATGATGTCCTCAAAGCTGTCTGGCTTGAGCTTTTTCTCCAAATCTTTCGCACCGCGCGACTCCGATTGAAACACCGCCGTGGTGTTGCCATCCGTGAAAATTTGAAACACTTTGGGGTCGTCCAGCGGCAAATCTTCCAGTACAAAATGTGCCATATCCGGGTGCAGCATTTTGAGGTATTTCACCGCCAATTTTAAAATGGTCAAGTTGCGCAAGCCCAAAAAGTCAAACTTAACCAGACCAACCGCTTCCACGTCATTTTTATCGTACTGACTGACCACCGAATTGGTGCCTGCCGCGCAATAAATGGGACAAAAATCAGTGAGTTTACCGGGTGCAATCAACACGCCACCCGCATGCATACCAATGTTGCGCGTTAAACCTTCGAGTGGTTGCGACAGCGCGATGATCTCTTGCGCCTCTTCTTCAGTTTCAAAACGTTCTTTAAAAGCAGGTTCGTCCTTGAGTGTGCGTTCCAAGGTCCACGGATCGGTTGGGTCGTGTGGGATCAATTTCGACAAGCTGTCGCAATAGTTGTACGGCATGTCCAGCACACGCCCCACGTCACGCACCACCGCCTTCGCACCGAGCGTACCAAATGTGGCGATCTGCGACACAGCGTCGTGACCGTATTTATCCTTCACGTATTGAATTACCGAATCGCGGCCATCTTGACAAAAATCAATGTCAAAGTCGGGCATGGACACCCGCTCTGGATTCAAAAACCGTTCAAACAGCAAGTCATAAGCCAGTGGATCCAAATCGGTGATTTTTAATGCATACGCCACCAACGAACCCGCACCCGAACCCCGTCCCGGCCCCACGGGCACATCATTTTCTTTCGCCCACGTGATGAAATCCGCCACAATCAAGAAATAACCAGGGAAGCCCATTTGAATGATGGTGTTGAGCTCAATGTCCAAACGCTCAACATATTTTTGCCGCACTTCAGCGCGTTTATCCTCATCGGGATACAACTTGATGAGCCGTTCATTCAGGCCTTCATGCGATAAAATACGGGTGTAATCGTCAATCGTTTCGCCATTCGGCGTTGGGAAATCGGGCAGCTGCGGCTTACCCAAATCCAACAAGAGGTTGCATTGCTTGGCAATCGCAATGCTGTTCGCCACCGCGCTCGGTAAATCGGCAAACCGCTCCACCATCTCCGCCTGCGTCATTAAATATTGACACGGTGAAAACGCTGCTTGGCGGCGTGGATTAGACAGAATTTCACCTTGTGAGATGCACACGCGCGCCTCATGCGCACGGTGGTCTTCGGGCTTAAGGAACTGCACCGCATGGGTCGCCACCAAAGGCGTGTGCGTGACCGTCGCCAACTCAGCCGCAAGCAGGGTATGTTGGGTGGAGTCATTGGTGTCGAGGCGCTGCACTTCAATGTAATACTGGTGATTAAAAGCAGTGCGCCATTGGCTGACGCGCTCAATCGCTTGTGGCACATTGCCTTTAAGCAAAGCTTGCCCCACATCGCCCCCATGCGCCCCCGACAATGCAATCAAACCCACATTGAGCTCTGGATGCTGGGTCAACCAATCGGGATGGATTTGCCCATGCGTCAAACGATCGGATTGCAAGTAGGCTTGGCTGAGTAAATCGCACAAGCGCAAATAACCCGCACGATTCTTGACCAGCAACAACATGCGGTACGGCTGCGCCAAGTCATCCACATTGGTCAACCAAATATCCGCCCCCATGATGGGCTTGACACCCGCGCCTTGTGCCGCTTTATAAAATTTAATCAGACCAAAGGTGTTGCCCAAATCGGTCAGCGCAAGCGCACCTTGCTGATCGGCAGCAGCAAGCTTAACCGCATCTTTGATGCGCGTGATGCCATCTTGGACTGAAAACTCGGAGTGCAAACGGAGGTGGACAAAAGACGGCTGGGGCATGTGTGCTTTTCTTTCGAAAAAGTCAAAGTTCGCTTTTTTCGATTGGTTTAAAATAATGCGTCATTGTACTAAAACCCAGCCCACCCCATGCACAAATCAATCAACCATCCACATTTACCCCAGCCACTGCGCCCCGACAGTTGGCTGGCATGCGCATGGCTGGCTGCTAAACGTTTCAAGTCGACACCAAACCGCCCGCCTTACAAGGGCCGATTCGCCCCCTCACCTTCTGGCTTGTTGCACCAAGGCTCTTTGATCGCGGCACTGGCCTCCTACATCCACGCACACTGGCATGGCGGCGAGTGGTTGGTGCGCATGGAGGATGTGGATCAATCACGCTGCACCGCTGCGTACGGCGAAGCACAACTGACAGTGTTGCGCGAACTTGGATTTGAATTTGATGCCAACGTGATGTGGCAAAGCCAACGGCATGATGCCTATCAAGCGGCCTTTGACATGTTGAGCAACCATCGACACACCTACCCCTGCACCTGCACACGGCGTGACATCGCCGATTCACGCACCCGCATGGATGCACGCAACGCCCAAACGCCAGCCTACGCTGGCACATGCCGAAAAGGCATCAACACCCACGCACCGATTCGCTCATGGCGATTTCGCGTGCACGATGAACCACTCATTTGGCAAGATGAAAATGGCATTATGCACGTCGACAACCTTGAACACAGTGTCGGGGATTTCGCGCTCAAACGCGCCAGCCTCCCTCAAGGCGCCCCTCAGCACACCCCAGAGGATGGTGATTGGACCTACCAACTCGCAGTGGTCGTCGATGACGCGGCTCAAGGCGTGACCCACATCGTACGCGGCGAAGACTTGCTCGACTCCACTGCTCGACAAATTGCCTTGCAACGGGCACTCAACATACCGCCCCCCCATTACAACCACATCCCTTTGCTGCTCAACCCCGATGGCGACAAACTCAGCAAGCGCGATCAAGCCCCCGCACTGAATGCCCTGCATGGGCTGGAAGCCCTTCAACATGCATGGTGTTTTTTAGGCGGTCAACCGATCGAAGCAGATTATATTTGTGACTTCTGGCAATCGGTGTTTAACTGGGCGCCAAAATAAAAAACAATGCTGACCGATGCATCATGTAATGAAGCTTGCACACAATCAGACGCTGATGTTTAGATTCGCCTTGGCTTTCCTTAATTTGACGGGCTCCGCTCAAAACACTAAACAACCACATGCTTCGATAAGTCACCGAGCAGGGGATTTACTTTGTAAATTGACTTTGCATTCAGCAACAACGGAATGGCTTGGAATGGGCTTTTGCATAAATTATTAAACAGACAACAGGCTTTTTAAACACTTTGACAAAAGGGCAAAGGACGAACAACGGTGCGCCCCCCTCTTTAGATTTTGCTTAACTCCTGTTGGGCGGCCTGATGGAATATTCAACTTAAAACAGGGGAAAAGAAGGTGCTTACTTTTCCATGATGGCCTTAACTTTCTTAACACATGTCAATGACGAACCATCAATGCATGCTCACGAATGATGCGAATCGTATCCTCATCCGCCGCCATATACGCTGACTTGATCATCTCCAACAAACCACGTTCCTCGTCATTGCTCGCCTCAGGGAATTCGGTCGCATATGAAAACGTCAGCTTCAACGCATCCCCCACCTCGCCCTCCACCTCAATTAACAATCGACCCGAAGGCGCGTTATCGGTTGGATCAGTAACAAACTCAATGCGGTGGTGCTTCACCAGCGTCACCGTGTCATGCACCACATGTTCGCCAAAATGCAACGCGCGCCGACACCCCTCGTTCGTTTGCGTCAAAATATCCGCTCGATCCAAACCCACTGTAAACAGGGTGGGCTCAATAACGCGCAACATCAAACCCGACCACAACTGCTCAAGGGTCAGCTCAGGGTGATTCACGCGGTTGACGGGCAGGGTGTGTGTCAGTTCTAACATATCAACTCTTTTTTAAATTTATTTTCGTATTCATTGGTTTTCAATCTCATCATCAATCATTATCAAGCATCATCAGTCAACAACAGCTCAATATGAAATTAAACGCATTTTATCACTGGATCGAAAAAACGGGGCGTACAGACAGAATACTAAAACTTGTTGTAAATTCACACAAATTACAGCATTTATGCTGCAGTGCAATATAAATATTATTCATTGTGCTATCATATGGACAGACCTCATTGAACACACCCATGAAAGAAACCCCATGAACCTCACCAGCACCCTCAGCCAATTGTCGCCATCGACATGGATAGGTTATGTCGCTGCCGTCATGACCACACTGGCGTTTGTACCGCAAGCCTACATGACGTGGAAAACGCGCTCCGTTGAGTCGATTTCACTGGGGATGTACACCATTTTTACCGTGGGTGTGGCCATGTGGTTGGTTTATGGCATGCTGACACGGGACTGGCCCATCATTGGAGCCAACTTGATCACCTTGATGCTCGCAGGTTTCATCTTGGGCTTAAAGCTATATTACAGCATCAATTTTCGCAAGTACCTTGATTACACAGGGCTTTTGTGATCGCTATTGCACCCCGCTCTTATTTTTGCACTTTCACAATAAAAAATCGCGCTGAATTCACAGCGCGATTTTTTTATGACTGAAGTCAAGGCATTAGGACATTAAAACTTATGAGAAATGCCAAGATCATATGACCAACCTTTTTCTGTATCCAATACAGAGTTAACTGTGGCAATTGCTACACCACATCCTCTGTAGTAAGGTGATGTTGCAGGAACAGGCGTTGTTCCCACTGTTGCAGAACAAGAATTGGTGATGTTTGCCACTTTACGGACATTGGCATAAATGACTGTGCGTTTGCTCAAACGATGCTCGTAACCCACGCTGTATTGCGACCCTGCAATATCACCCTCGCCAACCAAACCTGTCGCAAACTGGTAAACATTATGACGTTTGTAACGACCATACGATGCATACACATGATCACTTGGCGTCACATCATAGCCCAAGCTGACAAACAAGGTTTTACTCTTACCAGTGCGTAAGCGTGCACCTGCAGCAACAGACAAGTCCGTGTTATCAATTTTTGACTGCGCATAAGCGGCACTCAATGTGGCGGAACCGTAGCTCAAACCAGTACCCACCAACCATGCATTTTTACTTTCAGCAGGCGCATTTTTGCTGTTTGAAGAAGCGGCATAGCTGCTGCCGTTGTCAACCTGATAAGCGGCACCAACTTTGTAGCCCCACATCCCTGACTTGGCTTCATAGCGAGCATAAGCACCATATGCAGGTTTCGTGCCTGACACACCCTCATTATCAACGGACGATGTTGCAGGTGCAAGCGGTGTAACACCATCTGCTGCATACAAAGTCGCCAATCGAGTCGGAACGAGGGACTGCGAGCCTTTGGTGGTCACGGCCAAGCCTGCAGCAAAACCACCTTTTTTGACATCATAGAACATGGCATTGTTCCAACGCGCACCCACTTCAGGCTGCGTGGTGCGCAAGCCCGTACCCGCCAAACCCGCAGTGAATTCACCGATACCACGGCCTTCACCAAAATTACCACCAATCCACATGTTCACAAAAGGTGTGGTTGAACGACCAAAACGAAAGGCACCATACGGCGTCACCAAGCCCACATACGAATGGCGGTTAAAACCAAACTGTTTTTTATCTGCACCGTATACACCCGAGCCTGTATCGGGCTCCAGCTCAGCCTCTAACTTAAAAATGGCGGCATAGCCACTGCCCAAATCCTCTTTGCCTGTAAAGCCAATGTGACTGGCATAACGGTACTCTTGCCCTTTGAGTGTCACACCAGCACTGCCTTTTTTCGTTACGGCGACGTTGATGTTGCCATATAAAGTGACACTTGACTCTGCGTGTACGGCACCAAATGCGCTCATAAGCCCAAGGGCGATAAGGGTTTTTTTCATGACATGTCTCCTGATTTCAGGTTGTTAAAATTAAATTAAATGGTTGATTTCGAATTCACACTGAAAGCCAGACAACAACCAACAATTACATGCTTGTAATTATACGCATGCAACTAAGTGAACGACCGTTCCATTTAACCATGAGCCTGTTGGAAAATAAAGCTATTTGTGTGCAGATTGTGTGGCTTTTATGCAAAACCACCACACTTTCGATGCTGCAACGCAATAACTATATATCTTTTTTGACCTCTTTCCAACACTTTCGCATGCAGGCAAGCCGTGCGGTTTTGGGCTAAAGCATGCACTTTCTTGTTACAATGTCACTTTAAGATTAAATGCACCAAATTAAGGACATCGAGAAAAAGTAAAACATACTTTTCCCGCCCCTTAAGTCTGGGTTTTCATCAGGGACAATATATTGATAAAAACCAAGCAAATCAAATGGTTGAGAATATGATTTTTTAAGTCCCTCAAGTATTTCATCAATTTGTTTGAATAAGACGAACTTATTCCACACATCCTCAAGCGTATTTTAGGGTCATTTAAGTGAAAAGCATGAAAAACATTGTCATTTTGATTTCAGGCGGCGGCAGCAACATGCGCGCTTTGGTTCAACATGTGCAAAAAAACAACTGGGAGGCGCAAGGCATTGCCCGCGTAGCGGCGGTCATCAGCAACAAGGCCGATGCAGGCGGCTTGGCATTTGCGCGCGAACAAGGCATTGAAACCCGAGTCATCAATCACCGCGATTTTGAAAGTCGCGCTGCATTTGATGCACAATTGCAACAGATCATTGATGCATTTGATCCTGATGTGGTTTTTTTAGCAGGCTTTATGCGCATTTTGACCGCAGAGTTGACGACACATTATGCGCGCCGCATGTTCAACATCCACCCTTCGATTTTACCGAACTTTAAAGGTTTACATACCCATGCGGCGGCCCTCGAAGCAGGTGTCAAAATCCATGGTGCAACGGTGCATGGGGTCACCGCAGAGCTTGACCATGGTCCGATTGTGCTGCAATCGGCAGTGCCCGTACTTGCCAATGACACAGAAGACACATTGGGCACGCGCGTATTGACAACAGAGCACGTGATTTACCCACAAGTGCTGGATTGGTGGATCAAAGGACAACTGGAATGGGACGATGCAGGCATCACAGTGCATGATGTTGCCACTCAAGCCCACATGAGCAACTTCGCTTAACAACTTTAGAATGAATTAGAATTAAAAAACGGAAAAAGCCTGAATTTACTTTTTCCGCATTTTTTATTAGCAACACACATCCGCACCCCACCCTCGTGGCGTGCACCACAGAAAGAAGCAGCATGAACGACGACATTAAATCAGCCAAGAAAAAAAGCTACAGCAAGAAGCCCAGTAAAAAAGAACGTTTAGAACAAGAATTGGCCAACAAATCAGCACAAGAACGTGTGGCAGCGGGTGGCGTACACATTCGTGCCGATGGCGTCGCGGTGAGCACGGCGGCTTTGGCCGCGCGCCAAGCGGCTTTACGTGCAGCAGGTGTCAATGTGGGCATAAGCAACACTGATACACCCTCCAAAAAAACACGCACAACACGTGCACAAGCGGGCTTATCGCCCACGGTTGTGCGCATCGAAGCGGTCAGCCCGCAAGGTGATCGCTTGGCTCAATGCTTGTGGAATGCCCAGTGCTTGTTGCTTGACGTCTTGAAATTTGATGTGGCCGCCGATAAATTGGTGTCACGCTATTTACGTGAGCATCGCGAATTGGGGCCGCGTGACCGCCATGTGGTGGCCGAAACAGTGTTTGCAGTGTTGCGCCAAAAGCGAGTCTTCTCTCATTTGGCACAAAGCGGTGGCGGCACGCTCGAACGCCGCTTGGTACTGCTTGGTGCGCGCGGTTGTACGACTGAGGCGGGCTTACAAGCAGCGATTGCCGAAGACGAATGGTCGTGGATTTCACAAGTTTCAACCGTGGACACCCGCACCTTACCTGCTGCCGTGCGCAGCAATTTGACTGATGAGTGGTTTGCTCAGCTCACGCAAGCTTATGGCGAAACCGATGCATTGGCATTGGCCGAAGCCCTCAACACCGCCGCACCATTGGACATTCGTGTCAATACGATTAAATCGTCGCGTGAAGCGGTGCAGGTGGCATTGAAAAACGCCGCATTTGACAGCGAAACCTGTGCACTCGCCCCACTCGGCTTGCGTTTAAAAGGCAAACCCGCGTTACAAAAAACCGATATTTTCACCAGCGGTGCGATTGAAGTGCAAGATGAAGGCAGTCAACTGTTGACCCACTTGCTGGGTGCAAAACGCGGTGAAATGGTCGCCGATTTTTGTGCTGGCGCAGGTGGAAAAACACTGGCCATTGGTGCCATGATGCGCAACACAGGTCGCTTGTACGCTTTTGACACCGCTGCACACCGTTTGGCCAAACTCAAACCACGCTTGGCTCGCAGCGGCTTATCCAATGTGCAAGCAGTCGCCATTGACACCGAAACCGATGCCCGTGTGAAGCGTTTATACGGCAAGCTTGACCGTGTGTTCATCGATGCACCATGCAGCGGCTTGGGCACATTGCGTCGCAATCCAGATTTAAAATGGCGTCACGGTGTGGACAGCGTCACCCGTTTGTCGGGCATTCAAGCCAACATTTTAAACAGTGCAGCCAAACTGGTCAAAGTCGGCGGTACGGTGGTGTACGCCACGTGCAGCGTATTGCCAATTGAAAATCAAAATGTGGTCAATGCTTTTTTAGCTGAGAATCCAAACTACGCCTTGGTCGACGTCACTGAAGCACTGGCTGTGCAAAACATCACATTGCCTGAAGGCGCGGCACCTGCTGGCATGCTGCAACTGTTGCCCCATTTACATGGCACAGATGGCTTTTTCGCTGCCTGCATGAAACGGGTTTCTTGATATGTTGTTGCGACGCACTCTGACGTGCTTGACCTTGATAGCGGTCGGCTATGCTATGGGTGCGTACGTGATGGCATGGGATGCATTGGCCAAATCGCCCAGTCTCACCACACAAACAACGGCATCCAGTAAAGCCAACAGTGCGGCGCAAATCAAAGTGTTGTTCAGCCCAAACGATGATGTTCAGGGTGAAATTGTCAGCGCCCTCAATGCCGCGAAAAAGCAAATTTTGGTACAAGCTTATTTACTCACCGATGACAGCATCACCCACGCCCTGATGGCCGCCCATCAGCGTAAAGTTGATGTGCGTGTTTTACTTGATGCCGTCCGCACACAACAAGCGTCTGGCTCTGACGCCAACGCTTTATCCCATGCAGGCATCAACGTTAAACTTGAAAACCGCTATGAAAACGCCCACAACAAAGTCATCGTCATCGATGCGGGCTTACCCTCTGCGGTTTTGTTAACAGGCTCATACAATTTCACCTACACCGCGGCCAAAAAAAATGCGGAAAACCTGTTGATGATTCGCAATGCGCCCGATGTGGTCACACGTTATGTCAACAATTGGATGGCGCATGATAAAGAAGCCATTCCCTATGTTCCAGCCCCCTAAACAACATCACAGCCTTCCAAAAAAAACGCACCAGTAAGCACTGGTGCGAAAGAGGGAGATGAAATGTTTTAGTCAACCAAGGGAGCTTGCACTCGACCTCGACTAAACCGCCACACAACGGAACAAATAATAGCACAAACGCACGTTCGTGCTAAATTATTTTAATTTATCTGTCACCCATTTAATTTAACGGTGGATCGGCCAACGCAGCCATCGCCAATGACGCCTTGTTCCTCAGGCCAAGAACAGGAACAGCGTTGGGCGTTTATGCAAATCAGGCCATGTCTTGTTTTTGTTGCATTTTTGCCACTCAGCCACACTCAGTGTCAAAATATACTGTGTTGGCAAAGTCAAATCTGCGCCCACGCACAATTGAGTCTGCGGATGAAGCGTCTTGCACAGTGCCTCAAGCAACTGCATGTTGCGGTACGGCGTCTCAATGAACATTTGCGTTTGCTGAGAGGCGCGTGACTCGGACTCCAATTTTTTTAATTCGGCTTGACGTTGTACCGCATCAATGGGCAGATACCCATGAAAAGCAAATTTTTGCCCATTCAAACCACTGCCCATCAAAGCCAGCAGTATGGATGAAGGCCCCACCAATGGCTGTACGGCGATGCCAACGGCATGTGCTGCTGCGACCAATCGCGCCCCGGGATCGGCGACAGCGGGACAACCCGCATCCGACACCAAGCCCACATCATGCCCAGCCAGCAGGGGCGTGAGCAGCTGCTTGATGTCGGCATCAGGCGTATTGACATTGAGTTCACCCATCGACACCTCTTGCAACGGTGTCGTGATGCCAACGGCTTTCAAAAAATTACGTGCAACTTTAGGATTTTCCACCACAAAATGTGTGCAACGCGCCGCGATGGCTTGCACCTCTGCGGGCAATACGGCCGCCAAAGTGTCATGTGAACCCAAGGTATTGGGAATCAGGTACAACGTACCATACGTGAGAGAAGCCATGATTTATGCCTGTGTCGAGTAAAAAGTGATGCCAATGGCACGCAACATGTCGGTCAACGCGATCAAAGGCAAACCAATTAAAGCGGTTGGATCATCCGATTCCACTTTTTCTAACAAAGTGATGCCCAAAGCCTCCACTTTCGCACTGCCCGCGCAATCGTAAGGCTGTTCAATGTGCAAATACGCCGACAACTGTTCGTCGGGCAAGTTGCGCATGGTCGCTTTGGTGATGACATTGCGTGCCTCATGCTGTCCCGTGCGCGCATCAAATACGCACAAAGCACTGTGAAACAACACCGTTTGCCCTCGCATCATTTGCAGCTGTTTAAGGGCGTTGGCATGGTTGCCAGCTTTACCCAGCTGAACACCATTGACAGTCGCCACTTGATCTGCCCCGATGATCACGGCATCGGGGTGCAGTTGTGCAATCGCACGGGCTTTTTCAATGGACAAACGCAGGGCGGTTTCAGGCGGCGTTTCGCCAATCAATGGTGCCTCATCAATGTTTGGACTGGCGACAGTGAAAGGCAAATGCAAACGTGACAACAACTCTTGTCGGTACTTGGATGATGAACCTAAAATAAGGCGTGGATTGTTGGATGACATGATTTTCATTCTAATAATTTAAACAAGGGGACATAAAAAAGTTGCGCATTGTATACCGACGCGAAAGGCGGTATTATCGCAAAGTTTACAGCACCGCGCCGCACACATTCGCGCGCAACACCTTCAATGCAAGAGAAAGTAAAAGATGACCACAGAAAACCAAGCCCCAATGCTGCGCGATGTGTTCGCCCTCGCCAACAACGCCGTCACATTAACAGGCGATTTACCCATCGCAGATTTAACACGCATGCGCCCCGAGCTCACGCAAACAACAGGTGCTCTGCACTACACCATATCGGGTCATTTGAATGAAAAAAAATACCCGTTATTGCACCTTCAAATCACGGGTGAGTTGAGCATGGTCTGCCAACGTTGTCTAGAAGAGGTGACCCAGTCCATTGACATCGACAACACCTTGCATCTGGTCGCCAACGAAGCCGATCTGGACAGCGAAGAAGATGAAATCAATGCCATCCTCGCAGGCGATGAGTCACCTGAAAAAATCGTGGGCAGCACATCCTTTGACCTACTCAATCTACTGGAAGACGAGGTCATTTTGAGCCTGCCTCAAGCCGTGACGCATGACGTTTGTGAAAAAACATTGCCCACCGCCGCAGGCGAAAAACCATCGCCATTTGCGGTATTGGCGAAACTGAAGTCATAAACGGAGCAAGTGAAGTCCACAGATCCATCGTTGCTGATTTTAAATGTTAAAGGCAGTGAGCATAAAGACCCATTGACGGGTCACTGCTTGCTGTTTTCTTTTACACAGACAATAAAACAGTGGGCATAGAACACTCAATTGGTCAGCCACTGTTTATGGTTGGTTTACCTGTGCAATTAAAATAGGCTTAATACTGCCCATATCAGCCCCTTGTCCAGCAGGGGCGGACAAAGAAAAGGAAAAACCTTCGAAAGAAACTTCCGTTCTTGATCTTTCATCCGCACCAACCCCTTATTGAAAAACAAGAAAAGGGCATTCAATCGTTTGCCCCCCTCTTTCTTTGGTTCATCCAGCAAGCAATGCGGATGCAAACAATTTATTTTTCACCCCCTGCTATCCCTACCATTCCCCTGCATCACAACAGTTTAATCCCCTCCAGCTGCGCCGCACACACATCGCGGATGATCCCCACAAAATCTTGCACATACGTCGTTTCAGCCAAATGTTTGGGCGTCATGGCGTATAACTGACTCCACAAACCTTTTTTGCCGATTCGCTTGCCCAACACATAATCATGGTCGATGTAATTTTTCACGCCCCAACTTGGCAACGCCGCCACCCCACGCCGACTGGCCACCAATTGCAAAATCGCCACCGTCAGCTCCGCAGTGCGCCGCTCCAGCTTAACCCCTGCTGGCGTTAAAATTTCACGAATAAAATCAATCCGCTCCTCAGGCACAGGGTAGGTAATGAGCGTTTCATCGATAAAATCCTCTGCTGCAACCATGCGTTTGCTGCGCAAAGGATGCTCATTCGCAATCAACGCCAAAATTTCAAATTCAAACAAAGGGGCAACGTGCAGATGACGGGTTTCTTCAAGGCGCTCAGGCAATGACCCAATCACCATTTCGGCTTTATTTTCATCAATCAACAACAACGGAAGCTCATGAAAACCCGCCACCAAGTCGACTTCCACTTCAGGCCAGCGGCGGCGAAACTCATCCATCACGGGCATCAACCAATCAAAGCAAGTGTGGCATTCCAACACGATGCGCAGCTGCCCGCGCGTATCGGCTTTAAGGCGAGCGATGTCCCGCTCTGCCGTGTTGACTTGACTCAACACATCACGTGACAACACCAACAAACGCTCACCCGCAGCGGTGAAGCGTAAACCACCTCGGCCTCGCTCAAACAAAGCCAACCCATAATGCGACTCCAGCGCCTTGATTTGATGTGACAACGCGGATTGGGTTAAATACACACGCTTGGCGGCATCTGTGATTTTGCCTGATTCAGCAATGGCGACGAGAGAACGAAAATGGCGAATATCAAGCATATTATTTTTACATTAAAAAATAGAAGAGCGCCTTGGTTAGACCCGTTAGACGAACACTTCATTGAAAGGAAAGGAATGGAATGAAAAATCTGAGTTGAAACCGAAAGACCGAGAGAATGGCTCACAACAACGTGCCCCCCCAAGACCCGCGACACTCAAACATTAATTTAATTCATGTTTTTTTGAAAATATACCATTTTACTAATGACAACACAAGCGACATACTGCAGGTCTCAACATTTAAGGAGAACAACATGACCATCAGCAGCCACATCCTCGGCTTTCCACGCATCGGCGCACAGCGCGAATTGAAATTTGCCCTAGAATCATTCTGGCGCGGCGACAGCGACGTCTCAGCCTTACAAAACGTTGCCCACACCATTAAAACAAAAAATTGGCAAACCCAAATCGATGCACACTTGACCCATGTCACTGTCGGCGACTTTGCATTTTACGATCAAATGCTCAATCAAAGTCTGATGCTTGGCTGCATTCCCAAGCGCTTTGGCTTTGATGCCAGTCACATCACACTGGCACAGACATTCGATTTGGCTCGCGGCAACGCAGCGCAACCCGCCATGGAAATGACCAAATGGTTTGACACCAACTACCACTACCTCGTACCAGAGTTGGCCCAAGACATTCAATTCAAAGTCAACGTGGATGCCATTTTGAGCGATATTGATGCTGTTCGCGCTTTGGGCGGCGAAGCCAAACCCGTCATCATCGGGCCACTGACCTATTTGTGGTTGGCCAAAATACACGGTCAAAACTTCAACAAGCTTGATTTGTTGCCCACATTGACTCAAGCTTATGCCGATATTTTGAAAGCATTCAAAGCACGCCAAGTCACTTGGGTGCAAATCGACGAGCCCATTTTAAGCTTGGACTTACCTGGCTTTTGGCTCAATGCATTTGACACCGTATATGGTGAATTAAACACGGTGGGCTGCAAAGTATTGCTCACCACATATTTTGAAGATGTGTCTGCCCACATTGCTCGCATCAATAAGCTACCCGTTCAAGGGGTGCACATCGATGGCGCACGCGCGCCCCAGCAAATCGCCGCATGGGTGGATCACTTACCAGCAGACAAAGTGTTGTCAATTGGCATCATCGATGGTCGCAACATTTGGCGCGCCGATGCCAGCGCCCTGATTGGCCAACTGCAAAGCGCCAAAGCCAGTTTAGGCGACCGCCTTTGGGTCGGGACATCGTGCTCATTGTTGCATACCCCCGTATCGCTCGAATTTGAGAGCAAACTCGATCCAGAAATTCGCAACTGGTTGGCTTTCGCCACCGAAAAAGTGACTGAAATCGGTGTCATCACCCGTGCATTGAATGAAGGCAATGGCGCAGTGACAAGTGAACTCGCACAATCTGATGCCGCACAATACGCGCGCCGCAACTCAAAACGCGTCACCAGCGACTTTGTGCGCAACCGTTTGGCCAGCGTCACCACCGCCATGAGCACTCGCGTCACACCTTTTGCGCAACGCATTAAAAAACAACAAGCGCACTTGAATTTGCCATTGTTCCCAACCACCAGCATCGGCTCATTTCCACAAACCACGGAAATTCGTCAACTGCGTGCAGCTCACAAACGGGGTGAAATCGGCGCACTCGACTACCTCGAACGCATCCGCGAACACATCAAACTCGCCGTTGAAGAGCAAGAAAAACTTGACATCGACGTGCTCGTTCACGGCGAAGCTGAACGCAATGACATGGTTGAATTTTTTGGCGAACACCTGTGGGGTTACGTGTTCACCGCCAACGGCTGGGTACAAAGTTACGGCTCACGTTGTGTGAAACCACCCGTCATCTACGGCGACATTTATCGCCCAGAACCCATGACCGTGGACACCACACGCTATGCCCAATCGCTCACCAACAAACCCATGAAAGGCATGCTCACTGGCCCCATCACCATGCTGCAATGGTCTTTCGTTCGTGACGACCAACCGCGTGAATTGACAGCACTGCAACTTGCGTTAGCGATTCGCGACGAAGTGCAAGACCTCGAAACGGCAGGCATCACGGTCATTCAAATCGATGAGCCCGCATTGCGCGAAGGCCTGCCGCTCAAACGCCGCGACTGGGCGGTTTACCTCGAATGGGCCGTGCGTGCATTCCGCCTGTCGTCTGCGGGCGTGGCTGACACCACACAAATCCACACGCACATGTGCTATTCAGAATTCAATGATATTTTACCGAACATCGCCGCCATGGATGCAGACGTCATCACCATTGAAACCTCGCGCTCAAACATGAAACTGCTCAAAGGCTTTGGCGACTTCAACTACCCGAATGACATCGGCCCTGGGGTGTACGACATCCACTCGCCCCGCGTCCCATCCGTTGATGCCATGACCTTTTTACTCGAACGCGCCTGTGAAGTCATCCCTGCTGAGCGACTTTGGGTCAATCCTGACTGCGGTTTAAAAACACGCGGCTGGGAAGAAACACGCGCCGCATTGAGTCACATGGTCTCCGCAGCAAAAATCATGCGTAAAAAAGTAAAAGCTGAACAACTGGCTGACGCTGAGGTATAATTTCGAACCAAGTAAAACTGAGGTCAACATCGGCCTCAGTTTTTAAGAAAAGTGTCGTAAATTGAGCCAAACAAATCACTCGCTCGCCACCAATTATAAATAAACCTTGGCAAAACGACTAAATTTGTCTAAAATACTCAATTCGCAATCAGGAGAAGCAAAATGGCAGTTCAACAGAACAAAAAATCAGCATCAAAACGCGGTATGCACCGCGCGCACGACTTTTTGACAGGTCCAGCAATCGCAGTTGAGCCAGTAACAGGCGAAACTCACTTGCGTCACCACATCAGCCCGAACGGTTTTTACCGTGGCAAAAAAGTCATGAAAACCAAAAACGACGAATAATCATTCGTTTCAATGTCGCCCTGCATCATGAGTGACATGACCGTTTTCAAACGACAAACAAGCTGGTTTATACCAGCTTTTTGTCATTGTATTTAAAGTTACCGTAGATTCACATGAGCCCAAGCCCAACGTCAGCCCCCACCCACAACACCATCACGCTGGCCGTCGATGTCATGGGTGGAGACACGGGACTCGCAGTCACCCTTCCCGCTTGCGCTGCATTTTTAGGCACACACACCAACGCCATTCTGCTGCTGGTTGGCGACGAATCAAAAATACGCGCCAACACGCATGCTGGCAACTTGGTGAACCACCCCCGTATACGCATCGTACACGCCTCTGAGCTGGTCACCATGGACGACGCATTGGAGGTTGCCTTGCGCCGCAAAAAAGACTCCTCCATGCGCGTGACCATCAATCAAGTCAAAGAAGGTACTGCTCAAGCGGCAGTTTCGGCAGGAAATACGGGCGCGCTCATGGCCGTGGCACGGTTCGTCCTTAAAACATTGGACGGCATTGACCGCCCCGCCATTGCATCCGTGATGCCCAACATGGACAATACGGGCACAACTGTTTTAGATTTGGGTGCCAATGTGGATTGCAGCGCAGAGCATTTACAGCAATTTGCCCTCATGGGCAGTGCTTTGGTATCGGCGACCACACACACCGCCCACACAGACAATCCCCGTATCGGGCTCCTCAACATCGGCCACGAAGACATCAAAGGCAATGAAGTTGTCAAGCAAGCCTCCATCCTTCTACAAAAAACACCCATCAATTTTGTTGGCAACATTGAGGCCGACACCATATTTGAGGGGGGGGTTGAAGTCGTCGTGTGCGATGGTTTTGTCGGCAACGTGTTGGTCAAAACAGCAGAAGGCCTGAGCAAAATGATTCGCACACGCCTGATGGATGAACTGACTCAATCATGGTGGCGCAGAGCGGGATCGGCCACGGCCATGCCTGCACTCAACGCCTTTCGCCACAAAATCGATAACCGTCGCTACAATGGCGCCGCTTTATTGGGTTTGCGGGGCGTGGTTTTCAAAAGCCATGGCAGCGCAGACGCATACGCATTTGGCTTTGCTTTGCAGAGGGCATATGATGCTGTGGCGCATGACATGCTGATGAAAACAACCCAAATGCTTGAAAAACTTCAGTCTTAAATACACAGAACAAGCCAGCAAAAGTCAAAACTCACTTTTCAAATTGCCAAAAAAAACAACCGTTTTCCAAAAACGTCAAGGCTGCTCACATTTAATTTAATTGTGATTAAATTAGGGTCTTAGGAAGCAAACGCATTAAAATATGCGCTAAGCTCTTGAGACCAAATGAAAAACAAGTACTTCAAACATTCAAAAATTAGCGAAGCGAAGTTTCGCCAAATTTTACGGTATTTTGCCCTTGATTTAACGGCAACGGAATGTGCTGCGTTAAGCGGCATATCCGTTCGTTCAATCAACACCATTTACCTCAAGATTCGTCGTCGTTTGGTGATTGTTTGTCTCCAAGGCTCACCACTCAAAGGAGAGTTGGAAGCCGACGAATCATATTTTGGTCCGCATCGTGTTCGAGGTAAACGCGGACGTGGTGCTTCAGGTAAAACCATCGTGTTTGGTTTACTCAAACGTGATGGCAATATCTACACTGAGATTGTGCCTGATGCTTCCAAAGCCAGCCTGCAAGCCATTATTCGTGGGAAAGCAGACATTAACAGCGTTATCCATACCGATGGTTGGCGCGGCTATAATGGCTTGGTGGACATCGGGTTTGATAAACACTTCCGGGTGAATCATGGTGCCGATGAGTTTGTAAATGGTTCTAATCATGTGAATGGGATAGAATCATTCTGGAGCTATGCTAAACGTCGTTTGGTTCAGTTTAACGGCGTTCCGAAAAACACATTTTTACTGCATTTGAAGGAAACTGAATTTAGGTTTAACCATCGCAAAAGCGACTTGTATAAAGTGCTTCTTAACATGCTGCGAGATGAGCCGTTATTGAATTCTGCTTCCTAAGACCCTAAATTAAATGTGAGCAGCCTTGATCATTGCAAAAACATGTTTTCCTTATGATTACTTGTGCATTTGACTTGTATTATAGAAGTTATATGCCGTGTCCATATTTTCAAATTGATGCATGATCCCTCCCTCCAAAACACAGGCATTCTCACAATGCTTACGCACCAAGTTGGCATTATGAGACACCAGAATCATCGCTCGATCTTTACGTTTTTCAAATAACTCGTATTGGCATTTTTCGGTAAATCTTGAATCACCAACAGCAATCACTTCGTCGATCAAAAAGCAATCAAACTCAATTGCCATGGATATAGCAAATGCCAGACGGGCTCGCATACCCGATGAATACCGCTTCAAAGGTTCTTTTAAAAAACCACCCAACTCCGAAAAGTCTTCAACAAAATCACGTACATACTCCATATCTGCCCCATACACACGGCAAATAAAACGCATGTTATCCATCCCCGTTAAGCTGCCTTGAAACCCACCACCAAAAGCCAACGGCCAAGAAATCCTCATGTCTTTAATGACCCGACCAGAGGTCGGCGGTTCAACTGAACTCAAAATACGAATAAGGGTTGATTTACCCGCACCATTTCGCCCAAGAACACCAATTTTTTGACCTTTTTCCAGCCTAAAGTTGATGTCATTCAACACTGTGCGAGGACCACTTCCAGTGTGATACACCTTAGTTACATGCTCCAATGCAATCATGATGGCTCCACCCCTCGACTGTACTTTTGCACCATGACCAAGCCCACAAAAGTCATCACCACATTCACAACAATAAGAAACCAAGGGTTTTCATGGGTGCGCACCACAGTGCCAAAATAGCCATGCCGTAACATTTCAGTGCCATGTACCATCGGCATCCACAGTAGGACTTTCTGTACGGTAAAGGGTACAGAGTCGACAAAGACAAAAGCACCCGAAATTGGCATCAAGACCATGCTAAATGCTCGCCACAATTGGCCAAATACCTCTATGCGCTCCGCCAACACCCCCACAATCAAGCCCAAAGCGCTACCAAACCATGCAACCAATACCCATGCATACACCATATATAGGATATTGGCGGGTGCGGGGATGATCCCAATAAAGATAAACACCAACATCAAGCCAATAAAAGCCACCGTATTGCCTGCAAGCTCCAACAATATCCTTGAAGTGAACACATCCAACACCCGAACATTACGGTGATATAACAGGCTGATGTTTGAACCAATCGCATTTAAAGATCGATTTGCGGCATCTCGCCACATCATCGTCATCGGATAACCCGTGAGCATAAACGCCACAATATTCAGCTTAGAAACAGTGTGAGCACCACTAAAAGTCCATATTGCCAAGATTGCAAGGGTGATCAATAAGGGCTCTACAAACAACCATAAAAAGCCAATGTTGTTGCGTCCGTAGCGCGTAATGATTTCTCGCATCAACAATGCGCTGATGACTCGTGTCTGAATGTGGAATGAACCGCGAACATTTTCTGTCATGACGGCTCTCAATCCTGATGCTCTTTGACACTGGAAATCAGCAATCTCAAAATGCCATAAATGATTAAACCCAACACAAAAGTGGTGAAAATATTCAGGATTCGCTGCGGCTCACGCGCCATATCGGGCAAATTGGGTTGAGCCACGCGCTCTAAATACAACTGTTTACGTTGTATTTCATTTTTTGCGGACTCCATTGAAGCCAAGGATGCCGCATATTGCTGTTCCGCCATCTTACTTTCCAAACTTAAACGCTCAAACTCTGCAGCTTTATTTGAAAACGATGTGTTACCCACCCCAGCAATGGCCCCTAATTCAATGGCTATTTCTTTTCGAACCGAGGCTTCACGCGCGTTTAATGAAGGGATTTGTGGGTTTTTAGGGGTCACGGCCATGACTTGGGCTTTTTGTGTTTTGATTGCAATCAACTCGTCTTGTAGCTTCGAGACCAGTTGCAATTGCACTTTGGTTTGCTGTTGCAAATCAAAAACACCATTTTTTATGCGAAACCCATTCAATTGATCGGCGATCTTTTTGACATTGGCCGCGGATTCTTTCACATCTTTTTCAGAAAACTCAACCAAATCATTTCGCGCACGATCATTCAATTGATTGATGAGCGTTTCAGCCTCTCTTAAAAAACTCTCATTGATGTTTTGTGCCATCTCAGGTGAAAATGCCTTGCTCTTCAGGATTGTAATCGATGAAGATGAGTCCATTTCTATAGAAAATTTATCTTGAAAATAGCGATATAAATCTTCTGCTTGACCACCGAATCCTAATGCATTGAATCGATTGATAAAATCAATACTTGATGATGAAAAATGTTCTTTGAGCTTTAAGTTTCCATTCAACTTACTCAAAGCATCTCGTGAGCGCATGAATTCCTGCACAGTAAAGGTATCATCCTGCGATCTAGAAAAACCAGCACCTTGAAGCAAGGCACCTAAGCCCGACAAAGAGCCTTGAGTGCGGGGGCTTCGAATCACAAAACTGGACTCCGATACATAAACATTGGAAGCAAACACTCCAAAATAAATCGCGCTCAATAGCGTGGGCACCACAACAACGCCCATTAACAATTTATTTTTTGAAGTTTTTTTAAAAAAACCCGTTAAACCCTTCGTAATTTGCTTTTCTTTTTTCTTTGAGCTTACTTGTACATCTAACAATGGATTTGTCATATTTTTTCTCTTGCGTTTTAAAAAGTCTCAAACTGCTATTTAATCATTGGCCAACGCATTTGCGGTCGCATTAATTAAGTTAACTGCACGGGTGGTTTCATATATTGGTGAGGTCAACGTTGACACGACCTTCAAGAATTTTTGTAAATCGGTAATGGGGGCGTTGGCGACGAACAATACATCTCGATCTCGCATGGGAAAGTTTTGCGTATAAAACATCGCATCGGCATCTTTTAAATTGATGCGATACACCACAGGAATTTTGTGATTGGCATTGGTCGCAGGGGTGTTTTCAGCCAAATTTAACACCTCTGGATTTTCGTACCTAAATACAAAAACCCCACTGGCATCCGCTAAACTGTCTTGTAAGCCACCCACACGCCCAAGCGCCTTCGCCAAGGAAATGCCCTGACTCTCAAAGTTAATCTCGCCTGCTTTGCCCGATGCCCCAAGCGCTGTAAAGCTATAAGGCTGCAAAGTCGAAGTGATTACATCACCCGCTTGCAAAACGATGTTTTGTCGTGGGTCTTGGGTGATTTGAATCAAAGGCAATGAACGGACTGTTTTGCCACGGGTCAACTGCAATGTTGTTTTATCTGCAGCATATGGCACACCACCTATGGCAGACACCGCATCCAGCACACGCTCTCCTCTGGGGGTCAACGGCAAGGTGACACTTTTCCCTTCGCGAATGATCGTCACCGCGGCAGAGTTATTTTGAACAGTGCTCACCAGCACCTGAGGCTGATTGGCCATGTCTTTTAAACGATGGACGATGTCAGCTTGCACCTGAGAAGCCAATTTCCCCTTGACGCTGATTCTGCCTGCAAAAGGAACCTGTATGGCACCACTTTTATCAACCATTTGTACTGGCAGCTGGACCGTCTGTGCGTGCCCAGATCCCAAAGCACCTAACGATCCGCCCAACAAAACAGCGGGTGGAGCCTCCCAAATTGAAACTTGCAACAAATCCCCAACACCTATCGCGCCAGAATAAGCCTCTCCACCCCATGTTTCAGAAAACAAGGCGTGCTTCTCAAAGCTCAGCAATTGATCGGCAATGGCCTCGTTCACATCCACGACTTGAGTGTGATTTGGGTTGTCTTGGTTGGCCAAATTTAGAATATTTGATTTTTTTGGCCCTGAAGACGAGACAGTTGAACAGCCCGTGATCGCAAAAATGACAGACACCCCAAGCATCAGCTTAGAAGCTTTTTTCATGTGAAACATCTTTATTTTCCTTAAAACTTTTTTAGAAATCGCTGTTTTTTCGAACTGCGGTGTAAGGCAGTTGGATGTGCTCGAAGAAGAATCGACCTGCTTTTTCATAGCCATTGTCTTGCGGCTCAGGCGAGCCAAACACCAGTTGTGACAAGTTAACGCCAATGCCAACAAAACCGTGACGTTTACGCTCTTGACCATCTTTTTTGGCTTCTTTACTAAAGCCCCGTGTGTAGTAACCAGCTTGCAGCTCAACATATTTTAAAGGCGTGTCTTTCAACGATTTTACGCCAGACAATTTTAAAGCGATTAAATATTTTTGCCCTTCATAATCAGACAAAGGGCGAAATCCTTTGTAACCTGAAGGCTTATACTCCATGCGATAATCAATTAGATCTTTAATTCGCGGGTGAGTTTGACGTAAGTAGGCAAACCCTGTGCCCAAAGCATTCATCACAAAATCTTCTTTTGAAAAACCGTGATCACCAGACACACCATCAAAGATTTCGACATACAGCATCAAAGCCTGAGTCAAGAGTGCCGCGCTTAAAGCAGCGCGCTCTGGCGTTCTGCCCTGCGCTTGCAAACGTTCAGCGAATGCATTGGTCAAAGTGTAGCTGGTGAACGCATGACCCAATTTATCGGTGCCACCAGAGCCTGTTTGCTTACCAAACCAATGCTCTGAATTAAAATGAAAAGAGCTGCTGCCCCATTTCCAACTTTTAACTCCAATGGCCGTGATTCCAGCAAAAGTGCCTGCGGCTTCCCACTTGATGCTTTTTAAGTCTTCTTCCGCGGCATTCCATGAATATGCTTGGCTGCTTTTCATTGAATCTGGTGCTGGTGCAACATTTAATTTGGCCTCATCCATTTTTGGATGGTTTTGAGTGGATGCGCCAACGGCATGCACGGTTGAACCTTCAGGAGGAGGAGCATTCATATCCGTTGGGTTTTGGAGCGATTGCGTCAATACGCCACCCACATCAGCTGAAGTGGGAAGCGCCCTAACATCTTGTGCATGCACCGCTCCCACATTCAGCAAAGCTGCTGACAAACCGACACGCCATAACCATGTTTTATTAAATGTTGCTCTCATAATCGCCTTAACCCCACGTGTTTGAATAAAAGTCTACGCAATAATACACTAATTAGAACCACGGTTTATCCATGCTTGGCTCAATATTTTTGCTTTCCGAACCTGCCTTTGAAAATAGCCTATTTTATGCACTTTAAGCTTTTCACCCATCATTCCATCGCGTTGCTCAACAATCCGTTGAAGCACCGCCTCACAACTGGTGTAGCCTTTCAAATCCCAATCCCAATAGAACGGGTATTCAAGTAAAGCCCCAGCCACCAACTCATCAACATTCAATGTTCGCCGTCGCCTTGGAATTTGGGCTTTATCCTCTGTCAAGCCCCAGCCTGCATAAAAGGGCCTTCCAAAAACCACGATCCGCTTGCCTCTGAGTAAGGCATCAAAACCTGTCAATGAGGTCATGGTATAAACATCATCTGCTGCCTCTATACAGCTCACGACAGACCACTCGGTTTCGATGTGGTCAGCCAATTGGCGTGCGGCATCTATGTTCACTTTGCCTTTGCGATTGCTGGCCATGACATCGGGATGAGGTTTATACACAATAAATGCATCAGGATTTTCATCTCGTGCTGCTTGCAACAATGCCAAATTTGTTTTTACGTGCTCGCAGCCATATCGAATAGACGCATCGTCCTCAACCTGCCCAGGAACCAGAATCACTTTTGCCCCACGGGCATCCCAAAGCGGCGAACCACGAAGTTCAGTATTGTATTTGGTGATGCCTTTTTCTACAATAAAAGCCCTGACTTGCTTTGCCCTTGATGTCAGTTCCAATGAAAAAACAGTGTCATTCAATATTTTTTCTAAATCAGACTCTTGGGTTGGATCAAAATAAATGCCAGAGGCGTCCAGCACCAAAGATTGAGGTCGAATCAAATCGGATCCCAGCCCAACAGAGCGCACAAAACCGTCCTCCATACGAAGTAAGCGCACCCCATTTAACGCACAAAGATCGGCCAGCCCTGTGGGTGCATCACGTCCCCAATGCACCAAGCAATCTTCACCAGATGGTTTCAACAAGGCGGCGGCTTGTGCATTTTTAACAAAAGCCACCTTATTTGAAAACAGTGACAGCATGGGTTTAATGTTCGCAGCCTTCCAACGCCGAAAGCCCACACAAATCATGCGTCCAGCATATCGCTCCGACATCTCTTTTTGC
Source organism: Ephemeroptericola cinctiostellae (assembly GCF_003339525.1). Lineage (GTDB taxonomy): Bacteria > Pseudomonadota > Gammaproteobacteria > Burkholderiales > Burkholderiaceae > Hydromonas > Hydromonas cinctiostellae. The sequence continues at coordinate 847,186 of NZ_CP031124.1, read as the reverse complement.
TTCCTCAACCACTGAATGGCATCAAAAACATCACCCTGCTGACGGGTAATCGGGTTTAAATAGCGGGCGTAACAAAAATACGCGGCATAGAATAATTCATCAACAGTACGTTGTCGAGTGCGCCGAGCACACACCTGGTGATCGTTCGTCACGCCCCAACCCGCGTACCACGGCATACCAAACACCGTCACAGGCTTCCCCATCAATAAAGCCTCAAACCCCATGGTGGAAGTCACCACATACACATGATCCATGCGCTCGATGAGGCTCAATGGGTTAACTGCCTCACGAATGACAACCGTACGCTCATCGTCTTGAACTTCGGTTAAATAGCCTCGTTTGCTTCCCGCTGAAACTTCAGGGTGGGTTTTCACATAAATCAGAGCATTGGGATGCTCCAACCGTGCAGCGCGAAGCATATACTCAAATGTTGAAGCATCCGCCGCACCATATTGGACGCTCATGTCCCCAAAGGTTTGATCCACCAATAAAATTTTATGCCCCACACTGCTTAATCGATATTTTGCCAAATCCACTGGCGTCGCATGGTTGTATTTGCTCAATTGATATTGCCGAATGAACTCTCGGGCATGCTGAATGATGCCGCCATCACAATCAAAGTCGCCTTTGCTGTTCAGCAACGCCTCTAAACTGGAGGGATGGGTCGCGTCATAATAGATCCCTTTTTCATCTACAACCACAGACAGTGGCGGATGCGTGGCTCCTGTTGCAAAAGAGCGCAAAAAACCATCTTCTAATGCAACAAATGGCAGATTTTTTTTAAGTGCATATTGTCTAGCACGAAGGGTTGTGGGCCTCAACCCCCAACCCGCCACAGCAGTTAGAGCCGCCCCTTTGGAGAAGGCATTCAAATTGACCAAACGGGCACACACCATATTGGATAAGAATGGAATTTTTTTAATTCCTCTAGAAAACACACCAAAAACATGATGGTCTTTATCAGCACACTGCATCCGTATCCCCATAAAAAGATTGAATCAATCGCACAAAGGCATTGCGCCGTCAACATTAAAAAACAACACAATGCAGCGTAAAACCACCTTCTCAATTGGACAGGCCGCTCAAACACATGCCCGTAAGCATTTGACTTTATTTGGGCTTTGCGTCCAACAAAGCCGTTTCCTCTTCAGCAACCTGCTCCTGTAAGTGTAAAGCCACGCATTAAACCCCAGTAAATCCCACATTTTTTCCACTTAATGACATGTGTGATGTTAAAATCCACCAGCTTTGCATTGTCAACAATGCAGATTATACCTATGCTCGCATGTTATCAACAGCATAACAAACAGAATGGCAAGCAACTGAACACATAGATCAAGGACAATTATGCAATTACTTGAGGATGAATCCATAGAAATCATTCGCGAAGCGGTCGCAAATGCTCAAAACCCCGTCATGATGTACTCCATCGGTAAGGATTCATCCGTGATGCTGCATCTGGCGCGCAAAGCCTTTTATCCAGCACCGCCACCGTTCCCACTTTTACATGTGGACACGGGCTGGAAATTCAAAGAAATGTATGCACATCGTGATCGCATGGTCGCCGAGAGTGGCATGAAACTCATCACCCACACCAATCCTTTGGGTGTTGCTGAAGGGGTCGGTCCTTTTACCCACGGCAGCAACTACCACACCGACGTCATGAAAACCCAAGCCCTGAAGCAGGCCTTGGATGCCAATGGTTTTGATGTTGTTTTGGGCGGTGCACGGCGCGATGAGGAAAAAAGCCGCGCCAAAGAGCGCATTTTCTCTTTCCGCGCCCCAGGCCACCGCTGGGAGTCCGATGCACAGCGACCAGAACTGTGGAATCTGTACAACACCCACATCCAAGCGGATGAATCCATTCGTGTTTTCCCCATCAGCAACTGGACAGAGTTGGACATTTGGCAATACATCTATGCCGAGGACATTCCGATTGTGCCCCTCTATCTCGCGGCACAGCGTCCTGTCGTCAAACGAGATGGGCAGTGGATCATGGTCGATGATGAACGTTTCCCATTTGCAGAAGGTGAAACCGCAGAAATGCGTCAAGTCCGCTTCCGCACATTGGGCTGCTGGCCGTTAACGGCGGCCGTTGAAAGCGATGCCAATACATTGGAAGGCATTATCGCAGAAACATTCACATCGCGGAGCTCAGAACGTCAAGGCCGCCTTATCGACTCGGACACACCAGGCTCAATGGAAAAGAAAAAACAAGAAGGGTATTTTTAATGAACAGCTTAAATGCTCAAGAGGTCGCCACGTACCTAGACAGCCAACGCAACAAAGACACGCTCCGCTTCATCACCTGCGGCAGTGTGGATGATGGCAAAAGCACATTGATTGGCCGCTTACTGTTTGAAAGCAAAAATATTTTTGATGATCAACTGCAAGCGTTGGAAAACGACTCTCGCCAATACGGTACCCAAGGTGAAAAGATGGATTTGGCCTTGCTGGTGGATGGTTTGCAAGCCGAACGTGAGCAAGGCATCACAATCGACGTGGCCTATCGTTTTTTTGCAACGGACAAACGCCGCTACATTGTCGCCGACACCCCTGGTCACGAGCAATACACGCGCAACATGGCCACAGGCGCATCCACTGCCGACTTGGCCGTCATTTTAATTGACGCGCGCAAAGGCATTTTGACACAAACCCGCCGCCACAGCCGCATTGCCAACTTAATGGGCATCAAGCACATCGTCCTTGCAGTCAACAAGATGGATTTGGTCGATTACGATGAAAGCACATTTAACACCGTTGTTAAAGCATACAGCGAATTCACTGAAGGTTTTGGCTTTTTGAGTATCAAAGCCATTCCCGTATCGGGTTTAGAAGGGGACAACGTCCTATCGGCCAGCCAACACATGTCGTGGTACACAGGCCCAAGCCTCATGGACTACTTGGACAGTGTGGATGTCAGTGACAAACAAGCGCAACGGGCGTTTCGCATGCCTGTTCAATCCGTTAACCGCCCCAACCTTGATTTCCGTGGCTTTTGTGGACGCATCGCAGAAGGTACGCTGTCTGTTGGTGATGAGATACGCGTTCTGCCATCAGGTGTCAAGTCACATGTTAAAGCCATTTATTCTGGCTTTAACACCGTCGAGAGCGCTCAAAAAGGCGACTCTATCACGCTGACCCTCGAAGACGAAATCAGCATCAGCCGTGGGGATGTGCTGTCCGCAGCCGATGCCCCTCCAGAGGTGGCCGATCAATTTGAAGCCCGCCTGCTGTGGATGAGCCAACACGCCATGGCACCAGGTCGTCAATATTTACTCAAGCTCGCCTGCAAAGAGGTCACCGCAACAGTGACCGACATCAAATTCCGCGACGATGTCAACACGGGCGCTCATTTGGCGGTTAAAACGCTCAGCCTGAACGAAATTGCCACCATCAACATTTCAACAGCCGCACCTTTGGCATTTGAACCCTACGCCCTCAACCGAACCTTGGGCAGCTTCATCCTGATTGACAAACTGACTTTTGAGACCGTGGGCGCTGGAATGATTGAATTCTCATTGCGTCGGGCAAAAAACATCCATTGGCAAGCACTGGACATCAACAAAGAAGCACGCGCTTTAACCAAACACCAAACCCCTCAATGCTTTTGGTTCACAGGCTTATCGGGTTCAGGCAAATCAACTTTGGCCAGTTTATTTGAAAAGCGTTTACATGCCGAAGGCAAACACACCTATGTACTGGATGGTGACAATGTTCGACACGGTTTGAACCGAGACCTTGGTTTTACTGAAGCAGATCGAGTTGAAAACATTCGCCGTGTTGCGGAAGTGGCCAAACTCATGACCGAAGCGGGCTTAATCGTCTTGGTCAGTTTCATCTCACCGTTCCGCAGTGAACGTCGAATGGCGCGCGATCTGTTCGCCAAAGGGGAGTTTATTGAAGTGTTTGTCGACACCCCCATTGACACATGCGAGCAACGGGATGTCAAGGGACTGTATGCCAAAGCACGTCGCGGTGAACTGAAAAATTTCACAGGCATTGACAGCCCCTACGAAGCACCAGAAGCGCCTGAAATCCACTTGAAAACGGTTTCAACAAGCCCAGATCAATCGATTGAGCAACTTTTAAGTGGATTGATCTAATGGATTTGATGTTGATTGCCGCAGGAGCCCTCACAGGGCTGTTGGTTGGCTTAACAGGCGTGGGGGGTGGCGCATTAATGACCCCCATGTTGCTTTTGGTTTTCGGTGTTGCACCACTTTCTGCGATTGGCACAGACTTATGGTTTGCCGCCATCACAAAAATTTTTGCAACACGGGTCCATCATGGCCACAAACTCATTGATTGGCAAATCGTCAAACGCCTGTGGTTGGGCAGCCTCACCGCTTCCGTGGCGACCATTGTTTGGATGAAATATCACCCCATCAATGCAGAATCTGTCAAGTTACTCAAAACCGCCATTTCTATCGCTGTTTTGACTACTGCGTTGAGCCTGTTGCTGCAAAAACCCTTGCAAGCCTTGGGTCGACGCAAACGCATCACCGATGCTTCTCATTTTAAAGCCCTACAAACCCCAATGACAGTGTTGGCGGGGGCAACGTTGGGAATACTGGTATCATTAACCTCTGTTGGAGCGGGCACCCTCGGTGTTGTGTTCTTGTCATATTTGTACCCTTTACGCATGACACCGCCCAAACTCATTGCAACTGACCTGATGCACGCCATTCCATTGGCTATTTTTGCAGGCATTGGTCATTTGTTTATGGGGGATGTTAATTTCACGCTTCTTGGAAACTTGCTGTTAGGCTCAATCCCAGCCGTACTCATCGGCGCCAGCCTGTCTGCACGTTTACCTCATGCTGTGTTACGCAGCCTATTGGCCATCGTTTTGATGTCAATCGGCATTAAATTATGGTTAACTGTAGGTGCTTAATAAACGTTATGAACATTACCAAAGAACAACTGGACACCCTGTGCTCGATCGCGTTAGATGCAGGGCGTGAAATCATGGCGGTTTATGCCCAAGATTTTAGCGTTTCTCATAAAGAAGATGCTTCACCCTTAACCGAAGCTGACTTACGTGCCGATGCGGTCATTCGTCAAGGCCTTGAACAGCATTTTCCAAACGTATTCATTCTTTCAGAAGAATCTGTTTCGGACCAACAACACACAGCCGAACATTTCTTTCTTGTCGACCCACTGGATGGGACCAAAGAGTTTTTGAAGCGAAATGGCGAATTTACAGTGAACATCGCCCTGATTGAAAACGGCATCTCGATTGCAGGCGTGGTCTACGCTCCCGCATTAGATGAGCTATTTCATGCGGCACGTGGATTGGGTGCATGGGTAATCAAATCAGGACTGAGAACAACATTGCAAGTGCAACCCATTGATGGGAAAACACCTTTGCGTGTCGTCGGTAGCCGATCACATGGCGCAGACAAACTTGAAGCATGGCTGGTCAAACTCAATAAGGCGTACACTTTCACACCTTTCGGCAGCTCGCTGAAATTCTGCCGCATCGCCGATGGTCAAGCCGACGTTTACCCACGCTTCGGTCCTACCAGCCAGTGGGATACAGCTGCAGCACAGTGCGTTTTGGAAACAGCGGGAGGAAATGTTTGGGATCTCAATGGTCAGAACTTGCGCTATGGATTGGAATACAATATTTTAAACCCTGAGTTTATTGCTTCCGCCCCATAACACCACAATAAAAAACAAAAACTGATGCTTAGCGCCACAAGTTAATTTTGACCACAGCATTTGATAACAAAGTAAATTTTTACCATGAAAAACATATACATTCATATCGGATGCGGGAAAACCGGATCATCGGCACTTCAGCTTTGGTTGCATCAAAACATCAAGTCACTGGCAAAAGCAAATATTCACTACCCCAGCACAGTAAAAGAGCTGGATAAGTATGCAATCACATCGGGCAACGGTGTCAGCGCGGTGGATGCGATTCGATCAGGCAAGGGATTGGAATACTTCAGTGAATTGATTGCTCACGGCCAAAATTTTTGTCTTTCATCCGAAGCATTTCAATTGCTAGATCCAAAAAACTTGATTGAATTCAAACAAATACTTCAAAAACTAAACGTTCAGCCAATCATCATTGCTTATGTCAGAGACATTTATGACATGATGTATTCTTCATACCTTCAACTCATCAAGAGAAATCTTTTTGCTCGCTCATTCCGAGACTATGTACTCAGTCAAAAAAGCCTGCAACAATTTCAAGTGATTGAACGCTGGGCAAATGCATTCGACAACATCCAACTCATACACTACGATTCAGTCAAATTCAATGTGGCTCAACCTTTCTGTGATGTACTTCGCATCCCTTATGGTGACATGCGACCTTTGACCAAAACCAAAGTCAACCGCTCCCTTAGCATCAATGAAGGTGAGCTGGTTCGGTTTATGAATGAACAATATGTTCGCCAATTTGGAAAAGATGCATCCGCTGTTTTCTGTGAAAAAATCTCCAACGCGCTCATTTACAAACATCCCGAGCTCGAGACCGAGATATTCTATGATCAGTTCCTTTATGACGACATGGAAACGAAATTCATAGAACAAATCAACCACTTTAACTCCGTCTACTTTCAAGGAAAAAACACCATTCAAGTGTTTCGCAAGGAGAACAAACCGATAACGGAACAATCTGCACATATTCCTGATTATTTGTTAATTTGCATGCAAGAATTGTTAAAAATGTGCACGGTCATTTCGCCAGCCGACCACAGTATTAAAAAGCCAGAAACCAATACAGTGCCCCCCTTGACCGAACATGACCCTCGTGTTGTTCCCCTTTTGGTTGGCTCTGCAGCAAAAAGAGAGGCCTCCAACCTCAACGATGCATTGACCTTGGTTCAAGCAGCACAGGTATTAAGGCCAACAGGTACAATTATTAAGGCAAAAATAGACGACTACATCAAACGCTTGGATGAAAAAAATGAAGCATAAGGTGTCAAATCGGTTCATAGGACATTTTATAATACACACCACTCAACAATGGATTTCACTCAAATAATATGCATTCGATTAAAGACATCCATCCAACTCTTCGGCATCATTCAGCACTGCTTTGATGAGACGCTTACTTAATCATCTTGGTCGATACAGTGCAAAAGAACTCACTGTAATGCCAGCAGAAAAGAGCCCACATTCACCTCCAGAGTCACATCGACCCTCTGGTGAAGTACCCTACCTGTCCTTATCCAGTCGGTTAAAAGCGGGTTGGTATATGCTCGAAATCGCAGTGGATTTACCCTGCGCCAAATCCGTCACTAAAATTCATTTAGACTTCGTCAACACAAACACAGAATCGATGGTTTACAGCCTACCCATCCGTTCAAGTCGAACAGCAAAACGCCTGATTCACGTCCCAGCCTTGGCTCATTTACACCTTGAGCCCCTCTCCACAAATGGGGCGTTTGTATTGCGAACATTTCGTTTGACTCGAGTGGGTCAATATTTTGCACATGCACGCATCAAAACCAAGCTATTGAATCGTCATCCCCTTTATTACAAACGCTTGTTCTCCGCTCAAGAAAAAAACGATGTGTACACCCACTTGTGGGAAGATTACAATGCCATTTTTGAGCGCAGCCCCAAAGAATTGATCAGTTATGAAGAGTGGATCGAGCGGATCGAACAACCCTCCATTCCATCGCAATACGAACAACAGCAACGCATTAAAGAATGGGCATCAAAACCTCTTTTTTCGATTGTCACACCCACTTACAACACCCCCCTGCCTGTATTGCGAGCGTGTTTAGACAGTGTCCTTGCTCAATCGTATCCACATTGGGAATTGTGCATTGCGGACGATGCATCGACAAACCCAGCAATTCTTGACCTTTTGACTTATTATGCCAACCAAGATTCACGCATTCGTTTTGTGATTCGCGAAAAAAATGGTCACATCGTGAAAGCCAGCAACACCGCTTTGGAACTGGCATCGGGCGATTTCATCGTTTTGCTTGACCATGATGACACCTTACCCAGCCATGCACTATGGACTGTTGCTAAAGCATTACAGGCACACCCGAACGCTCAAATTATTTACTCTGACGAAGATAAACTCGATTTGAATGGCCATCGTTGTGAGCCCTTCTTTAAACCTGATTGGTCTATCGATTTACTTCGGTCTCAGAACTACATCTCCCACCTTGGTGTGTATCGTCATGAGCTGGTCAAACAAGTGGGGGGATTTCGAGAGGGCTTTGATGGCAGCCAAGACTATGATTTACTGTTGCGTTGTACCGCGCGCCTGAATGATGCGGCGGATATTTTGCATATCCCGCATATTCTCTATCACTGGCGCATGTCCAACCAATCGGCCTCCGTCAACGCTGACAACAAAAGCTATGCCTCTGAATCCGCTCAGCGCGCATTACAAGAACACGCCAACACCATGCAAACAGGTGCAAAAGTCAGTGTGATCGCCAATGGTTTATATCGTCATCACTGGCCCATTCCAGCCTCGGAACCTTTGGTCAGTTTATTAATTCCCACACGAGACAAACTTGAGTTGATCGAAAGCTGCGTCCGCAGCATTTTGGATAAAACCACATACCACCACTATGAAATCCTGATTCTTGACAACGGAAGCGTCAATCCAGAGACGTTACAATTTTTTGAAGCGATTCAAGCGGGGAACAGCCGCGTCAAAGTGTTGCGCTGGGATTATCCATTTAATTACTCTGCCATCAACAATTTCGGCTCTCGCCAAGCCAAAGGCGAACTGTTGGGTCTCATCAACAACGACATCGAGGTCATCTCACCGAATTGGCTGTCTGAAATGGTCAGTCATGCCATTCGCCCAGATGTCGGCTGCGTAGGGGCTAAATTGTTTTATGCAGATGACTCCATTCAACATGCTGGAGTGATTCTTGGTATTGGCGGTGTTGCAGGGCACAGTCACAAATATTTTGAACATCACCGCGGCGGCTACTTTAGCCAACTGCGTATTGTGAGAAATGTCAGCGCAGTCACGGGGGCTGTGCTGCTGTTGCGTAAATCGGTCTTTGAAAACGTCGGTGGCTTAGATGGCGGTGAGTTGAAAGTGGCTTTTAATGATGTGGATTTGTGCTTAAAAGTCCGCGACATGGGATTGGTCAATGTGTGGACACCTTTTGCCGAACTCTATCACCATGAGTCAAAATCCAGAGGGCAAGACATTACACCACAACAACAAAAACGCGCTGAACATGAAGTGACCGTTATGGTTCAGCGCTGGGGAATGCACCTATACAACGACCCATACTACAACCCGAATCTCACCTTGACACACGAGGATTATTCACTGTCCGTTGAACCAAGGATGATGAACATCTAATTTTTTGCAGCGCACACTTTAATCACACACATCAAAATGAATCCTGAAACAAATACACAAGTCACCGTTAACATGGATCAGCCAATCGACTCACAAGTCGCAGGGACTGCGCTGGCTCCGCCGAGAGATTTAAAACATCAACTGCTAAAAATCAAAGAGGAAAATGCTGTTCTTTCTCTAGAGGTGGCTCAACTTCAACAACGTGTGCATGAACAGGCCTCGATCATTCGCCGTCTGCGCAACCTGCGTGCCGTCAAATGGACAAAACCATTTCAACGCATCAGCCATTGGTGGGAGCAGCGCGTCCAGTCGCGCACGCCGGCAGACCTGATTCCTTATCATCACATCATGGGGTCAAGAAAAAAAGGCCAAGACATTTGGATTTCGACAGGAGATGACCCTCAATTTTTGATTCAACCTGTCTATAAAGAAATGACCCGTGAAGCGGGATGGTTCATGCTGGAATATGAATTCCAGTGCACCCATAACAGCTCACAACAGCTTTTTTTTGACCTTGGTGAAGGCTTTGTCTCCGCAATGAGTTTAACTTGGGAAGCCCCGGCATCAGGGCGAATTTCGCTTCCCATTTACCTGCCTTCCGGTTGGCATGCGCTGCGCCTAGACCCACTGACCCATGAAGCCACGTTTCACATGGACCATGTGTTTTTAAGACGTCTGTCAAAACGCCCAGATCACTTGGCACCACACAACAGCTCAACATATGACTACCTCGAACACCACAAGTCTGGCACCAAAGTCTTGGGACGGCTGTCACCCATACAGCAACTGGCAAAAGTTGGAAACAACCCATTGCACTGGCAATCGGTTGGAGAAGACCCTTACTTCATTTGGGAGTTAAACGACACCTCTGAACTGCAGTCAGGCTGGCATGCGTGGCAATTTAAACTTCATACAACAGATGATTCAAGCCGATCAACCATGTCGCGCTTATACTTGGACAGTGGCGATGGATTTAATGAAGTTGAAACGGTCAACCTGCCCTTGAATCACAGTGATGATGCCCCCTCATCTCGGGTTTTCTTTTCGAAAAAGAACATCACACGGATTCGATTTGACCCCATTGATTACCCAGGTGAATTTCGCATCGAAACACTCGGTATGGAAACCATCCATGCCGATGAATCGCTTCACATCATGCTGGATCATTTGTCCTTACATCACCCCAATCATTTAGAAAAAAGCAAAGACAGCATTTTGCACAGCATTCAACCGCTGTGTGATGCCTCAGGTGCATCCCCCCTTGAAGTGGTCTCCAGACTGTATGAAGAGACTCAAGTCAATAACAACACATTGATTGACTATAAGGCATGGATGAACTCGGTTGAACCCAGTACCATTCCATCGAATCAAGCCATCGAACAGTCCATCAGACTCTTCGCGCACCCTCCTTTGATTTCCGTGGTGATGCCCACTTACAACACGCCCGAAAAATACCTGCGTTTATGTATTGAATCCATCATCAAGCAAAGTTACCCTCACTGGGAGCTGTGCATCGCCGATGACAACTCACCCCAAACACATGTTCAGCGCATATTGAAAGAGTATGCTCAACGCGACCCTCGAATCAAATACACCATTCGTGAAGTCAATGGGCACATTTCAGCAGCTTCAAATTCTGCATTGGCCTTGGCAACGGGCAATTTTGTGGCATTACTGGATCATGACGATGAGCTCCCTTCATACGCTTTGTATTTTATCGCTGAGGCAATTAACGCCCATCCCGATGCGGCCGTGATTTATAGTGACGAAGATAAAATAGATGAGGCGGGCTCACGTTTTGAGCCGCATTTTAAGTCGGATTGGAATCCTGACCTGTTTTTGTCACAAAACTACGTCTCGCATCTTGGCGTTTATCGCAGGACATTGCTCGAGCAGATCTCGGGCTTTCGTCTGGGTGTAGAAGGCAGCCAAGATCAAGACCTGCTGCTGCGCTGCTTACCACACATCAATGCCACCCAAATCATCCATGTCCCGCGCATCCTCTATCACTGGCGCACCCTGCCTGGCTCCACAGCCATGGCGGCAGGTGAAAAAACATACACCACCGATGCAGGGATCAAAGCACTTGAGGACTATTTTCAACAAACGGGACAACAAGTTCGTGTCGAAATGGGCAAAGTGCCCAACACATACCGAACCCACTACCCCATTCCAACACCAGAACCGTTGGTGAGTTTACTCATCCCGACCCGCGACAAAGTAGAACTTGTCGAAACGGCAGTGCGCAGTATTTTGGAAAAATCAACATACCAAAACTATGAAATTTTAATTTTAGACAATGGCAGCATTGAAGACGCCACTTTAAGCTATTTTATAGCCATTCAAGCACAAGACAGTCGAGTGCGCGTTCTTCGCTGGGATTTTCCTTTTAATTATTCAGCGATCAATAACTTTGGCGCCTCTCAGGCAAAAGGTGAGATTTTAGGTTTAATCAACAACGACATTGAAGTCATCAGCCCAGAATGGCTCAGTGAAATGGTCAGTCATGCCATCCGCCCTGAAATCGGCTGTGTTGGGGCAAAGCTGTACTACCCTGATGAAACCCTGCAACATGCAGGTGTGCTGTTGGGTGTTGGCGGCGTGGCCAACCACGCCCATTTGAGATCCCCTCGATCCTCTCTGGGACCTTTTGCCCGCTTGACTTCAGTACAAAACTTTTCCGCAGTCACCGCTGCAGTCTTGCTCGTCAAAAAACGCACCTTCAATCAAGTCAATGGTTTGAATGAAAAAGACCTCACCATTGCATTCAATGATGTTGACTTTTGTCTTCGAGTGCGACAATTGGGTTTGAGAAACATATGGACGCCTTATGCCGAACTGTACCACTATGAGTCAATCAGCAGAGGCTCTGAGGACAATCCTGAAAAATTAGCGCGGTTCAATGCCGAAGTTGAATATATGCAAACAACATGGGGTCCATTGCTCGAGCAAGACCCTATGTATAATCCAAATTTGAATCGAAGCAAACCCGATTACTCTATTGCATCAGATGCATTACAATGAGCCACAAAAAACTTTATTGTGGAAATACGGTCTCCGTAGAAATCGATTGAAATGATGAACATCTGGCTCTCTTTATTTAAACGGCAAAAAAAATCAACGCCATCACACGTTGATTTTTGCGCCGTAGCAAACCGCTCTGCGTTTGTTTTGACCCAAGGGCATTCTGCTTCCTTAGATTACTATATCGCCCCTCAGCTTATGTCCATGGGCTCAACAGACTACGCCCTTCTGGACACACGCCTGCAAGCGCCATCACTGATGGATGCCCCCAACAATGCCAACGGTCAAGTTGTTATTTCTCGTTATCTCCCACCTCACTGGATACCATTTATTAAGCATTTGCATGCCATGGGGAAAAAATTAATCTACTTTATGGACGATGACCTGTACGACCCAAATGCTTTGGCTGAACTCCCTAAAGCTTATCGTCAGAAAATTTATAGCCAAGCATTCAACCAAAGGTCACTCATTGAAGATGTGTGTTCTGAGTTTTGGGTATCCAGCACTTATTTAGCTGAGAAATATGCCGACTGGTCGCCAAAGCTACTCGAGCCTAAACCCACACCAACAAATCGAGAGGCCGCTCAAAACTTCTGGCTGATTTACCATGGCACCGCATCGCATGTTGACGAATTCGCATGGCTACATCCAATCGTAGGCCAAGTTGAACTCAGCCTGCCCTGTTCACGTTTCGAAGTGTTTGGTGATCACGCCATATATAAACAATTTAAGCATTTGTCTCGGGTGACCGTCATTCACCCCATGCAATGGTCGAATTATTTAGACTACACAACACATGCGCAACGTGACATCGGCCTTGTTCCGTTATTGCCTTCTAAATTTAATGCGGGGCGCGGCCCCACCAAGTTTTTCGACCTAACCCGCATGGGCGCAGTGGGCCTGTACTCAGACATCAAACCATACAGTGATTTTATTCGACACGGGATTGATGGTTTTTTACTGCCAAACGACCCTCACATTTGGGTGAGTACAATCATGACGCTGTATCACAACCCTGAGTTAAGAAAACGCATCATCCGAGCGGCTCAAGAGAGGATGCTACATTTAGAATCTCAACAGACGGAGACTTTAGGCAAGGCTTAATGTGTTTAAAACCAGAATAGCTTACTTGGGTAGGCGTTCATTGACATAATTCACATCACCTCGATAAAAGCTACCATTCAGTTGCGTGGTCTGAATCAAATATTTTAAAAAACCCGCAACAATTTCTTTGTTCGGCTTAAAAGCATGAGCGATCCTCCAAAAATCATCAATTTCACCAATATAAGTGATTTCACTGATTTTATAAATGCTGTCACCCTCAACAAATACAGGAAGATGGCGCTGCACAGCAGATAAGCCCACCGTACTGTTGACGACAACGACACCCGAAGCAGCATTAAGCAAGCTTGGCAAATGTTGATCATGAATATAAAACACCCTTGACTTGAGCTCTCCCTCTCCGACAAGGTTTTTAATCAATTGCGTGTAATCGTAATAGCCTCGATCCATTGGGTGATGCTTGATCACCAAATAAGTGTCACTGGGTGCATGTTTCGCAAATGAATTAACCGTCTTTTCAATAAACTCTCCCACAGTATCAAACTGCGAGTGGCTTAATATTTGCGAATCGTTGTGCACTTGCAAGGGTACAAAAAAATATTTTTTGAACAAATCGCCCGTTAAACGCTCTTGAACGCCCCGCTCTTTTACGCGATAAAATTGTTTTCGCCAAACGCCTTTCACCCAAGGCCAAGCCTCAAGTAAACTTAAAGGACGATGGTGCTTGTATTTCCCAAAAAAAGGTTTAGTAATAGATGCCGCAAGATAATACAGCATGGTCTGTCTCACCATATGCCAATAAGTGTTTCCGACTGGATCAGCCTTGGGAAAACGACCCGCCGCATATAACTTATAAAACTCAGGCAGTTTGGGCAGTTGAGAATAGCCGTTAACACCATAGCGTTCAAGTGTGATGTAGTTGGGACGAATATAACCTTCTTCAAAAACCCCAACCTCAATGGCAAGCTCTAGTGCAATGGCATGAGCAATTTTATGCGCTGGACGGCAATCGCCAAATAAAAAAATCAGGTCAACATTATGCTCAAGTACAAATTTTTTGAAAAATGCAGGCCAATCTTTAGGCTGGCCTCGATATTGAATGGAGCCTCGCGGATAAAAAACAAAATCACCACCATTAAAATTGATTTTAAACACAGCTTCCACCCCTGCATGTTTCAAATCACAAGACAAACGGCTAAAAAAAGACCCAATAGGACCTTGCAAAAGCAAGACCCTGCGTCCTTTAAAAGAGGTTAAGCCATTATTAATCATTGATCGATTTCAGATAAAAAAGGTGTAGTTTCCACATTTTATCTCAAATCAAACCCACGAAGTGGTTTTGAATTGCGTTAAAGTAAGATATGCCCATTTCACTCAACTATAGGCAAAAAATACAACGTTTTAACGAATTTTAGAACTTTTCTGTATATTTATAAAAAGATAAATCGTTATATAATCTGAACAAAAATACATCAACTTACAATCGAATCAAATACACCTGTTGACAGATAGCGATCGCCTCGATCACAGACAATAAATATGATCGTGGCATTTTCAACGACCTTTGCAACCTCCAAAGCTGCCCACAACGCGCCACCCGATGACACCCCCGCAAAAATGCCTTCTTCAGTGGCCATGCGTCGCACCATGTCTTCGGCATCTTTTTGTTCAACAAGCACTTCTTGATCAACTCGGCTGGCATCAAAAATACTGGGCATGTAGGCCGCTGGCCATTTGCGAATACCCGGGATGCTTGAGCCTTCGGCGGGCTGTGCGCCAATGACTTGAATTGCGGGGTTCTTTGACTTCAAAAAGGTGCTCACGCCCGTGATGGTGCCTGTTGTGCCCATGGCACTGACAAAGTGGGTCACTTCACCGTCGGTATCACGCCAGATTTCAGGTCCTGTCGTGCGGATATGAGCCAATGGATTGTCTGTATTGGCAAATTGATCAAGTACTTTGCCTTTGCCATCCGCTTGCATTTGCAAAGCCAAGTCACGCGCATATTCCATGCCACCGTCTTCGGCACGGGTCAAAATCAGCTCCGCACCATACACTTGCATCGCGAGACGGCGCTCAACACTGAGGTTGTCGGGCATGATGAGGATCATTTTATAACCACGCATGGCGGCCACCATGGCCAAAGCGATGCCTGTGTTACCGCTGGTCGCTTCGATCAAGGTGTCACCCACTTTGATGTCACCGCGTTTTTCTGCTTCTAAAATCATCGATAAGGCAGGTCGATCTTTCACCGATCCTGCTGGGTTGTTGCCCTCAAGCTTACCCAGCAACACATTGTTGCGTGCAGCAAGGACGTCCGCGCCAATGCGTTGAATTTTCACCAAAGGCGTATTGCCTACAAATTGATCGATGGTTGGGTAGTTTTTTGGCATAAGGTTCTTCTATGGCTTTCATCAAAAGTGGAAAAGGGTATGGGTAAATTGTAGCCTGAATTGCACCATTGCGCTTTATCCCGATGAGCAATACGAATGAGAAAAGCGACCTGTTCGATGCCAAGCCTATCCTAAAACGGCTTTAATCACTGAACCCAATCGTTGCCCACAATCAACCAAATCATTGGTGTCCACATACGCAAAGCCCACCACCAGTCCGCGGGCATCGGTCGGGCCAATGTAATAACGCGACAACGCGCGCACCGACAAGCCTTGTGCTTGACACTCTGCTGCCAAAGCCAAATCATCGATGTGTGGCGGCAATCGCATCAAAAAATGTAAACCCGCATCGACCACAATTTGCTGTACTTTGCCTGCAAGGGTTTTCTCGAGTACGGCGAGCAGTAAGGTTCTGCGCTGTGCATACGCTTGGCGCAATCGGCGGATGTGGGTGGTGAAATGGCCTTGATCAATAAACTCTGCCAAAGCGGCTTGCAAGTGCAATTGACCTGGTCGGTATAAGTCATACAAAGCCGTTTTAAATGCACCAATCAAGGGCTCAGGCAATACCAAGTACGACAATTTAATCCCTGGATAGATCACTTTTGAAAAAGTGCCCATGTACAACACACGGTCAATCCCCGCTTCGGTTGCCAACCCTTGTAATGAGGCCAATGGGCGACCAGAATAACGGAATTCGCTGTCATAGTCGTCTTCTAAAATCCACGCGTTCACACGTTGGGCGTATTCAATCAATTTTTTACGACGCGCCAAAGACATCACCGCGCCCGTGGGGTATTGATGTGATGGGGTGACGTAGATAAACTTGGGGGGCAAGCTGTTCAAATCCTCTTCGGACGGATTCATGCCATCGTTATCCACGGCGATCGGGCGAATGCTCAGATCGTTTGCATAGAGCGAGCTCCAAGCCCCCCAATAACAAGGGTTTTCAGCCCATGCCACGTCATCTTGATCAGCAAGGATGCGGCTGATCAGGTCGATCGATTGTTGCGTGCCCGCAGTGATCAACACTTGATCGGGGACAAGTGACACACCCCGCGACACCCGTAAGTAATCCGCCACCGCTTTTTTCAACTGAAAATACCCACCGTCGGTGTCGTAATCGTACAAGGTGATGTCCTCGCGTCGCCACACTTGGTTTTGAACACGTTGCCATGTTTTAATAGGGAAATTCAGCAAATCCATCTTGCCACGCAAAGCAAAAGGCTGCACCTCATAGTTTTCAACGCCTTTTTCACGCGTCAAACGAGCACCGCGTTTAGACAAAATGAGCTCGGGATCGGTCGTGCCACCCACCTCACGCTGACGAACAACCGCAGCCTCACCATTGAAGCCATCGGGTAAAGCATCGGCCACGTAGGTGCCGCTGCCCGTTTGGCTGCTGACATAACCCTCGGCTTGCAATTGATCATACGCAGCGACAATCATGTTGCGAGAAGCCTCCAGTTCATGTGCCAGGTCACGAGAGCTGGGCAGTTTGCTGCCCGCAGGTAAACGGCGGTTAACAATGGCACTGCGAATGGCCTCATACACCCGTTTATAACCAGGTAAACGTGGATGGAAATCTTGCCGTTCAAGCTCATTTTGTAAAAGCTCGGCCAAAGGGGTGCGACGCATGGTATTCTCCTGTAACAATGCAATTGGATTCTACACCAACTGTTTTTCTGCAATGATTTTAAACCATTCCCTTTTTAAGTGGACTGAAATTTTCTGATCAAGTGGTTCTTTTAGCCCAACCAATGCTAAACTATACTCGGTCAGACTGGTATATATGTAGCCCAAGCCTGTCCACATTGAACTCAATCCACCTTTGATTTGGAGATACCCGCTGCATGAATACCGCCGCCGTGAAACGCGATGCCATCGTTCTTATTCCCGCATGTAGTAACTTTGTCGGACGTCACCCGTCACATACGGTACAACGCAAGTATGCTGATGCTGTCTTTTACGGCAGCAACTGCACACCGCTGTTTTTCCCAGCGATGGGCAGTGAGTTGAACGTGAATGTGCTCTTGGACAATGTGCACGGTGTGTTTTTATCGGGTTCGCCATCGAATGTCGATGCAGGTCTGTATGGTGAGCATGTGTCACACCCTCATTTGCCACAAGATCCTTTGCGTGATGGCGTCACACTGCCTTTGATTCGCGCAGCAGTGGCACGCGGCATTCCTATTTTGGGCGTATGCCGTGGCTTTCAAGAAATCAATGTGGCTTTTGGCGGCACACTGCATCAAGCGGTGCATGAGCTCGATGAGTTTGGCGACCATCGCGAAGACAAAAACGTTGAGTTGGACGATCAATACGGCCCCGCTCACCCATTGACATTGGTTGAAGGCGGTTTACTCAGACACATCACGGGCAAGAGTGAAACTAAGGTGAACTCGTTGCACGGACAAGGCATCAACAAGCTGGGCGCGGGTCTGATTGCCGAAGCTTACGCCCCCGATGGCTTGATTGAAGCCTTCAGGATTGCAGAACATCCAAATTTTGGCATGGCGGTGCAATGGCATCCCGAATGGAAAATGAAAGAACACCCAGATTCACTGGCTTTATTCGATGCATTTGGGCAAGCATGCCGCAACTTTGCCCTCCATTTAAGCAATATATCTGCTTAAAGCCCACGTTTTTATATTAAAGCAATTGAGACACTTCATAAACAAGCTTAAAAACGCACATTATTAACCAAGGACGAACCATGAGCTTACAAAAATTCACCACTTTCAATGAAATGGAACGCTGGCTCGATGAAAACCGCGTGACCGAAGTCGAATGCCTCGTACCCGATTTAACGGGCATTGCGAAAGGCAAAATTCTGCCACGCAATAAATTCTCCGAAGAGCGCGGCATGCGCTTACCCGAAGCAATCTTCGGCTCAACCGTGACGGGCGAATACCCTGAGGATGGCGACCTCGACCTCATCATTGCCCCCACCGACATGGACATGGAGCTGCGCCCAGACCCAACCACCGTGCGCCTCGTCCCATGGGCCAATGATGCGACGGCTCAAGTGCTGCACGACTGCTTCAAAATGGACGGCACGTTGGTCGAATTCGCCCCACGCTCGGTGTTGCGCCGCGTTGAGTCATTGTTTGCCGCCGAAGGTTGGAAGCCCATCGTCGCACCTGAACTCGAGTTTTACCTCGTCGCCCGCAACACGGACCCCAATCAATTGTTGCAACCACCAATTGGTCGCAACGGTCGCCGCGAATCAGGTCGTCAATCCTACTCGATTGATGCCGTGAACGAATTTGATCCGCTGTTTGAAGACATTTATGATTATTGTGAAGCGATGGATTTGGATGTGGACACACTGATTCACGAATGGGGTGCGGGCCAAATGGAAATCAACTTCCTGCATGGCGCACCGCTGGATTTGGCCGACAAAGTTTTTTTCTTCAAGCGCACCTTGCGCGAAGCAGCGATTCGTCACGACATGTTCGCCACATTCATGGCCAAACCCATGCAAGACGAACCAGGCTCCGCCATGCACATTCATCAGTCCATCGTGGATGCGGTGACGGGTAAAAACATTTTCAGCAACGACGATGGCACGCACAGCAAGGAGTTCATGCACTACATCGGTGGATTGCAAAAATACATGCCATTGGCCATGGCTTTGGTTGCACCGTATGTGAACTCATACCGCCGCATCACCAAGCACACCGCAGCCCCCATCAATGTGCAATGGGCGCGCGACAACCGCACGGTTGGCTTGCGCGTCCCCGACTCATCGCCCGCCAATCGCCGCGTTGAAAACCGTGTTGTTGGCTCAGACGCCAACCCTTATGTCGCACTTGCTGTGACACTGGCCTGTGGTTACTTGGGGATCAAGAATCAGATAGAACCATCGGCTGAAGTGGTCGGCGCCGTGAATGGGTTGGACTTTGAATTGCCACGCAGCATGGGTGAAGCACTCACCGCACTGAAAGAATGCCCAGAGCTACACGAAGTCCTTGGCCCTCAATTCGTGAAAGTCTACTTGGCCGTGAAAGAGGCCGAATACGAAGAATTCATGAAAGTGATCAGCCCATGGGAACGTGAAAATTTGTTGTTGAACGTTTAATCACATGACACACAGGCGGGCACAGGCCCGTCTTTTTGCAACCAATGCTTCTTAATGCACTCGTAAAACCACACGAACCATGTAAACGATGGTGAAAACGTCAACAATCACATGCTTTGCTTTACCATTTTGTTGGGGGGGCATGGGTTCTTGTGCCGCTCCGCCGCTTAAAACCTCTGCATGCCCTGCATTCAAATCATCGCAGAAGAAGGTTTGCTTTGTGACCAACCCACAACACACCAACGCCCACAATCCACTTTCCCACCCCCACCCCATCCATTCAACACAACGCACCACCATTTTATTTACACTGTGCTTTTAGAACACGTTTAACACCTGTGTTTCACATTGAGTACACATCACCTGTCACGGAGACTTTATGATTAACACCAAAACTGCCGCTCTGCAAAAACTGGACTCTGCTCATTATTTGCACCCATTCACTGACCACAAAGACCTTGCCAGCAAGGGTGCACGCATCATCACACGCGGTGAAGGTGTGTATGTTTGGGACACCGAAGGCAATAAAATCCTCGACGGGATGTCTGGCTTGTGGTGTGTCAACATGGGCTACGGTCAAACCGAACTGGTTGAAGCCGCCACACAACAAATGACTGTTTTACCGTTTTATAACAGTTTCTTCAACACCTCGGTTGAGCCTGCGATTGAACTGGCTGCTTTGTTGGCAGAAATCACGCCACCACAATTCAACCATGTGTTTTACAGCTCATCGGGCTCAGAATCCAACGACACCATCCTGCGCATGGTGCGCCGCTACTGGGACATCAAAGGTGAGAAACAACGCAAAACCATCATCAGTCGCAAAAACGGCTATCACGGCTCGACGGTTGCAGGTGCATCCCTCGGCGGCATGACCGGCATGCACGAACAAGGTGACTTACCCATTCCAGGCATTGTTCACATTGAGCAACCTTACTTCCGAGAAGTTGTCAAAGACCACCCTGAGCTCAAAGACCTCAGCGAAGATGAATTTGGCGTACTCGCTGCAGGCTGGTTGGAAGAAAAAATCCTCGAAGTGGGTGCAGATAAAGTCGCCGCGTTCATCGGTGAGCCTGTACAAGGTGCGGGTGGTGTCATCATCCCACCGAAAACCTACTGGCCAGAAATCCAACGCATTTGTGACAAATACGGCATTTTACTCATCAGCGACGAAGTCATCTGCGGCTTTGGCCGCCTCGGGACATGGTTTGGCTGTGAAACCATGGGCACGAAACCTGACTTCATGACGTTTGCCAAAGGCGTGACCTCTGGCTACATCCCACTGGGTGGCGCCATGGTCAGTGACCGTGTGGTTGACGTGTTGTACCAAGATGGTGATTTCAACCACGGCTACACGTACTCAGGACATCCCGTTGCGTGCGCAGTGGCGGTGGCCAACATCAAATTGATGCAAAAACTTGACCTCGTCAATCGAGTCAAAAACGACACAGGCCCTTATTTAAAACAAGCTTTTGAATCATTGAACGATCACCCGTTGGTCGCGGATGCCAAAACCGAAGGCATGGTGGCAGGTTTGGTCATGCTCAAAGACAAAGCCAACAACACCCCGTTCGATGACGATGACAATGTGGGCATGATCTGCCGAGGCCATTGCTTTGACAATGGTTTGGTCATGCGCGCGGTGGGTGACCGCATGATCATTGCCCCGCCTCTGGTCATCAGCCATGCGGAAATTGATGAATTGGTTCGATTGGCTCGCTTGGCATTGGATGCCACATGGGCCGATTTAAAAGCCAAAAATATCGTGCAATAATTGTGTAACCTCTCGCACCTTAAACGTGCAAATGCAAGACAAATGAGAATGAGATGTGCATGAAATAGGCATGAAAACAATTGCACATCTCAGCAAAAATAGTAAGATGATGGCTGAAGCGAATAAAGCACGCACATGCGCAAAACTCGCGGATTGAACGTCACACATTGATTTGAATTGATAACCCCGTTTTTTCACATCCTTCAGGAGACATCTGTGAACACAACAACCATTCGCCATTTTGGCTTATCTCTTTTCGCTGGCTTGGTCATGGCCGCTTGTGGTGGCAGCGACCCCAAACCAGCCGACAAACCCGCAGCAAGCGAGCCAGCAAAAACCGAAACTGTGGCGGCCGCTCCAGCCAAACTCACAGGCGCTGTCAATGTGTACAACTGGGTTGAATACATTCCAGAAAACATGAAAGCCAACTTCGAAAAAGCCACGGGCTTAAAAGTCAACTACGACACCTTTGATACCGATGAAACCTTAAATGCAAAAATCATCGCGGGCAATTCGGGCTATGACGTTGTGGTACCGGGTGCAGCATGGGCAGAACAACAAATCAAGCAAGGTAAATACCTCAAGCTCGATAAAAGCAAAATCCCCAATTACAAAAACCTAGACCCCGCATTGATGGCGCAAGTCGCTAAAATGGATCCAAACAACGACTACCTCGTCCCTTGGGCATGGGGCTTTACAGGCGTGGGCATCAACGAGGAAAAAGTGAAAAAAGCCTTGGGCAAAGACACACCTCTGCCTGAAAACCCATTTGATTTGGTTTTCAAACCGGAATACGCCGACAAACTCAAATCATGCGGCATTTTCATGCTTGACTCCCCCACTGAAGTCATGCCTGCGGCATTACAATACTTGGGTAAAGATGCCAGCAGCACAACTCTGAGCGATTATGATGCGGCCTTAGAGATGTTGAAAAAAATCCGCCCAGACGTACGTAAATTTGGCGACTCAAGCGTCATCAATGAGGTCGCTGATGGCAACTTCTGTGCATTCTTGGCATGGTCTGGCGACATCAATACAGCCGCCAAACGTGCGGGCAGCAACAACATTAAAATGTTACTGGGTCATGGCGGCATTGTGTTCTTTGACACCATGGCCATTCCTGCAGACGCGAAAAACATTGACAATGCTTATGCATGGATCAACAACTCACTGGATCCGAAAATTGGCTCCGTCATCACCAATGAGCTCGGCTATGCCACTGCCAATAAAGCCGCATTGGAGTTTGTCGACAAAGACATGGCCGACAACAAAACCATTTTCTTAACCCCAGAGATTTTGGCACAAATGGCACCACGCCGTTTACCTGGCACTCAAGAAGCTGCCAAAGCAGTTAACGATACTTTCCGCAAATTTAAAACGGGCAAGTAACTTCAACGTAAACCCTTGTGCATTTGCATGAGGGTTTTCTTTATTTCACACACTTCCCGCGCATCACATGAGGAGAACAGCATGACTGCCCACACCAATCCCAGCCCATCCAATGCGGCCTTTTTAAGCATTGAAAATTTAGAAAAAAAATTTGGCGATCACGTCGCAGTCAATAAGGTGTCCATCGACATCGGTCAAGGCGATATTTTTGCATTGCTCGGCAGCTCTGGCTGTGGCAAATCCACTTTATTGCGCATGTTGGCCGGTTTTGAAACCCCGACATCAGGCCGCATTTTGCTTGCGGGTCAAGATATCTCTCAAGTTCCACCGTACGAGCGCCCCATCAACATGATGTTTCAATCGTACGCCCTATTCCCTCACTTATCGGTTTGGGACAACATCGCTTTTGGCTTGCGCCGCGATGGTTTGGCCAAAGATGTGGTGGCCGACAAAGTGGAGCGCATGCTCAAACTCACGCAATTGACCAAATACGCCAAACGAAAACCACACCAATTGTCGGGTGGTCAACAACAACGCGTCGCCTTGGCACGCAGCTTGGCCAAAGAACCCAAATTATTATTGCTCGATGAGCCACTCGGCGCTTTGGACAAAAAATTACGCGAAGCCACTCAACTTGAGCTTGTCAACATCATTGAAAAAGTGGGCGTGACCTGTGTGATGGTCACCCACGATCAAGAAGAAGCCATGACCATGGCCAGTCGCATCGCCGTCATGTCCGAAGGTCGCTTTTTACAAGTGGGCTCACCGCGAGAAATTTATGAAACACCGCAAACCGAATTCGTTGCTGACTTCATCGGCAATGTCAATTTATTCTCGGACGGTGAAATCATTGTCGACACATTGGAGTTGGCAGAGGTGCAAACCACCGACGCCTTACACGTCATCGACCACGCCATTGTGGGCGAAGTGGGCACAAAAGTGACCATTGCCATTCGCCCAGAAAAAATGGAAATTTCACGTGATGCCCCCAACCAACGGGGCAACCAATGCCATGGCGTGATTAAAGAAATTGCATACTACGGCTCAGACACCTTGTATCACGTCAAACTGGACAACACGGGCACCATCATCAAGGTTCAAGCCGCCAACACCGAACGTTACAGCGGCGAGAAACTCACTTGGGAAGATCCCGTTTACGTCTCATGGAATTCGGACGCCATCGTCCCCATCGCGCCATCGTATCAATAAGGAGCGCACCATGAAACTCACTCAATCTTCGCGGGGTAAATGGCTGGTCATCGGCCTGCCCTATTTTTGGCTGCTGGTCATGCTGCTGTTGCCTTTTTTATTTTTGGGACAAGTCAGCGTTTCTGAAATGGAAAATGGCGGCGGCTTCCTTAAAATCTATCGCCATGATGGTTGGTTTTTCAAAGACAACTTCATTCCCATTTGGAACGACATCATCAACGGTGGCACATACCGCACGGCTTACCTGTCTTCGCTGTATTATGCCGCATTAACGGCTTTTTGGTGTCTGATCATCGGTTATCCCTTTGCCTATTTCATGGCACGGGCCCGCAAGGAACTGCAACCCACATTGCTGTTGTTTGTGATGTTACCGTTCTGGATTTCCATGTTGATCCGTGTCTATGCGATTAAAGTGCTGTTCAATGACTCGGGCTTTTTGGTCACATCGATCAGTGGTTTATTGCAAAGGTTTGGTTTGATTGACGATCCATTGCATGTGCTGGGCACGCCCTTCTCCATGATGTTTGGCATGGTCTACGTGTACATCCCATTCATGATTTTACCGCTCTACTCCACTTTATCCAAAATGGATCCACGCTATTGGGAAGCCTCAGCCGATTTGGGGGCAACACCGATTAAAACGTTCTTCCTCATCACGGTACCATTATCCAAAGCAGGGATCATTGCAGGCTTGATGCTGGTCTTCATCCCATGCGTTGGTGAATACGTGATTCCTCAATTGCTCGGTGGTGCAGACATCTTAATGATTGGTCGCGTTCTGGCGGATGAATATTTTCAAAATGCCAACTGGCCGCTCGCATCGGCATTGGCTATCACGATTATCTTATTGGTGATCATCCCGATGATGATTCTCAATAAGTACGAAGAAAAAGCAGGAGAATTCAAATGAACGAACAACATCGCTGGTTTGCCCGCTCATGGATGGTCATGGTGTATGCGTTTTTATACCTGCCCATTTTCGTGCTCATCGCCTTTTCTTTCAACAAAGGTCGCCCGACCCATTGGAACGGGTTCTCAACGGAAAGTTATGCGGCTTTGGCCAAAACCCCAGAGATTCTAGATGGCTTGATTGTCTCTCTGAAAATTGCCGTGATTTCTGCGATTTTCTCGGTCATCATTGGCACATTGATTGCATTCGTGCTGCAACGTTACCGACGCTTCACAGGCAAAACGTTGTTCAGTGGCATGGCCAACACGCCTCTGGTCATGCCTGAAGTGGTTTTGGGGTTATCGTTGCTGCTCGTCTTCAAGTCACTGTTCAAAATGGAGGGCGGTTATTTGATGATCATCTTGGGTCATACACTGCTCGGTGCAGCGTATGCGTCGGTGGTCATCAAAGCACGCTTTTCTGAGTTGCCGATGGCTTACGAAGAAGCTGCATTGGATTTGGGTGCAAAACCTTTGAATGCATTTTTCTTGGTGACCTTACCCCTGATTGCCCAATCGCTCATTTCCGCAGGCTTGCTGGTGTTCACCATCTCGTTTGATGATGTGGTGGTCTCTCAGTTCTTGAATGGCCCTGGGGTCAAACCGTTGCCCAACGTCATCCTCGACAATGCCCGCCAAGGCGCAAAACCCGTGCTGAACGCCCTCGGTGCGGTGATTGTTTTTGTGGTCAGTGTCGTTCTGATTGCAGGCAGTATTTGGATGCAAAAACGTGAAAAGAAACGCAATGCCGAAATCGCGGCCGCTTATCGCGATGCGACGTAAGATTGAACATCCGACTCAAAAGCGCAAGTCAATCGACTTGCGCTTTTTATTGTGGTGCCTCTTTACTGTTTTGCCCACAACAGGCTCATAAAAAATGACATATTATGAATGATTTGAGAACCACTTAAATTTTCGTCGCACGTCCACTTCATGCTTTGCATAGCCTTTCCGATCACTCACATTTATAATCATCCCATTCACACAATTCAAAACAACGACACAAGAGGAACACCATGAGCTCAATCAATTGGAAAGAAAAAGCCACCGCGCTGAAAGCCGCAGGCTTTGATGGCCGTGCCTTTGTCAATGGCGCACGCGTGGCAGCACAAGATGGTGCAACCTTTGATTGCATCAGCCCTTTGGATGGCAGCAAGCTGACCGATGTGGCGCGTTGCCAAAAAGCCGATGTTGATGCAGCGGTGAAAGTGGCGCGTGCGGCATTTGAAGATGGCCGCTGGGCGCATTTATCACCCAAAAAACGCAAAGAAACCCTGATCAGATTTGCCGATTTAATCGTTAAAAATGCACATGAACTGGCCGTCACTGAAACGTTAGACATGGGTAAACCCGTATCAAATGCCTTGGCTGTCGATGTGAATGCGGCTCAAAACACGATCCGTTGGTTCGGTGAAGCCATTGACAAAGTTTATGACGAGGTTGCGCCCACACCACGTGACTCACTCGCGTTGATCACTCGCGAAGCGGTCGGCGTGGTGGCGGCGATCGTGCCATGGAATTACCCTTTACTGATGACCAGCTGGAAAATCGCGCCAGCATTGGCCACAGGCAACTGCGTGATTTTGAAGCCTTCTGAAAAATCGCCTTTGACCGCTTTGCGTTTGGCCGAGTTGGCCTTAGAAGCAGGCATTCCTGCGGGCGTGTTCAATGTGTTACCCGGTTACGGCCATGAAGCTGGTGCGGCTTTAGCTGAACACATGGATGTCGATTGCATCGCATTCACTGGGTCAACCGCAGTGGGTCAGCGCATCATGCAAGCAGCAGCGGCATCAAACCTCAAACGTGCATGGATGGAGTTGGGTGGCAAATCACCGAACATTGTTTTCGCCGATGCACCTGATTTGGATGCCGCCGCAGCCGCCGCAGCGGGCAATGTATTCTACAATCAAGGCGAAAGCTGCAATGCACCCACGCGCCTGTACGTCGAAGCATCGATCAAAGACGAATTTATGGCGAAAGTTGCGGCACACGTGGCGGCCTTCACCCCCGCCGATCCGCTTGAGGGCGATACCAGCATGGGTGCGATTGTCGATGACATCCAAATGAATTCTGTATTGAAGTACATCGAATCAGGTAAAAATGAAGGGGCACAATTGATCGCAGGTGGTTCACGCACGCGCATCGAAACGGGCGGTTACTTCATTGAACCGACCATTTTCGTGGCCGAACCGCACATGACGATTGTCCGTGAAGAAATTTTTGGCCCTGTGCTCGCCGCCATGACCTTTGACACTGAAGACCAAGCCATCGCACTCGCCAACGACACCATTTATGGTTTGCAAGCCGCCGTTTGGACCAGCAATGTTTCTAAAGCCCTTCGCGTGGCACGCGCCATCAAGGCCGGTACGGTTCATGTCAATCAGTACAATGATGACGACATCACCGTCCCATTCGGGGGCTATAAACAATCAGGCAATGGTCGTGACAAGTCCTTGCATGCTTTGGACAAATACACCGAATTGAAAACCACTTGGATCAAAATCGACAACGCATAAGCCCATTTAATATTGATCCCAAGCCCACCCTGTTGGTTGTGCTTGGGATCATGCGACCATTTGCAACAAACCATTACATTATTATTAAGCCATGAACACACCCTACGCACCCACATATTACGCCGCCACCGCGAACCCCGTCCCCAACCGCCCTGCCCTGCAAGGTGAAATCAGTGCAGACATCTGCATCATTGGCGCGGGTTACACGGGTTTATCAACGGGTTTATTTCTTGCCGAACAAGGGCTGAAAGTGGTCGTGCTCGAAGCCGCCAAAGTCGGATTTGGTGCAACGGGGCGCAATGGTGGTCAGATCGTTAACAGTTTCAGCCGTGACATTGACGCCATCGAGCGACAGGTGGGTCACGATGCAGCTAAAGTTTTTGGTCAAATGGCCTTTGAGGGCAATCGCATCATTCGTGAACGCATCTCCACATACGACATCAAATGCGACTTGAAAAATGGCGGGGTGTTTGCGGCTTTCACGCCCAAACAAATGCGCCACCTTGAGCACCAACGCAAGTTGTGGGCGCGCCACGGACACAACACGGTGGATATGCTCGACAAAAAACAAATGTCAGACGTCGTCGGCAGCGATGTGTATGTCGGTGGCTCGATTGACCATTCAGGTGGGCACTTTCATTCGCTGAACCTCGCCTTAGGCGAAGCCGCAGCCATTGAATCATTGGGGGGCACCATTTACGAACAAAGCCCTGTGATTCGCATTGAACGTGGCGCGAAACCCGTCGTCATCACCGAACTGGGGCGCGTTAACGCACGTACAGTGGTCGTTGCAGGCAATGCTTATTTGGGCAATCTTGTGCCTGAATTGTCTGCAAAGTCAATGCCTTGCGGCAGCCAAGTGGTCACCACAGCCCCCTTACCCGCTGACGTGGCCAAAAGCCTGATTCCAAATGACCATTGCATCGAAGATTGCAACTACCTGCTCGATTACTACCGACTGACCGGCGACAACCGCTTGCTTTACGGCGGCGGCGTGATCTATGGTGCTCGTGACCCAAAAAATGTGGAGGCCATCATTCGACCCAAAATGTTAAAAACATTCCCGCAACTGCAAAATGTCAAAATCGATTACGCATGGACAGGTAATTTCCTTTTAACGTTGTCACGCCTCCCACAAGTCGGCACACTCGGTGAACACAACAATATTTTTTACTCGCAAGGTTGCTCTGGACATGGCATCACGTACACCCACCTCGCGGGCAAAGTCTTGTCAGAAGCCATCATGGGTCAACGTGAACGTTTTAATGCCTTTGCGCAATTGCCACACTATCCGTTCCCAGGCGGTCGCCTCATGCGCGTGCCCTTCACAGCGGTGGGAGCGGCTTATTATAGTTTGCGCGATAAATTCGGCATCTAATCCACAACCAAAGAAAGTGTAAATACGCTGTCCAACCAAACCGTTGCCGTTTGTTTAACCGATCCCACACCCCAGTATTCACTACTGGGATGTGCTTTTTTAAGACCCGTCATACAACATTCATGACACTGTCACAGCGCGGTCACATCTCCCTTCTATGATGGCATTGTCTCAATCAAGGAGGACGCCATGTCAGAACAAAGCCACATTCACAACGATACCGCCGCATGTCAACAGCGCACATTGTGGATTTCTGACGTGCATTTGGGCACCAAAGACTGCAGCGCTCAAGCCTTGCTCGACTTCCTCAAACACCACGATGCCGAAACCATTTATTTGGTGGGCGACATCATTGATGGCTGGCAACTGCGTAAGCGCTGGTACTGGCCACAAACCCACAACGATGTGATTCAAAAACTGTTGCGCAAAGCGCGCAAAGGCACGCGCATCATTTACATCCCAGGCAACCACGATGAGTTCATCCGCAGCTATTTGCGTCACTCTCCTTTTTTGGGGGTCGGTGGCATAGAGATTGTCGATGAGGCCATGCATGTCACCGCCGATGGCAAACGCATTTGGGTGCTGCATGGCGATTTATTCGATGGTGTGGTGCAAAACATGAAATGGTTGGCACGCTTGGGAGATGAGCTGTACATGCTCGCTCTAAAAGTCAACCGCTGGCTCAACAACTGGCGTGCCCGCATGGGCTTTGACTATTGGTCGTTGTCACAGTACTTAAAAAGCAAAGTCAAGAATGCTGTCAGTTACATCGACGATTTTGAACATGCAGTGGCCACCGAAGCAGAACGCCGTGGTTGCGACGCGGTGCTGTGTGGGCACATTCATCGCGCACAAATCCGCCAAATCGGGAACGTCACTTATTTGAACTCAGGCGATTGGGTGGAAAGTTTAACTGCGATTGCCGAAGATTTTAACGGCAAGCTGTCCATCATTGAATGGGGTAAAACAGAGCAAATCGCCAAACGCAAAATGAACGATGCCCTCCTTCGCGCAAAACAAACCTCTCGCACCACCATCCCCATGCCTGCCAGTACATACCATGAGCATGAGCCCATTGTGGACGTGTTGCCATACCCAAACCACCACTAGGATCTCGATGAAAATCATGACGGTCACCGACGCATGGGCGCCTCAAGTCAACGGCGTTGTGCGCACCATCCAAGCCACCAACCAAGAACTGATCGATATGGGGCACGAAGTGGTGATGCTCACACCTTTACAATTCAAGACCGTGGCTTGTCCAACCTATCCAGAAATTCGGTTGTCCTTGTTCCCCAATAAAAAAGTGGCGCGCATCATCGACGATGAGCGCCCCGATGCATTGCACATCGCCACCGAAGGCCCATTGGGCATGGCCGCACGACGTCATGCGATGCGACACGACATCCCATTCACCACGGCGTACCACACGCGCTTCCCCGAGTATGTTCGTGCCCGATTCGCGGTACCGCTGTCATGGACATACCGTTTTTTACGTTGGTTTCATGAGCCCGCACAGCACATGCTCGCCCCCACGCAGGTGGTCATCGATGATTTGGAATCCTATGGTTTTAAAAATGTGCGGATGTGGTCACGTGGCGTCGACACAAACATCTTTTATCCTCGCATTGAACAACGCTTGAGCACTGAAGAGCCCATTTTTCTTTATGTTGGGCGCGTTGCCATTGAAAAAAACATTGAGGCTTTTTTATCACTCGACTTACCTGGCAGCAAGTGGGTGGTGGGCGAAGGCCCTGCTTTGGCAGGTTTAAAAGCGAGCCACCCGAATGCACATTATCTGGGTGTACTGAGCCAAGATGAGCTGGCACAAGTTTACTCCTCCGCCGATGTTTTTGTGTTTCCAAGCCTGACCGACACTTTTGGCTTGGTTTTACTCGAAGCCCTCGCCTGTGGCACGCCAGTGGCTGCATTTCCCGTCACAGGGCCCATTGATGTATTGGGATCATCCAAAGCGGGGGTCATGCACAACGACCTGCGCATCGCCTGCCTCCAAGCACTCAACATCCCTCGTGATACGGCACGCGCGCATGCCGAGCAATTTTCATGGCGGCAATGCAGCGAAGCATTTGTTCAATGGCATCAGCCTTCAGATCAACCCCACTCTCAGCATGCAAGAAGTGCTCAAACTGCATGATGGGCGATTCACAGAACTCGTTCCCACGCCCTGCGGCGAAATACGTATAAACACTTTCAAACTCAACTTCATAAACAGCTGAAAGTAAACAGTTGAAAGTTTGCAAGCAACCATACGCATTCCTCCGCAGAGCGTGTCAACGAGACCACGCACCTTCACACACATCTTCATTCAATAGACACAGGCCGCTATCCAACCCTGTTTCAGGGTCTGTTTGAAGATCTAATGGTTGCAGGCATTCGATATTTCAACACCACCACCCAATCTTTACGGTTCATGTCGCAGCCCTTTCCATTCAGCGGTGAACATTGCGCCTCCGAGTCCAGCGTAGAATGGACGCCCTCAGGAGGCGACATCGGCACACTCACAGGCAAGAGGTGTTTTTTCGACAAAAAACCACGTGGCGTCAACGTCAACTGGCGCATGGTCACGGCCTGTATCACATTGCCACCAATCGCATAGGCTTTTTGCCCGTTCACACTGACCACAATGTCACAGTGCATTTTCAACGATGCCGCATCGTGTGCATGCTCTGACAACCACGTAAAAAACCCCGCCACACCATACACGCGCCGTGAATCGCGCACATAGCACAGCACATCACCTTGCTCAATGCGTGTATTCAAAGGGTCTTTAGCGCGATAAGCGTAGTCAGAACCATCGTCCGATACAAACGCAGGTTTGATGTAACGAATGTGCCCATCCTCAAAAGCAAACTCCGATGACCCCATGCCCGCCTGTCTCATGACATATGCCATGAACGTACCCGACCACGGGGTGTCAACAATGCGACTGCGAATGATCGCATCAATGGTCGTCGCCCTTGAATCCGAAGCGGTTGAAACATCAGGCAGATCCGTGATGCGGTATAAACCTTCAATCCCAGCACCTTGCCGCCAATACCGCTCAACCCGACGCCATGCCGCCGTACCATCGGTCAAAGCATCGTTCTCAGCCTCCATCACCCCTGTTTGGATCAAATGCCCTTCACCATTGATGTACGGTTGGTGCCACAGCGCATGTTCTTCACACGCCACCTTAGCAGCCCATGTGTTTTTCTGTGCGGGACTCAAGCCATCCGAAAACTCACACACATTCATGGGCGCGGCATTTGCAGAGCCCATGCCAAAACGGACATACAGACCCAATAAGCACACAGCGACACCCAACACCACACACATTCGGACAGCACGTTTATTTAAATTCACAGGCATGCGCCCCCATAAAAAAATGATGCCTCACACAGAGGCATCATTTGATGACATGTTTCTCATTGCATCACACCATCGAATCAAACATCGAGCCAAATTCAAATGGACATGAGTTCATGACCCTTTGACCTTATTTCACACTTGCCAATGCCGCTGCTTTGGCCTCTTCATCTTGGGCATGTGGCACATCATTCATGGCACGGTACGTTTGCGCCAAACCATAATGTGCCCGCACGCTCGGTTTAATCGCAAGACTGTTTTGAAAGTTTGCTTTTGCACGCCCCCAAATTTGGGTTTTGAAGCACATTTGCCCCGCAGCACACAACAAATCAGCATCCTTCACGCCCTCTTTCTCTCGCTGTGCTTCCCATGCATCCAACATTTTCAATTGAGCCGTGCCACTGCTTTCATCCGCCGCATCGATGTACAATGACAGCAATGCAGGACGCCAGTTGTTGCGCTGCGCTTCTTCAAGCACACGGCGGGCTTCAGCCTTTTCGCCGCGTTTAATTAAGGCATTCGCATATGCTTGTAAGGCCACGTCATCGTCACGAACAGCATCGGGCATGTCTTTGTACAAACTGCGCAAATAAGCCAGTGATGCCCCATCATCGGCCACCAAACCCACCACGGCTTGAGCAAACCATTTGTTTTTCACTTCAAGGGGTGCATCCCATTTTTTATCTTTAGCCAATTGCAATACTTCGTGCCAATGGGCCGCCTGAGCATGGGCATTGACTTGTAAATCACGGTAACGCAGGCTGTGTTTGCGCACCATCGGGCTCGCACCGTCCAATGCCGTCAATGCCGCACTGGCATCACCATTTTTCAAAGCCATTTCAGCCTGCTGCAAACATTTCGCATCGGCAAAATCATCATTGCCATCCAACTGTGCCAACCACGCATGAACTTCGCTGGGTTTACCCTGCGCATGCGCACTGGCTGTGCCAATTAAAGCGGCCAAACCTGCCGATTTGGGCAAACGCGAAGCAATTTTAGCCGCTTTATCCGCATGCGCCCAACGCCCTTCGTACAAAGCAATGGTTGCAGTTTGGATCGCGTCCAAGGCACGGTACTCTTTCTTTTTCTCCCGCGAATCACGCCAACGCGATGGCAGACCGACGGTGGCGCGATACACACGCCACACGATTGAAAACAGCACGGTCAGCAATAACAATGCAATCGCAAACACATAAATCGACATCGTGATTTGATGTGAAGCCACTGTGAACTGGGCTGTGCCTGGGTAAAAACGCGAACCAAAGGCAATCGCTGCCGCACTCGCCAAAAAAAACACGAACCAAAACAATTGTCTCATCATGCACCACCTTTCTGAGCCGCTGGAGCCGCTGGTGAAACAGGGGCAGAAGGCGCTGCGGGAGCAGGTAACGGGGTGACAGGAGGGATGCTTTGTTGCGTCCGAGCAGCACTCACCAACTGAGCGCGCGCTTGTTGCAAGGCCGTCGATACTGCGGCGAAATCTGGAGATGCTGGAAATGATTTATTGTCGATCAAACCTTGAATCGGTGATAAAGCCGCAGGATCGGCCCATTGCGTCGCCAGTGCATGAGCCGCAGCAGCATTGGTTTGTGCGCTGACCCAAAGCCCATTTTGAGCCGCCCATTGCGCTGACAGCAAGCGTGCGCTGATGCTTTGTTTAACCAAAGCCGCCGTCGCGGGATTGAGCATTTGCGCTTCTTGAGCACCATCCATTTTTTTAACTTCAATGACGTTTTTCATGCTGGCCACAATGCGTTCCCACCACGACAGATTGGCATTGACTGTGGTGCTGCCATCGTTTTTCGCCTTCACATCCATTTGATCAACCACTGCGATGGTTTGCTGCAAAGCGGTCAAATAGGTGGTGCTGGGCACTGCTGTCCATGCTTGCAATTGCGTTTCTGTTTGCGCCAAAGCACTCAATGCCGGGGCAAAAGCGGGGTCATTGGCCGTTTGTAACTGGATTTTCAAATTTTTTAAGTCTTGCAAAGCCAAAGTCGAATCGGCGTGCTGCATGAAAGACTGCTGCACATTTGACCACTGCCATTGGGCATCATACGCAGTTAATAAAGCGTTGGCAGATCCACCATTGATGGCGAGCACAATCGGTGCAGGCGCTGTTGCACCACCATTGACCGGCGCTTTGGGCGTGACGGCAGATGAGTTTGCCGTTGCTTCTTTAGGGGGCACCTGTTGCTGCATTTGTTGCATTAAGGCCGCTTGCAAATCACTTTGAGTCGCCCCTGTTGCAGCGGTTGCCGATGAAGACGGTTCTGTTTTACCATCAACTGTGGCGGGCACTTCGGCCACGGCGGGTTCAACCGCAGGTTTTGCCTGCAACACACGAGGCAAATAACGGTCGAGCGCGCCTTGATCATAGGCCACATAGCCCGAACCCCCAATCACACCCAGCACCAACAGCCACAACACACTGCGTTTAAATGATGAGCTTTTTTTCGGAGCCGTCGTGCTTGTATTTTCTTGCTTGTCCATAATAGTCCTTGTGTAATCAAATGCGCTTGATGACATATTGTAAAACAAAACGCGCTGACTGCGCGTTTTCGATGGAATTAATCAACCCTTTAAAAAGGGGAAACCCTCAACAGTTCGAGGCTTTTGGTTTCTGAGTTTGTTTGAATGACTGGATCGCACATCGTTTTCGGTTCAGAACACAGTCTCCGCAAGCACCCAATGCTGTGATCAACCAAGCAAAACAGTTCCGAAAAAACACCTCAAACCAACACACAGCAAGGGGTACAGTCATGATAAATGGCTCAATGGTGATGGGCAACTTGAGCAAGTCGTTGCAGATGCTCAGCGGTATTTTTGGCTGGGGCAATGTGCACATGATTAAATCCGTGGGAACGCGCGCATTCAGCAATGCTCGGATGCAAGGTCAATACAGGCTGAGCAAATACAAATTGACGGTCATCGTCGCTCAATGCCACAAGGTTATCCAGCAATGCCAACATGCCTTCTTGACTGGTGATGGACAACACAACACCTTGCCCTCGCAAGGCCTGTTTAAAGTCATGGCACTGCGCCACAGACCACATCAACGGCTCCCGTCGATAACATGGCCACACGTCAACCACGGCCCCCGCAGCACGCAGGTGATTGAGAAAAACATCCCGCCCCATTTGCGCCCGCACAATCAAAATGCGTTGTCCCATCAAATTGGCTTGCGCCCTCTGCAAGGCTTGCCACAACCCTTCAGAGTCTTGCGACTCATGTGTCGCAGGAAAAACAAGGCTGGCGTTTGGCCATTGATGGTGCGCGGCATCGGCTGTTGTACGTCCAACAGCCGCCGCCCAAACCTGCTCACGCCAAACCAAACCCAGTGCATGCAAGCGCTGTGCCGCAAAATTCACCGCATGCTGACTGACCAGCATCACGCCCTGATACGAGGCCCAATGTGTGAGAAGGTGTTGTTCAAAATCGGCATCCACGTGTGCCGCGACATGCAAAGTGGGTAAGCCCAAGACCCGCATCCCATGCGCTCGCAACACCGATGTCACGTCATCGCGGACGGGTTGTGGGCGGGTTAAAACAATGGTTCGCATGAGGTGGTTTTCAACTCAAAATCAACGGTTTGAATCAACATGAGACTCACTCAACAAGGCATCTAAAATCGTTTGCGCACCTTGAATGTACAAATCATTGACCACACCACTGGCGAGCTGCTCGGGCTGTGTCAGCGAACTGCGTGCTTGGGCATTCAGCACCCGCGAGCCATCGGGCAAAGCCAAACTGGCGCGCAGGAACAACTGCCCCTCTTCGATGACCGCATGAGCCGCCAAGGGTGTTTGGCATGAGCCACCCAACGCACGTGACACCGCACGTTCGGCAGCCGTGCAAGTGGCTGTTGCCACATCATGCAAAGGGGCAAGTAAAGCCGCCACATCCGCACGCTCACTGGCAATTTCAATCCCAAGTGCACCTTGACCCGCTGCGGGCAAAGCCTCGCTCAATGACAACAACGCTTTGATGCGTTCGCCCATACCAAGGCGCTTCACACCCGCCGCTGCGAGCAAAATGGCATCGTACTGGCCTTCATCGAGCTTGCGCAAACGCGTGTCCAAATTGCCGCGCAAAGACTCAATTTTCAAATGCGGGAAACGTGCTTGCAACTGTGCCGCACGTCGCAAACTGGACGTACCGACCACAGCACCCGCGGGCAATTCGGCCAATGAAGTGTAGGTGTTTGAAATAAAAGCATCGCGCGCATCTTCACGCGCCATCACGCACGCAAGCGTGAAGCCATCGGGCAATACCATCGGCACATCTTTAAGTGAATGCACCGCGAGGTCAGCTCGACCGTCAAACAATGCCGCTTCGAGCTCCTTAACGAACAGGCCTTTACCACCGATTTTTGATAAACTTTGATCCAAAATTTGATCGCCGCGCGTGGTCATGCCCAGCAATTCGACGGTCAAATCAGGGTATAGGCGCTCCAGTTCTGATTTCACAAAATGGGCTTGCCACAAGGCGAGTCGTGATTCACGCGTGGCGATGGTGATTTTTTTAATAGAAGAAGGCATTGAGAAAGTGCGGAGTCAATCCGGGTATTAAATAGAAATAGGCGGGAGTGCAGGCGATGCTGAGAAACGGCCTGCCCACAATCTTTTGATTTTGATTAAATTTTTGTCAGGATTTTATTAACAAAATCCTCATTTCAAACACGGAGAAACAAGCTTTCACCGTTCTCCATATTCCATTGAAACAAATGATTAAATTGCAGTTTGGTTTTGCTCAGCCAAAGCGGTCACGACAGCAGGGCGCGCCTGAATGCGCTCAACCATTTGATTTAGATGGCCAAAAGGTGACAAGTCAAGCCCCAGTCGAGCGGCCCAACGGTAAGTGACGTAGATGTACACATCCGCCGCAGAAAATTGATTGTTGGCGATCCACTCTTTGCCTTCGTATTCGGTGTTCAGATAAGCATACAAATCCAACACACGGTCTTTTGCCAAGGCTTTGACCAATGGATAACCCGCCTCATCTGGGGTGAAACGCTGTGGCGCAAACAAGGGTTTGAATGCAGGATGCAAGTCAGAATTAGCAAAAGACAACCAACGCAAGGCTTGGGCATGTTCAAAAGTCCCTAATTTGGGATACGCCACGCCAGGCTCACCCAAAGCAGCCATGTATTCAATGATGGCTAAATTTTGCGTGAGAACCCGACCATCATCAAGTTGCAAGGCAGGTACGGCGCCAAGTGGATTGATGGTATCAAGGTATTCAGCACGACCCGCATCATCTGGACGCGGTGCCGCCAGCACGGCAACATCCAGATTGAGTTCGCGTGCAATGACATGGGGAACAAGCGAGCATGCGCCCGAATAAAAATAAAGTTTCATTGTGTCCTTTATGGGAAATATGGGAAGACAAGCACGGGAAAGTGTTTATAAAAAACGACATTCCTCACGCCTTCAATCAGGCCATCAGGCTGTTTGCCCGTGAGCTTATAAAAATAAAACCAATGCGGAATCGCTGCATTTAAATATTACTACACTTCATCAGCTCACATGAAAAAGCCAGTTCATTCTAATTTTTAATGTTTCCCATGTTTTATAAACTAATTTTGAGCCAAATACTGCGGAGCCGTTTCGACTTGATTCGCGTCGTTGTGGCGTGCACGATTATGCGCCATCACGGGCCGAGCGGCATTTGTCGACTCAATGGACAAAGGGTCGTTGGGCGAAGACCACAGCGGGTCTTCGATTTGGTTAAACACTTCGCGCAAACGCTCGCCCCATGTGCGGCTGATCATTTGAAAATATTGATTATCCGCCGTGATTTGAGTGAATTTGGTCACGGCCAATGCGTCTTTTTCATAGCACAACAAATCCAAAGGCAAGCCAACCGAGATATTGCTGCGCAAAGTTGAATCCATAGAAATCAGGGCGCATTTTGCAGCCTCATCCAAAGGTGTTTCAGGGCGAATCACGCGATCCACAATTGGCTTACCATATTTGGCTTCACCAATTTGAAAATACGGATTGTCATCTGTGGCTTCGATAAAATTACCTGCAGCATAGACTTGGAACAAACGCATTTCCTCATCCCCAATCTGCCCACCAATGATGAAACTGACATTAAAATCAAAACCAAATTCTTTTAAAGCCGCCGCATCCTGCTCATGCACTTTGCGTATGGCCTGCCCAACCAAACGCGCCGCTTGGTACATGTTTTTAACATTCCACATGGTTGTGTTGTCTTCAGTCTTGGTTTGGCGCATTAAGAACTGCACCACCGACTGACTGATAGACAAATTACCTGCGGTCATGAGCACAATCGTGCGCTCTCCAGGGACGTCAAACACCGTCATTTTTCGAAAACGATTGACCAAATCCACACCCGCATTGGTGCGAGAGTCCGATAAAAAAACCATGCCTTGGTTCAGTTTTAACGCCACACAATATGTCATGAGCACCTCAAAAAACATTTT
Source organism: Ephemeroptericola cinctiostellae (assembly GCF_003339525.1). Lineage (GTDB taxonomy): Bacteria > Pseudomonadota > Gammaproteobacteria > Burkholderiales > Burkholderiaceae > Hydromonas > Hydromonas cinctiostellae. The sequence goes on along the minus strand of NZ_CP031124.1, from coordinate 808,279 downwards.
AAAGAAGAATTAAATCATTTTTTCACACTGGGGTCTTAAGTTTTTGTACGTGTTTTCGTGCAAACCCCCAAGAACAACCGCAATCAAAACTTAACCTGTCAAAATGAGGCCATTTAAAAACACCCCACGCAGTTCGACCCACCGTTAACAACATGTTGTCCTTGCCTTATTTTAAAAAAGCACACCGAAGTGTGCTTTCCATTCTGCAAATCATTTTACGCGATTTTCAAGGCACTTGATGGGGCTTTATCGTAAAACCCGAAGTCCTACCGAACCTCAAACCAATCAAAACCTTCATTCTGACAAGCCAAGGCATAAGGGATACGGTGCTCCCCCAAGGCGGCCTCCAACAAATCCCGAACACGCTCAAGGTCATTGTTGTTTTGGCTGATATGAGCCGCATGCACATGGTGCAAATTGGGATGAATCAACTGCAACAACAACTCCTGTGAGGTTTTGTTGTCCAAATGGCCATAATCTCCAAAAATTCTCTGCTTCAAACTGGCTGGATATTTGGTCGACTGCGCCAACATCTGTGCATCATAATTGTACTCCAACACCAAACCATGACAGGCCTGCAAAGCTTGAACCACCACGGGCGTGATGTGCCCAACATCTGTGATCACCCCCAAGTGTAAATCCCTACACTTAAAGGTAAACTGCAAAGGTTCGCGGGCATCATGCGGCACCGTGTACGGATGCACGACCAATGCACCCAATTCAAAAGGTTGAGCATCCGCACAAAAAGTGACATTCAAGCCTTCACATGAATGGGTGTGATTCAACACACTCACATGCGTTCCGCGCGACATGTGAATCGGCGTGCCAAATTTTCGTGCAAAGCGCGCCACACCACCAATGTGGTCATCGTGCTCATGCGTCACCAACAGGGCATCAATGTCCTGCCCTGTCAAATTAAGTCGCGCAAGCCGCTTCACTGTCTCTTTGGTACTGAAACCGCAGTCCAATAAAAGGCGCGTTGTCTGCCCCGCACAACGCGCCTCGATGACCAAAGCATTGCCCGCGCTGCCACTACCCAAGCTGGCATAGCGCAGTATCGGTGCCGTCATAACTGTTATTTCAAACTATTTTGCAATGTTTTCAATACTTTTTGAACACCTTTGTCATCCACTGGCGCACCATTCTTATCAAAGAAAGCCACTTGGGTTTGATTTGAATTCAATGATTTAAATTTCACTTGATACGTTTCATTCAATTTACCAAACGATTTACGGAAAAGACCTCGATCATCTGGGCTTGGCGTCACAATATAAGTGCGTGAGCTGTAATCACGATCAACCACAGACAAACCTGCTCGATCCAAGGACAAGCCCACTCGACGCCATGCATTTTCGATGGTATCTGCCACCACCAAAGTATCGCCACTGATGGTTGCACCTTTGCTGTTGTTCACACTGTTTGCCAAAACGGTTTGTGCTTCTTTTTCACTTGTGCCCAACTTAACCATCAAACGGCGCAAAAATTCAGCCTCCAGTTGAGGATCCGCCGCGCGCGGTTGCCACATCGTGCTTTCTTTCGAAGACGAGGTATAAACCTCTTCCATGCCTCGGTGACTGATGTACACCTCAACACCATCACTGGTGCGTTCCACACGTGTTTTGAACATGTCACGCGTGCCTGTGTCGTACAAAGTGTCTAAAGCTTTACCCAAAACTTTACGCAAACCCGTTTGTGGCAAGCTCGCGCGGTTTTCAGCCCAATCGGTTTCGATCACGCCTAACTTAGGTGAGTTTGAACGAATCGTAAAGCCATTGTCTTCCCAAAACTCTTGCAGCACAGGCCATACCTGCTCGGCTGGGCGTTTAATCACCAACCAGCGTGTCTCGCCCGCCTTTTCAATCGTCATGTCTTTGGCTGTCACCAGCAACTGGGTTGTCGGTGTTTGCGCGGTTGGATCCTGATTGATGCTGGAAAAACGAACCCCATCGCCTTCTAAATTGTATTGTTTGCTTTTATCGTAATCCGACAGACCCGGTGGCACTTCTAAAGGAGAGCCTTTCACTTGGCTTCTGTAGTCAATTTTAGAACCGGACGACACACTGCCCAATGAACCACAGGCGGACAAGATCAGCGTTGCAGCCAAACCCAAGGTATAAGAAATTTTCTTCAATTGCATTGCACATCCTTAAAAAACGACTCAAAAAAGAATCCAAAAAGTGAGCTTATAAGTTCAAGCCTGTTAACCCGCAGCGGATTAAGTCAAAAATGATGCCGCAGTTTACAACAATCCAGCGGTTTGCATCGCAGCACGAACGATTTTTTGTGAATCCAAAGTCAGCGGCGTCAAAGGCAAGCGCACGCCAGCTGGCATTTTGCCCATTTCAGCCAAAGCCCATTTCACAGGAATTGGATTCGCCTCAATAAACAACTGCTTATTGAGCTCATACAATTTGGCCGTGATGTCGCGCACTGTGACCACATCGGCATTCAATGCAGCAACACATAAGTCATGCATCATTTTTGGAGCCACATTGGCCGTCACCGACACATTGCCCTTTGCACCCATCAATATCAAAGCCGCTGCCGTGCCATCATCACCACTGTACACAGCAAAATCGCTCGGCACTTGTTGAATCAACGCAGTACCACGCCCCACATCACCCGTCGCATCCTTAATGCCAATGATGTTTGGGATCTGCGCCAAACGCACGACAGTATCATTCGACATGTCCGCCACAGTCCGGCCAGGCACGTTATAAAGCACGATAGAGCAATCCACACCTTCAGCAATCGTCTTGAAATGTTGATACAAACCCTCTTGTGTTGGTTTGTTATAGTAAGGCACCACTTGCAAAGTGGCATCCACACCCACCGAGTGCGCGTATTTACTCAACTCAACGGCCTCACGGGTTGAATTCCCGCCCGCACCCGCAATCACAGGAATACGGCCTGCCGCCTGCTCAACGGCAATCTTAATGAGCTCACAATGCTCATCCACAGACACTGTCGGCGACTCGCCACTCGTGCCCACAGCCACAATGGCATCGGTGCCCTGCTCCACATGCCAATCAATTAAAGCACGATAAGCCGCAAAATCAATTTCACCACTGTCATGCATAGGGGTGACCAATGCCACCAAGCTGCCTGTAATCATCGTCATATCGTACCAATTCTTATATTAGTTAAATTAAATCGTGCGTTGCCCGCCCGAAACGCCAAGTCAACATTGACATCGGCTTTTTAAAAATGCTCAACTATTCTACTGCTAAAACATACGGATTGCCACAATTGCCATGCCAAAGCCCCGCTATTTTCACTTTTTTAAAGTTTTTTGCAAAAAAGACTTGCCAGCCCACCGTATCCTTGCTATAGTTCTACTCCTAACGCGGCTGTAGCTCAGCTGGATAGAGTACTTGGCTACGAACCAAGGGGTCGTGGGTTCGATTCCTGCCAGCCGCACCATTATTTTTGTTTACGTTCGTCGTAGGACGCAAACATAACTTTTTAAGAGTAAGCATTATGCCTTTAATTCGTGTTAAAGAGAACGAGCCATTTGAAGTTGCCATGCGTCGCTTCAAGCGCGCCATCGAAAAAACTGGTTTGTTGACTGATTTGCGTGCTCGTGAGTTTTATGAAAAACCAACAACTGAACGCAAACGTAAACATGCAGCTGCATGCAAACGCAACTACAAACGTCTGCGCAGCCAAATGTTACCAAAGAAAATGTATTAATTCGACAGCAATTTAAAAAATGAATTGATATCATATTCAAGCAGTTAAAAAACCCGCTCAATTACCGAGCGGGTTTTGTCTTTTCCAAAAAACATCAAAAACACCTCATCACAACCCCATCCCCCACGGAGAACAGTATGTCTCTAAAAGTCCAAATCAAAGCCGACACCATCGCCGCCATGAAAGCGCGCGAAACCACCAAATTAGAAACCTTGCGCTTACTGTCTGCCGACATTCAACGCCGTGAAGTCGACAGCCAAACAGAGCTGGATGACGCCGCTATTTTAGCCGTCATCGAAAAAGCCTGCAAACAACGCAGAGAGTCCATCACCCAGTTTGAACAAGCAGCACGCACCGACCTGGTTGAAAAAGAACAAGCCGAACTGGCCATTTTATCCACCTATTTACCCGCTCAAATGTCCGATGAAGACATCACCACAGCCGTCAGCGCTGCCATTGCCAACACTGGCGCAACCAGCCCGCAAGACATGGGTAAAGTCATGGGCACACTCAAAGCCCAATTGGCAGGTCAAGCAGACATGGGTCGTGTGTCAGCTCTCATCAAGCAACAACTGACGCAAGCCTAAGAAACCGCCAAATCAACGCATAGCCGGTGGATCGACCAAAGGTCGCCTCGCACAACAACCGCTTAGCCCACACTTTATCGAGCATACGAATGATTCCGAACGAGTTCATCAATGATTTACTCAACCGCGTCGACATCGTTGACGTGGTCGGTCAATATGTTCAACTTAAACGCGCAGGCGCCAACCATCAAGGCTTATGCCCTTTTCACAACGAAAAAAGCCCGTCTTTTACCGTCAGCGCATCCAAGCAGTTTTACCACTGCTTTGGCTGCGGTGCACACGGGTCAGCGCTTGGTTTTTTGATGGAACATAACGGCTTGACGTTCGTCGAAGCCATCAATGACCTGGCACGTCAAGCAGGGATGACGGTCCCACAAGACAAACCGCAGTCGCCGCAGCAAGTCCAAGCACAAATCGCACAAAAAGTTCGCACCCAAAACCTTGGTCAAGTCCTCACCGAAGCCGCACAATTTTACAAACACCAATTGCGAGAGCACCCTCACGCCATTGCCTACCTTAAACGTCGCGGCTTGAGCGGTGAAATCGCCCAACGCTTTGGGCTGGGGTTCGCCCCTTTTGAGCCCACGCTGTCTTCAATTTTTGACGATTACAACGAATCATCCAGCCTGCTCGACGCCGGCCTGTGCAAACAGCGCGAAGGACAAAATCGCCGTTACGATTTTTTTCGTGAACGCATCATGTTCCCCATCCGCAACACCAAAGGCCAAATCATCGGTTTTGGCGGGCGCATTTTGGACAAAGGCGAGCCAAAATACCTGAACTCGCCCGAAACCCCGTTATTCCAAAAGGGGCAAGAACTGTACGGCCTGTTTGAAGCACGCAGTGCAATCGCCCAACACCAATACGCCCTCATTGTAGAGGGCTATATGGATGTGGTCGCCCTCGCACAAGCCGGGCTGGCCAATGCCGTCGCCACCCTTGGCACGGCCACCAGCACCGCACACGTGCAAAAACTGTTCCGCTTTACGGACACCATTGTATTCAGCTTTGACGGCGATGGCGCGGGTCGAAAAGCCGCATGGCGCGCCATGATCAATGCCTTGCCATTGGCCACAGACACCCGCACCATTAAATTTTTATTTTTGCCGCCTGAACACGATCCAGACACCTTTGTGCGAGAAAAAGGCATGGATGCGTTTGTGGCAGAAGTGCAAACCGCAATGACGCTGTCGCAATTTTTACTGTTCGGCCTCAATCAAGCCGCCCCCGATGGCAGCGCGGAAGCACGCGCACGACAATTGCACCTCGCCAAACCGATGTTGCAATCATTGCCCAATGGTGCGTTGCGCACACACATCATCCAGGCACTGGCAACACAACTGAGCTCGACACCAAATGATGTGGCCGAATATTGTGAGCTCATCACAAACCAACGCCCACGCAAAGGGGCACGCGAAAAAACCAAACGGGTTGCCCCTCCCTCATCCGTAGAGCGCGCACTGGACTTACTCATCGCCCATCCCAGCATTGCCCAGCACGCCCACAGTAACACATGGGCTCACCTGCCACAACACCATGCATTGACCGCGCTCATTGAAATGCTGCATGCACAACCCGAGCTTGCACCAGCCGCCCTGTCTCACCAACTCGACAACTCCGACCACCATGAATGGTATCAGCACATCCTGCAAAAACACTTGCGCGAACCCGCCCAAATGTCCGCAGAAGACGCACTCACCGCTTACATCGCCCTTGAAACACAACTTAAGCGAGAAGCACTCGACCAAAGATTAAAAACGCTCGCCGTTCAAATGTCGGTGGATGATGCAGCCAAATCCGAATACATGCGTGTATTGCATGAACGAGCCAAGCTCTCCCCGCCCAAATAAAGCCATCAAAGCCGCTGAGCAAAACTCAAAACAGATTCACTTTTTGACGCCTTAAACCTTGTTTTTTCAACAATTTACCCCACGTATGGGATGCGAATCGCTTAAAAATTTATGCCTTTTTCATGGTATAATAAGAAGTTAATGTAATTTGAATGTTTTGTCTTGGTGTTTCTTTCTTAAATTTTATTTGAAGGTCGATCCATGAGCACAGCTAAAAAACGTCCATCAGCGCACTCTAAAGCCACCGCATCAAATGCAACCGCTAAAACGAGCAAAGCCGCCGCAACCGCTGTCAAAAAAACCACCGCAAAACCCCATTCAGAAAACACCGTCAAACCCCCTGCACCTCCGGTCGACATTGTACCGAAGCGCAACACCAAAGGCACAGAGCGCAGCATGACAGCAAAAAAAACCAGCACAACCAAAGACGCAAAAAACGCAAAAAAACCCAGCAAAGTCACCACCATCACCAACCCCGAAGTTGACGATGAACTGCTTGACGATGCAGACGTGATTGTGGGTGGCGACGATGATTTACTCGACGACATGGACGGTGTAGAGGTCATTCCAGACTTCGACACGCCTCCAGCCAAAGCCGACAAGAGCAAACGCAAAGGCAAAGACAGCAGCTCAGAAGCCGCCACCGCAATGCTTGAATTCAAGCGCAATCAGATGAAAACACTGATTAAACTGGGTAAAGACCGCGGCTATTTGACACACGCAGAAATCAACGACAACTTGCCCGACAACATGGTCGAAGGTGACGCACTGGACAACATGGTCTCAGCGTTTTCCGACATGGGCATTCAAGTCTATGAACAAGCACCCGATGCAGAAACCCTGCTGATGGCCGACAATGTGCCCACAGCCAGTAATGACGATGACACGGAAGAAGAAGCTGAAGCAGCACTCTCCACCGTTGACTCGGAATTTGGCCGCACGACCGACCCTGTGCGCATGTACATGCGTGAAATGGGCACCGTCGAGCTGCTGACCAAAGCACAAGAAATTGTGATTGCCAAGCGCATCGAAGAAGGCCAACGTGAAATGATGGCTGCTATTTCTGCGTGCCCATCAACGATCCAACAAATTCGTGAACTCGTTGACAAAATCCGTTCAAGTGAAATTTCAGTGGACGATGTTGTGGATGGTTTAGCAGGTGCAGAAGAGTCTTTTGATGCCAAGAAAGTTGAAGTGATCGACGACTCTGACGATGACGACGCCGATGATGCAGACGACAGCGGCACGGGCATGTCCAGCAAACAGTTGGAGGCATTGAAAAACCAAGCCCTCGAAAAATTCGACACGGTTGAAAAGCATTTCGACAAGATGCGCATCGCCTTTGGCAAAGACGGCTATTTATCAGCCTCCTACAACAAAGCGCAAGAAGCCATCACCAACGAGCTGATGACCATCCGCTTCACCGTTCGCACCGTCGATCGCCTGTGCGACACACTGCGCTCACAGGTCGAGTCAGTACGCAAGATTGAACGCAAAATCCGTGCATTGTGCGTCACACGCATGGGCATGGAACCGCAATTTTTCATCACCAATTTCCCTGGCCATGAAACCAATCTGGAATGGTCAACTGAGTTGCTCAAAGGCAAACACACCTTCAACTCATTGCTGACCCGCAACATCCCTGCTTTGCACGAACTGCAAAACCAGCTGGTGGATTTACAAGCGCAAGTGGTTTTGCCATTGACCGACCTCAAAGCCATTCACAAACAAATGATCACAGGTGAATCAAAAACCCGTGATGCAAAAAAAGAAATGACCGAAGCCAACTTGCGCTTGGTGATTTCAATCGCCAAACGCTACACCAACCGCGGTCTGCAATTCCTTGATTTAATTCAAGAAGGCAACATTGGCTTGATGAAAGCAGTGGATAAATTTGAGTATCGCCGTGGTTACAAATTTTCAACGTACGCCACATGGTGGATCCGTCAAGCAATCACGCGTTCGATCGCCGACCAAGCCCGTACGATTCGCATCCCCGTACACATGATTGAAACCATCAACAAAATGAACCGCATTTCGCGTCAAATTTTGCAAGAAACGGGCAATGAACCTGACGCCGCTGTTTTGGCTGAAAAAATGGAAATGCCTGAGCACAAGATCCGCAAGATCATGAAAATCGCCAAAGAACCGATTTCTATGGAAACACCGATTGGTGACGACGAAGATTCGCATTTGGGCGACTTCATCGAAGATGGCAACACCATGACCCCAGCGGAAGCGGCTTTGCACACAGGCATGCAAGACATTGTGAAAGATGTCTTGGACTCATTGACCCCGCGCGAAGCCAAAGTATTGCGCATGCGCTTTGGCATTGAAATGACCACCGATCACACCCTCGAAGAAGTGGGCAAACAATTTGACGTGACCCGTGAACGCATCCGCCAAATCGAAGCAAAAGCCTTGCGTAAACTGCGTCACCCATCGCGCTCAGAAAAGCTCAAAAGCTTCCTCGAAAACAGCTGATCACGACAAAAACAGTCAAAGCAGCAGAATCGAACCCATTAAAATTCAAAGCTTCACACATTTTTTTGCGATTCGATTCGCCTCTGCCGCTTGTTTTCAGTACAATGCTGCTTTCACGATTTCGGACCATTAGCTCAGTTGGTTAGAGCAGAGGACTCATAATCCTTTGGTCGTAGGTTCAAGTCCTACATGGTCCACCAATAAATACGGGGCTTACAGCGATGTAAGCCCCGTTATTTTTTGCCACTTAGACAACATCCGACGTTCTGCCCCCCCTTTTTTTTCTCTTGACTTACCCCAACCACCTGCAAAGTACGCAGCAGAGATAAAAAACCACACCGAAAAACAACCATCAAGCAACTTGGGCTAGACGAGGGCTGACAGGCGGGGCGAAAGCCCCAGGTTATATAAAAGATAATATAAGAGACAAACCATGAAACGCTTAAACTCATATCCAATTGAGCTTACCGAAGATACAGGCGGGTACGTTGTGACATTTCCTGACATCCCTGAGGCCATGACTCAGGGTGATACACTTGATGAAGCCCTTGAAATGGCACAAGATGTGCTTTTAATCGCAATGGATTTTTATTTTGAAGACAAGCGCCCCGTTCCAATGCCTTCAAAAGCAGCTAAAGGCCAACACACCATCCAGCTGCCACTGAGCGTATGGGCTAAAATACTTGTACTAAACGAACTGTGTCATCAAAACTTACAGCCAGCCGATGTCGCACGAAAAATGGGCACGCGCCCACAAGATGTGAATCGCATCCTAAATTTACATTGCACTACGAAAATTGACACAATTGCAGCTGCATTACATGCAGTAGGCAAAGAACTGAGCCTAAGTATTGATTAAAAAACACAGCCAATAACAGGCTGTAAATGCATTACACTCATTGCTTTACCCTACATTTTTGTATCGTTTTATTAGGCAGATGTCCAACCACATGATCCACCCATAAATAAGCGGCTTACACTACTTAAGCCGCTTATTCTTTACACCAGATGCGATTGCACACACAACGCAACACCTCACTCGATATTATTTTTCTTTTTCATTCTGACGCCAGCCCAAATAAAAAGCAAAACCCAAACCGAACAAGATGAACAATAAAAACAAAGCTTCTGGCACGCCACTGGGCATCATATCCGCCCAGTGACTCCAATAACCGATTTCATTTTGCACATCCATGTTATTTTTTTACAGTCGAGGCGGGAGCCGTTACCGCTGTTGAGGCGGATGCAGCCCCTTTTGGACTGCATTTACCCCCTTTATGGTGCTTACCAACACCGCCCGTTAATGTCGAACCTTTTGGACAAGCCATGGCCGACACCGATGCAAAACCCAAAGCCGCTGCAACAGCGACGGAAATAATTTTTTTCATGATTTACCCCTAAAAAGATGGAAACAATTTATGTGAAGGCATCAACGAAACCCACAGCAGCACTGTAACAAGGAAGTGAGGCGCCTTAAGTTACGCCATGTTTCGACATGTAACCATTTGTAAGCCCAAAACAAGCAAATCATAAGCAACAAAAAGTCACCCACGGCAGACGTGTCCACCTAAACCTCACCTTTTCGAGCTCAACTGTCAAGTCCGTGTAAACCTCTCATCGTAAAATGCAAGCATTCCAAGCACCGCCTTCAGAAGGGGTTCCCGAAAAACAATACCCGAGTGTTTTTATCGGGTTTATGTTACAATCTTGATACAAAAGATTGGTTTGCAACGACAAAATCATGAGACATTCACGTCCAATTTTTCGCTAAAAACCAGAACCAATAATGTATTGAGATTGGACATATCATGCGACTGACCACAAAAGGCCGATTTGCCGTAACCGCACTACTTGACGTTGCCTTGCGATCGACTGAAGGCCCGGTGAACCTTGCGGCGGTTTCTGATCGCCAGCAAATTTCCTTATCGTATCTTGAGCAATTGTTCGGCAAGCTTCGCCGCAGTGGCCTTGTGGACAGCGTTCGTGGCCCAGGCGGCGGTTACATTTTGGCGCGTGCTCCTGAGCTGATATCCGTTGCCAGCATTGTGATTGCCGTAGATGAGCCCCTTGATGCACGCCAATGCGAAGGTCGAGAAGACTGTTTTAACGGGCATCAGTGCATGACACATGAACTTTGGCACACGCTCAATCAAAAAATGTTTGAATATTTGGAGTCTGTGAACTTGCAAAACCTCGTCAATGACCACAACAAGCGTCAATCGGAGCACAACCATGCCCACGGCGAACAAGTCATTCACATGCACGCCCACTGATTTATTTTGTTTTACCCATTTCACTTTATGAAGGACCTCTCATGAACATGCCGATTTACATGGATTATTCTGCGACCACGCCCGTTGATCCACGCGTGGCCGACAAAATGATTCCGTACATCACCGAGCATTTTGGCAACCCCGCTTCACGCAGCCATCCTTATGGTTGGGAAGCAGAAGATGCCGTCGAAACGGCACGCGGTCATGTGGCAGCATTGGTCAATGCAGATCCACGCGAAATCGTATTCACTTCAGGTGCAACAGAATCAAATAATTTAGCAATCAAAGGTGTCGCACAGTTCTATCACGACAAAGGCAAACACATCATCACGGTGAAAACTGAGCACAAAGCCGTGCTTGACACGTGCCGCGAACTGGAACGTCAAGGTTTCGAAGTCACTTACCTTGATGTGCTCGACAATGGTTTATTGGACTTGGACGTGTTTAAAGCCGCAATTCGCCCAGACACCATCCTCGCATCGGTCATGCACGTCAACAATGAAATCGGTGTGATTCAAGACATCGCGACGTTGGGTGAGATTTGCCGCGAAAAAGGTGTGATTTTCCACGTGGATGCAGCTCAATCCACAGGCAAAGTTGAGATTGATTTGAGCAAACTTAAAGTCGACTTGATGAGCTTTTCAGCACACAAAACCTACGGCCCCAAAGGCATCGGCGCACTGTACGTTCGCCGTAAACCACGCATTCGTCTTGAAGCGCAAATGCACGGTGGTGGCCACGAACGCGGCATGCGTTCGGGCACATTGGCGACACACCAAATCGCTGGCATGGGCGAAGCATTCCGCATTGCCAAAGAAGACATGGCAGCAGACAATGCACGCATCGGCGCACTGCGCGATCGTTTGTGGGCAGGCTTCCAAAACATGGAAGAAGTGCATTTAAATGGCGACATGGTACAACGCATCCCGCACAACTTGAATGTCAGCTTCAACTTTGTTGAAGGTGAATCGTTGATGATGGCGATTAAAGATGTGGCCGTGTCCTCAGGCTCCGCCTGCACTTCGGCCTCATTGGAACCCTCGTACGTTTTGCGTGCATTGGGTCGCTCTGATGAGCTGGCGCACTCATCCATTCGCTTCACCGTCGGCCGCTTCACCACAGAAGCCGAAGTCGACACCGTGATTGCATTGATGCAAGCAAAAATTGCAAAGTTGCGCGAACTCTCACCGTTGTGGGAAATGTACAAAGAAGGCATTGACCTTGATAGCGTACAGTGGGCCGCGCATTGATGAAACTGCGCTACGCATTTATTTTGATGATGGTAATCAACACCGCACAAGCATCAACAGGTGTGAGTTGTTTAATCGAGGCACGTTTTCAAAGCCGACTTAATTTGGCGGCCTCGCCTGATGGCAAAGTGATTGTGAATGTAGCAAAAGTCACGCAAGCGCGTGATGACACACAGCAACGCAACGATTTTAAAAATTGCGCAACACAGTTTAAAAAAGGTGCGCGCATTCAGTTTAACACCGACGAATTGATTCACCAGCGTCGCGGTACAAAGATTTGGTTGAATTATATTTACGGCGATGACCGTGGTGGCGCACGTTGGGAGCACTACATCGTTATCCCTCAAACTCGATTTAAGGAGCATTAAAATGGCATACTCAGACAAACTCATGGATCACTACGAAAACCCACGCAACGTTGGCGCTTTCGACAAAGGTGATGACAGCGTCGGCACTGGCATGGTCGGCGCACCCGCGTGCGGTGACGTCATGAAGCTGCAAATCAAGGTCAACGAACAAGGCATCATCGAAGATGCAAAGTTCAAAACCTACGGCTGCGGCTCAGCGATCGCCTCGTCATCACTCGTCACCGAATGGGTCAAAGGCAAAACCGTTGATCAAGCACTCGAAATCAAAAACTCGCACATCGCTGAAGAACTCGCCCTGCCCCCCGTTAAGATTCACTGCTCGATTCTTGCCGAAGACGCGATTAAAGCCGCAGTGGCCGACTACAAAGCGAAGCATTGATTTAAAAAAGGAATCATCATGGCAGTCTCAATGACCGCTGCGGCGGCAACCCACGTACAAAACTTCCTCACCAAACGCGGCAAAGGCATTGGTTTGCGCCTCGGCGTTCGCACCACAGGCTGCTCGGGCATGGCGTACAAACTCGAATACGCCGACGCACCCGCCACGGATGATAATATTTTTGAAGCGCACGGTGTGAAATTGCTCATCGACCCAAAAAGCTTACCGTATTTGGATGGCATGGAACTGGACTACACGCGCGAAGGTTTGAACGAAGGTTTTAAATTCAACAACCCAAATGTCAAAGACGAATGCGGTTGTGGCGAATCGTTCCACGTATGATGGCTCGCGCAAAAACACACCTTTGTTTTTGCGCGAAAATACAAACTTTGAGTCGACCCAAAGCAGCACTTTTTGTCTAGCAAAAAATTTAAAACAAAACCAGTTTAAAACCACCAAGCATGAAACAAAATTATTTTGAACTGTTCCAATTGCCCATCGGCTTCGCCATTAACGAAGCCGATTTGGCTTTGCGTCACCGCGCAATCATTGACAAAGTTCACCCCGACCGATTCGCCGCCAAAAGCGCGATGGAGCAACGCCTCGCACTCCAATGGGCGACGTTTGCCAACGAAGCGTTTGACGCACTGCGTGACCCGATTGCGCGGGCGCGGTATTTATTGTCACTCAATGCACCCGAATTAACAGGTGAAAATATCCGCGTCAATTTGCCGCAACCGTTTTTGATGCAACAAATGGAATGGCGCGAAGCGCTAGAAGATGGCGATATCGAAATGGTGCGCGATGAAGTCCATGCCGCAAATGTAAAAGCATTGGCCGATTTAAAAACCGTGTGTGATGCAGCGGACTGGCAGGCCGTAAAAATTGCGATTGCGCAAAATCAGTTTATTGAGAATTTTTTGCAGCAATTGCCCAAATAATCCGTCATTCCCGTCCCCGCCTTCGCGAGGACAGGCTACGGTGGGAATCCAGTGGGGTGCAAAGCGCACCGATTATGTTTGAATTGACGAAATTTGAAATCTAAAAATGAAACAACCCGCCGTTTACATTTTAGCCAGTCAGCGCAACGGCACGCTCTACATCGGTGTAACGTCAAACTTAGTGCAACGGGTTTATCAACATCGAGAAATATTGGCAGATGGTTTCAGCAAGCAATATGGCGTTAAAATGTTGGTTTGGTTTGAGCAACACGACACAATGGAAAGTGCCATCGCCCGCGAAAAAGCCATGAAAAAGTGGCATCGGCAATGGAAGATTAACTTAATCGAAACGCAAAACCCAGAATGGCGCGATTTATGGGACGACATCATCGCATAAACCAGCGTCATTCCCGCGCAGGCGGGAATCCAATGGGGCGCGAAGCGCACCATCGGTGCGAGATGAGTTAAGTTCGTCAACAAATGCTACGCATTTGACTGGATTCCCGCCTACGCGGGAATGACGGTGTGGAGAGCAATCCAATTAATATGATTGAAATGGTATTGAAACATGCGGTGGATTACTGTGCGAATTCGCCTTGCGAGCTTACAAAAAGGAGTGATAAGTGGATGTGTATAAAGCATTAAAAGATTTGTCGGCAAAAGATGGTGTGCTAATAGCAGCAATACCTTTTGTAGCGACATTAAATGCTTTTGTTTTTGAGGCTGGCTACTTGCGTTTTTTTGGCGTGCCTTATTTTTTTATTGAGCTAAATATTACGCATGTCATTACTTCTTCATTTGTTTTGATTTTTACGATGTCTATTCTTTTTCTTTGCGTTGCAAAAACAATGGAAATTTATACAACCAATAAAAACAAGTTGGCACAAAACATATTGCTTGGATTTTTAGCGTCACTACCATTAAATTTAATTTTTACGGCAGCAACTATGGTTAATCCCTCTTCTCAAGCATTTAAACGTTTATTTGTGTTTTGTATTTGTACATTTTTACAGGCTTGTCTTATAACCACTGATAATGTAAAAAAGCATAGCTCATCAAATATTTTAGGAACTCAACGTTCTAAAATAAGCCAAATGCTTAGCAATTTAGTTATGCCTGTTTTATCTCTTTTAGTTATTTTTTCAGCATCTTACGCTCTAGGTTTTCAATCAGCCAATAAAAACATGTATTGGTTTGACTTGCAAAGTCCTAATATGTTGTTTGTAGGAAATTATGGGGACAATTTTGTTTTCAAAAGAGTGGACTTGGATAAAAAGGTTTTATCGAATGAGTTGCTGATTAGTAACGCAGATAACTTACATCTTGTAAAGACAGAGTTTGACTTTTCTGAACTTGAGAAATAAAACCTAAGCTTAGGTTGTTTATTATTTTTGAATGAAATAAACGCAATAAAACATAACATATGGTTGCTTGAAAATGGCTTTATTACAAATATCCGAACCTGGTGAATCTACCGCCCCCCACCAACATCGTTTGTCCATCGGCATCGACTTGGGCACGACCAATTCACTCGTCGCGACCGTGCGGCATGGCTTTCCGACGGTTTTAACTGATGAAAACGGCGCGTCGATTGTGCCGTCGATTGTGCATTACTCCAGCGACACGACCACTGTTGGCATCGCTGCCAAAGCCTTGCAGGCGAACGACCCAAAAAACACGATTGCCTCGGTCAAACGACTGATGGGGCGCGGTTATCAAGACGCGCGAGCGTTGCCTGATGCGGGTTATGCGCTGGTTGATACGACGGGGATGGTGAGCGTGCAAACGCCGCAGGGTGTGAAAAGTCCTGTTGAAGTGTCGGCTGTGATTTTGCAAAATCTGTATCAACGGGCGTTGCAAAGTTTCAACGATGACATCGTCGGGGCGGTGATTACCGTGCCTGCGTATTTTGACGAGTCGCAGCGGCAGGCGACCAAAGATGCGGCGCAGATGGCGGGTTTGAATGTGTTGCGTTTGCTCAATGAGCCGACGGCGGCGGCGATTGCGTATGGTTTGGACAATGCGGATAATGTGGCGAAAGAAGGCACGTTTGCGGTGTACGATTTGGGCGGCGGGACGTTTGATGTGTCGATTTTGAAATTATCCAAAGGCGTGTTTGAGGTGCTGTCGACGCATGGTGATACCGCACTGGGCGGTGATGATTTTGACCACCGAGTGTACTGTTGGATTTTAAAAGAAGCCGATTTGGTGGGTTTACACGCCAATTTGTCGGCGCAAGATGTGCGTTTATTGCAAAGCAAAAGCCGTGCCGCAAAGGAGCATTTGACCAAGGATGGCGTGGCGAGCATTCGCGCGAGTCTGTCGGATGGTCATCAAGTTAATCTGATGCTCTCGCAAGCGCAGTTTTTTGAAATGAGTAAAACGCTGGTCGACAAAACCATCCGCGTGTTGGATGAGGCGTTACAACAGGCGAATGTCAAAAGCGAAGATTTGCAAGGCGTGGTCATGGTCGGTGGTGCGACGCGGATGCGCAATGTGCAGCGTGCGGTGGCCGCGCATGTCGCTTGCCCGGTGTTGAATGATTTGAACCCTGACGAAGTGGTCGCGCTCGGCGCGGCGATGCAGGCGAATTTACTCGCGGGCAATCGCTCGGCGGATGATGATTGGTTGTTGCTCGACGTGATTCCATTGTCGCTCGGCGTTGAGACGATGGGCGGTTTGACCGAGAAACTTATTCCGCGCAACAGCACGCTGCCGATTGCGCGGGCACAGGAGTTTACGACATTTAAAGACGGTCAAACCGCGATTGCGCTGCATGTCGTGCAAGGCGAGCGTGAGTTGGTGTCTGAATGTCGCTCATTGGCACGGTTTGAATTGCGCGGCATTCCACCGATGGTCGCAGGCGCGGCGCGGGTGCGCGTGACGTATCAGGTGGACGCCGATGGTTTGCTCACCGTTGCGGCCCGGGAAATGAATTCCAATGTCTCGGCGGAAATCACCGTTAAACCCTCGTATGGCTTGTCTGACGAGGCGATTGCGCAGATGCTGACCGATGGCAACAGCCATGCGCGTGATGACATGCTCGCCCGCGCGTGGCGCGAAGTCGCGGTGGATGCGCAGCGCATGGTTTTGGCCGTGCAAGGTGCGATGAATGATGATGGTGAGTTGTTGAATGATGCTGAACGCAGCGATTTTGTACAACAAATTGACGCGCTCAATGCATTGATTCAAACCAACGATGTGACGCAAACCGACGCACTGCGCACCGCCAATGATGCGCTTGCACATGCGAGTGAAGATTTCGCCGCACGACGAATGGATAAGGCGATTGCCAGCGCGTTGAGCGGGCAGGCGATTGATAGTTTGTAAAATACTTGTCATTGCCGCGCAGGCGGGAATCCAGTGGCGGGCAAAGCACGCCGTTTGCACATCAAACAAATGCTGTGCATTGGACTGGACTTCCCTGCTCGGGAATGACGGTTTTTGAGAGCAAATCATGCTACGTAATTTAGGTTTATCATCCATGCACATGCTCGCCAGCGCGGGGATCGAAAGCGAAGCGCAATTGCGTGAACTGGGTGCAGTAGCGGCTTATGCGGCGGTTCAACGCGCAGGCTTTAAACCGAGTTTGAATTTATTGTGGGCGATTGAAGGTGCTTTGAGCAATCGACATTGGCAAGACGTGGCGCATGACGACCGACTTGATTTATTATTGGCTTTAGACCATTTTTTAGGACATACAAATTAAATGACCAAGATTACCGTTTTACCCCATCCCACCATTTGCCCCGATGGCACAACCTTTGAAGCCAAAATCGGTGTATCGGTATGCGACAATTTGTTACAGCACCACGTTGAAATTGAACATGCGTGTGAAAAAGTCGCTGCATGTACGACCTGCCACGTCATTGTCCGCCAAGGTTACAACTCATTGAATGAAATTGAAGACCAAGAAGAAGATTTATTGGACATGGCTTGGGGCTTGACATCGGTATCACGCTTGTCATGCCAAGCGATTGTTGCGGATGAAGATTTGGTGATTGAAATGCCCAAATACACCAAAAACCATGCCAGCGAAGGTTCGCATTAAATTAAGGGTAAAAAGTTAAATCGCCCCCATAAAAAATCCCCTTTGAAGGTTCAGAGGGGATTTTTTATGGGTAATAGAATAGGTGGACAGCGCATTTATTGATTTTTCTCTTTGATTTCTTTTAAATGCTTAAAGACCGTGGCACGCCCCATATCGAGCACATTGGCGACATAGTTGGCTGCACTTTTACCATTGAATGCCCCTTGCTCATACAACACATGCACCAATTGGCGTTTATGCTCACGGCTGAGCGTGGATAGACCCAATTGGTTTTGTTGCAACCAGTGGTGCAAATAGGTGTTGATGCGCTCTTGCCAATCGTCTTTGAACAATTTATCGGGTTGGGGCACAATTTTTGCGCCTTTGACAAATAAATCCAAAGCGGCTCGCGCTTGTTCAAACACAGCAATGTTTAAATTCAAACAAATCACACCAATCGCTTGCTGCTGATCGTCTCGCACAACGATGGACACCGAACGCACCGCACGGCCATCCCAGTTCAACTTTTCAAAAGGCCCCAACACATTTTCATCTGAATCAAACTCGATGTTATCCAGAGCCGATGCATCGCCCAGCATGCGTTTGGAAATATTGTTGGCAATGTACACCACCGATTGCGTACCCAAATCATGCACCACCACTTCGGCATACGGGAAAAAAATCGCTGCAATGGCATCACAAAATCCTTGGTAACGTGCCAACAAAGGCTCACGGTATGTGACGGGTGGTTTTTGATTTTTTGCCATAACAGGTTCCAATTACTGGTCAATTTGAAAATGCACGTGAGAAAGAGACATCAGGCACGAGACACATTCTCAGTTTATCACAAGCACACCCACAGCGACAGCAGAGATCCAACGCATTTGCCACACACTTTATTTAGAATTACATAAAAAATAAAAAAAATGACTCTAAACAAGCAAACGAACGCGTTTTTTTGATCCTTCGTCACAAGATTAGTACTCTTGCAACTTCATGCAGGATCAGGATTAAACTTGGCGCAAACGTTGGTTGCGTTTATAATGGCACATCATTTTCACCTCACACCCCAAGACATTTCAACAAGGACCATCATGAGCCAAATCGAACAATTCATCGACGCTGCGTGGGAACAACGCGCCGAATTCACTCCTAAAAATGCACCTACGGATGTGCGTGAGGCGGTTGCCAGCGTCATTGCCCAACTTGACTCAGGCGCATTGCGTGTGGCAGAAAAGATCAATGGTGAATGGCACGTCAACCAGTGGATTAAAAAAGCCGTGTTGTTGTCGTTCCGTCTCGAAGACAACGCGGTCATGGGTGCAGGTGGTTTCACTCAGTTTTATGACAAAGTGCCCAGCAAGTTTGCGAACTACACTGAAGAAGATTTTGCCAACTGCGGTTTCCGCGTGGTTCCACCTGCGGTGGCGCGCCGCGGCTCTTTCATCGGCAAAAACGTCGTTTTGATGCCATCTTACGTCAACATCGGCGCGTACGTTGATGAAGGCACCATGGTGGACACTTGGGCCACGGTCGGCTCATGCGCACAAATTGGTAAAAATGTGCATCTATCAGGTGGCGTCGGCATCGGTGGCGTGCTTGAGCCCATGCAAGCCAACCCCACCATCATTGGTGACAACTGCTTCATCGGTGCACGTTCAGAAGTGGTTGAGGGCGTGATTGTTGAAGACAACTGTGTGATTTCAATGGGCGTGTACATTGGCCAGTCGACCAAAATCTTTGACCGCGAAACAGGCGAAGTGACTTATGGTCGCATCCCAGCAGGCTCTGTGGTCGTGTCGGGCAATTTGCCTTCAAAAGATGGCAGCTACAGTTTGTACTGTGCCGTGATCGTCAAAAAAGTCGATGCACAAACCCGCTCAAAAACCAGCATCAATGAATTGCTGCGTGGCGTTTGATGAGCAACCTCATGTAAATCACCAAAGCGCCGTCTCAGCCACGGCGCTTTTTGTTTTACAATGAGGCATTAAAGTGACAATTCATTGTTATAGCTGTTACGCCAAATAAATCAACACTTTGGTTTCACGGGTCGTTTCAGTTTTTTAGATGTCTAAAAAATCGTATTTTCGTTTCGAAACGCCTCTAACACACCTTTCACACTTGACGAAGTGAGGACATCATGGCCGTTACACCTTGGTTACAAGCCGCATTGGCTGCATTGCCACACATCACTGAGTTGGTCAAAAGCAGCAAAGATTTATTGAAAAGCAACAAGTCAAAAAAAGGTGAAGACCCCGTCATCGTTGACACCAGCGACCCACAAACCATGGCAACACATTTGGCAAGGGTATCGAGCGCTTGCGAAAACAATGCGGAGTCGATTCAAATTCTCGCCGATCAAATGCAAAATCAATTGCAACACGCCAATCAAATGGTGCTCAGCTTGAACCAACGTTTACGCCGCACAACGATTTTTTCATTCATGGCCATTGCCATTGCGGTGCTGAGTGCCGCCAAAGCTTTTGCATTGTTTTAGGAGAACCCCATGATCATTGTTTATGGCATTCCAAACTGTTCCTCTGTTAAAAAAACCCGTGTGTGGTTGGATGCAGCAGGCATCGACTATGCTTTTCATGATTTCAAAAAACTTGGAATTGATGAGACCACGCTTAAACATTGGCTCAGCACTGTGCCTTTGGGCACGCTCATCAATAAAAAAGGCACCACTTGGCGCGGCCTATCCACCACCGAACAAGCCATGGCCAATGAGAAAGCCAGTGCCATTCAATTGATGATGGCCAATACTTCCGTCATTAAACGCCCCGTGCTGGTTTCGGATAAAGGCATTTTTGTTGGACATGATGAAGCCCTTTTGGCTGCAACATTCATTTAAGTTAGACATACCATGAATCAAAACAACCCCACTTTCGATTTAACCTGTGATTTATTGCGCCTTGAATCGGTGACACCCAATGATGAAACCTGCCAAGACTTGCTGATTGCCCGTTTAGCCCCCCTCGGTTTCACTTGTGAAACACTGGTCAGCGGTCCCGATGATTTTCGTGTGACCAACTTATGGGCGATTCGTCGCGGCACGGCGGCAAGTGCAATCAATCCTTCAGCAAAAACTTTTGTGTTCGCTGGCCACACCGATGTGGTTCCAACGGGCCCCGTCAATCAATGGTTGAGCGAACCCTTCACACCCACAGTCAAAGACGATGGTCACTTGTATGGGCGTGGTGCGGCGGACATGAAAACCTCTATTGCAGCATTCGTCACCAGCATTGAAAGCTTTTTGCAGCAATGCCCCAACCCAACACACAACATCGCCCTCCTCATCACCAGCGATGAAGAGGGACCTGCGCACGATGGCACAATTAAAGTGGTAGAAATGCTGAAAGCGCGTGGCGAAACTTTAGACTATTGCATCGTGGGTGAACCGACCAGCAATGAAGTGTTTGGTGACATGATGAAAAATGGCCGTCGCGGCACGATGAGCGGTAAATTGATGGTGAAAGGTAAACAAGGCCACATCGCCTACCCACACCGCGCAAAAAACCCAATTCATTTATTTGCCCCTGCATTGACTGAATTGGCTTCGACTGTTTGGGATGAGGGCAATGCCTATTTCCCGCCGACCTCATGGCAAGTATCAAATATTCACGGCGGCACAGGGGCATCGAACATCATTCCAGGTGAATTGGTGGTGGATTTCAATTTTCGATTTTCAACTGCTAGCACATCCTCAGGTTTACAAGAACGCGTGTGCGCCATTTTGGATCAACACGGTTTAAAATACGACCTCTCATGGGTCATTGGTGGGCAGCCCTTTCTCACCGAAGCAGGAGATCTGTCCAATGCCATCACCCATGCCGTGCAAAACCACACAAACCAAACCCCTGAATTATCAACCACGGGTGGCACATCAGATGGTCGCTTCATCGCCACGATTTGTCCGCAAGTCGTTGAGTTTGGCCCCGTATCAAAAAGCATCCATCAAATTGATGAGCGGGTTGAAATCGCATGCATGACACCACTCTCTCACATCTACCGTGATGTCCTTTTACAACTGATTGCGTGATGACCATGAACACTTTTGAACAAGCCATCGAGGCAGCAGAAAAACACCTGCTCAAAGCCAATTTGTTTTATGGACACGGCATGGGTGATGCCTATGATGAAGCGGTGTATGCGGCATTATTTTGTGCGGGTTTGCCTGTCGATCATGACATCGCATGGGAAGCATCGTACCCAAGCCCCGCGTTCACAAAGCTGTCTGAACTCATCAATGCGCGCTGCCACACAAAAAAACCATTGGCCTATTTAACCCACGAAGCTTTTTTACACGGCTTTAAATTTTATGTTGATGAGCGCGTTATTGTGCCACGCAGCTTCATTGGTGAGCTGATTTTGGATGGTTTTTCACCTTGGGTGGATGTGGACAAAACCACAGACATACTGGAGCTGTGCACAGGTTCTGCTTGCTTGGCGATCATGGCAGCTGAAATTTTTCAAAATGCCCATGTCGATGCGATTGACATTGACCCTGCGGCACTCGAAGTGGCTCAACGCAATGTCAAGGACTATGCTTTTGAGAACCGCATCACCTTGATGCAAAGTGATTTGTACACTGCTGTGAAGGATTCGGGCAAACGATACGACATTATTTTCTCCAACCCTCCTTATGTCAACAATGCGAGTATGGCCAACTTACCGGCCGAGTACCTTGCCGAGCCTCAAATTGCGCTCGCAGGAGGCAGCGATGGTATGGATTTGGTGCGCACAATTGTGAACGAAGCCGCGGCTTTACTCAAACCCAATGGCATTTTGGTGATTGAGATTGGCAATGAATATCAGCATGCACAAACCGCGTTCAAAAAACTACCCTTGGTTTGGCTCGACACCAGTGGCTCAGATGAGGCGGTTTTCTTACTCACGCGTTCTGATTTATCAGGAAAAAACACCATCGGTCTGTAAAGTAAAAAGCGTTTGCCTGTGCTTATCACTTTGATTGTGTCGTCTTGATTGTATTGCGTATGGTCGTAAAAAAGCCAACTTGTTAAAAAATCAACAAGTTGGCCAATCACACACACAAATGTGTTCACACAACGTCAGGTTGCGTTATGGCTTTATGCTGCCATTGACAGAAACATCCACACGGCGATTGGATTGCAAGCAAGCAATCACCGCTGAAGTTGCGGGTCCCGCACATGTGACGATGGGTTGAGTGGAGCCCACACCACGAGCAGTCATCAAAGCACTGGAAATACCGTTACCAGCCAAAAATGTTTTCACTGTTTCAGCACGTGCTTGTGACAACTGCATGTTGCTTGCACTGGAACCGATGCGATCCGTATGCCCGACAATCTCAAGTGATTTTAAATTGTAGCCTTTGTTGATTTGCTCTGCCAAGCGCTTTAACTTCTGACGCCCAGCTGGCAACAAATCGGCATAACTTGACTTACCAAATGCAAACAAGCCATCAGCCCCTAATGCGATTGAATGCAATGGTTGCTCGACAGGCTTACCTTGTACAAACCTCAAACACTCTTCTCGATCCCAATACAAACCTTTTGTACGAACCTTATCATCAAACTGCACTTGATATTGGCATGTCAAATAAGAACCATCAGGCTTTTTGAAATTAAAAATATAATTCCATTCCCGCTCACCAAACATCGCTTCACTGAAATGAGGATACGAAATAATGGAGCGCACTTGATTTTTGGTTAAACCCAAACCCATGCTGCGAGGGTGCATTGGATCCATGATCGCACCATTTTTGAGCCATGCTTTATCCATGCTTGGAAACACAACATTAGAAGCATCTGTATTCTCAAACGAAATGGCCTGAGCAAATGCTGGAGTCCCACACACAGCACTCGCTATTGCCACGGCATGTAAAACACGTTTTAACTTAAACATATTCAATCCTTTCATCAGTACCGATTGTGTCGGTGGAAGGTGGCATCACACCACCCAGTATGTTTGAAACAGCACAGCAAGTCGAGCTTACTGTGCTGTTTTAGCAATGATTAGTTGCCACCAAATGAGAAACCACCACCCACACGCCAGAGCACACCGCCGCCGCCTGAGCCATACGCGACACCAGCATGTACCGTACTTTGGCCACTGTCAGAACGTTTCAACACATTCATACCGACACCGACTTGTCCACCATAACCCGCAACGGCGCCCGTCATGTGCCAACGACCCGCTTCAATTGGTGTCACCACAGCCAATGCTGCTGCTGCTGCAATACCACCTTTCAATTCGCGTCCCATCGTCGTGATTTTATTGTTAACAGTCGACTCAAGACCTTTCAGCTGATTCACATTCACCGCATCCGTGCCATTTACGCCTTCAGCCACATTGGTGATGCGACGCTCACTGCCCGCAGAACCGACCGACACCGTATTGGCCTCATTGGCCACCGAATTCGAACCCAGAGCCACAGAATTAGCCGCCGAAGCCGTCGCGCTCGTACCCATCGCCAACGAATTGGTCGCATTGGTCGTTGTCACAGCCCCATTGCCCATAACCACTGAATTGTCACCATTCGCCACCGAATTAGGACCAATCGCCACCGAGTTATTGCCCACAGCCTGCGCACCCGCCTCCGTTGAATTGGCTTGGAAGTACTTCGTACCCTCAACATTAATGGTACTGACCGTCGTTGACAACACAGACACCGAAGTAGACAACGAAGCCACCGCACTGTTGGTTGAGCTCAAGCCAGTCGAAGTCAAAGTTGACAACGACGCAATCGCACTGCCCGTCACCGTCGACAACGAAGCAATCGAACTGTTCGAAGTACTCAAAGTCGTTGAAGCCATCGAAGACACCACCGTCGACAACGAAGCGATCGAACTACCCGTCACTGTCGACAATGAAGCAATCGAACTGCCCGTCACCGTCGACAACGAAGCAATTGAACTATTCGCCGTACTCAAAGTGGTCGAAGCCATCGCTGAAACGGTCGTCGACAATGAAGCCACCGCAGAATTCACGGAACTCAAGCCTGTCGAAGTCGAAGTCGACAACGAAGCCACTGTTGAATCAACCGTGCTGAAACCCGTTGAAGTCGAAGTTGACAACGAAGCAATCGAACTGCCCGTCACCGTCGACAACGAAGCAATTGTGCTATTCGCCGTACTCAAAGTGGTCGAAGCCATTGCTGAAACGGTCGTCGACAATGAAGCCACCGCAGAATTCACGGAACTCAAGCCTGTCGAAGTCGAAGTCGACAACGAAGCCACTGTTGAATCAACCGTGCTGAAACCCGTTGAAGTTAAAGTTGACAACGAAGCAATCGAACTGTTCGCCACACTCAAGGTTGTTGAAGCCATCGTAGACACCGCAGTCGACAATGAAGCAATCGAACTACCCGTCACTGTTGACAACGAAGCCACAGCCGAATCCACCGTGCTCAAACCCGTTGAAGTTGACGTTGACAACGAAGCCACTGTTGAATCCACAGTGCTGAAACCCGTTGAAGTCGAAGTTGACAACGAAGCAATCGAACTGTTCGCCACACTCAAGGTCGTCGAAGCCATCGTAGACACCGCAGTCGACAATGAAGCAATCGAACTACCCGTCACTGTTGACAATGAAGCCACTGCCGAATCCACCGTGCTCAAACCAGTTGAAGTTGACGTTGACAACGAAGCCACTGTTGAATCAACTGTACTGAAACCCGTTGACGTCGAAGTTGACAACGAAGCAATCGAACTGTTCGCCACACTCAAGGTCGTTGAAGCCATCGTAGACACCGCAGTCGACAATGAAGCGACCGAACTGCCTGTCGATGTTGACAACGAAGCCACAGCTGAATCCACCGTGCTCAAACCAGTTGACGTTGACGTTGACAATGAAGCCACACTCGAATCCACAGTACTTAAACCTGTTGAAGTCGAGGTCGACAACGAAGCCACTGTTGAATCAACTGTACTGAAACCCGTTGAAGTCGATGTTGACAACGAAGCAATCGAACTGTTCGCCACACTCAAGGTCGTTGAAGCCATCGTAGACACCGCAGTCGACAATGAAGCGACCGAACTGCCTGTCGATGTTGACAACGAAGCCACGGCTGAATCCACCGTGCTCAAACCAGTTGACGTTGACGTTGACAATGAAGCCACACTCGAATCCACAGTACTTAAACCTGTTGAAGTCGAGGTCGACAACGAAGCCACTGTTGAATCAACTGTACTGAAACCCGTTGAAGTCGATGTTGACAACGAAGCCACTGCCGAATCCACCGTGCTCAAACCAGTTGAAGTTGACGTTGACAACGAAGCCACTGTTGAATCAACTGTACTGAAACCCGTTGACGTCGAAGTTGACAACGAAGCAATCGAACTGTTCGCCACACTCAAGGTCGTTGAAGCCATCGTAGACACCGCAGTCGACAATGAAGCGACCGAACTGCCTGTCGATGTTGACAACGAAGCCACTGCCGAATCCACCGTTCTCAAACCAGTTGACGTTGACGTTGACAACGAAGCCACTGTTGAATCCACAGTGCTGAAGCCTGTTGAAGTCGAAGTTGACAACGAAGCAACTGAACTGCCGGCTGCTGTTGACAACGAAGCCACACTCGAATCCACAGTACTTAAACCTGTTGAAGTCGAGGTCGACAACGAAGCCACTGTTGAATCCACAGTACTGAAGCCTGTTGAAGTCGAAGTCGACAACGAAGCAATCGAACTGTTCGCCACACTCAAGGTCGTAGAAGCCATCGTAGACACCGCAGTCGACAATGAAGCAATCGAACTACCCGTCACTGTTGACAATGAAGCCACTGCCGAATCCACCGTTCTCAAACCAGTTGACGTTGACGTTGACAACGAAGCCACACTCGAATCCACAGTACTGAAGCCTGTTGAAGTCGAAGTCGACAACGAAGCCACTGTTGAATCCACAGTGCTCAAGCCTGTTGAAGTTGAAGTCGATAACGATGCAACCGAACTACCCGCTGCGGTTGACAACGAAGCCACGGTTGAATCCACAGTACTCAAGCCTGTCGAAGTCGAAGTCGACAACGAAGCCACGGTTGAATCAACGGTGCTGAAGCCTGTTGAAGTCGAAGTCGACAATGATGCAACCGAACTGCCTGTCGCTGTTGACAATGAAGCCACAGTCGAATCAACCGTACTGAAGCCAGTCGAAGTCGAAGTCGACAATGAAGCCACAGTTAAATCCACAGTACTGAAGCCTGTTGAAGTCGAAGTTGACAACGAAGCCACCGTCGAATCCACAGTACTCAAGCCTGTCGAAGTCGAAGTCGACAACGAAGCCACGGTTGAATCAACGGTGCTGAAGCCTGTTGAAGTCGAAGTCGACAATGATGCAACCGAACTGCCTGTCGCTGTTGACAATGAAGCTACGGCTGAATCCAGAGTGCTGAAGCCTGTCGAAGTCGAAGTCGACAACGAAGCCACCGTCGAATCCGCAGTACTCAAGCCTGTCGACGTTGACGTTGACAATGAAGCCACAGCTGAATCAACGGTGCTCAAGCCTGTTGAAGTCGAAGTTGACAATGAAGCCACTGTTGAATCAACCGTACTGAAGCCAGTCGAAGTCGAAGTTGACAATGAAGCCACGGCTGAATCCACAGTGCTGAAGCCAGTCGAAGTTGAAGTCGACAACGAAGCCACAGTTGAATCCACAGTACTAAAGCCTGTTGAAGTCGAAGTCGACAATGAAGCCACTGTTGAATCAACCGCACTGAAGCCAGTCGAAGTCGAAGTCGACAATGAAGCCACAGTTGAATCCACAGTACTCAAACCAGTTGAAGTTGACGTTGACAACGAAGCAACTGTTGAATCGACCGTACTGAAGCCTGTTGAAGTCGAAGTCGACAATGATGCCACTGTTGAATCCACAGTGCTGAAGCCTGTTGAAGTCGAAGTCGACAATGAAGCCACTGCTGAATCCACAGTGCTCAAGCCTGTCGAAGTTGATGTTGACAATGAAGCCACGGCTGAATCAACAGTGCTCAAGCCTGTCGAAGTTGAAGTCGACAATGATGCCACGGTTGAATCCACAGTGCTAAAGCCAGTCGAAGTCGATGTTGACAATGAAGCCACTGTTGAATCAACCGTACTGAAGCCTGTCGAAGTTGAAGTCGACAATGATGCCACGGTTGAATCCACAGTGCTAAAGCCAGTCGAAGTCGATGTTGACAATGAAGCCACTGTTGAATCAACCGTACTGAAGCCTGTCGAAGTTGATGTTGACAATGAAGCCACTGTTGAATCCACAGTACTGAAGCCTGTCGAAGTCGAAGTCGACAACGAAGCCACTGTTGAATCTACAGTGCTGAAGCCTGTCGAAGTTGACGTTGACAACGAAGCCACGGTTGAATCCACAGTACTCAAGCCTGTCGAAGTTGAAGTCGACAACGATGCAATCGAGCTGTCTACCGTACTGAAGCCTGTTGAAGTCGAAGTCGACAATGAAGCCACTGTTGAATCCAGAGTGCTGAAGCCTGTCGAAGTTGACGTTGACAACGAAGCCACTGTTGAATCCACAGTGCTCAAGCCTGTCGAAGTTGATGTTGACAATGAAGCCACTGCTGAATCAACAGTGCTCAAGCCTGTCGAAGTTGATGTTGACAATGAAGCCACTGTTGAATCCACAGTACTGAAGCCTGTCGAAGTCGAAGTCGACAACGAAGCCACTGTTGAATCTACAGTGCTGAAGCCTGTTGAAGTTGACGTTGACAATGATGCCACTGTTGAATCCACAGTGCTGAAGCCTGTCGAAGTTGAAGTCGACAACGATGCAATCGAGCTGTCTACCGTACTGAAGCCAGTCGAAGTTGACGTTGACAACGAAGCCACGGTTGAATCCACAGTACTCAAGCCTGTCGAAGTTGAAGTCGACAACGATGCAATCGAGCTGTCTACCGTACTGAAGCCTGTTGAAGTCGAAGTTGACAATGAAGCCACGGTCGAATCCAGAGTGCTGAAGCCTGTCGAAGTCGATGTCGACAATGAAGCCACTGCTGAATCCACAGTGCTCAAGCCTGTCGAAGTTGATGTTGACAATGAAGCCACTGCTGAATCAACAGTGCTCAAGCCTGTCGAAGTTGATGTTGACAATGAAGCCACTGTTGAATCCACAGTACTGAAGCCTGTCGAAGTCGAAGTCGACAACGAAGCCACTGTTGAATCTACAGTGCTGAAGCCTGTTGAAGTTGACGTTGACAACGAAGCCACTGTTGAATCCACAGTGCTGAAGCCTGTCGAAGTTGAAGTCGACAACGATGCAATCGAGCTGTCTACCGTACTGAAGCCAGTCGAAGTTGACGTTGACAACGAAGCCACAGTCGAATCCACAGTACTAAAGCCTGTCGAAGTCGAAGTCGACAACGAAGCCACTGTTGAATCCACAGTGCTAAAGCCTGTCGAAGTCGAAGTCGACAATGAAGCTACGGTTGAATCCACAGTGCTAAAGCCTGTCGAAGTCGAAGTCGACAATGAAGCTACGGTTGAATCCACAGTGCTGAAGCCTGTTGAAGTCGAAGTCGACAACGAAGCCACTGCTGAATCCACAGTGCTAAAGCCAGTCGAAGTTGAAGTCGACAATGAAGCCACAGTCGAATCCATAGTACTCAAGCCTGTCGAAGTCGAAGTCGACAACGAAGCCACTGTTGAATCCACAGTACTGAAGCCTGTTGAAGTTGAAGTCGACAATGAAGCAACCGAACTGCCTGCCGCTGTTGACAACGAAGCCACAGTCGAATCCACAGTACTCAAGCCTGTCGAAGTCGAAGTCGACAACGAAGCCACGGTTGAATCCACAGTGCTGAAGCCTGTTGAAGTCGAAGTCGACAATGAAGCCACGGCTGAATCCACAGTGCTAAAGCCTGTCGAAGTCGAAGTTGACAATGAAGCCACGGTTGAATCCACAGTGCTGAAGCCTGTTGAAGTCGAAGTCGACAACGAAGCCACGGTTGAATCCACAGTGCTAAAGCCTGTCGAAGTCGAAGTCGACAACGAAGCCACTGCTGAATCCACCGTGCTAAAGCCAGTCGAAGTTGAAGTCGACAATGAAGCCACTGTTGAATCAACCGTACTGAAGCCTGTTGAAGTCGAAGTCGACAATGAAGCCACAGTCGAATCCATAGTACTCAAGCCTGTCGAAGTCGAAGTCGACAACGAAGCCACTGTTGAATCCACAGTACTGAAGCCTGTTGAAGTTGAAGTCGACAATGAAGCAACCGAACTGCCTGCCGCTGTTGACAACGAAGCCACAGTCGAATCCACAGTACTCAAGCCTGTCGAAGTCGAAGTCGACAACGAAGCCACGGTTGAATCCACAGTGCTGAAGCCTGTTGAAGTCGAAGTCGACAATGAAGCCACGGCTGAATCCACAGTGCTAAAGCCTGTCGAAGTCGAAGTTGACAATGAAGCCACGGTTGAATCCACAGTGCTGAAGCCTGTTGAAGTCGAAGTCGACAACGAAGCCACGGTTGAATCCACAGTGCTAAAGCCTGTCGAAGTCGAAGTCGACAACGAAGCCACTGCTGAATCCACCGTGCTAAAGCCAGTCGAAGTTGAAGTCGACAATGAAGCCACTGTTGAATCAACCGTACTGAAGCCTGTTGAAGTCGAAGTCGACAATGAAGCAACTGAACTGCCTGTCGCTGTTGACAACGAAGCCACAGTCGAATCCACAGTACTCAAACCAGTTGAAGTTGACGTTGACAATGATGCAACAGCTGAATCCAGAGTGCTCAAGCCTGTTGAAGTTGACGTTGACAATGATGCAACAGCTGAATCAACGGTGCTCAAACCTGTTGAGGTTGAAGTCGACAATGAAGCCACGGCTGAATCAACGGTGCTCAAACCTGTTGAGGTTGACGTTGACAATGAAGCCACTGCTGAATCCACAGTGCTCAAACCTGTTGAGGTTGACGTTGACAACGAAGCCACTGCTGAATCCACAGTGCTCAAGCCTGTCGAAGTTGAAGTCGACAACGATGCAATCGAGCTGTCTACCGTACTGAAGCCTGTTGAAGTTGACGTTGACAACGAAGCCACAGTCGAATCCACAGTACTAAAGCCTGTTGAAGTCGAAGTTGACAATGAAGCCACGGTTGAATCAACGGTGCTGAAGCCTGTTGAAGTCGATGTTGACAACGAAGCCACAGTCGAATCCACAGTGCTGAAGCCTGTCGAAGTCGAAGTCGACAACGAAGCCACAGTCGAATCCACAGTGCTGAAGCCTGTCGAAGTCGAAGTCGACAACGAAGCCACTGTTGAATCCACAGTACTGAAGCCTGTTGAAGTTGAAGTCGACAACGAAGCAACCGAACTACCCGCTGCCGTTGACAACGAAGCCACTGTTGAATCCACAGTGCTGAAGCCTGTTGAAGTTGAGGTTGACAATGAAGCAACCGAGCTGCCTGCTGCCGTTGACAACGATGCAATTGAGCTACCCGCCACTGTTGACAACGAGGCAATTGTTGAGTTAACTGTGCTCAATCCCGCTGAGGTCGAGGTTGACAACGATGCAATTGAACTGCCCGCCGCTGTTGACAACGAGGCCACAGTTGAATCCACAGTGCTGAAACCTGTTGAGGTTGAGGTTGACAATGAAGCAACCGAACTGCCTGCTGCCGTTGACAACGATGCAACGGCCGAACCCACAGCACTCAATCCTGTTGACGTCACTGTTGACAACGATGCAATGGCCGAACCAACAGCACTCAATCCTGTTGATGTCACTGTTGACAATGAGGCAACAGAACTGCCTGTCGCTGTTGACAGTGATGCAACGGCTGAACCCACAGCACTCAATCCTGTTGACGTCACAGTTGACAACGAGGCGACCGAGCTACCTGTTGCTGTTGACAATGATGCAATGGCTGAACCCACAGTACTCAATCCTGTTGACGTTACAGTTGATAACGAGGCGACCGAGCTGCCTGTTGCAGTTGACAATGAGGCCACTGCGCTGTTCGCCGAGCTCAAACCAGTTGATGTTGACGTTGATAATGATGCAATTGAACTTCGATCCGAGCTAATGCTTGTTGAAGTCGCAGTCGACAACGAGGCCACCGCTGAATTCACTGTACTAAAGCCCGTCGAAGTCGATGTGGACAATGATGCAATTGTGCTTTGACCCACACTAAGTCCTACGTATAACTGAGCCCCATTAATAGCATCGGTCGAGCTGATGCCAATTAAGCCTGCGGCAACGTTTTGTATGCGACGTTCTGCACCCACAGAACCCACGCTAACAACACCTACAGGTGTTGAGCCAGCGAAGCTACCATAAGTGATTGTGCCAACGGTTCCGCTGGCCACTGCTGTTGTGCCGCCACTTGAAGCGGTCAGTGCAGTGGTCATGGCTGCATTGCTGCCCAAACCAACCGAGTTGTTTGCCGTAACGGTGATGTTGTTACCCAATGCAAATACGTCCGTTTGGGTCGCACCAATGGTGTTGTTGTTACCCACTGAGAATGAGTTGGCACCTAAAATGATACTGGGGTCACCGAATGCACCTGAGTTATTGCCAGACACTGTGTTGCCATAACCGATGCTGATTGAGCGGTTGCCTGAGGCCACAGCGCCTGTGCCTATAGCGATGCTGTTATTTCCACCTGCAGAAGCCCTGTATCCATTTGCTACTGAGGCCAAGCCACCCGCGACCGCATAAACACCAATGGATGAAGCAACATCTCCAGAGGCCACACTGCCAGCACCGATCGCTTGACTACCTACTCCTGTTGCACTTGTTGGCGTATAGGCCGTAAAATATGATGTACCAGACAAATCATCAGACCCTATCGCCACAGAACCAGTGCCTGTGGCTGTCGAATTACCCCCAATCGCCGTAGCCTGACTTCCCGCAAGGCTTAATGCGCCAAGAGCTAATGAGTCGCCGCTGCCATTGGCTATCGCTTTACGACCAAATGCAAAATTATTCTGACCAGAGATTGCCTGTGCACTCTCTCCAATTGCTACACTATAAGCACTAGCAGCTGTTGCAGAAAGCCCAATAGCGATTGAACTCGCCTGTAATGCAGTTGCAGAGGAACCTTGTGCTACTGAATCGGTGCCCACAGCCTTACTACCAGTCCCCAGTGCAACCGAACGAGCCCCAGAAGCCAATGTTTGCGAAGCCGACTCATATAAGGCACTCGCGCCAGCAGACGATCCAATCGCAACCGATTGAGCACCCGATGCAAAAGCAGAATCACCCAGTGCAATCGCCCCCGTGTTACTGGCTTGTGCCACATTACCCTGAGCTATCGAATAGAGACCTGAAGCTGTTGATTGTCGCCCCATGGCAATTGCGGTGTTGCCCGATGCCGTGTTGGCCACACCGATCACCACCACAGAACTCGCACTGGCAATATTTTGAAGGCCAATGGCTGTATCAAAGACACCCGCTGCACTATTACCCACACCCAAAACATAGGCAGCAAAAGTGTCCAAGGTATTGACACCAGCCGTGTTGGCATACCCCACAACAATAGAGCCTTGATAAGCCAAGTTTTTGTTACCAATCACCACCGCATCGGGTGACTGTCCAGAGGTACTGCCCAAGTAATCCGTAATCGAGCCAACACCTGTAAATCGATTGAGCACCCCCTGATAATTACGGCTACCTGCAGGAGGAGTTGCGGTTAATGAGTTTGTTGCCGTATCTCCTGAACCAATGATCACCTGAGCTTCTGCTGTTTCAGACAGTGGGATCGCGACAAGGGCCACAGCGACAGCCACAACGGCACGTCGGCTCTTTTTGCCTTTTGAGGTGGCAATTTCAGGTACCGCGACCCACGCGCCCGTTAATTCATTAAAAATACTGCGAAAATTCAAGTTCATAGCGTACTCCAAGGATAAATGCTGATGCAGAGGAATTTAGCGAACAAAGCTGGCAACTCGGTGCGAAAAATTAATTAAAACAGCATTAGGTGATTCAATGTTAAGCAATAACCTCAACAACTTAATATAAAAGTTACTAAGTATAAAAACACTTTTTAGTGCATTGATTGTCACATAAAAAAAGCAATGCTTCAGAATAAAATTCAATCATTTAGAATAATTGGTTAAAAATAATGAATTTAATTGATAAAAATACAGTTTATTTTTTATTCTACCGCCATTTTCTACACAAAACCACCAAAAAAACAGCGCAATAGGCTGTAAAAACGACGTATTAAAACAACACTTAAAGAAATTTTTATTAATCTGGAAAATTAAAATTTTTCATTTAACAAAAATAAAATATAAACAAAAAAAATTAACAAATTAAATTAAATAAAAAGTAAAATTAGCTGAAAATCACATGAACGTACAATCGTGCTCAAAAAATGAAGCTGTTGATGGCAGTGAAAAATAAACCCTAAAAACAATTACCTAAATAGCCGCATCTTTTTTCTTTAAATGGAACACTACGAACACGACCAGCATTAAGTGTAATTACCTATGCACAAAAAATTTCATCAATAACCTATAATTATTTTTAGTGTTATGTATTTTAATCGATCAATGGCAAAGACACGGTGACGGTGCAACCTTGTCCCAAGTCACTTTTAATATTAAGTCGCCCGTGATGTCGGCGAACGATGGATTGCACCATGCGCCAACCAATGCCCATACTGCCTCCAGCATCAGGTGCATGCTGTGGTGATGCCTTTTTCTCGTGAAGACCTTGAAGCAAGGCTTGCTGCAGTGACGCACTCATGCCCACCCCTTGATCTGTAATGAGCAGGGATATCCAATGGGGTTGGTTGATTGCATCGTGTTGCAGTTGAATGCTGACGGTGCTGTGTTCTGGGCTATAACGAATGGCATTGCTGATTAAATTAATGATTGCGCGCTCAATCAATTCGCCATCCACCAGCACCCAAGCGGCCACATCATCGTTATGCAACACATTGATTCGAATGTGCTTTTCTTGGGCTTGAATATTAATCCGCTCGACGGCGTAGTCTATTAAATATTGAAGCTGATGCTCTTCATACATCAGGTCTCCTGTTTGAGCATGGTTGAGCTCAACCAGGTCGCGCGCATATTGCAATGTGTCCTGTGCATTTTCTGTGATTTGGGCAAATAAAACATCATGGGGCATTTGCTCAGGGTTGCTTTTGTGCATGGCAATGGCCGACAGGATTGAAACCTGTGGTGTACGCAAGTCATGCGACAAATAGTCAATCAACTCTCGGTTTTGCACTTGAATTTGCTGTTGTGCAGACTGCAAGCGGTCAATGTGCTCAATGACACCTTGTAATGTGTGTGCATAGCTGAGATGCGCCGTCTCAACATTTGAATCAGGCAGCTGTATGCGAATTCCCTTTAATTGCCCTTCAAAATAACGCATGATGGCAGCGATTCTTCGCCAACTCCACAAGATATACGCAACCACCAAGAGCAATATCGTCGTGACCGGGGAAGCCCACAGGTGTTGCCACGTCAACAAATAGGCGCACAGCCCAAGCCACGCGCCCACCCATGTCAGTAACCAATAAAAATGCCATGTCTCATTGATAAATAAAAAACCAAGCATCAGCAGCAGCAAGGGCAACAGCGTGTACAACATCACCATTTTTTTTGACTCCAGCATGCTTAAGCTGCGCTGATTGAGCAAACCGTCAAAAACATTGGCATGAATCTCAACACCCGACATGATGCCAAAAGGGGTTTTATGCAAGTCACCCAAACCCACAGCTGTCGCACCCACAAAGACATATCGGTCTTGCAACTTCGATGCAGGAACCGTACCATTCAGTACATCGGCGTAGCTGACCCGATCATAGTGGTTCATGCCTCCAGTATAGGGAATGAGTACTTGATCAACGCGCGATGCATCGTACCCATCTAAAAGCAATGCGCTCATCGTGGGCAATATTTGACCGTCCAAATCATAGCCCATATACACTCTGCGCACCGTGTTGTCCGAATCTGGCGCTGCAGTCGCCAAGCCAACCTGTGCATATTGCAACAAAGGTTGAATCGGCATTTGCAGCTGAATGCCGTCTTCTGGATGACCCAAATCCAAAATATTGCCATTCGCAGAGGTCAATAAAGCTGGCAACACCCATTTGGGTAAACCTTTCGCCGAATGCGCCATGGCAGCGTCAGCCTTGAGATTGGATGACTCAACGAACAAAATGTCCATCAAAACACCCTTCGGATGGGCGGGTTTAATCGCATTGAGAAATTGTGCATGCACTTCACGCGACCACGGCCAACGACCCAGTTGATTTAAACTGGCATCATCTATTTCAACCAAAACAATGCGTTCATCTGCGGGCTGCTCCATTTGCCACATCAAACCATCGTACGTGACTTGATCCAAAGCATCGAAGGTGCCGTGAATTTTAATAAATGCACCCGAGCTTAACAGGAGCACAAGGATGAGCATCCATTCAAAAAAGAGCCGCAAGCGGCTCTTTTCAGGCATGTAAGAAGAAGAAGGCTTAGCCGTCATGATTTAGTACGGCGTATCGGGCTGATACAAGAAATGATCACTGCTGGCAAAGCCTTCGATGCCATTGGCATCAATCGCAGAGAACCTTACAAAATAAAACCCACTGTCCAAATGATTTAATTTCACATCGGGCGTTTTACTGTACCCCTCTTGCACCACAGACAAGAACTGCTCATCATAAGCCGCTTGAACATGGTATTGAACGGCTTTGCCCATGGCTGGCAACTTAAAACCCATGTCATAACCACGCACAACTGGAGACAATCCAGACAAATCAGGGGCTGGCAACATGGGAACTTTTTTGATGCCTTGCTGAGAGACCAACGCGCCATCCCCTCGCTCAAGCAAGGTTGCGGCAGCACACACCGATGGCCGCTGTGCCGCCACTAAACCGTCTGAAATGGCCGTTCGCGCTACATTTTCGCCCTCGCTGTATTGAACGCGAAATTGTGTGCCTCGCACACTCAATGTGACCGCAGGCGTGCGAATTTGATAACTGGTTTTGGTTTTATTTTTGGCGGTCGATTTGCTTGAGTCGGCCACATAATTTTCAACGCGCCCTTGCTTGAGTTCGATTTGTATGGGTGTTTGGCTGATGCGCTTCATATACACGGTGGAATTGCTCGGAATGACCAAACGACTCCCATCACTGGAACGAATGCTGGTAAAACCATCGCCCAATGTTTGCACAGTATCCCCATTTTTGATGGTGGTGAGTTGTCCACTGTCGTCAAAAAGTGGGCGAGACTTGCCATTGGCATCTGTTAACAGCACACCCCCATGTTGAGAAATGAGCGTGGGATTAGGAGCTCGCACATGTTTGACTTTATGCACGTGACCCCCTTTGACAACAGATTGGACTTTTCGAGGGACATTGACCAAAGGGTCACCATCGCAAGCTTCTTGTGCATAGGCCATAGACGTGACAAAAGCACCCATACACATGAGTGCTTGCAGTTGAGTGCCCCAAAGTACTTTTTTCATAAAAAAGGGTGTGCTTTCAAATGCGCTTTAATTTTTTAATCTTTTAAAACGCATCAGGTGTGTGTGTGATTATTGAAGGAGTCCAATCGATAACCAAAACCATATACAGGACGCAGAGCCCAACCATTGTCGACAGTCAACTCAAGCTTGTCTCGAATCAAATGAATGTGCGTTGTCAAAGAGCGCCCCGCCTCTTTTGTGTCTTTGTTCCAAATGCGTTGTAAAATCAACTCACGTGATAAATTGATGCCCACATTTTCAAATAACAGCTTGGCTAGATTATACTCTCGTTCGGTTAGTTTAATCAGTTGGCTCGCATGATCAACGGTGAGGTTAAAATCATCGAATACCGCCCCGTGTAAAGTATACACTTGCCCGCGTTCAGCTTGAGTCGGATGAGCTTGCAGCGATGCTTGTTGAGGCGCAATTTTTGATCGATCAATCAAGCGTTTGACCCGAACCAACAACTCATCAGGATAAAATGGCTTGATCATGTACTCATCGGCGCCTGCATTCAGCAGCTCAACCAATTCTTGACCGCTCTTGCGGCTGGTGAGCATGATCACAGGAATATATTGCTTCCGGTACTGACGCACCCATTGTAAGATAACATCACCGCTCATGTCTGGCACCACGCGATCGAGAATAATACAATCAAAGGTTTCTGTCTTGATGCGCTCCAACAAAGCCACACCGCTTTCAAAAGACAGCACTTCAATGGGCTCGTCCCAATTGTGCGGGCCGCCAATTAAAGCTTGCTCAACCATTTGTGAGTGTGTGTTGTTGTCATCAAGAACAGCAATTCGGATCATTCTTTACCCCCAAAAATATAGCCACCATACGGATCATCTTTAATTATAATCTTATTTATAAAAAAGCCTTTCGCCTTAATTTATATTATTAAAGCATTTTTGACAATCAACAACCACTCACAAAAAACCATTGATTTCCACATCTGCGCATTCAAAAATGCGGTCTCATTGGTGGCGAGACTCGGCCTCAAAGCCATCCACATGCCCCAAAGAACGATCTGGCGCCACAACGTCACGCACTTTTTGTTTAAGCAGCTTAATATCTGGAAAACCACCATCATCTTTACGCGACCACAGGCGTTGCGGCTCGCCATCATACTGATCTTCTCGGGCAATCCAAATCTCAAAAATGCCACCCATGCGCGGTTTTAACGTGATCTCAGTGATTTCGTCGGCAAAAGTGGATAACAATTCTTGCGCCATCCAATTGGCACGCAGCATCCAGTTGCATAAACGACAATACACAATGGTGATGTGCGCACCAACAATTTCATTTTCATCATCAATCGTGACGTGCTCTAACATGATGTCCTCCTAAAAAATCACTGCATTTAAAAATACACCATCATACGACAAAGTTTTACACTCGTGCATTAAAAAAAGCACTGAACTCATTGCGACTTCAGATCCGACCAAGTCACTTGTTTCGCACGCTTAAGCACACTATTTGCCAACACATAACCTGCACTAAAGTCCTCAGTCGCTTGCACAGGTTCAGCACCAGAGGGTTCAACTGGAACAGCCACTGGAGCACTCTCGGGCTCCACTGGCGATTTTTTTACCATGCTCGACACCGCCACCCCATTCAAAGTTTTGGGCTCTCTTTTTTGTAAAGCCTTGGGCGACTTAGGCGTTGGAGCGGCTGAGCGCACGACAGGCACGATCAGTGCATTTGAGGCTGCTTTTGAAACGCCTTCAATCGGAGTCGGATCCAACGTTCGATTGAGGTGGTCGTCCGCAGTTGCTTTCACCGTGTCAAATGCAGCGCGTTTGTGATTCAGCAAACCATTGATGAATCGAATGTCCTCATCGCTTAACCTTGATATGGCTGCTTTTAAATTCACATTGCCCACAACGGTATTGTATTGCGCTTGTGCCAAATCGTACTGGGTTTGTGCATGGGTTTGTTCGGCATTGAGCACGTCGATGTTGATGCGCATGCCCAAAGAACGGCCAATTTCATTGGATTTCACGGATGCGGCGGCGGATTGTTTGGCTGACTCCAAAGCTGCGATCGTTGCCAGTCCAGATACGGCTTGGTTATACGCCGTGCGTGTGGCCTGAGCAACTTGTGTTTCGGTGCTGCGCATGGTTTGATAACTTTTGGTTTTCAATGCTTCAGCTTCAAGTACTTGTGCGCTGATGAGACCGCCATCAAAAATCGGCATGGACACTTCCACGCCAAAATTTTGAACACTGGTGCTGGAGTCGTTCACCCGCTTTAAGCTGGTGCTTTTCCATGTTTGGTTGGCAGTCAAATTAACGATCGGCAAACGCTGTTGCGCTTTGCGCTTGACCTCCAACTCGGCCACTTGGTAAGCGATTTTTGCCAATTGAACGGCATAAGCCTCCTCGCGCGCACGTGCGACCCATTTGTCTTGCGCATCAGGCACGGGCATTTTCAAACGCAAAGGTGCATTCAATGTGTCGATCGGCTCACGTTCATCGAGCGTTTGCCCCATCATGTCACCCAATGCTGAGCGCGCATTGATGGCTGTGCTTTGTGCATTGATGGCTGCTGCTTTGGCACGATAGTAGGCGGCTTCAGCTTCGTGGGTGTCGATCACAGTGGTGTTGCCCACTTCAAAACTGCGTTTGACGATTTTCAGCTGAATCCCAGTATTGCGCTCTTGCTCGGCCGCGATGGCGGCATTTTTTTCTGCCAATAAAGCGGTGAAATAGGCCTGAATGGTGCGGTTGATGAGGTCTTGCCGAGCTTGAGCCAACTGCAATACACCACCGCTGACGTTCAAATCAATTTGTTTGTAACCTGTGATTTTGTCCCATTGCAACAAAGGTTGAGTCATCGAAATCATCAAATTGGCGGGATAGGTTTTAACCACTCGCCCTGCGTTGCTTAAAAACGTTTCGGTATAACGTGTGTTGGTGTGTAAATAGCTGCCCGACAGGCTGATCGTTGGCAACAATGCGGCACGCGCTTGCTTTTTTTGTGCATCGGTCACGCCCTTTTGAGCGATTGCCGCTTGGTAGGTGGGGTCGTTGACGAGCGCCGCTTGAAAAGCTTGCTCTAAATCAAGGGCATGGGCGGTATTGGTTGTCAGTGCGCTTAAACCCAAAGAGGCGATCAAGAGGCAATGGATGGTGTTCTGTTTCATGAGGCTCGTTTGTTTTAAAATGCGAAAGCGCTGTGTGTGTGTGTTTGCGTCAAAGCAGGCGCAACCGTTTCAAATAAAGTGTCTTGCGTCCAGCTTGTTTCTGACGTGCGTTTAACAAGCACCGCATGCATCACGGCCGCATCTTCACAACCCACAATGGCAAACAAACGACCGCCCACCACAATGCGTTGTTTCAACCCTTGGGTCAGCTCCGCCACACTGCCCGCCAAAACCAGCACATCATATTGATCGGCTCCATTTTTCAGACCATTGCTCAGCTCATAATTCACATTGCGCACAGCATGTTGATTTAAGTTGTGTTGTGCGAAATGCAATATGGTTTCATTCAGTTCAAACACTGTGACACTTTTAGCAAATTTTGCCAACAAAGCCGTCAAGTAACCATCACCCAAACCCACTTGAGCAGCTGTTTCGGTTTTTTTGAGGTCAACCGCCTGTACAATTCGCGCCAAAACACGCGGGGTCAATAACGTGGTGTGCGTGTCAATGCCATCAATCACCAAAGGCAATTCTGTATCCATGTATGCAAAAGCCCGATGCGTCAGTGGCAAAAAACCCGCACGCGGCATATCATGCAAAGCGCGCAACACCTCAGGCTGGCTCACATCCCATGGGCGGATTTGTTGTTCAATCATATTAAATAATGCATCACGTTTCATACCAGCCTCATCCAATCAATCGGTTCAATTTGTTCAGCTCACTCAATGGCCGAACCCTACATATCAATCACAAAAGCCCCTACTTTTGCAGTGTGTTTAAAAGCAAAAGCGTCTGAGGTATAAGGTGAAAACCCAGCACAACACCCAAGAAAAGCCAAATCAATCCACGAGCCAAACCCCCGCGGGGAGACGCGCGCCACATATATCTTTTTATTCAAACATCATTCTAATGGGTATATGATGCGGCTGCATCATCTTTAGCAAAAAACTTTTTAACCTTAACGCCAAAATCATCCAAATAAGTATACACAACAGGCACCACCACCAAGGTCAGCAGGGTGGAGGTGATGGTACCGCCAATCACGGCCTGCCCCATGGGCGCACGCTGTTCCGAGCCCTCACCCAAGGCCAATGCCATCGGCAACATGCCAAATACCATCGCCAAAGTGGTCATTAAAATGGGCCTCAAACGGATTTTGACCGCATCCAAAATGGCCTCTTCGCGCCCCGAGCCATTGGCACGTGCTTGGTTGATGAAATCAATCAACAAAATGGCATTTTTGGTCACCAAGCCCATGAGCAACACAAAACCCACCACAGAAAACATATTTAAGCTTGATTTGAACAACAGCAAAGCTGAAAACACACCAATCAACGACAAGGGCAAGGTGCTCATGATCGCAATCGGCTGCAACACGCTGTTAAATTGTGAAGCAAGCACCATGTAAATGAAGATCACCCCCAAACCCAAAGCACCAAGCGCGTAGCCTGCTGATTCGGCTTGGTCTTTCGAATCGCCTGCGGCTTCAAAGCTATAGCCTGGTGCCCAATCGATTTGTTTGAGCACAGCGTCCATGTCAGCGGAGACCTCACCTGAGCTGCGCCCCATGGGGTTGGCATCCAATTGAATGCGACGCACCAAATTTTCACGAACAATCTCATTGGATGTGCTGCTTTGCACCACTTGAGCAATGTCCCCCACACGCACCAGTGTGGGTGTGCCATCGCTGCCCATTGCGCCATTGGCAATGCGTAAATTGGCAATGTCCTCTGGGCGCATGCGCTGGTTTTCATTCAAACGCAAATTAATACTGTAATCCTCATCATTCGGGGCACGCCACGTGCCCGCACTGGTTCCCGTGACCAAGCCCGATACGCTGGTCGCCAGACCACTGGTGTTCACCCCCAAGTCAGCGGCGCGCTGCGCGTCAATTTTCAAATCCATCGCAGGCTTTTTCTCAGCCACCGACGATTCTAAATCGACCATGCCTGACACGCCTTTCAATTTAGTGAGCGCCTCCGCACTGTAAGCCTCCAGTTTAGTCAAATCAGGCCCTTTGATGTTGAAAATGATTTGCTTACCCGCGCCAGCAGGGCCACCTTCCTGTCCAGAGACTTTGGAAATATTAATGCCTCCGACTTGTACCAAACGCTGGCGCACAATGCTTTTCATTTCATCCAAAGAATGAGCGCGTTGACTCAGGGGTTGCAATTTCACATAGATGTTGGCCACATTTGAACCGCTCGTACCACCACCAATGCGTGCAAACGTATAGTCAATGTCAGGAAAGTCAGATTTCATGATGGCTTGCACTTGCTTGACCTTATCCGTGGTCTGCTGCAACGTTGTGCCCACAGGGGTTTTAAAACGAACATTCATCTCGGACTGGTCGGTTTGCGGTAAAAACTCAGAGCCAATGACTTTAACGATTGGCAAACTGATGGCAAATGTCGCCAAGGCGATCAGCAAAGTTTTAATCCGATGTTTGAGCGCCCAACGCAGCATGCGTTGGTACATGTTGCTAAAATCTTCAACATGCCCTTCAAACCACACGAGCATTTTTGCACCGCGTTTTTTCTCCAAAGGTTTGTGCGCATCGGGGTCAAACCACGCGCTGGACAGCATCGGATCAAGGGTGAACGACACAAACATTGACAACAAAACAGCAATCACCACCGTGATGGCAAACGGGTGAAAAAACTGACCAATGATGCCTTTCATGAAACCCAATGGCAAAAACACCGCCACGATGCTCAGTGTGGTGGCCAATACCGCAAGGCCAATTTCCTTGGTTGCCTCAAGCGAGGCCGTGTAGTGGTCACTGCCCATTTGCACATGCCTCACGATGTTTTCACGCACCACAATCGCATCATCAATCAATAAACCCACCGACAATGACAAGGCCATTAACGTCATGGTGTTGATGGTGAAACCCAATAAATAAATAAAGCCAAATGTGCCAATCATCGCCACGGGCAAGGTCAATGCCGTGATGACAGTGCTGCGCCATGAATGCAGAAACAAGAACACGATGCCAATGGTCAACAATGCCCCTTCAAAAATCGTGTTGCGCACATCATCCACCGCCGATTTGATGGTTTTTGACTGATCGGTGCGGGTTGAGATTTTGATGTCGGCAGGCAATGATTTTTGTAAATCAGCCAGCATCACGCGAACGTTGTCGGCCACCTCCATAGTGTTGGTGCCGCTTGATTTGATGATGCTCAATGCCAATGTGGGCACGCCATCCACCAATGACGCGCTGCTGCGCTCCTTGATGCCATCCTCAACTTCAGCGACTTGCTCCAAATACACGGGCTGCGCACCACGCGAGGCCACCACAATCCGACGAAAATCTTGCAAGTCCGTAATCCGCCCTTTGACTTGCACGATGATTTGTTTTTCATTGTTGTCAATCGTGCCTGCGGGTAATTCTTGATTATTGGCCTTGATCGCATTCGCCACCTCGCTGGCGGTCACTCCCAAACTTTCGAGTTTGTTGGCATCCAAAATGATGTTGACCTGACGCTTCACGCCCCCTAAAATCGTCACGTCACCGACACCACGTGCCGTTTGGATTTTCGGCACAATCGTGTTATCGGCGATGTCGGTTAAATCGCGCAAACTGCGGCGGTCATCACCCGAAATCACCAATGACATCATCGCCACAGCGGTTGGATCCACTTGCGTCACCACAGGATCATCGACCTC
Organism: Ephemeroptericola cinctiostellae; assembly: GCF_003339525.1. GTDB lineage: Bacteria > Pseudomonadota > Gammaproteobacteria > Burkholderiales > Burkholderiaceae > Hydromonas > Hydromonas cinctiostellae. Next base: position 764,206 of record NZ_CP031124.1, on the reverse strand, counting down.
ATCGCGCAAACTGGATTTGAGCTTATCAATTTTGCCACGCACGTCTTGCATGGCCTTGTTCATGTTTGTGCCCAGTTCAAACTGGGCGGTCACCACTGAAATGCCTTCATACGAACGTGAGGTCAAGGTCTTGATCCCGCCCACTGTATTCAATGACTCCTCAATCGGGCGCGACACGTCATTTTCAACCGAAGTCGGAGCCGCGCCATCGTAATTGGTTTGCACCACGATGATTGGAAACTCAACTTCTGGCGTTTGATCAACCGCCATGCGCTTGTACCCCATGATGCCCAGCACAATGAGCGCGAGCATCACCATGGTGGCTAAAATGGGGTTTTTAATACTCACACGGGTGAACCACATGGCATGCCTTTTATAATTGCATTGAAACAACAACACCGAGGGAATGCAGGACAAGTCCGCTGCCCTCGATCAATAAATACGGGTAAATTTTAACAACTTGCTTTCAAGCATTTCTCACAGCCATTACTCACAGCCATTTGATTTTGTGTCTTTGCACTCACAATCCATCGGTCAACATTTCAACCTAAGCCACAGGACAAGTGGATACCCACTTGTCCGCAGGTCTTCATGTCTTCAATGGTGTTTGATGCCGATTTGGAGCGGACTAAGGTTTGGCTTCGGTCGTGGATTCAGCAGTGCCCGGGCTCTCTGCAACAACCTGCACATCCACGCCCACTTTCAACACGCCCAAATCCAGACGCACAACTTGATCACCAGTGGACACGCCAGATGCAATTTCAACGGGCGCATCAATCGCATCGCTGGCACGCGCACCCAAAGTAACGTTCTGCTCCGCCAATTTACCCTCTTTGAGGATGTAAACAAAGCGACGCGCATCCACCGTGTGAATCGCAGTTGCAGGCACCGTCAACGCATTGGCACGGGCAGCCAACACAATTTTTCCTTGAGCAAACATGCCCGATTTGAGCTGTCCTGTCGTATTGTCGACGGCGATGTACACGGAATAACTGCGTGAGCCATTTTGCGCAGCAGGATTGATCCGATCAACACGCCCAACAAATGGTTGAGCCACGCCTGCGCTGGTCAGCTGCACCGTTTGCCCAGGGTGCAATGCGCCAATCTGTTCGGCAGAAATGGGGGCAACCAATTCAAATCGATCGGTATTGACGATGCTGAACATCGCCGAACCAATCGCCACCGTGTCACCCGCATTGACTTTACTGGCCGAAATCACACCCGACACAGGGGCAATGATGGTTGCTTCACCCAAGGCGCGCCGCGCAATCACTTGTGCTTCTTCTGCGTTGCGCAACTGCGCACTGGCATTGGCCAAAGCCACATCCAATTTCTGCAACGCCATTTGAGAAATAAAACCTTCTTTGACCAACGCCGCGTTGTTGTTGTAGTCTTTTTGTGCCAAATCAAGTGCGCTCTTTGCTGAGGCCACGCTCGACACCGCTTGTTGGTATTGCGCTTGATACGTGGTGCTCACCAAAGCCGCCAAAACTTGGCCTTTTTTAACCGATTGACCTTCACGGACATTCACGCTCTGAATTTCACCGCTCGCGCGCGCGCTCACCACCGCTTGCGTATAAGGATCAAGCGCACCCGACAGCGGCAAGGTTTGCTCAAACGCACTGGGCTGAACCGTCACCAGCTCAGCGACTTTCAACTGCATCACGGTCACAGGCGCCACCTTGGCCTTACCCGCACGCGCCTGTGCCTGATACACACGAAAGCAGATGAATCCAACCAACGCCACGGCGGATAACAACAACAAACCATTGCGTAAAGTGCGTTTAGGCTTAAGCGGAGAAGGTGTCTGAGAAGCCGATGACATAGAAAAACCGTTTCTAATTTAAATTTAAAAGACTGCTGCAAAGAATGTTGCGTTTGGTGGCATCAAACCACCCATCATAAATTGGCATTTGGGAGGAAGCATGTGCAACCTGTAAAGTCACTGCCCTCATCATGGGCGGCATCAACAAAACCACTTCCGAATTCAACTTTTGGCCACCAGCTTAAAATCGCGGAGGCGAAAACCCAATGCAAACAACACCGCAAAATAAGCCATTGCACTCACAATGATGATGCCAAACAACCACACCAAGCGCTGGATTTTTGGTGCAAAGTCACCCGCCTGCCCCAACCCGATCCAATCCACTTGCTGGCTCAAACCATACGACACCCCTGCCAACACACACAAAGCCACACACAGTTTAGCAAAAAAAGTCGCCCAACCCGCTGAACCACCCAAATCACCACGCCGCGCCAACAAAATGCTCAAAATACCCGCGTTCAAACAAGCACCCAGTCCAATCGACAACGACAAGCCCGCATGACCCAAAATCGGCACAAAAATGTAATTCATCACTTGCGTCATCAACAACACAAACACTGCGATTTTTACGGGCGTCTTGATGTCCTGCTTGGCATAATACGCCGAAGCCAAAATCTTAACCGCGATTAAACCAATTAAACCAAATGAATATGCGGTCAAAGCTTGAGATGTTTTCATCACATCATTTGCACTGAAGTGACCATAATGAAACAAACTGCTGGTCAAAGCGGTTGACATACACCCCAAACCCACCGCCGCAGGCAAAGCCAACAACAGGGTCAATCGCAAACCCCAATTCAAAATGGTTTTATATTCCCGTTCATCACCCGTACTGTGTGCACGCGACAGACTCGGCAACAAGATCGTCCCCAAAGCCACCCCCAGCATGGCCGACGGAAACTCCATCAAGCGATCCGCATACGTGATCCATGACACCGCCCCCGCGCCCAGATGGGTGGCGATGTTGGTATTGATGATCAAACTCACTTGCGACACCGAGACCGCCAGCGTCGCTGGCACCATTTGCTTCAGCACACGACGCACGCCCTCATCTCGCAACGCCCCCCTCACATCAAACGAAATTCGAGGCAACATGCCGATACGTTTCATCGCAGGCAACTGCCACGCCAACTGAATGACGCCCCCAATAAACACGCCGATTGCCAACCCTAAAATGGGTGGATTCATGTGGGGTGACAACCACATCATTGACGCAATTAAAACAATGTTCAACAACACGGGCGAGAACGCAGGAGTCGAAAAGTTTTTCCACGTATTCAACACGCCACCCGACAACGCGCACATGGCCATAAAAATAATATAAGGGAACATCACTTGCGTCATCACCGCAGCATCATTGTACTGAGCAGAACCCACCACCAAACCACTCGCCATGAAAGCCAAAACGCCGTTCACAAAAACAATACCCAAAATCGTCACCATGCTCACCACCCAAAACAGCACTGTCGCCACACGATCAATCAACAGTTTGGTCGCATCCTCACCATCACGACCCTTGCTCTGTGACAACAAGGGTATAAACGCCTGAGAAAAAGCCCCTTCTGCAAATAAGCGGCGCAACAAATTGGGAATACGAAATGCAATAAAGAAAGCATCTGTAGTCGCGCCCGCACCAAAAATGCGTGCAGTCAAAGTCTCACGCACCAAACCAGCGATCCGAGACAACAATGTCAAACCACTGATTGAAACCAAAGTTTTGAGTAAATTCATAATATTCTAAGTTGGTTCTTTGCCCTAAATCCGACACAAAAAACAGTTTTGACGCCTTAAAATCGCAATGCGGGTCACTCAAAACAGAGACAACCGCGAAAAACATTGCGTCTTTTCGTAAAAAATGTTATATTTTACAGCTATTTTCTTGGTGCGCTCGTTATTTTTCGGGCGCTGGGCTTAAAAATGCGCTTTGCGCAAGGCGTGTTTTACACAAACGGGCCACAAGAATCCGATAGAAAATCGATTTTCAATTCACAGAATTTAAGGAACAGACATGGCAAACTCAGCACAAGCACGCAAACGCGCGCGTCAAGCCGTAAAACAAAATGAACACAACTCAGCATTGCGTTCACAATATCGCACCGCTGTAAAAAACGTACGTAAAGCAGTTGATGCAGGCGATCAAGCCAAAGCGCAAGAAATCTTCGCTAAAGCAATGAAAGTAATTGACACCATCGCTGACAAAAAAATCGTTCACAAAAACAAAGCCGCCCGTCACAAAAGCCGCTTGAACGCAAGTATCAAAGCCATGGGCGCAGCAGCTTAAGTCATTCACTGCACCTGCTGGACAAAAAAAGCGAGATCGACGGATCTCGCTTTTTTATGGTCATTTTTGACCACCACCTGTTCGAACTCGAAGCTGAAGTGAATCTTCAGCCCAAATTGGGACGCAAATGACCCACATCTCACGCCCAACCACATTAAAAAAGCAATGTTTCACTTTTTTATTGAACATTTTTATTGAATAGTCCATGCCCGCCTGTAAGCCGGATTCTGTGATCGGGGTGACGAATCACCCACAATGACAATCATTCCTCTCGACCTTGCGTTACCGCAAGGCTCTAGCCACCTACCCGCACACTCAGCGAGCCGCCTCAACGTGTGCCTATTTGGTGTTGCTTCCAGTAGAGGTTACCGCGTTTCACCGTAACTTAATACGCTCGTCTCTGTGGCCCTGTTCCTCGCCTTATGATTTCGGCGGACGGCCGTTAGCCGCTACTGCGCTCTGTGAAGTCCGGACTTTCCTCCCCCGCGTTTTAAGGCGCAGCAGCGATTGCCCAGCAGGCATGGACGCGCATTGTAACATGTGCCATACAAAAGCCCGCGTGTTTCGCGGGCTTTTGTATTTAAAGCATCAAATCATCCAACAATATTAAACAACAAACATGAACTTAGCACTTGTCCCCCACGCATGTTTCACACCTTTTAGGCTTTCGGTTTGCGTAAATCTTTACGCAAAATTTTACCCACATTGGATTTTGGCAATTCGCTAATGAACTCAATGACCTTGGGACGTTTATAATTCGTCAATGATTCTTTTAAGAAATCTTTCAGCTCAGATTCCGTCAAGCTGCCATCTCTTTTGACCACAAACAATTTAACCGCTTCACCCGAATAATCGTCTTCGATCCCGATGGCTGCGGCTTCCAATACTTTCGGATGGCGAACGGCAATGTCTTCGATTTCATTTGGATAGACATTGAAGCCAGACACCAAAATCATGTCTTTTTTACGGTCCACAATTTTGATGTAACCAGCATCATTCATGATGCCAATGTCACCTGTTTTAAAATAACCATCCGCAGTCATTGCCTTCACCGTCTCATCAGGACGCCCCCAATAGTCGCGCATGACTTGAGGCCCTTTAATGCAAATCTCACCAGGCTCACCATAAGGTACGGGATGACCATCGTCATCCAACATCGCGATGTCAGTTGAACACACAGGCAAGCCAATGTAGCCAGTAAACCCCTTGGTGTTAACAGGATTGGCGGTGGCGAATGGGCTGGTTTCAGACAAACCATAGGCTTCAAGCAACGGCGCACCCGTGATTTTTTCAAAACGCTCTGCAATGGCTTTTTGCACAGACATGCCACCACCCAGCGCCACCTTCAACTTGGAGAAATCAAGTTTAGCAAAATCGGGGTTATTCATCAAAGCATTAAACAAGGTGTTGACGGCAGGCAAAACCGCAAATGGGTACTTCGATAAATCTTTTATGAACGCAGGGATGTCTCGTGGATTGGTGATGAGTAAGGCATGCGCACCAATGTGTGACACCCACAGCAAACATGCGGTGAGGCCAAAAATATGATACAACGGTAATGCCACAACAAACACAGGCGATGGGTTATGTTCTAAATCAAGCTCACTGACAAACCATGCGTCGGCCTGCAACACATTGGCCACCAAATTGCCATGGGTCAATGTCGCGCCTTTAGACACCCCTGTTGTACCACCCGTGTATTGCAAGAAAGCCAAATCATCATGACCCAGATGAACGGGGGTTAAATTCAAACTCGCCCCTTTTTCAAGAATGGACTTGAATGAAACCGCACCTTCAATTTGCCATTCGGGCACCATTTTTTTGACACGCCGCAACATAAAATTAACCACATGCCCTTTGATGCCGAGCATGTCCCCCAATGTGGACACCACAATGTGCTGCAAGTCATTCAAATTTGGTAGGCTGGCTTGCAATGTGTGGGCAAAATTTTCCAAAATAAAAATAGCTTTAGCACCCGAATCCTTGAGTTGATGGGTCAACTCAGTCACGGTGTACAATGGATTGACATTCACCACACAATAACCCGCACGCAACACAGCCGCAACCAGAATGGGGTATTGCAGACAATTTGGCATCATGATGGCGACACGCTCCCCCTTTTTCAGGCCGAGCTGCTGCAACCAAGCCCCGACATGTCGTGACGCATGATCCATTTGCTTGTAAGTGATGGTCTTACCTAAATTTGAAGCCGCTGGACGATCCGCAAACCGCTCAAAGGCGTCGGCAAAAATCCCTGCAACCGATGCGTATTTCTCCGTGTTGATCGTTGCGGGTACGCCCTCCTGATAACTCGCTAACCATGGTTTTTGACTCATGTTTGTCTCCTGAATCTTAATTTTTATCTTGACATCATGATGCGCCAAAAGCGCATCGCATGCATTAATTTTTTTTACTGCACGCATTGTACATAAAAAAAGAACGAATGTGCGATTTTTGTTGCTGCACTGAATCATTCGGATAAATACATTAAAAATCAACCACCTACATAAAAAAACATTTCACGATTGAATCAACCGATCAATCTTTGATGTGATTAAATCAACCGCAGGTTCGTTGGCACCATGCGGTAAAATCACATCAGAAAATCGCTTGGTTGGCTCAATGAATTGATTGTGCATGGGACGAACCGTTGATTTGTACTGCTCAATCACACTCTCCGTTGTCCGCCCGCGCTCATTGATGTCTCGGATCAAACGTCGAATGAAACGGATGTCTGGGTCCGTGTCCACATAGATCTTCATCGACATCATGTCGCGTAAGGTTTTGTCATACAACGCAAACAAGCCCTCCACCACAATCACTTTTGCGGGAGCAACACGCTCAATTTGATCTGAACGGGTGTGTGATGTAAAGTCGTACAAGGGCATTTTAATGGGCAAACCATTGCGTAAATCATCAATTTGCGCAATCATCAGCGGCCAATCAAACGCATGAGGATGGTCGTAATTGGTCCGCACCCGCTGTTCAAATGTCAAATCACTTTGATCAAGGTAATAATTGTCTTGCACAATGACCGCAGTGTGTTCAGTACCCGCCGCCTCAATGACTTTACGGGTCACAGTGGACTTGCCACTGCCACTCCCGCCTGCGATGCCAATGATGAATGGATTAATCATAATTTTTCTGCCTAAATGATGCTTACCAATGCACTTACTTTATTTAGTGCCTTGTTTCTTTTAAATCAATCGGCCATGTGCAAACACATGACCTTCACGTAATTATACGCAATCGTACAGCTCTGATCAGCCAAATCATGGCGTGCGACACACCTAAAAAACGAAGCAGCAGACACTGACATCACAAGCAGCGATTCACTTGAGCAAAACACCACAACAACAGGAGGCCGATCCAATAAAAAAGCTGCATGAAACATGCAGCCTTTTAAAGCATTGACAAGCCATTGACCCAAACATGTGAATGATCGCATGAGTACACGCACGATCGACGTAAAGTCAGTGTGAGCTCACTGCCAGTTCGCCGCAATCACCCCACTCAGCTCATTCAAATAAGCATCAGATAACACAAGCTGTCCAGATGCGGGCGGTGAGAATACCGACATGGCACTGACCAAGGCATCCACTTGGGTGCTTAACAACAATTTTCCATTGCTCGATTTGATTTGCTCCACTTGATTGCTTGTGCCGTTATACCAATTTTTCACGGTGACTTTATCCGTGGTGCCAATCACACTGACCTCCAAATCTTGGCTCACGCGCCGGAACCACAACTGGGTATTATCCACACCGCTGTTGAACCACAACAGATCCGAATTACCAGTCGTCGAATCAGTGTCCGTCAACTGATCCGCCCCATCGTTGCGGGCAAACAGGTAGCTGTCATTGCCTGTCCCCCCCGTCAAAATATCTGCGCCCAACCCACCAAACAGTGTGTCAGCCCCCGCCGCACCGCTCAACGTGTTGATCGCAGCATTGCCTTGAAGTTGATTGTTCAAGGCATTCCCTACCCCATTGATGGCCGCACTTCCGAGCAATGTGAGGTTTTCCACATAGCTGCCCAAGGTGTAGCTGATGCTGCTGTTCACGGTGTCTGTGCCTTGACTCGTCAGTTCTGTCACACGGTCTTGGCTGTTGTCCACAACATACAGGTCATCGCCCACACCACCCACCATTGAATCGCTGCCAGAACCACCATCCAACGTGTCATTGCCCGCATAGCCATACAATGTGTCGTTGCCTGCCAATCCATTTAAAGTGTCGTCGGTCGCTGCGCCAGACAGCGTGTTTTTGCCACTTGTGCCTGTAAAAAGGGTCACATCCTCCACCCCATTGCGATCGGCATCAACGCCCACGCGAGTCGTTTCAAATATACCGTCGCCGTTGGCATCAATCAACGTTGTGATAATGCCCGCAGCAGTAGTACTGGATTGAGTTTGACTCAAAATGAGGCTGTTATTTGCCAAATCGGTTGTGTCAAAAACGGTCTTTAAGTAATTGGTTTCAGTGGTGCTGTTGTTTTTATCAAGAACCACTACTTGTGCCACAATTTCTTTTTGGGCGCCGTTGTAAGTGGTGCTCATATAATCTTTGGTCGCAGTGTGGGTGATCGCATCACCGATGCCTGTCGTGGTTTTGACCATCACACCGCCAAAAGTGCTGGCTGTAAATTCACTTTTGTATTTGCCCAGTGGATCAATCAAAGTCAAACTCGTGAATTGCGGCGATGCTTGTGGGCGCAAATGATCCCGCACCAAAATGTCATTGATTTCCTCAATGCTCAAGGATTGCCCGAGCACGGTGCTGTTGATGCCCAAGGACAGTGCATTGTAATCCAACGTCAACGTCTTGCCACCCGCCACAGATGCAATCCTTTGTAGCCCATAAGATGCATAGTGGTGTGCGTATTTTTCATTTAACGTCCCCGCATCAGAAGGACTCAGATTTGAATAAAAAGAGGTCGATGTCGTGATGCTGGCCGTGTCCAACACCACATAACCCAAAGCATCAAAGGTGTAACCTGATTTCAATGCGCCTGTTGCAGGATCGATGAATTGTGTGGCCAAATAAGTGCCGCCAGTCGCAGCACTGGTCATTAAAATGCGCTGCTCATCGGTCAAAGGCTGGCCGCCATTGGTCGACAAAGTGTAGTCCAACAAACCGTTAAAACCCAAAACATTGGCTCGCCCTTCATCGCGCAAATAAATATTGATGTAATCACTCAGATAATTCGTGATGTTGGGACTGCCCAAACTTGAACTGATGAAATTTTTTGTGCTGGTCAGCCATGTACTTTCTTGGGCAGTACGAGACGAGGCCGTTTCACAATGGGAGATTTCATGGCTCATCAGGAAAACAAAGCGTCCCAAATAAAAACTACCACTCGATAAAATCTGACTGGACACCGTAATCGCACTGCCATTTGAATACATGTACGCACTACTTGAAGTCGCCAAGGTCATCTTGGTCAAAGTGCCTGTGCTTGCCGCTGTATTTAAACGATCCAGCAAAACCGTTGAAGCATTGATTGTTGCCAACATATTCTGATACAGCACGCTGCTGGTGCCCCCCGTCTGAGTGGCAAAGCCATCAAGAATGGCCTGAAGTTGTGTGTTAATTGTCGCCATAGAACCTCCTTTTATCATCTGTTGTGAATTAGGTGTATATACGTAAAAAGAATACACCAAAAATGTAAAAAAAATCGATTTAATTTTCAATTAAATCGATTTTTTCATCAATACAACACGTTTAACCCGTGCAAGACCTATGATGGGTCATACTCATACGTGGCATATTTGGGCACCCAATCGCGTTCAGCCAAACGTTTTTCCATCTCCTCATGTGACACCGTGGCCACCCCCAAACGGAAGGCACACTCTGCAACTGCACGCGCCACATGATCGGTGACATCCATCAAATCAACAATTCGTGGAAACACCGCACCACTGTCCAAACGCTCTTGTGACACTTGAGCAGCCAAAGCGAAAGAAGCATCCGTCATCATTTCGGCTTCAACCGTGCGCGCACCTGAGGCGGCCACACCCCAACCAATGCCAGGGAATACAAAAGTGTTATTACCTTGACCGATGATGTGGGTTTTACCTTTCCACTCGACAGGCGCAAACGGGCTGCCCGTTGCCATCCAAACATTGCCGTCCGTCCAACAGATCGCATCTTTTGGCAAAATTTCAGTCAAATTGGTTGGGTTTGACAAAGCAAATACGATCGGTTTCGCTGTGTTTTTTTGAACGGCTTCAATGATTTTTTGATCAAAAGAACCACCTTGGCCAGACAAACCGAGCAACACCGTGACTTTGGCATTGCGGATGGTTTCGATCAAGTTTGGATTTTTACTGGCAAATTCCCATTCAGCCAAATCGCTGCGCGGGTGCGCGAAAATCATTTTGTATGGTTCCAAACCTTCACGGTCATCCAAAATTAAACCACGCGAATCCAGCACAAAAATGCGTTTACGCGCTTGATCTTCGGTCAAGCCCAAACGCACCAAACCATTCATCACCTGCATCGCCACGCCGATGCCACCTGCGCCTGCACCACTGACCAGGAACACCTGCTCGGTCAATGTTTTGCCTTGCTCAGTTGCCGCCAACAAGCCCGCCAATGCCATTGCGCCTGTGCCTTGAATGTCATCGTTGAAACTTGGGACTTTTTCGCGGTAACGCTCCAGCGCTTCAAATGCTGTTGACTTGCTCAAGTCTTCCCATTGCAGTAAAGCATTAGGGAAACGTTTTGCCCAAGCTTCAATGAACGCATCCACCATCTCAAAATACTTTGCACCGCGCACGCGGGGTTTGCGCACGCCCAAATAGAATGGATCTTCCAGTAATTTTTTATTGTCAGTACCAAAATCAAGGATCACGGGCAAACTGCGTGCAGGATCAATCCCAGCCGTCAAAGTGTACAAACTCAATTTACCCAAACAAATCGCAATCCCACCAAACCCTTGGTCACCAATGCCCAAAATGCCTTCTGCATCGGTCACAACAGCCAACTCAGTTTCACCGTAGCCCGCGAGGATTTCATCCAATTGCAGGTAATTGTCTTCAGTGACCACCAAACCACGCGGTGCGCGGTAAATGTGGCTGAACTCTTCAATCGCTTCACCCACTGTCGGTGTGTAGACGATCGGCAACATTTCTTCAATGTGCGCCCGCACCAATGCATAAAATTCGGTGCGGCTGTAATCCTGCAAACCACGCAAATACATGTACTTGTTTAACGAATTGGTAAAACGTTGATATTGCTCGTAGGCGCGAGCCACTTGCTCTTCCAAGGTTTCAACACGTTGTGGTAGACGCCCTTCAATGCCAAAGGCACGGCGTTCCTCTAGGGTGAATGCCGTGCCTTTGTTTAAATATGGATCCTCCAACAACGATCGACCTCGTGTTTTGACTTTAATGACCGATTGCATAATTCACTTCTCCTTTGTGTTAATGTTGTGTGGCTTGTTATTATATTTTTTAGTGCGAGCGGGCTGACTGACCACGCTTTGATTTAGAATGCGAAAGCATGAGCGATTGATGCTTAAAAGTCAAGGCACAGCGCACAAATTCCCCACTCCGTCCTCACAAAACACGTCAACAGTCAAATTTGTGATCCGTCGGTGGTGGTGTTTGCGGTCATGTGGCTGTTTCTAGATTTTGTCTTGCCCCTCCACTCAAAATTTCTGATGCGAACGGTCACAAAACGGCCGCACAACGGGGGTTACTTTGCGCTGCACTGTATTCACGTATTCATAAGGGTTGTGAAATGAAAAAAGTTGTCATTATTGGACCTGAAAGCACAGGTAAAAGTTCACTGTGCACCGCCCTCGCTCAACACTTCAAATCACCTCAGGTGCCTGAATACGCTCGTGAATTTTTACACAAAAATGGCACAGACTATCGTTTTGAAGACCTGTTGACCATTGCACAAGGCCAATTGGCTGGCGAAGATGCCGTGGTTCAAACTTACCCTGATGCCCCATACGTGTTCATCGACACCGACATGCATGTCATGCACGTGTGGAGCACCGTTGTGTTTGAGCAAGAACATGCTTATGTGGAATCGGAACGCGCGAAAAGGCACTACGACTTGTATTTGTTGGCATGCCCTGATTTGCCATGGGTGGCCGATGAAATGCGTGAATACCCTGACCTGGCCATGCGTGAACGGCTATACCGCATTTACAAAGACATTTTGACCCATCAATCCACACCATGGGCAGAAGTCAGGGGCATCGGTGAGGCTCGAACGCAATGTGCCATTGATGCTGTACTGGGCATCCATCGGCTCAAAAACCAGGTCTGAAGCTAAGCCGAAGTCAAGTCGATACGAAACAAGCCCCCCCTTTGCTTTCTCCATGCGTACTAAGTACAAAAAAGTACAAAACCAACCTCATCAAAGTCATAGGCGACCAATAGCGCCATGCCAATATAAATCACCTTCCATTCCCCACATCCTCAACGCCCCTTGCTGAACAACACGGGGCGTTGATTGATAAAGTCAAACCCGTGAACAATCGGATGTTCCGTTTTGCGTTTTTTGGAGACTCATCGATTTTGCGCAAGCCCTCTTCCTGCGCGTTTAATGGCTCTCGATTCAACTGTTGTAAAACAAGGTTTTACTTTGTGATGACCACAGAGGAGGCCATGTCACGAACGTTTACTCCCCACAATAAAAACAATCAAGATGCGAAGGGGCGCACAACCACATGCCCACCTCTTTTAACCTACGCCCATCGATTAAAGCATTTGTTTTTCTTAAATACGTCACGATTTTTACGACAACTTACTAAAAAAACCAATTGCACCAAAAAATTGCAGAACCATGCATGCCCAGCAGCCCGCCCGCACATTAAGCACAACTTTGGTGCAACATGCGTTCAACCCACACTCGATTGCACCAACACAAAACAATTATTGTTTTTTATCAATGGGTTATGCATCAAAATACCGCACCGCAACACTTTACAAACTGCACCATTTAGCGCACACTCGCGTCATGGTTGAACATTTTTCAACATATTTTTAATGAACATCAGGAGGCAGCATGAAATTGGTTACTGCAATTATCCGCCCCGAAAAGCTTGCGGATGTGAAAGCGGCACTGTTCAAAGTCGGCGTCACAGGCATGAGCCTGACAAAAATTGCTGGGCATGGGGGGGAGCATGAAGTATTGGAGCATTACCGAGGTCAACAGGTGAAGCTTGAGTTTCAAGAAAAGATCGAACTCAAAATCGCAGTCAGTGAAACTTTTGTTGATGTGACCATTGCCACCATTTGCAACAGTGCACAAACAGGCGAGGTCGGCGATGGCAAAATCTTTGTACAACCTTTAGAGCGCGTGGTCCGCATCCGCACGCAAGAGCTCAACGAAGGTGCATTGACCCCTGTGGGCACAGACCCGAACGGTCCATTTTAAATCAGCAATCAAACACCATTTACGCTTTCAATTTATTTTTTCAATCACGTTTTTTAATTGATCTGTCGATACCTTTTATTTTTTGATTTTTTAGGAGCAACTGATGAAGCGCTTTTTACTACCATTTTTACTGGCGATTGCATCTGGTGTCGCAATGGCACAAGCAGCGCCTGATGCAGCCACTGCTGTCGCCGATGCGGCACCTGCGGCTGCAGAACTGGTCTTAGACCGTGGCGATACGGCATTCATGTTGGCCTCTGCTGCATTGGTCTTGTTGATGACGCCAGCCTTGGCATTTTTCTACGGTGGTTTGTCGCGCAGTAAAAGTGTACTCAACACCATGATGATGTCTGTCACGGCCATGGGCATTGTGACCTTGACATGGGTGGTGGTTGGTTTCTCGATTGCTTTCGGCGATGAGCCCATGGGGGCATATTTTGGCAGCTTTGCTAATGTGATGCTAAACGGCATGGACAGCAGCACCTTGGCGGCCACATTTGAAGCGGGTCACGGCATTCCAAAATATGTGTTTGTGATGTTCCAAGCCACCTTTGCGATTATTTCTGCTGCCCTCATCAGCGGTGCTTTGGTTGATCGAATGAAATTCAGCGCCTATTTAGCTTTCATTACGTTATGGAGCATTCTGGTCTACAGCCCTGTTGCACATTGGGTGTGGGATGCTTCAGGCTGGTTGTTCACAATGGGTGCACTTGATTTCGCAGGCGGCACCGTGGTTCACATCAATGCAGGTGTATCCGCCTTGGTCGCAGCCGCGGTTTTGGGCCCACGCTTACAAACCACACGTCACATGGCGATTCCACACAACATTCCTTTTGTGATGTTGGGTGCAGGTTTGTTGTGGTTTGGTTGGTTTGGCTTTAATGCGGGCAGTGCTTTGGGTGCGAATGGTTCAGCGGGTTTAGCCATGATGACGACACAGATTGCGACGGCTGCCGCCATGATGACATGGTTGATTTGGGAAAAAATCACCAGTCATGCCATGAGTGCCGTTGGTGCAGCAACGGGTGCAGTGGTGGGCTTGGTGGCCATCACACCCGCAGCTGGCATTGTCAGCCCAGCATATGCCATCTTGGTCGGTATTTTGGGTGCAACAGGTAGTTTTTGGGCTGTTCAAAAGAAACGTGTATTTAAACTGGACGATGCCTTGGACGTTTTTGCATGTCACGGTGTTGCAGGCATCATTGGCGCGATTTGCACAGGCGCATTTGCTTTTTCTACAGGCCAAGGCAAAGGCACGGGCGAACAAGTGGTCATCCAATTGACGGCGATTGCCGCGACGATTGTTTACGCAGCGGTGATGAGTTATGCCATCTTAAAGGTCATCGACATGACCATCGGTTTGCGCATTTCAAAATCGGAAGAATTACAAGGCATCGATATCGTTAGCCATGAGGAAGCGGGCTACTCACCTGAAAGCTTTGGATTTTCTTCAATGTCATCTGAAAGCTCAACAGATTTGTCGGCTCCTGTGTACATTTCTAAAAAGGCAACAGCTTAAGCACTGATTAAATGTTTTATTTAAAAAAATCCCCGCCAAAATGAGCGGGGATTTTTTTATGTCTTTTTTTAAGCTCTGATTGAATTTTGCGAGTGACCTATCTTGCACAAATCTCACACGATTAACTTCGGCTGATTCATTTGATTTAACGTCACCCACTTTTCATAAAAAGCGGTACGCGCATGCCTTCACGTTTGCGGTTCGTTTTTTTGGAACGCTCCCAAAGGCTCAGTTTATTATTGACCTCGCTCACACATAACCGCCAAGGTGTCATTGACCAGCAATGAAGTCCATTCCTTGTCATTCAAGCGCACCACAGTTGACACTTGTTTCTTTCCGACCACGGTTTGATAATTTCTATCCATTTGAACCCCCATCAAAGCAGCCTGCGGGTTGGTTTTATCAAACTGAAGGTCAACCTTTCTAAGGGTTTCATACAGCCGATTGCTCTCTTTACTGAAGCTCCAATCAGACAAGCCGATCAAATTGACCTCAACAGGTTTACCCTCTGAAGAGGTCTGAATGATGCGATCTTCATGCACCACCGTACCATTGGGATTGTATGTGGCATGTCCTCGAATCACCTTGGTAGTCCCAGAGGCATTAACGGGTATCGACACAGCACAGTTCCACACACCCGGCAATTTACTGCCATCCACAGCACTTTGCGCCAGAGCTGCTATATGGTGGCCTGACAAAGCCAAAATCACTGCTGAAATTTTTAATGCTGTTTTCATTAAGGTACTCCGTTGATGCGATGTTTAAATAACGATAAATCTAAAAATACGACAAACGTCATTACAAGCGTAATTACAAACATATTAAGGTCATTTAAGGTGACTCATAAAACACATAGCTGGTTGAGTAATCACTGATCTCAAAATACACCCGCTTTTCGCCTGGATCGACTTTACCATTCAGATTTAAATCAATTTTGCCATAGCCGTAGCGGTATGGGCGTGCGGTCTTGTCATCCGTACCCATGGCTGTTGAGATTTTATCCACCTCTAAAAAGCGTTTCACCAAAGTCGGCCCTGCATACACCTCTAAAATACCATTTGTGCCTGTCCAGTTCTGCACACTGCGGCCAATCTGGTTTTGAGTTTCTTGAGTGCATGCGCTCAACCCAACCACAGCGCCAACGCCGAGCAGAATGCCCATCATATGTAAACGTTTCACAGTATTCTCCTAAAGGAAGTACGCAGCATTTTGCTGCTTTCCCCGCATTATAACGCCTTCATTCAACAATGGTTTACGATATACTGCATAAATAATAATCACTTTCCAGTTTGACTTTCACCCCACAAAGGAGACACCATGAAACTCATCGGCTCACTCACCAGCCCTTTCGTTCGTAAAATTCGCATTTTATTGGCCGAGGAAAACATCCCTTACGAATTCCTCTTGGACGATGTTTGGGGGACAGATAGCAATGTCGCCCAATACAATCCCTTGGGACAAGTGCCTTGTTTGATTTTTGACAGCGGTTACACGCTATACGATTCAAGCGTCATAGAGGACTATTTAGAAGAAATCACCCCACTGCATGCGCCCTATAACAGCACAGCACGTTTGGAAGTGAAAAAATGGGCCGCACTCACGGGTGGCCTTACAGAAGCAGCGATTAAAATTAGAATGGAACAACTGCGTCCAGCGGACAAGCAAATGCAAAGTTGGATCGATCGTCAACAACTCAAAATCGATCGTGGATTGGTTGTGCTTGAGGAACAATTGACCCACCATTTGTGGTGCGCAAACAACGCTTACAGTGTGGCGGATGTGGCCGTAGTGTGCTTTCTAAATTGGCTCGACTTCCGCCTGCCCGAGATTGATTGGCGCAACGCCCATCCAAACCTCGTCAAACTCTCCGATTACCTGAATGCGCAGGCCGCATATTCAGAGACTTTGCCTCGTTTGGCCTAGCATTTAACCCCTCACAAGGATAAAACTCAAGCACCCATGAACCAACAAGCAACACCTACGCCTCCTTATGGTATAAAAAACACATAAAAAAGGCGTAGGCTGTTGGTTTGACTTATGTCATAAAAAGTAGTGTTCCACTTTTATCGAATCTCTGAGATAATACGTACTTCTTTTTCGCTTCATTTTGTCCTTTTTTGCATCACCGTCACGGATGTTACATGAACCTACTCGCCAAACTTTTGCCCGCCAATAACATCGAACTTGCAGTTGAAGCAAGCAGTAAAAAACGTGTATTTGAACATGCTGCCATGATGTTTGAAAACCAACAAGGAATCGAACACAGCAAAGTATTTGACAGCTTGCTGGCGCGCGAACGCCTTGGATCCACAGGTCTGGGACAAGGCGTGGCGATCCCCCATGGTCGCATCAAAGGATTAAAAGAAGCTGTGGCCGCCATTGTCGGTCTGAACAATCCAGTGGCATTCGACGCCCCAGATGCTCAACCTGTTTCTTTTTTGATTTTTTTACTCGTCCCCGAACAAGCCACCCAGCAACATCTTGAAATTTTATCCGAGCTGGCCGAACTGTTGTCTGACAAAAATCTTCGCGAAACCCTCAAATCAGCGAAAGGTGCAGGCGAAGTGTTACAACTGATCCAAACATGGCAGCCTACCCGCCGCCACCTCCACTAAAACCAAGGCGCAATGATGCGCCTTTTTTTCGAGAGTCACCACATGCAGTCGATCGCCACACTTTTTAACGATGTCTCGGAACGCCTTGAACTCGCTTGGCGGGCAGGCCAAGATGGGGCATTCCGCATTCTGGCCAAATCACGCACCGCCAGTGCAGATCTCGTCGGCCATTTGAATTTGATCCACTCTGCTCGCATTCAAATCATCGGCAAAGCAGAATTGGCTTATTTTGATTGGCTAACTGAAGAGAAACGGTTGGAATACCTCAACGATTTTCTGACCTATGGTGAACCCCCCGCCATGGTGGTCGGCGACAAGCTGGAACCGCCCCCATTCTTAATTGATTGGTGTAACGAACATGCCGTTCCTCTTTTCTCCAGCCCTGAATCATCGGCAGACCTCATTGACTATCTGCGTGTTTACTTTAACCGCATGTTTGCTGAGCAATGCACACGACATGGCGTGTTGATGGACGTACTCGGCGTCGGCGTATTGATTTGTGGGGATTCGGGCTTGGGTAAATCTGAGCTGGCTTTGGAGCTCATCAGCCGAGGCCATGGTCTGGTTGCCGATGATGCCGTCGAACTGTTGCGCACAGCACCCGATTATATTGAAGGCCGTTGCCCATGGTTGTTGCAAAATTTACTTGAAGTACGTGGCATTGGTTTACTCGACATCAAGACCATTTTTGGCGAAACCGCTGTGCGCCGTAAAATCAAACTGCGCTTAATTGCTCAATTGATTCGCCGCAGCGACCTGGAAGAACATTATGAACGCCTGCCATCACAAACCCTCACCGAAGAGATTCTTGGTGTTGATGTCAGAAAAGTGGTTTTACCTGTGGCCGCAGGTCGAAATTTGGCTGTTTTGCTTGAAGCGGCAGTGCGCAGCACAGTCATGCAATTGCGTGGTATCAACACACTGAAAGACTTCATGGAACGTCAACAATTGGCCATGGAACAAGAAAGCCAGCAAAACACCCAACTCAATGGGCAAAGTGAATTTTAATGAGTGCCCAGCCCCACAAAGGCCGGTTGCTTTATAACGAAATCCATCAAACCCTGACCTGCGAGGTCATTTGACTTCTTCTGGAGGTGGCGCATTGACGGAGCAACTCAAATGAAGTGAGGCGACCGAAATTAAAACCCTTCACTTAAACAAGTGCAACACAACTTTTGTCTTGCAATTAACCATAGACACCCGTACTCGGCTAAAAATTTCATGAACATCGTCCTCATCACAGGCCTCTCTGGTTCTGGCAAAAGCGTAGCCCTTAACCTGCTTGAGGACACCAGCTACTATTGCGTCGACAACTTGCCCGCCAACTTATTGCCCAATCTGGTTTCGACACTCGTCGTTCAAGGTCACACCAAAATCGCGGTCAGCATTGATGCACGCTCATCCGCCGACTTCACCAAATTGCCCGCTCAAATCGATGCATTTCGCAGTCAAGGTTTCGATGTGCACACGATTTTCCTTACCGCAGACGACAACACCTTGATTCAGCGCTTCTCTGAAACACGCCGTCGCCACCCCCTGTCACGCGAGCACACCGAAAATCAGGACACCACGCTGGCCGACAGCATCACACTCGAACGTGAGCGCTTGCTACCATTGCTTTCCGTATCCTCAGTGATTGACACCAGCACGCTAAAAGCCCGCCAACTGCAAACATGGATCAAAGATTTACTGGCACTGCGCAACGACCGCATGACTGTTTTGTTCGAATCGTTCGGTTTTAAACACGGGATCCCAATGGATGCCGATTTTGTCTTTGATGTTCGCTGCCTGCCCAACCCCTTTTATGACATCAAACTGCGTCCACAAACAGGACTGGATGAACCCGTCCAAATATTCCTCCAAGCACAGCCCGACACCCAATTGATGATTGATGACATCGAACAATTCATCACCCGCTGGTTACCACGTTTTGAGCAAGACAACCGCAGCTACCTGACCATCGCGATCGGTTGCACAGGCGGGCAACACCGCTCAGTTTACATTGCCCAAGCACTGGCCAAACGCTTTGCAACCGACGGCACCCATGCGGCTCAGCAGGTCTTGGTTCGGCATCGCACACTCAGTTAGGGAAATACAAAACAGCACCATCTGTTTCATTCTGAAAATCAATTCCGTGGATTAAATTTCACATCACTCAACCAAGGGAGTTTGTATGTCACATAAGCTAAAAATCTGCGCTGCCCTCTCCATTGTCCTACCCATTGCGGCATGGGCACAGTCCATCCCATGGGATAACATCAACACCCAATACCCCGTTTCATCCATTACACCGATTTTCAGTCAGCTGTTGATCACGTCCATTCCCCGGGGGTTTCAAATGGCGTTCGCCAATGCCTCTGACACAGGCTACATTCACGAACTGGTGCCAACAGGCGAAAACGTCAACCAATGGACGCAAATGCTAACGGTAACAGGTACAAAAAACGCAGCTCTCAATCCCGAACAGACCCCACAAAAAATGGCTGGCCTACTGGGGGCGGGTTTTCACAACTCATGTCCAAACTCTTTCAACGCTTATGCTTTCCCCAGCCCCCATCAAATCAATGGCTATGATTCAATCTCAGTCATTCTCAGCTGTGGCTCAACGCAAGCACCACAAAGAGAAACCAGCGAAACCGCACTGATTACAATCATTAAAGGTCAAAAAGATTATTACACGGTTCAATGGGCAGAACGGGGCGCCCCTTCTTCAACCCCCATCAACATCGACCTGCCCAAGTGGAGCTCAAGGCTGGCGCAACAGATTAAGCCCATTAAATTATGCGCTGTTGTTGCAGGTGAAAAAGCCCCTTATCCAAGCTGCCTCAATTCGACCAAATGAATTAAAAAACAAAAGCCCCCTGAACACATTCAAGGGGCTTTTTCACGACCGACCAAGCCTTACTGTTTCATCGCTAGGGTTTTGTGACCAGCACCGCATAGTGAAAAAACACCGGCGCCGCATACAAAATCGCATCCAATCGATCCATGACCCCCTGTTGACCGCCCGTCAACTCACCCCAGTCCTTAATGCCCAAACTCAACGTGATGCCACGCATGACCAAACGCCCAAACAACGATGCAAACGAAATCAACACCCCTGCAATCGCAGCCTGCCAAAACGTAAAGGGGGTGAACCAAAAGAACGACGATGCAATCGCCGCATTTGCCGCCGCACTCACCAACAAACCAGGCCAAGTCACCCGACTGTGGATTTGTGGTGCAATGCGACCTTTCCGATGACGGAAAAAATAATCCGCCAAGTGTTGCCACAACATCGCACAACGCACCAAGGTCAAGAAAAACAACAGCAACAAAGCGCGACTTTGCGTGGAAAATGAATCCACCGCATCAATGTACAAAATCGCCACCGTGTGACTCAAACAATACACCGAAATCATCAAACCCCATTGCAAAGCGGCTTTGCGCGATAAAAACTTATCCACGTCTTCACGCACCACCGAAAACACAGGCAACAGCAAAAACGCATACACAGGGATCAGCACCGTGAAGAAACCAAATTCACGCATGCCAATCAGTAAATATTGCAGCGGGATGAATACAAAAAAAGCGAAAAACAAGGAACGGTAATCACCTCGGTTCACAGGCGTAAGTGTGATGAACTCGCGCAAACCAAGAAAAGAAATGATCGCGCACACCACCAAAGCCCCCACCAAGCCAAAGACGCTGACCAAAGCAGAAATGAAAAACACCCACCAAAATGCAGCCAGATGACGTTGCGTGCGCAATAAAAACACGCGCCGCCCTTTCAGCTCATGCCGATCTGCACGTTTCAACGCCACATACGCAATGATGTGCGCCAGCCCAACCAACAAGGTCAATCCCAGTAAAGTGAACCAAAACAGCTCGTAATCTGTCCACGTCCGATAGTTCATCATAACGTCACCCCTTGTTGAAATGGCGCACGGGCATCAATCACCGCTTGGCGAGCACGCATGAGGAAGACATCCTTGTCCTCACCTTCTTTTAAAAACAGCGGTTTACCAAAACGCGCCGTACACACCAAGGGCACCGGCCAAAAAGCCCCTTTGGGCATGATGCGATTGAGGTTTTCAAGGTAAACAGGCACGAGCTCGACATTCGGAAATTTTTGTGCCAAATAATAAATGCCCGACTTAAACGCTTGCGGGATGGCCTCTTTGTTGCGCGTGCCTTCTGGGAAGATAATCAAAGAATCGCCTTGCGCCAAAGTCGCATACAAAGGCTCAAGCGGATCACCTTCGGTTCGATCTTCTTTGCTGCGAGCGATGAATACGGCATTTAAGCCTTCAGTGACAATATAACGTTTAAACTTGCTTTTGCCCCAATAATCAAACGCCGCAACAGGGTGCGTGCGGGCTTGGAGGTGCGTCGGCAAAGCGGCCCAAATCGCCAATGTGTCAATGTGACTGGTGTGGTTGGCAAAATAAATGCGCTGAGTGGCCACAGGCTTGCAGCCGATCCAACGCGGATACGCCCCAATGAGCAAGCGAATGAGCAATTGCAAAAAACGAGAGATGAACATAGGCCAACCCTTAAAATATTTTAATTGAGGTGGGTGATCACGTGAGCAGAACCCAGTTCAACCCATCGTCGCTTTAAAAAGATTAAAGCACTCATACGACGAGCCCAACGGTTGTGCCGCATCCGCATGAACAACATTCGCATTATGGCGCAGACACGAACCATTCGTGCTATTTTTTCACTTTCAACAGGTTGGCCAAATAATGCCCTGTGAAACTGACTGCGGACTGTGCGACGGTTTCAGGCGTGCCTTCAGCAATGATTTGACCACCACCCGCGCCCCCCTCAGGCCCCATGTCGATCACCCAATCTGCGGTTTTAATCACATCCAGATTGTGCTCAATGATGACCACCGTGTTGCCTTGGCCGCTGAGCTTATTGATCACGCCCAGCAACAACTCAATGTCAGCAAAATGCAAGCCCGTGGTCGGCTCATCGAGGATGTACAAAGTGCGTCCCGTGTCGCGTTTGCTCAGTTCCAACGCGAGTTTGACCCGCTGCGCTTCACCACCTGACAATGTGGTCGCTGATTGACCCAAAGTGATGTAGCCCAAACCCACATCGAGCAAGGTTTTCAACTTGCGGGCAATGGTGGGCACGGCGCTGAAGAACCCATGCGCTTGTTCAACCGTCATCAACAGCACCTCGTGGATGTTTTTGCCTTTGTACTGCACGCCCAGCGTTTCGCGGTTGTACCGCTTACCATGACACACATCGCATGGCACATACACGTCGGGCAAAAAGTGCATTTCAACGCGAATCACGCCATCGCCTTGACACGCCTCACATCGCCCGCCTTTGACATTGAACGAGAATCGCCCAGGCTGGTAACCGCGTTCTTTGGCAGCAGGCACTTCAGCAAACAATTCCCGCACAGGCGTGAACAAACCCGTGTAAGTCGCAGGATTTGAACGCGGCGTGCGCCCGATCGGCGACTGATCCACATTGATCACTTTATCAAAATGCTCTAAGCCTGTGATTTTTTCATACGGTGCGGGCTCTTCGGTGCTGGCACGGTTGATGTGCTTGGCCGCCGCAGAATACAAGGTTTCGTTAATCAAAGTTGATTTACCCGAACCCGACACACCCGTGACACAAGTCAACAGGCCAACAGGCAAATGCAAATCAACATGCTTCAAATTATTGCCACTCGCACCATGAATCACCAGTTCGCGTTCGTCTCGTACGCGACGCTCAGTCGGCACCTCAATGCGCCGTTTGCCCGAAAGAAAATGCCCCGTGGCAGATGTCGCGTGCTGTTCGATTTGTTCTGGTGTGCCTTGTGCCACAATCACCCCCCCATGCTCACCCGCACCCGGCCCCATGTCCACCACGTAATCTGAGGCACGAATCATGTCCTCGTCGTGCTCGACCACGATGACCGAATTGTCCAAATCACGCAAATGTTTCAAGGTCTCGATCAAACGGTCGTTGTCGCGTTGATGCAACCCAATCGATGGTTCATCCAACACATACATCACCCCCGTTAAACCCGAACCAATTTGTGAAGCCAAACGAATCCGCTGCGCTTCGCCACCTGACAAGGTGTCTGCACTGCGGTCAAGCGAAAGATAATCCAAACCGACATTGTTTAAAAACTGCAAACGCGAGACAATTTCTTTGATCACGCGATCAGCGATTTCTTTTTTTGCGCCTTTAAGGCTCAAGGTTTTAAAATGATTCAAACTGTCGCGCAGCGACAAATGTGCCACCTCATGCAAGGTGCGCGAGGATTCGCCATCGCCCACGCGAACATTTCGAGCCGACTCACGCAATCGCGTACCATGGCAAGAAGGGCAACTTTGTACATTTTGTAATTTCGATAATTCTTCTCGAATCGTCACGGAGTCTGTTTCTTTGTAGCGGCGTTCTAAATTGGGAATCACCCCTTCAAACGTGTGTTCGCGCACCACAGCACGCCCTTTATCAGACAAATACGTGAATGGAATCACGGTGCGGCCTGAACCGTACAAAATCCGCTGACGCGCTTCATCGGCAAGTGATTCAAACGGCGCGTCAATGTCAAAGCCATAAAACGCCGCCAAACCTTGCATCATGGCGAATGAATACGTGTTGCGCTTGTCCCACCCCTTGATTGCCCCACTGCCAAGCGATAAGCTTGGAAAACCCACCACACGTTTGGGATCAAAAAAGGTCACGTTACCCAAACCATCACACTCAGGGCAGGCGCCCATGGGGTTATTGAATGAGAACAAGCGCGGCTCCAACTCGGCAATGGCATAATCGCACATGGGGCAAGCAAACTTGGCGCTGAACAATTGTTCCACTTTGGTGTCCATGTCCACCGTGATCGCACGCCCCTCAGCCAAACGCAAGGCGGTTTCAAAACTTTCAGCCAAGCGTTGATTGATGTCGGGCTGCACTTTAACGCGATCCACCACCACTTCAATGGTGTGTTTTTCAGTTTTTTTCAATGTGGGCACACTGTCCACATCATAAATTTGCGCCACACTGGTGTTCGCCGTACCACCGCCAGAACGAATCCGAAAGCGCACAAAACCCTGTGCTTGCATTTGCTCGAATAACTCTTCATGCGTCCCTTTGCGGTTGACCACCACGGGTGCAAGTATCATTAACTTGGTGTTTTCTGGCAAGGCAACAATCGCATCAACCATTTGCGACACGGTTTGCGACGACAACGGCACATCGTGGTGTGGGCAATACGGCGTGCCGACGCGGGCAAACAGCAGGCGCAAGTAATCATGAATCTCGGTCACCGTACCCACCGTTGAACGCGGATTGTGACTGGTGGCTTTTTGTTCAATCGAAATCGCAGGCGACAGGCCTTCAATCAAGTCCACATCGGGCTTTTCCATCAGCTGCAAAAATTGACGCGCATACGCCGACAGGCTTTCCACATAACGGCGTTGACCTTCTGCATACAGCGTATCAAACGCCAAACTCGATTTGCCCGAACCCGACAGCCCTGTGATGACCACGAGTTTTTGACGCGGCAGATCCAACGAAATGTTTTTAAGGTTATGCGTGCGCGCACCGCGAATCTTGATTTCACTGTTCATGCTGATTTCCAAAAAGTAAAAAGGCCGCGCAAGAGGATAAAGAAGACGCAGCAAACCTGTTACTATAACGTTTTTCCCATGTTCTTGCTGCACCTTGCGCACGCTTATTCTTTTTCTGAAATCCAATGTCCACAACCCCAGTCTTATCCCCCCTTGAACGCAGCATCAGCACCCGCCTTGCCTTGGTTTTTGCCTTGCGCATGTTTGGATTGTTTGTGGTGTTACCCATTTTCATGCCCTATGCCAACAGCTTGCCCATCGGCCATTTTCCTCTGCTTGATGTGCAATCCGACCATGCACGCGCCATCGCGGCAGGCTGGGCAATGGGCGCATACGGCTTGACACAAGCATTCCTGTACATCCCGTATGGCATCGCTTCTGACAATTGGGGGCGAAAACGCATCATCACCATCGGCTTGCTCATTTTTGCAGCAGGTGCACTGTGGGCGGCCTATGCCGATACGGTGTTTTCACTCGCGTGCGCGCGTGCGCTACAAGGTGCGGGTGCAGTCAGCAGCGTGGTGGTGGCGATGGTTGGTGACACCACACGCCCTGAAGTGCGCACGCGTGCCATGGCCATGGTTGGCATGAGCATTGCATTGACCTTTGCACTCTCATTGATCGTTGCACCCGTGTTATTCGCCTCCATTGGCATGCATGGGGTGTTCATCCTCATTGCAGCCCTGGCCTTGCTTGCCATCGGTTTGGTCGCCTCGATTCCGCTTCAACAAAGTGCCACAGCCATCAGCAGCGCGACCAGTTTGAAAGCCGTGCTCGCCGATGCGCAACAATGGCGTTTAAATGGTGGGGTGTTTGTCTTGCATGCGGTACAAATGGCCATGTGGGTCGTTTTGCCACAGCGTTTGAACGACTTGAACATGAGTCACAGCGCGAGCGCGTGGCTGTATTTCGCGGTCATTCTCGTCAGCATGGGCGTCATGGTGCCCTTGATCATCCGTGCTGAAAAGCATGGCAAAATGCAATCGGTGATGGCGCTGTCCATCGCTTTGGTGGCCGTGGCTCAGATCGGTTTGGCTTTGAATGTGGGCGGATTGGCTGGCATTGCCACAGCTTTATTGCTGTTTTTCATCGGCTTTAATGTGCTTGAAGCCACTCAGCCTTCATTGCTGTCGAAACTCACTCACCCTGCCACCAAAGGTGCGGCCGCAGGCGTGTATAACACCGTACAAGCATTGGGCCTGTTTGCAGGTGCTGCGGGTGGGGCATGGCTGAATGCACATTTCAGCGGATACGGTCTGTTCCTCAGCACGGCTGCATTGTCAGGGGCATGGTTATGGATGCATTTGAGTCAGCCGATGGCACCCTGACACATTCATCACCATAGACATCAAAAAAGCCAATCCGAAGATTGGCTTTTTATCATGCAACGTGATCAACAAGGCATGGCTTAGAAATTGTATTGCAAGCCCAAGCCCAAGTAATCTGCAGCTTTCCAGTTTGCACCACGTTTAAAGTAGTGATCGTAGTCTGCGCGCAATGCGAGGTTGTTGGTCAGGCTGTAAGCCAAGCCAGCACCCGCAGTCAAGCGTGTTTTGCGATCGCTGTAACCTGTTGATGTGTGTTTCACACTGGCGGCACCCAATTTAGCAAACAAACGTGTTTTATCAGCCACCAAGCCACCCAAAGTCACGCGGCCACCAAAAGTTTTGTTGCGTACATCAGCCGCAGCCAAACCATCGGTGAAATCGTGTCGTTTGGCATATTGGTAGAACAATTCTGCACCGACCAACTTATTGAATTGCAAACCAGCACCGAGTTGACCTGCAACCTCTGTGTCACGGTCATGCAGCAAAGCACCACCCACTTTGTCACGCAAAGCACCGACCGTACCAAACACGTATGGGCTCAATGTTTTAGCCACAACAGGTGCAATCACGGGTGCAGGCGGTACAATCACGACAGGTGAAGTGGCAACAGGTTGAGGGATGGCCACAGGGCGTGGGATGGGGCCTGAGAAATTGTTATCACACTGCTTCATGCTCACACGAACAGGCTGACCTGTTGCATTCGCATACACATTCACAGCCATGTTAGGGCTGTAAGGCACATACTTGCCTTGCAACGCTTTTGACACGCCGTCACGGCCAAATTGATGAGCCGCACCTGCATCACAAGCACCCAAACGATAATTGCCACCCAAATCAGCCAAACGCGTCACTTTAACTTGCGTTTCGCCTGCACGACGTAAAGCGGGCTTGGTTGTGAATGATTGGTAAAACTTGGCGTTACCATTTTGTACTGCAGCATCACATTCAGCTGCGTTGTCATAACCCACGTTACCGTGAGCATCCGTCACCATACCGGCATGCGCACCCGTTGATGCAAACACGCCTGCTGCCAAAACAGCCGCTGCTGATAAAATTTTTGCGTTATACATGTTTTTTCCTTAAGAAAACAATAAGTCAATAAATCAAGTTGACGATACGATCATGGCCATTGGCTGGCACGTTGAGTGCACACCAACCCCCTTCCCTCACAATAAATCAGATGAAGCACATCGCACCCACCGACTCAACTCTGATTCATTATATGACTTTTTGGTGGATGATACATGTAGATGGGTAAATTTAACGCACATTAGGGACAATAAAAGCACAAAATTAGTTTTATTGGGGCGGTGTGCACACCATTCACGCATTATTCACACAGCATTCATTCGAAACATTAGGCAAAACCTTATAGATACTTCATAAAATCAGGCCATTAAATGGCACTCAACGGGCACATGTCGTTTTAAATAAACATTTAAAAGCACCTTAAGCTTAAGGTGCTTTTTGTCAGGTGATGACAGTGGGTTGCAAGCGCCCCGTTTTCTGAGCAATTTGAGAAAAATCATTTGCAATGGCGATCAATCCCGACAACGCCACTTGAGTATCCAAGTCATGCAGCGCTGGGTCTGCCTCATAACGTTCGATGTACACGCGAATGGTCGCCCCAGAAGTACCCGTCCCAGACAGGCGGTACACAATGCGCGAGCCCCCTTCAAACACCACCCGCAACCCTTGATTGTTCGACACACTGCCGTCAATCGGGTCAAGGTAGCTGAAATCATCCGCTGCAGCGACTTTCAAACCACCCAAGGATTGCCCCACCAAGGTCGGCAATTGCGCTTTGATGTGATTCATCACACTGTTGGCGGCCTCGGTCTCGACTTCTTCATAATCATGGCGCGTGTAATAGTTGCGCCCGTAAGTCGCCCAATGCTCTTTCATGATGTCGACCACGCTCATGCGGCGTTTCGCTAAAATTGAAATCCACAACAACACCGCCCACACGCCATCTTTTTCACGCACGTGATCCGAACCTGTCCCTGCGGACTCTTCGCCACACAAGGTAATGCGTCCTGCATCGAGCAAATTACCAAAAAATTTCCAACCCGTCGGCGTCTCAAAACATTCAACCCCCAACGCCGCCGCCACTCGATCAACCGCGCCGCTGGTGGGCATGGAGCGCGCCACGCCCGCCAAACCTTTGGCATAAGCAGGTGCACACGTGGCATTTGCAGCCAACACCGCCAATGAATCCGATGGTGAGACAAACATATCGCGCCCAATGATCAAATTGCGATCGCCATCACCATCCGATGCAGCACCGAAGTCAGGGGCATGCTCCCCCATCATGATGTCATACAACTCTTTCGCATGGACAAGATTGGGATCAGGATGGTGCCCATTAAAATCAGGCGATGGTGTGCCATTCATGACCGTGCCTTTGGCTGCACCCAGCGCATCTTCAAAAATGGCGTGGGCATAAGGCCCCGTGACCGCATGCATGGCATCAAATTTCATCGTGAAACCACTTTTGAAAAACGCACGCAGCACGTCAAAATCGAACAATTGCTGCATCAACTCTTGATAATCAACCACTGAGTCGATCACCTCCACCGTCATGTCGCCCACGGTGTGCATGCCAATTCGCCCAACATCGACATCGGCAGCTTCCACCATGTCATACGCTGTGATGTGGGTGCTGTACTCATAAATCGCATCGGTGATTTTTTCAGGCGCAGGACCACCGTTGTCGCCATTGAATTTAATTCCAAAATCACCCTCTGGGCCGCCCGAATTGTGCGACGCCGATAAAATAATGCCACCAAAAGCCTTATATTTACGAATCACACACGAGGCCGCAGGTGTCGACAAAATGCCATGTTGCCCCACCAACACGCGTGCAAAACCTTGGGCAGCGGCCATCCGCAAAACAACTTGAATCGCCTCAAGGTTAAAATAGCGACCATCCCCCCCAACCACCAAGGTTTTACCTGTGAAACCGCCCTCTGGTTTGACCGCTGCAAAAATGGAGGCCACAAAATTGGCCAGATAATGGGGCTGCTGAAACACCGTGACTTTTTTGCGCAGACCGCTGGTGCCGGGCTTCATGCCTGAGATGGGTTGGGTTTGAATGGTGATTTTCATGTTTGATGTCCCTCTTTTTATTAACAATAATCGTGTCGAACTTGAGTGTTATGGTGTTATGTGCGCTCAGTCAAAGCCAGCTTTACTGCCAAAGCGCCAAATGCTGCAGCAAAACTGCGGCGCATCCACATCATCACATTGGGGCGAGACACGACGTGATCACGCATGCTGGCAGCAAGCACGCCATACATTGAGAACACAATGAATGTCATCAGCATAAAAACACCTGACAACTCCGCCATTTGAAACAATGGATGAATTTCTTGTGATGAAATGAATTGCGGTAAAAAGGCCACAAAGAAGATGGACAGTTTTGGATTTAAAATATTGAGCAAAACACCATCCATTAATATGCGCGCATTGCTGTGCTGTATGTGTTCGGTGCTGACATTCAACGCTCCTGTTTCCCGCAAGGTGTGCCACGCCATGTACAACAAATAAACGATGCCCGCATACTTAATGGCGTTAAATGCCACCGCACTGGCGTGCAACAAAGCAGCCAAACCCAGCAGCGCGGCGGCCAAGTGCGGCAAAATACCTAGGGTACAGGCAAAAGCCGCAAACACGCTGGCTTTTGCCCCACGAGATAAACCTGCGGCCAAGGTATAAATGGCTCCCGTGCCAGGGGAAGCAACAATGATGAATGTGGTCAACAAAAACTCTGGTGTCATACCCCCTCCCTTATGACAAACTATCCCAACAAGCCCCGATACAATGCCTCATATTGCTTCGCGGAGCGACGCCAAGCCACATCGGATCGCATGCCTGCGTGTTGAATGGCTCGCCACACTTTAGCCTGAGCATACAGACTCACCGTACGCGCAATCGCGGTTTGAAACCCTTCACGCGTCACCTGATGAAACTGAACCCCCGTCGCCACACCAGCAGTGACAGCGGCGTCATTGGCATCAATCACCGTGTCGGCCAAGCCACCAACAGTCGATACCACGGGAACGCAGCCATAACGCAAACCATAAAGCTGGGTCAATCCACAAGGCTCAAAACGCGATGGCACGAGAATGGCATCGCTCCCGCCTTGTATCAAATGCGACACGCCCTCATCATAACCAATGTGCACACCCACGTGGCTGGGGTATTTGGCCACAGCAGCATACAATGCCGCTTCAAGGGCTTGGTCTCCCGTTCCCAGCACCACCAAACGCGCCCCCATGGCCACCAATGCATCAATGCTGTCGGTGACGATGTCAATGCCTTTTTGCCATGTCAATCGGCTGACAATGCAGAACAAAGGGGCATCACTGTGTGGCAAATTAAAATGTTTTTCCACCGCATGTTTATTCGCCTGGCGCGCACCCAATGTTTTTTCATCAAAGGTGCTGGCGAGCTGCGCATCTGTTGCTGGATTCCAAATCGCCATGTCGATGCCATTGACAATGCCACTCACCGCATGACCGCGCAACCGCAACAAACCATCCAAACCCATACCACCTTTCGTGGTGCAAATTTCCCGTGCGTAAGTTGGGCTGACCGTCGTTACAGCATCGGAAAATTGAATGCCCGCTTTTAAATACCCCACGCCACCATAATATTCGACACCATTGATGTCAAATGCTTCAGGCGGCAAACCCAGCTTGGGAAATATATTGGCTAGAAACTGCCCTTGAAAGGCAAGATTGTGTACCGTCAATACGGTTTTTGGACGGTGTTTGCCTTGTCCTAAAAAATGCAAATAAGCGGGTGCCATCGCCGCTTGCCAATCATGCGCATGCAGTACATCGGGCGCGTAACCCTCCACCTCACCCCAGCCGACCATCGCCGCCGCCAGCGACAAGGCGGCAAAACGCACAGGATTATCAGGCCAATCCATGCCTGATGCGTCAGAATAAGGATTACCCACGCGGTTGAACAAATGCGGCGCATCCAACACCAACAAGGCCACGCCTTTGACCGTTGCTCGGAAGATCTGGGCATCACCACCAAAATAATTCGGCAACGCCAATACCATATCCGACTCACCCGCATCACTCAACGCCCCCATCACGACAGGGTAACCAGGAATCAGCGTGGTCAATACAATCGATGCTTTGGTCGTAGACAACTCACCCAAGGCAAAAGGCAAAGCACCGACCACATCCGCCAACCCACCCGTTTTAATGAAGGGGTACATTTCAGAGGCCACCGCAAGGATGTGAAAAGGCTTAGATTTAGCACGTGTGGATGCCTTTGCCGCTTTGACTTTTGGCGGACTGACACCAGCGCTTGTGGTGCTGGCCGACCCATCAACCGCAGCCACACTTACCTTCGCCTTGGCTTTGGGCTTGGCTTTTGGCTTTGCGGCCGCCTTGGCCGTGACTTTCACCACATCAGCAACTTCAGAAGTGGCGATAGAATCAGCTGTTTTCGTTTTAACCATCATGACAGGACTTTATAAACAATGAAACACGGTAAAAAAAACCGATCGATAACAAACGATCATTTTAAATGCAAGAATGCCAATGCCCTTGGACACCCATGGAGGTATATGGGGCATCATTTGAAACACACCTACAACCTCATCACCGCACACCGACAACTCGCATGACTTCGATGCGCGGTCAGATGATTATAATTTTAAAGCATCAATCATGGGCTGTGTCACCAAGCAAATGCCTTTTTCTGTGCGACGGAAGCGTTGTGCATCCAACACAGGGTCTTCGCCAATCACCAAGCCTTCAGGGATAATCACACTGCGATCAATCACCACATTGGTCAAACGTGCAGAACGACCAACTGAAGCGTAAGGCAGAATCACCGCTCCATCCACACTTGAAAATGAGTGTGCTTTTACGCCCGTGAACAACAATGATTTATTCACGCTCGCACCTGACACAATGCAATCGCCCGACACCAATGAGCCAATTGCCATGCCACGGCGGCCGTCTTCATTGTGCACAAATTTTGCCGGCGCAGTGATTTCACTGTGCGTCCAAATCGGCCAGTCATGGTCGTATAAATCCAAAGCGGGAACGACATCGGTTAGATCAATATTGGCATCCCAATACGCATCGACAGTACCGACATCACGCCAGTAATGTTCTGCCTCGTGATCAGAGCGCACACAAGATGCAGAGAAGCGATGGGCAACCGCTTTACCATGTTTGACAATATTGGGCACGATGTTTTTACCGAAATCATGGTCTGAGCTTGGGTCTGCGGCGTCCTCTTTTAACGCTTGAATCAAAAAATCGGTATCAAACACATAAATGCCCATTGATGCGAGTGCCACATCAGGGCTGCCCGGCACGCACGGGGGATCGGCTGGTTTTTCAACGAAATTGATGATGGTGTCTTGATCATCCACATGCATCACGCCAAATGCCACAGCCTCCATGCGAGGCACTTCCAAACAGCCCAGTGTGATGTCCGCATTGGAATCCACGTGCTGCTGGATCATGATTTCATAATCCATTTTGTAAATATGATCACCTGCGAGCACAACAATGTATTTGGTGTTGTAAGTTTCGATGATGTCAATGTTTTGGAACACCGCATCCGCCGTACCCGTATACCAAGAATCCTCAGACACGCGCTGACTGGCGGGCAAAATATCAAAACTCTCATTGCGTTCAGGACGTAAAAAATTCCAACCCCGAGTCAAATGGCGGATCAAGCTGTGTGCTTTGTACTGTGTGGCGACACCAATGCGGCGAATGCCAGAATTGAGCGCATTGGACAAAGCAAAGTCGATGATGCGGGTTTTGCCACCAAAAAATACGGCTGGCTTTGCACGGCGATCCGTCAGCTCCATCAAGCGAGAGCCACGCCCCCCAGCAAGAACGAAAGCCATTGCATCACGGGCAAGACGGCGGTTTTGGTTGTTTGAACTCATTTTTATGTCTCCAATAATATATCAAAAAAAGTTTAACCCGACTTTTTTTGGTTTTAGTTAACCCTCCACCACAACGAAGCACGATGAGAGGGGGATTACACGGTTAAAATCACGCCAACACAAACATCAATGTCGATAACGGTGGCAAAGTCAACTCAACCACCGCAGGAAACTGTGCACCTTCTTGCGCATGTGCAAAAGCCTCTCCCAAATTACCCATGCCACTGCCACCATACACCTGCGCATCCGAATTCATGCACTCAATCCAACGCCCAGCAACAGGCATCGGCACACGATAGCCTAAACGCGGCACGGGTGTGAGATTGCTCACCACCACCACAGGTTTGCTGCCGTCCAGACCACGACGCACCCATGCAAACACCGACTGCTCACGATCATCCACAATCAACCACTCGAAGCCGCCGCCTTCGCAATCTTTCTCATACAAGGCTGGCACGGTGCGGTACAAATGATTCAAATCACGCACCAAGTTTTGCACCCCTTTGTGGGTATCATAGCCCAACAAATGCCAATCTAAACCTATGTTTTCGTTCCATTCTGAACGCTGCGCAAACTCTTGCCCCATGAACAACAGTTTTTTGCCAGGATAACCCCACATGAAGGCATAATACGCACGCAGGTTGGCAAATTTTTGCCAATCGTCCCCCGCCATTTTGGTCAACAGCGTGCCTTTACCATGCACCACTTCATCATGTGACAATGGCAAGACGAAATTTTCTGCAAAAGCATACATCACACCAAACGTCAGCTCATTGTGGTGGTATTGGCGGTGAATCGGCTCTTGTTTGAAATAGCTCAGTGTGTCATGCATGAAACCCATGTTCCACTTAAAACCAAAGCCCAAGCCGCCCGCGTCCACAGGATGAGACACCCCAGGGAAAGAAGTGGACTCTTCGGCAATCGTCACCACACCCGCATGTGCGGCGTACACCGCACTGTTGGTGCGTTGCAAAAACGAAATCGCCTCCAAGTTTTCCCGACCGCCATACTCATTTGGAATCCACTCCCCTTCTTTGCGTGAATAATCCAAGTACAGCATTGATGCCACAGCATCCACACGCAAACCATCCAAATGATAACGATCCAACCAAAACAATGCATTGTTCATCAAAAACTCAGACACTTCGGTGCGACCAAAATTAAAAATGGCCGTATTCCAATCAGGGTGAAACCCCTTGCGCTTGTCTTCATGCTCGTACAATGCCGTACCATCGAAATACGCCAGGCCGTGTGCATCGGTTGGAAAATGTGCAGGCACCCAATCCAAAATCACACCAATACCCGCTTGGTGCGCAGCATCGACAAAATGAGCAAAACCTTCAGGCGCACCAAAACGCGCTGTGGGTGAGAACAAACCCGTCGGTTGATAACCCCACGATGCGTCCAACGGATGTTCCGTGATCGGCAACACCTCAATGTGCGTGTAACCCAGCTCTTGCACATAGGGGATCAGACGAGCAATCAAATCATCGTAGCTCAGAAATCCACCATCATCGGCACGTTGCCATGAACCCAAATGCACTTCATAAATGCTCATGGGTTTTTGACGGGCATCACCCTGTGCTCGAGCATCCAGATAATCGGCATCATGCCATTGAAAATCCCAAGTAGAGACCACTTTCGAACCGTTGGACGGACGCAGCTCAGAAGCCTGTGCAAAAGGATCGGCCTTCAAAGGCAAAACCTGACCTTGGCCGTCATACAGCTCGTATTTGTACACCGTGCCCACAGGCAAGTCAGGAATAAAAATTTCCCAAACACCACTGTCGGTTCTACGGCGCATGATGTGACGGCGACCGTCCCAATCATTGAACTCACCCACCACCGCCACACGAGATGCATTGGGTGCCCACACGGCAAAATGCACACCCGTCACGCTCTCGAACATCATGGGATGCGCACCGAATTTATCAAACAATTTTAAATGCGTGCCCGCAGAAAAATAATAATCGTCAATCGGCCCCAACACAGGGCCAAAAGTATAGGGATCGACCCACCGCCAAGAATGCCCCCCTTGATGCGCCTCAGCGATCAAAGCGGTGCGCTCAGGTAACTTGTTCGCAGGAATAAAGCCCACAAAAAAGCCCGCGTCATGAACGCGGACTAAATTCGCAAGCAACACTCCCGATAAAGTTTCAACGGTGACACGCTCAGCCGATGGCGCAAAAAGGCGTACGGCCCAGCCCCCATCAACTTGATGAAGGCCAAGGACATCAAATACATTGTTGTGCTGCCCAACAACAATGGCTTCGACATCCGATGACGCCGGGGAAGTCAGCGCAAGCAATGCGTCGTGTGTGATTTCAGTTGTCATATATGTCTCTAATAATTATGTCAAAAAAAGCGCATCACTTTTTCTGGTGAATGGAGTACAACGTGTTAAATCAAATGCATGACACACAGCACTCGGTCGAGTGCCATGTGCGTATTGCTGAATGTTCATTGAGAACGGTGAAACAAGTCAAAAGCCACTTCCCCCATGATTTGTTTGTATTTATTTATTGCTGTGTTGACGGTTTTTCCGGACATCTGCAAAAAACCATCAACACCCCCTTTTTGACTTGCGTGGACTCAATTGGTCGGCACATTCCAAATTTCTTCCGCATACTCACGGATGGTGCGATCTGAAGAGAACCAGCCCATGTTTGCCGTATTCAAGATGGCCTGTGTTTGCCACGCGTCTTGATTGTGCCACAACACATCCATCTCACGCTGTGCATTCCAATAGGCTTGGAAATCGGCGGCCACCAAGAAATGGTCCGAATTCCACATCATGTCCACCAGACCTTGATAGCGATGCTGATCATTTGGCGAGAACGTGCCGCCCGCGATGCCTTCAAGCACTTCTTTCAAAGCAGGTGTGGCCTCAATCACTTCACGTGAACTGTAACCTTTGATGCGCAAAGCTTCAACTTCTTGTGCCGTCATGCCAAAAATTTTGATGTTGGCCGCACCTACGTGCTCCAACATTTCGACGTTCGCACCATCCAGCGTACCAATCGTCAATGCGCCATTCAAACCAAACTTCATGTTGCCTGTGCCCGACGCCTCCAAGCCAGCGGTCGAAATTTGTTCTGACAAATCGGCTCCAGGCATGATGATTTCAGCAGCCGACACATTGTAATTCGGAATGAAGACCACTTTGAGCAGGTCACGCACCGATGGATCGTTGTTAACGACACTGCCGACATCATTAATCAAATGGATGATTGATTTGGCTTGCCAATAGCTCGCAGCGGCCTTGCCCGCAAACACTTTCACGCGCGGCACCCAGTTTTTATGCGGGTTGGCGCGAATTTCGTTATACAAGGCAATGGTTTCAAGGATGTTGAGCAACTGACGTTTGTACTCATGGATGCGTTTCACTTGCACATCAAACATGGCCGTCGGGTCGACTTTAACCCCCACTCGATCGTGAATCAATTGTGCCAAGCGGGCTTTGTTCGACTGCTTCACCTCTGCAAATTTGGCGCGGAAAACAGGGTCTTGCGCGAATGGAATCAAGTCTTTCAGCTTTTCGGTGTCATCCATAAAGCCATCACCAATGGTTTCACGCAACAAAGCCGTCAAGGCTGGATTGGCCTCCATCAACCAGCGACGAGGTGTCACGCCATTGGTTTTATTGGTGATGCGATCAGGAAACACACTGTGCAATTCCTTGAACACCGTTTGTTTCATTAAATAAGAATGCAACCCTGCGACACCATTGACCTTATGCGCACCGACGAACGCAAGGTTGCCCATGCGCACGTGACGGCTGCCTTGCTCGCCGATCAAAGAGACCGCAGAGATTGTGCCGTCATCCATGCCTGCCGCTTTCACATGCTCCAGCAAACGTGCATTGATGGCATAAATGATCTGCATGTGGCGCGGCAACATGCGTTCGATCAAGTTAACAGGCCATGTTTCAAGGGCTTCAGGCAACAAGGTGTGGTTGGTATAAGAAATCACGCCATTGGTGATCGCCCAAGCTTCATCCCACTTCATGTTGTGATGGTCGACCAACACACGCATCAACTCAGCAACAGCCAAAGCAGGATGGGTGTCGTTCAATTGCATTGAAACTTTATCGGCCAAATTATCGAGCGTATTGTATTGCTGCAAATGGCGGCGCAAAATATCCTGAACAGAGGCCGAAGTGAAGAAAAATTCTTGGCGCAAACGCAGCTCTTGACCCGACGAACTCGAATCCGCTGGATACAACACGCGCGAAATACTTTCTGCACGGTTACTTTCAGACAAAGC
Source organism: Ephemeroptericola cinctiostellae (assembly GCF_003339525.1). Taxonomy (GTDB): domain Bacteria; phylum Pseudomonadota; class Gammaproteobacteria; order Burkholderiales; family Burkholderiaceae; genus Hydromonas; species Hydromonas cinctiostellae. Next base: position 726,472 of record NZ_CP031124.1, on the reverse strand, counting down.
CCCCAAGTGATCGCCGCTGTTGAATAAATCCAACTTGATCGGCACCGTTGAACGTGCGCGCCACAAGCGCAACGTATTGACTTTTTCACCACGCCAGCCCACAACGGGTGTGTCATACGCAATCGCCATCACATTTTCAGCAGGCTTCCAAGTGGATGTGGTTGCACCATCCCAGTCTTTGGTGACCTCAACTGTGCCGCCAAAACCGATCGAATACGATGATTCTTTGCGCTGGAATTCCCATGGGTTACCGAAAGACAGCCATTCTTCAGGGTATTCCATTTGGGCGCCATCTTCAATCGCCTGGCGAAACAAACCGTGATCGTAACGAATGCCATAACCATATGCAGGCACACCAACGGTGGCCATAGACTCCATAAAGCAAGCCGCCAAACGACCCAAACCACCATTGCCTAAGGCCGCATCGGGCTCAAGCTCACGAATGAAGTCAATGTCGACGTTCAACTCAGCCAAAGCCTCCTTGATGCCACTGGTCAAATCCAAATTGTTCATGGCATCGCGCATCAAGCGACCAATGAGAAACTCAAGCGAAAGATAATACACACGCTTTTTCTCAGCGCGGTAGTTGTCACGTGTGGTGGCCATCCAACGATCAACAATGTGATCGCGTACAACAAGGATGGTGGCGGTCAACCAGTCATTGCTGTTGGCTGAAATGGGGTCTTTACCAACCGAATAAGCCAATTTGGCTAAAATTTCGGTTTTGAGATGCACTGGATCATTGACGCGTCCTTCTGGCGTCAAATCTTCCAAATGCGCGTTCGCGTTTGCTTCTGGGGCGTAAGCACCCGCAGCGATGGTGTGTTCTGTCATCGTTTACCCTCTGTTGCTGTTAAAATATTTTTTCCATTGTAGCGCGGTTATTCTCGTAATGCCACAAAACTTTCTGCTAACTTACAAAGCTTACACGGGTCACTGGCTTCACTTCCTTTGAACTTCAATCACCCACATGCTCATTTTTTAAAAAAGCCTCTAAAAATCAGTGGTTTTGATGTAACATGCGTCATAAGGCGATCATAAATCCGTCTCCAAGCAGAAATACAACACCACAGATAAGCCGTCATTTAAACCAAAAAAATGATGTTTATTATTAATATTAACTGTTTTTATTTACACGCTCATGAAAACAACCCTGCCCGCACTGCCCGACCACATCCAGCCCACTTATGAACATCTTGAGCGTTATTTGCCGCATTTATGGCCAACCGCAGGGAGCGCACTGGAATCTCGATTGCATGCGCATTTCCCAGCCCTATATGAGCAGTTTAATGCGCTATACCACCATCGCAGTGACATGTTTTTTCACCTACTGGAACTGTTGCAAACGGTGTTTATGGCAGCCAAAGCTCGACCAGATGACCTGATTCAGCTTGATCAAACGCGCGAGCAACATGTCGATTACTTTTCATCGAATCACATGGTTGGTGCAGTGGGTTATGTGGATTTATATGCAGGCAATTTAAAAGGCTTGCGCGCCAAACTTCCCGCCCTCAAACAACTGGGTGTGACTTATTTACACCTCATGCCGCTGTTCACTTGTCCTGAAAACAACAGCGATGGCGGTTACGCAGTCAGTGACTTTCGCCGTGTGCGTGCCGATTTGGGCACAATGAGCGAATTGGCACAATTGACCGCTGAGCTGCGCGCCGATGGCATCAGCGTGTGTTTGGATTACATTCTAAACCACACATCAGATGAGCACGATTGGGCAAAACGGGCTCTGGCTGGCGAAAAAGAGTATCAGGATTTCTTTTGGATGTTTGAAAACCGCGACCTCCCCGATCAATATGAGCTCAATTTACGTGAAATTTTCCCCGAACAAGCGCCAGGCAACTTCCTTTGGAATGAAACCTTGCAACGTTGGGTGTGGACAACATTCAATCATTTTCAGTGGGATTTAAACTACACCAACCCCGCTGTGCTCAATGCGATGCTCGGAGAAATGTTGTTTCTGGCCAACCAAGGTGTTGAAGTGTTGCGTTTGGATGCGGTCGCTTTTATTTGGAAACAGCTCGGTACCCCATGTGAAAACTTGCCACAAGCCCATCAGCTGGTGCGCGTTCTCAATGCCGCCGCCAAGATCGCAGCACCCGCGCTGACATTCAAATCTGAAGCCATTGTGCACCCCGATGACATCATCAAGTACATTGATGTCGATGAGTCTCAATTGTCCTACAACCCAACTTTCATGGCTTTGCTCTGGGAGGCACTGGCGACTCGAGACGTGCGCATGCTGCAATACGCCATGAGCAAACGCTTTGATTTACCGCCACATTGCGCATGGGTCAACTACATCCGTGTACACGATGACATTGGCTGGTCGTTTGCAGATGAGGATGCAATTGACTTGGGCATTCAACCTTTTGACCACCGCCAGTTTTTAAATCAATTTTACACAGGGCAATTTGAAGGCAGCTTTGCCCGTGGCGTGCCATTTAACTACAACCCAATCACCAAAGACATGCGCATTTCAGGCACAACCGCTTCATTGTGCGGCCTTGAATCGGCCTTGGGTGACACTGAGTTGACCCAAGAAGCCATTGCCCGCATTTTGCTCATGCACGGCATCATTCTTGCCTGTGAAGGGATACCGTTGATTTATCTCGGCGATGAGATGGCCACGCTCAACGATTACACATACGAAAATGACCCTCACCAAGCGAATGACAGCCGTTGGGTTCATCGCCCACGCCACGACACTGCCCGCTTTATCGAAGCACAAAGCGGCAACAGCGCAGCCGCCCAAGTGTATCGAGGTTTACAGGCATTGATTCATGCACGCAAACAGTTGAGCGCCGTCGTGGCTGAAGGTGAGCACACTGATTTCAAATGGGCAGGTAATGTACATGTTTTAAAGATTTCCCGTGGCAATCGCTTCGTCCTGTTGACCAACTTCTCAGAAACCCCTCAAACGATTGAACTGCCTGTCCACATGCGTCACGCGCAAGACACAATAAGCGGCACGGTTTTATCCGATGCCCTTCATGTGACACTCGCTGGATTACAACAAATGTGGCTCATCCAACAGTAGATCGCAACACGCCATTTTTCAAAGCTTTAGCTTTCTAGCTTTTTAGCTTTTTAGCTTTTTAGCTTTTTAGCTTTTTAGCTTTTTAGCTTTTTAGCTTTTTAGCTTTTTAGCTTTTTAGCTTTTTAGCTTTTTAGCTTTTTAGCTTTTTAGCTTTTTAGCTTTTTAGCTTTTTAGCTTTTTAGCTTTTTAGCAAAGGAGGGCTTGTGGCACAGCCTCCGTGTGACGTGTATTGTCTGCTGTATGCAAAGTTTGATGGCTTCAAAAATACGCAAAAAAACAAAAACACCTCAATCCATGCATTAAGCCCTTAAACGCCGGATGAGGACATGTAAAAAAAAGCCCCAATTTAGATTGGGGCTTTTTCGTGGCTTCGCGCAAGTTAACGAATTTCCACTTTTCGATCCGGTTGCAAACAAGCAATCAATGCCGCAGAGGCTTGACGACCAACACAATTCGTCGTGCTGATGCTGCCCGCCCCACGGCCTTGGGACTGTATGCCCACCGACGACAGCGCCCGCACCACCATGTCGGCTCGCGCCTGCGACAATCGTTTGTTGTATTGCGGATTGCCCAAGCGATCCGCATATGCAGTGACTTGGTACGTTTTGTTGCGATCCGCTTTGGTCGCCCAATCACGAATCTCAGCCACACCTTGTGGCAACAGCTCCGTTGAGTCAAACTTGAACAAGCCATCCGCTGACATCACCACAAGGGGGGGCGGTTCAGGCTTTGCTTCAACAGGGGGGCAGCTGTGATCACCCACAGGCTTCCACATCATGGCATTGACTTTATATCGATTGTCAAACAGCACTTTGTACTGGCATTGAACCGTTTCGCCATTGACTAAAAAATTCATCAAATAAGTCCAATCCATGACTTTGATGCCTTCGTTATACGATGGAAAGCCAATCAAATCACGTACTTGCTCTCGATTTAAGCCCGCCTGCATTTTACTTAAATTTTCAGAGTTGACATACCGCCCCCCCTTCAACCAACCCGAGTTGGCTGAAGGCCAACGTATTTCCTGTGCTTGCGCCGTCAAACATGCCACCGCCAAGCCAAACGCCATTATTTTTTTCATTATTTTTCCCTTTACTCTATCGAGGCCATTCCGATGCGGCCGTGATGCCGCACCGATGCACTCATTTCGTCACGCCTCAATTGTCATCCGACAAATGCATCATGATTGCGGCCGCTGCACCATATTTACGCTGCGTGTTTGCAAACGCTGAAGCTGACAGCACCCACCGGCCATTGTCCGAGACCCGAGAAATCTTGGCCGCAATGGCCGCCTGACCACCCACCGTTGCCACGCCCAAACCAATCGCCGACTTACCTGGGTGAATGGATGTGGGTATCTCACTCGCGGCATAAACACCCGCCATGTTTGCGTTCAGTTTCTTTTCATTTTTTTCTATTCGGGTATCCAAATTGTCCACACGTGTTGACAATGAGGCCACCGCACTGTTGGTTGCAGTCAAGCCCGTAGACAACGAATTCACAGAAAATGCCGTACTGGTCGACAAGGAATTAATCGATGTCATGGTGCTGGTGGACAAGGAGGCCACCGCACTGTTGGTCACAAGCACCGATGTCGACAAAGAGTTCACCGAATGGGTGGTGGATGTGGACAACGAGGCCACCGCGCTGTTCGTCACCACCACTGCACTGGACAATGAGCCGACTGAAACTGCGGTCGCGGTTGATAAAGAAGCCACTGCACTGTTGGTTGTCACGCTCACCGTTGAAAGCGAATTCACCGAGCTGCCTGTTGATGTGGACAATGAGGCCACCGCGCTGTTGGTTGCCACGCTCACCGTTGAAAGTGAATTCACTGAACTGCCTGTTGATGTGGACAATGAGGCCACTGCGCTGTTGGTTGCCACGCTCACCGTTGAAAGTGAATTCACCGAACTGCCTGTTGATGTGGACAATGAGGCCACTGCGCTGTTGGTTGCCACGCTCACCGTTGAAAGTGAATTCACTGAACTGCCTGTTGATGTGGACAATGAAGCCACCGCGCTGTTGGTTGCAATAACCGCAGCCGACAACGAGGCCACCGCGCTGCTTTTTTGAACAACAACCGTTGACAATGAACCAATCGCATCGCCTGTCGCAGTGGACAATGAGGCCACTGCACTGTTGGTGGTCACCACAGAGGTCGACAATGACTTAACCGAGCTGATTGTGGTCGTCGACAAGGAGGCCAGCGCACTGTTGGTTGAAACCACCGATGTGGACAATGAATTGACTGAGCTGGTGGTGGCTGCAGACAAAGATGCCACCGCACTGTTGGTCGTCACATTCGCCGTTGAAAGCGAATTCACCGAGCTTCCTGTTGAAGTGGACAATGAGGCCACTGCGCTGTTGGTTGTTACACTCGCTGTTGACAATGAGTTCACCGAGCTGCTGGTTGAAGTGGACAATGAAGCCACTGCACTGTTGGTCGTCACACTCGCCGTAGAAAGCGAATTCACTGAACTGCCGGTGGTGGTCGACAATGAGGCCACCGCGCTGTTGGTCACCACACTCGCAGTAGAAAGCGAATTCACTGAGCTGCTGGTGGTGGTCGACAATGAAGCCACTGCACTGTTGGTTGTCACACTCGCCGTTGACAATGAATTCACTGAGCTGCTGGTGGTGGTCGACAATGAAGCCACCGCGCTGTTGGTCACCACACTCGCCGTAGAAAGCGAATTCACTGAGCTGCTGGTGGTGGTCGACAATGAGGCTACCGCGCTATTGGTCACCACACTGGCGGTTGACAATGAATTCACCGAGCTGCTGGTTGAAGTCGATAACGAAGCAATTGAACTTTGCGTCACACTTAAACCTGAATACAATTGACTGCCGTTGATGCCGTCGGTGGATGAGTCGCTGATTTCACCTGGAGCCAGATTTTTAATCTGACGTTCAGCACCGACTGACCCAAGACTGACCACCCCCGTCGCCGTACCTGCGAAGCCACCATACATCAAAGTGCCTACCGTCGCAAAATTAACCTGAGTCGCAGCCAACAACGCCTCACTGCCAGCCCCAAGGGCGATGTTGCCCAAAGCGGCACTCGCATTTGCGCCGATTGCAATCGACTGATTATCCGCCACCGTTGAAGCAAAACCCATGGCAACCGTATCACTCGCAGTCAACCCTTGTCCAGCCATATAACCCAAAGCCACATTGTGCCGACCTGTGACACTGCGGCCAGAGGCCAGCCCGACCGCCACATTTTGACTGCCCAACACATAAGAACCCGATTCCGCACCCAAGCCTACGTTGTCTGGACCTGAGGTATTTTTACCGGAATTATTGCCCACGTATGCAGAGTAGCTGATATTGCTGTTCTGACCCGCGCCTGCGCCGATCGCAATGGCTGATTTACCGTATGAACCATTCAATGCATTTGAACCCAATGCGATGTTTTCACCATCACCGTACATGTTTTGTCCAGCATTGACGCCCAAAGCAATGTTGTTGTTCCCAATGGACGTAGAACCCGCATTCAAGCCAACGTAGAAATTATCATTGCCCACAGCACTTTGCGCAGCGGAATGTCCCATCGCCACATTATTGTAGCCACTTGAACCCACGCCCACAGCGTAGCCCACAGCCACTGAAGTCAGCCCTGCTTGAGAATATGCACCAACGGCCACAGCCTCTCGCTTGGCCTCCGTTTGATGACCGATCGCAGTGGCATCCGTCGCATTGGCCGTTGCTGAACCGCCCACAGCCACAGAAGCATCAGTTGCCGACACCGCCGAAGCACCCGTGCCAATGGCAATGTCTTGTGCCAAAGCATCTCCAGCCGCCGATCCCACGACACCACCGCCCAATGCCACAGCGCCAGCCTGAGCTGAACCCACGTACACACCAGCCCCCAGCACAACGGCACTCAGCATCCCCGATGCTTTGCCTTTGGTACGCGATGCGGCCACTTCGGACACAGCCACCCATGTGTTGGTCTGTGCATTAAAAATACTGCGATAAGTTTTATTCATTTCATCCCCTTCAAATTACCATTGGCCATTTATCATGTGTACTTGCCAATGCCTCCGTATCTTTTTTTTGCAAAAGACAAACGTAACACTCTCAAATTTAGAGTTATATCGTAGGATCATCCTACTTCTATTTAATCAAAAAGACAATTAATATAAAACAATATCAAACAAACGATTAAAACAAACCAAAAACATCAATTAAAGTATCACCATTAACAATCAAAGCTAATCATATGATTTTTATGTGATATTTTTAAAGCATTCAAACGCCTATTTGGATATAAATTGTCAAACACATGGTGGCACAAAATAAATAATGTTTCATATTTGACACACTATTTACCTATAAATATTTTGAATCAAAGAGCATAACCTTAAAAACCAAACCCATATGTGCACTTTAAACAACACCCCAATCACTCATTTCTCACCCACTCACTGAAAAACACCATGAATACAATGCAATAAGCAGCCCACTCGCCGCACACATCATTCGCTTTCAGTTAAAATCGTCTGATTCAGTCAACACACTAAAAATCCATTTTATGAAAACATCCACCCGCATCATTTGCGCCAATTTAAATGGCATCCGCTCAGCATCGTCCAAAGGTTTTTTTGATTGGCTGGGCACGCAAGGGGCTGACTTTGTCTGCGTGCAAGAACTCAAAGCACAAGCGGACAACATGCAAACTGAATTCATGGTGCCGCACGACCTCAAAGGACACTTCCATTACGCTCAAAAAAAAGGCTACAGCGGTGTCGGCCTGTATTCACGCGCGACCCCCGATGAAGTGATCATTGGTTTTGATGACGGGGAGTTCGATGCGGAGGGGCGTTATGTTGAGGCGCGATTTGGCAAGCTATCGGTGATTTCTGTGTATTTCCCATCAGGCTCATCAGCACCAGAGCGCCAAGAGGCGAAATACCGTTTTTTAGATGTGTTTTTACCGCACATCGCTGCGCTGCGTGCGCAAGGACGTGAGCTGGTGATTTGTGGTGACGTGAACATTGCCCACCATGAAATTGATTTAAAAAATTGGAAGGGCAATTTGAAAAACTCAGGTTTTCTGCCCGAGGAGCGCGCTTGGCTCAGTCAATTCATGCAAACAGTTGAGTTGCACGACGTGTATCGCACACTTGAACCCAACACCCACCAATACACATGGTGGAGCAATCGCGGCCAAGCACGAGCCAACAATGTGGGTTGGCGGATTGATTACCAATTGGCCACACCAGCCATCGCCCAGCATGCCTGCGCAACCTCGGTTTACACCGAGCGCATGTTTTCAGACCATGCCCCCATCATCATGGATTACCGTGCAGATTTAATCCAGCTGACAGCCGTTTAGGCTTGTCGAACATTTTTGTTACACTGGACACCTTGCATTGCCCCTTTATTTTGCATTATTTTTTGAGCCACACATGACCAACAGCACCCCTCACCCTTGGTACAAACAAATTTTGACCCGTCAAATGCTGATTTGCATTTTCACAGGTTTTGCCTCGGGCTTGCCTTTGTATTTTTTACTCAATTTGCTGCCCGCTTGGTTGCGCAGTGAAGGCCTCAATTTAAAAACCATCGCGGCCTTTGCCTTGATTCAATTGCCTTTCACATGGAAGTTTTTGTGGTCGCCCTTGATGGATCGTTACAACTTGATTCCAAAAATGGGACGTCGACGCAGCTGGATGCTGTTGACACAATTGGCACTGCTCGGCTCCATGTGGGCTTACAGCTTGTTTAACCCGACTCAAGACATTCAAAACATCGCCATTTTGTCCACCTGTGTGGCTTTTTTCTCTGCCAGCCAAGACATCGTTCTGGATGCTTATCGCCGTGAAATTTTAAGCGATGAAGAGTTGGGTTTGGGCAACAGTGTTCATGTCAACGCCTATCGGATGGCCAGCCTGGTGCCAGGCTCGCTGTCTCTGATTTTGGCGGATCGTTTACCGTGGTCAACTGTATTCATCATCACGTCATTATTCATGTTGCCAGCGATTGGCATGACCTTGTGGGTGGGCGAGCCGAAATTGCTCGCACGCTCGCCACGCACTTTGGCTCAATCGGTGATTGAACCTTTTAAAGAGTTCATTGGCCGCCAAGGCTGGATGAGCGCATTGGGTGTGCTCGGTTTCATTCTGCTGTACAAATTGGGCGACAGCATGGCCACCGCGCTGGCCACACCATTTTACCTCGACATGCATTTCACCAAAACGGACATCGGCGCAGTGGTCAAAGGCAGTGGCTTGACCATGCAAATCCTCGGGGCATTCATTGGTGGCATTTGGATGCTAAAATTAGGCATTAACCGTGCGCTGTGGTTATTTGGTGTGGTGCAAGTGGTGTCTATTTTGGGGTTTGCTTGGCTGGCACATTCAGGGCCGTTCATCGAAGTGGGCGCAGCAGAACGCTCAATGTTGGCCGTGGTCATTGGCTTTGAAGCATTGGGTGTGGGCCTTGGGACGGCGGCTTTTGTCGCTTACATGGCACGTGAAACCCACCCCGCTTACACGGCCACACAATTGGCGCTGTTCACCAGCTTATCGGCCGTGCCGCGCTCAGTGATTAATGCGCTGACAGGCGGCTTGGTTGAAAAAATGGGTTGGGAAAATTTCTTTTATTTATGCACTGCACTGGCGATTCCCGGCATGCTCATGCTCTTCAAGGTGGCCCCGTGGAACCACACCCCCACCCCTTTATCAACTGATTTCACCAGCAGCCCTGCAAAGTAAGGCACACACCATGCGCACTAAAATCCTGATCTCCTTGCTCGCCATCAATCTGGTTTTGGCACTGTATGGCCTTGGGCGGTTTGATGGTCTTTTAGCACCTGCTTACCAACGCACAGCTTACTTGAATGCGCAGGGTCAAGCACCTGTGATTGCCCCCCCTCCAGTAGCCGCACCTAAAATTGCAACTCAAAAAATGGTCATACCGCCCACGGCACCTGCGATGCCTGCGGTTGCACCTGTGACCCCGCCGAGTGTCGCAACAACAGCACCTGCGGCCAATCACACAGCCAGCAGCACGGCAAGCACAACAAACAAAGCAAGCATAAAAACCAACTCAAACCCAGCGCCGACCAACATGGCCACTGCTGCGCCCACCCAAAAAACCACCACGGCCAGCAGCACCAGCAAAAAAACCAATCGACCAACGCAAATGGCTTCGACCAATTATGAAGAGCCCGTGTATGAGCCCGTTCGCATCGCCCCTCAACCTGCCGCCCCATCGCCAGTCCGCACAGAAAGTCCCGTCGTATCAAGTGGCACATTGCAACGCCATCAAGTCAACAAAAACATTGCGTCCATGTGTCAAAACTCAGTAGGTGCTTGGTTGCCTTGCCATTGATGCACCCAAAGCAACGCACAACAAAACAAAGGCATGTGGAATACATTCACTGCTCCAGCCCCATTGATCGAAGCAATGAATCGAAGTACAAAAAGAATTAAAAACCACGCCCCCATCACCACTGGTTTTGTTTTAACTTGACGGGTTCAATCTGGCAAAAGCCGCGCTTTAACCTTAGAAAAAGTGACGGGATTAATTCACACCCTGTTAAAGCACCCGTTGCACAAACTCAGCCGTGATGCGATTGCGTAAGCACTGATACGCCCCTGCGAAAGTAGGCTGACCCGTCTGCACATAAGCCTGCTTATAAGCATCACACGCCAACAAGTTAAGGCAATACTCATTGTCCTCCATCGGCATCGATGCAGGCAAACTGAATGTATCAAAGGCCTCAATGACATAAGCCCCCGTGGCCAAAACATACGTGGCAAATCGCTCTTGCACAAACGTTTTCATCGGGTATTTATAGCCACCAATATAATAGGTGTTGTCCGAGAACGACCGAGCAAAATCATCCTCACCCGCCTCCACCATTTGAAAGAACTGCTCGCCCAATGCCAACCATTGCCGCCAAAACTTAGGCTTAGCAATTGTGTAATTGCAAAAAGCGGTGTTTTGACTGTGCGTGATGAGCTGATGAAAATCAACGGGTTGGCCGATGCGCTTGAAAAACTCAGTGCTCATGTCAAGTAAACCGGCATGCCAATAATTACCCTGCTCAAAGACATTTCGAAAAAAAGCCGTCTGATCCCAGCAAGGTGAAAAAATAAAGGCATCCACGTCTGCACGGAATTTATGCTGCACAAATTGAATCACATCCGCCGACCCCAAACCCAACTTGCGCCCAAACTTCGGTGAAAAAAAACCATACAGGTCATCCTCGTTCATGTGCTCGAGGTGCGCATTTAAATACTGCCGAATCGGCCAAAACTCATACCAGTCAGGGCGCGCATTGCTCATGTTATCCAAAGGGATGAACCCCGCATCCAAACCAACCCGCGTTTCCTCGTTGTAATATATTTGATGGATGAATAAATTGGCCAAGCCCAATCTCCTAATGTGTTAAACAGCCGATGACAGCGCACTTTGATCAAGCGCTTGCTGAACCACTCGACGACTGTCACGATAAGCCTGCTCAAAAACAACATGCCCCGTCCGGACAAACGCCTGCTTGTGTGCATCACAATCAAGCAATGCAGAACGGTTGGATTCAAACACATCAATCAATGTGGGTAAATGGTACAAAGGGCAGGACACCACATTGAACGCTTCGGTCGCCAAAATGAGGGTCGCCAAACGTTCCTGAATAAAGACTTTAAAGGGGTAGCTGTACTGATCGTTGTGTCGCGTTCCCAGCGTTAAATGCCGCCCCAACTCATCCTCAGGAGAGGCTTCAGCGATGTTAAACAGCTGCTCAACCAATGCCATCCAACGATACCAAAACCTGGGCTTGGCCACAATGTAATTACAGAACACCGTATTTTGACCGTGTGAGACCAATGCACTCAAATCCGTTGGATGACCAATGCGCTGTAAAAAGGCTTGACTCACAGCCATCAAATCGGGGTGCCAAAAATCACCTTGCTCAAAGATATTTTGAAAAAAAGCCGCTTGATCCCAAAAAGGCGTGACAATAAATGCATCCACTTCAGCACGGTGATTTTCTTGTATGAATTGCATCAACTGAGCGGCATTTAACTGTGTTTTCAGCTCAAACTTGGGCGATAAGAATGCATAGTAATCGTCCTCTTTGAGTGCATGGGTGCGTAAAAACCGTTGAATCGGCCAATATTCAGACCAGTCTGGTCGTTCATTGCTGCGGTTATCCAAAGGAATGAAACCCGCATCCAATGCCTGAAAGGATGCATCATCGTAATAAATTTGGTAAATATGGACGTTTTCAGCCTGAAGCATATCAAGGCCTCAATTTGCTCAACGTGGCGTTGGTCTGCGCAATGGCACGTTTATTTTTCTCTTCAATCCACGCCGCCCCTTTGCGTTTTCGCATCCAATTGTCATAGTGGCGGACGACGAAAAGATTAAAGACACCACGCACGATGTTGCTCGCATGGATTGGAAAAGCCCGCAAGCTCATTGAAAACCCAGGCGTGATGTATTTCATGTAATGCCAATAGCCTTCAGGCATGTACAGCATTTCACCATGTCGCAAATCAGCGACATAGGGATGCACATGACGCAGTGCAGGCCATTGATTAAAATCAGGATGATCAATGTCAATTGATTCATGGCAAATGTTCGAATAGGGAATTTTATACATCAACGGTGTTTGCTCAGGCGGGATGATGATGCAACGCTTTTCTCCCGCAAAATGGAAATGTAAAATATTCGACAGATCAATGTCGTAATGCATGAACACATTCACACCTTTTCCACCAAAAAACAAAAAAGGCAGGCTTTTAATTAGTTTTAGTTTTAAATCTGGAAATTTAAAGTCATTTTGCAACACAGGCGCATGCTTCATGAGGCTGTACAAAAAAATCCGCAACGTTGTTTGCCCACTCAGTAGCAAATCAATGTAATCGCGCATGCTCATGGTGGCATCGGGCTCATTGACCTTTTTGGTGTAATCCACAGGGTCGTTGTTGTACAGAGGCACCATGGTGTCGCCTGCCACCTGTTTGATGTATTCAAAATGCCATTTTTCATACGCAGGCCAGTCTGCCGTCAGTCGTTCAACGACAACAGGCTTCTGCGGTTTGACATAAAGGTTATAAAAGTCGGTTGGACTGATGGTCGCAACACGCTCGACGGCTTGGAAATCAAACCCCATGGAAAACTCCGTTGTGAGTGGATTATTCAGTTAAGGAAAGATGAACAGCCCCCCTTTTTTCCTTAACCATTTTATTTTAGCTTCCATTATAAACCATCACCGTGAACCCACAATCAAGGGCTAGCTTTTTGTGCGAACAACTTTACTGCTTGTCGTTTTACGAGGCGTTTTACTTACTGCTGCGGGCGCTTTTTTAGCTCGACTGGTGCGAGTGGGAGCGGCCGTCGTTGAATTAAGGCCGTGTTCAGCTGCCTCGGCAACCGTGGTTTTAGCCGCATCCACCAGTGGCTGTGCCAATTGAGCAAACTGATGTTGCAAACCATCCCACCATGATTGTGCCATTTTTTCAAAGGCTGCTGGCAAAGCCTCTGTGCTTGACTCAGAATCAGGCTCTACTTCACTGCTTTCTGGTGCCTCAACATGGGTGTGCTTTTCAGCGGCTTTTTTAGGCTCAGGCTTGGCCTTCACCACAGCGGGTGCTTCAGCGACAACCTCTTCAGTCACCCCTTGTGCAGCCGCAAATGGATTCATCTTGGCGAACTCGCCCAGTGCATCTTTGGACAGTGCTTGCCATTGAGCCAAAGCCTGCAACGTTTGCTTCTGCACTTGCAATTGTTGAACGGTGCTGTTGACCAGCTGCAAATTCATGTTCAACCATTGTGCAACAGACTCCAGTTGTTGGATGCGCTCATCCAGACTTTCAATGTTTTGTTGGGCATCATTGAGCAAAGGGTTGACCAAAGGCATGCCTGCGAACGTGGGCGTTGCATTGTCAGATGAAGCGGACGCATTGGGCATGGAAAAAAAAGATGGGATTTTTGAAAACATGGTGTCTCCTTGGGTCTTCAAAAAGAAAGCGCAGACTAAAATGTAAGCCTTTGAGCGCAAAAAATGTTTTATTTTAATGCTGCATTATTAAACACCCTTTTGGGCATACAAACAAGTTTTTTGCTAAACTAAGTTCAAACTTCATCGTCAACCGATCCCCCCGTCACCCCTTAAATACAACCTTTCAAACACAACATTTCAAATATAACCCTTTTCTCACGTTCACTCGCCAATGCCCAAACCAATCAACGCCCACCGCAATAAAAAAAACATGCTCTTGAGCGGCCTCCTGCATGGCTTCCTTTTGGTGACGCTGTGGTTCACCGCCAGCGACATCAGCACGCCCGAACCCACACCACCCGAAGTCGTGGACGCAACCATTTTACCAGCCACAACCGAAACCACGCCTGAGCAACAGAAAACCATCGCAACACCAGCCACACCAGCAGCAACACCAGCAACACCCATAACACAGACTAAAACCGAAGCTGTTAAACCCGCCCCGCCGACCCAAGCTAAGCCTACGGCTACCCGTGCCCATGCGGCCTCTGCACCAAAGGCACAAGCGGTAAAAGCCGACTCGTCAACCACCGCAGACAATGGCACTCAAACGCCCAAAAGCAACGATCATGGTAATGGCAGCAGCAATCCAAGCAACACAAGCCCATCCAATACAACCGCCACAAATGAAACCCACACAGCCGCCAGTAAACCACTTGTAAACGGCATCCCCATTGCGGTTTCACCGATTGGCGGCTTTCAAATTGAATACAATGTCACCGCGAGCAAAGGCAATATTGAAGCGAGCGGTGGTGCCACCCTGACATTCAAACGCAATGATGGCACTTACACCGCCGACCTCTCAGCCAAAGCTGCCATTGGTAAATTTTCGGCTCATGCCGAAGGTGAAATCCGCGACAACACGATTGCCACCACCCGTTTCAATGATGGGCGAAGCGTTTCTTTTTTAGGCATGGGCACAGAAAGGGCCGGAAGCAATTTCATCATCAGCTATCCAGAAAAAGTGATCAACTTTGGCTCCACAAGCAACGGCACATCGCCCTTGCCCTACACCGTGGTCTATGACTACCTGTCGGCCATCGTTTACTTGCAAGCCTTGCTACAACAGCACCCCGAACAAGCCCAAGCAGGTAATCACCTGCAACTGCCGATTGGCAAACGAACCACCGTGGAAATGGCGACTGTCACATTCAAACCAAGCGAGCGCCTGTCAACTGCAGAAGGTGCATTTGAAGGCGCAGTGCCTGCCAGCATCCAAATCCCAAGCGGCAGCATCCAACGCATTGATGTGTGGCTCGTCCCAGAAAAAAAATACCGACCTTTACAAATTGAACTTGGCTTCACTTCAGGGAAAGTCACACTCATCAGCCGAAAATCCAGTTGAACGGGATAACCCATAAAAAAAACCGTGAATACATTCACGGTTTTTTATTCAACAACACTTGGTTTACATAAGGTCATTTCACCAATTTCAACGGACTGGCCTTTGGCGGCGGCGTTGGCTCTGTTGGAGACTCACCGTCATCGGATTTCTCAACACTCGCTTGATCGCCCTCATCGTCATCGCCCTCCACATCGAACGGCATGCCCTGACCAGTTTCTGCAGCAAAAATAGCAATGATATTGGCATACGGCACATGAATGTGATGCGCCACCCCCGCAAAACGGGCTTGAAACTGAATGGCATCCCCAGACAAATCCAAGCCACTGGTTGCATCCATGCTCACATCCAGCACAATCTTACCATCGGCCGCGTAACCTGCAGGCACACGCGTCCGACCATCCACATGAACGAGGATGTGCGGTGTATGCCCAAGGTCATTGCACCAATCCCATAAAGCGCGAATGAGATAGGGCTTTTGTGATGCGGTTGTTGACATGAGATTTCCTTACAAAAAAACGACAAGGCATTAAGGCGTTGAGTGCACTCAATGCATTCAACGCCTTAACCACTGCAATTAACGGCGCATGACTTTTTCAGAAGGGGTCAGTGCTTCAATGTATTTTGGACGAGAGAAAATACGTTCCGCATACTTTGACAACGGTGCCGCCGCCTTGGGTAAGCTGATGCCATAATGCTCCAAACGCCACAACAATGGTGCAAGCGCAATGTCAGGCATCGTAAAATCATCACCCAACATGTATTTGTTGTGGGCAAAAATAGGAGCCAATTGAGTCAATTGATCCGCAATGTGTTTCGCAGCCGCCTCATGTTCCGCTTGGCGAGAGACATTTTCTAAGGTTTGCACATGAACAAACAACTCACGCTCAAACGTCAACAACATCAAACGCACGCGTGCACGCATCACAGGATCCGCAGGCATCAATTGTGGGTGAGGAAAACGCTCATCAATGTATTCGTTGATGATGTTTGATTCATACAAAATCAAATCACGATCAACCAGAATGGGCAATTGACCATATGGATTCATCATCATAATGTCGTCTGGCTTTTGAAACAAATCAACATCACGCACTTCAAAATCCATGCCTTTTTCAAACAAAACGAAACGACAGCGTTGTGAAAAAGGGCAGGTTGTTCCTGAATATAAAACCATCATAATAGAAAAATCCTTGTAAACAGAACGACAACATGTCGCCGATGTGACAGTGTGCGCAATTAAAACAAAAAAGGCAAGCCATGCTTGCCTTTTCGTTAGTAATTACCAATTAATGGATGTCTTTCCAGTAATTTTTACTGAGCTTGCGAGTAACCAAAGCCAACAGCAATAAAAATGCCATCACGCCAAAACCAATGTATTTGCGCTTGGTCTGGTCTGGCTCAGCCGCCCATACCAAGAAATTGGTGACATCACGTGCGGTTTTATCAAAAGTTTCAGCATCTTGCTTACCCGGCTGAACCATTTCAAAACCCTCAAATTCAGAGACTTTCGCACCGTGCTCTTCTACGTCCACAAACTTCGCTGTTTTAATGCCTTCTTCTTGCCACAACACATGCGGCATGGCTGCATTTTTCAAGTACAAGTTATTCCAACCTGTTTCACGGTTGTCGTCTTTGTAAAAACCAGTCAAGTACGAGTAGATGTAATCCGCACCTTTGGCGTTTGCCATCAATGATAGATCAGGTGGCGCAACACCGAGCCAACGCTTGGCATCGGCTGAGTTCATGGCCACTTGCATGGTGTCACCGATTTTATCCGTGGTGGTCAGCATTTTTGCTTTGATGTCGTCCTCAGAAATGCCCAGTTTAGTCAACTGGTTGTAACGCACCATCGACAAACCATGGCAGCTCAAGCAGTAATCACGAAACACCGCAGCGCCATGCTGTAACGATGCACGATCCGTTACATCCACATTGGCCGCCTTGGTGGGCACGCCACCATGACCACCGCCAAAGATGATTAAAGCCACACCAAAAGCCAAAGATGCCACCAAGGCTTTCAGCAAGCGAATCATCCACTGGTGCGCATTGGAAATCGCCCCACCCGCATATCTCTCTTTGTTGACAAAGGTCATCCAAGCGGCCAAACCAGCCACCGCGAGAACCAGCGCAAAAATAACATACACAAAATTGTTAGTCAGAAAATACAACATGTCGTTATCCTCTATCGATTAGTGGGGTTTAAAGTTAACACGTTCAGGTGGCTGTTTAAACTCACCCACCGACGACCACCACGGCATCAAGAACAAATACCCGAAGTAAAACAACGTACCCACTTGCGACACATAACCACCCAAGGCGGATGTGGGCGCAACACCCAAATAACCCAAGATAATGAAATTCACGACAAAGCACATCAACAATGAAAAATGCCATTTTGGACGATAACGCATTGACTTCACAGGTGAACGGTCAAGCCAAGGCAAGAAGAACAATGTGATGATTGCTGCACCCATCACCAAAACCCCCCAGAACTTGGACTCAGTTGCAAACATGAACACCGCCAACACCACAGAACCTGCAGCAAGGATCATTTTTGTTTTTTGAGCCATGCGACCACGGGCATAAGTCATCGCACCCGCCAACAAAATCAAAGCGATAAACAAATACTTCATTTGATCAGTCACCGCACGCAACATCGAGTAGAACGGCGTGAAATACCAAACAGGCGCAATGTGCGGCGGCGTTTGGAATGCATTGGCTTGCAAATAGTTGTTATCTTCTAAAAAATAACCCCACATATTCGGCTTAAAGAACACGATGCCAAAGAAGATGATCATGAAAATCGCAATGCCAGCAAAATCATGCACTGAATAATACGGATGGAAAGGAATGCCGTCGAGTGGGATGCCTTTGTCATTTTTCAATTTTTTGATTTCAACGCCATCGGGGTTGTTCGAACCGACTTCATGCAAGGCGATGATGTGAGCCACCACCAACCCCAACAAGACCAACGGCACAGCAATCACGTGTAAAGCAAAGAAACGATTCAACGTTGCATCACCGACCACATAATCACCACGGATGAAGATCGATAAGTCTTGACCAATCAGTGGAATTGCGGAGAACAAGTTAACAATCACCTGCGCACCCCAGAATGACATTTGCCCCCAAGGCAATAAATAGCCCATGAATGCCTCAGCCATCAACGCCAAGAAAATCAAGCAACCAAAAATCCACACCAATTCACGCGGTTTACGGTATGAACCATAGAGCAAGCCGCGGAACATGTGCATGTAAACCACAACGAAAAACATCGATGCCCCTGTTGAGTGCATCAAACGGATGTATTTACCGCCCGGCACTTCGCGCATGATGTATTCAACACTGGCGAAAGCCACGGGCACACCGGCACCATTCAACGATGCATCGGGTTTATAGTTCATCACCAAGAAAATACCTGTGACAATCTGAATCACCAATACGACCATCGACAAAACGCCGAAAACATACCAAAAATTAAAGTTTTTCGGTGCGTAATACTCGCTCATGTGCTCTTTGTACATCTTTGAGAGCGGGAAACGTGAGTCAATCCAGCCCAATACGCCATCGGCCTCAGGTTTATTATAATCAGCCATTTTTATGCTTCGCCTTTCTCATCTTTACCAATAACGATCTTGGTGTCTGTCAAGAACATGTACGGGGGTACGTCAAGGTTGGTTGGCGCTGGAACGTTTTTGAACACGCGACCCGCCAAATCGAATTTTGAACCATGACAAGGGCATAAATAGCCACCTGGCCAATTGTCAGGCAAACCCGCTTGAGCACCTGAGGTGAATTTCGCACTGGGTGAGCAACCCAAATGAGAACACACGCCGACCAGCACTTGAATGTTTTTATGATCAGCACGAGCACGGAACGCATTATTGCAGTACTCAGGTAAAGGCATGGTGAATGGTTTTTCAGATTTTGGATCAACCAGCTCTGGGTCAACCTTGCTCAAACCTGCAGTCATTTCGTCAGAACGGCGAATGATCCATACGGGCTTACCACGCCATTCGGCTACTTTTTGCTCGCCCACTTTGAGATCGCCGATGTCCACTTCGACAGGTGCGCCTGCCGCTTTGGCTTTTTCTGAAGGTGCAAAACTCGCCACCAATGGCGTTGCAAACGCGGCTGCACCCAGCGCACTTAAACCACCTGTGGCGACGAGCAGGCTACGTCGCTCTTTATCCATTGGAGGATTTTTTGATTGTTGATCGCTCATGGACGACCCCTATTGGTTGAGTTGATTAAATCGGTAGGGCTAAACATTCACCACATGATGCCTCAGGAAGCGAATGCAAAGACATCACCATACAATGCCACTTAGCCATAATAACCCTACTATTGTATCGTAAACTCGCCCCGCTTTAAAGGGGTTTGATCAATGAGGATGCTTTAAACGACAAATTTCATCCATAAATGAAATTTAGCCTGCATTTAAATACGTTCGCGAATAGAATCCGCTATACTTTTGACCGTTGTTTAATTTTTTATAAAAGTACTATTTCAACTCTAACCGAATCAAAAGGGGTAAATTATGTGGAAAGAATTTAAAGAGTTCGCACTAAAAGGCAATGTGCTTGATTTGGCAATTGGTGTCATCATCGGCGCTGCGATGGGTAAAATCATTGACTCGGTGGTGAAGGACTTGATCATGCCGCTCATCAGCGCCTTGTTTGGCGGTAAAGTCGATTTCAGCAACATGTTTGTGTTGCTGGGCGATGCACCTGCAGGCGTGCCACACACCTATGAAGCATTGACCAAAGCAGGCGTACCTGTGTTTGCTTATGGCAATTTCATCACTGTGTTCATCAACTTTTTGTTGCTGGCCTTTGCGGTCTTCGTGATCATCAAAGCTGTGAACAAACTCAGCAAAAAAGAAGCAGAAGCGCCAGCAGAGACGCCTGAAGATGTGGTGTTGTTGCGTGAAATTCGTGACAGCTTGAAAAAATAAAAATTTATTTTTCTCAAAAAAAGGATGAGCATGGCTCATCCTTTTTTTATCTTTGCTTTAGGTTAAAGCCCCACACGGGCAACCATTCAAACTCAATCAGTTGTTTTTAGTGCTCGGAAAAGCGGATAAAATCAACAAACCACCGACAACGGCAATGTTCTTAAAGAACATGATTTGTTGCATTTGCGCCATTTCTGCAGGCGCCGCCCAGAAATTATGAAAAACCACGGCCGCCACTAAAGTGAATGCAGCCAAAATTAAAGCAACAAGCTGCGTGCGATAACCCGCCAACAACGCCAAGCCTGCACCCACCTCAACAACAATGGCACCGATCGCAGCCAAAGTAGGCAAAGGCAGACCCACAGAAGTGATGTAACCAACAGTGCCCGCAAATCCAAAAATCTTTGAAATGCCCGCGGGAACAAAAAGTAAAGCAATCAAAGCACGACCTAAAATCACCAGTTTAGAGCTGTTCATAATGTATTTTCCTTTATATAAAAATAATGCCATGCAAGAGAACCCTTGCTCATCTAACATTCAAGCATGGTGAAATTTTAACGTTTAACCGCATGTTGATAAACGGGGTAAACACCAAATGACTTTCTCATAAATGAAACAATGCTTTGGCCTCATTCACAAAAAAACCGCACACAGCGATGCATGCGGTTGAGTTGAGGGTTGGTTTATAACACATCAAACTCTGGTCTTGGCCCAACGCGCCACCATGACAATCATGAACAGCCCAGCAGCAAAGAAGGCCACATGCGTCAAAGATGGTTGGGCTTCATACCCCATCAAGGCATGGAAAAAAGTCCCCGCAGCGCTGTCGGCACCAATCAAGCGAGAGGAGTCCCACAATGGGTCAGCGCCACTCGGCAACACCTGCGCCTGCACGAGCTTATTACCAATCTGCCCCATCATGCCCGCAGCCAAAACCACCACAAACGCATTGGTGATGGAGAACATGCGTCCAACGGGCACACGCACCAAGCCAAAGTACATCACCAAACCAACAATAGCGCCCAACCCCAAACCTGCGAAACCACCGCTGACAACATCACGAGCGGTCATGGGCTCGACCGAATCGCCTGATGTGCTGTCACCCTGAGCTGGCTCACTCAACGCGGCACTTGAAATTGAGTGTGCAGGGGCGGCCGATGGTGTGGGTGCTTGGGTTAAATCAACCGTTTGAGGTAACGCGGAAAGTGGCACGGCTTGAGCTGGCGACGCTTTTTTAGTCAGATCCAATTCCTGTGGTAAAGCCATGGCGGCACTGGATGTGGGCTTGGTCAAATCAATCTCCTGCACCAAGCCTTGAGCCGCACTGGGTTGAATCACATGTGTTTGTGCCGCTTGAACCACCGCAGGAGGCGTGTCATTGCTGGCCAAAGCCCCTGTGACAAACAAGACGGTTTCAGCACCTTCGCGCAAAACAATCATGGCGATGGCAATTGAAATCGCCCACATCGAGCTTTTACCTGATTTGGCATTGGCTCCCAATGTTTTCGCCTGCCCCGCCAATTCTTTGCCATGCCGACTTGACCACATCACATGCCACGTCAACATCACAAAAGCGAGCCCCAAAACCATCACATTCAACCATTCTTGCCCTGTGCCATTGGCGGCATCATTGATGCGTTCAGTCAGAGCCGCAATGGCAAAAGCACCAGCCAAACCCGCCAAAACGCCGATCACAATTGCCCATGATCGCCCCATCAAGCCACGGGTCGCGGCGGCCATAATGCCAATAAACAAAGCCGCTTCCAGCGTTTCCCTAAATACAATTAAACCAGTGGTAAACATGATTTCCTTTTTTTACTTCATTCAAAACCAACACACAATGCTTGACACAATGTTTTATTGAGCAACCAACACACCTTGCGCGGTGGCTTGATTAAACTCACCCATAAAGTGGTATGAACCCGCCTTCAGTGGTTTCACAAACACCGTCGCACGACCACCTCCCGCAATGACCTTCTCAAAACCCAAGGCTGCGCTTTCTGGCTCTTCAGGTGTGGCATCCATATTGGTGAAGACCAGCTTAATTTTTTGCCCTGCGGGCACTTTAATCACACTTGGGTAAAAACGATGGTCTTTGATGGCAATATTTGCCGTCAAATCCTCTGCATAAGACACGCCACACAACATCAATGCCGAGACCAAAACAACACCACGGGTTAATTTTTTCATCATTACTTTTTTCCAATCTGTATTATTTACTTTTGTCGCTGAAGGCAACGACTTGTTTATTTTGATGCACCCACAACCACCATCGAGCACTTTTAAGACCATTGCCGTACATGCCTTTGATGCAAATAAAAGGAGACGCCCCCCCCAGCACACAGCGACAGCACATACAGCAAGGCCATATCAGAAAACGCCATATTAAAACTCCACTCACGCGCAGAACCCAAGAAACAAGCCCAGACCCAAGACACAGAGCTAATGACCCCTAAAACATTTAAACCCAATGCCGCTGGGGCATCAAGCTCGGATAAAATGACACCTTCTTTAAAGCGACCGCAACAGCGGTGAATGAAATAGCCATTCACGGTTAAAATCAACACCGCGCACACTTTGAACCATAATTTTTGATTATCAAGGTAATCAGGGGTTGTCAGACACCCCATTGCAACAATGGCAATCCCAGTCAACCACAACAGAATCAGGCTGTATTTCACCTTGTTTTTGATCGCATGCAACTCACCCAAAAACTCTCGCCCCAAGGGCAAACCATAGACTGACAACACCCGCAGGTCAAAACTCAACACAGAGACCAGTGCATATGCAGCGGGTAAAAAATGCACAAACCTCATTATCGACTTAACATAGACAAAAGGCATACGCCCTCCTGCAAAAATCGACAATTATATCTAAACAATGCACACATTAAAACACTAATGTGCTGGCGTGGTGATGAGCCCCACTTTAGACAAACCTGCATTTTGTACAGCAGCCATCACTTGTGCGACTTTTTCATACGGTGTCGCTTTGTCTGCACGCACATGCAATTGCACTTGACTGTCGGCCTCCGCCGCCGCTTGCGCAACGCCACTCAAGGCCACAGCATCAACCGGACGTCCATCCCACGTCACTTGCCCACTGGCATCAATCACCAAAGTGATGTGTTTAATGTTCACATCTTGCGGCTTGGTCGTCGCCTGTGGTAAGTTCAATTTGACCGCATGCTGCACAATCGGCATAGCAACAATAAAAATAATCAACAACACCAACATCACATCGACCAATGGGGTCATGTTGATTTCCGACATCACCTCATCGTCGTCACTTCTTGCATTAAAAGCCATGACCACCCCTTAATGTGCTTTAACTGGAGTCACGCTGCCATTGTTGGCAACCACCTGACTGACGCGCGAGCCTGTGATGAAATAAGCGTGCAAATCATGGGCAAAATTATTCAACTTCGCCATCACGCCTTTTTGACTGCGCAGCAAGGTGTTGTAGCCGAGCACCGCTGGAATCGCCACCGCCAAACCGAACGCCGTCATGATCAAAGCCTCGCCCACAGGGCCTGCGACTTGATCCAAACCCACTTGCCCCGATGAACCGATGTTCAACAGCGCATGGTAAATGCCCCACACGGTGCCAAACAAACCCACAAAAGGCGCTGTCGAACCGATCGATGCCAACACCGACAAACCACTGTGCAAACGTGCCGCACTGTTGTCCAACGAACGGCGCAAGCAGCTGGACAACCACTCATTGACGCTGAGCGCACCGTGTAAATCATCGCGGCTGGTGGCGTGGTGTTCGACCGCGTTCAAACCATCCTGAGCCAGGTCACGAAAGGGATTGGCGGCATTGACATCGCCCAAAGCAGCCACGCCCTGCGCCAAATTTTTACTGTGCCAAAACTGACTGCTGGCGATGTTTGCTTGACGACTCACCGCCCACAAACGCCAACTTTTAAAACCAATCACAGCCCATGAAGCGACCGACATGATGAGTAAAATCAAGGTCACAATGCGCATGACCACATCGCCTTGCTGCCAAAAATGGGTGATACCAAAAGCTGAATTCACAAAAAAACTCCGTATAAAAATAAATAAAAAAACACACGCACCGTCAATCACCACTCACCCATAACAACTACAGTGCAACTACAGTGCATTGCAACCGATCAGACTTGATGTCAAACCCAATGATTGATTCGGTTTAAAATCAGCACCATCAATCATTCGGCACAAAACGAATCGACTGCACCAAAGTGCTGGCCACAGCATCACCCGACGCCGCTCGCGCGGGCTTAAACTTCCAGCGATTCAACACCGTATCGCGTGCCGAAGCATCCAAAGCAGGTTGACCACTGCTGCGCACCACCGACACCGAACTCGCTCGACCTTCTGCATTGACCTGAATCGACAAACCGACCGTACCGCCCACACCTGCCTCCTCCAAAGCTTTGGGATACGGCGGCTTGGGATTAAAAGCCACCCCAGCACCTTTGGCATTGTTGCTTGGCTTTGCAGCAGCCTCAGCCACAGGTGTTGGTGCAGATGCAACACTTTTGACCGCAGTGCTCGCAGCAGGGGCTTCTTGTGCTGTAGGCGTTGGCTCTGGCTTCGCCCGATCGAACATGGGCGTGGGCTTGATGGCCACAACGGGCTTGACCGTTTCAGTCATCTCGGCCTCACGCATGGTTTTTTGCTGTGATAACGCAACTGCAGGCACAGGGGAGGACACCCGCTCTTGCAACTTCACCTGCTGTGGAGCGGGCATCGACACTGGACTGTCCGCACTGATTTGCTCCAAAATCACCTCGGTTTCCGCCATTGGCAAAGCTTCGGGCGGTGCCGCTGCCACCATCCACAAAGCCATCCACAGCAATGCAACATGGGCTGCGATGACCGCAAACAGCACCCCAGCCTTATGCCGCCAAGTTGTCGGCCAAGCAAAACTTGAACCACGTGAACGCAAGGCGGGCACGAGGTAAGCGGCATCCTGACTTAAACTAAACTGTTTCATGTGTGTGTATTTTCTTTCTAAAAGTCGCCCACTGCGGGTCATTAATGCCAATCACCGATGCACTCAGGTGTCCGCCCACATGCGCAACAAGTTGTGATAACACCCCGTCAAACGCACCAAGGCCGCCCCATCCTCAGCCTCACCTGCATGACGCATCATGTCGCGTAAATTCACCATGGACACATCCATGTCAAACAACAGTCGCCGCTGCTCTTCCCCGCGCACCATGCTTTCCAGCCATGTGAACATGCACATGCGCGAGCCACGGGTGACCGCCTCAACCCGATGCACACTGGATGAAGGGTATAAAATCATGTCACCTGCGGGGAGCTTGATTTCTCGCTTTGAAAAACCGTCGTCCACCACCAGCTCGCCGCCCTCATACTCATGGGGTTCAGTCAAGAACAAGGTCATGGACAAATCGGTGCGCACCCAATCGGGATGTGCCTTGCCGCGAACCGCATTGTCAATGTGATTGCCAAAAGAATTGGCAGCGCCATCGTACCGATTGAACAACGGTGGGTAAATTTTCTTGGGCAAGGCTGCGCTAAAAAACAAAGCATTGCGCTTCAAGGCCGTCAACACGATTGACCGCGCCTCAATGGCTTCTGGCAAATCCTCGGGCAATTGACGGTTATTTTTCACCTGACCCGATTGTGTGCCCGCAGTGATCGCACCCGAAGCCCATTCTGCACGCTCAACCAAAGCACGGCACGATTTGAGCTCTTCAGCATTTAAAACATTGGGAAGATGTAACATCATATGGCAGCCTCAGCCTTCAAAAAAAACCAGCCTGCGGTTGTTGCAAACCACAACCACAGGCCGTTGCATCAGCGTGTCATTTAAAACTTCGCCACCAAACTCACTTCAGCCGAGCGGCTGGTGCCAGGCAAAACGTGACCCGTGTATACACCCTCGTAATACTTGCGATTGAACAGGTTTTTCACATTCAATTTCACCGTCAACCACTTGTTCACACTGTATTCCGCCATGGCATCCACTCGGGTGTAACCTTTGACCACCGTCGTATTGGTGTCATTGGCGAAACGCTTGCCCACAAATTCAACACCGCCACCCACCGTAAAACCGCGTGGCAATTTATAAGTCGTCCAAATGCTGCTGGTATAACGCGGCGTGTTACGTGGGGTCATGCCCAAAGTGCCCGCTGCCGTACCTGCCGCATTATCAATTTTGGCACGCATAAACGCATGGTTAAAAAACACATCCCATTTCGGCGTGATGCGGCCTGTGACTTCAAATTCCAACGCATCGGTGTGACGCTTGCCCGACAACAAATACACATCAGGTGATGCCAAATCCGTGTTGCGCTCATTGGTTTTCTCTGAGCGTGACAATGAAGTGCGCAAGCCCAAACGACCACCATACAAATTAAACTTCGCACCGATTTCCATGTTGCGGGTTTTCTCAGGATCGGTATTGACCAAGCGATCATCCAATTGATAGGCTTCAGCGGTTGAGTTAAAGCCCGTGCTGTATGACGCATAATATGTAGATGCATCATTCGGTTGATACAACACACCCGCACGCCCGCTGAGCGCCCCAATGTCCAAATTCAAATCACCCAAAGCATCGCGCTTGTAATTGGCTTTCAAATGGTCATAGCGCAATCCCGCGAGCACCTTCCATTTGGGTGCCACTTCAACCGTATCTTGCACATACAAACCATAGCTTTGCGCTTTGTACGAGTTTGGATTGGTGCGGCTGAACCCGCTGTAATATGCCGAACTCAAAGCAGGTGATGAATCTGTATTGCCCACTGTCGTGCCTGGATTGGCCACACTGGCGTTGGTATTTGTCCAGCGGTTTGAGCGCTCACTGACAAACTCGGCACCCGTGAGGAACTCATGCTTGAATCGACCCGTTTCAAACTTGGTATTGAAATCCGTTTGCACTGCGGTTTGGTGTTCTTTTGCACCACGCGCTTGGCGCTGTCGATTGATGACGCTTGAATCCGTCACCGCACTGGCCAAAATACTCCGATCCGCAAAGCGCGGTGCCGTCGCCCGCAAATCACGACTGTAATGCGCATCACGCACCGTCGTTTTAATGCTGGAATCATTGCTGAACAAATGGGTGTAGCTCGCTGTCGCAATGCCCGTTTGATTGCGTTCATAATCGGCGTTGCTCAAGCCGTAGAAACGGTTGGTGGATACATTCAAAGGACGGCTGATGCCATCCGCACCTTTGACATAAGGCACGCCATAATCAGGCACATTGTTTTCATTCAAGTAGTAATAAGACAAATTCACTTCATCTTGCGTGCCCGCACCAATCGTCAACGTCGGCGCAATGCCATAACGTTTACTGGTTGCACCGCTGCGCTCAGATGTGGTTTTGGTATCCATTGCATTCAAACGAAACGCCACATTGTCCGTGATGGCCTTATTCAAATCGACCGTGGCACGTTTATAACTGTTTGAGCCACCCGTGACCGTGATTTCATTGCTGTCCACAGGCTGCGCGGTTTTGCTCACTTGATTGATCACACCACCTGTTGAGCCTCGACCAAACAACATCGACGATGCACCTTTAAGCACATCGATTTGCTGCAAATTAAATGTTTCACGATTGTATTGCGCATAATCACGGATGTTATCCAGATACAAATCGCCCACCGCAGAATAACCACGCAAATTGATGTTGTCACCAATGCGGCCACCTTCGCCCGCATTGAATGTGATGCCCGCCACGTTGCGCAACGCCTCTTTCAAACTATCGGCATTTTTATCCTTCATCAACTGCTCAGTGACCACAGTCACCGCTTGAGGAATGTCTTTCAACGCCTGCTTGGTCTTACCCACGCGGGTTTTCTCCGCTTTATAGCCAATTTGAGCGGCCGTTTTCTGCCCTTCAACCACCACCGTTGGTAATTCCTGTTCACCCGCTGACTGCGCCCACACCGAGTGCGATGCCATGCCCATGGTCAAAGCCACACCTGTTAACGCCACTTTTGCCACCTGCGCACGGCCACCACTCATGCGCTTATCTACCTTCACCATTCCGAGCTCCATTGTTATCACACACCATTTAAACATCCACTTTAAATCACCTTCAAAACAACAAAATATTAACGAGAATGATTTGCATTAACGACACTATACACAATTCATTTTTGCATCGCAATAAAAAAATGGCTGAAATGTGTGGAATAAAAACAACAACGAACATTGCATAAAAAAACGCCTTCAAAAAGAAGGCGTCAATCAATACAACAAATCAGCACAGCACACAACGCGTACCACTCAAATCAAGCCCTGATGAGCCGCCAAAAAATCCAATACGGAAGGATAACGCAGCACCACACCCAAATCCCGCTTAATGCTCGCATTCAACAGTCGGCGCGATTCACGCATAAAACTCCACTGCAACGGCGATACCATGTGCTCCAATTCCGCCCGCCCCATTCGCGGAGGCACAGGAAGGCTTGCCACCTGCGCCAAGCGCGTAAACCACTCCCCCACCTTCACCGGCACATCGTCACATGCGTTGTAAGCCAACACACCATGGGGTTTATTCAAGGCCGCCGCACACATCATGGCCAAATCATCGGCATGGATGTGGTTACTGAAACCATCTTCAACCTCATTCAGCACAGGCACACCACGGCGCAAACGATCCGTTGGCAAACGCTCCAAAGCATAAATACCAGGTGCCCGTAAAATGGTCAAAGTCGCTCCCGTCTGCGCAGCAAAAACCCTCAACTGCAGCTCGGCATCGACCCGACGCACCGCACGCCCACTCTCAGGGTTCAGCGCTGCCCGCTCATCCACCCAAGCACCACCGCAATCACCGTAGACACCTGTCGTGCTGATGTAAACCACATGTTTCGGCGCACCGCCATGCACCAACCAATGCGCCAACACCGCCCTCATGCGTGCATCAACACCCCCACTGTTCGGTGGGGGTGCGGTGTACAGCAGGGCATCCACACCATCAGGCAGCACACCAAAAGCACCCGCTTCAGACGCATCCAAATCCAAGCTTAAACTGGAAACCCCAGCCACACTGTGCAATTGTCGCTGTGTCGCCACAACCACCCATTCCCCCCCCAATAAAGGTAGAATGCGGCGCGCCACATCACCCAAGCCAATGACCAGTAATTTTTTAAAAGGAGAAGTGTTTGTATTCATGGCAACATTCTAAACGCAATGCAGCAACTGTGCTAAAATAACACCGTCTGGGGGTGATCTGGTTTCGACGTGGGTTACAAAGCGGACGAGGGCATACCGAGGCTCAGCTACCTCGTAAATACAACTGAAAACACTTAAACGCAAACGATAAAACGTTCGCTTTAGCAGCTTAATCGCTGTTAGCCGCTGTCCCGAGTTGTCTTTGGCTTGGAGTACAGCGTCATTTACAAAGAATCGACCGCATTTGGGTGGCTTAAATGTGGTTTAAATCCAAGGTCAATCGCGGATCGAGCGTTAGCTTAATTGATGCAACCTCCGCTAAAGTTTAAAAAATTAAGCTAAGTATGTAGAACTCTTCGTAGAGGATTTGCGGACGCGGGTTCGATTCCCGCCATCTCCACCAAAACAAGTTTTAAAGAAGTCTAGAAACCCTGTAAACATCAACGTTACAGGGTTTTTTATTGTCTATAGCAGTCTTCTAATGGGCTCATTGACATCCAGCTAAAAAATGGGTAACTTCTTGGGTAACTCAATATTTCAAAAACCAGTTACCCAAGTTTAAGGCCATTACCCAATGGAAACAAACCTTAAAGAACCATCATCATAAAAAACGCCCAGGCTGATCAAAGACCATAATGGGCGAGTTATTTAGACAAGTTCAAAGCAGGCAAGGGAAACATCATTAAATCACACGGATAACGCCCTTAAAATACAACACGTTAGCCTCCAACAAGTACCATAAATAAAACACTAAAACTTGACAAGCTTGACAAGCTTGACAATGCTGGGCATTATTAGGCATCAATAGACATCGATTTACTAATTAGTAAGGGTCTTAGGAAGCAGAATTCAATAACGGCTCATCTCGCAGCATGTTAAGAAGCACTTTATACAAGTCGCTTTTGCGATGGTTAAACCTAAATTCAGTTTCCTTCAAATGCAGTAAAAATGTGTTTTTCGGAACGCCGTTAAACTGAACCAAACGACGTTTAGCATAGCTCCAGAATGATTCTATCCCATTCACATGATTAGAACCATTTACAAACTCATCGGCACCATGATTCACCCGGAAGTGTTTATCAAACCCGATGTCCACCAAGCCATTATAGCCGCGCCAACCATCGGTATGGATAACGCTGTTAATGTCTGCTTTCCCACGAATAATGGCTTGCAGGCTGGCTTTGGAAGCATCAGGCACAATCTCAGTGTAGATATTGCCATCACGTTTGAGTAAACCAAACACGATGGTTTTACCTGAAGCACCACGTCCGCGTTTACCTCGAACACGATGCGGACCAAAATATGATTCGTCGGCTTCCAACTCTCCTTTGAGTGGTGAGCCTTGGAGACAAACAATCACCAAACGACGACGAATCTTGAGGTAAATGGTGTTGATTGAACGAACGGATATGCCGCTTAACGCAGCACATTCCGTTGCCGTTAAATCAAGGGCAAAATACCGTAAAATTTGGCGAAACTTCGCTTCGCTAATTTTTGAATGTTTGAAGTACTTGTTTTTCATTTGGTCTCAAGAGCTTAGCGCATATTTTAATGCGTTTGCTTCCTAAGACCCTTAGTAAATTAATAGCTATAAAGTACTAACAAGGTGCAACACATGAATGACATTGATCACTGGCATTAACCGCGCACAGAACTCGCACACGCCATCATCACAACATTAAGCACAAACATTGTTCATGCCTTAACATTGTTTGCCCCACGTCGCATGGGAAAAACAGAGTTTCTGCGCAACGACATCATGCCCATGGCTGAAAACGCAGGATATCGCGTGTTTTATTTTAGCTTTTTAGATGGTTCAAGTGGCGAAATCGTTGAAAAATTCACACAAGCGTTGCAGCAATTCACTGCGGACAGCTTATTAGACAAAAGTGTAAGCAAAGCCAAAAGCATTAAAAAAATAGCCATTGCAGGCACATCCATTGAGATGAACGAACCCGCAAAGGAGTCAATCAGTACAATACTGAATCAACTGGCAAGCAATGAGCATCCTATTTTGCTTTTATTGGACGAGATTCAAGAACTGGTGAACATCCCCAGTGCAGCCGGCGTTATATCGTCATTGCGCACTGGATTGGATTTAAACCGCACAAAAACTAAAACCATCTTCACTGGCTCATCACGCAATGGTTTGCTTTCAATGTTTGATGATGCCCGCGCACCTTTTTTTCACTTCAGCACAAACATTGACTTTCCCGTATTGGATGACGGCTTTGTACTCCACTTGGCGGATATTTATACGCAAATCACTCACGATGGCTTGGATGTGAACGCCTTAATCTCAACGTTTGATCAACTGGGTCGAGTGCCCATGCACATGCGTTCATTGATGAAAGAAGTCATATTAGACCCCAATCACTCTTTGTCAGTCGCACTGGAGCGCATAAGGTCTTCGATTGTAGATAATCAAGGCTATGCCACGACGTGGATGCAATTAAAAGGGCTTGATAAGTCCATTATTCAATACTTAGCAGGTGGCGGCATTGAACCTTATTCAAGCAATGCCCGACAGTCATACGCCAATGGTCTCGGCATCAAAGATGTCAGTGTCGCAGCGGTGCAAAACGCCATTCGCAGGCTAACACGGCAGAATCACTTAACCAAAAATGCCCATGGCGATTATGTCGTCAGTGAACCCAATTTTTTAATGTGGGCAAAAGAACAGTAATAAAACTTAAGCCTACCCAACCCCATCATGACGAAACAGGGTCGTATCGAGCGTAATCAAGGGCTTTTAAATTATCAATTTATTAACATCACAATTCAAAGACAAGTTCGATTGCCGTCACCCAAAAAAGTCTCAAAGAAACCTCAAGCAGCCTAAAAATCCTGCAAACACCAACGCTACAAGGTTTTTTACATCCAAACCATCAAAGACATATCATAACACCCAACATTTTTATGTGTAAAATATGTACATAGAACGCATCTTAGAAAACATACTCGTTTGGCTGAAAGTACGCTTGATGACGCGCTATCAACGAAGCGAACTTCTGAATATGGGTACAACAGATTGACGAGCCAGTGTCATTGTTACGTATTAACCTCAACACACGGGACAATTCAAATCCTTGAAGCCACACTCAATTGCTGCAGCACACTGCATTGATGAGCAATCACAGTGGCTTTATCGTGTATTTTATACCTTTCATAAGATCGTTTCGTGTAAAATTTAGACGTCTAAAAAACTCTAACAACACAGCATTTAATTCATATACATTTCGGAGATTTTGAATGAGTACAGCAGCAATTTTAGGAATAATTGAAGGCGAGATTCTCGTTTCAAGTGAAATGCCTATGTTTGAACAGTATTACGGCCTCAAATGTGGCGATCATTTCTTTAAGCTTCAACCTTCTAAGGCGAGACCTAAAAACTTGTTGGCGCAGCTGAATCTGCTGGACAATGGTGATTTCTCCAACAACCTGAACCCTTGGCAAGTGGTGGACAACACCAACGGCGTGGGTGTAGGTAAAGACATCAATGCAGATTGGACACTGGCAGAAGGACACACTGGATTCATCGAAATTGGCCGTTCCACAAAAAAAGCTCAGGTAAGGTATACCGATCCTGTTTTTGGTGATTCACTCCCCGTTATTGGTGGGATGAACTACCTCTTTTCAGGCAAATTTGCATCCCACCGATGCCAAGCCGAAGTGATTGTTTCTATTTTCGATGCCAACGGCAAGATGCTCAGCAAACATGTTGAACAGATCACTGGAAAACATGTGGGCGGCCTGCAAATCAGTGGCTACCAATCCATTGACACCGCCATTAAAATGCCTTTAAACGCTTCAAGCGCCGCCTTCACCATCGAATTAACCTCGCACAATCCAGACCCAAAAACACCAGATGTCAGTGCGGTCATTTTCCTCACACATCTGTTTTTTGCTCAAACCTCGAAAACACAAGATATAGAATGGACGCCTCGGACAAGCAAAGCGTCATTTCTGCTCAAACTGCTTTCTCAGAACAGCAATATTTTATATTCTGTACGCATCGCGCCTGAGCTGGTGGCCGATGCGTCTCATTTGGAAATCAAAGCGTTAAACGATGCAAACGGGCCTGTTATCGACAGCTTGGCACTGGACTCTTGTGACAATGTCAAAGTCATCGTCTCAACGTTGGAAGGGAACGCCGTTAACATTCAAGTATTTGGATACAGCGACGATTTAAACATCGTCATTGACGGTGTTTTCGTAGAGAGCATCCCTGGCGATGCAAATATCAATAAACACTGTCGAGTGATTATCGATAAAAAATACTGCGATGGGCAAGTGCATTATATTGAGGTCAGGGATCAGTCGGGATTAAAAACGCTGGGACGTGATGTTCAGATTTTCCCCATGCAGCTGACCCCGTGGTCTGCACTTCAAGAGTATTCAAACCCCCCTTTTCCTTCTTATTTGGCACCATCCGCCACATTCCGTTACCGCGCACTTCAACAACAACTCACGGCATTTCAACAAGCCTTAGCCAAAGGTTCGACGGACAATGCAACAATCGCTCGGCTGGCTCGCTTGCCTTATTTACACCAAATTCTTGAAGGTGGCTTCGGTCGCATCAAAAAATTTCAACCCTTGGACTTTCCTAAAGTTGAAGCCCCGCATGTGTCAGTCATTGTTCCTGTCCACAATAAATTCAACGTCACTTATTTTTGCTTGTGCGCGCTGCTCTTTGCGACAAACAAGACAAACTTTGAAGTGGTGGTGGTTGACGATGGTTCTAATGACGAGACCTTAGATTTGCCAACGCTTGCACCCAACGTGACCTATTGCCGAAATGAAGTCGCTCAAGGATTCGTTAGGGCTTGCAACCTGGGCGCAAGCCATGCGCGAGGCAAGTACTTGGTGCTGTTAAATAACGACACCGAGCCCACGGTTGGTTGGCTTGATGAATTGCTATTGGCTTTCGACAATTTTGAGCAAGTTGGCATGGCAGGCTCAAAATTGCTCTACCCCGATGGTCGCTTGCAAGAAGCGGGTGGGATTGTTTGGAACAATGGCAATCCGTGGAACTACGGTCGCCTCGCCAATCCTTGGGACTCTCGATACTGCTATACACGCCAAGCAGACTACCTCTCTGGCGCGGCAGTGATGTTACCACGCACCGTTTGGGATCAGGTTGGCGGCCTAAGCGATGAATTCGCCCCCGCCTACTTTGAAGACACCGATCTGTGCTTCAAAGTACGAGACATCGGCCTAAAAACATATTTCGTTTCAAACTCAATTGTTTACCATTTTGAAGGCATTTCTAACGGCACGGATGTGAAGACAACAACCGGCCTGAAACGTTATCAAGAAATCAATCGACCTAAATTTAAACGCAAATGGACCAACTCTCTTCATGCGAATGGAGAAGAAGGTAAAAACCCTGATTTGGCAAAAGACCGAGGCATCCTTGGTCGCGCCCTGTTCATTGACTATCAAATCCCAAAACCAGACATTGATGCAGGCAGCTACGCAACCGTTCAAGAAATGCGACTGGTTCAATCATTGGGTTACAAAGTGTCTTTCGCGCCATTGAACCTCGCGTATATGGGGCATTATGATGAAGACCTCAATCGTTTGGGGATCGAGACCATTGTGGCTCCTTTTTACCTGTCCATTGACGAACTTTTGGAAAAACGAGGCGGTGAATTTGATGTGGTGTACATCACCCGCTACTCTGTCGCCAAAGACATCATTGACAAAATCCGCACGCATGCACCGCAAGCCAAAATTTTATTCAACAACTGTGATTTGCACTTTTTAAGAGAGTTGCGCGTGGCATTGAGCGATAAATCGCAAGAATCCATGCAAAAAGCACTACAAACACGCAATGATGAGCTTGAAGTCATGCGCCGTGTGGATGCGGTTCTTTCATACAATGACGTTGAACATGCGGTTATCGTCAGCCACAATTTGGGCAGCAGCAATGTTGTAAAATGCCCTTGGGTGGTTGAAAGTCGCCCAGCCGAGCAAGTCCCAAGCTTCAAGGAGCGCAATGGTATTGCCTTCCTTGGCGGCTATGGCCATCCACCTAATGCTGAAGCGGTTGAATATTTCATCCGCGAAGTGATGCCCATCTTGCGGAAAAAGCTACCCAATGTTGTGTTTAACGTTTATGGATCACGCGTGCCAAAAACCATCGAACAACTCGCTACGGATGACATCAATATAGTCGGATACGTCGACGCTGTGGATGAGGTATATGACACCAATCGAATTTTTGTTGCCCCTCTATTGACCGGCGCAGGGATCAAAGGAAAAGTTCTGGGGGCACTCGCACACGGTATTCCGACGGTGCTGTCTCCAGTTGCAGCGGAAAGCACGGGCGTCAGAAGTGGGCTCGATTGTATCATTGCTAAAAATCCGAACGAATGGGCCGATGAAATAGCGCGTTTGTACCAAAATGAAAGCACATGGAATGAAATGAGCATCAATGCCCAAAAATTCACAGATCAACACTACTCTTTCAAAGTGGGGCGCGAACTCATGAGAACGGCATTTGAAGCGGTTGACATCTATCGAACACTATAAGCAAGGGAAGCCAAGGCACGGAAAAGCATGAACCGGCTTTTCCGTTGCATTTTGTTATGGGCAACATATTTTTGAACGGATGTTGTTTGACAACACCATATTTAAAAATTCAACCCACTCCACGCGCTTAACATTTATTGAGGACAACATGGAACACCAAGCAGGAAAACGCACTGTTATTTTTCACTATCACCTG
The DNA here is from genome assembly GCF_003339525.1 of Ephemeroptericola cinctiostellae. Taxonomy (GTDB): domain Bacteria; phylum Pseudomonadota; class Gammaproteobacteria; order Burkholderiales; family Burkholderiaceae; genus Hydromonas; species Hydromonas cinctiostellae. The sequence goes on along the minus strand of NZ_CP031124.1, from coordinate 690,225 downwards.
TTTAAAAATGCAGGCACATCACTTGACGCCTTATTGATTGACTATTTTAAAGACAAATGGGTCACCCAAGAATTCTCAGGTCAGCATGCCATTAACCGACAAGAAGTCAAAAGTTGGATCGAGTCCAACCCCGAGGCATTGTGCTTTTCATCGCACACAGCCCACCTACCGACCGCTCAAGTGGCACAAACTGAAGTGCTGCCCGTCATTTTTGTGCGCCATCCGCTGGATCGCATTGCATCAGCATACAGCTTTGAACGCAAACAAGGCAGCAACGGCTTTGGCTCTGTTTTGGCTCGCAACACAACGCTTGCAGGCTACATTGAGACACGGCTGTCCCTCCCACACGATTTCCAATGCCGCAACTTCCATGTCGCAAACTTCGCCAGAATGTTTCCAACAAACACTGGGGACGACCTGACTCGTGCGCTGCGTGCGATCGAACAACTGCCGTTTGTTGGTATTGTCGAACGGTTTGGCGACTCACTCACTCAACTCGATGCATGGCTAGAAACAAAAGGCTTCAGCAACATGAACTTGAAGCCCGTTGAAAAAAATGTGTCCCGGGATCTTTCTCAGCCCATTGAGGCACGTATTGCTGAAATCAAGTCCCAAATCGGGGACGAAGTGTTTCAAAAACTATTGATCGCCAACGAAGCCGACATGGCACTGTATAACGCAGCGCTCGCAAAAAGCATCGCCAATGAAACACCTGAACATTGACTCCATCTCCGCTCACCTCAAAAGTGCAACAATCAAAGCACTTTTGGGGGTGTGCTTGCTTATCCCCTTTTGGCACACCTCAACAGAAGCCAAAAGTATGGGCATCGGACTGAACAAGTTCGATTTAGCCATGCAATACACAGGAAAAGCCAGCGGTGGCGATGGCAGCGACAACTACAGAAAAGTGACCACCGCCATGGCCAAAAAAGCCATTGCCGATGCCCAAGACGCCCAAGTGACATACATGCGAATCGCCATCACAGGATTCGCACCCTCCGCCTACAACCGTCCCAGCGATCTGAGCTCATGGATCAGCGACCCACAAACGTATTGGTCGCACATGGATGACATGATGAATGATTTAGACAAAGCCAACATTCAAGGCATTTTTACTTTTTTTTGGAACATTCATCAATTTCCAGCCATGGTCAACGAAACAGCCCATGACCTGCTGACCAATCCAAACTCTCAATCGTACCGCTTGGCTCAACGTTACATGACTCAATTTATAGAGCGTTACAAAGGGCGAAAAACCATTTTGTTCTATGAAATTTCAAATGAGCTCAACAATCTGGCGGATCTCGACAATGTCGCCCGTTGCAAAACAGAGAGCGCCAATGAACTGTGCGCACCCAAAGCCAATTTCACAACCGATGAAATGATCGAGTTCACTCGCAATGTGGCTCATACCATTCATCAACTGGACACAACCCACCCCATATCATCTGGGTTTTCCATCCCACGTCCTGCGGCCGAGCACATGCGTACAGCACCTGAATGGCTGACAGGAAAAACCGATTTTAAAAGCGATTCTGCGGCACAGTTTAAGAAAAATTTAGAAGATGTCAATGCCCATAGCGACATCATCAGCGTGCATTTATATAACAACACGAACAACGTGCGTTTTGGCCAAAGAAATGTGACAGACCTTTTAACATTGACAAAACAATATGCAGATGCCATTGGAAAACCTTTGTTTGTCGGCGAATTTGGCGACACAAGCTTTCAAGCAAATCCAGATGCCTACACCATCCAAATGATGGATCGCATCACTGCGCTTAACATCCCATACAGTGCCATGTGGGTTTGGGAACTGTATCAAAAAAACACGTACCAACCGCATGCGACAAAAAATGACGCCTACAGCCTTGAGCCAGGAATTGCAAACGACTTAATTGGTGCACTGCGCAAAACGAACAATGGCATCAATCCACAGCCATCATCAAAAAGAGACACGACCCCTCCTCATGTCGTCATCACCTCACCTCTGGAATGTGCCCTGCTCTCTGGTGAAACCCCCATCTACGTGTCAGCCAGCGACAACAGCAACACAATCAATCGAATAGAATTCTATTTAGATAAACAACGGGTGAGCACGACAAACACGTACCCCTATGTCATCAAGCTAAATCCTGATCAAGTCAGCACAGGAACACACACGCTGGAGGTTCGTGCTTTTGACTCAACAGAAAACATGGCAAGCGACTCAAGCCGCATACGTGTGGGCTCAGCACACAGCACTTGTTTAACCCAATAGCCATGTATCTTTACACCATACTTTACGACCACACACTGATTTAATTCATGACATACAATTCAACAGGTGAGCCACATGAGTGACATTTATGAGCAAGCAGCTCGCTTAATGCAAGAAAAACAATATTCGCAATTAGAAAACCTCTTAGAAAACACGGCCTCATCACCTGAACCCAACCCAGAATTACTCAGCATGTACGTCAAAAGCACCATTGCAAGCAATAAATGGGCAAAAGCCCTTGCTGCTTGGGAATTGCTGAGACAACACTCGGTTGAGCACAGCAATCAGATCAAAATCGCAAAAGCATTTGTTTACATGCCCGATGCAATCGAAATGCCTGAGTCCATATCCTATCTCTTGGAAGCAGAAGAGACCCCCTCGGTCATTGAAGAGCTAAAAATCGTCAACCGCTCGCATTTCAACACCATTCAACCGTCATTGGCAAAGCTCACCCGAGCCCAATTGGAACAGCGCCCCTTAAGCAAAAATCTGTGCCAAATCATTTTTTTACTGCAACTGGATGACTGGAAAGAGCAAGCCCAGTGCTTTTTGACTGACAACCTCAACAGCTATACTTTTGAAGAAGTTTGTGTATTTCACAACTCAGCTAAAGAATTGTTTGGTTATGACGTTGTGTTCGAATGCTTCAATCAAAACAAGCAGCACTCAACCGAAAACATTTTTAGCCTTTTAATATTAAATGACATCCACCAACAAAAACTGACAAGACATCAGGCAACCACCTTACTCAATCAACTCGCTCAGTCTGAAGATGAGATGAAACCACCATTTGACAAAGCAAAAGCAGCATCCTTTCATTTGGTGAATAAACACTTGTCTGCATTTAATTTTGACAATCTATTATCAGCCTCTTCTGCACCTCCAAGCCCTAAAAAACCTCGAATTGCTCTTTGTATTTCAGGTCAATTGCGAGGCTATCAACAAGCATTTCAAAGTTTAAAAGACACCCTCATCAAGGACCTCTCTCCCGACATCTTTGTCCACACATGGCTGGATGTTGGTGGCTACAGAGAGCCGATTCTGTCGCATGCACAACGCGTATTTCCAAGCTGTTTTTCTGATGCCTATAAAAATGCACTGATGGCAACAGACCTTAATGGCATGAAAACAAAATATCCATCGTTATTCGCAAAGCTCAAGGACCCCACACAGGCCTCACCCGATGGCTTACGCAACTTTTATGGCACGGAACATGTGGTTATCGAAGACGACAGCCAACCTCCATTTTCAACATTAAATAACTTTCAAAAAATGTATTATAAAATGCATGCTTGCCATGAGTTGGCCATGCAAACATCCGATTACGACTATGTGATTCGAATTCGTCCAGATAGACCCATACACTGCACCGCTGCGATTGATTGGGAGCAGGTTTTATCATCAGCAAAGCACAACCATGTTTTTCTTGATGGTGGATTGAGGCTGCACTCAACGGTTAAAATGGTTGTTGGGGATCAATTTGCGTTGGGTTCGAAAGAAACCATGGACATTTACACCTCATCTTGGAAAAGTGCAGAGTTTTTTAAAGCCCAACATTTACCTGGCGGCCTACCCTTACGCCCCCACAGCTCGATTGCATATCGGTTATGGATGTCCGGAAAGTCAATCGGTCGAATCGACAACATGACATTCCCGCCACTGATAAACTTAACGTTACCTGCAACCGACATATTAAAATGTTTACAGATTGACTCGGCAAACAGAATGGATGATGTTGACCGACTTCTGCTTTCTGCCGTACAAAAAGATTTGATTTTGGAGAAATAAATGAAAGTACTTTCGCACAGAGGCTATTGGAAAAATGAATCTGAAAAGAACCAAGCCATTGCATTTGAGAGGTCATTTTCCTTGGGCTTTGGGACTGAAACAGACCTCCGCGATTTCAATGGCGAATTGGTCATTTCTCACGACATCGCGAACAGCTCCTGCCTACAAGCCTCGTCTTTTTTCGAAATTTATAATAAACATGGCTGCACCGCCCCTCTTGCGTTAAACATCAAATCAGATGGCTTGCAACAGAAGTTAAAAGACATGTTGAGCCTATTCAACATTGAAAACTATTTTGTATTTGACATGTCCGTCCCCGATGGATTGCAATACCTAAAGCACAACATAAACACATACACCCGTGAAAGTGAGTATGAAACCAGCCCCTCTTTCTATAAAGAAGCATCGGGGGTTTGGCTGGATGAGTTCCACTCTCATTGGATCACTGAGAATACAATTAGCTCACACATCAATCACGGCAAACACATGTGCATCGTATCACCCGATTTGCATAAGCGCGATTACATAGAAGAGTGGGCCTCTTACAAAAAAATTGAAAAAAAACTAGGAATTAACAATTTAATGATTTGCACAGATTTTCCAGAAACAGCAGAGGAGTTTTTTAATGACTAAAATTAAAGCCGTTTTATTTGATATGGACGGGGTTCTAATTGAAGCAAAAGATTGGCACTATGAAGCGCTTAACAATGCATTGCAGCTTTTTGGTATGGAAATCAGCCGTTACGATCACTTGATTACCTATGATGGGCTTCCAACCAAGAAAAAGCTTGAAATGCTGACAATGGAAAGAGGCTTACCCATTGGACTGCACAACTTCATCAATGACATGAAGCAACAATACACCATGGAGATTGTATACGCTCAATGTAAGCCAAGGTTTTATCATGAGTATGCATTATCGAAACTTCAAACAGAAGGTTACCGGATGGCGGTATGCTCCAACTCCATTCTGAATACAATTGAAATCATGATGCAAAAAGCGTCTCTTGATAAATACCTTGATTTTTATGTTTCAAATCAAGATGTAACGCACGGCAAACCAAATCCTGAGATGTATAACAAAGCAATCGCCAAGATGGGCTTGACTCCAAGCGAATGCATGATTGTTGAAGACAATGAAAATGGCATTAAAGCGGCTCGAGCCAGCGGTGCTCATGTCATGATTGTTAATGCGGTAGAAGATGTCAATTATGACAACATACAACATCATATCCGCACATTTGAAGGGGCAGCACAATGATCAACATTTTAATTCCAATGGCTGCAAAAAATCAGTTTTTCCCAGAAAGTGAATATCCTTATCCACGATTCTTGATTGAATTCAATGGAAAAACCATGATTGAGCATGTTTTGAATAATTTATCAAAAATTGCAGACGAGGTTCAATTTATTTTTATAATTAATGAGGATGATTGTAAAAAATTTCATTTAGACAATATCTTGGGTTTACTGACCAATCATACTTGCACAATCATTAAAATCAACCGTGAAACAAGGGGTGCCGCATGCAGCGCCTTATTGGCAATCGAACACATCAACAATGCCACCCCATTGATTATCTCGAATGCAGACCAAATATTTGATGTTGACCTGAAAGACGCCATTAAACATTTCGAGACCCACTCAGGCGGCGTTGTATGCTTTGAATCGATACATCCTAGGTGGTCCTATGCACGCATTGACTCTAAAGGCACAATCACAGAAACATCCGAGAAGCGCCCCATCAGTAAAAATGCAATTGCGGGCTTTTACTATTTCTCACAAGGGCGTGATTTTGTGAGCTCAGCGATGCAGATGATTAAAAAAGATGCCAGCGTCAATGGCCATTTTTTCATTGCCCCCGTTGTCAATGAAATGGTACTCAGCGACAATAAAATGACCACTTATTCAATCCCCAACGACCGTTATCATACTTTTTACACCCCTTCAAAAATACATGAATTTGAAAGAGACCAACAATAATGTCAATCCAACTCACGCAACAGTACATTGCGCTGTTCAATGCCAAAGACATTGATGGCATTGCAAAACTATTGACCCATGATTTTGTTTTGGAAGATCCTGTTGTCAAACGCATACAGGGCAAACAGGATGCACTTTCAGCCATTTTAAATATTTTCAACTCTTGTACACAACTAAGTTTTGTTGCCAAAAATATTTATCAAGATCACATGACGACAATTATTGAGTTTGTATTAACACTTGATCATCAAGTCCTAACGGGTACAGACATCATAGACTGGAATGACATGGGACAAATGATCGAACTTCGTGCTTACTTGGACATTCCAAAATGAAAACAGCAACACTAAATGACATGGTTAAAGGATGGTTTGTGGGTAACTTTACCCCCACATTGTTAGCAACCAATGATGTGGAAGTCGCGGTGAAAGAGTACCTCAAAGGTGACTCTGAAGGCAGGCATTACCATAAAATAGCAACTGAAATCACCGTCGTCGTCAGCGGCCGAGTAAAAATGAATGGATTAGAATACTCGAAGGGCGACATTATTGTCATCGAACCTGGCGAATCAACCGATTTTGAAGCCTTAGAAAACACAGTATGCACAGTGGTTAAGTTTCCAGGAGCCAACAACGACAAATATTTAGGAGAATTAAACAAATGATTAACATCGTAATTCCAATGGCAGGCCAAGGCAGCCGATTCGCAAGCGCAGGCTACGAAAAACCAAAACCATTTATTGATGTTGCTGGAAAGCCGATGATCACACGGGTGCTAGAGAATTTGGCTCACCCAAATGCTCGATATGTTTTAATCGCACGCAAAGAGCACATGGATAGAGAAAAAGACCTCGTCCAGCAAATCGAAGCAGAATTTAATGCTGTTTTTGTGCCCGTTGAAAAGCTAACCGAAGGAACTGCATGTACTGTGCTGTACGCTCGAAAGTACATTAACAATGATGCCCCGTTACTAATTGCAAATTCAGACCAGATTGTTGACATCAACATCGGTGATTTCATCAGCGATTGCCAAGAACGTCACCTTGATGGCTCCATCCTCACATTCATTGATGAACACAAGGATCCAAAGTGGTCTTTTGCAAAAACAGATGACAACGGCTTGGTGACTGAAGTTAAAGAAAAAAAAGTCATTTCACAGTATGCCACTGTTGGCATTTACTTTTACACCAAAGGCAGTGACTTTGTAAATGCGACCATTGATATGGTGGTTGAAAATGATCGGGTCAATAATGAATTTTATACCTGCCCCACTTACAACTACGCCATAAACGAAGGTAAAAAAATAGGCATTTACAACATTCCATTTAAAAGCATGCATGGCATAGGCACGCCTGATGACTTAAATGATTATTTACGTCATGGTTTGAAACAATAGGACACCATATGAAAGTTGCGATTCTCGCCAACTGCCAAGCACGTCCACTTGCGACCTTGCTGACAGAAATTCAGCCTGACATTGAGGTTTCCTCAATGGGCATTGTCCACCTCATCAAAGATGAACAAGAGGCGGAATATTCAGAAGCCTTAACAGCTGCGGATGTCATCATTGCCCAGCAGGTTGCGACAAACTACCCTTGTCAATTTGTGACAACGAATCGCTTGCGTGAACAATATGGCGACAAAGTCATGTCCATAGTGAACCTTTATTATGCGGGCTACAACCCTGAGATCATGTACCTCAGGTTACAAGGGGGCACATTGGGTGGCCCCTTGGGAGACTACCATTTAAAAAGCATTGTCCAATCATGGGGCGATGGCATTGGCATCGATGACTGCATCAGAAACTGTTTAAGTGTCGAATATAACCAAGCATTTTTTACCGGGGTCCCCGAACAGTCGCTGCTTGAGTTAAAGCGAAGAGAGGCTGAAACGTCTATTCCGATTGTTGATTTCATTGAACAGCACCAGTCAGTGAGCAAACTGTTCCATGTGATGAATCACCCCGTCAATGACTTGTTGATTGAATATGCCAAACGCATTGTGACTCAACTTGGCTTTCCGAAGCCAGAGGTGAATCTTGCAAAACGGCCCGAATATTTGGGACCTTTTCAACTGCCATCCAATGCTTATTCGCACGCCCACCTTCAACTTGAGTGCACAGAAGTGGCGTATTATCAAGGCTTAAAGTTTGAGCAGCCCACGGATGGACCAATCAAGTACAGTGGCCCATACCGCTATCAGCTACCCGAACTGGTCGAAGCCTACTATGCACTTTATGATCACCATTCAGATCGTGTGCATGCTTTTCTTAAACGTTAAGTTGTTAAACAAGGGGTATGCAATGAAATCAAGCATTTTGGGGGCAATCAGCCAATCATGCGCAAAAAAAGGACTGTTCTTTTTTTTATTGATTCCCTTACCTTACGACACAAGCTTTGCAATTGAAACACCCACAGCCCATGACGCGCTCATAAGCAGCCCCCCGCCACACATCAATTGGTCCGGCAAACGGGTGTTGTGGCTGGGCACATCGATCCCACACCAAGGGGTCGGGATTGACGGCTATCCAGAACAGTTTTGTAAACACATGGGCTGTACTGTGACGAACAATGCGTTCTCAGGCAGCCACATCCGATGGTTTGAAAAGGATGTCGATGAGTCTTGTGCACAAGCATGGAACACCCCCAAAGGCTTGTCTGCAACCTACCGAGAGCTTTCAGAAAAAATACAAGCCGCACGCCCTGACGATGGAAGCAGCAGCTATGACCTCTCGTGTAAAAAGGCCACCAATCCCATACAAATGAGTTACGAATATCGAATTAACTCTTTTTGGGAGCAATCGCCTTACGATGTGGTTGTCATCGATCACGGGCACAACGACCGAACCATCAACCCCAAAGACCGTGAAAGTGCTTTGGGCACGCTAACCCCATCGTCCATAGAAGTGCTGTCCATCACAAAAGGCTTCACAACCAAAATCAAACTCCCACAGGATCACAAACTGCAGGTCAACGATGACATCACACTAAGAACGCCCAGCATCCCTCAAATGGATTTCTGGACGGGAGAAATTCAACAAATAACTGGCGATGTGGCGACCATTAACCTCGATTCAAGCCATTTTAAAGGGCAAGATCTCGGCCACAGTCACATGGTCACATATGACAAATCAAAATTTTTTGATGCTTACAACCTCATCATCAATGACATTTACCATATGCATGCACGCTACGGTGGTGCGCAACCCACACTCATTCTCATGACCCCACCAACAGAATGGACGGGCGGCCGAAATGATGGCTCCATTGCAAACATCAACACCGCAATCTATCGCCTGGCACAACAGTGGCACCTGCCTTTTTTCAATCTAACCACTGATTTAAATATTCAATCACAAAACCTCACGGATTACTTGCCAGATAAAGTTCATCCAATCACAACGGCAACCCGAAAAACCATTGCGGATCACATCGCAGCATGGGCTATGCAGTAAAAACAGGGAGAAAAGATGTCTTTCACAGACTTCAAATTGGTACCCGCAACAGTGATTACGGGCATGCACAGATCAGGCACATCAATGGTCACTCAACTGCTCGCTCATGCGGGCCTGTGGCTTGGCTCTGAAGAAAAACTCATGCCCGCAAAGCCTGACAACCCCGATGGTTTTTATGAACATTTGGATATTGTTTGGATTCACAATGCATTACTGCAACAGCATCATGGCGGCTGGGACTTCGAGCCCACATTTTCAGACAATTGGCAGCATGCCGAATCGATGTCTGATTTGAGATCCCGAGCAATCAGCACATGTAAAAAAATCAGTTCAGAGCAAAACAAACATCAAGCATGGGGCTGGAAAGATCCACGGACATGTTTTTTTCTGCCTTTTTGGCACTCTTTAATGCCAGACATGAAGCATGTCATCTGCGTGCGCAATCCTCTCGCAGTGGCGCAGTCGATTCGTGCACGCAACAACAACTCTTTACCCTTTGGTTTAGATTTATGGGAGCGATACAACCGCAACCTGCTGAATAACGTGCACGCAGGATCTTTTGTCGTGACCCATTACGACTCCTGGTTTATTGACCCTCAAAAAGAGCTGCTCCGACTCACGCGCTTTCTGGGTTGGGAGGCACAGAAAATAAAAGAATCCACATTACAAACCCTCATCAAACCCAGTTACAGGCATCACCAAATGGTCACCTTAGATGACCTACAAAAACACTGCCCTCCATCCGTCTTACAGTTATACAGCACATTGTGTGAGCAAGCCGAGATTGACATGGGTTGAACACTTTAAAAATCAGGGGCATTGCAATGCCCCTCGTCAAAGCGCTGGGTCATGAAATCCATGCATTGAGTGTGAGTATTGAGCCAAGTCAATTGCCCTGAATGCATCACATGGATGCCTTGTGAGTCCATCCGCTTCGAGTTCAACGGCATCATCAACACATGCTTTACTACTTTAAAAACCATCAATGCACACTTGCGGTTGAATGCTTTATGACCCGAATGGGGTTGATTCCCTCAAGCATGTCAACGACGGGCGTCATCAATTGCCAATGACGGGTAAAGGATGTCTCATAAAAAAACCACCTGTCGGTGGTTTTTTTAACATTGAACAAGCAATGAATTGAGGCTAAACGATGAACATCAATTATTTCAATTTCGCTTCAACACCTTCGACCAGCCAGTCAAGTTTACTCAAATCGGCATCGCTCAATTCAGCACCTTTGGCTACTTTTTCTGCACCTGATTGATCTTTGATGGGGCCGACAAACACTTTGCCACCTTTAGCAAGCTCGGATTTTTTGCCATCAACAAACGTTTTGACATCTGCGGGTACGGATGCGTTCATACTGACCAAATCCACCCAGCCATCTGCAACGCCTTTCCATTGGTTGGCATTGTTGAATTTGCCATCCACCACGCCTTTAACCGCTTTGGTATAAAAATCGCCCCACTTGATGACCGACGATGCCAATGCCGCTTTGGGGCCGTAGGCACTCATGTCTGAGTCCCAGCCGAACGCCATTTTGCCTTTTTCTTCAGCTGTTTTAAGCACGGCTGACGAGTCTGTGTTTTGCATCAAGACGTCCGCACCTTGGCCAATCAAAGTTTCTGCGGCGGCACGTTCTTTGTTCATGTCAAACCATGAGCCCGTAAAGACCACTTTGGTTTTGATCGCTGGATTGACGCTGCGCGCACCCAAAGTGAAGGCATCGATGTTACGAATCACTTCAGGAATCTGAATCGAAGCCACAAAACCGAGTACACCTGTTTTACTCATTTTACCAGCGGTCACACCGGCCAAGTATGCGCCTTCATACGTGCGTGCTTCGTAAGTGCCCATGTTGGGCGCGTTTTTATAACCTGTCGCATGGTAAAAATATGTTTTGGGTGAGCTCTGAGCCACTTTCAATGTTGAATCCATGTAGCCGAAAGATGTGGTGAAGACGATTTGGTTGCCTTTAGCGACCAAATCGCGAATCACACGCTCTGCATCCGCGCCTTCAGGCACACTTTCGACTTGTGTGGTTTTGACCGTGATGCCCTCTTTGGCTAAATTTTCGATCATCGCTTTCCGACCATTGTCATGTGCGAACGTCCAACCACCATCACCGACAGGGCCCACATAGATGAAGCCCACATTGACTTCTTTTGCACCAGCCGCAGCAGGCTTGGCATCGGCTGCGGGTGCAGCTGCGGGTTTGCTTTCTTCTTTCTTGCCACCGCATGCGATTAAAGTTGCCGCCGCCAAAGTCGCCACAGCAAAGCTTAGGGTTTTACGTAACATATCGTTTACCTTTCAAGTAACGTTTAAAATTTAAAAACATCCACAGCGTGAACACCAACACATTTTCAATCAACCATTGTAAGGTTGCCCCAATGATGCGGGTGCATTCAATTTAATTTTTTGCCAATCGCGCGAAATCCAGCACAGAATCACCACAGTGGCCATATAAGGCAGCGCATTCAACACCTGTGCATTGGTCAAAAACCCAAGCACACCACTTGCGAATGAAGCGCTGTGATCCAAAATGTCTTGCACCGAAGCATTGGCCGCCTGCACGGCAAAACCCATCGAGCGCATCAAGCCAAACAGGAGTGCACCAAAAATCAAGCGGCTCGGGTGCCATGTTGCAAACACCACCAAAGCCACCGCAATCCAGCCGACGCCGCCTGTGATGCCCTCTTGCCATGCTTTGAACTGCACCAGTGAAATGAATGCCCCCGCTAACCCCGACAGCGCACCCCCCAAAATTGTTGCGCCATAACGCACCTTGACCACATCAAAACCAATCGCATGGGCTGAATTGGGTGACTCACCCACCGCGCGCAGCAACAAACCCGATGGGGTGTGATACAACCACCACGCCAAAAACACCACCAATGCAATCGACAGATAGGCCAACAACGATTGCTTAAACACCTCACCAAGCACAGGGACATCGGCTAAAAAAGGAATCGGCAAGGCGGTGAAACCCGTCACAGATTGCCCAACAAACTTAATCCCCAGCAAAGCCGACAAACCTGTGGTCAAAATGGTCAAAGCCAAACCCGTTGCCACTTGATTGGTCAATAAACGCACCACTAAAAAGGCAAATAAAGCCGCAAACAACATCCCCACGCACACGCCCGCGAGCACCCCCAGCCACGCCGAGCCAGACCACAACGCGACGGCAAAGGACGACACGGCGCCCATCAACATCATGCCTTCCACACCCAAATTGAGCACACCTGCTTTTTCGGTGATCAATTCGCCCATGCCCGCCAACACCAACGGCATGGCGGCGAGCAACACGCTGGCAATCAAACTGGTTAAAAAAATGTCCATTATTTTTTACTCACACGGTAGTTCACCAACACATCTGCCCCCAACAGAAAAATCAACAGCAGGCCTTGAAACAAACTGCTGACCGATTTGGGCAATGACATCGCCAATTGCAACGCCTCCCCCCCCAGCATCAACAATGCCATCAACAAAGATGCCAGCACAATGCCGATCGGATTCAAACGCCCAAGAAAAGCCACAATGATTGCAGTGAAACCATAGCCAGGCCGCCAAGAGTCTTGTAACTGACCCACAGGTCCGACCAATTCCAGCGCACCCGCCAAGCCCGCCATTGCGCCACTGATGAGCATCACCAACCACACCAAACGCTTTCCACTAAACCCCGCATAATTGGCCGCAGCAGGTGCTAAACCCGCCACACGCATTTGATAACCAATGAAGCTTTTGTTCATCAGCACCCAAAAGGCGGGCACAATCAAAAACAACAGAAAAATCCCCACATGCAAACGGGTGCCCTCAAACAGCGTCATCCATGAGGCCAATAAAGGCAAAGTGGCCTCCAACGGAAATGTGGCGGACTGCGGAAAACCAGCACCATTCGGATCTTGTAAAACAGCGGTGCTAGCGGCGGAGCCCACCAGCACGTATTGCAAGACACTTTGCGCCACATACACCAACATCAAAGTGGTTAAAATTTCATTCGCATTGAAGCGCGTGCGCATCCATGCGGCCAAACCCGCCCACAGCATGCCACCCAACACACCCGCAAACACCATGATGACCGCCAACACCCCCGAATGCACCGTGCCCTGCAACAGCACCATCGTGCTGGTGGCAAAAACACCGCCCATGACCAATTGGCCTTCTGCACCAATGTTCCACACATTGGCTCGGTACGCCACCGCCAAGCCCAAGGCAATCAAACACAAAGGCAAAGCTTTGAGCAACCATTCCGCCACCCCATTCAGGGTAGACAATGGCTCAATAAAGTACGCTGTGAATGCATCACCAACGTCCACACCAATCGCAACAAAGACAGCCAAACCAGACAACAACGTCAAGGCCGTCACCATAATCGGTACCAAAACTTGCATTTTGACCGACGGCACGTCGCGTGGTGTCAATTTAAACGATAAACCCATGTTGTCTTTCCAATGCTGTTATTTTAATCATGCTTTCCTCAACCACCTATGTTCATTCACCCATGTTCATTCACTTATGCTCATTCACTTTATTTGCACATCGATGGCATCGATGACATCAAGCGACATTCACCTGATGCCCCTGTGAGTCGGATGGCGCACGGGATGTGCCTGCATCAAACAAGCCCGACATCCACACGCCAATTTGATCGGGTGTCGTGCTGTCAATCATCACCGCAGGTGATAATCGCCCTTGCGCCAACACCGCGATGCGATCCGCCACTTGAAAAATCTCCTCAAGCTCCTCAGACAACAGCACAATGGCCACCCCTTGTGCAGCCAAATCCAACAGCTGTTGGCGCAAAAACGCAGCAGCTCCTACGTCCACCCCCCACGTCGGCTGCGCCACCACCATCAAGGCGGGTGCGAGCATGATTTCACGACCCATGATGAATTTTTGCAAATTGCCACCCGACAAACTGCTGGCGACGGCATCAGGGCCATCGCATTTGACTTTGAAGCGGCTGATGCAGCGCTTGGCAAAATCACGGATCACTTGCTTTTGCATCATGCCTTTATTCAACATGCCCTCCTCTGAGGAATACGCCGTGAGCAAGGTGTTATCAACCAAACTCATCGCAGGCACCGCCCCTTTACCCAAGCGTTCTTCTGGCACAAAACACAAACCCAGCCCCAGCTGACGGCGATGCATCGGGCGCAAATGCCCTGCATCCTGCCCCAACATGTGCACCATGCTCGGTGCACTGGTGCGCTCACCCGATAAAGCGGCCAACAACTCGGCTTGCCCATTGCCCGAAATGCCTGCAATGCCCAAAATCTCACCTGAATGCACAGAAAAACTCACATCCGCCAAGCTCACCCCAAAAGGATCGTCCGTTTGCACCGATAACTGATTCACCTGCAAACGCACTTCGCCCAATGGCCCATGACGGTGTTCAAACTGCGGCAGCGTCTGGCCAATCATCATTTGCGCCAAATGTTCCACTGTTTCATTTTTAGGCGAACATTCACCCGTGACTTGGCCATGACGCAACACGGTCGCACGGTCGCACAAGGATTGGATTTCATCGAGTTTGTGACTGATGTACACAATGCTGCAGCCTTCTGCCGCCAACTGGCGCAAGGTGTGAAACAAGGTTTCAACCGCCTGCGGGGTCAACACAGAGGTGGGCTCATCCATGATCAGCAATTTGGGCTTTTGCAACAGACAACGAACGATTTCAACCCGCTGACGTTCACCAACAGACAGGTGGTGTACCAAACGCTGTGGTGCAATGGGTAAACCATATTGCTCAGACACCTCAACAATGCGCTTGGACAACTCATCCATCGGGATGTGGCCATCCATCGCCAAAGCAATGTTTTCAACAACAGTCAACGTCTCAAACAAAGAAAAATGCTGGAACACCATGCCAATGCCCAAAGCCCGTGCATCTTTTGGGCTTTTGATGGTCACCGCCTGACCGTTCCATTCAATCACGCCATGGTCTGGGGCGGTCACGCCATAAATCATTTTCATCAATGTGGATTTACCAGCACCGTTCTCGCCCAGCACCGCATGGATTTCACCGGGTTTCACCTCAAGAGAAACAGCGTCATTGGCTCGCATACGGCCATACGCTTTGGTCATACCCGTGAGTTTTAATCGTGCAGTCATATGAGATTGTGTCGCGCAGAAGAGAATAAAGGGCTGCATTTACATTCAATTGCCATGCAAATGCCATTTAAAAAACGCTATTTTACCAAAACGTGACTATATATGGCATGATAATCACTCAGCCACTCAAATGAGAGCTTGCCTCGATGCTTATAAACCACACACTTTATGTCAACCATTTATGCATCAATCACGTTATTGGCCTCGGATCACATAAAGCCCCCTCAATAGGACTCCACACCATGAACAGCCGTAAAGCACAACATTTACAACGCCAAGCCTTCGACATCGCCACATCAACCCCTCAAGTCATCGCCCAGCGCGTCGGCCAAATGATGACCCCTGGCTACAGCCCAAACGGGAAAGACCAACCAGAGTTCAATAAAATGATCCTTGAAAAAGTATCTGCATTTTATGAGTCATGGTGGGCAATGGGCTTGGCATCGGTACAAGCCCAGCAAAGCATGTTTTCTGCACTGACCCGCATGGTTCCGAGCTTAATGCCAACACCTTTTTCACCCGCAAAAGCCATGTCAATGGGACAAATGCAAAGCTTAGGGCAAAACCTGTTGACCTCTCAGTTCAACATGATGAACAAAGGGCTTCAGCCCATCAGCAGTCGCGTGAAAGCAAATGCGAAACGTTTGAGCAAATAGTAAAATCACAAATAGGCCTAAAAAACCGGAGTACAAATGATTAAACGCCACTCAACTGAGTGGCGTTTAATCGGGCGCGGAACCTCAGCCAACTGCATTTTCTCAATGCTCGCTCAGCTCAGCACAATTCACACCACACCTGCACACTTCGCCCACCCAACACAGCGGCCTTTTCATCCACATCGCCGCCCAGTTGTGCCGTATGGCTGTCACAAGCCAATCGCCATTCACAGCCCGCATGAGGCGCAGGTAAAGTCAGGGGAACAGCCTCGAATCCCGCATTAAACCACAACAACACACTTTCACCGTCGTGATACAAGGACAGACCAAGGCAACGGCTGCCACTGTACCAATCACCCACTTGCATTTCCTGTCCGTCGGTGCGCCACCAATGCACATCGGCCAAACGCGCATCGCCCTCCATCTGACCTGTGAGGAAGTGGTCAAAATGCAGCGTCCTTAAACTCCGACGCAAGGCAGATAATCCCCCCACAAATCCAATCAATGATTGATCCGCATTCACCCAATCAATCCATGTGACTTCATTGTCTTGCGCATATGCATTGTTATTGCCACGCTGAGTCCGACCCAGCTCATCGCCTGCCGTCAACATCACCGTGCCTTGCGAAACAAACAGCATGGTCAACAACGCACGAATGTCCTGCATGCGATTGTCTTTCAACTGTTGAATGGCCACAAGATCAGCATCATCAGGCAGTTCACCTTCGACGCAATGGCTCCAACTGTGGTTGTCGTTGCTGCCATCGCGGTTTTGTTCGCCATTGTTTTGATTGTACTTGTGGCTGTACGACACCACATCCCGCAGGCAAAACCCATCGTGCGCGGCGATAAAATTCACACTGGCTTTGGGTGTGCGGCCATCGTGCGCAAACACATCACTCGACCCCGACAAACGAGTGGCCAAGCCGCCCAACGCATTGGGCTGGCCTTGCCAATAGCGGCGGACATCATCGCGGTATTTGTCATTCCACTCCAGCCACGGCGATTGAAAGTGCCCCAATTGATAGCCGCCAGGCCCCACATCCCACGGCTCGGCAATCAACAGCGCCTGAGACAACAAGGGGTCATTTTTCATCATGCTCAACAACGGGGCTTGATTGCTAAAACCCGTCGGTAAGCGCCCCATGACCGTTGCCAAATCAAAGCGAAAGCCCGCCACCCCGGTTTTTAATATCCAATGGCGCATGGTGTCCATCATCAATTGCACCACACCCTCGCGCTCACAAGCGATCGTATTGCCACACCCTGTGTCGTTGATGAGTTGAAAACCATCATTGTGTTTGTAATAGTATCGATTATCCAAACCACGCATCGACAAAATGGGGCCAAATACATCGCCTTCACCCGTGTGATTGAACACAACATCAAGGATCACTTGAATGCCAACCGCTTTCAATGCAGCCACCGTATCACGCAACTCACGCCAGCCACCTGGACACAGTCGTGGCTCAGTCGCCATCATCGCCACGGGATTGTAACCCCATGCATTGTGCAACCCCAAATGAACCAAATGCCGCTCATTGACCCACGCCGCAATCGGCATCAGCTCAAGCGTGTCCACACCCAATGTCAACAAGTGCTCAATGACGCATGGTTCGCGCAATGCGGCCACCGTACCGCGCACATGTTCAGGCACATCGGGATGTAACTGCGTGAATGCTTTGACCGACAGCTCATAAATGAACTGGGGTGGTGTTGATACGGGGTGCATCGCATCAAACCGCAGCAGGTGGCTTTGATCATTCTGACCGGCACCTTCATCAGCTTGCTCACGGCGAAAAATGGCTTTCGGCACCCAAGGTGCTGTATCAACACCCGCCGATTTCGGTTCAGACAACACCTCATCGTATACAAACGAACGGTTCAACTCAATCGCGTAGGGATCCACCAACAGTTTATTGGGATCATAAAACAAACCCACGCTGGGGTTGTACTCACCCTCCGCACGCAAGCCGTACCACAAGCCTGCCGAAGGAATCTCCAACGCACCGATGCTGACATGATGCACATCACCCGTTCGCGCGGGCAAGAGCACCCGCGCCACCTCGTGCTCATTGACATCAAAGACACAAAAATAAATCGCCGCTGCGTTGGGCGCAAGCACGGCGACATTGATGCCCCAATCGTCGATGCTGACACCAAGGGGACTGGGCTGACCATTTTTAATTAAAAAATCCATATTGTTTGCATCCATTTAACCCAGCAAGTCATGTAACTGCGCATACTGCAACAGCATGATGGTTTTTCCATCGCGAATCCGACCATCGGCCAACATGGCCAATGCATGAGAAAAAGGCAGCTCAAGCACCTCGATGTTTTCCTGCTCATGCGCGTGGCCGCCACCTTCGCTGACCTTCATGCTGCCATCGTACTCCGCGATAAAAAAATGAATCAACTCCGTGACGGAGCCTGGTGACATGTAGGCTTCAAATACTTTACTGACGTGTGTGAGTTGATAACCCGTTTCTTCTTCGGCTTCGCGTTTAATCGCCACTTCAGGATGATCTTGGTCAAGTAAACCCGCACACGTTTCGATCAACAGGCCATCATCATTGCCATTCAAATAAGTGGGCATGCGGAACTGACGGGTTAAAATGACCGTCTTCTGAACACGATTGAACAACAAAATGGTCGCCCCATTGCCTCGATCGTACGCCTCACGGGATTGCCTTTCCCATGTCCCATCGGCTTTTTGCAATTCAAATGTGACGTTGTTCAACGTGTACCAATTATCGGACAACAGTTCTGTTTTTAGGATATTGACGGCATGATTTGACATGTTGGTCTTTATTTATTCAGTTGAATGATTCAATTGGAACGTACAGCACAATCAAACACCATATTTGGCACGATACGCCGCCACTTGCGGGCGATATTCCATCAACTCAGTTGAGTCATTGCCATCCAAATAGACCATCAAATCAGCCAAATTGGCGATGGAAAACACAGGTAAGCCATACTCTTTTTCAACGTTTTGCACCGCTGAGTGCTCGCCCACATTGTCCGCAGTGCCACTCTTTTCCATGCGATCCAGAGCAATTAACACCGCCACAGGGGTCGCACCCGCTGCACGCAACATGTCCATCGACTCACGCACCGATGTGCCTGCTGAAATCACATCGTCAACAATGACCACGCGCTGTCCAGCCAATGGCGCCCCAACCAAAGTACCGCCCTCACCATGGTCTTTTGCTTCTTTGCGATTGTACGCGTAAGGTACGTTCGCACCTTTTTGTGACAACACCATCGCCGTCGCAGCCGCCAATGTGATGCCTTTGTACGCGGGGCCAAATAAAGCATCGAACTCAAATCCTGCTGCGCGTTTGGCCAATAAAACGTCGGCGTAACTGTTCGCCAACTGGTTTAAACTCGCGCCATCATAAAACAAACCCGCATTAAAAAAATACGGTGACAAACGACCTGCTTTGGTTTTGAACGCTCCAAAACGCAAAACGTTTTGCTGAAGGGCAAATTGAATGAATTGTTGTGCAACAGACATACTGAACTTTCTAAAAAATAAAGATAAACAAATGGTGTTCAGAGAAACATAAAAAATGGATTCATGCCTTTTTCATTTTCTCTCATGGTTTGGAAAAACGTGGAATGAGTCCACCTGATTCAAACAGATCAAAATAAATCAAAATAAATCGATTTATTCAAGGGATGAGCACTGTAAAGGTGTGTTCTCAACCATTTTGTGTTCCCAATCATTGACTTGATTGTGTTCAATTTTTATAAGGGTTTTCCTGATAATTTTTTTGATTCCGTTTTTGATTCCGTTTTTGATTCCGTTTTTGATGCAGTTTCTGAGTCAGTTTTTAACTCAAGGGACGAGAAACATTATTTTTCAACTTCCCCGCACTTTATTCAACTTAAATTGCGCATACAACGCATCAAAAGCCAACGCCATGGCCGCATTGGCAGGGCGCGCCACATCAACCACTTGCGCCGCCCAATGAACATATTCGGCTTGTTGGGCGTCATTCCAACACACTGGCGCTGCATGCATGATGTCACGCACATTGCACCACTTATCGGCCAATTTAATCAAATGCGCTTCATGGCTGAGCGTGCGCGTTTTGGCCAGTTGTAAAGCCTTGCGCTCCGCTTTTGGCCATGCAGGATCATCGCTGACCTCCAACACCATGCGGGCTATGGCATCACCAAACTGTGAGATCAACTCATCGACCGTGGTCTGCGTGTCCTCAATCGTGTCATGCAATAATGCAGCGCAGATGACATGCGCATCCGAAACACCACCCACTTCAGTCAAAAAAGCGGCCACAGCCAATGGGTGGTTGATGTACGGCGAACCATCAAGGTCTTTGCGCCATTGCTGCTTGTGCTTTTCCGCAGCAAACGATGCCGCTTTTAATATGAGTGCAAATGTCATACCCAGACCTCAATACATGTTCAAACACACCAAACATCAAACCAGACCTCACTCAACGGACAGCCCTGTTGATGCTTCTTTGGGCGTCACCCAGCGGGCAAAAAACAAACCCACTTCATACAACAACACCAAAGGCACTGCCAGCAACAACTGAGAAGCCACATCGGGCGGCGTCACCACCGCCGCAACGATGAATGCGCCAACAATCACATAGGGGCGCGCGCTGCGCAATTGGGGCAAAGTCACAATGCCCAATCGAACCAAAACAATCACCACCACAGGCACTTCAAAAGTCAAACCAAAAGCCAAAAACATGGTCAAACCAAAGCCCAAATAATTGTCAATGTCTGTCGCCATTTCCACCCCAAGTGGCGTGAGCGCAGCCATAAATTTAAACACCGTCGGGAACACAAACAAATAAGCAAATGTCGAGCCAATCAAAAACAAAACATAGCTGGATGCAATGATGGGAATCACCAATCGTTTCTCATGCTGATACAAACCAGGTGCCACAAATGCCCACACTTGATGCAAGACGACGGGTAAAGCCAGCACAAAAGACACCCACAGCACAAATTTCAACGGTACAAAAAAATTCGAAGTCACTTCCGTCGAAATCATGCGTGCCCCTTCGGGCAAACTG
The DNA here is from genome assembly GCF_003339525.1 of Ephemeroptericola cinctiostellae. Taxonomy (GTDB): domain Bacteria; phylum Pseudomonadota; class Gammaproteobacteria; order Burkholderiales; family Burkholderiaceae; genus Hydromonas; species Hydromonas cinctiostellae. The sequence goes on along the minus strand of NZ_CP031124.1, from coordinate 668,905 downwards.
TCTATCATGGGTTTGGAAAACATCGTGAAAATGTCATTGCGCCAATACAGCAAGACAAGAAACACCACCAGCACCGCCAATGCGCTTTTAACAAGGCGCTCACGCAGTTCGACCAGATGCGACATCCACCCCGTCAATGAATCAACTTCGGTATCAGCGTGTGGTTTGGGTGGAGGGAGGATGGTGTTGGTCATGAAGGGCTAAAAAGAGGGAATAACAAAGAATAAATAGGATCGGGTGATGATGGCCAAGCAACCTTGAGGTGTACAGCGTCTCACCCGCTTGAATCTGACACACCTCATGCCATTGACACGTGATTTATTCAAAAAAAGAAGGTTTGGTTCGCTTCGTGTGTGCGGCATACGCACGGTGTTTACTCATGCGAGCCGCTTCGGAACTCAATCGACTGCGAATCTGATGGTGTTGTTTAAACCATTGTGGCGTGCGTCCCGTTTTGACCGACCAGTGCGCCCGTCCCGTGCGACGCGCCAATGAAGGCTGCATGCGGTTCAATGCACCCTCATGCGCATATGAAGTCGATGCCCCCACATTTAAATCGTTCACCATCGCATGGGCATGACCCGAGACATCATTCGTTGCCTCACGCCATGTGTGCTGGATGTCATGTTGCACACTGGCCACCTGTTCGCTGACCGACTGCCCCATGTCTTTGAGTTCCGCCAACGACATTTCACGCGACACCTCGTCTTTGACATCGCGCAAATAGCGTTGGGCACGGCCAAATAACGTACCAGCCACACGCGCCACTTTGGGTAAGCGCTCAGGGCCGAGCACAATCAAACCGACCACGCCGATCACGGCGAGTTTAGAGAGTCCTAAATCAAACACAGCGCACGGTCACCGATTAAGACTGACGATCACGTGCTTGCGCATCAATGACTTTGTTGCCATCGGCTTGATGCGTCAGCGACACGTCTTTTGCCGCTTGCGCTGTGTTTACAGATGCATGGCTGTTTGTGTCTTCGTCCTCGCCCTTCATGCCGTCTTTAAACCCTTTCACGGCCGAACCAAGGTCATTGCCCATGTTGCGCAGCTTTTTGGTGCCAAACACCAAAACCACAACCAACAAGACGATTAACCAATGCATGATGCCAAAACTGCCCATTTTCATTCCAATATTAAAAAGTTAATTCTACGGGTACATCCAAAAAACACCCCATTGACATCCAGCTTAAATGCCTTGTGCAAAGCCTCGCCAAGGCGGCTCACCCGCCAACACATGCAAGTGGATGTGATACACCTCTTGCCCACCGCCAGGACCGACATTCATGATGACGCGCAAACCACCATCAGGCATGGCGGGCGCACCATTTTCAAAAGCCAAGCGTGGCGCTATTGCCATCATGCGCCCTAAAATGGCCTCATCCGCCGGACGCACATCAGCCAATGTTTCGATGTGCGTCTTAGGCACGATCAGAAGATGGATCGGTGCGGCAGGGTTGATGTCATGAAAAGCAATCAATTCATCGTCCTCATACACTTTTCGTGCAGGAATCTGTCCCGCAACAATTTTACAAAAAATACAAGTATCCGTATGTGCGCCCATGCCCACTCCTACAATTTCCATTGAATTACCCACGACTCAGCAATGACTGAGAAAACCCCCACTAAACACCAACCAACTAAATACCGATCAAACACCGTTAAACGTCAGGTCATCACGGTCATGGCTCAAGTGGCGCCTCGTTGCGCGATGCTTTCTCTTCCAAGCCCGACATGCCTTCACGACGCGCCAGCTCACGAACCACATCGTCCAAACTTAGATTATAGTGAGACAACATGATCATGGTGTGAAATAGCAAGTCGGCTGTCTCATAAATGATTTGATAAGGATGTCCACCTTTGGCCGCAATGATCACCTCAGTGCACTCTTCGCCCACTTTTTTCAGTATGGTGTCTTCACCTTTATTGAACAACCGAGCCACATATGAAGCTTCCGTGTTTCCGCCTTTGCGAGACTCGATGATTCGCGCCAATTCGCTCAAGACACTATCTACCCGATGTTGCATAATCCAACTCCTAAACGACGCGCACAGTGCGACATGCGCACACGTTACGACTTATAAATGTCATCAGGATTTTTCAAGACAGGCGCCACCACATGCCAATCTTGCTTGTCCCAATCGTACTCTTCAAAAAAACAATTGTTGCGACCCGTGTGGCATGCAATGCCACCCACCTGCTCCACCAGCAACAACAACACGTCCTGATCACAATCCATGCGCACTGCTTTCACATGCTGCACATGCCCCGACTCTTCGCCTTTGAACCACAAACGGTTGCGTGAGCGCGAAAAATACACCGCGCGTTTCAAGATCAAAGTTTGCTCCAGTGCCTCACGGTTCATCCACGCAAACATCAACACATTGCCACTGTTGGCATCTTGCGCAATCACGGGCACCAGACCTTTTTCATCCCATGCAATTCGATTCACGACATTCGACATGACTGACATTTTACGCCTTTTTTATTAAATAAAACAAACCTTTGCGGTTTTTCATTAGACCTCAATGAATCCCTGAATTACATCCGCACGCTGATGCCTTGTGCAGCCATTAAGGTTTTGGCTTCTTGCACGGTGTGCTGCCCAAAGTGAAAAATACTCGCGGCCAACACCGCATCGGCATGCCCCTGCAAAATCCCATCGGCCAAATCTTGTAAACCACCGACACCACCAGAGGCAATCACTGGAATGCTCACAGCATCCGACACCGCGCGGGTCAATGCCAAATCAAAGCCGCTGCGTGTGCCATCACGGTCCATGCTGGTCAGCAACAACTCCCCAGCACCCAGTTCATTCATTTTCACCGCCCACTCAACCGCATCAATGCCCGTCGGTTGGCGACCACCATGTGTGAAAATTTCCCAACGGGGCAACTCACCATCGCGCGACACACGCTTGGCATCAATCGCCACAACAATGCACTGTGAACCATACTTGCTCGCCGCTTCTGCCACCAACTGCGGATTGCTCACCGCGGCTGAATTAATACCCACTTTGTCTGCGCCCGCATTTAACAATCGCCGCACATCCGCCACCGCACGCACGCCGCCGCCGACTGTGAGCGGAATGAACACCTGATCGGCCACAGCCTCAATGATGTGCAAAATCAAATCGCGGTCATCAGAAGTCGCCGTGATGTCCAAGAAGGTCACCTCATCCGCACCCTGCGCGTCATAACGTTTAGCGATTTCAACAGGATCACCCGCATCGCGCAAGCCGACAAAATTAACACCTTTGACAACACGTCCATCTTTCACATCGAGACAAGGGATAATGCGTTTTGTTAACATAGTTTCAATCACAGACCATCACAAATAATTTCAAAGAAGGTGAGCATGCCGTTCCACATCGTATTGCACCGAAACAGCTCATCCAAAAAGCCACACATTCAACACACGCCCCGGCATTAAAACAGCCGCCACACCCGCACCAACAAGCCCACAATACGCCCCGACAACGAACTTGCGATGACGTCGGATGTTTTTTGTTCGGGCAAAATACAAAGCGCAAACCAAGCAAAACAACGTCCACACCGATAAAACATGAATCCAGCCCCACCGATAACCAACGCCATGCAGCCAAAACGACGACAGTGATGTCACAGCCATGCACAAGAGCCAAAACCGCCCAATGGTTTTATGCTGCGGCGTGCCTTTGGCCTGCATCAACTGCCAAGCCCCCACGATCAGGGACAGCAACGCACAGACCAAATGAGTGGTAAACATGGCTAAGCAATCAGCTCATCGGCTCGGCGTTGCGCGGCGGCAAAGTCCAAATCACCCGAATAAATCGCACGACCGCAAATCACGCCCTGCACACCTTCATCGACCACGCCACACAAGGCATCAATGTCAGCCATATTGGACAAACCACCCGAAGCAATCACAGGAATCGTCGATGCTTGAGCCAACTTGACCGTCGCCTCGATGTTGATGCCTTGCAACATGCCATCACGCCCAATGTCGGTGTAGATGATGCTGTTCACCCCATAGTCTTCGTATTTTTTCGCCAAATCACCGACATCGTGCCCTGTGATTTTGCTCCAACCATCGGTCGCCGCTTTACCATCTTTTGCATCCAGCCCCACGATGATGTGACCACCGAACTCAACGCATGCATCTTGTAAAAAGCCAGGGTTTTTTACCGCTGCCGTGCCAATGATGACATACGTGATGCCCATGTCAAGGTAACGTTCAATGGTCTCCAAATCACGGATGCCGCCACCGATTTGCACGGGAATGTCATCGCCCACTGTTTTTAAAATCGCTTGAATCGCCGCTTTGTTCACAGGCTTGCCCGCAAATGCACCATTCAAATCGACCAAATGCAAGCGACGCGCCCCTTGTGCCACCCAATGCGCAGCCATTTGTTCGGGCGCATCAGAAAACACGGTCACACGATCCATTTCGCCTTGCTGCAAGCGCACGCATTGGCCATCTTTTAAATCAATTGCTGGAATCAACAACATGGTCTAACTTTCTAAGATAAAGATAAAGATAAAGATAAAAACAAACGCAATCAAACATCCTGAGCAGCCTCGCTAAAGCCCACCGCGCCTCATTTCATGCAATGAAGGCACAAGGCATGCGCAGTTAATTGGGCATCCAGCTTGCAAAATTCCGATACACCTGCAAACCAAACACACCGCTTTTTTCAGGGTGAAACTGTGTGGCAAAAATATTATCACGTGCCACCGCACAGGTAAATGAATGACCATAATCGCTCACGCCAACGGTCAACAGCTCATCGTTGGGCTGCACATAATAACTGTGCACAAAATAAAAATACGCCTCATCTGGAACGCCAGCCCACAACGCATGGTCACGCGTTTGTTTGACTCGATTCCAGCCCATATGAGGCACCTTCAAACGCGCCCCATTGTGATCGACGGCATCATCCAAGCGGAAGCGCACGACCGAGCCATCCAACCAACCCAAACCATGCGAGCGACCTTCTTCCGCCGCACCAAACAACATTTGCTCACCCACACACACCCCCAGCAACGGCTTGTTTTTTGCGCCTTCGCTCAGCGCCTCCAACAAGCCACTTGAACGCAAATTCGCCATACAATCGGGCATCGCACCTTGACCGGGCAAAATCAAACGATCTGCGGCACGCACTTGATCAGGTTCACCCGTGATGATGACATTCACATCGGGCGCCGCCGTGCGCATGGCCTGCGCCACACTGCGCAAATTGCCCATGCCATAATCTAAAATCGCTACTGTGCTTACTGTACTCATGTGTCTTCACTTAAAAATAACTGCATCGGCGCACATCGGTACACCGATCCATCACCACACCACCACGGGATCAGCCCGCCCAATCAACCCGCCAAAACAGGCAACATGGTTTTCAATCCCTCAACAATGAACTCCACCGCCACCGCAGACACCAACAAGCCCATGATCCGCGTCGCAATGTTGATGCCCGAGCGCCCCATGATGCGGTTAATCGGCTGAGCCAACTGCAAAGTCAACCACACCAACGCTGCCAACGCCACGCCGCACCCAATCAAAACGGCATAATCACGCGGCCCCTGTGCTTTATTCGCATACACAATCACCGTGCTGATCGCACCAGGTCCTGTCAGCAATGGCAGTCCCAACGGCACCACACCGAGAGTCGCCTTGCTTTCGGCTTCATCCTGCTCCTCAACCGTCGTGCGCGCACCGCCCATCTGCGCATTCAACATATTCAAAGACATCAACAAAATCAACAAACCACCCGCCACCTGCAACGACGCAGTGCTGATGCCAAAAAACGCAATGATTTTCTCACCCAGCAACGTACACACCGTCACCACCGCCACAACAGTCAACGCCGCCGCACGGATGGTGCGTTGATTTTCCTTGGCCGAATGCCCTTGGGTCAAACTGATGTACATCGGCAATACACCGATTGGATTGACCAACGCCAATAAGGCGATAAAAGTTTTTAATGCATCCATAATATTCCAGCCAGCTTAGCCGACCAAACTGCCTTTCGTCGATGCAATCGCCTCTGGTGCGCGTGGGTCAATCGCCAACGCCATGCGCAGCGCACGGCCAAAAGCTTTAAACACCGTTTCAATTTGATGGTGCGCATTCAAACCACGCAAATTATCAATGTGCAAACTCACGCCCGCGTGATTGACAAAGCCTCGGAAAAACTCAATCGACAAGTCCAAATCAAAATTTCCCACACGCGCACGCGTGAACGGCACATGAAACTCCAGCCCAGGCCGCCCCGAAAAATCAATCACCACGCGCGACAACGCCTCATCCAACGGCACATACGCATGACCATAACGCGTCAAGCCACGCTTATCACCAATCGCCTGAGCAATCGCCTGCCCCAAAGTGATGCCCACATCCTCCACCGTATGGTGGTCGTCAATATGGGTGTCGCCCGTCGCCACCACATCCAAATCAATCAAGCCATGACGGGCAATTTGATCCAGCATGTGATCGAGAAAAGGCACGCCTGAGTTGAGTTTGGCCACGCCCATGCCATCCAAATTGAGCGCAATGCGCACTTGGGTTTCGGAGGTGTTTCGGGTGACTTCTGCGGTGCGGTGGGTCATATTCATCCTTGTTTTTAAAGCAAAATTTCGTTTAAAGCGTTGATTAAACTGTGGTTTTCAGCATCAGAGCCCACCGTCAACCGCAGGCATTGTGCCAGCATCGGGTGCGCTTTGCTCATGTTTTTGACCAAAATATGGCGTGCTTTGAGGGCTTCAAACACTTCGGTCGCATCGCGCTCAAACTCGGCCAAGACAAAATTGGCATGGCTGTCAAACGCCGTCACACCACGCATTTGCTGCAAAGCCGCCAGCAAATCAGCACGAGTCGCACAAATGTGCTGCGCTTGCGCGTCAAGCACCGCCACATGTTCGAGCACAAAATCCACCGTCGCCTCGGTCAACACATTGACATTATACGGCGGACGCACCTTATCGAGTTCGCTAATCACATCCAAACGCCCCGCCATATAACCCAAACGCACGCCCGCCAAACCGAGTTTGGACACCGTGCGCATCACGAGCAGATTGTCAAACGCCGCCAACTCGCTCATCCACGTGTGATTGGCAAACGGCTGATACGCCTCATCCACCACCGCAAACGCATTCACCGCCCGCGCCGCCGCAATCACCGTCAACATGTCCGCGCGGTCAAATTCGCAACCCGTCGGATTGTTCGGAAACGGCAAATACACCAGCGCAGGCCGATGCAACTCAATCGCCGCCACCATCGCAGGCACATCGAGTTGAAAATCGCGCTCGGTTTTGCGCAAATCCACCTCAACATAATTCACATGATTGAGCAACGCCGACATGCGATACATCACAAAACTCGGCGCAGGCGCAAGAATCGTGACTTTTTCACCAGACTTTGACACCGCCATCGACAACAAATGAATCAACTCATCCGAGCCATTGCCCAACATCAAACCAAACGCATCGCCAATCTGCGCATAATCGCGCAACCGCCGCGCCAACACGTCGTACGTCGGCACAGGATAACGATTCAACGCCACATCCGCCAAACGCTGTGCGAGTTGGGCTTTTAGATCATCAGGCAACACGTATGGATTCTCCATCGCGTCGAGTTTGATGAAACCACTCGCGTCGGGGACATGGTAAGCGGACATCGCGCGGATTTCGGGACGGATGTTGTTAAATAAAGATAATGCGTTAGCCATCATATTAAAGACTCCATACGAGTAAGTTCATCTCTAAACTTTATAAAGCTGGGAGAAATATTGTTATCAAGGACCATCAATGGCGTGATTTTATCTGCCCACTCTGACTTCAATGCCCCTGCTTCGTGCCATTTTAATTTTTCAGGCTTATGATTTAAGGCTCTTGCCAATATCTCCCAAGTTCCACAAACACTATCCTGTTGATATTTTTGAATAATTTGACTTTTGGCTTTGGGGTATGCCGCCATAACCGCCTCCATATCGCCCAACAACCAAGCCTCCATTTCCTCTATCGCCAAAGAAAATATAGCTTCTGCGGGTTGATTTAACCCACTATAAAAAGTCTGCAATTCACGCTCAAATAAAGCAGGGTCTTTATCATCAGAATCAAAAACAACAAAAACTACATCCGCCGCCGAAGACCTGCCATAGCCTTCGAGAAGTTTTTTTAAATTTGAAAGCAGTCCATGTTGTTTAGTCAACAACTTTTCACTAGAACCTTTTTTCGGTAGTTTCCCCACCCCTTTATACGGATGAATCTTATAAGTCCCAATATTAAATTTCCCTAGGATATGCTCTAAAAACACCTTGCCAGACACATCCTCAACCAAAAACTCGATATGCATAATTAGCCCTCCAGATAATCGCTGTACCACAACGCACCGAGCGGCAACTCCTGCTCATACAACTCTTTAACATTGGGAATGTCCGACACTCGCGTTATTTTGGAGAAACCATCAAGTTGCTTCTCCAAAATCCAAACCTCTTCAGGTGCTAAACCATCGACCAAATAGGGCTGATGCGTCGTCACAAAAACTTGTGAACCTTTTTTATTTTGTGCATGCTCACGAAACTCCTGTACCAATGTATTCAATAATTTATGGTACAAACCGTTTTCAGGCTCTTCGATGCAAATAAATGGCGGCGGCGATGGGTCTTCAAGCATCAATAAATAAGCAAACACTTTTAAAGTGCCATCTGACATTTGCTGCGCATAGAACGGGTCTTGTGCTGAGCCATCATCAAATTTGAGTAACAAGCGTTTATCCGTGGTTTCTTCAGTACTAATCGAGGTAATACTAGGGATTTTATTGGCAATTCGATTCAAAATACTTTGAAATTTGTCTTTATGCTCGCGCTCCATGAACTGGACCACATTGCCAAGATTGTCACCATGAATATTCAAATGTTTTTGCGGTCCAGCCGTTGGTAAAGAACGAGCGGCATCGGGCGTAAAATATGACAAATACCAACCTTTTAAGAAGTCTCTAAATTTTTTAATCCTTGGATGCTCTTTGAGTGTACCCAATGTTGCAATCCCCAGCTGACGCAAATCGGTTAACTCTACCGAACTACTGTTGCTATTTTCTTCACCAACCTCTGAGTCAGATAGCGCATCTTCGCCCGCCCAAACAGAACCAACCCCATTTTTTAAATTAAGAAAAGGAAAAGGTCTTCCATGAGATGCATTTTTACGTCGCTGACGAAGCACCTCCGATGATATAAACGGTCTACCGCTTGAGTCTAATGCAATTTCAAGCTCATAGGTAATAGGTCGTTCATTACCAGCCTCACGATAATAAACATCAAACTTTATCGGATCATTACTACCCTTGGAGCGCAAACGACCAAAGCCACCACGCTGTTTCATATCACAAGCCGTTTCAACATCAAAAATCAAACAGTCCGCCAAAAAACCAAAAGCATCAAACAACGTGCTTTTACCCACGCCATTTTTACCAATCACAACAGTCATATCACCCAGTGGTGCAATATCCTTTTGATTATACAATCGACCTAAAGTAACATCTTTTAATGCTTTAAAGTTTTGTACACGAAAGCCTTCAATTCGAGCCATGATATTTCTCCTATTTATATTGCCAACGGATTCGGCGTTGCGTCCGCGACTTTATGCAACAAGTTTTTATCCGTGTGGTGAAACGGCTCGTCTTGCCCTTTAATCATCATCACGGTGTCTTCTTCGTAGCCCCATGTGCCGTCGTCGTGGATGGTGACGGTGATGCGGAACTCGACGGTTTTGAAATTATCCTCGATAAACGGGGCAGAGCGGATGCCGAAATTGACGTCGTCGTTGGTGGCGATGAGTTCAAATGTGCGGGCGTCGGGCGCGGCTTTACCGACGGCCATGACGATTTGTCCGCGTGGGATGGTGAGGGTGTGGATGATGGTTTGCGTGGCGGGCTCCCACAGCCAGTAGCCGACTTGGTCGTGGTAGGTTTTGACGTTGTCGGGTTTGGTGATGTGGGTGTGGTAGCGCAGGCCGTAGAACAGTTGCGGGCCGTTGGTTTGCGGGTCGATGGGTTGCAGCGTGATGTTTTCGACATACGCTTGTTTTTTCGGCCCTTCGGCTTTGGGTTTGACATCCAAACCGCGCGTGCCTTGCCACACGCCCGCCATCGGCGCGAGGGGGCCGAGGTTGGCGAGGGTGTTGAAATCAATGGGATTGGGTTCGGTGTAAATGTCGTTGTTTTGCATGATTTGCCTTGTTTAAAATATCGTCATTCCCCCGCAGGCGGGAATCCAGTGGGGCGCAAAGCGCACGTTGACTTCAACTGACCAAACTTCACCCAACAAATGCTGCGCATTTGACTGGATTCCCGCCTGCGCGGGAATGGCGCGTATGTTATTTCAACCGCATTTCCGCACTCCGCGCATGTGCGGTCAAGCCTTCGCCATGCGCGAGCGTTGAGGCGATTTGACCGAGGGTTTGTGCGCCCGCTTCACTCACGTGAATAATGGATGAGCGTTTTTGAAAATCGTACACGCCGAGCGGTGATGAAAACCGCGCGGTGCCGCTGGTGGGCAACACATGATTCGGGCCCGCGCAATAATCGCCGAGCGATTCGCTCGTGTACGCACCCATAAAAATTGCACCCGCGTGGCGGATTTTGTCTACCCAAACATGTGGGTTCACAGCGGAAATTTCCAAATGTTCGGGCGCGATGGTGTTGCTGATCTCGCACGCTTCATCCATGCTGCGCGTGACAATCAACATGCCGCGATTTTCCAAAGAGGTGCGAATCACGCCGCGGCGTGGCATGTCGGGCAATAATTTGTCGATGGACGCGCGAACTTGTGCGACATAATCGGCATCGGGGCAGAGCAAAATCGACTGCGCGAGCTCGTCGTGCTCGGCCTGACTGAATAAATCCATCGCCACCCAATCGGGGCTGGTCGTGCCGTCGGCAATGATGAGGATTTCGGATGGGCCTGCAATCATGTCAATGCCCACTTGGCCGAACACGCGGCGTTTGGCTTCGGCGACAAAGGCATTGCCTGGACCGACGATTTTATCCACGCGCGGCACAGTCGCTGTGCCGTACGCCAACGCCGCCACCGCTTGTGCACCACCAACCGTGAACACCGTGGTCACGCCCGCAATATACGCCGCCGCCAAGACCAAAGCATTGCGCACGCCATCGGGCGTGGGCACAACCATGATGATTTCATTTACGCCCGCGACATGTGCGGGAATCGCATTCATCAACACACTCGATGGATAAGCGGCCTTGCCTCCGGGCACGTAAATGCCCACGCGGTCGAGCGGCGTGACCTTTTGCCCGAGCACCGTGCCGTCGGCTTCGGTGTATTGCCAACTTTTACCACACTCAGCATTTTGCGCCTCGTGGTAACTTTTCACGCGATGGGCAGCAGCTTGCAAAGCCGTGCGTTGCTCGTCATTCAAACCGTCAAACGCAGCCTTTAAATCCGCCTGCGTGAGGGTCAAATCTGCCATTGACGCGACATTGATGCGGTCAAATTTGTTGGTCAGCTCAACCACCGCCGCATCGCCACGCGCACGCACTTGCGCAATGATGTCGGTCACAGCCGATTGAATCCCCGCATCGGTGCTGTCATCAAACGCAAGGCGGGTTTGGAGTTGTTGGTTGAAATCGGAATCGGTGGTTTGGAGGGTGGGGGTGTTGATGGTAGTCATAAATTACTCATGTAGAGCGCATTCGCAAAACCATGCGCCGTGTGTTTGTACAAAAATCTTATGTTGTTTAAGAAATGCGGCGGATTGCGTGGTTTTTAGCGCATCATGTAACCTTCGCTTCACCTACGGCTCAGAGCAAGCGACATACGCAGGGTATGAGGCACGGCAGGCTTTCAAAAAACAAAACAAATTATTTATCGTTCGCCTGGGAACTTAAAGCTAAAGCCAAACTTGTATAAACGGTAAAAGACACTAAAGCTAACGTCAAACTACAAAATATTTGTAAAAGCACAAGCAACTGCGTAAACCAAAAACTGGGGCTAAAATCACCATATCCAACCGTTGCCATAGTCACACCACTAAAATAAATAGCCTCAAAAACGGTAGTAAAAGATTTTGTAAAATGAAACGTGGGCATCACATAATAAAGAACACCAAAACCAATCATTAATTCAATGTAACTTTTAAAAGCCAATCCTAAACGGTCACCATACTTGAGCCCTGTTTTCGAAACTGTGCCATTTAGTTTATCTATAGAATCTTCTAAAAATGCTCTAAAGATTTCACACGCTCGAGAAATCATGTACCAACTAGATACTATAATAACAAAACACCCCGCGTAAAATTGAATTGGAGATACTTGCCTTAATTTAGGGTTATTATAAATTTCTTGATTGAATTGCAAACCGATAATTATCGCCCAAGCAATAACAGCAAATAAATACAGCGTATTTAAGAACTGAATTCTTTTTGTCACTTTTGCCTTTCCTTCATCCTCCGCCATTAGTTTTGATTTCACATATTTAGTTGTCGCGTACGTTGGTGAGAAACAAGCAAAAACCATCTCAAAAAGTTTTTTACACCCCATAATTATTTAGCCGCCGCCTCAAACGCCGCCAATATCGGCCTTAACCGCGCCGCTTTCAATTTCAGCGAGGCCTGATTAACAATCAACCTTGATGAAATGTCACAAATATGTTCAACTTCGACCAGATCATTCGCGCGTAAAGTGCCGCCCGTGCTGACGAGGTCAACAATCGCGTCGCCCAAGCCAACCAGCGGGCCGAGTTCCATGGAGCCGTAGAGTTTAATCAAATCGACGTGCATGCCTTTGGCGGCAAAATGTTGTTTGGCGGTTTCGACGTATTTGGTGACGACGCGGATGCGTGCGCCGCTGCCGACGGCTTCAGCGTAATCAAAACCATTTTTCACGGCAACCGACATGCGGCATTTGGCGATTTGCAGGTCGATCGGGCTGTACAGGCCTTCCAATCCAGTTTCGAGCAAAGTGTCTTTACCCGCCACACCAAAGTCCGCTGCACCATAGCGCACGTACGTGGGGACGTCGGAGGCGCGAACGATGATGACGCGCAGCTGCGTGTCGTTGGTGGATAAAATCAGTTTGCGTGAGCTTTCAGGGTCTTCGAGCACTTCAATGCCTGCCGCGCGCAGCATGGGCAGGGTTTCGGTGAAAATTCGGCCTTTGGAAAGTGCTAAAGTCAGCATGACGTTTGCTTTCAAATTCATTAAATACGTGTTTAAACGAGCACCCTAATTGGTGCAGTACACAAAAGTGAAATTATCCCATGAAACATTGATTTCAAGGGATATTTATCAGGCGGATGCGACGTTTTTGCGATCAGAGCCCATTAATGGTTCGAGCTTGGGTTTTAGGCTTTTTTCAGGAATTCTGATTTAAGCGACATGGCCATGCCGTCAACTTTACAATCAATGTCATGATCGCCATCGACGATACGGATATTTTTGACTTTGGTGCCTTTTTTAATGACGATGGAGCTGCCTTTGACCTTGAGGTCCTTGATTAAAATGACGGAATCACCGTCCACCAAAACATTGCCGTTTGAGTCTTTCACCACACGCGGGCCATCTTCATTGCCCGTGGTTTCAGCGGCCGACCATTCATGTCCACAATCGGCGCACACCAAATGATCGCCATCTGGGTAGGTGTTGGGCATGCTGCAAATGGGGCAAAGTGGAGATGTACTCATGAAATTCCTTAAAATAACACGGGAAAAGTGCGATGACTTTTCCCGTATGAACATGGCATCCTTTGCCGTGATTTATCTGGCAAGGGATGCAAAAACGATAACGAAGCCAATGCGTTGGCTCAAAGCTGTTTTAACATGGGCCGCATCGGTTTATGGTGAACTGCAAGTAAACGTTATTATACAACGTTTACTTGCCTCTTCTGTCTTCTGCTTAGAGCGCATCCACCTTAACGGCCAACACTTGACGGTGCTCCTCTAGGGCTGCGGGCATGCGCAATTTCAGTTTCTCAAACAATTCGGCATGCAGTTGCATTTCCGCTTGCCAGTCGGCTTTGTCCATGCGCATCACGCTGTCAAATGCGGTTTGGCTAAAATCCGCGCCGCGCCAGTTCATGTCGCCGTAATTTGGACTGATGCCAAAGAAATGTTCAGTGCCTGCGCTGTGATTTGGGTCGTTTCTTTCCAGCATCCATTCAAGGACGCGCATGTTGTCACCAAAACCTGGCCATACGAATTGACCTTCGGCATTTTTACGGAACCAGTTGACACAGAAAATCTCGGGCAATGTCGCACCTTGTGCGGCCAACTGCTCGCCAACAGCCAACCAATGTGCAAAATAATCGCTCATGTTGTAACCCATGAATGGCAACATGGCGAAAGGATCACGACGCACCACGCCTTGCGTGCCAAATGCGGCGGCAGTGGTTTCTGAACCCATCGTTGCCGCCATGTACACGCCCTCTGTCCAATTGCGCGCTTGCGTGACCAAAGGCACGGTGGTTGAACGGCGACCGCCAAAGATAAAAGCATCAATCGCAACACCAGCAGGATTGTCCCATTCAGGGTCAAGCGCAGGGTTATTGGTTGCGGCCACGGTGAATCGTGCGTTCGGATGCGCGGCGGGGCGGCCTGCCTCAGGCGTCCAGTCTTTGCCCTGCCAATCGATTAAATGTGCGGGCGCTTGTTTGCTCAAACCTTCCCACCACACATCACCGTCATCGGTTAAGGCCACATTGGTAAAAATCACGTCGGATGTGAGTGAAGCCATGCAATTGGGGTTGCTTTTCTCGTTCGTGCCTGGGGCGACGCCGAAATACCCCGCTTCTGGATTGATGGCATACAGTTTGCCATCTGCAGCGGGTTTGATCCATGCAATGTCATCGCCAATCGTGGTGACCGTCCAGCCCTCATAACCTGCGGGTGGAATCAACATGGCGAAATTGGTTTTGCCACATGCCGACGGGAATGCCGCAGCGACGTGTTTTTTGACACCTTGTGGATTGGTCACGCCGAGGATCAACATGTGTTCTGCCAACCAGCCTTGATCGCGCCCCATGACCGATGCAATGCGCAAGGCCATGCATTTTTTACCCAACAAGGCATTGCCGCCATAGCCTGAGCCATACGACCAAATTTCTCGAGTTTCTGGGTAATGCACAATGTATTTCGTATCTGGATTACATGGCCACGATGTCGTGTCGCTTTCACCCGCAGCCAATGGCTTGCCAACGGTGTGTACGCACGGCACAAACTCGCCATCAGTGCCCAATACATCATACACCGCGCGCCCCATGCGGGTCATGAGCTTCATGTTGATGACGACGTACGGGCTGTCGCTCAGCTCCACCCCAATCTGGGCAATATCAGAACCCAGCGGCCCCATTGAAAAAGGAATCACATACATCGTGCGGCCGCGCATGCAACCTTTAAACAAAGGGTTGAGTGTCACGCGCATCTCATCTGGCGCCATCCAATTATTGGTAGGTCCCGCATCGTCTTGGTTTTGGCTGCAAATAAAGGTGCGGTCTTCCACCCGCGCCACGTCAGACGGATCGCTGAGCGCAAGAAATGAATTCGGACGTAATGCAGGGTTCAAGCGTTTCATTGTCCCGGCTGCGACCAACTGCTCACACAGCACGTCGTATTCGGCTTGCGAGCCATCGCACCAGTGAATGGCAGAAGGCGCCATGAGGGTCGCCATGTCATTGACCCATTGCAACAGGGCTTGATGGCGCACATGGTTTGGTGCTTGAGAGGTGTAAGTCATACTGTCTCCAATTATAAAAAGTGATCAAATTTGATGATGCATTCTAATGGCTCGCGTTAACGCTTACCTGACAAATGCATCAACATCGCTCAGAAGGGCTCAAATCAATTGGAAAATACTGTTTTCTCATTGAAATACATTAATAATTATCGGGGTCATACACATCAAAATATTTGATTTTTTGATTTTCACCCCTCAATAACCGCACATCAAACACCATCCACCACCGCACATGAGCCGCTCGTGAGCTTGGTCTTAGACTCGACTGACCGCTCAAACCACTCATTCTCAACATCGACGACGATCAAGCGTGCAAGCACGACTTGATTCGATTAAATAATTGATTGATTGATTGCAAAGCACCAGAACAACACTTCTTTTTTATTTTATACGGGACATCGCGCATAAAAAAATCGCAGCTTAAAGCTGCGATTTTTTTATGCGAAGCGGACTTGAAACAACCGCTGCCGATTAAGCCTCTTCAGCTGAACGAACACGTTCAATCACCGCCCCCACTTTCATGAGTTTCTCTTCCATGCGTTCGTATCCACGATCCAAATGATAAATGCGATCCACCGTTGTGGTGCCTTCCGCGATCATGCCAAGGATGACCAAGCTCGCCGATGCGCGCAAATCGGTCGCCATCACCACAGCACCTGACAATGCAGCCGCTTCCACACCCTCGGTGTGCGCCGTGTTGCCATGAATCACAATGTTCGCGCCCAAACGGTTCATTTCCTGAACGTGCATGAAGCGGTTCTCAAAAATAGTTTCAGTCACATCCGATGCGCCACTGGCGATGGCATTGACCGCCATGAATTGCGCCTGCATGTCGGTTGGAAAACCGGGGTATTCAGTGGTTGACAGGTTCACAGGTTTTGCACGACCCGTCATTTTTGCACGGATGGTGTTCTCTCCCAATTCAAGCTCAACGCCCATTTCGGTTAATTTATCCAGTACCGAAGTCATGATGCTTGGATCCACATGGGTTAAACGAATGTCGCCTCCCGTCGCCGCAACAGCACACAAAAACGTACCCGCTTCGATGCGATCAGGGACGACCGAATGCGTCGTGCCATGCAATTGCTCAACACCTTGAATCACCAAACGGTGCGTGCCAATGCCTTCAATTTTTGCACCCATGCTCACCAGCATTTTGGCCAAATCGGTGACTTCGGGTTCACAAGCTGCATTCTCAAGCACGGTTTCACCATCGGCCAATACGGCCGCCATCAACAAATTTTCTGTGCCCGTCACAGTGATCATGTCCGTGGTGATGCTTGCACCTTTCAGGCGCCCACCTTCTGGGGCTTTGGCATGAATATAACCATGTTCAATGGTGATTTGCGCACCCATTGCTTGAAAACCTTTGATGTGCTGGTCAACAGGGCGCGCGCCAATTGCGCAGCCACCTGGCAATGATACCCATGCCTCACCAAAACGAGCCAATAAAGGCCCCAACACCAAAATTGATGCGCGCATGGTTTTCACCAACTCATACGTCGCCTTGGTGCTGATCGTGCCATAAGCCTGTACGGTGACTTTATCGTGCTCCAACTCAGAAACAGACACACCCAGCTCACGCAAAAGCTTCATGGTGGTGTTGATGTCGCGCAAAGTCGGTACATTACGCAATTGGACAGGATCGTGCGTCAACAATGTGGCGCACATGATTGGTAAAGCCGCATTTTTTGCGCCACCAATGCGAATGTCACCGTTCAAGCGGATGTCGGGGTTGCCTGTTATTTTAAGTTGTTCCATGGTTGTCCTTATCAAAAAAAGAGGCCTTCCTCTTTTTTTGTTTGTTATAAAAAATATGTGTGACGGCTGACGAGCGACCCGATTCTATTTTATGTTAAAAAAGATACGCCGTTCTATTTTTATTGCTGGTTTTGCCATTCGCTCGGCGTGTAGGTTTTCATCGACAACGCATGAATCTCTTCTTTCATGCGCTCGCCCAGTGCCGCGTACACAGCACGTTGGCGCACCAATGTGCGTTGACCTTCAAACGTCGATGACACAATGGTGGCGTAAAAATGGCGACCATCGCCTTCAACCTCAAGGTGCTCGCAAGCAAGCCCCGCAAGAATAAAACCTTTGATCTGTTCTGTGGTTGGGTGTTCCATAAAGCCCTCTAAAAAATTTAATGGCGCAGCTTATAGCCACGCTTCAACATGCTCACGGCCAAAACAGACAATGCCGCCAAAGCCACCAACACCACGGCCAAACTGCGGCCATACGGCACATCAGACTGACCAAAAAAGCCATATCTAAAACCGTCTATCATATAGAAAAATGGATTGAAATGAGACAGATTTTGCCAAAATGGCGGTAAAGATTCGATCGAATAAAACACGCCCGATAAAAACGTCGCGGGCATGATGATAAAGTTCTGAAATGCAGCGAGCTGATCAAATTTTTCAGCCCAAATGCCCGCCACCAAACCCATCGCCCCGAGCAAAGCTGCGCCAGCCACTAAAAACAAAAGTACCCAGCCGATGTGCGCGATCTGAATATCGACAAACCACACAGTGGCGAGCATCACCCCCAAACCGACCGCGACACCTCGCACCACAGCCGCAGCCACATAGCCGACAAACATTTGCAAGGGTGTGAGTGGTGAAAGCAACAGAAACACCAGATTACCCGTGATCTTTGATTGAATCATCGATGACGATGTGTTTGCAAATGCATTTTGCAGCACACTCATCATGACCAAACCCGGCACAAGAAAACTCACGTAGTCAATCGTGCCATACACCTTGACATGGCCTTGTAGTACCTGACCAAAAATCATCAAATACAACAAAGCCGTGATCACTGGCGCCGCAACCGTTTGAAAGCCCACATTCCAAAAACGGCGCACTTCCTTTAAAAACAACGTCCATAACCCAATCATGCGTGCCCCCCCAATCCATTCAACCCAGAATCCGCCTGCATCATGCGCACGAACACCTCTTCTAAATCCGCTTGCGACACGGCGACATCCTCGATGTCACCGCCCGCCATGCGCACTGCCGCCAACACGTGCTCGACCTGATGGGCTTTTTTCAATGTGAATGTCAGTTTCTTTTGTGATTCGACTTCTTGAGCTTGAGCGCACAACGCACGCACATCCGCAGGTAAAGCCGCAACAAACATGCTGTTGTAGACTTTGATGCTCAGTTTCACACCCGCCAATTGTTGCAACAACGTGCTGGTGCGATCCAAAGCAATCAGCTCACCTTTTTTCAACATGGCAATGCGCCCACACAACTGCTCAGCCTCCTCAAGGTAATGCGTGGTCAACACAATCGTGTGCCCCTCTTTGTGTAAACGAGAAATGAATTGCCACAACGTGTGCCGCAACTCAACGTCCACGCCTGCAGTGGGTTCATCCAAAATCATCACGGGCGGGCGGTGCACCAAAGCCTGCGCCACCAAAACACGGCGCTTCATCCCACCCGACAATTGGCGCATATTGGCATTCGCCTTATCGCTCAAACCGAGGTGGTGCAATAGTTCATCAATCCATGCATCGTTTTTATTCAGTCCAAAATAACCCGATTGCCAACGCAACGTGTCACGTACGGTGAAAAATGGATCAAACGCCAACTCTTGTGGCACCATGCCCAACTGACGGCGCGCATGTTGATAATCCCCGTGTGCATCAAAGCCCATGATGTTCACCGCCCCTGAGCTCGGGCGCACCAAACCTGCCATGCAGGAAATCAAAGTGGTCTTGCCCGCCCCATTGGGGCCCAACAAACCAAAAAACTCACCCTGCTCAATGCTGAAACTCACGTCATTGAGCGCAGTCAAATCACCATAGCGCTTGACCACATGCCCGACTTCTATCGCTGCCTTCATGCGCCCCATCCTTATACAAAAGTAACATTATACGCTGAATCACGCAGGCTTTTTAGAGCCTACTTTTGCTTCAATCTTTATTTAAACAGCAATTCAGTTGCTTTTAATTGAGGTGTTGTATTTAAATGCCGCTCCCTTCTTTACATGCAACAAGCATTGCTTTTCTGCTGTTTTCGTATTATTATTTTCCAAGTTTCAATAATTTATGAAATTACGAAAACAACCATAACATCACCAAGGACATTCCAACCATGACGCTTCCTCCGATCACTCAAAAATTTGTCAGCCACTTTGGTGAAATGGGCAGCAACTGGGGCATCAACCGCACCGTGGGTCAAATCTATGCCCTGCTGTACCTTTCGGAAACCCCACTGGTTGCAGAGCAAATCTCTGAATCACTGGGTTTTTCGCGCTCCAACGTGAGCATCGGCCTGAAAGAGCTACAAAGTTGGCGTTTGGTGAAAATGCACCACAATCCAGGTGACCGCCGCGAGCATTTTTCCAGCTTGGGTGATGTGTGGGACATCTTCCGCACGGTGGCTGCAGAACGCCACCGCCGTGAAGTGGAACCAACTGCCACCATGTTGCGCCAAGCCCTTTTAGAAGCCCCATGTTGTGAAGCCGAAATTCACGCACAAGAACAAATTCGCAAAATGAACGATTTGTTCGATTTGGCCAACACATGGTTTGGTGAGGTTCAAAATTTATCACCCGAAGAATTGGTGCGCTTGATGAAACTGGGGATGCAAGTTAAAAACGTCTTGGCCATGGCCGATAAACTGACGTTCAAAAAAGCACGCACGACATCCAAGGACTCAGCAAGCGTGGAAAAAGTCAGCTGAACATGGACACGCGCGCGCCACAAACAGAGGCTCAAACGCCCAACAAAACGGATCGCCGTTTGGGCAAACATTTGTTGCTGATTGTATTGATTAAGCTGCTGGTCTTATATGGGTTATGGTATGGCTTGATTCGCCCCAACAAAGTGAAAGTGACGACTCAAGACATCGAGCAAATTTATACCCGCTCTGGTGGACCAATGGCTCAACCTGCGTCGACAACGCCATGACTGCCATCTTGAATGCGACATCACCCAACACAACGCAACACCATTAAGGGATGCTAAACATGTTAGCCCGCCCGCAGCTTCTGTTTAAACAAGCATTGAGTGTGTTTTTCTTGTTACTGATGATCTCATCGTCCCTGCTGCCCGCACATTTCAGTAGGAGGTCATCGGGTCATTGGGTCGATGTGTGCACCCAACAAGGTGTGACACACGTGTGGCACAGTGATTCACCCCAAGCCTCCACAACCAAAGGCTCGGCGATTACAGCGCCTGCACTCAATGATGGGCTTCACACACAATGGTCATTCGACTGTCCGTGGTGTCTGTTTTCGCTGCCCGCCCTCAGCCTACTGATTGCTTTTTGGTTCTTCATGGCGGCTTTGAGGCAACCCCTGACGCCACAGTGCCCAGTGCGCCAGTCCTTTATGCCGCACCACTGGCGCTGGCCTGACCCACGTGCGCCCCCGATCCAATTGGTTTGAAATTAAAGTTATTGTTGTTGATTGAATTCAGTGGCCGAATATTGGCTTAAGCCCAATGTTTTGGTGTTCATCATCGCGGTGCCGATGAGAAAAACATGCCGCTGAGTCCATCAGCGATCCATGCTCATACCGAGCAAAGACAGTCCCCATTCAAATGAACCTTAATTTGAATCTTATATTTTAGGGAGAACACCTCATGATTGACGCGCAAGCTGTCGATATGGCGCGACTGCAGTTCGCTGCGACCGCATTTTTTCATTTTATTTTCGTCCCACTGACCTTGGGTTTGGTGTGGATTTTGGTCATCATGGAGGCGGTCTACGTCATGACGGGCAAAACCATTTACAAAGACATGACCAAGTTTTGGGGGAAATTATTTGGCATTAATTTTGCCCTCGGCGTGACCACAGGCATCACGATGGAGTTTCAATTCGGAACGAATTGGGCTTACTACGCGCATTATGTGGGCGATATCTTTGGCGCACCTTTGGCGATTGAAGGCTTGCTGGCTTTTTTCTTAGAATCCACCATGTTTGGTTTGTTTTTCTTTGGCTGGACACGTTTGTCAAAAGTACAGCACTTGGCGGTCACGGGATTTTTGGCTTTAGCGACCAATTTGTCCGCACTGTTGATTTTGATTGCCAACGGCTGGATGCAAGACCCCGTGGGTTCGCATTTTAACCCCATCACCATGCGCATGGAGTTGGACAGTTTTTCAGCCATTGTTTTTAACCCGACGGCTCAAAATAAATTTGTCCACATGCTGTCTGCAGGTTACGTGACGGGCGCGATGTTTGTGCTGGCGATTTCATCGTACTACATGCTCAAGAACAAACACATTGCCTTTGCCAAACGCTCATTTCGCATTGCTGCAGCATTTGGCCTCGCCTCCTCATTGTCCGTGATCGTCCTTGGCGATGAGTCAGGCTACACCGTGAACGAAGCACAGCAATCCAAAATGGCGGCGATTGAGGCGATGTGGGAAACACAGCCTGCGCCCGCAGGTTTGGCTTTGATTGCATTTCCAAATGAAGCGGAACAAAAAAATGATTTTGAGATCGAAATCCCTTATCTCATGGGCATCATTGGCACGCGCTCATTTGACACACCGATCATGGGCATCAAAGACATCCGCGCCGCCAACCGCATCCGTGTTGAGAATGGTGTCAAAGCCGTGATCGCACTGGAGGCCATGCGCAAAAACCCAAATGACATGCAAGCCAAAGTCATTTTTTCGCAAAATGAAAAAGACATGGGTTACGGTTTGCTGGTCAAACGCTATGCCAGCGACCTCAAGCAAGCCACACCCGCCATGCTGGATCAAGCGGCTCATGACACCGTGCCCAAAGTCGCCCCCATGTTTTGGTCTTTCCGCATCATGGTTTTTCTAGGGTTCTCATTTTTAGCCATTTTCCTCACTGCATTCTGGTTGAGTGCAAAAAACCGCATGACCAACCACCGTGGGTTTCTTAAATTGTGCCTGCTGTGGCTGCCCATGCCGTGGATTGCCATCATGGTGGGCTGGTTTGTCGCCGAATATGGCCGCCAAC
This sequence comes from Ephemeroptericola cinctiostellae, assembly GCF_003339525.1. Taxonomy (GTDB): domain Bacteria; phylum Pseudomonadota; class Gammaproteobacteria; order Burkholderiales; family Burkholderiaceae; genus Hydromonas; species Hydromonas cinctiostellae. The sequence goes on along the minus strand of NZ_CP031124.1, from coordinate 646,236 downwards.
CATGGACAGTTTTTGGCGTGTTGCCCACGTATTTATCGGCCTCAAACAATTCGGTCGGCACGGTTTTAGCGACACTCGTTGGCTTTGTGGTGTTTTATACAGGGCTTTTGATCGTCGAAATGTATTTGATGGTGAAATATGCTCGCCTTGGCCCTTCTGTCTTAACCGACTCTGTTCACTGATTGGAGCACATCATGTTCGATTACTACACACTCAAACTCATTTGGTGGCTGTTGATTGGTATTTTATTGATTGGCTTTGCGATCATGGATGGCCATGACATGGGTGTCGGGACTTTACTGCCCTTCATTGGCAAAAATGATTTGGAACGGCGCGCCATCATCAACACCATTGCCCCACATTGGGACGGCAATCAAGTCTGGTTCATCACCGCTGGAGGTGCCATATTTGCAGCATGGCCTTTTGTCTATTCGATTGCGTTCTCAGGCTTGTATTGGGCCATGTTGCTGTTGCTGGTCGCCTTGTTCTTTCGCCCCGTGGGTTTTGAATACCGTTCGAAGCTCAGCGGCCACCGCTGGCGATCAAACTGGGATGCTTTGATTTGCTTTGGCAGCGTGGTTCCCTCAGTTTTATTTGGCGTGGCCTTTGGCAACCTGTTTTTAGGCTTGCCGTTCTATTTAGATGACACCATGCGCTCATTTTACACAGGGTCATTTTTTGAGTTGCTGCACCCGTTTGCCCTTTTGTGTGGCCTCATCAGCCTGTCATTACTGACCCTTCAAGGTGCAACTTTTTTGACCCATCGCACATCAGGCGAGATTCAGCATCGCGCCAAAATCAGCAGCCGTTTATTCGGCATGGTGCTGTTGGTCTGTTTTAGCCTCGCAGGCATTTGGGTGTCAAAAATGAATGGCCTCATCATCACGCAGACAGGTGACCTGAACGGTTCACTCAACCCATTGATGAAAACGGTGAGTCAGCTGTCTGGCGCATGGTTGGGTAACTTCAAAAACCATCCTATGGCATGGTTACTGCCCATTGGGGTTTATGTCATGGTATTCAGCACCCTTATTTTACAAGCCATGAACAAAACCTTATTCGCGTTTGTCACCAGCTCAATCTCTGTCGCGTGCATGATTTTAACTGCTGGTGTGGCGTTGTTCCCATTTGTCCTTCCATCGTCGACTCATCCCGATATGAGCTTGACCCTCTGGGATGCGTCGTCCAGTAAATACACGTTAAATGTGATGTTTTGGTGTGCACTGATTTTTGTGCCCATCATCATCACCTACACCAGTTGGGCCTATCGCGTGATGCGTGGCAAAGTCACAGTTGAATACGTGCAAGCCAATGACAAATCGCTGTATTAAACCATCCACCTACATTGCATTTATAAAGGACATCACCATGTGGTATTTCTCTTGGATTTTAGGTTTGGGCTTTGCCGTTTTATTCGCCATCGCCAACGCGTTGTGGTTGGAGTCACAGCAAGACAAATCAAGCAATCACGACGATTAAAATAAAAACCTCGCCAACTCAATGGCGAGGTTTTTATTTTGAAACATGAAGCTTGAAACACAAAAGCGAGCCTTACTTTTAACCCGCCTTAGAACTCTTCATACAACGGCAAAGTCAAAAACTCCACAAAATCTTCGCGTGTGCTCATGTCTGTGAAAATCTCAGAGGCACGTGTCACAGTGTCCAAACCTGTCAAAGCCACAGCCACCTTGGCGGTCTCTTCAGCCACAATCTCACGCACCAACACCTCAGTGACCTTGCGCCCATCATCCAACACCCCTTTGTCTGAACGAATCCACTGCCAGACCTGAGAGCGTGAAATTTCAGCAGTCGCCGCATCCTCCATCAAATTATGAATGGGCACACAACCATTGCCCGCCAGCCAAGCCGCCAAATAATGAATGCCCACATTGATGTTATTGCGCAACCCATGCTCTGTAATTGGCGCCTCAGGCTTGAAGTCCAACAATTCAGCAGCGGTGACATTCACATCATCACGTTGCTTTTCAAACTGATTTGGTTTATCCCCCAAAACCTTCACAAACTCCGCCATCGCCACATCCACCAAACCAGGATGCGCCACCCAACCACCATCGTAACCATCGTTTGCATCACGGGTCTTGTCATTGCGAATGCCTGTGAATGCTTTTTCATTGGCCTCGGCATCGGTTTTACTTGGAATCAAAGCACTCATACCGCCCATCGCAGGCGCGCCACGTTTATGACATGTTTTCACCAGCAACAATGCATACGCACGCATAAACGGCGCCGTCATGGTCACTTGCGAACGATCCGCAAGGCAAAAATCCTTATCATTTTTAAACTTCTTAATGCACGAGAAAATATAATCCCAACGACCCGCATTCAAACCAGCACTGTGCTCACGCAATTCATACAAAATCTCATCCATCTCAAAAGCCGCAACAATCGTTTCAATCAACACCGTTGCTTTAATCGTCCCTTTAGGAATTCCCAAACGACTTTGTGCAAAAACAAATACGTCATTCCACAACCGTGCCTCAAGGTGGCTTTCCATCTTGGGCAAATAAAAATAGGGGCCCGCACCGCGCGCCAACAACTCTTTTGCATTGTGGAAAAAGTACAACGCAAAATCAAATAAGCCGCCAGAAACGCGTTCACCATCGACCAGCACATGTTTCTCATCCAAATGCCAACCTCGTGGACGCACCAGCAATGTGGCCGTTTTATCATTCAATTGATACAACTTGCCATTGGTTTCAAAATCCACCTGACGGCGAATGGCATCGTACAAATTGATTTGCCCCTGCACCTGATTATCCCAGCTCGGCGAATTAGAATCCTCAAAATCAGACATATAAGCATCAGCACCCGAGTTCAACGCATTGATGATCATCTTACGTTCAACAGGCCCCGTGATTTCCACACGACGGCATTGCAACGCAGTAGGAATCGGCGCCACAGTCCAACCGCCTGAGCGCACATCACTCGTCGCAGCCAAAAAATCTGGCCGCTCACCCGCATCCAGCGACTTCGCACGCTCAACACGCGCTTGCAGCAAAAACTTGCGCCGAACAGAAAACTCACGGTGTAAATCGGCCACCAAAGTCAAAGCATCAAAAGTTAAAATCTGAGCATAAGCATCAGAAATAACAGCACTGATTTGCATACCTGCAGGAAGGGCAATGGGCATAATAAACTCCTAAAACGATTAGATTGATTATATTATGTCTTATACAAGAATTGAGCGCAAGCAAAATGTTGCGCTGCATTGAGAATTCAATAAGAAGATAACCCCATGATAAAAAAACAACTTTTAAATATCAACAAGGGAAAATCCATTTCACCATTTGAGAATTATAAATACTTAAATCCCAACTCCATCCCCTGAACCTCCACCTACACGACCACGTGATCACAGCGGAAGGAGATGCTGCTTATAGCCTTGTCGAGCACGGCTTGCTGTAGCAGGCATGGACACAAGAATAGCCCTCATCAATCCAAAGCAAGCACCGTGCATGTACTCTAACACAGCCAATGGATGGTTTATTGGGTTGCATCTGATGGTTTCAAATGCGCATAAAAAAACCCCAGCTCAAAGAGCTGGGGTTTAGTATATAAAGCCTGACGATGACCTACTTTCACACGGGAATCCGCACTATCATTGGCGCTAAGTCGTTTCACTGTCCTGTTCGGGATGGGAAGGAGTGGGACCAACTTGCTATGGTCGTCAGGCAAAGCCTGCATTGCCTGTTATGAGTAGTTGAAACCTCAAACAGCCAACATAAAATCGGGCGTCTTTTGTTGAACTTTCGTCCAACAGACTAGAAACTAAGCATATTTACAGTGACATCCATCTGATTAGGATGGGTTTTAACGAGTTAAATTACATCAATCAAACAAACCGTGATCTTTCGATCATCGATTAGTGCGACGCTTATACTGGAACAACCACAGTTATAAGGTCAAGCCTTACGGGCAATTAGTATTGGTTAGCTTAATGCATTACTGCACTTCCACACCCAACCTATCAACGTCCTGGTCTCGAACGACCCTTCAAAGGAGTCAAGCTCCTGGGAAATCTTATCTTCAGGCAAGTTTCCCGCTTAGATGCTTTCAGCGGTTATCTCTTCCGTACTTAGCTACCCTGCGATGCTTCTGGCGAAACAACAGGTACACCAGCGGTACGTCCATTCCGGTCCTCTCGTACTAGGAACAGCCCCCGTCAAATTTCCAGCGCCCACGGCAGATAGGGACCAAACTGTCTCACGACGTTTTAAACCCAGCTCACGTACCTCTTTAAATGGCGAACAGCCATACCCTTGGGACCGACTACAGCCCCAGGATGAGATGAGCCGACATCGAGGTGCCAAACACCGCCGTCGATATGAACTCTTGGGCGGTATCAGCCTGTTATCCCCAGAGTACCTTTTATCCGTTGAGCGATGGCCCTTCCATTCAGAACCACCGGATCACTATGTCCTGCTTTCGCACCTGCTCGACTTGTCAGTCTCGCAGTTAAGCACGCTTTTGCCATTGCACTTTACACACGATGTCCGACCGTGTTAAGCGTACCTTCGAACTCCTCCGTTACAATTTGGGAGGAGACCGCCCCAGTCAAACTGCCTACCATGCACTGTCCCCAACCGCGATTCAGCGGCCTAGGTTAGAACGTCAAATAATTCAGGGTGGTATTTCAAGGTTGACTCCACTCTGGCTGGCGCCAAAGCTTCATAGTCTCCCACCTATCCTACACAAAACGATTCAACATACAATGCAAAGCTACAGTAAAGGTTCATGGGGTCTTTCCGTCTAGCCGCGGGGAGATTGCATCATCACAAACATTTCAACTTCGCTGAGTCTGCGGAGGAGACAGTGTGGCCATCGTTACGCCATTCGTGCAGGTCGGAACTTACCCGACAAGGAATTTCGCTACCTTAGGACCGTTATAGTTACGGCCGCCGTTTACTGGGACTTCAATCAAGAGCTTGCACCCCATCATTTAATCTTCCAGCACCGGGCAGGCGTCACACCCTATACGTCCACTTTCGTGTTTGCAGAGTGCTGTGTTTTTATTAAACAGTCGCAGCCACCATTTCTCTGAGACCCTTTCACGCTTCTTTGTTCAAGTCACGCTACTGGGGCATACCTTCTCCCGAAGTTACGGTATTAATTTGCCGAGTTCCTTCTCCGCAGTTCTCTCAAGCGCCTTAGAATACTCATCTCGCCCACCTGTGTCGGTTTGCGGTACGGTCTTGTATGACTGAAGCTTAGAGGCTTTTCTTGGAATCACTTCCAGTTACTTCGTGACCTAAATCACTCGATCGATGACCTTGGCTAATGAGCGCCGGATTTGCCTAACGCTCGCCTACATCACCTAAACCAACTCTTCCAACCGTTGGATAACCTTTTACGATCCGTCCCCCCATCGCATCATACAATGGTACAGGAATATTAACCTGTTTCCCATCAGCTACGCATTTCTGCCTCGCCTTAGGGGCCGACTAACCCTACGCCGATGAACGTTGCGTAGGAATCCTTGGGCTTACGGCGAGGGGGCCTTTCACCCCCTTTATCGCTACTCATGTCAGCATTCGCACTTCTGATACCTCCAGCACGCTTTTCAACGCACCTTCACAGGCTTACAGAACGCTCTCCTACCATACGTGCAAGCACGTATCCGCAGCTTCGGTTATAAGCTTAGCCCCGTTACATCTTCCGCGCAGGACGACTCGATCAGTGAGCTATTACGCTTTCTTTAAAGGGTGGCTGCTTCTAAGCCAACCTCCTGACTGTCTTAGCCTTCCCACTTCGTTTCCCACTTAGCTTATATTGGGGACCTTAGCTGGCGGTCTGGGTTGTTTCCCTCTTGACACCGGACGTTAGCACCCGATGTCTGTCTCCCAAGCTCATACTTTACGGTATTCGGAGTTTGCCATGGTTTGGTAAGTCGCAATGACCCCCTAGCCATAACAGTGCTCTACCCCCGTAAGCAATACTTGAGGCACTACCTAAATAGTTTTCGGAGAGAACCAGCTATCTCCAAGTTTGTTTAGCCTTTCACCCCTATCCACAGCTCATCCCCTAATTTTTCAACATTAGTGGGTTCGGACCTCCAGTTGGTGTTACCCAACCTTCATCCTGGCCATGGATAGATCACTTGGTTTCGGGTCTACGCCGTGCTACTGTCGCCCTTATCAGACTCGCTTTCGCTACGCCTCCCCTATTCGGTTAAGCTTGCAACACAACGTAAGTCGCTGACCCATTATACAAAAGGTACGCAGTCACGGAACAAGTCCGCTCCTACTGTTTGTATGCATGCGGTTTCAGGATCTATTTCACTCCCCTCCCGGGGTTCTTTTCGCCTTTCCCTCACGGTACTGGTTCACTATCGGTCGATTACGAGTATTTAGCCTTGGAGGATGGTCCCCCCATATTCAGACAGGATTTCTCGTGTCCCGCCCTACTTGTCTGATGCTTAGTACCTAGGTTGAGTTTTCGTATACGGGGCTATCACCCTCTATAGCTGGACTTTCCATTCCATTCTACTAACTGATCCTATATCACATCACGGCTGGTCCCATTTCGCTCGCCGCTACTTTGGGAATCTCGGTTGATTTCTTTTCCTACGGGTACTTAGATGTTTCAGTTCTCCGCGTTCGCTCCACTGACCTATGTATTCAGTCAGCAGTAACCCCTAAGGGTTGGGTTTCCCCATTCAGATATCTCTGGATCAAAGGTTATTTGCCACCTCCCCAGAGCTTTTCGCAGGCTATCACGTCTTTCGTCGCCTGTAATCGCCAAGGCATCCACCACATGCACTTAGTCACTTGACCTTATAACTCTGATCGCTCAGGTCATAAAGTGTTCGCACTAGTTTTGACACACACATTTACATGAGTATGTGTGTCGGTTTGTTTGCCGTAATTTCAAGTGCCAATTCATTGCTGAATCGACGTCGTATTCTTCATACTACTTCTTGAGAACTACTTTATTTTGATGCAATCTAACCCGTGTTAAAACATGCATTCAATTCCTTGAACACATCATATTATCACTGTTAAATTTGCTTGGTTTCTAGTTGTTAAAGATCAGCCGGGCATTGCTGCCAGCGCGTTTGCGCTATAATCCTTCGTAAAGGATTAAGCATCAGCACTTGTCAATGCGGATACTTAATGATTCACTTGGAATAAGACAAGTCGAAATTAAACAACAATAAATACTTTAAGAACAGTCATGTGGTGGGTCTTGATGGACTCGAACCATCGACCCCTGCGTTATCAACACAGTGCTCTAACCAACTGAGCTAAAGACCCGTCTTCGATCCAACATTCTTGGTGGAGGATGACGGGATCGAACCGACGACCCCCTGCTTGCAAAGCAGGTGCTCTCCCAGCTGAGCTAATCCCCCATTAGGATTTACTGTTCTTTTGTTTAACATTCCGATAAGTGTGGACGTTTATGGCTTTTCTATCTCTAGAAAGGAGGTGATCCAGCCGCACCTTCCGATACGGCTACCTTGTTACGACTTAACCCCAGTCATGAATCCCACCGTGGTAATCGCCCTCCTTGCGGTTAGGCTAACTACTTCTGGTGAAACCCACTCCCATGGTTTGACGGGCGGTGTGTACAAGACCCGGGAACGTATTCACCGTGACATTCTGATCCACGATTACTAGCGATTCCGACTTCATGGAGTCGAGTTGCAGACTCCAATCCGGACTACGATCGGTTTTATGGGATTGGCTCCACCTCGCGGCTTGGCAACCCTTTGTACCGACCATTGTATGACGTGTGAAGCCCTACCCATAAGGGCCATGAGGACTTGACGTCATCCCCACCTTCCTCCGGTTTGTCACCGGCAGTCTCGCTAAAGTGCCCAACTTAATGATGGCAATTAACGACAAGGGTTGCGCTCGTTGCGGGACTTAACCCAACATCTCACGACACGAGCTGACGACAGCCATGCAGCACCTGTGTCCACTTTCTCTTTCGAGCACCTAATGCATCTCTGCTTCGTTAGTGGCATGTCAAGGGTAGGTAAGGTTTTTCGCGTTGCATCGAATTAATCCACATCATCCACCGCTTGTGCGGGTCCCCGTCAATTCATTTGAGTTTTAATCTTGCGACCGTACTCCCCAGGCGGTCTACTTCACGCGTTAGCTTCGTTACTAAGGAAATGAATCCCCAACAACCAGTAGACATCGTTTAGGGCGTGGACTACCAGGGTATCTAATCCTGTTTGCTCCCCACGCTTTCGTACATGAGCGTCAGTGTTATCCCAGGAGGCCGCCTTCGCCACCGGTATTCCTCCACATCTCTACGCATTTCACTGCTACACGTGGAATTCTACCTCCCTCTGACACACTCTAGTCTGACAGTTACAATCGCAGTTCCCAAGTTAAGCTCGGGGATTTCACGACTGTCTTATCAGACCGCCTGCGCACGCTTTACGCCCAGTAATTCCGATTAACGCTTGCACCCTACGTATTACCGCGGCTGCTGGCACGTAGTTAGCCGGTGCTTATTCTTTAGGTACCGTCATCCCCAACCAGTATTAGTGGTCAGGCTTTCTTCCCTAACAAAAGAGCTTTACAACCCGAAGGCCTTCTTCACTCACGCGGCATTGCTGGATCAGGGTTGCCCCCATTGTCCAAAATTCCCCACTGCTGCCTCCCGTAGGAGTCTGGACCGTGTCTCAGTTCCAGTGTGGCGGATCGTCCTCTCAGACCCGCTAAAGATCGTCGCCTTGGTGAGCCTTTACCTCACCAACTAGCTAATCTTCCATCGGCCGCTCGTTTGGCGCAAGGCCCGAAGGTCCCCTGCTTTCAACCATAGTTATATGCGGTATTAGCCACTCTTTCGAGTAGTTATCCCCCACCTAACGGTACGTTCCGATGTGTTACTCACCCGTTCGCCACTCGTCAGCAAAGAAAGCAAGCTTTCTTCCTGTTACCGTTCGACTTGCATGTGTAAAGCATGCCGCCAGCGTTCAATCTGAGCCATGATCAAACTCTTCAGTTTAATTCATTGCTTTCGCATTTGCCGTATCGCTACGGCTACTCAAGTATTGACTGACATTTTAATTCAAATGGCTTTAACACCATTCTCATTGCTTTGTTTCGTCAAGTATGAGCCTCTATGGTTTAACGTCTAGAACCTAAGCTCTCGACTACACCACAAACGCCCACACTTATCGGCTGTTAATTTTTAAAGATCTTGTCTTTCCGAAGCAGAACCTTGGCTCTTTTTCGCTGCACCGTCATCAGCACAGAAGCGAGATTATGAAGCATTCAAACCAGTTCGTCAAGCATTTTTTTAAGTTTATTTTTTAACATCAACAACAAACTCGAACGCCCAACTAACCCTTCACACCGCTTTTTCTCGCCGCCTCAGCAGCAGAGAAACGAGATTATGAACACTTTCGTCTACACTGTCAACAAGTATTTTCAAACCTCATTATTTATTTAGTGCGCCAGCTTTTTTGGATTTGCGACTCACTTATATAGCGTAACCAATCAAAGTGATCGCCTGGATCCGTTTTACGGCCTGGAGAGATTTCGCTATGGCCCGCAACTCCTTGAATGCTTGGGTAGCGCTTGCGAATCGCATCAGTCAACACACCAAGCGAAGCATACTGCGCATTAGCGAACGGGCTGAAGTCATCCCCTTCGAGTTCGATGCCAATGGCAAAGTCATTGCATCGCGTGCGATCACGCCAGCACGATGCGCCCGCATGCCACGCTCGATCGTTGCATGACACGTATTGGGTGACGCCGCCATCGCGCTTAATTAAGAAGTGCGATGACACTTTAAAGGTATGGATCGCTTCAAAATAGGGGTGAGCCAAAGGATCGAGCCTATTAAGAAACAAATCATCAATCCAATCGCCGCCAAACTGGCTTGGCGGCAAACTGATGTTATGTATGACCAACAAATCAATAGGCATCCCATCAGGGCGCGCATCAAAGTTAGGCGACGGCAAGCAACGAACAGTACTCGCCCAACCATCCACTTTTATTTCAAGCAATGAAGCCGTCATTTGACATGCTCGGCAGAACAATAGAATCGACCGCTCACCAACACCCCTTCACTTTGTGGCACATGCAAACCACACGTCGTGCACGGCAACATCAGGCCGCGGTTTGTCACAGGCGTCTCAACAGGAAAACCACCATTTTGCTTGGCCTGTTTTTTGGCTTGACGCATTGCGCCAGCCATGCCAAATATGGCACCCCATAACTGCTTCGTTTGCGGTGGAATCCGTTGCCATTTCTGCCATAACGCATAAGCCACGACAAACAGTACGACCAAAATCACCAACAATTTCATTTTCACACCTCAATTCGCATTAACGTCATTGACGCTTTAACACAACATCCATTACAAAATGTGTGCCCGCATACGCCAAAAACAAGAGCGCAAAGCCAAAAATAGTTGCGCGCACCGCAGTCAAGCCACGCCAACCCGCCAATGAACGCCCTGCCAGCAACACACCAAACAATGCCCACGCCAAAGTCGTAAAGACCACTTTATGGCTGAGCACCAAGGGGCGCCCCCAAACCTGCTCTCCAAAAAACATCCCCGACAACACCAGCACACTCAATAACACAAAGCCAATCCACAACACACGAAACAAAATGCGCTCCAACGACAACACAGGCGGCACACGATCCAACCAACTCGACGCACCTTGACCGCCGCGAATGTCATGCAAGCGACGCGTTTGCACCCACAACAAAATCGCCACACCGAACGCCGTCACAAAAGCAAAAGTCGTGGCGATCGCAATCGCAATATGAATGAAGGGCAAAACCCCAACAGGCGGCAATGCAACCGCAACTGCATCTGTGGCCAATGCAATACTCGGCGCACTGCACACACCAGCCAACAGCAAAGCCCCTAAAAGCGATCGTGCGAGGTACAATAACGTTTGATTCATATTCAGAGTAATCTTTAAAGTTCAGCCACGCCCAATGAGCGGCTGGAAATAGAAGTACAGCATACGCCATTGAAGAATGGCTCGCAATGCCCGCTCTCATTTTATACCATTCGCAGGACAGACACCATGCTCGACAATCTAAGCAACCGATTTAGTAAAATCATCAAAACCATGCGCGGTCAAGCGCGCCTGACCGAAGAAAACACCGCCGAAATGTTGCGCGAAGTGCGCATGGCCTTGCTCGAAGCAGACGTTGCCCTGCCCGTCGTACGTGAATTCGTCGCCAACATCAAAGAAAAATCCCTTGGTGAAGAAGTCATCAGCAGCCTCACGCCAGGTCAAGCCCTCGTCGGCATCGTTCACAGCGAACTGGTCAACCTCATCGGCGGCGAATACGACGCACGCGCCGTCGAACTCAATCTTGCCACCACCCCGCCCGCCATCATCCTCATGGCAGGTCTGCAAGGTGCAGGTAAAACCACCACCGTCGGTAAACTCGCCAAACGCCTCGTTGAGCAAAAGAAAAAAGTCATGACCGTTTCATGCGACGTGTATCGCCCCGCCGCAATTGAACAGCTCAAAAGCGTCACAGGTCAAGCAGGCGCAGAGTTTTTCCCATCAACGCCCGATCAAAAGCCGCTCGACATTGCCGCTGCTGCGCTAGACTACGCGCGCAAACACTATATAGATGTCCTTTTAGTCGACACCGCAGGTCGTCTTGGCATTGATGAAGCCATGATGAATGAGATTTCTGCGTTGCACGCACAACTCAAACCGATTGAAACATTGTTTGTGGTTGATGCGATGGCGGGTCAAGATGCCGTCAACACCGCCAAAGCCTTCAATGACGCATTACCGCTCACAGGCGTGGTGCTGACCAAACTCGACGGTGACTCACGCGGCGGCGCAGCCCTCTCCGTGCGCCACGTCACAGGCAAACCGATTAAATTTGTCGGCATGTCTGAAAAAATCGGTGGCCTCGAACCTTTCCATCCCGACCGCATGGCACAACGCATCCTTGGCATGGGCGACATCGTATCGCTCGTTGAAGAAGCGCACAAAAACGTCGACATGGAGCAAGCACACGCCCTCGCCAAAAAAATTAAATCAGGCAAAAGCTTTGACTTGAACGACTTCAAAGAGCAACTCGCGCAAATGAAGAAAATGGGCGGCGTCGCCACCCTCATGGACAAACTGCCCAGCCAAATGACCCAAGGCGCAGCCAACATGGACATGGACAAAGCCGAACAACAACTGCGCCGCACCGAAGGCATCATCAACTCAATGACCCCACTCGAACGCGCCAAACCCGACCTCATCAAAGCCAGCCGCAAACGCCGCATCGCCCAAGGCGCGGGCTTGCACGTACAAGAAGTCAACAAAATGCTCAAGCAGTACGAACAAATGCGCGACATGATGAAGAAATTTCAAGGCGGTGGCATGGGTAAAATGATGAAAATGATGGGTGGGATGAAGGGGATTAAGAATATGATGGGTGGCGGCGGGAAAATGCCGTTTTAATTGTGTTGACAAACAAAATGACTTTTCTTATAATCAATGCGTAGTGACGGTTTGGTGTAAGTAATCAAACGCTCAGCCATTTTGCGACAAATGCCGTCATAATCGTAAGCGTACTCGAAGTGCGTCAAACCTGAGCACCAATTCTTTTGAAAACGGCTTCTTCATAGAAGCCGTTTTTTTATGACCGCAATACTCAAAACTCAATAATGCACGCACACATTTATTTGGACGAAAGCGGTGACCTTGGCTGGCAATTAGAAAACGGTTCCAGTCGATTTTTAACCTTAGCAGCCATAATCATTCCAGCCCATCAACATCATCATCTTGAACGCATCGTTCGCGGTATTTACAAGAACCGCAAACGTCCACTAAATAATGAGTTGAAATCTGTCGAACTATCGTCCATCGAGCGCAAGGCCTTCGTCGAAGCCTTGATTAAACTACAAAGCAAATGCCTAGACACGCAGTTTAAAGCCATCACAGTGAACAAGGAAAAGGTTAACATCGCCTTTCAGAACAATCCAAACGGCTTATACAATTACATGACCAAATTATTGCTGCTTGAAGTCATGTCCCGCTGTCGCACGATTGATTTTCTGCCCGATGCTCGTTCGATTAAAACCTCTTATAAGCACTCACTGCACCAGTACCTTGAACAAATGTTGTTGGAAAAAGCCTCATTAAACAACTTAGGCACACCAGCCATGCTAAACACGAGCCCATACGACAGCAAAAGCTCTCTTGGCATCCAAGCAGCAGATATTCTCGCATCACTTTGCTGGGCAAAACACGAACACAACAACCTCACCATCGATGCTTTAACGAGCTGCCAACACAAAAAACTGTTTTTCTGTTCGCCTCCTGAAATACAATTTAACGAAAACATTGCATATTAAGTAGACACTATGACCACTTTTACCCCCATTTTCCCCCACACCCGCCCCCGCCGTATGCGCCGCGACGCTTTCTCGCGCAACCTCATGCGTGAGCACACACTCTCGCCACATGACTTCATTTATCCTGTGTTCATCACCGAGGGGGAAGGATTAAAAACGCCGATTGCGTCGATGCCGAATCAGTTTCGCATGTCGCTGGATGAGTTACTCAAAACCGCGCAAGAAGCCGTCGATTTGGGCATTCCTGCGTTGGCGTTGTTTCCTGTGGTTGAAGCGGATAAGAAATCGCTCGATGGTGCGGAGGCTTATAACGCTGACGGTTTGGTACCGCGTGCGGTGCGTCTGTTGAAACAGCATTTTCCACAGTTGGGCATCATGACCGATGTTGCACTGGATCCGTACACGTCGCACGGGCAGGATGGTGTGATTGATGCATCGGGTTATGTGTTGAATGATGAAACAGTGGCGATTTTGGTGCAGCAAGCGGTGTGTCATGCGCAAGCGGGCGCGGACATGGTGGCGCCGTCGGACATGATGGATGGTCGGATTGGGGCGATTCGTGCAGCGTTGGAGGCGAATGGTTTGATTCACACGCGCATCATGGCGTATTCGGCGAAATACGCGTCGCATTTTTACGGGCCGTTTCGTGATGCGGTCGGTTCGAGTGGCAATTTAGGCAAATCGGATAAGAAAAATTATCAAATGGATTTTGGCAATGTCAATGAGGCTTTGCACGAAGTGGCTTTGGATTTGGCCGAAGGCGCGGACATGGTGATGGTTAAACCAGGGATGCCGTACCTTGATGTGATTCGGGCGGTGAAGCAGGAATTTAAAGCGCCGACATTTGCGTATCAAGTGAGCGGCGAGTACGCGATGGTGCATGCGGCGGCGGCGAATGGTTGGTTGGATTTAGAAGGCTGCATGATGGAGTCGTTGTTGGCGTTTAAACGCGCAGGTGCGGATGGGATTTTGACGTATTTTGCTTTGGATGCGGCGCGCTTATTGCAGTCGGGTCACTCTTTTTAAGGATTTCACATGCGGATGTTACATACGATGTTGCGCGTGGGCGATTTGCAACGCTCAATTGATTTTTACACGAATATTTTGGGCATGACCTTGCTGCGCACGCGCGACAATCCTGAGTTTAAATACACCTTGGCGTTCGTCGGTTATGCCGATGAGTCCGAGCAAGCGGTGATTGAATTGACCTATAACTATGGCGTGAACACGTATGAGTTGGGTACGGCCTACGGTCACATTGCTTTGGCGGTGCCTGATGTGGCAGCGGCGTGTGAACGCATTCGGGCTGCGGGTGGGAACATCAGCCGCGAGGCCGGGCCTGTGATGGGTGGAACGACGGTGATTGCCTTTGTCGAAGATCCCGATGGTTATAAAATTGAGTTGATTGAAGACAACTTTCACACCAAAGACGTGCTCTAAATCATGGATATTTTCGTTTTCAACAATGTGGCGCACGAAACAACGGTGAAGCAGCTCAATGAGGGTGAACATTCGCCGCATGATTTCATGTGGGTGGATGTGATGCGTGAAGACATCGCGCGCGACCCGCAAGCATGGCAAAATCAACTTTTTGAACGCACACAATGTCGCATCAATGATTTTCACCTCACAGACATGCTCAATGCGCAACATCCATCGTATTTTGACCTCACTCACGAGTATGAGTTTTTAATTTTCCGCAAATTGCTCAGTCGCCACAACGATACGGTGACGCTTGATCTTGCGGCGTTGACCACCGCACCGGTGGCGTTTGTTTTGTTTAAAAACATGTTGATCACTGTACGTGAAACGGACAGCCAGACATTCAATGGCGTGCGTCAGCGCATCACCAATACGGATGTGCCACGCGGCATTCGTTTGCCCACCACGCCGTTGGACTTGATGTTGCGCATATTGAATGCTTTGGTTGATAAATATTTGGAGCTGCGCATTCCGCTGACACGCAGAATTGATTTATGGCAAAACTTATTGCTGCAAGGCAATCACCGTTTTAACAATTGGTCTCAGTTGCTGGATGAGCGTTTGGCATTGCATCAGCTGGACAATTTATGCGAGGAGCAGCTGGATGCCTTACAAGAGCTGCGGGATGAATACCTCGATAAACAATCCATCATAAACACCAGCGAGCCGCAATCGCGGCGCGACATGATGATGGTGCGCATGAATGATTTGATGGAGCATGTGACGCGCGTCCAAAGTCACGCGGCGCGTTTAGAGGAGGCCCTCAAATCCGCCGTTGAATTACATTTCTCCGCCACGGCGCATCAAACCAATGAAAACCTGCGTTTTCTGGCGATTTTATCGGCAATTTTTGCACCATTAACCCTGCTCACGGGGATTTATGGCATGAATTTCGATGTCATTCCGGGTTTACACAATCCGAATGGCTTTTGGTGGATGATGGGCGGCATGTTCATGGTCACAGGCGGCCTGTTGTATTATTTCCGCTACCGCCGCTTGGTTGGGCGCGGTGATTCAAGTGTCACCGCCCTGCTCAATGCAGCCAGTGAGAAGCCGAAAAAACAATAATTTTTTAACTTGAAACGGTTGCAGGGCAAATCTTTTTGTAAAAAAGCAGCGGGTGTGAACACGCTGCTTTTTACATACGGCTTCTTACACGCCGCTTTTATACCGAATCACCTGACAAAACCACTTCGTCGAGCTGTTTCAAACGATGATGAAACCCACACTCAATCCGATGTGTTGGTTTGTGTGGGTTTGTGTTTTTTGGGTTTCATGGATGTTTGAGCGGATGTCCCGCTCAAACATTTCGCATTCAACCAAGCACAAAGCAGGATTTTACTTTGTGATTATGAGGCCGCCTCCGTCTCTAATTCAGGATAATCGGTATAACCCGCTGCGCCTGCGGTATAAAACGTCGCAGGATTGGGTGCATTCAAATCCGCGCCTGTTTTAAAACGTGCAGGCAGGTCAGGATTGGCCAAAAACCCTGTGCCAAACGCCACCGCATCGAGTTTGCCTTCGTTAATCGCTTGCTCGGATTCTGCCGCGCTGTAACCCATATTGCCAATCAAAACACCTTTGAAATGCGCACGAGCGGGGGTCATCACGTCGCCTGTTTGCGCTTGAAAAAAGTCCGAGCGCATGACATGTAAATACGCCAAGTTAAATTGGTTGAGGTGCTGAGCCAAATAGGTGATTAAGCCGATTGGGTCGCTGTCCACCATGCTGTTGTAACTGTTCAGCGGTGAAAGGCGCACGCCGACGCGGTCGCTGCCAATGGCGGCGGACACTGCGGTTAAGACTTCGCTTAACAAACGGGCGCGATTTTCCATCGAGCCACCATAATTGTCGGTGCGTTTGTTCGCGCCATCACGCAAAAATTCGTCCAACAAATAACCATTCGCCGCGTGCACTTCAACGCCGTCAAAACCAGCGGCCATTGCGTTGTTGGCGGCTTTTACAAACGCAGCAACGATGGCGGGCAATTCGTCCGCGTTCAACTCATGCGGTACGACTTGCGCTTTTTTGCCTTCGGGCGTGTGCACTTCGTCATCAATCGCCAATGCGCTTGGCGCAACGGGTTCTGTGCCGCCGTTCAACAACGGATGCGCCGCGCGACCCGCGTGCCAAATTTGCAAGAAAATTTTGCCACCTTTGGCGTGTACCGCGTCGGTCACGAGTTTCCAGCCTGCGATTTGCGCGTCGTTGTAAATCCCTGCCTCAGTGGCAAACGCCGATGTGTTCGGCGCAACCATCGTGCATTCGGTGATGATCAAACCGGCACTCGCGCGTTGCGCATAGTATTCCGCCATCATGGCGTTGGGCACGTGGCTGCTGTCAGAACGTGCACGCGTGAGCGGTGCCATTAAAATGCGGTTGTTGAGTGTGTTTGCGCCAGCATGCAGCGGTTGAAACAGGTGTGATAAGTGTGTGGTGCTCATGGGATTCCTTTTTTTATTGAAGTGTTACGATAGCACGGATTAATTTTTGGCGCAGACAGCGCATCAATTCGCCTCACCCAAACGCAACGCCTCAATCACCAAATTAAACGCAGGCGATGATTGGCGGCGGCTCGGATAGTACAAATGATAGCCCGCAAAAGTCGGACACCAATCGTCTAACGCGCTGATTAAAAGCCCTTGCTCAAGGTAGGGTTGCGCCATTTCTTGTGCCACGTATGCCAAGCCAAAGCCAGACAGGGCGGCGTTGAGAATGGTGGGCATGGCGTTGAATATCAATTGACCTTGGACATGAATTTGAGTTTTGCGGCCGTTTTTTTCAAATTCCCATGCGTACAAACCACCGTAAGTGGGCAGGCGCAGGTTGATGCAGGTGTGTTGGCTTAAGTTGCTTGGGTTTTGTGGTGGTGGATGGTTGGCAAAATAACTCGGCGAGCCGACGACTATCATGCGCAAGCCTGCTGAGATTTTGACCGCAATCATGTCTTTGGGCACTTGGTCACCCAAGCGCACGCCGATGTCGTAACGCTCGGCGACAATGTCGACTAATTTGTGCTCAATCGTCATCTCGATTTTGATGTCTGGGTAATCGGGCAGCAGTTTGGCCAATTTCGGCCAAATAATTGCATGCGCGACATGCTCCGATGCATTGATGCGCACCGTGCCCGCAGGTTTGCCTTGCGATTCGCGCAAACCCATCAACTCGGTTTCAATTTCTTCAAAGCGCGGTGCGATGGTCAAAAACAAACGCTCGCCTGCTTCGGTCAACGAGACGCTGCGCGTGCTACGCGCGAGCAAACGCACGCCCAATCTGCCCTCAAGGGCGCGCATTGTATGGCTCAAGGCCGATGGCGACACGCCGATTTGCGCAGCAGCGCGGGTAAAACTGCCGTGGCGGGCAACGGTTGCAAACGCGGCGAGGTCGTTGAAATTTTCGCGTGACATGGTTAAATCCCTGTTGATTGATGAGTTAAACTCACAAGTTTATGCGGATTTTACCATCTAATCAAAGTCATCTGGCTTTTGTATACTGTTGTTTTTACACAAGGAGAAAAAAATGCAAAAACGAAAATTAGGTTCAAACGGGCTTGAAGTATCGGTTCTGGGTCTGGGTTGTATGGGTTTGAGTTCGGCTTATGGGCAGGTGGTTGAACAATCAGAAAGCATTGCGCTGATTCGTTCGGCGTTTGACAGCGGGGTGACGTTTTTTGACACCGCTGAGGCTTATGGGCCATTCAGCAATGAAGAAATTGTCGGCGAAGCACTCGCCCCGATTCGCGAGCATGTGGTGATTGCGACCAAGTTTGGTTTTGACATTGACCTTGCAACGGGGGAGCGGCGCGGCGGCGTGAACAGCCGTCCTGAGCACATCAAAGCGGTGGCTGAAGCGTCGTTAAAGCGTTTGGGCGTTGAAACAATTGATTTGTTTTATCAACATCGGGTTGACCCTGCCGTGCCGATTGAAGATGTGGCGGGTGCGGTAAAAGATTTAATTGCGGCTGGCAAGGTCAAGTATTTTGGTATGTCAGAAGCCGCGCCCGACACCATTCGCCGTGCCCATGCGGTGCAATCGGTGAGCGCGGTGCAGAGCGAGTATTCGTTGTTTTACCGCGAGCCTGAGAGCCAACTTTTGCCGACTTTAGAAGAATTGGGGATTGGTTTTGTGCCGTTTAGCCCGCTCGGTGCTGGGTTTTTGACGGGCAAAATTGACACGAGCACGCAGTTTGATGCAACCGATTTTCGCGCCCATGTGCCACGTTTTGCGCCTGAAGCAATGCAGGCGAATATGGCTTTGGTTGAGATTGTGCGCGACATGGCAGCGCACAAAAATGCCACTCCTGCGCAAGTCGCACTGGCGTGGTTGCTCGCGCAAAAACCGTGGATAGCTCCGATTCCAGGGACGACGAAATTGCACCGTTTGCACGAAAATTTGGGTGCGGTTGATGTGACGTTGACAGCGGCTGATTTGCAAACCATTGATGTGGCGATGACCAAACTTAATTTGCAAGGTGCGCGTTTGCCTGAGGCGGTATTAAAAATGTCAGGGCTATAAATATGGTGACTTCTATTCATTGATTTCAACAGAACCCACGCGCCTCAATAATCCACTCCGTCATTCCCGCGCGGCGCAAAGCACACCTGAACCCCTTGATGAGTAAAGGTAAACAAACGCTTCGCGTTTGACTGGATTCCCGCTAACAGCACGCGGGAATGACGGAGTGGCTGATTGAAGCGGCATTACTTTTTTTGAAAGCGATTTTTAGAGGTTTCCATATGTTGAACGTTTTGATTCTCGGCGCGGGCGGGCAAATCGCCCGTATGGCGACCGATTTATATGAGCCAAAAACGATTCGGTATAATGCGTCCATTATTTTGAACTTTTGAAACAGGAGTACGCATGAGCCAATCGTCTGAACTTGACAGCCAAGAATACGAAATCACGCCGTTAGAATTGTTTTTTGACCTCGTTTTTGTGTTTGGCATCTCGCAACTTTCGCATCATTTGTTGGCGCATTTGTCGTGGCACAGCGCGGCGGAAACGCTGGTGATGCTGTTGGCGATTTTGACGGTTTGGTCGTACACCAGTTGGGCGGCGACCATGACCTGCGCCGAACAAGCGTCGACGCGCGGGATGATGTTGGCGGTAATGCTGTTGGGCTTGTTTTTGAATGCGTCCATCACATGGGCGTTTGCTGAGTCGGGCTGGGTGTTTGTCGTGTGCTTGTTGGGCATTCACTTGGGGCGCACGGTGTGGAGTATTGTGTCGGCGCAAGAGGCGTTTTATGCCGAACATTTTACGCGCGTGCTGTATTGGTTTGCAGCCACTGCGCCGTTGTGGGTGCTCGGCGCGATGGTCGATGCCGACAGCCGCTTGTGGTGGTGGGCGGCGGCGATTATGATTGACCTTGTCGGTACATGGTTGGCGCATCCTTTTCCGACGCGGCGATTGCAATCAGTGGGCAAACCATTTGATGCCAGCCGCATGTTGGAGCGGTGTCGTTTGTTTTTAATCATCGCGCTGGGCGAAACTGTGCTCACGACGGGCACGGCGATTGCCGCGTCGTCGATGACGCTGATGACTGCGCTGACGGGCGCGTTTGCCTTGGTCGGCAGCATTGCGCTGTGGGCGTTGATGTTTTTGGGGCGGGCGCACGAATTGAGCGACCAGCATCAAAAACAAACCGACAATCCGCTGTTGGTCAGCCGCAAAACCGTATTGACCACGATGTTTTTAGTGGCAGGGCTGGTCGCGATAGCGGTGGCGAATGAAATCGTGATTGCCCATCCACACGCCGCGCCGTCTGTGGCTTTGAGCACGTTATTGGTCGGCGGCTCGATTGTGTTTTTGTTGACGCAAGCATGGTATTCGCACAGCGTGTTGTCGCTTGATTCCAAACGGCACGCGCTGGGGATTGCTGCGATGTTGGCGGTCGGGCTGCTGACATTGGCAACGCCCGCATACCTTTCGTTGATTTTGGTTTGTTCAACTCTGGTGATTTTTGTGGTGGTTGAGCAACTCGTAACCCGCCATGAGCGCAGCGAATAGCGGGGTTTGTCGCCAATCAAAACGACGTGGATTACGGGTTTCCATGTAAAAAACGCCCAAAATGGGCGTTTTTTACATGTTAAACGGTGTTGCATTTTAAAACATGCCATTGCTGTGCGCCATTTGCGCTGGAATTTCTTGCACCACGTCCCAATGCTCGACGATTTTACCGCTCTCAACGCGGAACAAATCGTAGAACGCTTGAGGTTTGCCGCTCCATTCGCCTTCGCTGACGGTCAATACAAAATTACCTTCGCCCAATACTTTGTGGACTTTGTTGTATTTAAACATGTTGTTGGCGGCAATCAACTGACCGATGGCTTCATTCAAACCACCCAAGCCGTCTTTGATACCGACATTGTGCTGGTGATACTCAGTTGTGCTGATGTAATCGGTGATTTTTTGTGGGGCTTTGCCAAATAAAACATCATCGACGAAATTTTTCACCAAGGTTTTATTGGCTTGCGTTTTGTCCAAGTCAACCACTTGCGTCGGGCCGTCCACTTGTGTGCGACCGCTGGCGGTTTTGTCGGCCCATGGGTTAATCGCGTCCCAATGCTCGGCGACTTTGCCGTTGGCTATGCGGAAAATGTCAAACGTCACGACTTGTTTCGCGCCAAATGCTTCGGCGTTGTTGTAGGTGTTGTGCATGACCACAAGGTCGCCATCGACAAAGAGGCGGTGGTTTTGCGTGGTCGTGCCCGCTTGTTTGAGCAATGGCGCGAAGCCAATCACAGGCTCAATCCCAGTTGGGACGTGCGGATTGTGTTGAATGTAGTCTTGGGCAAAATATGCTTTGATGCCTTCGACATCGTAGTCTTTAAAAAACGCGTTGACTGCGTTGATGGCGACTTGTTTGGTTGAGGCGTTTTCCATTTTGATTTCCTTGCGTGGTTGATGGTGTTGTGGGGCTTGGGCGCTGACATTGATGGCAACGGTGTGCCCATATGAACACCGTGACGAGTTGCGCGGCTGTTTTCATAAATTCTTTTGTGTTGACGACTTCAACAACATCAAAAGCGGACGGTGCGCTGCGCACCCCACTGGATCCTGTCTGCTCGAAAAGGACTGCGCAGAGGTTTATATTCACTCAATTGCCGTTAAAGTGCCGCTAAGATTTAAAAAAACGTCTTGATTGACCGTGATATTGGTGTGCACCACACCATTTTCAAAGTCCTCGACATGCACGACGGTGGTGTTGGATTTTTCTTTCCAATACACCATATAGACATTGGGTCGGATTTCGACCATTGTGGTTTTGACGGTTTCTGCTTCGCCAAAACCATTGGCCAAAATGGGCGCATAGGTCATTTGTGTGTCGCTGTGAAAATCGAGTTGAAAAACAAACTCACCCCCAAAATCCGCTTTGAATTTTCGACCCACCACTTGAATTTTTTGCATGATATGTCCTTTTAAAGATTGACGATGACTTCAGCCTAACCTCACCTTGAAGTGTGTGTATTGTGCCTGCACAACAAATGTTTGCACAGGTCAAAAACTGTGTAAAAATGGTAAAAAAAGGACATGCCCCATGAGCAACGCCGTCATTCCCATCTCATTTGACCCGCCCGCATCGTATCTATTGGACATTGAAGTCTTGCCAATGGCGGTGTTCAAGCATCGACTCAACGACACCGTTGCGCACACCCAACGGGCTTTGTTTTACATGATGTTTGTGGTGACAAAAGGCGACCTGATTCATGCCGTGGACAGTGCCACCCATCACTGTCATGCCCATGATTGTCTTTTGATTAAACCCAATCAAATTCATCAATTCTCCAACTCATTGGATTGGGATGGCTGGGTGCTGTTGTTCAGCCCCAATCTGCTGTTGAGCCACAGCAAAGAAGAAGAAATTCTGTATCAACTGCCCACGTCATTTTCATTGAACGCGCCATTGCTCAACGCCTGCATCAATCATTTGCGCACCATGAGCGACGATACGCATTTGAATGGCCACAGAACCGAAGTCAATACGTTGCTGCGCCATCAGTTGAATGCCTTGCTTGTGCGCTTGCGTTTAGCGGATGAGTTGTTTGCTTTTAAAGTGGATGCAGATGAAATCAGAGCCGCTCGCTTCAAACGTTTTCGACTGTTGCTCGAAAGTCATTTTGAGACAGAGCATCAAATCGGTTTTTATGCCGACCAAATGGGCTTGTCGCACAAAACCCTCAATCGCCTGTGCTTACAAATGGTCAATGCTTCGGCAAAATCACTGATTACCGACCGCCTTGTTTTAGAAGCCAAGCGCTTATTGGTGCACACCACGCTGCCGATTCAGTCGATTGGCGATGTGCTGTCTTTTGATGAGGTCAGTAATTTTGTTAAATTGTTCAAAAAACACACACAATCCACACCGAAACAGTTTCGCATCCAGCACAACTCAACCCGCCCATAGGGTCGGGGCGCGACACAACCAGCCTCAATATTCCTTCTCAACATAAAACACACCACTCGCCAACTCGCCACTGCTGCATTCATAGCGGTGTGGGCTGCTGGCGGCGAAACGCACCATTTGACCTGCCTTTAAAACCACATCCTCGTAGCCCAAATGTATTTTTATTTGACCTTTTTCAAGCCATAAATGTTTGAACACACCCGCATGGTTGCTTAAAAAATCTGTCTTGCCAAAGGACTCAAAATAAAACCGATAAAACTCGGTTGCAAAACCTGCAATATTGGGCATGACACGATGAAAGGTCACAAGTGAGTTATTCTTGCTGAATTTATTCGCAACAGTTGGCTCAAAAATTTGCACTTTGTGCGATGCATTCGGTGGGCTGACCAAATCGGCCAACTCCATCGACATGGCGTGTGCCAGTTTGGCCAAAACAGCAATGGTCGGCACTTTTTGGCCGCTTTCCATGCTGGCAATCATGGATTTGCTCACGCCCGATTGCGCCGCCAAGGTTTCTAAACTCATGTTGTTGGAACGACGATAGGCGCGGATGAAGTGACCGATGTAATCAAAGTTAGACATTTGATTTTTTCCTCTTTAGTGGATTTATGACATTATAGTGTATATTTTATCGAGCGATGCGCCTACAATCGCCGCATGACATGCCGTCATATTTTTAGATTAGGAAAATCAAATGAATCACTCGATCCGCAATTTACTCAAAAAAATCCCCTTGTCCATCATCGGTGCAGTGGCACTCACAGGCCCTGTGGGTGCTTGGGCGCAAGATACGGTTGCAACAACATCCGCACACAAAGCCCAAGCACCAGGATTTTTCCGCTTTAAATTGGGGGAAATGAACATCACCGCACTGTATGATGGTGTGGCAACTTTACCTGCCTCTTTCTTTAAGGGCATTCGCCCAGAGGACGTTGAAAACAACTGGAAAAATACGCACGATTACACGCCACGCGGCATTGAGGATTCGGTCAACGCTTATCTGATTGACACGGGCACACAGTTGATTATGGTGGATGCGGGCGGCTCTCAATGTTTTCCCGCCATGGGCGAGTTGAAAGACAATCTGCGTCAAGCGGGCTATGCACCGAGCGATGTGGATGCGATTCTCATCACGCATTTCCACCCCGACCACGGCTGCGGCATCAGCGACGCACAAGGCAATGCGCTGTACAACAATGCGACGGTGTATGTCGATGAAAAAGAAGCGGCGTATTGGTTGAGTGCCGAGCAAACCGCAAAAGCACCGAAAGAAATGCAAGGCATATTTTTGATGGAGCAAAAAGCCGTTGCGCCGTATAAAGCCAGTCAACGTTTGAAAACATTCAAAGCGGGTGCAACCTTATTTCCAGGAGTGAAGTCGATTGCGGCGTATGGGCACACCCCAGGCCACACGGTGTATCAATTTGACTCAGAAGGTCAAACCGCAGTGTTTTGGGGCGACTTGGTGCACAGCAATCAGATGCAATTGAACAATCCAAAAATTGCGTTTGAATACGATTTTGACCAAAAACAAGCGATTGCCACCCGCGAACACATTTTAGCCCAAGCCGCGAAAAACAACTGGCTGATTGGTGGTGCACACATTCCATTCCCAGGGTTGGGCTATGTGCGCACGATGGGCACGGGTTATGATTGGAATGCGGTGAAATACCAATCCACGGTGAAATAAACCCTTTACCCACTGCACGCGCTCACGTAAAATCAATGGTGTGGGCCAGACCCACACCATACTAAAATACAAACCACACACGGAGATAAAAGATGAGCACAACCCGCATCGAAACTGACTTTCTCGGCCAACGCGAACTGACCGACGCCATGTATTACGGCGTGCAAACCTTGCGTGGCATTGAAAATTTTCACATCACGGGCATTCCAATTTCAAACGAGCCCTATTTGATTCAAGCCTTTGGTTATGTCAAAAAAGCCGCGGCATTGGCGAATCGTGATTTAGGGGTCTTGCCCGCCGAAATCACCGATGCGATTTTACAAGCCTGCGACCGTTTAATCGCGGGGCAATATTTGGATCAATTCCCCACCGACATGATTCAAGGTGGTGCAGGCACATCCACCAACATGAACGCCAACGAAGTCCTCGCCAACGTCGCACTGGAAATCCTCGGCCACCCCAAAGGCAGCTACACCATCATCAGCCCGAACGATCACGTCAACTGCTCACAGTCGACCAATGATGCATACCCGACGGCTTTCCGCGTCGCGTTAATCAACCGCATGCGCAGCTACCGCACCACCATGCTCAAACTGGTCGAGTCATTCAGCAACAAAGGCACTGAGTTTGCACAAGTGCTTAAAATGGGGCGTACCCATTTACAAGACGCAGTGCCCATGAGCATGGGTGACGAATTCCACGGCTTCGCCACCAATTTACAAGAAGAAATCGACCGCATCGACGCATCCGTACGCCTGCTCACCGAAGTCAATATGGGCGCAACCGCGATTGGCACATCGGTCAATGCACCCGCAGGCTACCCAGAACTGGTCGTGAAGTATTTGTCCGAACTGACCGACATCGAACTGCGCCTTGCCCCTGACCTCGTCGAAGCCACCTCAGACACAGGTGCCTACGTGCAACTGTCTGGCACGATTAAACGCACCGCAGTTAAATTATCAAAAATCTGCAATGACTTGCGCCTGCTCGCCTCAGGCCCACGCTGCGGCTTCAACGAAATCAACCTGCCACAGCTGCAACCCGGCTCATCCATCATGCCAGGCAAAGTCAACCCCGTCATTCCTGAAGTGGTTAATCAAGCGGCCTTCTTTGTCATCGGCAACGACGTGACCATCACCCTCGCCGCCTCAGCAGGTCAATTGCAACTGAACGTCATGGAGCCCGTACTTGGCTTCGCCTTGTTCAGCTCGATCAAATCGATGGAGAATGCCATGATTGCCTTACGTGAAAAATGCGTGATCGGCATCACCGCCAACGCAGAACGCACACGTGAAAATGTCCTCGCCAGTCTGGGCATCGTGACTTTGCTCAATCCCGTCCTCGGTTACAAAAAATGCGCTGAAGTGGCCCGAGAGGGATTTGAACTCAACAAATCCATCCACCAAATCGTTGTGCTCGAAAAACAACTGATCACACAAGAGAAATGGGACGAATTATTTAATTTTGAGAACTTGATTCATCCGCATTTTATTCAATGATTTTAATGCCTCAGTGGTGATTGACAAATTCACAGCCTTAAAAAAAACCGCCTGTCACAATGACAGGCGGTTTTTTTGGTATAAATAATGCACCATTGGTCAATGCCAATTGGCCGCCATCGTGGCTGACAATGCCGTTTGGTAGTTCACAGGCAAGGTCGTTTGACCCGCAGCAGGCGGACTGAATGCGGCCATGGCTGACACCAAGTTTTCAAGGTCAGAACCAAGTAAGAGCTTCCCCGTAGAGTCTTTCACAATCAACCCACGATCCACAGGCGCAAGGTCAGTTGTATACCAATTCTTAACTGTGACTGAGTCTGTCGTGCCAATTGTTTGCAGCACCAAGTCATTTCCCACATGTCGAAACCACAACTGATCAAAACTGACCCCGTGATCAAACTGAATTTGCTCAGAGCACCCACCTTCTGGCCGCCAAACCAACTCATTGTCATTTGGCGTGACCAATGTGCCATTCTCATCTCGCCAAAAAACATCTGTTGTTGTGGTGAGGTAGTATCCTTGCTCCACTTCAACAATAACGTCTTGACCATCCCCTCGATTAAAAATATAGGTATCGGAGCCGCCACCGCCATCCAGTGTATCATTTCCTTTACCGCCGGTTAAAGTGTTAAATTTCGCATTCCCTGTCATCCGATTATTAAGCTCGTTACCCACCCCATTGATTGGATCTCCCCACCTCACACCTGTTTTCACTGGATATTTAGGAAACCACCCTGAATACATTGAATAAGAGTGCGCACTGTAATCCGCCAAGATCAAATTCTCAACATTCGCACCCAATGCGTAATCAACCGATGACACAACCGTGTCAACCCCTTCATTCTGTTTCTCAATGATTTTTGCAGCAGCATCCGCGACGTTGACAACATACACATCATTGCCCAGACCGCCTTTCAATGTATCTTGACCACCACGACCATTCAACCGATCATTGCCTGCACCGCCCGATAAAACATTGTTGCCCGAATTACCCCACAGGGTATTATTCAATGAGTTCCCGGTTCCATTGATGTTTGCAGTTCCTGTTAACTGGAGGTACTCCAATTCTGCTTGAAGGTTTGACAAGTCATAGTTAACTGATGAAATAACCATGTCCTTACCGTCATTCCAATTTTCAGAAATGAATGTATTGCCAACCGCATTGATGTAATACACGTCATCACCAGCCCCACCATACAATGAATCATTGCCACCATTGCCATTGAGCGTGTCATTTCCCGCCTGGCCCTCAATCCTGTTATCGCCCGCATTGCCTACCAGCTGGTTATTAAGTTCATTGCCAAATCCGTTGATATTGGCCGTGCCCGTCAGTCTTAACGCCTCAACGTTGCTGCCAAGCCACCTGCTGCTATTTGAAAGAACGGTATCGAAGCCCTCATTGGCCTTTTCAAAAACACTACCATTCGGGTTTACATACACATCATTGCCTGCACCGCCAGCCAAAAAATCGATCCAGCCACCGCTACCAATCAATGTGTCATTGCCAGCACCACCATACAAACTATCCGTTGCGGTCGAACCAATCAACAAATCATCCCCATCCCAACCGTTGATTGTATTGAGCTTGCCCACTTGCCCAACCAAGCGGTCATTGCCTTGCGTGCCGCTTGTGTTAACAGTCAAAAGTGCTTTAATTTTTTCATGTAACTCATTTCCCGTCCACGTCACACCGTCACTAAACACGATTTGCGACAAACCACTCCACGTAAAAACCGCAGCGGATGACATGTTTGGATAGCCCAATGTGATTTGGTCTGAAACACCATAATGTATGCTAATAAACTGCCCATCAGCTGTGATACTCACCTCAGACGAAGTCACATCTTTAAACACAATTCGACCATGATGAATGCTGTTTGTTGTGATCATGTCGCTGTTGACTAAATCAATGATGCTGTCTTTACCATCTCCTTTTTGAAACACAAAAGTATCGCTATATGTCTCACCCCATATGTCATCGGGTGAGGTGATCGATGTATTGCCTCCGCCATAGAAAGTGTCATCGCCTTTTCCACCCTCGATCAACTCCACATCAACAGTCCCTCTAATGACTTCACTACCCGATGTGCCCGTTAGCTTAGTTGCATATGTGATGGTTGATAAGCGGCCATTGACCTGCACAGAGATGGACTCATCCAATGCCTCACCTTGTGTTCCATTAGTGGAAAAACCAGTTGATGTCGTTGTACTTAGTGAATTAACAGCCAAAATCGACGTACTTAAACTCGCCACGGTAGAACCAGCCCCCAGAAGCTGAGTACCAACTCCACTCGTTTGTGAGCTTACATAAGCCATTCCACTCGCTGTACTTAAGCTCGCGACAACCGCCGCCCCTATAGAGATCGACGAGTAAAGTTGAGAACCATTGATCACATCGGTGCTATTGCCAACATGAGTCACCGTACTTAAACTCGCCACGACCATCACTGTAGAAAGCGACGCGTAAAGTTGAGAGCCATTGATCATATTGACATCGGTGCTGCTGACCAGACCTGCTGCTGGTGAGACAATGGTTCTGGTGGCATAGGCATTATTAGATGATGAGACAGACATTGAGTTCCCCTTTTTCACGATCAATGAGATATATTCAATACTAATAATACTATACTTAAGTACATCAACCCAACGAAAAATACAACAAATATCACCAATGTGGAAAACAACGCAACATTGGGTTTACGCATATGCAAATAAACCACATGCATGAGCGCCCACCACAACACGCATCAATCAACCGCCATCTTTGTGACTCCGTTCGCTCTTCAACCTCACATGCCCAAATATCGCCCTTGCCGATGGTTAACAGCCAACACAAGGTTCATGGTCACCGCACCTAAAATCGAGTACATGACCAGCTGCTCGGGTGCAATTAAAAACGACAATGCGATGATGCACACATCAAAGCCCATTTGCAGCTTGCCTGCACGCCAACCGCGTGTTTGTTGCAAATAAAATGCAAGGATGCCCACACCACCCAAGCTGGCTTTATGTCGAATCATGAATAAAAAACCGCCACCAATCAATAAGCCGCCAATGATGGCTGCGAAAACGGGATCAACATGTTTCAACTCCAACCAGTCGGGCATCCATCGCGTCCACAACGACAGCAAAGCCACAGCACAAAAGGTTTTAACCGTGAACTCACGCCCCATCTTGTGCCATGCAATCCAATAAAACGGCAAATTGAGAACGAAAAAAATCGTACTGAAATCAAAGCCTGACAAATAATGGATTTGAAATGCAACACCCACCGTACCGCCTGTCAGTAAACCGACGTGTTTATACAAGGTGATGCCCAACGCAATGAACAGGGTCGCATGCACAATCGCCAAAGCATCTTCAAACAAACTGTGTTTCATTTCATCGGCAGGCTGAGGTGTGGCTGAGGTTGATGGGTCGGGTGTCATGTGATCGCTCATGCCGTCAGCCCTCCCTCGACTTGCCATGCGCGCAACACCTCGACAAAATTATCCCCCAACGCCTCACTGGCATAGCCACCTTCAAACACCACCACTGTTGGGATGTTCAGTGCCGCCAACACTCGCCCCATTTGGGCAAATTCAGGTGCACGCAAACCAAAACCAGCAAAACCTGCACTGCTGGACACGGGGTCATCGGCAAAAGTATCCAACCCAAGAGAAACCACCAGTGCATCACACCCAGACGCTCGAATCGCATCGCACGCACGATCCAGCGCCTCGAACCAAACGTCAGGACCGCTGCCATGCTTCAACGGCAGGTTCAAATTAAACCCTTCACCCGCTCCCGCGCCCTGCTCGTCGGCATGCCCAAGGTAAAACGGATATTCTGTGCGTGGGTCACCATGAATGCTGATAAAAGTCACATCATCGCGCTCATAAAAAATGGCTTGTGTGCCATTGCCGTGGTGATAATCCACATCCAAAATCGTCACATGTGCCGCCCCCAAATCACGCAGCTGTTGCGCGGCAACGGCGGCGTGATTAATGAAACAATAACCACCAAAAAAATCTGCGCCTGCATGGTGCCCAGGCGGGCGGGCAAGCGCAACGGCGATTGGCTCGCCCGCATGAACCACACGCGCTGCAGCGGCGGCACAGTCGGCCCCACGCCGTGCGGCACGCCACGTCCCAGACGTCAACGGACTGCCGCTGTCCATGCTGTAACGACCTAACTTTGCGCAAAAATTATCGGGCACAATGTCCGTGCGCAAAGTCCGAATCGGCCACACCGCAGGAAAAGCCTCTGTGTCCGCATTGGCGGGATCAAGCGCAATCCACTCCGCCCATGCGCCTTCCAGAAAATTTAAATAGTCACGGTCATGCACACGCGTCAATAAAGCATCATCGCATTGCATGGGCGTCAACAACTCACCCAAACCGCGTGCTTTCAATGCCTGCTCAATGGCCGATTGACGTGCAGGCGTTTCAAAAGCAGGCACCATCTTGCCGCGATAAATTTCTTGTCGGGCGCTGTGGGTGGAATGAAGTTCGTTGAAGAAAATTTTCATGGTGGCTTTCAAAAAAAGGCATACCGAAGCATGCTCGCAATGGCTCAATACTGTGACACGCACACGCGCCACAGAGAAATCATTATCCTGTGAAAGTGTTCAAAAAAACAGATGACAAACCCGCCATTATTTACAATAAAATGGTCATATTCACACCCTTTTTATACAAATCGACCACATCATGCTCAACGACACCGACAAAAACCTCATTGCCCTGTTGCGCATTAATGCACGCACGCCACTGACCACCTTGGCCAAGAAATTGAATGTCTCCCGCACCACCATTCAAAATCGACTGGAACGGCTGGAAAGCTCAGGATTGATTACAGGTTACACCGTGACACTCAAACCGACGACGGCGCAAGCCGATGTGAACGCCTTGGTCTTTCTTTCCATCAATGGGCAGCACGAAGAAAAACTGATTGAGCGCCTGCGAGGCTACCCCAACGTGCTTGAAATTCACGGCACCAACGGCCGTTGGGATCTGGTGTTGAACGTGCGCACCGATCATTTGGCCGCATTGAATGACCTGCTGCTGACCATCCGAAAATTACCCGCTGTGCTCAACACGGAAACCACTTTGCTGTTGGCGAGCTACAAAAAATAAGGGCGTAAAAAAATCGCCTATCGGCGATTTTTGATGTTTCAATTGAACGTCTAAGCAAACAATGCCATCGGCGTTTAAACCGCGATCGCTTTATTGATCACAGCATAGATTTCATCCCAATTGGGCTCACCAACATATTGTTTGATGATTTTTCCTTGTTTATCAATGACAAACGTGGTGGGTGTACCCAGAATGTTGCCGAATTTAGCGGCCAATGCACCACTCTGATCCCAGGCAATGTTGAATGGTAGTTTTTTCTCATTGACATAGTTTTTGATGTACTCGGGATTGTCGTATGCCATCGCGATGCCCACATACTCCAAACCTTTGGGCTTCAATTCATTGTACATCTGCACCATGTGCGGCATTTCCTTCATGCACGTTGAACAACTGGTGGCCCAAAAATTGACCACAGTGACCTTGCCTTGTGATTGCAGCGCGGCAAAATCGACTTGCTTCTGATCGATGGTGGTGATGTTTAAAGCACTCATCTCAGCCCCCGTCGAGGCCATGTTTTTATAAGCGGTCACACCAACCACGGCAGCAATGCCTGCGGCGATGAGCCATTTGATGGGGAATGCCATATCTGCTCCAGAAATACAAAAATTGAATGGTGTGATTATATCGCATGCAGCGCATTTGCACCTAACCGCTCCACAGGAAACACTTAGACAGTGACGTTTTTCAGCCACTCAATCGAGGGGGCTTTTAAATCACCTTGCAATGCAAGCACATCAATTCGGCACGGGCTGTCACGCCACGCGGGTTCATGCTGCAAAAACATTTCGCACGCGCGCATGAGTTTCGCCAGTTTATGTGGCGTGACCGACACGGCCGCACCGCCATACGCCGTACTTTTTCGCCAACGCACTTCAATGAACACAAGGGTGTCACCATCCAGCATGATGAGGTCAATTTCTCCCTGTGCACAGGCCACGTTGGCCTTCACAGGCTTCAAGCCACAACCAAGCAAATGCTGTTGTGCCAACAACTCCGCTCGTGCCCCCTCTTTTTGACGTGCGGCTTGCGGGCTGTAAGTGCGCAGGGCAGTTGATTCAACCACGGATTTCGTGGTCGATGATGGTGCACCGCCTTTTAACCATGCCCACATATTGACCTCTGTTCTGTTGTTCGCACCGTCAGCACACGCCATTCGTGCTAAAGTGCGGCTTAAATTAATCTGCAATTAAACGATTAAAAGTGCCGAGCAAAACCATCCCTTGAAACACAACAGACGGGTGTGCTGGCCCTACAATGATGGGCTCAAAGCCTATTGATTTGATCTTAATTTTTGTCAGGTTCGCCTGACAGAAATTTTAACTTAAGACTCGGAAAAAAATGGATGCACTCCTGCTCCATATTTCCTTTACTGCGACATTGACCCTGACATGGATTTTACCTCAACTGCCCTCGAACCTCTGTGGCAAAACGCCCACACGCAACAATGGCCACGCCACACCCTGTATGTGGTCGCCACGCCGATTGGCAACATCGCCGACATCAGCATTCGCGCCTTATACGCCCTGCAATTGGCCGATGCCATCGCCTGCGAAGACACGCGCCACAGCAAACCGTTATTGGCGCAATACGGCATCAGCAAGCCTTTGATTGCCGTGCATGACCACAACGAAGCTGAAGCCGCAACAGGTTTAATCGAACGCTTGCGCAACGGCGAGCGCATCGCCCTCATCACCGATGCGGGCACGCCCGCCATATCAGACCCTGGTGCACGCGTAGTGGCCGCCGCCCATGCAGCGGGTGTGCGGGTGATGCCGATTGCAGGTGCCAGTGCCGCCGTCACCGCAATGAGTGCAGCAGGCTTGGATGGCGGTTTCCAGTTCATTGGATTTTTGCCCAACAAAGCCATGGCACGCGCACACGCATTGACCGCATTGGCGCGCACACCCACCAACTTGGTTTTTTACGAAGCACCACATCGATTGCATGAAACCATCACCACGATGGCCGAACTGTTCCCCACGCGTCGGTTAACGGTGGCCAAAGAGCTCAGCAAGCTGCATGAAAACGTGCTCACCCTTGTCCTCCAAGATGCCCCCGACTGGCTCACCACAGCTCCAGCCGCACGTGGTGAATATGTGCTCATCCTCAGTGCGCCGAGTGAAGAGATCCATGCAGATACCCCAGCATGGCACACCACTTTACAGGCTTTACTTGAAGAGCTGCCCCTCAAACAAGCCGTCGCATTAACGGTCAAACTCACGCAAGCATCAAAAAACGACGTTTACAGCCATGCCTTGGCACTCAAAAACAACACCGTCTCTTCATAATTAAAGGGTGATATTGTGTTTTAATGGCTTTTAAAACCACCAGTGCACATCAACACACAACCATGCGTCACGTGCTGGCCCCTAAAAACCAAAACAAATTAAAACACCATGCACACATTATTCCTATTGGCCACCCTCATCGGAATGGCTTGCCTTGCTCGAACCTTATGGTTTGAGTTCGGCCGTAAACCATCGCCCACGCACATGCAGGCACGCGCTCACTCAGGTCAGTTTCAGGTGGGCGTGTTTCAAAATGAAATCGACACCCCAGCACAAACAGGGGATTTTTCGTACAGCAAACTCATCCGTGAACTCATCCATCCGAGCAATACACACCGCAAACCACCAGCCGCCATCCCGAGTGAAAAAATCAATTTGCATAGCCTGCTCCAGCAAGCCCCAAGCATTGTGTGGTTCGGTCACTCATCGTATTTATTGACACTCAATGGCTTCACCATTCTGGTTGACCCGGTGATGGCAGGACACTCCGCACCACTGCCCTTCCTTATCAACAGTTTTACAGGCACCGACATCTACAGCGTGGATGATTTACCACCCATTGATCTGCTGCTCATCACCCACGACCATTACGACCACCTCGATTACGACACCGTCAAAAAGCTCAAACCCAAAGTCAAGCAAGTCATCACGCCACTCGGCTGTGGTGAACACCTGCGGTTTTGGGGCTATGATGCCGACATCATCACCGAGCTGAATTGGCATGAAAGCCTCGTCATTGGTGATCACACCATCACCGCAACGCCTGCCCGCCACTTTTCAGGCCGCGCATTTGGGCGCAACACAACGTTATGGGCATCATATGTGCTTAAAAGCACAACACACAAGCTATACCTCGGCGGCGACTCAGGTTACGGCCCTCACTTCAAAGCCATTGGAGAGCAGTACGGCCCATTCGACCTCGCCTTACTCGAATCGGGTCAATACAACCCCGCATGGGCATTCATCCACATGATGCCTGAAGAAACCGTGCAAGCCGCGCAAGATTTGAACGCGCGCGTGTTAATGCCCGTGCATTGGGGCAAATTTGTGCTGTCCTTGCACAACTGGGATGAACCCATTCAGCGACTCACCGCCGCCGCCCAACAACACCATCAAACCCTTTTCACCCCCACTTTGGGCAAAGCCATGCCCCTCAATGGCGACTATGTGAACAACCCGTGGTGGGAAAGCATCCAATAAACCCTAAAAATTAAAAGCCCCACAATGTGGGGCTTTTAATTTTTATAACCGTTCAGCAGATAAAATGAGCTAGAGGTTGAAGGTCATCGGCTCGATTGACGTGCAAACAAGCGCCACACACCCGCCGTGAAGCCCACCATGGCCAATGCGATCATCGCATAACCCACATGCACATTCACATGTGTCGACAAATAACCCACCACCACACCCGCACATTGTAAACCCAACAAAATCGTCAGCATCAACAAGGCAGACAACTTCGATGTGCTCTCTGGTGCGCGATCAATCAATTGGCTCAACAACAATGGAAACACCACCCCAATCCCGACCCCACCGAGATAATTGACCACGTACACCAGCCATGCATCCATCTGTTTCGGCATGAGCGCCAACGCCATAAACATCACGCTGCCCAATACCCCCAACCATTTCAAACGCCGTTCATTTGACACATGGCTGTGAAAAAATGCCTGCCAAATTCGAACACTCAACATCCCACCCGTGAATGCAGCCAATGCCACCCGAGCCGTATTTGCAATCAACCCACGGTCTGTCGAAGCGTAAATCACAAACCAATAGGTCTGCCCCCACTCCACAAAACCAATCAACACACCGCAAATCCACGCCCATTTCGCCCAAGGGGCGCGAATCAAATCCAAATAACTGGCACTGATTTTCTGTGTCACGCTCGCAGCCTCTGCGGTGGTTGACACCGGCACATCCATCGGGTCAGATGCAGGGGTCAAATTCGCCAAAGTGGCACGTGATTGTGGACGCGTCAACAGCAACACAATCACACACAAAGGGATAAAAAACAAAGCAATTGGCGCTCGCCATTCATCAAAGGCCACCAAGAACAGCGTCACCCACAACGGCGACAGCGTTGCCCCCACACTAAACCCCACATCGATCAATGCCAACAACCGTGGGCGCAACTCACTGCCTAAATTAAGCATCGTCATGATGCTGTGCGCCAGCGTAAAAACCGCCGTACTGGTTACCGAATAAACGAAATAACACGCACAAATCCAAAAAAATGTCGGTGCAAACACAATGCCCAAGACACTCAACGCGATGATGCCAAAATAAGTCAACATCAATGGTGCGGCACGAAACCGATGGGCAATGTCTCCGCCCAAAAAGGCCCCCACCGCGCCACCTGTGCTGACCGCCATCATCAAATGGCCAATGTCTTTTGGTGACAAATTCAAGTCGCTTGACAACTCAGGCGTCAAACTGCCTAAAAAATTACCAAACAGACCAAAAGCCAAAGTTGCGAGCATCAACACCCATGCAAGGAAAGGTACTTGGCGAATAAAATCTTGTGTTTTCATGGGGGCAATCAGAAAAGATAAAGGTCAATCAAAAAAAACCAAAAGCGAACCAAGGCCAAACCCAGGCCATCATCAACCAGTCAATGGCCTGATGATATTGGCCTGATGACATTGGCATGGCGAAATTTGTGAGTAATCCGATGTTTCATTTTGCATTTTGCATTTTGCATTTTGCATTTTGCATTTTGCATTTTGCATTTTGCACATGATTGTGATGAGAATCACCGCTCAAAACATCTGAATTCAAATCAGCGCAGTGCGAATTCGACTTTCGCAATCCATTGTATATCATCAGCCGTGTATCACCAGCTCACAAATAAAAAACGCCTCGATGATCCGAGGCGTTTTTACACAGTTCAGAGCCGCTTAAACAGACTCAACTTGCGCCTCTTGTTCCAAATCAAACACTTTATGCAATTCGCGCACAGCCAATTCCAAGTATTTGTCATCAATCACCACAGAAATCTTGATTTCAGAGGTCGAAATCATTTGAATGTTCACACCCGACTTGGCCAAAGTTTCAAACATCAAACTGGCCACACCCACATGCGAACGCATGCCGATACCGACAGCAGACACTTTACACACATTCGCATCGCCGATGACTTGTTGCGCACCAACCGCAGGCTTGACTTCAGTTTCCAACACCTCCATCGCCTTTTTCAACTCACCACGTCCCACCGTGAATGAAAAATCGGTTGTGCCATTGGTGCTTTGATTTTGGATGATCATGTCCACATCAATGTTGGCTTTAGCGATTGGGCCTAAGATTTTAAAGGCCACACCTGGGGTGTCAGGCACTTGCATCAAAGTGATTTTTGCTTCGTCGCGGCTGAACGCGATGCCAGAGATGATGGCTTGTTCCATGGTTTCGTCTTCCTCAAAAGTAATCAATGTGCCAGAATGGGCTTCAATATTAATGTCCAAATCATGCGGTGTCAGGCTTGACAACACGCGGGTTTTGACGCGGTATTTACCTGCGAATTCAACCGAACGGATTTGCAAAATTTTCGAGCCCAAGCTCGCCATTTCCAACATTTCTTCAAACGTGACTTTATCCAAGCGACGTGCGTTCGGCTCAACGCGAGGGTCAGTGGTGTACACGCCATCCACGTCGGTGTAAATTAAACATTCATCGGCTTTAATCGCTGCGGCCACCGCCACTGCTGAGGTGTCTGAACCACCACGACCGAGCGTCGTGATGTTGTTGTTCGCATCCACGCCTTGAAAACCCGTGATGATCACCACGCGACCCGCATCCAAATCGGCACGAATGCGTTTGTCATCAATCGACTCAATGCGTGCTTTGGTGAATGCGCTGTTGGTTCTGATCGGCACTTGCCAACCTGCGTAGCTCACCGCATCCTGACCGATCGCTTGTAAAGCAATCGACAACAAGCCCACCGACACTTGCTCACCCGTAGAAGCAATCGCATCCAATTCACGCGGGCTCATGTCGCCTGCATCTGGATTGATTTCTTTCGCCAAGCCCAACAAACGATTGGTTTCACCCGACATTGCCGATGGCACCACCACCACTTGATGACCTGCCTTAACCCATTTCGCAACGCGTTTAGCAACGTTCTGAATGCGCTCAACCGAGCCCATCGACGTGCCGCCGTATTTATGCACCACTAAAGCCATTATTTTTCCTTATCTGTTTCCAAAAAAAGCAAAACGCCTCTTTTTTCGCCAAAACTTGCACTCTCTTGAACCCATAAAAATACATGATGCAGCGCAAAAACTCAAGTTTTTACAGTGCTTACGCACGATTTTTTTCATAAATTCATGCAGTTGCAGCATTTAACATCACTTTTTCAACGCATCGTATTGCGTCCCCATAAAAATGCGCATGTAAATCAATTTTTCATGCTTTTATTCAGACCAAAACCACATGCAAACCCCAACAGACATCGAGGCTAAACATCAATTGCATATAATTTGATTCAGAATGACGATAAAATAACAACATGACCACATACACACGCCCCCACGAATCCAAGTTGATGCCCGCTCAGCTCATCGACTTGATGACTTTCAGCCACGAACACACCGCCAACATCACTTTTGACATCAAATACGCGAGTACCGACAACTTCACAGGACAGGTGATTTACCCACAAGCACGGGCATTCCTCATGCACGATGCCGCTCAAGCCTTACTCGCGGTCAGCGCAGACTTACACCCACACGGATTCGGTTTGCGCGTTTTCGATGCGTATCGTCCATGGCACATCACCGCCTATTTTTGGGAGCACTTCCCTAATGATCACCTGTATTTGGCCGACCCACGCGAAGGCTCACGCCACAACCGAGGCTGCGCGATTGATTTGAGTTTATACGATTTAAAAACAGGGACAGAAATCGAAATGCCCAGCGCATACGATGAATTCAACGAAAAATCCCACCTGAGCTACACAGGTGGGACTGAATCTCAAAATGCCATGCGCGCTTTACTGCAAACCACCATGCTCGCCCATGGCTTTTCAGCGCACCCGCATGAATGGTGGCATTTTGATTATGCGGGCTGGCAAAACTACTGCGTGCTAGACGATGAGTTTCTCGCACTGGAAGCGAGTTAAACTAGCGGATTTGATCACATCACCCAAGTGATGAAAGCCGATTCACAGTACCCGCGACCCTCACCCGCCGCACCCCATCAAACGACTCCACATCCACATCGGTCAAATCATCCGCATGTTCGAATGTCAACGAGAACGTCGGTGCAGGCAATGCACCCGCGGCTTGGCTCGGCCATTCAATCAAAGCAATGGTGCGGTCATTCAAGTATTCATCGAAACCCGCTGAATACCATTCGCGCGGATCGCCAAGGCGATACAAGTCGAAATGATGCAGTGTGGTTGCATCATGCGTACCCGCATTCAGGGTGTAGCTTTCAACCAAGGTATAAGTGGGGCTTTTGATGCGCCCTTCGATGCCCAATGCACGGGCAAAGTGTCGTGTGAAAGTGGTTTTCCCTGCGCCCAGTTCGCCTTGCAAAAAAATCACATCGCCTGCACGCACCTGTTGCGCAAGCCGTTGTGCAAGCTCAGCGGTGGCGGCTTCGTTGACCAGGTTTAGTTGTAAATCGGAGGGCATGGTGACATCTGTTGTGATTTCGTTCATAAAAATCAATTCGTTTTTCGGTATGATGGCGGCATGAACATGCCCGCCCAGAACCACCATTGTACCGCAGCCGCTGATTTATCCACATGGATAAAAGCGGAAGCACGCACGCTGGGCTTTGCCCATGTTGGCATCAGCCAGCCCGACTTATCCACTGCGAAAGCAGGGCATTTGGCGTGGTTGGCCGATCAATTTCACGGCACAATGGATTACATGACGCGCAACATCGATGCGCGATTCTCACCTGAACTGCTGGTGCCCGGCACGCTGAGCATCATCAGCGTGGCCATGCCGTATCTCGCGACGGGGCTGTCAGACGAGTGGCAAAAGGAAGCATGGCAGACCATTGACAATGGTGATCAAGCCTACGTGTCACGCTACGCACTGGGGCGCGATTACCACAAGGTGGTACGCAACACATTGCAAAAGCTGGCCACCGCCATCGAAGCAAAAATTGCCCCCACGCCTTTGACTTATCGGGCTTTTTCCGATTCTGCCCCCGTACCCGAAGTCGAAATCGCCCAACAGACCGCACTCGGTTGGCGCGGCAAACACACACTGCTGTTAAATCGCACGCATGGCTCGATGTTTTTTCTGGGCGAATTGTATGTCAACTTGGATTTGGCGATTGATCAGCCCACCACTGCACATTGCGGACAATGCACCGCATGCATCGACATCTGCCCCACGCAAGCGATTGTCGCGCCCTACCGCGTGGATGCACGCCGTTGCATTTCGTATTTGACGATTGAGCACAAAGGCGAGATTCCGCACGAATTTCGCAAAGCCATTGGCAATCGCATTTATGGTTGTGATGATTGCCAACTCGCCTGCCCTTGGAACAAATTCGCCCAAAAATCTGCTTTGTCTGACTTTGCCGCCCGTCATTCGCTCAACGATGTGGATTTACTCACATTGTTGCACTGGGATGAGGCCACGTTCAAATCCAATATGGCAGGTTCTGCTGCGTACCGCATTGGCCATGCTCAGTGGCAACGCAATATTTTACTCGCATTGGGCAATGCAGACCCCCGACCCACTCATCTCGCTGCATTACAAGCCTTCACCTCGCACGACAACCCCATCCTCGCCGAACAAGCAAGCTGGTCATTGGCTCAATTGACTCAAATTGATTTTCAATGTACCCAGCATGTTGATTTTGAAACAGACCTTTTCAAAAATAAGCTGGATGAATAAGCACTTTAATCTTACAATTCACACACATCTTAAAGTGATGCGTTTGTAACCGAAAAGAATCAATCCCATCGACCATAACAAAAGAGGCCCCTTCATGACCGCACTATCTCCAGCCGCGCTCGACCAATTATTTAACAATGCCCGCACCTTCAACAAGTTCACCGACCAAGCCTTGAGCGACGAGCAACTGCAAGCCATTTATGATTTGGCGAAAATGGCACCAACAGCATTCAACGCCTCACCCGCCCGCTTTGTGTTTGTGCGTTCAGAAGAAGCCAAAAAACGTTTGATTCCCCTGATGATGGAAGGCAATCAAGCCAAGTCAATGGCTGCACCTGTGACGGTCATCGTAGCGTACGACAGCAACTTCCAAGAACACCTGCCAACGCTGTTCCCCGCGATGGACGTCAAAGGCATGTTCGATGCCAACCCAGCCATGACCGAAACCACAGCCTTCCGCAATGGTTCATTGACGGGTGCCTATTTCATCATGGCAGTGCGTGCTTTGGGCTTGGATGCAGGCGCAATGAGTGGTTTTGACAACACCGCAGTGGATAAAGAGTTTTTCCCTGATGGCCGCTTCAAATCAAATTTCCTCATCAACATCGGCCACGGCGATGCATCGGGCAATTACCCACGCAGCCCACGCTTGAGCTTTGATGAAGCCGCACAAATTCTGTAACCACAGCAAACACCCGTTAAACCTCGACTAAACCTACGTTAAACAGGTGCTTCACGTTGCTTCACCCTTTAGTTTCGCCCCCATCACCTTTCAAAAGGACTTCATCATGACCAAAGTTGTTGTTGTTTACCATTCGGGCTACGGCCACACCCAACGCGTTGCAGAAACGGTCGCCGCTGGCGCAAACGCTGAACTCATCGCCATCGATGCAGAAGGCAACTTGCCCGAAGCCGCATGGGACACATTGAACGCCGCTGACGCCATCGTTTTTGGCGCACCGACGTACATGGGCAGCCCCAGCTGGCAGTTCAAAAAATTCGCCGATGCATCTTCAAAAGCATGGTTCACCCAAGCATGGAAAGACAAAGTGTTTGGCGGCTTCACCAACAGCGCCAGCTTCAATGGCGACAAACAAGTGTCATTGATTTACCTGAACACATTAGCCTCACAACACGGCGGCATCTGGGTCAGCTTGGGCTTGCCTCCCAGCAACGCCAAAGCGGCCACCCGCAACGACATCAACAACCTCGGTGGTTCGGTTGGTTTGCTCGTGCAATCGCCATCGGATGCCAGCGTGGACGAAATCCCACAAGGCGACTTGGACACCGCAA
Source organism: Ephemeroptericola cinctiostellae (assembly GCF_003339525.1). Classification (GTDB taxonomy): domain Bacteria; phylum Pseudomonadota; class Gammaproteobacteria; order Burkholderiales; family Burkholderiaceae; genus Hydromonas; species Hydromonas cinctiostellae. Next base: position 604,286 of record NZ_CP031124.1, on the reverse strand, counting down.
AATTGTACGGACAGCGCATTGCCGACGTAACCCGCAAGTTAAAGATCTAAATCAACGCGGAACAAATCGTCACCCGTTAGATCTATCAAAAATGTAAACTCGGGCACATGATTCAAAACAAGCCTGATTTTAACCATTTGTTTTTGTTACACATTTCACTTTTTCTCTGTGTTTTGTCAGGGGCTGCCTGACAAAACACCTGAGCTTCAAGTCGGAAAAAGCAGGCTCTTACTTTTTGCAGAAAGCAAAAAGACGCTTTTCCGTGTTGCCTTAAACTAAAATCGGGGGTAAAAACATGAGCATCAAAAAAATCACTCAACTCAGTGCGATTGCGTTGGTCATCGCTTCATTCAGCGCGCAAGTGAGCGCAAAAGGCAACGATGCCGCCGCTGCGGCGATTGCCCAATTGGCGAAAATTAAAGCCGTCCAAGCGCAGGGGCAAAAAAACCTGTTGAACTTCGACGACTTGGATTTTAACGTGTACAGCAAGCAACGCTGGGGCGACATGCGCAAAAGCCACGCCGAAAACATCACCGTTCATAACGCGGATGGCACGGTGACACACGGTCTGCACGATCACATCGAAGATTTGAAAAAAGGCTTCGTGAACATGTCAAACATCGTCACGGCACACCCGATTCGAATCACAGATGGCGAATACACAGCGGTGATTGGCGAAACAGAAACCACCCTTCCCGTTCCCGCCACCACAAATGCCGATGGCAGCATCACGCCTGCGACCAAAAAAGTGATTAAAGGTTCAATGGTCACCGTGGGTCACTGGAAGAATGGCGTGATGGATGAGGAGTGGTTGTACTATTAAGACAATACGGAAAAAGTAAAACCTATTTTTTCCGACTTAAAGTCCAAACCATTTGGAGTGCTTTAAGATGCATGATGCACACACCACTTTTTTGCAGCCCTCATTGTCATTGAGGGCTTTTTTATTCCGCTGGGTATGAACGACGGGCAGTCATTGAAAAAACCAGCGTTGTTTATTTGGTTTTATCGCTCTGTTGCCAAGGAAACCGTCCCTCAAGCTCCACCTGTAAGGACAGACTTAAAAAAGTACGGATAAGGATAATGAGTCCCAAAACACTCACCGAATTTATCGTCGGCTCAGTGATAACGGTCGAAATGATGTCCGCACCAATTAATATTTCCAGCCCCAATAAAATGGATTGCCCCAAAGATTGGCGCAAAGCCACAAATGCATGCCCTTGCTTTTTCAGCACAGACACCGAAAAAACATATAAGGCACAAATAGAGCCCAAAAAAATGCTCAAAACGCCAATGACCTCTAAAATTCTCGCAATAAAGTCGATGTATTCTTTTAGGCTTTCCATGTGGGGCTCAAGTTCTTTCTTAAGAAAATGTATGATGAATCGCTTTTAGCTTTTATGATGCTGACATCCCTTGAGCAACCAAGTCTTGTGCAGTGTCAAATTGTATCGTAAATACCCACCAAAACACAAAAAGGGCAAAGGTGTTTTATTGTTCGAGCCCGCATCCGCGCAATACCCCTTGACAACTTTGGTACAATATTGAATTACGGGAAACAGGGCATAAGTCATGCGCTGAAACAAAAGTCCACCCCTTGGCCAATCACTCAAAACGACTGAGCCTGCTTGGGTCACCTTGGTTTTTAACCATTTGTTTTTGTTCTCTATTTTATCAGGGACTCCCTGATAAAACAGCTGAATCTCAAGTCAGAAAAACAGGTTCTTTACTTTTTCTGTCGTATTTCCTACTCAAAAAAAGCGAGCACGCCATGAATTACACCCGCGCCAAAAACTTACCGGGCATCCTCCAGCAACGCATTATCGTCCTTGACGGCGCGATGGGCACAATGATTCAACAATACAAACTCAGCGAATCCGATTATCGCGGTGAACGGTTCACAAATCACCCTATTGATGTCAAAGGCAACAACGAGCTGCTCAGCCTGTCACGCCCCGACATCATCAGTGAAATTCACAGCCAATACCTCGCAGCGGGTGCAGACCTCATCGAAACCAACACCTTCGGCGCCACCACCGTTGCGCAAGACGACTATGAAATGGGTGATTTAGCCTACGAGATGAACGTCGAATCGGCGCGTTTGGCGCGCATTGAGTGCGACAAATACAGCACACCTGACAAACCGCGTTTCGTCGCAGGTGCGATCGGCCCCACGCCAAAAACCGCCAGCATTTCCCCCGAGGTCAACGATCCCGGCGCACGCAATGTGAACTTTGAACAATTGCGCAAAGCCTACTATGACCAAGCCAAAGGGCTCATGGAGGGCGGTGCAGACGTCTTTCTCGTCGAAACCATTTTTGACACATTGAATGCAAAAGCGGCGCTGTTCGCATTGGAAGAACTGTTCGAAGATACGGGTGAATGTTTACCCATCATCATCTCTGGCACCGTGACCGATGCATCTGGACGCATCTTATCGGGTCAAACCGTTGAAGCCTTTTGGTACAGCTTGCGCCACGCCAAGCCACTCGTATTTGGCCTAAACTGCGCACTCGGTGCGGATTTGATGCGCCCATACATTGCCGAACTCGCTAAAATTTGCGACTGCTACATTTCATGCTATCCAAACGCAGGCCTGCCCAATCCCATGTCGGACACAGGCTTTGACGAAACGCCCGAAATCACATCGGGATTTTTGGAGGAATTCGCCAACGCAGGTTTGGTCAACTTGGTCGGCGGCTGCTGCGGCACCACGCCAGATCACATCGCAGCGATTGCCAAAGCCGTCGCCAGCCTTGAACCGCGCCACATTCACAGTGCAGCCTGTCACACGCGCATTGATTACGAAGCGTCAAAAGTATTGAAATCAGCATTGAAGCATTAAGGTTGTTGAAACATCAACACACCTGACATTCCCGCTCATTTTGAGCAGGAATGTCGATTCTTTTATGGCGCTTACCTTCTGTTTTAATGTTTATTTAATTTCTGTTTAACGTCTGTTTACCTTCGATGTGCACCATGACACACGCCACAACATGCATCAAAGATTGACCATGACGTTTCAAGATAAAGAACACTGACACAGTGTCTACTGCATCACATTCGCTTAAAACCAACAGGCCTCAGCGCACAAGCCACCTCAAACCGCCAAAGCTCACCTTTTTTTAATCAGCCCGTTCACGTCAGCGCCCCATGTCCACACACAACAAACGCCTCCCCCTCATCGCCTTTGGCATCTTGGGTCTCATTTGGGGCAGCAACTTCATTTACATGAAAATGGCGGCACACAGCATTTCACCCTTGCAAATTGTCTTCTTCCGCGTTTTATGTGGTTTTGTGCCCGTCATGTTGTATGCTTTTTTCTCTGGCGCCTTGAAAGCAACACACATCAAACACCTGCCACATTTCATCGTCATGGCACTGCTCGCCACCGATGTGTATTATTTTTGCTACGCCACAGGCGCACACATGTTGCCATCCGGCATCGCAGGCGCACTCAGTGGCGCGATCCCCTTGTTTTCCTTTGCCCTCAGCATGATTTTCCTCGCAGAAGAAAAAACCACCGCACTCAAAAGCATCGGCGTCGCCCTCGGCTTCCTCGGTGTGCTCTTGATTGGCGGCATTTTTGAACAACACCTGTCCGCCAGCAACAGCCAAGGCGTGATGTACATGGCACTCGGCTCACTCAGCGTCGGCTCCTCCTTCGTGTATGCGAAAAAATTCATCTCCCCACTGAACATCCCCGCCGCTGCCCTGACCACCTACCAGCTCGGCATCGGCCTGCTCATCCTCAGCATCGTCACCCCATTCACAGACATCAACGCCATCTGGAGCGACACCCATGCCGCCATCGGCCTCGTCGTCGGCCTCGGCCTGCTTGGCACAGGCCTCGCCTACATCCTGTACTACTTCATCGTCAGCCAACTGGGCGCAGTGGCCGCCGCCTCATCCACCTACATCCCACCCGTCATTGCACTGCTGATTGGCGTTTTGATTGTCGGCGAACAAATCACCACAATCGATGTGATCGGGGCAGGATTGATTTTAATGGGCGTGGTGTTGATTAACAAAAAAGCCAAAGTGTAAGGCAATCCAGCAATCATTTGGCTTGAGCCCATAAAACCCAATAAACGGTTGGTGTGCAATTGCACCACTCGTTTAGAAAAGCACACGACATCCAAGACCAACGCGCATTGTCCCTTGCTTGAACAACAGGCGGTGGATCATCAGATAGAGTGGTGGATTTGGAATGTGCATGGCGACATGTTTCTACCTTTGGATGAAAACAGGACTCAATGTATTCTTCCAATTGCACCCTACGGGTACTTTTTTTGATTTACAATTCATTGAACTTCATTTAACAAAGGAAACAATATGGACACCACAGCAATCGTTGTGATTATTATTACAACCTTACTAACCACAGCGGCCATCTCTGGCTTTGTTTGGTTTTTGTTTAGCAAAACACTGGAAAAAGACTTCACTTTAAAAAACATTCAGTCTATTTTCAATAAGCATGTTGAAAAAGCAAAATTTTCATCGGCCATTAATGAACTGAAAAAAATCAACGCATCGCATTTGGAGCTTTCAGTTGCGGATGGGCATGAAACATTTTTCTCACGTGCTGGAAAACAACTGACATCGCAAGCAAAATATTCCGCCATTGCCGTATCGGAGCAAGTTGATCTAGAAGCATTGAAGGAAGCAATCAAAGCCCGTAACAGCGGGATGATTGATTTTAAAACGTTCTGCCAACAAGCTGCAAAATCGGGGGTTAATTATTGGCAAGTACAAGTTGAAGGGCTTTCTTGCACCTATTTTAGCCTCGCCAACAAAGTCATTCACTCAGAAACATACACAGATCAAAATATATTCTATTAGTATGCAATGAAACATTGGATTGTAAAAATAAGCGACACCCCTTCAAGGCTTTATAAAATGAATGGCAAACCATCATCATGTGGTTTGCCATTTTTATTGATTGAGAATAACATCCCCTGTCTCCTCAAGCTTGAAGTTGGCACACCCACCCTGCTCAATATGGTTGGGTTGAACGTGTCGTCGATTGGCCGTATTCCACGTTTCATGGTTATGTCGCGCGTCGGGTTTTACCCATTGATTGCGTGGGTGATAGGTCGTCAGACGGGTTAAGAAACTTGGAATGAGCGTGGCGGTGGTTTTTGCCACTGGATAAACATGCGGCGCAATGCGCTTTGCTTATTGCACCCTACTCTAATTTAGAGGTGCCACATGATTAATGCAAAACAAATTAGAACTCTCTACAATAGATATCTTGAGTTAATCAAGCTTGAGGTCGAGATGTTTGGCGTAAAACCAACTGAAGTTCGCCATTTGATTGGTAGGCTCGGAGAGTTCTACTGTGCATTAAAAGTCGATGGTACGCTTGCACACTCCCCTAATCAGCAAGGCTTTGATGTGGTCTGTCAAAATGGCAAGAGAATTAGCATGAAGACTACCGCACAAAAAACTGGCTTTATCGCCATATCATCAAAAACCATTAATATCGTCGACGATTTAATGATAATTCAGTACTTAGACCAAACACTCTCAATTACTACAGCGATGTTAAAACAGCGGTGGAAGCTGCTCGCAGCTATGAGCATGTTGGCAAATTTGAACTTGATATTGCAAAGGCAAGAAAACTTATACCCATCAACAGTCGATCTCAGACAGACACTGACAAGACAGAGATCGCACCCTCTAAACCGTAAAGCATAGGACACAATAAGCAAACCACATTGCGCCTGATCCCTTAAAACAGGATAATGTGAGAACTACGGTGCAAAGCGCGAAAAATACTTGTGACACCCACACCACCCACACCAACTGCAAAGAAATCTATGAGCAATACAAAACGCAACCTCCGCCTCTCTGGCCTTGAGCCTTTCGTCGTCAATGATGCGTCGTTGTTCGTCAATGTGGGCGAACGCACCAATGTGACGGGTTCGAAAGCTTTTGCCCGCATGATTTTAAACAGTCAGTTTGATGAGGCGTTGTCGGTCGCGCGTCAACAGGTTGAAAACGGTGCGCAGATCATTGACATCAATATGGATGAGGCGATGTTGGATTCGAAGGCGGCGATGGTTCGCTTCCTGAATTTGATTGCGTCTGAACCTGACATTTCACGCGTGCCGTTGATGATTGATTCGTCCAAGTGGGAGGTGATTGAAGCGGGTTTGCAATGCGTACAGGGTAAACCCGTTGTGAACTCGATTTCACTCAAAGAGGGTGAAGAGGCATTCATCGACCATGCGAAAAAAATCATGCGTTATGGGGCGGCGGCGGTGGTAATGGCCTTCGATGAGGACGGTCAAGCGGATACGTTCCAGCGAAAAATTGACATTTGCAAACGCTCATACGATGTGTTGACCCAAAAAATTGGCTTTGCACCCGATGACATCATTTTTGATCCGAACATTTTTGCGGTGGCAACAGGGATTGAGGAGCACAACAATTACGCGGTCGATTTCATCGAGGCGACACGCTGGATCAAGCAAAACTTGCCGTTTGCGCTGGTCAGTGGCGGCGTGTCCAATGTGTCGTTTTCGTTCCGAGGCAATGAGCCTGTGCGCGAGGCGATCCACACGGTGTTTTTGTACCATGCGGTGGCGGCGGGCATGGACATGGGGATTGTGAATGCGGGGCAGCTCGGCGTATACGCCAACCTTGACCCGTTGTTGCGTGAACGTGTGGAGGATGTGATCCTGAACCGCCGCGAGGATTCGACCGATCGTTTATTGGAAATCGCCGATCAGTTCAAAGGCGATGGCATCAAAAAAGAAGAGAATTTGGTGTGGCGTGAGCAGGATGTGAATGCGCGTTTGACGCATGCACTGGTGAATGGCATCACGGCATTCATCGACACCGATACCGAGGAAGCGCGTTTGAATGCGACGCGTCCGATTGAAGTGATCGAAGGGCCGTTGATGGACGGCATGAATGTGGTCGGCGACTTGTTTGGTGCGGGTAAAATGTTTTTGCCCCAAGTGGTGAAGTCGGCGCGGGTGATGAAGCAAGCCGTGGCGCATTTGATTCCCTTCATCGAGGAGGAAAAAGCCGCTCGTAAAGCCGCTGGCTTCAAGGATGCGGAAAGCTCACAGGCGAAAATGGTGATTGCCACGGTTAAAGGCGATGTGCATGACATTGGTAAAAACATTGTGACGGTGGTCATGCAGTGCAACAATTACGATGTGGAAAACATGGGCGTGATGGTGCCGTGTGCCAAAATTCTACAAACGGCGAAAGATGTGAATGCCGATGTGGTCGGTTTGTCGGGCTTGATCACGCCATCACTTGAAGAAATGGCGTATGTCGCTTCTGAAATGCAGCGCGATGATTATTTCCGTGAACGTCAAATCCCATTGTTGATTGGCGGTGCAACGACGTCACGTGTGCACACCGCAGTGAAAATTGCACCCAATTATGATGGCCCCGTGGTGTGGGTGGCCGATGCGTCACGCAGCGTGACGGTCTTGCAGCAATTGATGTCACCCAACACGCGTGAAGCTTTTTTAGCTGAACACAACGCCGAGTATGAACGCGTTCGCCGCCAGCATGCCAACAAAAAAGGTCAGGTGATGATTTCACCCGAAGCCGCGCGCGCCAACAAGTTCACCACCGACTGGACTCATTACACACCGCCTGCACCGAAAAACCTCGGGAAGCACATCATCGAAGACATGGATTTGGCCACATTAACGCATTACATCGACTGGGGGCCTTTCTTCCAAGTGTGGGATTTGGCGGGTCCTTACCCTGCCATTTTGGACGATGAGATTGTGGGTGTGGAAGCGCGCCACGTGTTCAGTGATGCCAAAGACATGCTCAAGCGCATCGTGGATGAGCGATGGTTGACCGCCAAAGGCGCATTTGGCTTATACCCAGCCCACACGGTGGATGACGACACCATTGTGCTGTTTGAAGATGAAGCCAAAACCACCGAGTTGTTGCGCTGGAACCCTGGCCGTCAGCTCAATGAAAAACCCGTCATCGAAGGCAAGCGCAATCCCAACCAGTCGCTTGCCGATTATGTGGCACCAGCGAACACCCAACCCGACTACGTTGGCATGTTCGCGGTCACCGCGGGTTTGGACATGGAAGACCGTTTAGAGCGCATGGATGCAGAGTTTGATGATTACAGCTCGATCATGTTTAAGGCATTGGCCGACCGTCTGGTCGAAGCATTCGCTGAATACCTGCATGAGAAAATCCGTAAAGACGATTGGGCTTATGCGGCCGATGAGCAATTGACTGCGGTTGAAATGATTAAAGAAAAATACCGTGGCATTCGCCCTGCTCCTGGTTATCCAGCCTGTCCAAAACATGAAGTCAAAACCGACTTATTCCGCGTGCTGGATGCAGAAAAAATCGGCATGTCACTGACGGAAAGCCTCGCCATGTGGCCCGCTTCTTCGGTGTCTGGTTTCTATTTTTCACATCCTGAGTCGCATTATTTCAATGTCGGCGGCAGCGCTTGGTGATACAATATCCCTGTTTTCCACAGGGGTATTTTTTATTGTGCCATTCCGACGTTTTTCCCTTTCATCTGCGCTCAATGCCCTATTGCTGACCTTTTTGTTATGGTCGGCCGTATTGCCTGCGCACTTGAAACAAAACCCCGCTGGACACTGGACGGAGTTGTGTACAACCACTGGATTTAAAACGGTGTGGGTCAGCGATCAAGCGCACACGCCCGCCAGTATCGCCCATCAAGCCACATCGTTTGCAACGGGCGCGATGGAGGTGGCGGGCACCATTGAGGCAATAGATGCCCCCATCCACAATGGGCATGCCAAGCCGCATTGTCCGTGGTGCTTGTTCGCTTTGCCTGCATTGGCCATCCTTGTACTCTGCGCCTTTTTCACACCCAGTCTTTCCCACATCCTTCGCACAGCCTATGCACCGTTCTTTCGCGCCACAACCACACTCTGGCACTGGGCTTGCCCTCGTGCCCCTCCAACGTTGCACCCCCAAGCCATTTAATTGCGTGTTTAGCCGCTTCTAGCGCTCAAAAAAGCACTTGCGATGTCCGCATAAGTGCTTGAGCGCATTCGGCTGTCACGTCTAGTGCGTCATTGAACCCGCTGTCATTGAATGAAATACAGTGGATTCAACGCACCACATCCCAGCCCGTACTCGCCCCAACCACATGCCACCCATTGAATCGGCCTGTCGGGCGACAACGTGCGCATACACTTTATGACTCTTTATATTTGAAAAACCATGAACATTACTTTTAAAGCCATCACCCTCAGCCTCGCCCTCAGTCTCAGCTTATTTGCGGTCAGCAGTCAAGCCCACGTTGGCTTTGACAACGATCAAGCCACTCAAGGCAGCTACAAACGCTTTGCCCTCAAAGTGCCGCACGGCTGTGGCACCTTAGCAACAGATACAGTAACGATTCACATCCCAGAAGGCATTCAAGGTGCAAAACCAATGCCCAAATCGGGCTGGAGCACCTCGATCCTGAGTGCCAAATTGAAGACGCCTTACGAGAGTCACGGCACAGCAGTGACCGAAGATGTCAACGCACTGACGTGGTCAAACGGTTCACTGCCAAGCACTTTTTACGATGAGTTTGTGTTTCAAGCCAAGGTCGCCTCACAAGCAGGCGTGCTGTATTTTGATGTCGACCAATCTTGTGGTAGTACCGTGACACATTGGAATGGTCTGTCACACGATGATGCACACCCTGCGGCCTCGTTACACGTGATTGAACCCGCAGCAACGGCATCAGAAGCGCATCACCACTAAACGAAAAGGTCAGCAACACAGTCAGGCAACGCAACGGAGCACCTTGCGTTGCCATTTTTCTCATTTAAGCACATTATTCAAGCGCAAACGCTGTCCACGTGATACAAATACACAGCAATCCATTACGCCCCCTCCTAAAGGAATCAAATGAACATCAAACACATCATCGCCTTCGCTTTAACCGCCATGAGTTTGAACACTTATGCGAAAATCACCGTCACTGAACCGTGGGTGCGCGCCACCGTAACGGGTCAAACCATGGGTGGTGCATTCATGACCCTGCACAATGACAGCGCGCAAGAGGCGCGTGTGATTGCGGTCAGCACCAACGCGGCTCAAGAGGCACAGCTGCACACCATGATCGAAAAAAACGGTATGATGCAGATGTCAGCAACCACCGCAGTGACCATCCCTGCGGCGGGCAGCTTCACTTTCAAACCCGGCAGCACACACATCATGCTGATGGGATTGCAACACAGTTTACAAGCAGGCGACCGCATTCCATTGGTGTTGACCGTGGTGCAACACGGGCACACTAAAAAAATACAAGTCACCGCAGAGGTCCGTCCTTTGGGGCAATAAAGCCTCACCATACCGAGCCGCACCCATGACAACATGGATGCACTCGGTGGTTTTGATTCGCCCATCGAACATGTAATAAAACAACAAATAAAAAAATCATTTCGGTAACTTCAGTACAATTCTTCTTGATTTTCGAGAAAAAAGGGCGCATTCTTACACAAAACTAATCAGCCACTGAACTGACTTTCAGGCGATCACACATCGCACATCATAAAAAAAGAAGAGACTATGAGAGACACCAAAATTGTTGCCACACTTGGCCCCGCATCATCTGATGAAAACGTATTACGAGAAATGATTAAAGCGGGCGTTAATGTTGTGCGCATTAACTTTTCACATGGCACCGCCCAAGATCACATTGACCGCGTGGTCAGCGTACGTAAAATTGCCCTTGAAATGGGCGTCCACATTGGCGTCTTGGCTGATCTACAAGGTCCAAAAATCCGCATCGCCCAATTCGCCGAAGGCAAAGTCATTCTCGAGAATGGCGCTGAATTTGTATTTGATACCGATGCAGCCACCTTGGGTGATGTGAACCGTGTCGGTCTTGACTTTCCAGAGCTCATCAAAGATGTTGAGAAAAACGACGTGTTGTTGTTGGATGATGGCAAAATCCGCGTCAAAGTCATCTTAAAAACCTCAGACAGCTTGCGTTGCGTGGTTGAGCAAGGCGGTGTTTTATCAAACCGCAAAGGCATCAACAAATTGGGCGGCGGCCTGTCCGCAGCAGCTTTGACCAGCAAAGACTGTGCCGACCTCATCACGGCGGCGGCTTTCGAAGCCGATTACCTCGCCATTTCGTTTCCAAAAAATGCGGCGGACATGTACATGGCGCGTGAATTGATGCGCAATGCAGGTGGCAAAAACGCACAAATGATTGCCAAAATTGAACGTGCTGAAGCCATCCCCAACCTCGCAGAAATTTTAGATGCATCCGATGGCATCATGGTCGCGCGTGGCGATTTGGCGGTTGAAGTGGGCGACGCCAAAGTCCCCGCTTTACAAAAGAAAATGATCCGCATGGCGCGTGAGAAAAACAAACTCACCATCACGGCCACGCAAATGATGGAATCCATGATTTCCAGCCATGTGCCGACTCGAGCGGAGGTCTCAGACGTCGCGAATGCGGTATTGGATGGCACAGATGCGGTGATGTTGTCGGCAGAAACGGCATCTGGTTCGTTTCCAGTCGAAACAGTGCGAGTCATGGCACAGGTTTGTGAAGAAGCGGCATTGTTCGCGCCGATCACACTTGATCAAGAGATGATGAACATGACATTTGGTCGGATTGATCAATCAGTGGCCATGGCGGCGATTTTCACCGCCTATCATTTGAAGGCCAATGCCATCATCGTTTTGACTGAATCAGGTTCCACCCCTTTGTGGATGTCTCGCTTCAACAGCGGCGTGCCAATTTATGCATTCAGTCGCAATGTTCATACCTTGCGTCGCTTGAGCCTGTTCCGCGAAGTCAATGTCATGCCTTTACCCGATCAAGACATGACCCACGAAAAAGCCACCACATTGATTGAATCGACCTTAATCAAACAAGGTGTGCTCAAGCAAGGTGACACAGCCGTCATCACTTATGGTTCCAACATGGGCAAAGTCGGTGCATCCGACACCATGCGCATTCGCCGCATTGGTGGTTAACCGAGCAGCCTGTGGTCAATCCTGCGGGCGGCCAGCACAAGGGATGGGCACATCATTATTTTTACAAGAGTTGTATAAGCACGCAGTAGATTCACAAGCAACGCAACCACAAACAAAACGACAAGCCTTGGCTTGTCGTTTTGTTTGCATGCCGTCACATGCGCACCGCCCCCATCCACACCTCATGTGCAATGCCAAATAATCAATACGTCAACACGATCAGCTGGGTTTTCGATGCGCATGATTGCGCAACATCCGCACCATCGCCTCTTTAATCGGCGAATCGTCGGGTAAATGAGACACAGAACAAGCGAGGTGACTGGCACTGACCGCACTCAATATTCGGCTTTGTTTTGGCGTCTCCACTGGCTTGGGTGAGTTTAACCACACAGGGCGGTTGAAATGACTGACCTTGACCTCCATATGGTGTACAGTCCAGCCCGTCATGTTCAAACCATCGAGGATCAATGGTGCAATTTGTTTGATTTTGGTCGCCAATGCATTATGAGGCACTTTAAGCGTGAGCGTGTGCTCACTCAAGAATGCAGTCCACCCCGTTTTAAGCGTATCGGGCATCAAGGCTTTGATCGCGATCGATAAATGCGCATTTTTTTCGAGGCGAGGCAATGTTTGTGCCAGATGAGATGTTTGCAACCATGTGTCGTTGACGCGCCAAAGGCCGGGTGGGCGATATTTGGATTTTGAGTAGAGAGACATCATGAACCGCCAGTTTTGCGCCGATTCTGTAAACGGCATGGTAAAATAGAACGTTATTGTGCGTAACATTGAGCAAAAGAAATGTGCCATCGCACAACCCATATCATTTTAGGACAAAAGCACCATGGTCAGCGGAATATTAAAGAAAATTTTTGGCTCACGCAATGAGCGCTTGCTCAAAGGCTATCGCCGCAGCGTGAAGCGTGTCAATGCGATTGAAGAGTCGCTTGCTGCATTGTCTGACGATGAGTTGCGGGCGAAAACCGAAGCCTTCAAACAACGCTTCCAAGATGGCGAATCACTCGATGCCTTGCAATCAGAAGCTTTTGCAGTGGTGCGCGAAGGCGCTCGCCGTGCTTTGGGCATGCGCCATTTCGACGTTCAGCTGATTGGCGGCTTGGTCTTACACGAAGGTAAAATTGCAGAAATGCGTACGGGTGAAGGTAAAACGTTGATGGGCACATTGGCGGTGTATTTAAACGCGATCACGGGCAAAGGTGTGCACGTTGTGACCGTCAACGACTACCTCGCTCGTCGTGATGCACAATGGATGGGCAAGCTGTACAACTTTCTCGGCTTGTCGGTCGGCATCAACCTGTCCGGCATGGAACGTGAAGATAAAATCGCAGCGTACCAAGCCGACATCACCTATGGCACCAACAACGAATTTGGTTTCGACTATTTACGCGACAACTTGGTGTATCAATCGGAAGAGCGCGTTCAGCGCCCTTTACACTACGCCATTGTCGATGAGGTGGACTCGATTTTAATCGATGAAGCGCGCACGCCTTTGATCATTTCAGGCACAGCTGACGACAACACGGAGCTGTACACCAAGCTCAACACCGTGCCACCCATGTTGATGCGCCAAGCCACCGAGCCAAAAGCCGACGAGCCTGAACCGGAAGGCGATTACTATGTGGATGAGAAATCACGCCAAATCCACCTGTCCGAAGCGGGTCATGAAAAAGTTGAGCACATTTTAGAACAAATGGGTTTGATGCCGGCGAATGCAAGCCTGTACGACCCACAGCACATCACCTTGGTACACTATCTGTACGCTTCTTTGCGAGCGCATGCGCTGTTCACCCGCGACAAAGACTACGTGGTGCAAAACGATGAAGTGGTCATCGTGGATGAACACACGGGTCGCTTGATGGAAGGCCGTCGTTGGTCAGAAGGCCTGCACCAAGCGGTTGAAGCCAAAGAGGGCGTGCAAATTCAATCCGAATCGGTCACACTGGCCTCGATCACATTCCAAAATTTCTTCCGCATGTACGAAAAATTGGCGGGGATGACGGGCACAGCGGACACCGAAGCCTATGAATTTCAACAAATTTACGGCTTGGAAACCGTTGTCATCCCCACCCATCGTAAAATCCAACGTTTGGACAAGCAAGATTTAATTTTCCGTTCGGCTGAAGAAAAGCACGCAGCGGTCATCAACGACATCAAAGATTGCATCGAACGCGGCCAACCCGCCTTGGTGGGCACGGCCTCGATCGAACTGTCAGAACATTTATCCGCCTTGCTGAATCAACAAAGCATTCCACACAGTGTGTTGAATGCCAAACAGCACGAACGCGAGGCTTTAATTGTGTCACAAGCGGGTCGCCCCGGCGTGGTCACCATTGCCACCAATATGGCGGGTCGCGGGACGGACATCGTGTTGGGTGGCAACGTTGACATTCAATCTCAGTTCATCATGGCCGACACCTCCCTCAGCGATGAGGACAAACAAGCACGCATTAAACAGCTTAAAGATGAGCATCCCGCCTTGCATGAGCAAGTATTGGCTGCAGGTGGTTTGCACATCATTGGCACAGAACGCCACGAATCACGCCGCATTGACAACCAATTGCGGGGTCGCGCGGGTCGCCAGGGCGATCCAGGTTCATCGCGTTTTTACTTGTCAATGGACGATCAATTGTTGCGTATTTTTGCAGGCGAACGCCTGAAATCAATGATGGATCGCCTGAAAATCCCTCAAGGCGAGGCGATTGAATCGGGCATGGTTTCTCGTTCAATTGAATCAGCCCAACGTAAAGTCGAAGCACGCAACTTCGATGTGCGCAAACAATTACTCGAGTACGACGACGTCGCCAATGACCAACGTCGCGTGATGTACGCACAGCGCAACACATTGCTGGACGATGGTGAAATCATTGAAACCGTCGGCGCCATGCGTGATGACGTATTGGCCGAAGTCGTTTATCAGTACGTACCCAATGGCGTCACCGAAGAACAATGGTTGCTCCCCGAACTCGAAAAACATTTGCAAGACGAATGGTCGCTGAATGTGCCCGTAGGCGACTGGATGAAAGCCCACACAACAGCAACACCAGACGACTTAGTCAAGCATGTTCAAGAGATTGCCACCACCACCTATCAAGCAAAAATTGATGCTGTGGGTGCAGAAGGCTTCCACAACTTTGAACGTGTGCTGATGTTGCAATCCATGGATCAACAATGGCGTGAACACCTCGCCGCATTGGATCACTTGCGTCAAGGCATTCATTTGCGCAGCTACGCCCAGAAAAACCCAAAGCAAGAGTACAAGCGAGAATCATTTGACCTGTTCAGCCTCATGCTTGAACGCATCAAAGGCAATGTCACAGGCATGCTGATGAATGTTCAAGTACAGGCACAAGAACAACTGGAAGAAGCCGAACAACACATCCTGCACCAAGAGGAAGAAAAACAGGCACATTTGAATTTTCAACACAGCAGCGCGCATGCAGCAGAAGTGAACCATGCCCAAATGGAAGAACCGCTCGATGTCGAATTTGAACAAAAATTCCTTGCCACCGCATTTGGCGAAACGGAAAGTGATCACCCGCGCATTGGTCGCAATGACCCATGTCCATGCGGCAGCGGCAAAAAATACAAACAATGCCATGGGCGACTGGCCTAAAACCTCAAACCACTCAAACGCACTTCAATCCGCTCGGCATCGAGCGGATTTTTTTGTGCCGTGCAGCAAATAAAAAACCTCCCTCAGCAAACCCACAAAACCCACAAGCCATTGTTTATAAAGACATATTAAGATAGATGTTGTGCCGTAAATAACACGGACAAAGCCACGCAAAAAGTAAAAGTTA
Organism: Ephemeroptericola cinctiostellae; assembly: GCF_003339525.1. GTDB lineage: Bacteria > Pseudomonadota > Gammaproteobacteria > Burkholderiales > Burkholderiaceae > Hydromonas > Hydromonas cinctiostellae. The sequence continues at coordinate 588,498 of NZ_CP031124.1, read as the reverse complement.
GGTATCATGTAAAAAGTGCTCGACACATAGAATGCAATCTCACATACAAGAACTCGAACCCATATAACAAAGTCACAAGCATTCAATCTGCTCATTGGCGTTTTGATTGATGTCTTTACACTTTATGAACATCCGGGCTCAAAATGAAGTTTAAGTGTAGGCCAAACTCGCAACACGAGCGAAGCAGCCAAAACCAAAGCCTCTCATGATTGTAACCAATGCAAAACAAGATTTTACTGTGTGATCACCCGCATTCGACTGCACCCAACACATTCCAATAAACACCACACATTAGCTTGCAGGAGTCCCAACGTGAAAAATGAAAACATCGCCGCCCTGACTGAACAAGACATCTGCCGTGAAGTCTTGCTCGAAAAATATGCCAAGGGCGATGAACGCAATGTAGACGATGTGCGCCGCCGCGTCGCCCGCGCACTGGCGCAATGCGAACAACCCGCAGATGTCGATCGATTTGCCGATGCATTTTTCAAAACACTGGACGGTGGCTTTATCCCTGGTGGGCGCATCAATTCAGCCGCAGGCACCGACTTGCGCGCCACACTCATCAACTGTTTTGTGCAGCCCGTGGGCGACTCGGTATCAGAAGTGGGAGACGATGGCAAACCAGGCATTTATTCTGCATTACTGCAAGCCGCTGAAACCATGCGTCGCGGGGGTGGTGTCGGTTACAATTTTTCAAAAATACGCCCCAAAGGCGCGGCGGTGAAAGGCACAAACAGCTTGGCATCAGGCCCTGTGTCCTACATGCGCGTGTTTGACCGCTCATGCGAAACGGTCGAGTCTGCGGGGGCGCGCCGCGGGGCGCAAATGGGTGTGCTCGATTGCGACCACCCCGATGTTGAAGACTTCATTCACGCCAAAGACGAGGGTGATTTACGCAATTTCAACATCTCTGTGGGCGTATCCGATGCATTCATGCAAGCGGTGGCAGATGACACCGAGTGGGAACTCGTGCATGAGAAAAAGCCCGACCCTGCCGCCTTTCAAGGGTTTTATCAACGCACCGATGGCAAATGGGTTTATCGCAAAGTACGCGCCAAGGATTTGTGGCAACAAATCATGGCCTCGACTTACGATCATGCCGAACCTGGCGTGTTGTTCATGAGCAAAATCAACCGCGACAACAACCTGTCCTACTGCGAAGACATCGAGTCCACCAACCCATGTGGCGAACAACCTTTGCCCGATTACGGTTGTTGCGATTTGGGCTCAATTAATTTATGTAAATTTGTTCGCGATGCATTTGGTGAGCAGCCCAGCTTTGACTTTGACGGCTTTGCTGCAAATGTGGCCTTGTCGATTCGCATGCTTGACAACGTTCTGGATCTGACCGTATGGCCTTTGAAAGAGCAGCAACGCGAAGCACAAAACAAGCGCCGCGTCGGTTTGGGCTTCACAGGTTTGGGCGATGCCCTGATCATGATGAAACTCAAATACAACAGCCCTGAGGGTCGCGGCATGGCCGCCAGCATTTCTGAAGCCATGCGTGATTCGGCATACAGCGCATCGGTCGACATCGCCATCGACAAAGGGTCATTCCCCCTGTTCGATGCCGACAAATACCTCGCCGAACCCCACTGCGCAAGCCGCTTGCCCGATGCCATCAAAATGCGCATCCGCGAACACGGCATCCGCAATTCACATTTGCTGTCAATTGCCCCCACAGGCACGATTTCACTGGCCTTTGCTGACAACGCCTCCAATGGCATTGAACCGCCATTCAGCTGGTTTTACACACGCAAAAAACGCATGCAAGACGGTTCAAAACAAGAATACCAAGTCGAAGACCATGCTTACCGCATGTACCGTTTGATGGGTGGCGACATCAACAACCTGCCCGATTATTTTGTGTCAGCACTCGAAATGAGCGCAGAGGATCACATGTTGATGTGCACGGCCGTCGGCCCTTTTGTCGACACTGCAATTTCAAAAACCGTGAATGTGCCCGTGGATTACCCATTTGCTGAGTTTGAAAACCTCTATATGGCGGCTTGGAAAGCGGGCCTTAAAGGCATCACCACCTATCGCCCCAACAGCGTGCTCGGTTCCGTGTTATCGGTTGAGCCCTCAAAAGAAACACCACAAGACCTATCGGGCACATTAACAGCGCTGGAAAACGAAGCCGATCGCCGCATCAGCTTGCAAACCGCCCCAACACCCGCTTTGGCCAGTTTGAAATACCCCCATCGTCCCAAATCATTGGGCGGCAACCCATCATGGACCTACATGGTGGAACACGCCGAAGGTGACTTCGCCGTGTTCGTCGGCCATTTGGACAATGAATCACAACCTTTCGAATGCTGGGTCAACGGCGCCCACCCACGCGGCTTGGGTGCGGTTGCGAAAACATTGTCCCTTGACATGCGCGGCCAAGACAAAGCATGGTTGACCATGAAGCTGGACTCACTGGCACGTACATTTGGTGATCACAGCTATTCGGTTGAATTGGGTGATGAAAATATTCATGCCTCCAGCGCCTCGGCGATTGTTGCCAAAGTATTGCGTCACCGCATTGCACAAATGCCTGCGACAGAAACCGACAACAACGAACCCACGCCAATGCTTGATGCCATGTTTGCCCGCAAAGAGCCAAAATCAGGTACAGATGGCACCATCAGTTGGTCAGTGGACATCAACAATCCGCAAACAGGCGATGATTTTGTGTTGTTTGTGAAAGAATTGACCTTACCCAACGGCACACGCCGCCCTTACTCCATGTGGATGGCAGGCACGTACCCACGTGAGCTTGACGGTTTATGTAAAATGCTCTCGCACGACATGCGCGTGATTGACCCCGCATGGATTGGCTTGAAACTGCGCAAACTCATCAACTATGCCGAACCGCAAGGTGACTTCTTTGCCCGAGTGCCAGGTCAAGAAAAATCTCAAAGCTGGCCATCCACCGTCGCTTACATGGCACGCTTGGTGATTCACCGCTATGCCATGCTCGGCATTTTGACAGAAGAAGGTTACCCAGTTGAGGACATGGGCGTGATGATGCCCGAACAAGGCGATTTGTTCAGTGAGCGCGTCGAAAAAGTCGCCCCCATGGCTGGCAAACCCTGCCCTGAATGCGGCAATCACGCCGTCATTAAAAAGGATGGCTGTGAGTTTTGCACCGCCTGTGGTCATGTCGGTGCATGCGGTTAAATACACCGTCCTCAAGTACATGTGTTAAATCAAAGGGATAGCAAATCGCCTCATTTTTGAGGCGATTTGCTATCCTTGATCTCACAAGCACAGCCCTTTATTTTTTACACTTAGCGCTTGCAAGATATTTCGAACAGGCGTACCTTAGAGGCGTGGGAAGAAAGATTCAGTTTTAACGACCCACCCAAAGTCAGAAGTTTTTGTTCAACGCAACTTGCGGTGATATTTAGAAAACTGCCGTAAGATTTGTTTTAGGAGGTTCACCATGAACGTTCAACTCAGCGGTCATCACGTCGAAGTTACCCCGGCCATTCGCGATTATTTGACAGAAAAACTTTCACGCGTTCGTCGACACTTCGATCAAGTCATCGACATTCATGCTACTTTTTCAGTGGAACGCAGCTTTCAAAAAGCAGCATTGCGCTTACATGTAAAAGGCCATGATTTTCAAGCTGAAGATGTTGAAAACGACTTATATGCCGCCATCGACTTGGTCGTCGACAAGTTGGACAAACAAGTGCTGAAGTACAAGAATAAAAACCAAGAGCATCATTCTGACCTGAAACGCCAAACTGCTTAAGGCTTGTATTTTGGAAATGCCGTGGAAACATTCCACGGCATTTTTAATGAACGTACAGCCACTTCGCTCATCAGTCGATCAGAGATCATGACCAAGCGTGCGTGTTTTGAGTTGTTGAGATTCTGCGCAAGGCATGTCAAAACTTCAGATTTAAACGCCCTAAACATTGGGTGGCTCATCGAAATGGCGGCCAGTGCTTAAATGATGCAACTTGAGGTGCCGAGCAGCCACCCAACGAACTCAAAATGGAACGTGCAAAGTAGGTGCAATCAATCGCAGCACATCTCGGAAAGCCGATTGAATGCGTTTCAACGCAACCTCATCATTTGCCTCAAAGCGCAACACCACAACAGCGGTTGTGTTTGACGCCCGAATCAGACCAAAGCCATCAACAAAATCATAGCGCAAGCCATCAACGGCATTCAACTGGGCGTCAAATGCAGCATGCGCTTTAAAAGCCTGCACCAATGACACGCCCTCACCTTCTTTGATGTGCAGGTTGATTTCGGGTGTGGAAAGGCCTTGTGGCAAGCCATTCAATCGCTCACTCACACGTCCATTCGCATGTCCACTCAAGGTTTCATCGGGATTTATCGACGCACATCGGGATAAAATTTCAAGCAAACGTGCGCCCGCATACAAGCCATCATCAAATCCCGCCCAGCGGTCATTGAAGTAAAAATGCCCGCTCATCTCGCCCGCAAAAACCGCATCACGGCCAAGTTCACGCAGTTTGGCTTTCATCAACGAATGCCCTGTTTTCCACATCACAGGTCGACCGCCACTCGCAACAATCCACGGCGACAAATGTGCGCTGCATTTGGCATCAAAAATCACCTGCGCGTCTTGGTGATTTTTCAATATGTCTTGCGCAAACAACATGATCAAACGATCGGCATAAATGATCTGTCCATCTTTGGTCACCACCCCCAAACGATCCGCATCACCATCAAACGCCAAGCCCACTTCTGCATCACCGTCATGCAAAATTTTTTGCAAATCAATTAAGTTGTGCGGATCGGCTGGATCGGGATGGTGATTGGGAAACGTACCATCCACCTCACAAAACAAAGGCGTGACATCACACCCCAAACGGGTAAACACCTCCATCGCCGCCACACCCCCCACACCATTGCCGCAATCAATGGCAATTTTCATGGGGCGCGCCAATTGAACGTCCTTTTGAATGGCATCCACATAGGCTGGCAACACATTCGCTTGCATGACCCGCCCTTTATGTGAAGCCGTGTACATGCTGTCGGCAACGATGCGGTCATATAAACCCACAATGCGCTCACCGTGCAACGTTTCACCCGCAAGCATCATTTTTAAACCATTGTGCTGCGGTGGATTGTGACTGCCTGTGACCGCAACACCCGATCCAGTCCCCAGATAACGCGTAGCGAAATACACCACGGGTGTGGGCACCATGCCCACATCAATCACATCAACGCCCGCTTGAATGATGCCCTGTGCCAAAGCATTTAACAACCGCTCACCCGACACGCGCCCATCGCGCCCAACCACCACAGCACCCAGGCCACGTTCACAGGCCTCCGCACCCAGCGCATGACCAATGCGATAGACCGCTGACTCCGTCAAGGCATCATCGACCACACCACGCACATCGTAGGCTTTAAAAATACTTCTTACAATCGTCCCCTCATTCATCGCACCTCCCATTGTGCACCACGTTTATCTCAGTTTGAATGACCGCATTTTATAGTGATTCTGAAAAGTGAAGCCCTGCTTTTTGTACATTCAGGTTTAAAGTCTCACAATCGCAACCCGCAATAAATTCACAGGACATTGGAAACACAAACACAGCCCAATCATGAACTTGCTTTAATTGAGCGACCACGGCTCATTGATTCAGCCATGCTTTTTCATCATGTGATTTTGTTATTTTGCTACAATGGTGCAAATGAGCGAACCATTGAAGTTCGCCATTTTCACATCATTATAAAAGCACCAGAGACATCATTCGCCACCCCAATGCTTTGGGTTGTGCGCACGCTGACCGTGGTTTCTATAATGACAAGTCAAACCACAACTGAGGGCATCCATCATGAGTACACAACCAGTACAACAACCCGCTTGGGCTGCGCTGACAGCACACCGCACCAGTCACGCAACAACTTCTTTACCTGCGCTTTTGGCCGCAGACAGCACCCGCCCTGAACGTTATACGGCACAGGCTGCTGGCATTGCACTCGACTACTCTCGTCAACTGATCGACGACGACATTCTCTCCTCTTTTGAACAACTGCTCGAACAGCAAGATATGAAAGGCTGGCAAGCAAAAATGTTTGGCGGCGAAGCCATCAACACCTCCGAGAACCGCGCGGTGTTGCATGTCGCCTTACGGGGTTCATACAACGGCCCTGATGCCAACATCCCCCTTGAAGTCAGCGAAAATCAAAGCAAGTATTTCACCTTTGCCGAAGCGGTGCGCAGCGGTGAAATCAAAAGCCACAGCGGCGAAGCTTTCACCGATGTCGTGAATCTGGGTATCGGCGGTTCCGACCTTGGCCCCCGATTGATTTGCCACGCGCTCGCGGACAAAGCCGCCACACCCCGTGTGCATTTTGTTGCCAACTTGGATCCAACGGAAATGCAACGCGTGTTGATGGGCTTAAACCCAGGCACCACGATGTTCATTCTGTCATCAAAAAGCTACTCGACAATGGAAACACAAGCCAATGCCGAAGCCGCCAACGCATGGCTCAGCGCCCATTTCAACGCAGATGCCGCCGCCACAGCCTCGATTAAAGCCGCACACTTCTGTGCCGTGTCAAACAACGTCAAAGCCGTCAGTGGCTGGGGCATTTCATTGGATCGTTGCTTCAGCTTACCCGAATGGGTGGGTGGCCGCTTCTCATTGTGGTCGGCAGTCGGTTTGTCGATTGTGATTGCGATTGGCGAAAAAGGCTTTCGCGAACTGCTCGCTGGCGCACACGAGATGGATCAACATTTCCTCAATGCCCCTGTACGCGAAAATTTACCTGCATTGCTCGCCATCCTTGGCATCTGGAACACCGATTTTCTCGGCGCACAAACCCACGGGGTCATCAGCTATTCCGAACGCTTGCGTTACCTGCCTGACTATTTACAACAGCTCGAAATGGAATCCAATGGCAAATGCGTGGACAGGGATGGCAACGCCGTCACTTACGCCACATCACCCGCCTTATTTGGCGGTTTGGGCACAACAACGCAGCACAGTTTTTTCCAAATGCTGCACCAGGGCACCCACCTCGTACCACTTGACATCATCAGCATTTCAGCCGAAGACAACATCAAATCATACGATGGCGACACCCGTGCAGAGGATTTACTCCTGTTTGCCAAGGCCCAATCGGATGCACTCGCCTACGGTATCGAAGCGCTGCCTGCCAGCCTGCGTGATGCATGGCAAGCAAAACCAAGCTACAGCCATTTCCCCGCCAGCCGTCCAAACACCCGCATTCACCTTGAACACCTCACCCCAAGCACATTGGGTGCACTGATTGCCATGTACGAACACAAAACCTTTTTACAAGGCGTGGTGTGGTATATCAATAGCTTTGACCAGTGGGGGGTTGAGCTGGGTAAAGTCATGTTTGGTGCCATGAAATAAACACTCCAGCAGCTCAACCAGCGGGTGCATCAGCAGATCACCCGCATTTATTTTTTTAGGGTACATGTCATAACATGAGTTATTTTTTTATTGCACTGGCTTGCTCGTTTTTCACCACCTTATGGCTGGTGCATTACCATCACGTGCACGCCCACATCTCTCATGACCACGAGTTGGACGGCCCTCAAAAATTCCATGAAACCCCCGTCCCTCGCATCGGCGGCATTGGCATTGCTGTCGGCTTACTGGGATTTTTAGGTCTCGCCTTTTTTAAAGAACACCACAGGATGGATGATATATTGTCCCTCTTACTTGCCAGCAGCTTGGCCTTTGGTGCGGGCATCGCCGAAGATTTAACCAAACGTGTGTCCCCCTTGATCCGATTAATTTTTACAGCACTGGCTGCCATCGCATCAGGCCTCTTACTCGCAGGCGCCACCATCAACCGCCTTGACATCACTGGTCTGGATTACCTGATCAGCTTCACCGTCATCAGTTTTTTATTCACTGCATTTTCCGTCGCAGGCATAGCCAATTCCATCAACATCATTGACGGCTTTAATGGCCTGTCTTCTGTGGTGGTGTGCACCATGTTGGCCTCTTTGGTGTATGTCTCATTCATGGTCAATGACACATTTGTCCTGTCTTTTTCATTGGCACTGCTGGGCGCCATCATTGGCTTTTTTGTCTGGAATTACCCATCCGGGCATATTTTCCTAGGTGATGGCGGTGCATACCTCATTGGTTTTTTGGTTGCTGACCTTGCCGTGGTCTTGGTTGGGCGGCATTTATCGGTGTCACCGTGGTACCCCGTTTTGCTCTTCATGTACCCATTGATTGAGACCTTGTTCTCGATCTACCGTCGGCGCCTCAAACGAAAACCCGCCAGCGTCCCCGACGGGGTGCACCTGCACAGTCTCATTTACCGCCGCATGATCCGTTGGGTGCTGGGTTATCAGCATATTTCCGTAGAACGGCGCAATGCCATGACCAGCCCCTATTTGTGGCTGCTGTCTTCGATGGCGGTGATCCCCGCCACCTTGTTTTTTAAGACCACATGGATCCTCATGTTCTTTTGTGTGTTGTTCATCATCAGCTACATCTGGATTTATCGGCGTTTGGTTCGATTCAAAGCCCCATCTTGGCTGGATTGGCTTCACATTGGTCGTCACAAAACGCCAAAGCTTTAATCATTACTTCCATTATTTTTTAATAAATTTAAAAAAGCACTTGCCAAACATGAATCCATTTGGCATAATGTCGTTCTCGTTGCCGGGGTGGTGGAATTGGTAGACGCGCCGGACTCAAAATCCGGTTCCGAAAGGAGTGGGGGTTCGATTCCCCCCCCCGGCACCACACACACATTTATTCTTTCTTCCATGAAAGGGTAAAGAAGTCCATTAAGGTAGAGATTTCATTTCTACATCAATGCAATAAAGCCCCCGCTACTTGTTAGCGGGGTTTTTATTAGTCCATTACAGTACATTGAAAGCCAAAAATAAACGGGGCATAATTCGGGTATGAATTATGATTTTTCGGGGCATATTGTTTTTAACCCTGATAATCCACGTTTTGGCTTATCAACAGACTTTCATAATGCCAATTTCAAACCTGTGCAAAAGCACAAAGTAAGTTACTTACTACCTACATGTAATCTATTTAAGTAAAGTGTTCCATATTGACCATTTAAGTAGAGTGCTTGTATTGACCACTTAAGTAGAGTGTTCGTATCATCAAAGTTAGTTAGTAACTTGCAAAAAAGAGGAAAGTTAAAAGTTTTAATAGGGAGAAGCTAGTTAGTGGTCGCTACGGCTGTAGGATGCTAGAATTAGAAATACTTCTTGTATTTTTCGTGATTCTGTGATACAATTCCATCATTGATTGCGAATTTTGAAACACTTTCAAAATGTAATTCGCCGCCATGCCTCAATACAAAACTCCCCCTTTAGCTTTTAAATCTTCCTGTTAGGAGATATTGTCATGTCTAAAAACATGTTGACGATTCGCGCGTGCGACACTTTTAAACCACTTGATAAACCATATAAAAAATTTGATGGCAGCGGGCTTTATTTAGAAGTGATGCCCTTACCAAGTGGTGCTAAATATTGGCGTTTTAAATACGCTTATTTAAAAACTGAAAAGCGTATTTCGTTCGGTGTTTATCCTGAAGTGTCATTAGCCAAAGCAAGAGAGTTACGCGATGCGGCACGCTTGCAAGTTAAAGAGGGTAAAGACCCAAGCGTAGTGAAGCAAGAAAACAAACGACTGGCATTTAAAAATGCAATCAACACCTTTAAGGCTTTGGCTTTGGATTGGCACAATACAAAGTTAGCCAACTGGACACCGTACACAGCGAAGCGACAACTTAAAATCCTTGAAAATGAGTTGTTTCCCAGTTTGGGGCATCGCCCAATTGCAGAGATAACAACTCCTGAACTATTACAAGTCATTCGTAAAGTCGAAGACAGGGACGCATTAGAGATTGCCAAACGTACTCTACAAGTGTGCAACCAAGTATTTATGTTTGCGGCTCAAACAGGATTGTGTGAAGCAAACCCAGCCGCCAACTTGAAAGGCGCATTGCAAACAAGAAAGGTGCAGCACTATAAATACCTACGCGACGATGATTTACCCGAATTTGTCGAGAAGCTAGAAACCAACAGTGCAGACCTTGAACCGACTACGCTACTTGCCACAAAGTTACTCGCTTTAACCTTTGTGCGCACCATTGAGTTACGTGGGGCAAAGTGGAGCGAATTTAACTTCGATAAAAACGAGTGGCGAGTACCTGCCGAACGCATGAAAATGAAAGTTGAGCACATTGTGCCGTTGTCTACTCAAGCCTTGGAAGTTATAGCGAAACTTAAAGTAATCAATGGCAATCGTGAGCATCTATTTCCGAACGTTAAAAACCCACGCAAGATGATGAGTGAGAATACGATTCTATTTGCGCTGTATCGCATGGGTTATCACAGTCGAGCCACGGGGCATGGTTTCCGCGCAACAGCAAGCACCATCCTCAACGAGCAAGGTTATAACCGTGACCACATCGAACGCCAGTTAGCACATGGTGAGGGTAACGCAGTTAGAGCCGCGTATAACCATGCTCAATACTTACCTGAAAGACGAAAGATGATGCAAGACTGGGCTGACTACTTTATGGCTGCACGGCTGCGACGAAGGAAAGAAGTCGCCTAAACATTCACAGTAACTAACAACTCAACGAAGAGCCGCAAATTTTGCGGTTTTTTGCTTTTTAGTAAGTCATTTCACCAACAGCAACATTATTTAACCAACACTATTTTTAACGAATATCAAGGAGAACTATCATGAACCAAATCACCACCGAATCAACTACAGCACCACACACACAGTCATTCAAGGAGCGACTTTTAAACTTGAAAGAAGTTAAACACAGAACAGGATTGGGCAAATCTACTATTTATAACATGATTACAAACGGTACGTTCCCGAAGCAAAGGGCAATTACTGAACGGCGCGTGTGTTGGTTGGAAAGTGAGATTGACAAGTGGATTGCATCAAAAATTTCTAAGCTCAACTACTAAAATGCCATCCAAATCTAACAACTCATAAAGTGGAGAGATTATTATGAAACACGTATGGTCAGAGTTCTATTGGATACTTATAGGGGAGAAAGACCCTTATGGCAAACTAAAAAAACATAAGTTACTCAGTTTAGAAGACTTAGAAAAATTTCCATTTTTACCAAAACAGATTTATGCAGCAGTCCACAGAAAAGCCAAACGGGAAGTAAAGAAACTAAAACAATACTATCCTGACGTTAAATGGTGGATAGTAAAACATATTAAGTATGAAGGGGAAGAAAACAAAGAGTATCGCTGGGGTGCAGGGTACTACTTTTGGTTGGAGGAAGAGCCCGAACCTCCGTATCAATTAGGAAACTAGTAAGAACCAATAAATTCAAAGTGCCCTTGCTTTAATTTTCAGCATATCATCAAGTATGGCGTAGAATTATCTTAAGAAATCAAAACTTATTGGAGGTGGCATGCAAAGCATACTTGATGAATTAACTGAAGAAATAAAAAATAATAATTTTTTTGAATTTGTACGTTCAAAATACTTTACTAATGAAAATGATTTAGTAGTAGCTATTGCGACAGTACATAACTCTAAAATAATTGATGTCGTTGAGTTTTTCAAAACCTTTCCAAACAACAATAATAATTTTTACTTAGCAAAACACATTTTTGAAAAGGTATTGCCAAGTATAGAACACCCCGTTATTAAAGTTATGGAATGTGTTGATGCTTTATTTAAATCTGCTGATGGTGATATGACTGCTGGGGCAGTCTTCCAATCATTTATGAAATACTGTTCACAAAAGCAATCGTATTCAGAGGAGGCTTTATGTGTTGCACTAAACTCTATCGAAGATTGGGAGTACTTTGTTTCTCCTTCAATTGTTGCAGGTGCAAGTTTTGATATTCAATTGTGGTCAGATAAAGCCATTCAACTAATTTTGTCCGACCAAGTAAAGGTTAAATCACAGGCAATCATAGCCCTTGGAGAAATTACATACGATAACGATATAACGATAATAAAGAAGGTCATACTTGCGCTAACTCAAGCTCAACAATCGCTAGCCAGTGATGAAATAAACGCCAAGATATTATTTAGTACTTTTAGAATTTTTTTGAATCTAGATAGCCCATTCAATGAGCTAACTGAGTTAATAGAGGCTGCATTAAAGCTTAATGGTGATTCGACTATTCATCAAACATCTAATATATTTGCGTTTAATGTTGAGAGAATACCAAACGCTCTATTGCCAGTATTTTTAGAATCTTTGAAGAAATTAAAAGGAACTAACTTAGGAACGCTTAAGAACGTAGATATTGGTATTTATAACCTGCTCAAAAATAAAATGGAAAATGAAGCAATAGCCTTAATTGAAACCCTTCTTCTATTGAATAAAACGCTCACAATTGAACAATTTGAAATGACAAGAAGTCAGCTGTTTGAAGTTGAAAACAGCAGTGTTTTATATAAAATTATCACTAAATGGCTTCTTTCAAAGAAAATTCAACTACTCAAAGCTATTGAATTTTTGAGTTTCAGTAATGACGTTGATGAACCTTTTCAGCTTGATATGACACAAGTCTCTTTGTTGTCAAATGAAGAAAAAATCTTTTTAACAAGAAAAATTGTGGGATGGCTAATGTTGCGACCAATAACAGCAACAAGTTTACTAATATCTCTGATGAATGAAGCTTCTGAGCAAGTAATAGAAGAAATATCTTCACTCTACATATATAACATCATGTTTATGAACTTTCCAAATAGCCAAAAAAAATTTGTTGAAAGTATTTTAGAACAGCAAGGTCAAATAGTTCAAAATCAATTACGCATCATATTGCAGAAGCTTGATAGTTATGAACAAGACCTAAATCTATCGCTTAAATTATTAGAGCTTCAACCCACCCAATCTCAAAAAGAAACTTATTCTAGAAATCATTCTATGAAAATGAAGTCGGTTTATAAAAAGGCGCAAGAGAAAAGTATATTTAGACAACTTGTTAGACACCAGTTAATTCTTTACAGCAATAAAACAATAAGTCACATCCATTATGGTAACGGGGAGGTTAAACGAGAAGTTTTCCCAATGCACACCTTTCAGGCTTCGGTTGAATATCCAAGGCTTGATGTACTAGAGCCTCACAATCTTGATTATTTTATAAAAACATTTCGTATTGAAGGGATAACAGAATGAAGCTAATACTCAAAGAATACCTTGCATCATTAAAGGAGCGAAATGAGTTAGATGCAATTCTTCCAGGCCTATTAAGCGCATTAGGATTAACTGTTTACTCTACGCCTAGGCGAGGAACTCGTCAGTATGGCGTTGATGTTGCTGCATACGGGTCATTAGACGGCGGTGAAGAAAAGGTTTACCTGTTTTCGATTAAAGCAGGTGACTTAACTCGAAGTAGTTGGGATGGAGACCCAGCACAATCACTTAGACCATCAATCAATGAAATTATTGATACTTACATCCCATCACATTTACCCCAAGAGCACCAAAATAAACCTAAAATTATTTGCTTATGCTTTGGTGGGGATATTCAGGAGCAACTAAGAATTACAGTAACTCAGTTTGAGACTGCAAATACAAAAAATGGTATTTCATTTGAAGAGTGGAATGGGGACAAACTTTCTACATTGATAATATCAAGTTTTTTGCGTGAGGAGCTTCTTCCAAAAGAACGGAGGAGCTTGTTAAGAAAAGCATTAGCTTTCGTTGATGAGCCAGAAATCTCTTATAAGTTTTTTTTAAACTTAGTTCTTCAAGTGGCACGAGCTAAAGATAGTGGAGAGTTAGATTCCATAACAGCACTTAGACAGTTAAATATTTGCCTTTGGATTTTACACTCTTGGAGTCGACAAGCTAATAACCTTGAAGCATCATATTTAGCTAGCGAGCTTACACTTCTTCAAACATGGAATATTGCAAAGCCATTTTTGCAAAAGACAACAAAAGAAGCAAAAGTAGTTTGGACGGTTTGGGCTTCGTTACTTCATCTCTATAACTTAGTTTCTTTCGATTTTATTGCAGGGAAAGTATTACCCTATGTCGATAAATCGCATGCATTATCAGTGGCAATCCGTGCATCAAATAAGGTAGATGTAAATTTGAAAATGTTTGACTTGTTGGGACGTTTAGCTCTTTTAGGTGTTTTTTGCTTTTACTCAATACAATCAAGCAATGCAGATGATGAGGAAAGTTTAAAATTATTAAGGGAGGAGTATTTTAGAATCAATAGTGCAATAAAGCATTTGATTGTTAATAACCGTAGTTTAATGCTTCCTTACAAGGATGACCAAGCAATTGACATTAGTATTGCAGTTTGGTTTTTATCACTAGATTCTAACAATGATGAGTTTATAAAAGATTGGTTAATGGAGTTAATAAATTTAGCCGAATTTAACTTTAATACGCATGGACACTACCCTTGTAATATTCAGGAGTATTACGAGTTAATAGATTATCCAGAGTTAAGCACGGATGAGTATCGTGCTGAAATAACGCAAGGCAGTATTTTATACCCAACTATATCGCTTTTATCTGCCATATTGAATTTTGATGAGTTGTTTAGAACCGTTGCCTTGTTTAAAGAAACTTCTTTAGAACATTGCAATTTTCAGCTTTGGTTTCCTGATGACGACTCCGAGAAATATTTATATACAAATGAATCAAGTCATGGTCTCACATTATCAGATATTAAAGTAACAGCCACTCATCAAGAATATTTAAATCAAGTCTTTGATGAATGCAAGGCAACAACTTTTTTTGATGACTTGTCAGTTGTAAAATTAAATTTGTGGCCTTTGCTTTTTGTCGCGTCAAGGCATTATAGATTTCCTTTGCCATGCCAATTTTTTAAAATGTTGTATGAGTTTAGAAAAGCGTCGATACAAAACCTTGATAACTAATGTTTGTGTATGAAAAAACTTGAAAAATTTGAGGATGGTGCTATATAGAATAGCACACCTCAGCCAACCAAAAAGTTCCTAGCCCCCCGTACTACAGGGATAGATATTAGTCCTTTCACCTAGTTAGTTAGGTTTCTCTTTACCTCACTGGACCAAATAATAGGGCAACTCAACGGGGACTAGATAATAGTTTAGTAGGGAAAAACTATGGGATTTTCAGTGGTCGGTCTGCGTGGAAGTAGCCGCAAGCCGTCAACAAGTATCTATTCCCAAACAATTAGCCAGCAGCTAGGTACAAAATGCCAGTTAGCTAGGTACAGTTAGCCAATTAGTGGGATGGCTAGGTACTTGGCTGGCTAGTTAAAGCAAAGGTATGAGGGGAAAAGTAATAGTTTCTTGGGAGCAAATACCCATTATTCTAAGTTCCATGTTCAATAGGGGGTACCCCTCCCCCCTCATATTTTCATTTTCCCTACCTACTTACCACTTTCCTAAAGTAGTTACCTAGTTACTATAGTAGTTAACTAGCCAAGTATCTAGTTACTAGCCAATAGTAGTTTAGTATAGTCTAGCTATCCACTAGTTGGGAGGTAGGGGGTATTAAATTTTTAAATTTTTTCATAGAGTCAAAAACACAGGAAACGTGCTACGCACGAGAAACTAAACAACTACTTTCTTATGGTAGTAGTTAGGTAAATAAGGTAAGGTGTCAGGAGGGAAGTTAGGAGAATTGGAAATTGAGGGGCATGGGGGAGGGGGTATTGAACATTGAACATGGAATATCAGGAATTTGCCCCCGCCTTCGGCGGATACAACCTGCGCTACTTGTAACTACTTTTTTCCTTTTTGCAACAAGACTAAAAATAATTAGTGAATTTTTAAAGAAAGTACTTGCGCTTCGCGTGTGGCAAGGTTACTGAGCATTGTTTGTTTGTGAAGTATCCCCCGAAACTCGACCAACTAATTTAGCCCGCTCTAAATTTGCATCGGTATCACATTTCAACAGTACAGCCTCGGCAACTAATTGTTCGTTAGTCAAGGCACTAACATCTTTGCCTTGCACAACTTTTCCACATGCTTTTTGTTTTGATTTGACCCATGCGCGTTGGTCGTTTAGCCAAAAACCATCAGCACTTTTAGTCTGCTCTGGCAGCATATTCCACACTTCAGTAAGTAAATAACGGGCATGGTCATTGTCAATTTTGATTGCTTGATAAGCCTTTAACAACTCATAATCTCTAACGATTAGCGGAGTTGATGAATCAGTAGGCTTGCTATCTTCGGCTAAACACGAGTTATAAAGTTTATCGTAATCTTCTTTGTGCTCTTGTGACGTGAGTGTATAGCTTTTACGGCTGTGTTCAACTGCAAACGTATCGCACTTTTGCATCAACATGGCTTCTTGATTTGCTTGTGATATTGGGGTGGTTGGTACTTGTGGGGTGTTTGTAACCGTCGGAGCAACGGGCGAACTTATTGGAGTTGGGCTATTGGTTGAACGGGTGGGTTGATAGTTGCTTGAATTTTCATTATTCTGCTTAACCAACAAGTAAACAACCAAAGCAACTATTACAAGCAAGCCAATTAAAAAACCAAAATGTAGACTTGTATTAGTTTTAGGTAATGGCTTTTTTGGCTCAGTATGAATTGGGTTAGCAGTGCTTGTTGAGTTAGTCAGTTGCATACCCCCTGATTCTTGAATCAAAAAATCGTGTACGTCATTGTCTAAAACTGGCGTGTGCTCCTCTTTACTTCCTTGCTCCTTTATCGCCATAGGCAAACCACCTTGTGGAGGCGGGTTGCTATTTCCCCCCATAAAGTTTTTAAATATACCCACAACAAGCGAACATATAGCAATTGCCATAAACCCAATTGGAATAAAACCTATTGCCTTGAGTACAAAACCAACAACCACCGCAACAAGTAGGGCGGCGGCTGGTTTCATTCCACTTGAAAAAGCAAATACAAAAACCAACACTGCACAAACAACTGCCAAGGTGGAAACAGTCGAGCTATCAATAGGTAACATTGGCATAACTATTCATCTCCCTGTGTTGTGATACCCAAAAAGCCCACTACCTAGCACTATACTACTTAGTTTTAGACACCTTCCGCCATCCTGCCGCCTTCATGCACCTATCAATAAAGCTATATTTTTCCAATTCCGCTGTATCGCCATATTCACGGCGGCTAATATATAACTTTGATTGTTTGTCGCAATAAAATTTATCATTGTCATATTGCAGTTGCGTGTCTTTACTTTTGCTTACATTTTCAAATGTAGAGGTGCATCCTGATAAAGTAAGCCCGCAAATGAGCAGTAAATTTGTTATAATGATTCTCTGTTTCATACATCCTCCAGTCTATTAAAGTTCGTTGTGGTTTAATGAAGTATAACGGTAGTTGTGAGGTGCTTATGGGGCATAAATTGGGGCATCTATTGAAAGAGCGTTGATTAAATTTGTTTAAAATCAATAACTTAATGGCTCAGTGTGAAGTACCCCCCAAATTGAAAATCTCAGTCTTTTGACTGAGATTTTTTTATATTCATCACACCATTAACCCCCCTCAAGCGTGCGCCTTGTGACCATCGCAATAAAACACGCCCCATCGTCATTTACCCCTTGCAGCACACACAAAAAACGTTTACATTTTGATGTGTACACAATGCGCCTGCACAGCCCAAGGGCATGCCCCCACACAGATCGCAACGAAAATAAATCCGCCCAACAGGAAGACCTCATGCAACTCATCATCGGTAATAAAAATTATTCGTCATGGTCTTTACGCTCTTGGTGGCTGCTCAAGTCCATTGGCACCCATTTCAATGAGGTGGTTGTACCGCTGGGACAACCAGAAACACGAAGCGTTTTGTTGCAATACACCCCTTCAGGCAAAGTACCCGTGCTCATCAATCATGAGGTTTCACTGTGGGACACTGCCGCCATCACCGAATACATGAACGAGAGCAACATTGGCGTTTGGCCATCTGATCACATCATGCGAGCCTATGCACGAGCGGTATCTGCTGAAATGCACAGCGGCTTTATGGCATTGCGCACAGAAATGCCAATGAATTGCTCTGTGCGCGTGAAACTCACCCCATCAACCGCATGCGCTGCGGACATCGCACGCATCTGTGCCATATGGCGCGACTGTCGCCTTAATTACGGCCACCTGGGCCCTTGGTTATTTGGCAAATGGAGTGCCGCCGATGCTTTTTTTGCCCCAGTGGTCATGCGCTTTAATTCATATGGTGTTGAGCTGGATGATGTTTGCTCCGCCTACCTGCACACCGTATGGTTTGACCCCTACATTCGCGAATGGGTGGCGGATGCCGCTGCTGAAACGTGGTCGTCTCCCTCCACCGATGCCATTGCGCACGCCGCACGGGCTTTGACTTGATCACAACCGCCACAGCCAATTTTTTAAGCAGCATGAACTGAAGGCAACACCACCTGCACATGCCCACCTTGGGCGGTAGGCATGATGGCAACGTGGCCACCATGGTGCTGCACAATTTTATACACCAGCGACAAGCCCAAACCCACGCCTTTGCTGTTGCTTTTGGCATGACCTCGGTAAAAGGGCTCAAAAATCCGTTCACTGTCCACGCCCGAAAAACCATCACCTCCATCCACCACATCCAAATACACCTCGCTGTCTTTAAAGGCCACGCGGACGTGCACAGGTGCACGACCATGACGCAAGGCATTTTCCACCAAATTGCGCACCAAACGGCGCAGCAAATGGGCATCACCTTGCATCACCCCCACATCCCCTTCGACACTCACCCCATCGTAATGGGCGCACTCTTCTGCCACTAAACCGAGCATGTCCACAGCCTCCACATGCACCAACCGCTCTTGCGCATCCAATCGACTGCCGAGCAAAATACTGTCAATCATTTGGTCAAACTCGTCGATTTCTTTGACGATGGCCAGCTTTCGCTTGCATTGCTTTTCATCGCCCTCATCAATGTGCAACAACTCCAATTGCATGCGCATCCGTGCCAATGGCGTGCGCAACTCATGAGAGGCATTGGCAAGCAACAGGTGATTGGTTTGGATCAACTGCTCAATTCGACCTGCGGCTTGATTAAAGCTGCTGGCGAGCATGCTCACCTCATCGTGACCAGCCACATGTGCGCGCGCCGACAAATCACCTTTACCCCATTGTGTCACGCTGTGATGCAACGCCTCCAAACGGCGAGTCAGACGGCGAGACAATGGCCACGCCACCAAACCCACAACCAACAACAACCCCACGGAACCAATCGCAAAGGCCCACCATTTAGCCCAACCATCATCTTCTGGCGGCAGCAAGCGCACCGTCACCACACGCCCATCGTTCAACCGCATGCGCGTGATGGGTGAAGCGGACCGATTGTTTTTATCATGCCGATTTGAGAACTCATCGGGCTCGTTGGGGTGAAATGGCGGCAAGCGCCCGCCCACACGGGCAATGCGTTCGCCTTGTGCATCATCAATGGCAATGTTCACATTTAAATCATGTGCAATGCGCTCCAAGGCCATTTGCTGATCCGCCACCGAGCTGCTCGCACTGGGCAAGGTGTTTTGAATCAATTGTGCCGCCACCTCTTGTTGGCGGCCAAGATATTCATCGTCACGTTGTGCGCGCAACTGCCCCCACAACACGGCCGATGCCACAGCAAACACAAGTAGACTGAGCAGCACCGCCAAATAAATTTTAAAGAACAACTGTCGCATCTGTTGCCCTCCTAAAGTTGCTGTCTGGCGAACACATAACCCGCACCACGAACGGTTAAAATGCGCTTTGGCTGCTTCACATCATCCTCAATCGCCGCGCGCACACGTGAAATGTGCACATCAATTGAACGATCAAACGCCTCCAAGCTCTGCTGCTTCAACGCCTCCATGAGCACTTCGCGTGACAACACACGCCCCGCTCGCTCCGCCAACACCACCAACAGATCAAACTGATAACTGGTCAACTCTTTGGCTTGACCATCCAGCAGCACCTGACGCGCATCCAAATCAATCGACAAACGCCCAAACTGCATCACGTTAGCGGGCACAATAGAAGCAATCGGCGCACCGCGCCGCAAAATCGCCCGCAAACGCGCCAGCAACTCACGTGGCTCAAAAGGTTTGGGCACATAATCGTCCGCCCCCATCTCCAACCCAACCACTCGATCCATCGCATCGCCGCGCGCTGTGAGCATCAGAATCGGAACCGTAGAGCGCGCACGCAGTTGACGACACACATCCAAGCCATCCATATCAGGCAACATCAAATCCAACACCACCACATCGGGCGTTGGCGTGGCTTGCATCGATGCCAAGCCTTGCGCACCCGTCAACGCATGTTGCACAGAAAAACCGGCCTCGCTCAAATATTCAACCAACAACTCACCCAAGCGCACATCATCTTCAATTAAAAGCACTGCATTGCCCATCATTTCACCCCATTAAAATCATATGCTTACACGATAACACATCTGTTTATCATAGAAAATCCATTCACATGGGCCTTTACAAAACTTTACACAACCGACAAAGAAACTTTACTTTTGATTGATAAAGTGTGAACCATGCAGTCAGGGATAAGCAAAACACCCCAGCACTGCTAAGAAAATACTGGAGAAGCCAAACAATTATTTCTCTGTGTTTTTTTAAGTTGGATTTTTTATTAAACACAAGGAGCTTTAGATGAAAAAATTAAGTAAAACATTGATGTTGAGTGCAGTGGCATTGGCGGTCACAGGCACGGTATTTGCCAAAGGCTTCATGGGTGGCAACGACCGCACACCACCCACTGCGGCAGAAATGCAACAACACATGGACGATCGCATGGATCGCTTGTTCAAACTGGTCGATGCAACCGATACGCAAAAAGCGCAAATCAAATCCATCATGAGCGCCAACCAAAGCGCACATGAAGCCCAGTTTAAACAAATGCAAGAGCTGCACACACAAGCCCAAGCCTTGCGCGATGCCAAAACCCCAATGGACAGCGCTGAAGCCAAAGCCTTGCGCCTCAAAATGTTTGAACAACGCGAGCAAGCCATCACCGAGCGCGCAGCCATTGAGCGTCAAGTCAACGCGGTTTTAACCCCTGAACAGGTGGCCAAATTGGATGCTGAAAAAGCAAAACATCAAGAAGGCCAAGGTGATGGTAAAGGCGGCAAAGGCGAGCATGGCGATCATGGTGGGCGTGGCATGGGCATGGGTGGCCCTGGCGGCATGATGTAACAACCCCTTGTATCTCCCACATCAACCGTTCATCGGCATCATGCCTTTGAACGGTTTTTTTGCATTTCAACCCTCACCTTTGAAAAGCAAGGGCTGACCGAGCAATTGGCGATATAATGATGCCTTTCGTGCACAAGCACGTTGTATTTATTTTTTGATTGTTATTTTTGGACTCACCATGACTTTAAAATGCGGCATCGTTGGCCTGCCCAACGTCGGTAAATCAACCCTATTCAATGCTTTGACCAAAGCAGGCATCGCAGCGGAAAACTATCCGTTTTGCACCATCGAGCCAAATGTTGGCATGGTTGAAGTCCCAGACCCACGCATGGACGCACTGGCTGCAATCGTTAATCCACAACGCATGCAACCCGCCACCGTCGAGTTCGTCGACATTGCGGGTTTGGTTGCAGGCGCCTCCAAGGGCGAAGGTTTGGGCAACCAATTCCTCGCCAACATCCGTGAGACCGACGCGATTGCACACGTTGTGCGCTGCTTTGATGATGACAACGTGATCCACGTCGCGGGCAAAATTGACCCCATTTCCGACATCGAAGTCATCAACACCGAATTGGCACTCGCTGATTTGGGCACCGCCGAAAAAGCCTTGCACCGCCAACAAAAACTGGGTCGCTCAGGCGACAAAGATGCCGCCAAATTGGTGGCCGTACTGGAAAAAATCCTGCCGATTTTGAACGAAGCGAAAGCCATTCGCAACGCCAACCTCGACAAAGAAGAGCTTGCCCTCATCAAACCGTATTGCTTCATCACCGCCAAGCCCACCATGTACGTGGCCAACGTACTGGAGTCTGGTTTTGAAAACAACCTACACCTCGATGCCGTGCGTGCTTATGCCGACGCCGAAAAATCACCCGTGGTCGCGGTGTGCGCTGCGATTGAAGCTGAAATTGGTGGCCTCGACGACGACGAAAAACAAATGTTTCTGGCAGACATGGGCATGGATGAACCGGGCTTAAACCGTGTGATTCGCTCTGGTTACAGCTTGCTCGGCTTGCAAACCTACTTCACTGCTGGTGTGAAAGAAGTGCGCGCATGGACGATTCATGTGGGCGACACAGCCCCACAAGCGGCTGGTGTGATCCACACCGATTTTGAGCGCGGCTTCATCCGTGCACAAACCATTGCTTTTGAAGATTTCATCGCCTTCAAAGGTGAAGCAGGTGCCAAAGAGGCAGGTAAAATGCGAGCTGAGGGTAAAGAGTATGTGGTTAAAGATGGGGATGTGCTGAATTTCTTATTCAATGTTTAACCCAAACATATAAACCCCTTCTGTTGTTTGGCCTTCGCTGAATAACAGATAAAAAATGAGCCAAACCATGGGCTCATTTTTTTCGACCCACAAACCCATCACCCACCCCAAGCATTACAAAGTAATACAAAATAAAACGAACGCGCATGCACATTGTGTAAAAAAATACGATATGATTAACTCGTTTAATCAAACCAAATGCAAATTCAGCGCAATGCAAACAACCTCAATTAATGGATATACAAACATCAATTGTTATTGAATGCAAGCAAACGCAGATGCACCCCATCACAGTCGGGTGCCACATCCGCACAGAGGCCAGAGCAAACACCTTCCTAATTTTTGAAAAGGGCATTACCATGTCTATCAACTTACTCGACATCGCCAAATCAACATTGGCACCCGTGCTGATCTCCAAAGCGGAATCATTGTTCGGTATGAACGATTCATTGGCAGGCAAAGCCATTGCTGCTATTTTGCCCACACTGCTGTCAGGCGTGCTGAGCAAAGCATCCACCCCGAGCGGCGCGAGCAGCTTGTTTAAAGCCATCAACGACCACGGCGTTGATGCCAACGTTGGCAGCAACTTTGCCAACATGTTGAGCACACCCGCTGGCGTATCGTCTTTGGGCGAACAAGGCGGCAAACTCTTGGGCATGTTGTTTGGTGAGAAAGCGTCGGGCTTGGGCGAACAAGTCGCAAACATCGCTGAATTGCCAGGTCAATCCAAAGGTGTGGGCGGTTTATTGGCATTGGCTGCACCAGCGATTTTTGGTTTGTTAAAAAACCAAATCATTGGCGGCAAACTGTCTCAACAAGGTTTCTCATCACTTTTGGCAAGCCAAGCGCCCATTCTCGAAAAATCGTTGCCAGCTAAAATCGCGGAATGGCTTGGTTGGGGCTCTTTGGCTTCATTCTTTGACGGCATTGGCAACAAATTGACCAGCGGTACAGCAGAAGTGGCCAAACAAGTTGTGACCTCTGGCAGCCCAACGCCAAACAACAAATCAGGCGGTTTTTGGAAATGGCTTTTGCCTTTGTTGGCCATCGGCTTGGGCGCATTTTTGATTAAATCATGCGGTAAAAGCGATGACATGCCAAAACCACCGCCACCACCTCCAGCCCCAGTGGCTGCGGCACCCGCTCCAGCACCAGCCGCACCTGCGCCTGCTGAAAAATTTGACCCAGTGGCTGCGGCCACAGATGCCAAAGGCAAATACGAAGCGGCTTTGAAAGCCCTTGAAGGCGGGAAATGCGATGCAGATGCCTTGTCAAAAGCACTCGGTTTGTACGTCATCAATTTTGCCAGCGCATCCGCAGCCATCCCATCGGCTGACATTGGCGAACTGAAAAAAGCCGTGCCTGCGCTTAAAGCATGCACCAGCACAGGCGTCAAAATTGAAGTGGCGGGTCACACCGACAACCAAGGCAACCCTGCAGCAAACCAAAAATTGTCTGAGGCGCGCGCCAATGCAGTTAAAACCTTGTTTGCAGGCTCAGGCATCCCTGCTGCTGCCATGCAAACCAAAGGCTTTGGCGACACCCAGCCTGTGGGCGACAATAAAACAGATGCGGGTCGTTTCCAAAACCGTCGCATCACTTACAACAGCGCAAAATAATGCTGCAAGTCGTTGAAATGAAAAGCCGCTCATGCATTGAGCGGCTTTTTTACCCCCAAAACAAACGCATCACACATTTCCAATGTCATATTAACCGTTAAAACGACTATAATTCTCCTCTTCACATCACACAATAAAAGGTTCAGATGACTCACAAAGAAAACCATCAACTGCAACGTAAAATGACGTCACGGCATTTGTTCATGCTGTCGTTGGGCGGTGTCATTGGCACAGGCCTGTTCCTCAGCACAGGGTTCACGATCAGCCAAGCGGGTGGCTTTGGCACCTTATTGTCTTTTTGCGTGGGCGCCATTGTGGTGTATTTAATCATGCTGTGCTTGGGTGAGCTGGCTGTGCACATGCCCGTCACAGGCTCATTTCATACTTACGCCACACGCTACATCGGTCCAGGCACAGGGTTCACCATGGCTTGGCTGTATTGGCTCACTTGGACAGTGGCCTTAGGTTCTGAATTCACGGGTGCGGGGTTGGTGGCTCAACATTGGTTCCCCGACATTCCTGTTTGGATATTTAGCGTGGCCTTCATTGCTTTGGTGTTCGGATTAAATGCACTGTCCGTCCGCTTTTTTGCCGAATCCGAATTTTGGTTTTCCAGCATCAAAGTCATCGCCATTCTGCTGTTCATTGCCATTGGTGGTGCAGCTATTTTTGGCTTTTTGCCCATGAAAGACCACACCCCAGCGCCCTATTTAAGCAATTTGACCGCGGGCGGTTTGCTGCCCAACGGGATTTTACCTTTGCTGCTGGTGATGTTGGCCGTGAATTTTTCCTTCTCCGGCACAGAGTTGATTGGTGTGGCTGCGGGTGAAAGCATTGACCCACACACCACCATTCCTCGCGCCATCAAAAACACCGTCCTGCGTTTGGGGTTTTTCTTTATCGGCACGGTCTTTGTCTTGGCGTGCTTACTGCCCGCAAGTGAAGCGGGTGTGAATGAAAGTCCTTTTGTCACGGTGTTTGAAAAAGTGGGGGTGCCTTATGCCGCAGACCTGATGAACTTTGTCATCTTAACCGCAATTTTATCCGCCGCCAATTCGGGGCTGTATGCCTCTTCGCGCATGTTGTGGTCGCTGGCAAATGAACGCATGGCTCATCCTATTTTTGCAAAAATCAATGCCCACGGCGTGCCGTTCAACGCCTTATTGGTGAGCATGTTGGGCGGCATTTTGGCATTGCTTTCCAGCGTTCTGGCCGCCGATCAAGTGTATGTGATTTTGGTGTCCATTTCTGGTTTTGCCGTCGTGGCTGTGTGGATGGGCATCGCTGCATCACAGTATTTTTTTCGCAAACAATACATCGCCGACGGCCATGATGTCGCCGATTTGCATTTTCAAACCCCTTTGTACCCCATCGTGCCGATCGCTGCTTTTATTCTATGCGGCCTGTCCTTGATTGGCATCGGCTTTGACCCCGCGCAGCGAATTGCCCTGTATTGCGGCTTACCGTTCATCGCCATCACTTATGCGGCTTATTACGCCCTTTACCACAATAGAAATGAGAAACAAGCAACATGAACCCGATCCAAAACCTCCTTACACATCAACGCGTCATCGTCATCGATGGCGCATTGGGTACAGAACTTGAGCGCAAAGGCTGTGATTTAAATGACGCTTTGTGGTCATCGAAAGTCCTCATCGACAACCCAGACATCGTCAAAGACATTCACTTGTCCTACTTGGAAGCCGGTGCAGATTGCATCACCACGTCCAGCTACCAATCCTCGATTCAAGGCTTCATGGCGCACGGTTTTGATGCCGAAACCGCTTATGCACTGATTCGGAAATCCTCTGAAATCGCCGTAGAGGCACGCGATGCATTTTGGTCTGGACTCACAGAAGATGAGCGCACGAATCGACAAAAGCCAATGGTGATCGCCAGTCTGGGGCCATACGGCGCCTACCTGGCTGACGGCTCCGAGTTTCGCGGCGACTATCCACTGGACAAACAAACGATGTTCGATTTTTATCGCCCACGCATTCAAGCATTGATTGAAGGCGGTGCAGAGATGTTGGGCTGTGAAACGTTGCCCTCATCAGAAGAGGCTTTGCTTGTGATTGAACTGCTGAAAAATGAATTTCCACATGTTCACGCGTGGTTCTCATTCAGCGCCAAAGACCGTGAGCACATCAGCAATGGTGAAACGATTGAATCGGTCATTCAAGCCGTTGCCCCACATGACGCAGTGATCGCCATTGGCATCAACTGCACCGCCCCTCAATACATTGACGCCCTCATTCAGCGCATTGCCACACAAACAAACAAACCCATCATTGTCTACCCCAATTCAGGTGAAACCTATGATGCCGAGCACAAAACATGGCATGATCACTCAACGCATGGTGAGTTTGCCACACAAGCACAAACTTGGTTTGAGCATGGTGCACGCTTAATCGGAGGCTGTTGCCGCACATCACCGCGAGAAATCAAAGATGTGGCCATGCGCTTAAAGTCCAATTGAGTTAAACCCATTGACAAAGGTGAAAAAACAATGGAAAATAGTTCAATAATTGAATCAATTGCCATGAAAAATGAAGCGGCCGATCAACTGACCCGATACCTCAATGCTTTAATTGACCTGTTTGATGCCCCTCCATCACCCAGCGACGACTCGACCTCAGAAACGACCGAAGAGTCCGCCCAAGCGGCACTAAAAGCTGCTTTGAGCAAACGTGATTGCCGCGTCATTATGGTGGTGGGGGAGGCGCGATCGATCAAGATGCGAGATTTGGCAAATCATGCCAAACTGAGTGTCAGCAACACCACGGGGGTGATTGAACGCTTGGTTCAGCAAGGCTTTGTCACACGAGAACGCTCATATGATGATCGCCGCGTTGTGAACATTGTTTTAACCACACAAGGGCAAGCCGTATATCGTCAAGAACAAAGTAATTTTCGGCAAGTCAGTATGGCCATTTTAGACGCGCTTGAACCCCATGAACAAGTCATGATGCTCGCCATGATGCGCAAAGTGGCAATGCGCGTGAAAGCCCACGCAATGCCTGGCCATTCAACATGACAGCCATGCGCTCCTGACCTTAAAAGCGCAACACGCCATACAATCAAATAAACGCCATGCCTAAACATGGCGTTTATTTGACACGTATAGTTCATTATTTGAATAATTTTATTAATGTACAAAAAGGAATGCAATATGAAACCCACCATGGACACAACCCAATCCAAACTGTTTAACGCACAACACACCGCGTTAATCACGGGCGCCTCATCGGGCATTGGCCGTGCCTTTGCCCACGCCCTTGCAGAACAAGGCATGCAACTGATTTTGGTGGCTCGCCGCACAGAGAAGCTCAAGTTGCTCGCAGCAGAGCTGCAAGAACGCCATCGCACCACATGCACCATCCTGCCGATGGACTTGACCGCAAACGATGCCGCTCGCACCTTAAGCCTGCAAATTGAAGCCGCAGGCCTATCTGTTGATGTCTTGATCAACAATGCTGGATTCAGCACCTATGGCCATTTTGGCGACACCCCCCTCGCAGATGAACAACAACTGCTGCATTTAAATGTGCTCGCCCTGACTGAACTGTGCCACACATTTATGCCCAGTATGGCGCATCGAGGCTTTGGCTCGGTGATTAACCTGTGTTCCACAACCAGCTTTTTCCCTTTACCATTACAAGCCACTTATGCCGCCAGCAAAGCATACGTTTTGTCTTTGTCTGAAGCCTTGTGGTATGAATACCGTCCCAAAGGTGTGCGTGTGATTGGCATTTGCCCGGGTGCAACGGATACCGAATTTTTTGATGTGTTAGGGCAGGATTTTAAGGGCGCAAAGGCATCCCCTCAAGATGTGGTGCGCACAGCGTTGCAAGGTTTGGCCGACAACAAACCCTCTGTAGTGCACGGCTGGGCAAATGCGATCCAAGCGCATCTGCTGCCCCGTGCATTGACGCGAAAAAGTTTGGTGCGCCTCGTCGGAAAACTCAGCGGAAGCGTATACCGCTCAGCGGGCGAGGGCAAGTAAAACACATGGTGGGCATGTACAACAAAGCCGCTTTAATGGCTAAAGCGGCTTGGTGGTGGTCATTCAGCTGCATATTTCATGCCACTGAATCAATCATGCGTTCGGGAAATGCCCACTTGCCTTTAAGGCTTGGTATTTGACCTCAAGCTGCTCTGGACTCTCAACATGGCTTGGGTCATGAGGAATGCACTCAACGGGACAGACAATCTGGCATTGTGGTTCGCCATAATGCCCGACACACTCGGTACACAAGTCGGGATTGATTTCGTAAATCTCTTGCCCCATGTAAATGGCTTTATTGGGGCATTCGGGTTCGCACACATCGCAATTGATGCATTCGTCGGTGATGATGAGCGCCATAACAATCTCTAAATCTCTAAAAAATACGGCGAAGCCGTTAAAGTCATCATTCTAACGGCTTTTGAGCATCTTCGCTGCACACTAAGCCTGGACATTGGCGATGTGCTTGGCCTTCACTGCCGCTTCAACCGATGGAAAGACAAACTTACTGATGTCACCACCCAAAGCGGCGATTTCACGGACAATGGTGCCTGAGATGAATTGATATTGATCGGATGGTGTCATAAAAATCGTTTCAATGTCAGGCATCAAATACCGATTCATGCCGGCCAATTGAAATTCGTATTCAAAATCCGACATCGCACGCAAACCGCGTAAAATCACCCGACCATTTTGCTCACGTACAAAATCTTTGAGTAAACCTGAAAAGCCCACCACTTTGACATTTGCGTCATGACCAAGCACCTCTTGTGCCAGCTTCACACGCTCTTCTAAATCAAAAAATGGCTTTTTATTTTTGGAATCTGCCACACCAACCACCACGGTATCAAACATTTTGGCACCACGACGGATCAAATCCTCATGTCCACGGGTCAATGGGTCGAATGTGCCTGGGTAAATTGCGATTTTAGACATGCTTTCCTCGATGTTGAATCACAGCGCGAGCGCTTGGGAAACGCATTATATAGCGATTCAAGCAAATGAATGCTTACTTTTTCAACAGCATGCATTGCAAATCGCTACCTATTAAATTGAGAACAAACCATGTCAAGCATTGACTTGTCATGCCATTCGCCTCAAGATGATGGTGAACCTTCACCTCGTCAACCCATACGGCAAAAGGCAGCAAGCACGGATTCACCCCTTTTTATATTCTGAGTTAAAATGTAGTTTTATTACACCACACTGACGCCACCATGGAAACACACATCACCGACATCACGCACGCCATTCAACTGGCGGTTGCCCCAGTCTTTTTACTGACGGCCATTGCCACGCTCATCAATGTACTGAACATGCGCTTGAGTCGCAGCATTGACCGGCGGCGTCAACTCGAACAACTCATCCGCGACACCATGGATGCGAACAGCATCAACAAGCTCAATGAAGAACGCTTGTTGCACGTGCATCGCCTGCGTGTGATTTATTTGGGCATTTTGACGGCGGTATTGTCCGCACTGATGATTTGCTTGGTCATCGTCGGCGCATTCGTCGGCGCACTATTGACCATTGAAGTGTCGCGCATGCTGGCCATTTGTTTTATTTTAGCAATGATATGCATGGTCGCATCGCTTTTGCTTTTTTTACGAGAAGTGTTTCTCATGCTTAAATAAGCATTCTTTTAAAAAGACGCCCCCACCTTCAATCTGCTTCAGCTGTTTTTGGGTGAAATAAACCATATTGAACGTGTTTGGTCTTGCCCTCGCGAACGGATGCCCAACCGTGTGCGGCAAGGCTCGACAAATCAGCCCCAGTTTCCACTTCAACGTACAACCACGTTTGTTCATGCGCCAGCGCCGTCATTGCAGGCAAAATCCGCTCCAGCCAGCCTTGGCCAAAAGGGGGGTCCAATACAATCCAGTCAAATCGCTTGCCCGATGCAGCGAACTCCCGACACACCGCCAACACATCCATCTCGCGCACATCCACGGTTACGCCCCAGCGAGCCAAGGTTGAACGCATCGCCAGCACCGCAGGTCGATGGGTATCAACCAAAGTCACGTCACGCGCGCCACGGCTGATGCACTCCAGACCAAAGGCTCCGCTGCCCGCAAAAGCATCGAAAATGGATTTATCCTCAAACACGCCCCCCCATTGGTGCATCATCCAGTTGAACACCGTTTCGCGCACACGGTCAGATGAAGGCCGCAATCCTTCATGCGCCAACACCTCTATTTTTTGCCGCCGCCAATCGCCACCAATGATGCGCACTTGTCCCGCAGGTGCATGATTCGATGAGCGATTGGATGAGTGATTCAATGAACGTAAGGGGCTGAGTTTTTTCATTCTGTGCTGGGCTGGGGTTATAATTGTGAGAAAATAGAAGGTCAATCCATAGGAAGGTGATCGAACGATCACCCTGATGCTTCAAACCACATGAAATTATAGCGCAAGCCCATTTAACCCAGCCGTTTAAAAGCCAGAAGTCACCATGTTTAATTTTTTCCGCCGTAAAAAAGCCCCCGAACCTGAGGTCATCGACCACAGCGCTCAAATCGAAGTCATTGAAACCATTGAAACCATTGAAACCATTGAAACCATTGAAACCATTGAAACCATTGAAATCAACGACGAGCCCAAATCCCCCACCGTTCAAATCAATGCTGAGTCCAACCTTGAGCACGACCGAGAGCCCCGCAGCTCTGAGGCATCCACGGGCATCCTCGAGTCCCCCTCAACCGTGTCCATTGCCCCACCCCATTCATCGCTTAAACCCTCAACGGAGCTGACCCTTGAACAAGCCATTCAGCAAGGCATCGATCAAGCCTTGGGGCGCACGACACCCGAGGTGGAAAAACAACCCACCCCTGCCGAAAACACACCCAAACCCCCAATGACCATGCCGATTGAGCCCACCTCAGTCACCGTCACAGAAGCCCACTCCCAAAACATCGCACAAACCAGCGCGGTAGAATCCGCAACAACAGCAACAGAAGTCGAGGCGGAAGAAACCAACGAAGCCGAGCAACAGCGTGGCTGGTTCTCGCGTTTGCGTGCAGGATTGGCCAAAACAGGCACCAGCATCAAACATGTCTTTGTTTCACACAAAGTCGACGAAGCCCTATTTGAACAACTTGAAGATGCCTTGCTGCTCGCCGATGTCGGCGTCCCTGCGACCCTGCGCATTCTCAACGCCGTGCGCGAGCGCGTCAAAAAAGAACGCATTGAAGATGCGCAGCAAGTCAAACAAGTGGTGAAAGACGAACTCATCGCCATCCTCGAACCGCTTGAAAAAGAACTGGATGTCAGCGCACACAAACCCCTCGTATTGATGGTTGCAGGGGTCAACGGCGCAGGCAAAACCACCAGCATCGGCAAGCTGACCCACCATTTACAAGCCTCTGGTCGGAGCATCGTCCTCGCCGCAGGCGACACCTTCCGCGCCGCCGCTCGCGAACAACTCGCTGTTTGGGGTGAACGCAACGGCGTCACCGTCATTGCCCAAGAGTCAGGCGATCCCGCCGCCGTCGTTTTCGATGCCATCGCCTCGGCTCAAGCCAAACACATTGACGTCGTCATCGCAGACACCGCAGGCCGTTTACCGACCCAATTGCACCTGATGGATGAACTGAAAAAAGTCAAACGCGTCGCCAACAAAGCCCTCGACGGCGCACCACACGAAATCATCCTCGTCCTCGATGGCAGCATGGGACAAAATGCACTCATGCAAGTCAAAGCCTTCGACGAAGCCGTTGGTTTGACAGGCCTGATCGTCACCAAACTGGACGGTTCGGCCAAAGGCGGTGTGTTGGCTGCACTGGCGGTTGACCGCGTGATTCCCGTGTACTTCATCGGCGTGGGCGAAGGCGTGCATGACCTGCAAACTTTTGATGCACGGGAGTTTGTGGATGCATTGCTGGATGAATAAAGACAGGCATTAATATTAATCGCACTACAGTTACAGTAAAACCTTAAATCATCCGATGCGTCATTGCGGCTTATCCTGCAATCTCCCGTGTCCAGCATTGAGAGGCGTGCAGTATCAAGCACGACACAGCGGAAGATTTATCGCTTTCACCATAGACATCAAAGCGCATTTCAAATAATGCGCTCACCACACGGGGTTGCACATGCGCGACGGACACATTCTGGCCACAGTCGATTTAGGTTCAAACAGCTTTCGCATCGAAATGGCGCGACTGGATCATGGGCAGCTGGTGCGGCTCGATTACTACAAAGAGCCCGTACGTTTGGGTGCAGGACTGGATGCCGATGGCAACCTCACACCAGAAGCGATTGAGCGCGGTGTGGCCTGCTTGGGTCGATTTGCTGAACGCTTGCGTGGGCTTACACCCGATGCGGTGCGTGCGGTGGCAACACAAAGTTTGCGTTCAGCAAAAAACCCCGAAGCATTTCTTATCCCTGCACAAGCTGCATTGGGCTATCCAATTGAAATCATTTCTGGTCAAGAAGAAGCGCGTTTGATTTATCAAGGTGTGGCCAATGCCTTACCCAAAGACCACAAAACCCGTTTGGTGGTCGATATCGGCGGCGGCTCCACCGAGCTGATTGTCGGTATCAACACCGATGCCCATCGAATGGACTCGATGAAGATTGGCTGCGTATCCCACACTTTGAAATTTTTCAACAACGGCAAAATCACTGAAAAATCCTTTGAAAAAGCAGTGATTGCGGCCGCCGCGGTGTTTGAAGAGGTGAGCGAGTCGTTTCACTCCGAATTTTGGCAAGTCGCATATGGCTCATCGGGTACGATTGAAACCATTTCCGAGCTGTGCGGACAACTCAACCTCAATGGCGTGGGCTCAGACAAAATCACCCGCGCAGGCATGACCGAAATTGCCCGCATCATCACCAGCAGCGATCCCAAAAAATGGCCGTTCCCAGAACTCAAAGCACAACGCGCGCAAGTGTTGGCAGGCGGTTTGGCGGTGTTAATGGGACTGTTCCAAGCATTCAACGTCCAAGGCATGAGCCCATGCTACAGCGCTTTGCGCCAAGGCGTGATGGTTGACTTATTGGGGCGCGACATGGGCGATGATGTGCGCGAGCAAAGCATTGCTCGTCTCGCCAAACGCTGGACGGTCGATCATGCACAAGCGATTCGCGTGCAAAGCATGGCACTCGATTTACTGGCCAAAGTGCGTGGCACGGTCAAGGTTGTGGATGCGCAGTGGTTGATTTGGGCGGCGCGCACACATGAGGTGGGGATGGCCATTTCTCACGATGGCTTTCACCGACACGGTGATTACATTTTACGCAATGCCGAATTGGCTGGTTTCTCACGCGCCGAACAGGCCCACTTGGCTCAACTCGTATTGACTCAACGGGGCGGTTTACGCAAATCCGTGGATTTATTAAACAACCCAAGCATTGCCCAAGAAATACTGTGCTTGCGCGTTGCCATTTTACTCTGCCACGCCCGAACGGACGTGGGCGCACCCAATTGCATTTTACGCTTTGATGGCAAACTCATCACCTGGCGCTGCGATGAAACATGGCGAAACAAATTCCCGTTGAGCGCTTATTTATTGGACGAAGAATGGCGGGTATGGGAAAAAATGGGGGTCACCATTGATGTGCAGTGAACTTGATTTTACGGGCTTTTCATGATGCTGTCACATTTTATCCTTAACATGTGAACATCATTTTTTTCGAGAGCAGCATGAATACCAAAGACAACATCATTCACATGCATGAGCACGATCCCGTTGCCATCCAAGAACTGGTGTCCAACACCCCACTCGCCCCTCCGCAAGACCGCCATGAGGCGACCTGCTATCCATACGACACGTGGATCGATTATGCCGAATACGAAGCTCGTAAAAAAGATTTACAAGTTGAGTTGTTGAAACTTCAAGCATGGGTCAAAGAGAACAACGAAAAAGTCGTGATTATTTTTGAAGGCCGTGATGCTGCGGGCAAAGGCGGTACCATCAAACGCTTCATGGAGCACTTGAACCCACGTGGCGCCCGCGTGGTCGCCCTGCAAAAGCCCACGGAAACTGAGCGCGGTCAGTGGTATTTTCAACGTTATGTCGCCGAACTGCCTACGGCGGGTGAAATCGTCATGTTTGACCGTTCATGGTACAACCGTGCAGGTGTGGAGCGCGTGATGGGGTTTTGCAGCACCCAAGAATACTTCACTTTCATGCAACAAGCCCCCGAGTTTGAACGCATGTTGGTCGGTGGTGGCATTCATTTGATTAAATTCTGGTTTTCAGTCAGCCAAGACGAGCAACGTCGCCGCTTTGCCGAACGCGCCACCGACCCGCTGAAACAATGGAAACTGTCACCCATCGACATGGCCTCCCTCGACAAATGGGATGCCTACACCGATGCAAAAGAAGCCATGTTCTCCTTCACCGACCGCCACGATGCCGCCTGGACGGTGATTAAGTCAAACGACAAACGCCGCGCCCGCTTGACCGCCATGCAATATGTGCTGCACAAACTGCCCTACACCAATAAAGATGAAAGTAAAATTGGTGCCATCGACAAACAGCTCATCAGCTCGCCCCAAGACAGTTTATAAATAAAAATGCGCGGACATCCGCGCATTTTTATTGCTCTTTTCAAATCAAACGACACCTCGTACAGCATCAACCGCATACAATCCATTCACCATTCGCTTCAGGCGAAGCCAAGTGGTGTTTTCAATTACTCATCAATCTGACAAATCACACCTTAAATCACACCTTAAACAACCCCTGCCAACCCACCACCCCCAGCGCCTCCAAAGTCTCGATATTGCGTTCATAAATCACACTCGCATCTGGAAAACTGGCCACCGCTCGGTCAATGCTGGCTTCTCGCAACACATGCACAATCGGATAAGGCGCGCGGTTGGTGTAGTTGCTGACATCGTCCACATCCGTACCTGCAAATTGAAATTGCGGATGGAAGCTCGCGATTTGCAACTCACCTTCTAAATCCATGTCTTCAAGCAAAGCATCCGCTTCACCAATGAAATCATTAAAGTCTAAAAAATCACCGAATCGATTTGGAATGATCAATAAAGTCGTGTCACGCACCTGTGAATCCATGCTCAACAACGCCTCGAGCTCTACTTTCAACTCGGAAAATAATTCAGCCTCATTCGCCGCAGCACTCACCACACAGTGCACCTGCTGCTTGACATACACCGCTTTGGCAAAAGGGCATAAATTCAAACCAATCACGGCTTTTTCTAACCACAACTGGGTTGCAACTAATACATCTTCGATCTGTTGTTCTTGCTCAACCATCACACACTGCCCCACGCATAACCCAGACCTGTCCACGGCACAAACTTCACATTCGGCTCACCAGAGACCACTTCCAAGCGCACACACTCATGGGGCTGAACCACATCATCCATCCAAGCCACATCCACACCAATGTGATCCGATGGCACCGTCACAGCTTTGCGTTCAGCACCTTCCATGTGCTCCAAATAGGTCACCCCATAATCCACCTTAACCGCGCCTTCTTGAAAGTCATCAAGCTGCTGCCGCCAGCGGTACGATGGCCACATGTAATCCACACAATTCGACTCTGGCAAATAGGCCGCACTGTACAGTGTGCCGTAGCCACGGTGAAATGAGGTTTGAAACACAGGTGCGCGCATCAACGCATTTTCCATTTGCTCAAGATTGGCGTGCTGATTTAAACAGCTTTCCAATATTTCTTTGCGTTCAACGCTGCGGGTTGCGCGCGCATGCGCCAACCACATCACTTCACCTTGGTAATTGGTCACCACTTTTTCATTCACCACAGCCGGCGGACGATCAGGTGCAAGGTGAACAATCGCATGAAAACCTGTTTTATCCAAAACCGTCACGCTGTAACTCATGTGACTCGGAATGCGGCACAACATGGCAACGGCTTCTCGGCCGTTGGTGGCAAACTCCAAGACATAGCGCAAAATCACAGGCACGCCGAAGCCTTCTCCGACCACCGTGCGCCCACCAAAGGACAAAGACACGGCCACGCCAGATGCATTCATGCCATCCAACACCCCCCAAATGCAATCGCTCATGGCAATTACACGTTGATCGTGCCATTGGGTGCTGAACATGGAGCCCTCCAGCAAAGCCGGTGAAAAATCGTAGTTGCGCAACAAGGCACTGCCACTGCCCTCTGGGTTTTGCCAAATCGCTTGCGAGCAACCTGCGATAAACGGTGGCGGGGTCCACAAACTCAAAAACCGTGCCTGTGTGTCTTCGCCGCCCAGCATTTCGGTTAATTTTTCGTACATGGGTACAATTTCAGGCATGTGGGTGCGCATCGCCCGTCGGCACGCGAGGTAACTCGGTCGACGGGTCAACCCACCCCAGCCATACCAGCGTTCATATGCTGGCCAAAAATGTTGCGCACGTGACAACCACTTAAAGCCAGCAGTGTCTTCTTCGTAAGCGCGAAAATGTATGGTTGAAAAACTCATGAGGATACTCCGACAGGTGCTTAGCACCCTCTGCTAAAACACGTCGAACTTTATAATGGGCATGTGCGGCGGTGCAATAAAGCCAAGACAACGCCGAAGCACAATGGGGTTTGATAACGGGGAAAAACCCAAAAGCCAAATCAAAAATGAATCAACTTCTGGGTTTTTAGCCTATTTTACAGGATTTTGAACGATCCTGGTGCAGGGGCATAGGTTTCATGTGTGGCGACGATGGGTGAGCCGCCATAATATTTCTTAATGCCACCAATCCAATCGCGCGCGCGCAGGTTCAAGCGGAAGTCATCGTTCATCGAACGACCTCGGGTGATCAAAATACCCAAATCCGCACCTTCGTAACGGTAATCACCAGGCCCCGTAATGCGCTGGAAGAACGCCTCACGCTCAGAATCAATCGCCTGGCGATTGTAATCAAAGCGGTGATACGACACAGCGCCATCCTCTGACATGCGGTAAATACCCGATGGGGGTGCGTGAGTGACCACATCCACAGTGTTTTCAACGTGTTTAATCACCACCTGACTCCAACTGTCAATGAATTGTGGCTCAGCCCAACGTGCATTCAAGGCTTTGGTGTCCAACTCATACGGCACACCAGAGAATTCCATCAAATGGAACAGGAACAACGGCGCATCCGCATATGCGAAAGCGGCATGGTTGGTCATCGGTGACGCCCCACAAATGCGTGGATTGAGCTCACCCAAATACACTTCATTGGTGTCTTTGTCGATCAAGAAATCGAGGTCAAAATAGCCACGATAGCCCTCTTCGAGCAATTGATCACCAAACTTCATCGCCATTTCACGCGCTTTCATGCGCACTTCTTCAGAGAACGCACCAGCAAACACCTCATTGCCACACCACCCCCCTTTATACGGCGTGAGCTCAGCCGCGCCGACCACTTCAGTGAGCAAAGGCCCAACCAACGTCCCTGAACGGGTGGCGACCGCTTCCAATGTGGCGCCACGGCAATTGATGCGCTTCATGACCTTGACTTCGGGATCCTTGATGATCTCCTCTGCATGCTTGTCAAAATCATCTTTGTTGCTGATGAAGAACGTCGTGTGCCCCGAATCGCCAAAAGCGGTTTGCACCACCATGTGTTCGCTCAGGCCATGCTCTTCCGATATTTTCATCAAATGCTCATAGCTGTCGACTTTAACCAAGGCATTGGGTACAGAAGGCACGCCCGCCTTGTTACCAATGCGCACTGTTTCCATTTTATTGTCACAACGTGTACGCAGCTTCGCTGAAGGAAACCACAAATCCATGTTGAGTTCTTTACACAACTCTTCTGTTTTTTCATCAAACATCAAAAACACCGCAGCGGGATCACCACCATTGCGTTCAATATAGTCAATCACGGCTTTGTGCTGGAGTAAATAGTTGTTGATGTCTTCAATCGACTCAAACTCTTCATGCGGGAGCTTGGGTGGCACAAACACATTGGGATGGCGGCCATCGAAACAGTCAATGTAGTTGATGTAGCGAAATTTACGTACCCAACGGTCAATGCCCATTAGGTTGAAATTGGTTGCACTGATGAAGTAAATCGGTTTTTCGTTGCGGTGAAAAAACAAGTTCAAATCAGATACGTTGCGAATGGTTTGTATGCTTTGCATTTTAGTGTCTCCTTGTGTGTGTTTTTTTAAATTGTTTTGATGACCATACGTTTACATCGTGCCCCTCTAACAAAAAAAGAGATTGACCCGTTGTGTAGGAAACACAAGAAAAGCAAACCCCTGCTTTTCCTGCATTGCCTTTACTGCTGCATTACCTTTATTCACCAGGCTGAATCACCGTTTGCAATGCCTGCTCAGTGAATACCCTGAAACCCAACTCAGGACGATAACCATGAATTTCCTTGACATCAAGGGCCTCCATGAACGATACGATTTCTTGGCTGATGACTTGCCCTGGCACCAAAATTGGAAAACCGGGTGGATAGGGAATCACAAACATGGCCGAAACCACATCGCGGCCTTTTTTGATTTCTGCATGCAGTTCAGCAAAATGGAAATACTCGCAATTTTCCTCATCGTACGACAGGAAGAAAGGACGACGAATGTTGCCATCGGGTGTCACAATCAGCTTGCCATCGGCTTTTACAACTTTATTGTCTTTGACTTTTTGACCCTTTTTCTCCGCTTTTTCTTGCAACAGCGCCGTCTGCTTGGTGCTGTGCTGGAATGCGGGGTGAAAACGTGAAAAATCAGGCAACGGCGGCAAATCTTCAGTCAACGATTTCACACGTTTGTCGTGAATGCGCTTTTCGACATGACTCATGTCTTCAACACGCTCGTCAATCTCTTGGGCAATTTTCACCAGCACCTCAATCAAATAAGCAACCGATGAGCGTGTGGTGCCGATGTTGGTCATGAACAACACCGAATTGCGGCTGGTTTTGTTGATTTGAATGCCATACTTGTTCATTAAATACGCATTTTTAAAGGTGTCACCATCGATGCCCGTTGCGCCAATCACCAGTGTCAATCGCGATGGGTCAAGTGCAAACTCATCATGTATCCACGCGCTTTCCATGTCGGCCCAACCTTTTTCTGCACAGAAATAGGCGTCCACACCAGAGCTGCGGTATTCACCAGGAATCATGTCCGCCACTTTAAGGAAGGAGAAATATTTCCTCAACAAGGGATGAGAAGCCACACGTTCACGCAAGGTCATGGCCAGATCAATTTGGCGCTGCACCAGCTCGTAACCTTCCAACTCCACTTGACGACGGCCCACATCCAACGAGGCCAAAATTTGGTAGTTGGGTGAAGTCGAGGTGTGGGTCATGTACGCTTCGTGAAAAGCCTCTTCGGTTTTATCCTTGAAATCCTGATCCCACACATGAATCATTGAACCTTGACGCAATGAAGTCAATGTTTTATGCGTTGAATGCGTCGCGTACACGCGCACCCGTGCCAATTCAGGGTTGGGCATCAAACGGGTATTGAGTACTTTTTCCTCATCGTTCCAATCGGCCTCGGTGAATTTTTCAGTGAAGGCCGCGTACTTCTTGATGTAAGCAGGGTCTTTAAACTTGGTTTTGAGCATGGCCGCCGTCGCCATTGCGGTGCGGTGACGATAGGTTGGATGAAAGCGAGCAAATGCAAACCACGCCTCGTCCCACAAAAACACGAGGTCGGGTTTGATCGCCAAACATTCTTCCATCACCCGTTCAACGTTGTACACCACGCCATCAAAGGTGCAGTTGGTCAACAAGACCATGCGCACACGATCCAGCGTGCCTGCTTTTTTGTAGTGCAACAAGGTGCGTTTGAGTTCTTTGATCGGTACCGCACCGTACATTGAATATTCATTGAGTGGATACGAGTCGAGGTAAGCGACGTGTGCTCCCGCCAACACCATCCCGTAATGGTGCGATTTGTGGCAGTTGCGATCGACAATGACGATGTCGTCGGGTTTGACAATCGCTTGCACGACGATCTTATTCGCAGTGGATGTGCCGTTGGTGGCAAAGAAAGTTTTCTTTGCACCAAACGCACGCGCAGCGTATTCTTGTGCAAGCTTGAGTGGGCCCACAGGTTCGAGCAACGAGTCTAAACCGCCACTGGTGGCTGAAGTTTCAGCCATGAACACATTCATGCCATAAAACTGCGCCATGTCTTGAATCCAGCTCGAATTCATGATGGATTTGGCACGAGAAATCGGTAAGGCGTGGAACACCCCCGTCGGTTGACGCGAGTATTCTTTTAAAGCATTGAAAAAAGGTGTGCGGAAACGTTCACCGACACCCCGGTGGATCGAGGTGTACAGCTCAGTGTCATCCTCATCACGGAAGAACACCCGTTTAAAGACATCTCCGACTTTTGCCCCCACTTCAGCCGCAGACACATCCGTGACCAAATACAAATCCATTTCTGGACGCAAATTATGGATGTGCTTGCCCAATAAAATGCCACGCTCTGACTCAGGCAGGCGCTCGGCGTGTTCCGCATCCAAGCCCCCCAGCATGTTGCGCACAAAATCAAGCTGATACTCTGATTTGAATGGGAACTGATGACGAATAATGGTTGCTTGCAGATTGAAGTTGAACAAAGTTGCAATCATTGCATCTTCAAATGTCGGCGCAACCACCACGTCATAAATGAAGGGGTCATCTTTACGGCGCGAACGAATGATGCGCTCACGCAAGGCATTGTGCTCATCTGCCGTCAAATCGCCGACCACCAAAACTTCAAAATAAGGTTGGCTAATTTGTGCTTCACGCTCCGCTTCTTCTTCTTTGACAATGTCGATGTCTTCGGCGGCCTCATCCACATTAAATGGGCGGTGACGATAGGTTTTGTCCGACAACATGCGATTGATGCGGCGCACCGCTTTGTGGGCACGAATGTAATCACCTTCCTCAAACCACCGAATGATGTCATTGAACAAGTGGCGCCCAGGGAAAGCCCAATACCCCTCAATCGGTGCCAACAACATCAATGCGGCCGCCACAGATGCCCGCTGTTTTTCAAAAGCCGCATGCTCAGGCTTCATGTCCATCAAACGTCCCATGCCGTCGGTCAACACAATCCAACCATCGTCGCGCATCTCCCAAACGCTGCGGTAGCGATTGAGAGACAACGAGGGTGCTTTTAATTTGCTCATCTCAGTTCCTTTGTGTGAATATGTTATTATTTTTGGGTCTTAGGAAGCAGAATTCAATAACGGCTCATCTCGCAGCATGTTAAGAAGCACTTTATACAAGTCGCTTTTGCGATGGTTAAACCTAAATTCAGTTTCCTTCAAATGCAGTAAAAATGTGTTTTTCGGAACGCCGTTAAACTGAACCAAACGACGTTTAGCATAGCTCCAGAATGATTCTATCCCATTCACATGATTAGAACCATTTACAAACTCATCGGCACCATGATTCACCCGGAAGTGTTTATCAAACCCGATGTCCACCAAGCCATTATAGCCGCGCCAACCATCGGTATGGATAACGCTGTTAATGTCTGCTTTCCCACGAATAATGGCTTGCAGGCTGGCTTTGGAAGCATCAGGCACAATCTCAGTGTAGATATTGCCATCACGTTTGAGTAAACCAAACACGATGGTTTTACCTGAAGCACCACGTCCGCGTTTACCTCGAACACGATGCGGACCAAAATATGATTCGTCGGCTTCCAACTCTCCTTTGAGTGGTGAGCCTTGGAGACAAACAATCACCAAACGACGACGAATCTTGAGGTAAATGGTGTTGATTGAACGAACGGATATGCCGCTTAACGCAGCACATTCCGTTGCCGTTAAATCAAGGGCAAAATACCGTAAAATTTGGCGAAACTTCGCTTCGCTAATTTTTGAATGTTTGAAGTACTTGTTTTTCATTTGGTCTCAAGAGCTTAGCGCATATTTTAATGCGTTTGCTTCCTAAGACCCTATTTTTTATATAAAAAACGCACGTTGAAAGTCAACGCACGTCCAGAACCACCAATCACCCCATGGGACCACTGATTTCCATGGTCTTATTCAGAGGGTCACCCTCCTCATCCTCACTCAAGCCATCATTCAAATTGCGACCTGGTTTTTTCAAAGGCCCCAACGTGTATAAATAGTCATCCACGGATGCGACACGGTTGTACACGCTGAACTCCACAGGGCGATCACGGAACGATTTGAGCACTTGCCCCAAACCACGCAAGCCTGTTTCGCGCTCACGCCGCACTTTACCTAAATCAACCTGTACCGCCATGATTTCAGGCATGGTCGATGCTTGATGCACCACATAACCCGAACAATCCACCACACAGGATTGACCAACACCACCATCGCCCACACCATTGACATCAAAAAAATACACTTGATTTTGTGCTGCCGCCGCACGGCACATCGCCAATTCAACCTCGCGGTCAATGGTGTCCGTCATTGTTGGGTGAATAATTACTTCGGCACCCATTGCAGCCAACGTGCGGGTTGTTTCTGGAAACCACATGTCATAACAAATCGACAGGCCAATTCGCCCCACATTTGGAATGTCAAATACCACAAAACGATCGCCCGGCGTGATGCCTTGCTCATACGGAAAAAACGGAAACATTTTGCGGTAACGCTCAACCACCACACCATCAGGCGAAATCACAGGCGTGGTGTTGTAAACATGACCATCCAATTGTTCAAACATGGAACCTGGAATCAACCACATCCGATATTTTGCTGCAATTGCCTGTAAACGTTGCTCTGCCTCACCTGGCATCGGTTGCGCATGCACGGGATGCGAACCAAAAACGCATAACTCTGAAAACACCATCACACTCACCCACGGAAAGCGTTTCCGCACATGAGCCACATAACGCTCCATCATATCAATGTTATCTGCTGTTGCTGATACAGGCATCTGAATGCCTGCAATACCTAAAATTGTCATGCCTGTCCTTAAAAATACAATGATATTTAACCATCATCCATTTGAGACCATTAAATATCGTCACTTTCCATATAAATTCTCAAAAGGTCATAAGCTTTTACTGTTAATCGTCAAAAGGGCCAGGAAATAATACGGCAAAATTACAGATTGACGCTAAAAGCTCACAATAAAAACCCCCGAAAACCCATATAAAACAAGGCATTCGCACCAATTGAAGGCACAGTTTAACCGCCCGTCTTGCGCAATGTCAATGCATTTAATGGAGCAAAATGCGTTTAAATAGGGATGGATTAAAGGTGCGATGCAGCATTTAAAACAAACCAAACATTTAAGGGACAGATATTCCACGGATCAAGACCCCCCCCCTAAATTCTCCCCCCTATATCATCCCACCGATTTATTTGGTATTCTTCGGTTTGACCATTTTAAGACACACAC
This sequence comes from Ephemeroptericola cinctiostellae, assembly GCF_003339525.1. Classification (GTDB taxonomy): domain Bacteria; phylum Pseudomonadota; class Gammaproteobacteria; order Burkholderiales; family Burkholderiaceae; genus Hydromonas; species Hydromonas cinctiostellae. The sequence continues at coordinate 545,285 of NZ_CP031124.1, read as the reverse complement.
CATGACCCAAGACACACGCCCACCTAAAGCACGCCCTTCATTTAAGAGAAAACCTTACAAACCTCAAAGCGCACCTCAACACATTAAAGCATCATCCGACGGTCATGAGGAGCGCATGCATTTAGAAGATGTCCGTGTGTATAACTTAGCGGGCACCACATTGGCCTACCAATTGGCTATGGCCGCACACATCGTGATGGCGGTCAAACAAGGTTACTCCATGCAACACGCGTTAACGGCCATCGACATGGCAGAAGGTGCCCGCGCCAACGTACAACGCCTGTGTTTTGATGCCATGCGTCATTGGGGTACAACACAGTTTTGGATTGACCGTGCAGTCAGCAACCCACCGGGACCGTGGTTGCAAGCCTTGATGGCCGTCAGCTTGACCCAATTGGCTTTTGAACACGAAAGTGAATTTGTGCTGGTCGATCAGGCAGTCGAAGCGGCCACCAACATGAAACCGCATGCCAAGGGTTTGGTGAATGCGATTTTGCGTCGATTTTTGCGCGAACGCGAACAATGGCAAGCCGACGCACTGACTGACGAAGTCGCCACATGGAATTACCCACGCTGGTGGATCAATGCCGTCAAACAACATTACCCAGATGACTGGCAGCGCATCTTGACGGTGGGTAATTCGCACCCGCCCATGACCTTACGCGTTAATGCTTCGCGAGGCACCGCGATTGAATACATCGATTACATCAAAGAAGACGAGCTTGTTGCACACACCATGCCTGCGCTCAGCGCGGACACTGTGATCCTCGACAAACCTTGCAATGTCATGGATTTACCTGCATTCGCCGATGGTGGCGTATCGGTACAAGATGCGGGCGCACAATTGGCAGCCGACTTGCTCGATGTGACGAACGGCATGCGCGTGCTGGATGCATGCGCCGCCCCTGGTGGCAAAACCTGTCACATTCTGGAACGTTATGATGTCGATTTAACCGCGATTGAAAAAGATGAGCAGCGCGCTGCACGCATCGAAGACAATTTACAACGCCTCAACTTGCAAGCCAACATCATCGTCACCGACGCCAACAATGCGCACCAATGGTGGGATCGTGTGGCATTCGATCGGGTCTTGCTTGATGCCCCCTGCTCAGCCAGCGGCATTGTCCGTCGCCACCCCGACATTCGTTGGTTGCGTGAAGCCAACGATTTGGATGGTTTAGCGAGACAACAAGCTCAACTGTTGCGTACAATGTGGAAAACCGTTGCTGTCGGCGGGCGTTTACTGTATTGCACATGTTCAATTTTCCCTGAAGAAGGTGAACAGGTCATTCAGGCGTTTTTATCGCACACAGCCAACGCTCAGCGGATTGAATTGCCCCAAATGACGGCATTGATGCATGGCACAGGTCAACTGCTTCCGACCGCCACAGACACACTCAATCACGATGGTTTCTATTATGCGGCCCTAACCAAAACAGCGGATTAATATCCATTTCATTCACCAACGATGAATCAACCACGGATCCTTGCATGTTAATAGTCCACTCATACCCCAAGTCAACATTCGCACAGCACTGGCAACGCATCTGTGCGGCCTTGATTTTGGTGTGTGCCGCACTGATCCTGCCCAGCACAGCACAAGCCGCCATCACCCCGCAATACGCCACGCTCAGTCGCATGAGCGATGGTGGTTATTCGGTGAATGCCGATTTCCGTTTTGCAATGCCACAGCAGCTACAAGATGCCATCAACCATGGCACACCCATCACATTCACCGTTGATTTTGAACTGTCTCGCCCACGTTGGTATTGGGCCAATGAGGACGTCGTTTCTGCTCGCCGCGATTACCGCATTTCATACAACAGCTTGACCCAACAGTACCGTGTGGCAGCAGACTCTGATCAATATCGATTCAACACCCTGAGTGAATGCATCCTGTTCGCCTCACGCCCGAATCAATGGCGCGTGCTGGGCAGCGATCAATACACGTCAGGAGAGCAATACGATGCCGCCATTCGCCTGTCACTCAACACATCCAAATTACCGCGCACCTATCAGTTGAACTCTTTGACACAACAGGGTTGGGGCTTGAACTCAGGCTGGTATCGCTTTAACTTCACCCCGCGTTAAAAGCCATACACTCACATACATTCAATCAAGACTGATGCGACCCACGACCACCGGACTTTAAACACACGCGCCTTGCACCTTGATGTTTCGATTCAACAAATTTGTCCCTAGCCCGAATGGTGCATTTGCATTATGAATAAATACCTCAAACACTTTCTGATTGGCACCATGGTGTTGGGTACCGCCTTGCTGGTTGGACTCGCATTGGCCACGCGGAGCAATTCAGATTTCCAAAGTCAATATGCGTTGTTGTTGGGACTGAATGTCGGCACCATTGTCGTCATGCTGACGCTACTTGGCATTTTAGCCACATGGCTGTGGCGGCGTTTTCGCAACAACGTGTTTGGCACCCGTTTACTGACCCGCTTTGCCCTGTCTTTTGCTTTACTAGGCATCATTCCCAGCATCTTGCTGTACCTGATCTCAACCATGTTTGTGTCGCGCACCATCGACACATGGTTCAACCTTAAATTGAATGCCGCTTTAGAAGCAGGACTGAATTTTGGCCGCGAAGGCTTGGCACGAGCGAGCGATCAAACACGCGACAATCTCGCCCGCCTCAGCATTGAAGTCAAAGGGCAAAACCTCGACCATGAGTCTGTCACCCGTGCCAATGAATGGCTAAAAACGTATCGATTACAAGCCGTTGGTGCGGTCGATAAAAATGGCACAGTACTATGGCAACGTAACGCAGAAGCCACCAATGACTCGCCCGTTTCGGACGTCCTCGCGCCCCGATTTACGCCCGACACACTGCTCAAAGCGCGCGAAGGTTGGACGCAGGTGGAGGACGAATCCGATGCTCAAGACAGCGAAACAACCAGTGACACTGCGGCCAATGGCACATCTCCTCAGCCGCCCACCATTCATGCCTTGAAAGAAATCCCCAACGCCACAGGGCAAGCACGTTTTTTGTATGCCCAACGCACCATGCCCGCTAATTTTGCACAAAAGGTCAATGACATTCAAAATGGCTTGCGCGACTATCAAGCCACCGAGTCATCACGCAACAGCCTGCGCAATTTGTACCGTGTCACCCTATCCATCACACTTTTCTTGACCATGTTAGCCGCATTGGCCGCTGCATTTTTGATCGCCAATCGAATGATTCAGCCGATTTTATGGCTGGCTCAAGCCACACGTCTGGTGGCCACAGGACATTATGCACTCGTACCGCAGCGCGTCAAAGGCTCGGATGAACTGATGCAGCTGGTGGACTCCTTTGGCGACATGGCTCAGCAACTCAATGTCACACAAGCCTCTCTGCATCACAATCAAAAAGAACTCGAAGCGGCCAAAGCCTACTCCGAAGCGGTGCTCGACAACCTGTCCTCTGGTGTGTTGGTGTTTGACAATGACTTTGTTCTTGAGTCATTCAATCGCAGCGCATCACGCATGTTTCAGACAGACCTCAGCCCTTGGGTCGGCCAGCACATGGCACACATTGATGCCCTCTCATCGCTGTTTGAGCCGATTCAGGCCGCCATCACCACGCAGACCAACCACAGCCCAACAACAAACAACTGGCGCGTGCAACAAAACATCACCTTCGACAATGCCCAGCACACCAACGACCTCACCGTTTCAGTGCAAGGTTCACGCTTCATTGCAGAGGATGGCGAACACAGCATTGTCTTGGTCTGCGATGACATTTCACCCATCATCTCTGCCCAACGCACTTTGGCATGGGGTGAGGTGGCACGCCGATTGGCCCATGAAATCAAAAACCCACTCACCCCCATTCAACTGTCAGCCGAACGCCTGAACATGAAGTTGCATGACAAACTCGACGCCACCGATCAAAGTTTACTTGAGCGCAGCACGCGCACCATCGTCAATCAAGTGACCGCCCTGCAAAACATGGCCGACGAGTTCCGCGATTATGCCCGTGCACCTGAAATTGCTTTTGCGCCCATGAGTTTGAATGAGCTGCTGCAAGAGATTCTGGTCTTGTACGAAAGCGGCGAAGGCATGAAATACCACGTCAGTGCACACTATGCCGAGCACCTGCCCTTCATTTTGGCCGATGCACAACAACTGCGCCAAGTGCTGCACAACCTGATTAAAAATGCCATTGAAGCCCACCCAGAAAGCACGTTCCCACGGGTTGAGATTGAAACACGCCGTGTTGACTTGCAAAATGACAGTTTACTCACCACTCACGCCGTCAATTTGACCATACGCGATCACGGCACAGGCTTCAGCCCAAAAATCCTTTCACGCATGTTCGAACCTTACAACACCACCAAAAGCACAGGCACGGGACTTGGTCTGCCTGTGGTTAAAAAAATCATCGATGCCCATCATGGGAAAATCAGTGTGAAGAACCACACAAAAAATGATGGACAAATCGAGATTTTAGGTGCACAAATTGATATACTGTTTCTAAATGTGGTGCAAAATGACAACATGGGTTTACGCAGCCACACCCCACAGTTGATTTAAAACAACAGTAAACTCATTACAACCTCTAGCACCACCCACAAACCGTGAAAGATGGACTGTTAAATGGCAAATATTCTGGTTGTCGACGATGAAATGGGCATCCGCGAACTGCTCTCTGAAATTCTGTATGACGAGGGGCATGTCGTCATGCTCGCCGAAAATGCCACCCAAGCCAGAGCGGCACGCAACAAAAGCCGCCCAGATTTGGTTTTGCTGGACATTTGGATGCCTGACACCGATGGCGTCACCCTTCTCAAAGAATGGGCGCTTAACGGTCAATTGACCATGCCTGTGGTCATGATGAGTGGTCATGCCAGCATTGACACTGCTGTCGAAGCCACACGCATAGGTGCTTTGGATTTTCTTGAAAAACCCATCACGTTACAAAAACTGCTGCACACCGTGCAACAAGGCCTGCTGCGTTCCACCCCTCCCGACATTAACAAAGTGGTCAATCAACAGATGGGCACAGGGCAAACTGCCGCTAAAACCTATGCTCCCACAGACGCCACACCCACAATAACACCCACCCAACACAACCCAAGTGAAACCAGCCCAACAGCTGAAATCAATGTGGCCTCCAGCATGCCCCCCCACTTGAGCCCCAGCGCCCTCGAACTGTCCAAGCTCAGTTTGGAGCTGCCCTTGCGCGAGGCGCGTGACTGCTTTGAACGCATTTATTTCGAATACCACCTGCAACAAGAAAATGCCAACATCACCCGTGTTGCAGAAAAAACGGGGCTTGAGCGCACCCACTTGTACCGCAAGCTGAAACAACTGAATATTGCCATCAGCAAGGCCAACAAAAAATAAACATTGCTGAACATACAGGCGGTGATCAGGGTAAGGATTTCCCATAAAAAAACTGAGCCATGTGCTCAGTTTTTTTATGGGCGTGACGGTCTTACAAAAGACACCTCAATGTCTTGGCCACAGCCCCTTGATGCATTGCACAAAAATCAATCGCACGCGCCTGCTGCTGAGCGTACCTCGCCCCATGCGTCAACAGATTCGCAGTCACCTCCAGACCTTGTTGCATGTCCTCACACTGCACCAAAGCCCCTGCAACCTGTGCGTCGGCAGCCGCTTGGGCAAAATTATACGTGTGCACACCAATGACCGTGGGCTTACCGATCGACAAAGGCTCAAGAAAATTTTGCCCCCCCAAAGGCATCCACGCCCCACCCATCATCACCACATCAGCCAAGGCATAATACTCGAACATATGCCCCATCGTGTCACCCAAGACCACTTGTGCGGCCTGCATTCGCGCTTGACGCGCCCCCTCAGGTAAGGCATCCAATTCACTTTTGCGCACCAAACGTTCGCCCAAAAAACCCGCATCGATCAATAGGCGCTCAACATCATCAAACCGCTGTGGGTGTCGCGGCACAACCCACCACTGAAGGCCTCGCGGAAAAGCAGAAGCCAACATAGGCAATGACGCCAACCACAAGGCCTCTTCACCTTCACGTGTTGACGACAGCACCACCACAGAACGCTCCCCCAAAAGCCGCTTAAGCACAAGACCTTGATCAACCTGATCAACAGGTGCTTTCATGTCAAATTTTAGGTTACCTGTGACCACGAGCTGCGCCGCAGTCGCACCTGCCTGCACATAACGCGCGGCATCGGCCTCAGTTTGTGCACAAATGCGATAAAATCCACGGTAAGCCGCTCCCATCAAGCGCGACAACTTTAACGTCTGTTTCAGTGATTTAACGGATAAACGCCCATTCACCAAACTGATGCGCACGCCCCGCCGATTTGCCGCAGCCACCATATTGGGCCACACTTCAGTCTCCATCACCCACACATCGGTCGGCGCAAAGGTTCGAAAAAATCGAGCCACTACCGTGTACAAATCATACGGCACATACACCTGCGTCATGCGCCCATCGGCGAGCTGTGCCGCAAACAAAGACTGACCCGCGGCTCGTCCCGTCGGCGTGGTGTGGGTCAAAATCACATGAACATCAGGCTGAGCAGCGTACAACGCTTCAATCAATGGCAACGCAGCACGTGTTTCACCCAAAGACACAGCATGCACCCACACTCGCCGCGATGCGGGCGCAATCCGTTTTTTTAAGTAAAATGCAAAACGCTCACCCCAGTGGCGAGCGTATTCTGGCTGTTTGCGTGCACGCCACAACAAATAGATTTGCCCTAAGGGTTGCAAACAGAACAGCAGTGCACTGTACGCCCATAAAATCAAAGCATCCATCCGTCAGCCTACCCTTCAAAGCGCATGTGATGCAGCACCGCCTGTGGGCTGCTCATCGGCGACAACCCGATGTCAGGCAGCTCACCCTGCCAGCGGTGACGGTGCGCCACATCAAACGACTGCGCCCACGTCAATTGCTCAATCACCGCATCCGCAGTCGGTGGTGTCCCCACCCCGCCCAAACCAACGCAATAATTCACGCCCATCAATGCAGCCAACTGCGGATCAAAATCCGCATAAATGCCAACGGTTGGGCGCGCCAAAGCCGCAGCCAAATGGGTGAAACCGCTGTCCAAACCCACCACTGCATGGCTCACCGCCAGACACTGAGCCACTTGTGTAATCGTTAAAAAGGGGGGCACTATCGGCAACACATCGGCCCGAACGCCCGCACTCACCGCCGCATCATACAGCTGCTCACTGCGCACACGTTCCGCATCACTGCCCCAAAGCAGCAAACTGCGTTGCCCCTGCGCAGCCAAGTGCACAATCAACTGAATCCAATGCTGCACATCCCATAGTTTTTCATCGCGGCTGGCACCATGAATCAAAGAGACCCACGGCGGTTCAACGGGCTGAACATTCGACGCACCCGTTTTAGTAAGAAAAGACCAGTCGCTCGGTACAGCCAAGCCTTTCAAACCAAAATCAACCACGGCCTCCAATGAGTAACCCAAAACCGCCGCACTCAATTGGCGATTACGCGAAACCGACGTGTCTTGCCGTGACACTGTAAAGCAGTGCTGATAAGCGCGTGTCGCCAAAGGCTCACGCACACTGGCGGCATCGTAACCACAGTAACCCCGCTGTGGATGCAAAGCACCACAATCAGTCGGTACCGCACCTGAGAGACGAGCCATGCGCGTCATTGCAGCGCTCTTAACCAAGCCTTGTAAATCAATGACCACGTCATAGGTTTCTGCACGTAAATTGTGCCAAAAATCATTCATCAACTGCCGTGTTTCTGTGCGCCACAACGACTTTCGCCATTTGCGCCACGCCACAGGAATGACTTTATGAACCGCAGGATGCAAACGCGCAATCGCATCAAAAGGCCGTTCTGCGAGCCAATCAATCTGCGCATTGGGATAGGCACGAGCGATGTCACTGACCGCTGGCAACGCGTGCACCAAGTCCCCCATCGAGCTGGTTTTGACCAATAAAATTTTCAAATCAATGCCCTCATCTGCATCCACACACCATTCGTTTGCAATCCATGGTTTATCTTCATGCGAGCAAGCTTATGCGCTTCTTGCCGTTTTTTAATTCTTGTGACCCTCACACATCACGCCAGATCAACGCACTTGCTCTTTCACCAATTCTGGATTGAGCGTTTTGTCGTTGTACATTTTGAACTGGCGATAAATTTTGTAATACACATGACCCGCTTGCATGTCAGCCAACAACCCATTCAAACACGCACCCAAATCGGCGCGCTGTTCCAATAACGTATTGAGCTTTTCAGTGCATTTTTCAATGTGTGCAGCATCCACATCTGTGCGCGTTGTTTGCGCACGCATGGCTTTGATTTTTAAACTCATGATCGACATGCGGTCAATCATTGCGCCTGCGGTTTCGCTGTTCAAACGCGCGCCACTGCTTTGGAACTCACTCACAGGCTTCATGCGCACAAGAATTTCCTCATCAACACGTTCGGTTGCATCATTGCGCGCTTGGTTAAAGCCATCAATGTGGCGTTTATTTTGTGCAATTTCATCGCCACTGACCGTTGTCCGGCGCGCCAAATCTTCCTCGGCCCACAACGATGCATTATTGAAATGGTTCGCTTCAATCCATGCCCACACACCCTCAGAGAACTGGCGTGGGCTGCTTGTAAAATCATCACGTGCCAATGCAGCATCATGAAAAGCCATCACATTGACGGCTTGTATCTCTTCAAAAAATGGGGTTGTGCTCATGTTTTCACCTATCGATGGGTTCAAATAATGGAGTCCATTATGCCACAAGGCGAAGAGGAAACATACCCGAAGCCCATCCAAAACATGCCTCAACCATGCTTAGATGTGGATAAACCATCCCTCAATTCATCATGATTGATACAAAACAAGTGACCCATGGATTGGCCACAGCAAGAATGCACTTCTTTTATCGCGTAAAAAAACCACGCCTAATGGCGTGGTAAAAAAGAGAAGGATTTTCATCACCTCCCTACAGCAGTAACAGGTGACACGATAGACATGCAAAACATACTAAACCCAAATTTCGGATAGTTTGTGGATGTTCGATCACGGGCATTTATTTTTCAGGCGCGTCGACCAACAGCCGACAGGACACACTACCAAAGGTTGCAACATAACCATCAAACCAAATGCAATTGACCAAGCAATGCGAACGCCTTTTACAATTGACAATTGACCCGCCCACACCCACTCAATCTTCCACTCGCTTGCTCGCACTCGTTTACTTTCACTCTCGTGGCAAATCAAACAACAGCACTTGGGCATGCGCATCCAATTTCACCTCAACCATTGGCTCATCCCAGATTTTAAGTGCATCACCTGCTTGCAATGCCACACCATTCACCGTCGCCGCGCCCATCGCAACATGCACATAAGCCGCACGTTGTTCACCCAGCTCATAACTGCGCTCACGAGCACCATCCACTTCCCGAGCATTCAACAAGGCCGCATCTTGATACAAACGCATGGCACCCGTCGCACCACGCCATTCGCCATTTGGTGCCGCAATGACGCGCCAGCCATTGGCCTGAGGCAAATCGCCCAAAGGGGATTGCTCGTACTCGGGTGCGATCCCGTGCACATTGGGTTCAATCCAAATTTGCAGCAAATGAGCTTCACTCGCATCCGATGAATTGAACTCTGAATGACGCACCCCACTGCCCGCACTCATTTTTTGCACCTCACCCGCAGGGATTTTTTCCTGATTGCCCATGCTGTCGCGGTGAGACAATTCGCCATCCAAGATATACGTGATGATTTCCATGTTGTCATGGCCATGTGTACCAAAACCCATCGATGGTGCGATGCGGTCCTCATTGATGACACGCAAAGGCCCAAAACCCATATTGTTGGGGTCGTAATAGCTTGAAAAAGAAAAACTGTGTTTGGCTTTCAGCCAACCGTGATCGGCACCACCTCGCTGATGTGACAAATGGGTTTGTAGCACGATGAACTCCTTGTGGTTCGCCGCAGAACGCGGCGGATATAAATTAAAATGCTTCGACCTTCGACTTTTAAAAAGCAGAGGCTAATGAAAATGCGGAATCACCCGTTTACCCCCCCACATTCAAAAAAAGGAAATGAAAGGGGTTTAAAAACAGGGGGCTTCTCCAACACGATGTGCTTGTTTCCATTGCTGTCAGGACTTCCCTGACAGCAATGATGACCTTAAAACCATTGCCCTGTTTTTATGGCGCCAAACCAATTTGCTTCATAAACGCTTGATTATCCCAAAACAAATACTCCTCATCCATCACGCCGGCCTTCGTCCAATGCCCAAGGGTTGACATTTGCAACTTAAAGGCTTTACCCGTCGGAGGAATCGTTTGACCGCCGCCAATGGGCATGGGCTGGGTGAATGTGCCTTCCATCACACCGATCACACCCGTCCATTCACCCGAGCCAAACCGAACAGGGTGCGTTTTAATGCGGGTGTCTGGCGCAAAGACAAACATGGGTTTCAATTCATCAACGTGCGCCGCCAAGCCTTTGGTGGTGTGACCATCGGGGTAGTGCACCAAAATATCTTTCGCATGGCTTTCCGTCAAGCGATCCCATTTTTGGTTGGTGTACACATCAAAATCCAATGTGTCAAAATTTTTCAAATTGGCATTGGTCGTTTTTTCAGCATCTTGATATGCCGCCAATTCTGCCATCAAGGCTGGAACAGGTGAATGAATTGCTTTTTTCATGGGTGCAGCGTGTGCCGAAATGGACACAACTGATCCCAACGCAGCAGTGATGATGGCAATGATTTTAATTTTTAAAGTCATGATAAGCTCCAAAGTAACAGTAAATAACAGTAAACATAATTAGCACGATAAGCACACAACCCCTGTGTGATTGCAGAAAGTGTACGCCCAACCCTCACTCAAATAAATCCACAAAGCATCAAATGACTTTATCAATTTTGAAATAATGATGAAAAATTAAAAAACACACATGCAAAAAATGAATCCCAGTTCATTCACCTCTCATTCACCCTCCCCCATAAAATCAGGGGCAACAGAATGAAACATGCCTTTCAATAAGTTGCTAAAATAATCGTTCACTTTCTCATTTTTGAAACAGTCCTTCGGAACCTGTCATGAACCACTCCAGCAACCAAGCCTCACTCGACAATCTGCAACTGTTCATCGCCGTCGCTGATGCAGGCGGCTTTAGCCGTGCCGCCGATCGCCTTGACCTGCCCGTCGCCACACTGTCGCGTAAAATCGCCCTGCTCGAAAAAGAGCTGAATGTGCCACTGTTCAAGCGCAACACGCGCAACGTCAGCCTCACGCCTGCAGGCGAAGCATTTTATGCTCAACTCGTGCCTGCGCTCGACGCTGTGCAATCGGCTGTGAACGACCTGTCCGATGCCGCCAACAGCATCCAAGGTGTGATTCGCATCACCACGCCCGCTGACTTCGCACGCCTGAGCCTCGCCCAACCATTGACTCAATTTTTACAACTCAATCCACACATCAAAATTGAACTGCACCTCAACTCCAGCCGCATGGATTTGATTAAAGAACAGATTGATGTGGCCATTCGCATCGGCGAGTTGGCCGACTCGAACCTGTATGCCTCTCACTTGTTTGACATGTCAAGCAAGTTGTACGCCACCCCTGGCTATCTCGCCAGCTTACCTGCCATCACCCACCCCGATGACCTCAAGAACTGCAATTTGGTTCAACTGAAAACCAATGTACAGCGCACACACTTGACCCTCATCAACGGCAATCACATTCTTGAACAACCCATCCACGGCAACCTTCAAGCGAACGACATGGGCGTGATCATTGGCCTGTGCGCAGCGGGTGCAGGCGTGGCCATGGTGCCGGAAGTTTTGGTTCAATGCGAAATCAACAACGGCACATTCACCCAAATTTTACCCGACTGGCACAGCCCCACTTTACCCATTCATGCCCTCACCACCGCACGCAACCCACCCGCACGCGTGAAACATTTGATTGAGTTTTTAAAAATCGAATTTTCAAAACTGAAAAAAGAGTGCGATAAAAAAGGGACAAAGCACAAGAATGCGGCCAAAACATTGGATCTAAACTAAAATTTATCCTACCTCCCTAACCCCTATTTGAACGAAAGTCCGCCCATGCACTTGCCTTTATTATTCATCACCATGGCCACGCTGACCATCCTCAGCCCTGGCCCTGGAGTCTTGCGCTCATTGACCAACGCACTGAACTACGGGCTTCGCCCCGCATTGGTTGGCATCTTGGGAACGGCCAGCGGTACATTTTGCATTGCCACCCTGTCTGCCACCAGCTTGGGGGCTTTACTGGCCGCATCCAACAACGCGTTCACCATCATCAAATACATCGGTGCCGCCTATCTGATCTACCTCGGCATTAAATTGTGGCGTGCACCGGCCATTGAATTGGACAACAACGAAACACCTCCGCGCTCACCCCAAAGCCTGTTCATCGAGAGCTTTTTTATGCAGTTTTCCAATCCCAAAGCGATTGTGTTCTTTTTATCCATTTTTCCACAATTCATCGACCCAACCAGCGACTATGCCCCACAGTTCATCGTTTTGGTCTGCACGTTCTGCGCGTTGTTGTTTTGCATACACGCCACTTATGCATTCTTCGCCCAAAGTGCCAAACGCTGGTTCAGTCATGGCCAAGGTGGGCGCTGGATGAATCGCATTGGTGGCACGACATTCATTGGCTTTGGATTGATGTTGGCACAGTCAAAAAAAGCGGCTCAATAAATCAAGCCACCCTGTCATGACCTCGGTCATGATTTCAGATAAAAAACAGCGGCTTAACTCAAGCCGCTGTTTTTTTATGTTTCGCTTAAACTAACTCAGTCTCTTCAACGCATACAGCGCATCCAAGGCCTGACGCGGGGTCATTTCATCGGGGTTGAGTTGAGCAAACTCATCCAACAATGGATGAGGCGCATGCACCACTTGCTCAGGTGTTTCATCCACAACCACGGGCGCACTGAACAAATCAAACTGCGTGTGCGCCGCCTGTTGCGCCTCAAGCTCGGCCAAATGTTTACGCGCCGCCGTCACCACCGCGCGCGGCACACCCGCAAGGTGAGCGACTTGCAAACCATAACTTTTACTGGCGGGTCCTTCTTGCACTTGATGTAAAAACACGATCGACTCGCGCTCTTCGACCGCAGACAAATGCACATTTTTGACATACAAAGCGGTGTTAGCAAGCTGGGTCAGTTCAAAGTAGTGGGTGGCAAATAAAGTTAAACTTTGTTGCGTGTTCAACAAGGACTGGGCAATCGCCATCGCCAAAGCCAAACCGTCAAAGGTCGACGTGCCTCGACCGATTTCATCCATCAGCACAAGGCTGTTCGGCGTGGCGTGTTGCAAAATTTGCGCCGCCTCGGTCATTTCCACCATAAAAGTTGAACGCCCACCGGCAAGGTCATCCGCCGCGCCGATGCGGGTGAAAATACGGTCGATCGGTCCAAGTGTGACGTGCTCAGCGGGGACAAAGCTGCCGACGTAAGCGAGCAAAGTGATGAGTGCCACTTGACGCATGAACGTTGACTTACCCCCCATGTTTGGCCCTGTGATGACCCACAACCGTTCATCCGCCGACAAATGACAATCATTGGCAATGAAGGGCGTGACCTGCTGTTCAACCACGGGATGACGGCCTTTTTGGATGTGGATGCACGGCTCATTGGTCAAGTGCGGCTGATGCCAATTCAAAGCACGCGCACGCTCTGCAAGGTTGCTCAACACATCAAGCTGAGCCAGCACGCGCGCAAGTTTCTGCAAGTCACCGACGAATGGTTGCAATGCGATCAACAGCTGTTCAAACAAATATTTCTCACGCGCCAACGCCAACGATTGCGCTGACAACGCTTTGTCTTCAAAAGCTTTCAATTCAGGCGTGATGAAACGCTCGGCATTCTTCAATGTTTGGCGACGTTGATAATCAACGGGCAACGCCGCATCTTTGGCCTGCGCATGGGTCAATTCAATGTAAAAACCATGCACACGGTTGTATTCAACTTTCAAACCTGCAATGCCCGTACGTTCACGCTCACGCACTTCCAAATCCAACAAAAATGCGCCGCTGTTGGTTTGCAAGCCACGGTATTCGTCCAGCTGCCCATCGAAACCATCGGCGATCACACCGCCTTCGCGCACAAATGTGGCGGGCTCACTCAACACCGCACGCTGCAACAACGCCAACAGGCCATCGGGTGCACGCACGGCGCCTGCAAGCATGTCCAACAGCTCACTGCCCTGCTCTGGCAACACGGCACGCACCGCATCCAGCTGCATCAAACTGTCACGCAAAGCCGCCAACTCCTTTGGACGCACCGTATTCAAAGCAATCCGTGCGCTGATGCGCTCCACATCACACAATGCCGCAAGGTGCGGGCGCAAAGCCGCATGCGTGCGTTGACTCAACAAAGTGGCAATCGCTGTTTGCCGCGCCAACACCGTCGCTGCATGACGCAAAGGATGGTGCAACCAACGCTTCAACAAACGCGAGCCCATGCTGGTCGCACAACCATCCAACAAAGAAAACAAAGTTGGCGATTCTTGTCCACGCAACGTTTCAGTGATTTCGAGATTGCGGCGGGTGGCGGCATCCAAAGTCAAATAATGCTCGCTGCGCACCACGGTCAAACCCTGCACGTGGCGCAAAGCTTGCCCTTGCGTGTGTTGCGCATAATGCAATAAGGCACCAATCGCCGACAATCCGACGGTCAGATGCTCCGCATCCAAATTCGCCAAATGCTTCGCCGACAACTGCGCCAACAAAGCCGCCTCCCCTTTGTCCGCATGGAAAAACTTATCGGGCAACGGCGTGAACACACATTCAAATGCAGGGCGAACGGCATCCGTCATGTGGCGATCCGACAACACGATTTCAGACGGATGGATTTGCTCCACCCAACTCGTCCATTCACGCGCAGGCACTTCGGTGACATAAAACTCACCATTTGCCATGTTCAACCACGCCAAACCAAGCAGTGCGCTGTTGCCCGAACCTTTGGTGTGCGCTGCCATCAGATACGCATCGGACTTGTCCTTGAGCAACGCCGCATCCGACACCGTGCCCGGCGTGAGGATTCGCATCACCTTGCGTTCAACAGGGCCTTTACTGGTTGCGGGATCACCGATTTGCTCACAAATCGCCACCGACTCACCCAGTGACAACAGCTTCACCAAATACTGCTCCGCCGAATGGTAGGGCACGCCCGCCATTTTGATCGGCTCACCATTCGATGTGCCACGCGAAGTCAAGGAGATGCCCAGCAAACGCGAAGCCTTGACCGCATCATCAAAGAACAATTCGTAAAAATCGCCCATGCGATAAAACAGCAAGGTCTCAGGATGCTCGGCTTTGATGCCCAAATATTGCGTGATCATTGGAGAGTTTTTAACAGGCGTGGTCATGCGTGCACTTTTTAAAATGAAAGGATAAGGAAGTGAAAGGAGATCAATTTACTTTTTCAACCCGCACATCACACGTGGTCTAAAGCAATACACCCACCACCTGTTGATGTTGATTTATTTTTGCCCATTTACCTGGGTACAAAAGCTAAAGACCGCTCAGAAAAAGCAGGGGGTTTACTTTTCCCGCATGGCCTTCAATGGGAATGAAGCAGCCCAGTAGCCAAAAACAACACACCCCAGCCGATCAACTCAAAAGCAGATGTGCTGGGGTGTGTATTTTTTGCCAGCGAATCACAATTCGCTTGAAAATTACTCGGCAGGATTGATTTCGCGCAACAGATGCGGCAAGATTTTAGGGGCAGCCGCCACAATGGAACCACTCATGAAATCGCCCTCACCTGTCAAATCGGTGATCAGACCACCCGCTTCTTTCACCAATAACGCGCCCGCAGCGATGTCCCATGGCGCCAAACCAATGCCAATGAAACCATCGATGTGACCCGCCGCCACATAGGCCAAGTCCAAAGCCGATGAGCCTGAATAACGCAAACCCGATGCATTAAAACGCAAATTGGTTTGCAAAGACACCAACGACGGATTGATTTTCAGCTCTTTAGAAGGAATCGCCGTTGACAACAAGGCATCTGACAAACGAATGCGACCCGAGACACGAATGCGGCGGTTGTTCAAAAACGCACCTGACCCACGGCTCGCGGTAAATAAATCATTGGTGCATGGGTTGTAAATCAAACCGTGCTCCACTTTACCGTCAATTTCCAAAGCGATGCACACCGCATAATGTGGATAACCATGAATGAAGTTATTGGTGCCATCGATCGGATCAACGATCCATTTGTGATTTGAATTGACATGACCGGTCAGACCCGACTCTTCACCCAAAAATGCATGTTTTGGATAAGCCTCCAGCAAAATCTCTTTGATCGTGTCTTCAGCGGCATGATCGATCTCAGTCACCAAATCTTGCACGCCTTTTTGACTGATTTTAACTTGGTCAAGGTTCACGCTGGCGCGGGTAATGATTTGCGCTGCTGCGCGAGCGGCCGTGACGGCGGTATTGAGCATCGGATGCATGAGGGGTCCTATCGGTCTTAATTTTATATGAGCAAAAACGCCAGCCTCGGAAGGAAAGCGCAATAACCGTGCTATTTTACTGTAATTTTCGTGTATATTGCGCACTTTTGACACACGATCGTTTGCTAAAATAGCAAAAAACACGCCCACATTCAAATAGATACCCATCATGCAGACAAAAACCAACAATCCCAATGCCCGCACCGACTGGCTTCAGTCCATCCGCATCATCCTCGTGCGCACCAGCCACCCAGGCAATGTCGGTCAAGTCGCTCGGGCCATGGCGAATATGGGCTTGCATGAGCTGTACATCACGTCACCGCGCTTCCCGGACATGTGCGCACAACCTGATGCGATTGCTTTGGCCAGCGGGGCAACCAACGTATTGGAGCAAGCGGTCATCGTGCCTGATTTGGCAACCGCATTACAGGGTGTGAATTGTGCATTTGCGTTTTCTGCGCGCACACGCGACCTCGCACCGCCGCTGCGCACCAGTGGTGAAGCCGCGACTGAAGTGATGGCGTTGTTTGAACAGGCGGCGTTTGAGGGCAAAACACAACCCAAAGTGGCTTTTGTATTCGGTGCAGAACGCAGTGGCTTGGTCAATGACGAAGTGATGTTGTGCCAGCGTTTGTGCCAAATTCAAGCCAACCCCGACTACAACTCACTGAACCTTGCGCAGGCCGTTCAGGTCATGACTTACAGCTTGCGCCAAGCGGCGTTAAACGATGCGTCAAGCGACCCCATTCCCACAAGCAACAATTCAAGCGTGTTGCTTGATGCGGTGGACTTGGCACAACTCGACGGCATGCTCAACCATTGGCAAGCGATGCTGACAGACATCGGCATGATCAATCCCGACATCCCAACCGAAACCATGGCACGCTTACGCGCTTTGTTTTCACGCACCCAATTGACCACCAATGAGGTGAACTTTTTACGTGGCGTGGCAAGCACGGTGCAACAGTTAAAAAAACAAGGTTGAGGCATTGCACCCAAAGTGCAAGGCACAGACGAACCGATCCGCAATCGGTTATGATGTGAGCTTGAATGATTCTGTTTTTTACTGTGAAACCCCGTTTATGTTCCTTGCCCACCTCAAAGAAGACATCCAAACCATCCGCCACAAAGACCCTGCCGCCCGCTCATGGTGGGAGGTGCTGACATGCTACCCCGGCTTGCATGCATTATTTTTCCATCGCATTGCGCATGCCCTTTGGGTTAATCGTTTTCGCTGGCTGGCGCGCTTTATTTCACATATTTCACGTGGCTTGACGGGCATTGAAATCCACCCTGGGGCGACCGTGGGGCGGCGCGTGTTCATCGACCACGGCATGGGCATTGTGGTCGGAGAGACGGCTGAAATTGGCGATGATTGCACGATATATCAGGGCGTGACGCTTGGCGGCACATCGTTGACCAAAGGCGCAAAACGCCATCCGACACTTGAAGCGGGGGTCATCGTCGGTGCCGGCGCGAAAGTGCTGGGCAATTTCACCGTCGGTGCGGGCGCAAAAATCGGTTCAAATGCCGTGGTGGTTAAACCGGTGCCTGCGGGTGCAACGGCGGTCGGCAATCCAGCACACATCGTCGGCAGCAAGCCAACCAATGAACACGAATTCAGCGCCTACGGCGTGAACGTCAACGATTCAGACCCCATCGTTCAAGCCTTACAATCGGTACTGGCTCAACTGGAACGCAGTGACTCGACCACGCGAGAACTGCGTGCAAAAATTGAGCAAGCGGGCATTGATTGCGGCACATGTGAAGATGAGGCAAGGCGTGCCGCACAAGACATCGAGCGGATTCGCCAATTGCTGGCACGATAACGGGTAAAATACCAACAATGCAAGGCATGTCGCATCGCCATGGCTCAGCCACGGGCGAGGGAGCGCGACAACACCCCGCATATTGAGATGGGCGTGCACAATTCAACACAACCAAAGCACCACATGGTCACGTTCATTCCACCACCATAAAACATTAGAAAAAACACCGTGAACGCAGCCCAATCCAAATTATTAAATGCCGTCAGCATGGATGACAAATACACCGCCACCGAGGGTCAGATTTTTCTGTCGGGCATTCAAGCCTTAGTGCGCTTACCCATGATGCAACGCCAACGCGACTTGGCAGTAGGTTTAAACACAGCGGGTTATGTCACGGGCTATCGCGGTTCACCATTGGGTGGTTTAGATGAAGCGCTTTGGCGTGCAAAAAAACATTTAGAACCTTCGCATGTGACTTTCGCACCCGCAATCAATGAAGACTTGGCGGCGACGGCGTGCTGGGGCACTCAGCAGGTCGGACTGATCGGCCCCGCCAAGTACGATGGCGTATTCGCCATGTGGTACGGCAAAGGCCCAGGTGTGGATCGCAGCGCGGACGCGCTCAAACATTTGAACCACGCGGGCACGTCCAAGCACGGCGGTGTGATTTTGGTCGCGGGGGATGATCACGTGGCGCATTCGTCGTCATTGCCGCACCAATCCGATCATATTTTCACAGCGGCAATGATCCCCATGCTGTATCCCTGCAATGTGCAAGAGTTTCTCGACTTGGGTATTCATGCTTGGGCCATGTCGCGTTTTTCAGGCTGTGCGATTGGCTTCAAAGCCATTGCCGACACAGTTGAATCATCGGCCTCAGTCGACGCCAACCCATTTCGCGTGGACGTCAACATTCCAGATGACTTCATCATGCCAGAAGGCGGCTTAAACATTCAACTGTCGACCGCAGGTGTGAATGCCGTGGCGCGCGCGCAAGAAGCGTTGATGCAAGATTACAAAATCTACGCCGCCCTCGCCTACGCCCGCGCCAACCAGCTCAATCGCGTGACCATCGACTCGCCTGTCGCCCGTTTGGGCATCATTGCCTCAGGCAAATCCTACCTCGATGTGCTTGAAGCCCTCGAACAACTGGGCATCGACGAGGCACAAGCCGCTGAAATCGGCATTCGCGTGTACAAAGTGGCCATGCCTTGGCCGCTCGAACCCGATGGCGTGCGCGAGTTCGCTCAAGGATTAGATGAAATTTTGGTGGTTGAAGAAAAACGCCAAATCGTCGAATACCAACTCAAAGAACAACTCTACAACTGGCGTGACGATGTGCGCCCGCGCGTGGTGGGTAAATTTGATGAAAAAGGCGAATGGGTCGCGCCGCGCGGCGAATGGTTACTGACCTCAAAACTGGATTTTTCAGTCGCCCAAGTCGCCACCGTCATCGCCTCACGCATCGAAAAATTTTACACCAGCACCGCCATTGCCGAACGTTTGGCCATGCTGCAAGCGAAAGAAGAGCTGTTGAATCGTGCGGTCAATACGCCACCACGTCCGCCTTACTACTGCTCAGGTTGCCCACACAACACCTCCACCAAAGTGCCGGACGGTTCGGTTGCGCTCGCAGGCATCGGCTGTCATGCGATGGCGATGGCGATTTACCCCGACCAAAATAAGCTCATGACACACATGGGTGGCGAAGGCGCCACGTGGATCGGACAAGCGGCATTCACCGAAGTGCCACATGTGTTCCAAAACCTCGGCGATGGCACCTATTTTCACTCAGGTTATTTGGCGATTCGCGCCGCAGTCGCCTCCAAAGTCAACATCACCTACAAAATTTTATACAACGACGCAGTGGCGATGACGGGCGGACAACCCGTCGATGGCGTGGTCACCGTGCCATCAATTGCCCAACAAATGGTGGCCGAAGGTGTGCAACGCATTGCCTTGGTCACCGAAGATGTGTCGCGCTACAATGACCGTTCCAACCTACCCAGCATCGTGACCTTGCACGATCGCGCGGACATGGACAAGGTACAACAAGAGCTGCGCACCGTCACAGGCACCAGCGTGTTGATTTACGATCAAGTCTGCGCCGCCGAGAAACGCCGTCGCCGCAAAAAGGGCACGCTGGAAGACCCAAAAGTATTCACCTTCATCAATGATGCGGTGTGCGAAGGCTGCGGCGATTGCGGTGTGCAATCGAACTGCGTTTCCATTTTGCCTAAAGAAACCGAATTTGGGCGCAAACGCAGCATCGACCAATCGTCGTGTAACAAGGATTACTCATGCGTCAACGGTTTTTGTCCCAGTTTTGTCACCGTCAGCGGCGACAATGTGCGCATCAAAAAATCCAAAACGGGCACGGCCAAAGAAGACAACTTCGGTGAATTGCCCAATCCAACCTTACCCACCAGCGTCACGCCCTACAATATTTTACTCAACGGCATTGGCGGCACAGGTGTGATCGCCGTCGGCGCACTCATCGGCATGGCCGCCCACTTGGAAGGCAAAGGCGTGTCCGTGCTCGACATGACAGGCATGGCACAGAAAAATGGCGCTGTCACATCGCACATCCGCATTGCCGATGATGTGAACAAAATCCATGCCCAGCGCATCGCCACAGGCGAAGCGGATTTGGTGCTTGGCTGCGACATTTTGACCGCAGGCGCACATGAAGCCGTTGCCAAAATGCTCAAAGGACGCACCCGCGCGGTGGTCAACACGCACCAACAACCCACGGGCAAATTTGCACAAGATGCCGATTGGCAATTTCCCATGCACGATGTGCAAAGCCTGATTGAGGAATCCATCGGACAACAAGCAGAATTCGTCGACGCCACCAAGCTCGCCACCGCATTGATGGGCGACTCGATCGCCACCAACGTGTTCATGGTTGGCTTTGCCTACCAAAAAGGCCTGTTGCCCGTGTCCGAAGCCGCCTTGTTAAAAGGCATCGACATCATCGGTGTCGGCGTTGAATCCAACAAAAAAAGCTTCCTCTGGGGGCGCCGTGCCGCGTTTGACCTCAAACGCGTTGAGCAAATCGCCCTCCCCACTCAGGCCATCCTCGTGCACATGCCCGAAAACCTCGATCGCCTCATCACCCGCCGTTACGATGAATTGGTCTCGTATCAAGACACCGCTTATGCTGACATTTACTTGAGCTTGGTCAAGCAGGTACAAACGATTGAAACAGAACAGCAATTGGGTAAAAAATTGACGACCGCCATCGCCAAAAACGCCTTTAAACTCATGGCCTACAAAGACGAGTACGAAGTGGCACGGCTGTACACCCACCCCGACTTCATGGCCAAAATCAAACAACAATTCGATGGCGACGTGGCTTTAACATTTCACCTCGCACCCCCGCTGTTTGCCAAAAAAGACAACCATGGTCACTTGATCAAACAGAGTTTTGGGCCTTGGATGATGCGCGCTTTTGGTTGGCTGGCGAGCATGAAACACCTGCGCGGCGGCATGTGGGATGTGTTTGGCCGCACGGCAGAACGGCGCATGGAGCGCAAGTTACGCGATGAGTACTTGCGCACGATGGGCGAACTGACCTCAAGCATCAATGCAACAAACCACGCCACATTGGTCGAGCTGGCATCCCTCCCCGAGCACGTGCGTGGATTCGGGCATGTGAAAGAAAAAGCGGTGCTTGCATACCACGAAAAACGCACAGAACTATTGAGCAGCATGGCTTGATTTTAAACACTCGAAGTGTGTTGGATGCCGTTGGATGCAAAAAACACCTTTACAAAACTTTACGTCCAACACATGTTGCAGTTACATTTCAGCGGTAAACTCGTTCAAAACACACTCAACACAAAACATAACAACGACGGCAACATGCCGACAACATGGAGGACAACATGCACCCATCAAACAAGCTCGCCTTAACGCTCATGGCTCTGGCCGCCCAATCACTGAGCGCGCAAGCGCAACCCACGATGCCCGAAACACCGACTGTCGCCCCTCAAAATGCCACGACAAACAGCGGCACAGACCTCACTTACAACCTGAATTTTGCCAACGCAACCCACACCTCAAAAAGCCTGACTCTGGGCGGTCAAACAATCGCATTTCGCGCGTATGAAAACATCGTTTATGTGCAGCACCCCGTGGATACAAAATATGAACGCATGAACATTTACATCCCCGAAGCTTACTTCAAGGGCAAAACCATGGGGCATTTCACAGCCAAAACCGCCCCCATTTTCATGCCCAACGCCGTCGGCGGCTACATGCCCAGCGAGCCCGACAGCCCAGCGTCGCACGCGATGGACACAGCCCGAACGCCGCCTTTATCGCTTTGAGCAAAGGCTATGTCGTTGCCACCCCCGGTGCACGTGGCCGCACCACGCAAGACACGCATGGTCAATACACAGGCAAAGCCCCCGCCGCCATCGTCGACCTGAAAGCCGCCGTGCGCTATTTACGTCACAACGATGCGGTCATGTTTGGCAATGCTGAAAAAATCATTTCCAATGGCACCAGCGCAGGCGGCGCACTGTCTGCCCTCCTTGGCGCCAGCGGCAACAACACCGATTACGAATCAGACCTCAACGCACTCGGCGCAGCCAAAGCCCGCGATGATGTATTCGCCGTATCCGCCTACTGCCCAATCACCAACTTGGATCACGCGGACATGGCGTATGAATGGCAATTCAACGGTGTCAACGCCTATCAAAAAATGATCATGTCTAAAATGATTGACTTCCATGCCGAGCGCAAAACAGAAACAGGCACATTGAGCGCCGCGCAAATCAACACATCAAACGCCCTGCAAGCCCTATTTCCCGCCTACCTCAACAGCTTGAAACTCACACAAACCAACGGCAAGCCATTGAACTTGGATGCGCAAGGCAACGGCTCTTTCAAAGACCTCGTGAAAGCTTACGTGATCGCCTCCGCGCAAACGGCTCTGGACAGCGGCACAGACCTGTCACCACTCACGTGGGTGCACCTCAAAGGCAAGAAAGTCACCGACATTGACTACGACGGTTACATCCAAGCCAATGTGCGCATGAAAACCCCGCCTGCATTTGATGCACTGGATTTAAGCAGCGGTGAAAACGACCTGTTTGGCACAACCAGCACCCAAGCCCAACATTTCACAGCATTTGGCATGGGCAACAGCACAGCAAGCGGCACACAAGCCGCCCCCGCCACCGTCAACATGATGAATGCCATGCACTACCTCAACCACCCAAACGGCATTAAAAAGAACGGTAAAAACAGCACCACCATCAGCAAAAACTGGCGCATCCGCCATGGCACAGCCGACCGAGACACCTCTCTCGCCATCCCCGTCATTTTGGCCACCACGCTGAAAAACCAAGGCAAAAATGTGGACTTCAGCATGCCGTGGAACGTCCCCCACAGCGGTGATTATGATTTGGATGAGCTGTTTGCTTGGGCAGAAAAAGTCAGTCGTTAAGTCCATCATTAAAAACACCAGAGACTGGCATGACAAAGCCTCGCGGTGCTTTATAAGACACCTGAATTGCGGTATCGTTCTGTGACAACAGTAACGATCATCTTGAAAAAAAGGGATTTTAAGTGCAACTGCCTGACGACACCTTGCCATTTTTAAATGAGCTGAAACACCACAACAACCGCGAATGGTTCCATGACAACAAACCCCGTTTTGCCGCACTGCAAGCGCAGTTGTACGATTTCATCGATGCATTGATTTTTGAAATGGCCAGCCTGGCCCCTGAACACATGGACATCGAGGCCAAACAATGCTTGTTCCGCATCCACAAGGATGCGCGCTTTTCCAAGGATAAAATCCCATACAAAACCCATTTGGGCATTCACATTGCGCCCAGCGGGCATCGCGCAGATTTTGGGCGGGCGGGTTTTTACCTTCACATTGAACCGAATGCATCGATGATCGGCGGCGGCGCGCACGCCCCAAGCAGCACGTGGCTGCAACGCATTCGTCAAGAGATTGCCCTCAATGGTCAAGTACTGGAGCGGCTACTGGATGATCCGATTTTTAAAGAATGGTTTGGCGCGTTGCGCGGTGATGCACTTAAACGCCCACCCGCAGGGTATACAGCGGACGCTCCGCACTTGCATTTACTGAAACAAAAAGCCTTGTGGGTGCAGCACGATGTCAGCGATACACAATTATCAGATGCGCATTTCACATCCTATTTCGCCGAAGCTTTCAGCGTATACAGACCGTTTCAGCAATTTTTAAACGAAACAGTCAAGCATTGACATATCGCCAATCACAAAGGGCTTCCCCCACCCACTTACGTGGGTGAGCACCTTGGACATCCAGTCACACCATGCTTGACGACATCCCCCTAAATAATGAAAAATTGCGGGTCAAGCCCGCACTGGCGCATCAGATGATTTAAGGTATTGACCTTTGCAACGCCGAACAA
Source organism: Ephemeroptericola cinctiostellae (assembly GCF_003339525.1). Taxonomy (GTDB): domain Bacteria; phylum Pseudomonadota; class Gammaproteobacteria; order Burkholderiales; family Burkholderiaceae; genus Hydromonas; species Hydromonas cinctiostellae. Next base: position 520,650 of record NZ_CP031124.1, on the reverse strand, counting down.
ACATCAGGGATTGCCACCCATTCACCGCTCATCCGCCCCTTCATCGCCGTCGATTTTCGCTTTCAAGTCCGATGTGCAGTGTTTGCATTTAATCGCGTCCACGGCGACAAACTCTCGGCAATACGGGCACTCTCGGCTGCCTTGGGCGCGAAAATTGGCGAGCTTGTATTTCATGATGACTTTGACCATCATGAACAGCACAAAAGCCAAAATCAAAAAGTTAATCACCGCGCCAAGGAAGTTACCAACGTGGATTTGACCGCCGTTGAATTGAACGACCAACTCACCCAAATCAGGTGCGCCGCCGAGTGCAGCGATGAAATCACCGATGATGTCTTTGCTCAGGCTTTCGACGACGGTGGCGAATGCGCCGCCGATGATGACGCCGAGGGCAAGGTCAAAGATGTTACCGCTGCTGGCGAAGTTTTTAAATTCTTCTAGAAATTTTTTCATGATGACCTTTGTTTAAAATTGAACTTCACGGGTGGTTTACCAGCCATTGCAAACCTTTCGTGGCGAAATATCAAGCGCATTTTACAGTTAATTGTCGAGTCAAAGACCAATATCATCAACGGCCACACATGTTTTTTATAGTGTGCCCAGTCGATCACCGCGCACAAAGCCTTGCAACACATCGTCTTCAGCAAAGTCCACACCCTTCGCCCATGCCATGACCTTGAACAGCTCACCCATTTCCGCTTCTGACATCAGTTTGTGGACGCGGTTGGCGGCGGTGCGGACGTCTTCTAGCGGCAGCTGCGTGAGCAAATCAAGCAGACCGTTGTTAATGAGGAAGTTGGCTTGATTGGTGTAGCCAATGGCGGTGAGTCCTACGGGCTGTTTGAGCGCTGAAAAATTCACATGCGCGGTGATGTCTTGCACCCCCGCATGATACAGCGCGTCATCATGAGCGACGTGCTGGATGTGGCACATGAGCGTGCCTGTGTTGCGTTGTGGGTGGTAAAATTCGTGGGCAGGAAACCCATAATCCATCATGAGCACCATGCCTTTATTCAAACATGCGCCAAGGCTGTTGATGAAGGCCATTTGTTGGTTTTGGGTTTCACTGAGGTAAGCCGCTCCACTGCTTTCAAGAGCGTGCATCCAATCGCTGGACATGGGTAAACGCAGGTCTGTGGGACGATCCACGTAAATGAGTCTTTCATTTCCGAAACCCACCCCACGTTCAAACCACACGCCCTTGTTCACACCAATGAGTTTCACAGGCATCGCGTCCAACACCTCGTTGCCGATGATGAAACCCACGTAATCGGTGGGCAGCGCGTCCAGCCACTGCACGTGATGCGGGTTGTCGGGCAACGCATCCGCAATGGTCGCTTGTTGCTGCGCGCGTAAAGTGCCTGACAGCTCTAAAATGGAATAATGAACGGTCACTCCGCACGCACCCATGTGTGCGAGGATGTCTGCGGCGAGGCGGCCTGTGCCTGCACCGACCTCCAAGAGATTGAATGCGCCAATCCGCTCAAAGACCTCCAATGCCTGCTCTGCAATGCATGCACCAAACAACGGTGACAGCAACGGCGCGGTGATGAAATCACCCGTCGCAGCAAACGCCGAAAACGGTGATGATTCATTGGTGTAGTAACCGAGGTTCGGTGTGTACAACGCCGCATTCATGTAGGCATCAAACGGTAGCCAGCCACCTTGCGCATCGATAAGGGTGCGGATGTGTTGAACAAGCTGGGTGCTGCGAGCCATTTGTGCGTCTGAGGGTTGGGGCAAAGTCGATGCCATGTGCGGTGCTTTCTTATGATCGATGATGCGCGTACAATGGTGCTGCGCATTTTTAATTTTGGATTATAACAAATCAAGCCATGACCGCTTTTGCTTTTGCCCCTTCTCTTCCCCGCACCGCCCTTGTCACGGGTGGTGCGCGACGCATTGGACGCACGCTGTGCTTGAGTTTGGCTCAGGCAGGTTTTAATGTGGCTGTGCATTATGGTCAGTCGGCGGATGCGGCTCACACATTGGTCGATGAGCTGCGTACATTGAACATACAAGCCTGTGCATTGCAAGCGGATTTGAACAATGAACAGGCCGTCGCTGGCTTGATCGCCTCGGCCACAAGCACGCTCGGGACGATCGGCGTGTTGGTGAACAATGCCTCTCATTTCAATTACGATGTGTTGACGCAGCCAGAGCCCTTGTCCTTGACGCATTTTGAGCAGCATTGGCGAACCAACACGTTCGCTCCCTTGTTGCTTACGCAACAACTTGCACAAGGTTTACATGTGACGCAAACAGGTGTGGTGCTGAACATCTTGGATCAAAAGCTACACAACCCAAACCCTGATTTTTTATCGTACACCTTATCCAAAGCGGCATTGGAGCACGCCACCACATTGGCGGCAATGGCGCTTGCGCCGCGCGTGCGCGTGGTGGGCATTGCCCCTGGCTTGAGCTTGCCATCGGGCGACCAAACCCCCGATGACTTTGCCCATGCGCACAACGCCACCATTTTACAACGCGGTTCAACGCCCGACGATGTGGCGCAAGCGATGCTGTACGCACTGTCAGCACAGGGCATGACGGGCACAACGTTGCTGGTGGATGGCGGGCAACACCTGACCACACAAGCACGTGATGTGATGTTCACGCATCGGGCGAATGGATGATCCGCCCTCCTAAAACATTCTGTCAGCATCAGCGATCAAAACAACCAAAACGGTCGACATCAACCGTTAAAATGATGCATTAGCCACCAAACACACCCTTATTTTTTTAATTTCACTTTAATCGGATTCCCATGTTGACCCATCCCATCACCCCAGAACTCGCTCACGTCCTTATGGATTGCCGCTGCATTTTTGTGCGCAACTACCATTTGCAGGTCTCCATCGGTGTATACGATCACGAAAAACTCGCGCCACAATCCATGGTGTTCAATGTCACCGCATTTGTGCGCCGCGCTTCGGCCTCACCCAAGCACGATGGTTTGGACGAGGTGGTGGATTATGATTTTGTGCGCAACACCATTTCGGCTCAAGCGGCAATTGAGCACGTCCAATTGCAAGAAACCTTGTGCGACCGCATTGGTGAAGCGCTGATGCAAAAATCAGCCATCATTGCCGCTTATATTTCCAGTGAAAAAACGGATATTTATCCTGATGTGGATGCGATTGGCGTGGGTGCATGGTATTTTTCTGACCGTTTATCAAAGTAAACAGCCGTTGTGGTTGATGCAGCGCCCTTCGTTTGAGTGCTTAAAACCATTTAAAAAGCGCATGGGAAACCCACGCGCTTTTTTTTAAATCAGCCTGCCAACACATCCCCTCACAGCTCTTTGAATGCACCGTCAACAATTCGCGTAAAATAGCAGGTCAATTTGTTTTGTAAAGAAAAACCATGAACAGCGCAGCCATCGAAGCCCCCGTCCAAGCCGCCACCAAGGCTGAACAAAAAATCCAGTACGAGAACAATAAACTCGAAAAACGCCTGTGCCGCCAAGTCGGTCAAGCAATTGGCGATTTCAACATGATTGAGGATGGCGATAAAGTCATGGTCTGCCTGTCGGGCGGCAAGGACAGCTACGGCCTGCTCGATGTGTTACTCAAACTCAAGGCGCGCGCACCGATTCATTTCGACATCGTCGCTGTCAATTTGGATCAAAAACAACCCGGCTTCCCCGAACACATTTTGCCCGAATATTTAACGAAACTGGGCGTGCCGTTTCACATTGAAACACAAGACACCTACAGCATCGTCAAGAGCATCATCCCCGAAGGGAAAACCACATGCAGCCTGTGCTCACGCCTGCGCCGTGGGATTTTGTACCGTGTTGCCGATGAACTGGGTGCCACCAAAATCGCCCTCGGCCATCACCGCGACGACATTTTGCAAACCTTTTTGCTCAATATGTTTTATGCCGCCAAGCTGAAAGCCATGCCACCGAAACTGGTGTCGGACGACGGCAAACACGTTGTGATTCGCCCGTTGGCCTACGTCTCCGAAGACGACATGGAACGTTACGCCGAGGTGCAACAGTTCCCCATCATCCCGTGCAACCTGTGTGGATCGCAAGAAAACCTGCAACGTCAGGCCATGAAAGCCATGCTCAACGAGTGGGATAAAAAGCACAAAGGCTGGATTGAAAGCATGGCATCGGCCATGCACACCGTCGTGCCATCACACTTGATGGACAGCAATTTATTTGATTTTAAAAATTTAACCATCGACACCGAAGTCGCTGAAGGCGATTTGGCGTTCGACGAAGAGCCGTGTGAAACACGGGCCAGTGAAGTCACTGAAGATGAGGCGGAGATCAAAATCCAAACCATTTCGTTTGTACGCAACTGAGTTAATTTTTTCACCGATTCACCCCTAAAAAACGTCATGCCCCCGCAAGGGACATGACCTAAAAAAACCATAAAACAGTTCACACAAACAGTAACACCCACTTACTTTTTTGAAGGAATTGCCATGCCCGCTTTATTGCCCAACATCGATCCCGATGGTTTATTGGAGTTTTCTGTGGTCTTCACCGACCGCTCACTCAACCACATGTCCGCACAATTTCAAGGCGTGATGAACGACATTTCATCCACGGTGAAATCGGTCTATGGCGCACAAGCGGTGGCTGTCATTCCCGGTGGCGGCACGTATGCGATGGAAGCCGTGGCGCGGCAATTGGCGCAAAATGAAAAATGCTTGGTGATTCGCAATGGCTGGTTCAGCTTCCGTTGGACGCAAATTTTAGAAACAGGTCACATCGCTTCATCCGTGACCGTGCTCAAAGCAAGCCCAACAACCAATGGCTCACAAATGCCTTTCGCACCCGCACCACTGGATGAAGTGCTGGCCGTGATTGCCAACGAAAAACCCGCCGTCGTCTTCGCCCCGCACGTTGAAACCGCCTCAGGCATGATGCTGCCCAATGACTACATCTCTGCGGTGGCGGATGCCGTTCATGCCGTTGGCGGCTTATTTGTACTCGATTGCATCGCATCGGGTGCGATGTGGGTCAACATGGCAGACACAGGCGTGGATGTGCTCATCAGCGCACCACAAAAAGGCTGGAGTGCTTCACCGTGTAGTGGCTTGGTGATGATGAGCGCAGCGGCCGTGGCCAAAGTCAACACCACATCCAGCAACAGCTTCTCTTGCGATTTAAAAAAATGGTTGCAGATCATGCAAGCTTACGAGCAAGGTGGCCACGCTTATCACGCCACCATGCCCACCGATTCGCTCAAGTATTTCCGTGACATGATGAAGGAGCAGGAAGCCTTTGGTTTTGAGCGAATGCGTGAACGTCAGATGGAATTGGGACAAAAAATCCGCGCGTTGCTCACCAACAAAGGCTTCAAAAGTGTTGCAGCAAACGGCTTTGAAGCACCGGGTGTCGCCGTGTTTTACACCCATGACGACCTCATCCACAACGGCAAAGCATTTGTTGCTCAAGGCCTACAAACCGCTGCGGGCGTGCCCTTGCAATGCGACGAGCCCGCCGATTACAAAACTTTCCGCATCGGCTTATTTGGCATCGACAAACTCAAAGACGTCGATGCAACAGTGGCGCATTTTGAACACGCATTGAACGCATTGGCTTAACGACCAAATCACACAATACAAAAAAGGACTGGTTAATCAGTCCTTTTTTGTATTTCAAAACGCGCCATGCGGAGCTTAACGCACCATAAAAACATCACATCCAACTCACTTCACCGTCCGAATAGCACTCGACACCTTATACCGACCATACGGCAGTAAGGCATTCAAAAACGGCTCTAATTCTTGGGTCTGCTCACACACAAACACCACGTGATAGCAGCCCTCACCCGTGACTTTATAGACCTGCTCAACCTGCTCAGTGCCGTTTAAAAAGGCCTCAAATGCATCAAACTGTGATGTGGCCATAAAAACAGTGATGAAATGCCGTTGAACCTGCCCTTGGCGAATGGTATAGCCTTCAATGATGCCTTGGTCTTCCATGTTCAATACCCGCGCAGCAACGGCTTGCCCCGTCAAATGAACATCCTTGCCAATTTGCTGCCAACTGGTGCGACTATTGGCTTTGAGACACTTCACAATGGCTTGATTCATTTTATCCAACATCATTCCTTTCAAACTGTAAGTGAACCCACCCCAAGTCGCACAGTTCACAATTCCAAAGCCCTTCGATGATCCGTACAATTCAAAGGAGGCGAAAAAAGTGTGTTCCTTCAAAAAAACCTTCTTTTTCGCGTTAACCTCAGCTGAGGTTAACATCTCCCCCAATTACACCACTTATCACACCAAGGAGTCACACATGAGCACGGCATTACTGGTCATCGATGTACAAAACGATTATTTCCCAAATGGTCACTTCCCTTTGTGGAACACTGATAAGACACTCGCACAGATCGAAGCCGCGATAGCCAAAGCGAATGCACAACGCATCCCCGTGATTCACATTCAGCACATCGCCAACCCTGCCAATGGCATTTCGCCTTTTTTCAATGAAGGCACAGATGGTGTGCGCATACACCCGCGCATTTTAGCGGCAGCACCTGATGCCCCGATCGTGGTGAAGCAACATGCAGACAGTTTCATTGACACCACCTTGGAGGCCACACTGTCAGCACTCGGCGTGACCGAGCTGCTGGTCTGTGGCATGATGACGCAAAATTGCGTGACACACACCGCCATTTCAAAATCGGCAGAGAAATACACCGTGTCGATTGTGGCGGATTGCTGTACAACGGTCGATGAAATGATTCATGGCATCGCACTGCATGCTGTTTCAACGCGCACACCTTTGGTTAACATGGACGATGTGCTTTAAACAATTGAAACGCAGATTGAAGCGCAGTATAGACATCAAATGTGAGTCAACACAGACTCACATTTGACTCATTCATCGCAACAAATCTGCTGCGAAGTGCGTGAACGATAATCTTCGATGAATCCATCAAAATCGCCTGTCTGCGTACTCTCCATCTCAGCCTGCTCGATCAACGACGCTTCAACGGATTGTTCAAACACCGCTTGTTGCGCCGCATTAAGCGGACGTGCACGAAAAGCATCCGCCAGCACAGTGCTTTGCGCGGTGGCAAACGCATTAAATGAACCACCATTCGCCTGAATAGCGGCCAACACGCGTGCTGATGGCGTGTGCTCTGGATGCAGCAATTTATCTTTTTGCACCGCCAAACTGTCTGCAAAAGCACTACCACCATCTTGCGCATCCAATAATGCGGCCACAGGCGCGATCTGTTCAATCAGCTCCAAGCCCCATGCTTGCAATGTGATGTCTTGACCATTGCGGTTCAGCATCAAATCAGGGCGACGACCTTGCTTCACGGCTCGGGCAAAGTTTTCGGTGTTGGCATGACCTTCGGCCTCGTGGGTGAGCGGACTGTCATTCAATGCACAGAACAATAAAAAAGCGTCCAAAAAACGTGTGGTCTGTAAACTGATGCCCACAGGTTCAAATGGATCAATGTCCATGCAACGCACTTCAATGTATTGCACACCACGGTCACATAAGGCTTCAACAGGGCGCTCACCGCTGCGAATCACACGTTTGGGGCGAATCGTGGCATAAAACTCGTTTTCAATTTGTAAAACATTGGTGTTGATTTGCACCCATTCACCGTCGCGCTTGGTGCCCAACGCCTCGTATGCTGGGTATGGCTTGCGCACCGCTTTTGATAAATTGCGCATGTACTCCATCAACGTGTTGTACGGCGGCACGAGGCCATCCTGTGCATTGTTTTGATAGCCCAAATCACTCATGCGCAGGCTGGTGGCGTATGGCAAATACAAGGTGTCATCGGACAGTTGTTCAAGGTTGTGCGCACGGTCACGTAAAAAATCTTTCGACAATGCGGGTGATGCGCCAAACAGATACATCAACAACCAGCTGTAACGCAAGAAATTACGAATGGTGGCGACGTAACTTTCCGACTGAAAGTTTTGCGCACTGCCTTGATCACCCGCATCTTTTTGCAGCACAGCCCAAATGTTTTCAGACAACGAATAATTGTAATGAATGCCCGCGATGCATTGCATGGCTTTGCCATACCGCAACGCCAAACCACGGCGATACACGTGCTTGAGCATGCCGATGTGCGATGTGCCATACCATGCGATGGGGATTTCCGCCTCGCTGGGCAACACACACGGCATGGATTGACTCCACAGCATTTGTCCGTCTAATTTTGAATAAACGAAACGGTGAATGTCATCGAGCTTTTTCAAGGCAGTTGCAGCGTTGTGCTCCGCAGGCGTGATGAATTCAAGCAGCGACTCTGAATAATCGGTGGTGATCTGCGGATGGGTCAAGGTCGCACCCAATGTTTCAGGGTGCGACGAGACATTCAAACGACCATTGGCGTTGACGCGCAACGTTTCACGTTCGATGCCACGCAAGCCTTGTGCCAGCGCATTACGATTGGATGGTTGGCTTAACAGTTCAAGCCTGTGTTGCAATTGTACGGAAGTTGTCATTTGACCTGCTTTATGATGTTTTAATGTTTTGCGGGATGTGTGCAGCATTGTTGGTTCTTATTTTACACCGCATTTGTAACATGGGTATTGTGCCGCTATTGACGCCGCCTTCTGCACCTGCCGATAAGCACAATGGCTGGTAGAATGGTCGACCACGACACCACCGAACACTCATTTTTATAAGTTAAAACAATGTCTCGATCTCAACACAACCCTCAATCATTCGACGATTCAAAAGACCTGCGCGTCAATGAACGCTCCGATTGGCACACCATTAAAAGCCTTTGGCCGTACATTTGGCGCAGCAAATACCGCGTCATGTTCGCATTCGTCGCCCTCACTTTAGCGAAACTGTCCAACCTCGGCATTCCCGTTATTTTAAAAAAAATCATCGATGGCATGACCCCCAACCCGACGGTGCAAACCGCGCTGATCGTGCCCATCGCCTTGTTGATCGCTTATGGCGCGTTGCGCATTTCGATGACGATGTTCAATGAATTGCGCGAAATTGTATTTTTCCGTGTATCCGAAAATGCCGCGCGCACGGTGTCATTACAAGTGTTCAACACCCTGCACAATTTGTCACTCAAGTTTCACCTCAGCCGCCAAACAGGCGGTTTGACGCGCGACATTGAGCGCGGCACCCGCGGTGTGCGCACCTTGATTGGTTTTTCTTTCATGACCATTGTGCCCACATTGATCGAGATGTTCATGGTGCTTGGATTTTTGTGGGCAAAATACGATGTGGTGTTTGTCGGCATCACCGCCGCCGCGCTGATCTGTTACATCGCGTACACTGTGGGCATCACCGAATGGCGCACACAGTATCGCAAACGCATGAATGAAATGGACTCGAAAGCCAACCAAAAAGCGGTCGACTCACTGTTGAATTTTGAAACCGTCAAATACTTCAACAACGAGCAATTCGAAGCGATGCGCTACGATCAAGGCCTCAAACAATTTCGCAACGCCGCGATTCAATCGCAAAATTCGCTGTCATTGCTCAACTTTGGTCAACAAATGATCATCTCCATCGCGCTGATCGTCATCCTTTGGTACACCACCCAAGGCGTGGTGGCGGGACATTTGACACTGGGTGATTTGGTCCTGGTCAACACATTGATGTTGCAATTGTATGTGCCACTGAATTTCCTCGGCGTGATGTACCGCGAGCTCAAACAATCGTTGGTGGACGTGGACAAAATGTTCACCTTGTTGCACAGTTCGCCCGATGTGACCGACGCCGTTGATGCGGTTGATTTACACATGGCACAAGGCAAAATTGAGTTCAAACACGTGAATTTCAGTTACAACCAGAACCGTCAAATTTTGCATGACGTCAGTTTCACCGTCGCCCCGAACACCACCACCGCGATTGTCGGCAAAAGCGGTGCGGGCAAATCAACACTCTCGCGCCTGCTGTTCCGTTTTTACGACATCAATTCAGGTGAGGTTTTAATTGACGGACAAAACATCGCACACATCACGCAAAGCAGCTTGCGCCGCGCGATCGGCATCGTGCCGCAAGACACCGTGCTGTTCAACGATAGTTTGGGTTACAACATCCAATACGGTCGCCCCGATGCAAGCATGGATGAAGTGCGTGCCGCAGCCACAGCTGCGCATTTGGATGACTTTTTGAGCCGCCTTCCTGAGGGCTTGGAAACAGCGGTCGGAGAACGTGGTTTAAAAATTTCGGGGGGTGAAAAGCAGCGCGTCGCGATTGCCCGCACTTTGCTCAAAGGCACGCCGATTCTGATTTTTGATGAGGCCACCTCGGCACTTGACTCGCATGCTGAAAAAGCGATTCAATCGGCCTTCGACGAAGCGGCGCAAAACCACACCACTTTGATTGTCGCACACCGCTTATCCACCATCATCCACGCCGATCAAATTTTGGTCATGGATGCGGGGCGCATTGTCGAACGCGGCACACATGGTGAATTATTGGCGCAAAATGGCACTTACGCGGCCATGTGGGCGGCGCAACAAGATGAGTGAATGTTTGGAAAAATAAGGGAAAGTAAAAACCTATTTTTTCAGTCTTGTGGCCAGGCATTTCGTCTAAGACACTTGGCACGATTTAGATTGCCCAACACTTTACTTTTTTCACATTGATTTGACAGGAGCGGCCATGTTCAATCGAATCAGGAAAAGCTTACGACAAACCAGCAAAGGGCAGGCCACTTGCGCGCATTTGACTGGTCACCCATATTGCCCTTTATGTGTCAAGAAGCTGTCGTTCAAACGAATAGATGCCTCCATTCTGGATGAAACCCAAATAGAACATTGGCTGACCAAAGTATTTCGCCAGACCTTATTGGGCTTGTTCACCGCGCCGGGACAACGCATTCGTACATTTATTTCATCAGATCGCGAGGCTCTGTCTCGACCGCTGCCTTATTTGGTCGTGATGGCAGCATTGGCCACATGGACGTCCAATTTGATCCACGAACGTGAGCAATGTGGCACCACCACCTTAGCGTGTCAATGGGCGGTGGATTATCCATTGCAGATGCAAGTGATTCAAGCCATGTTTTTTGCGCTGGTGTTGCGCTTCATGTTTTTCCGTCACAGTGGCTATAATATTTGGGAATTCGCCACACTTTTTGTTTTTTTATTGGCACAAACCTTTGTGATTTCATCCATTTTTTCTGTGTTTCAATATGCCTCTGGCTTTGAATCATTGTGGCTGAACATGCTGGCGATCAATGTGTACTTGGTCTTGGCTGTGGTGCAGTTTCTTGGGGACAAGAGCTTTAAGGGCATTTTCAAAGTGGTGTTGGCGGTACTTCTATCATTTGTTTTGTTTTTGGCGGGTGCATTGGCATTGGCGTTTACTGCCGAATGGGCCACACCATACGTGGCACCATTGCTCCAAGCCTATAAAAATTAAGGGCGTGCCGAAGCAATCAAAACGACGGTGCACGGGATGCCTGCCAATGATTGTTCACCGTTTCTGTCATCAGTTTTTCAAAACGGCGGGCATACGAACTGGGACTGAACAAATCAAATACATATCGATTGTCATCCAGGTGTTTACGCATCATATGCCGTTGCGCAGCATCACGTGCCAACTGATCGACTTTAGCGAAATACTCATCTTCATGCCACGCCACCAAGCTCGCCAAGCCAACACTGGTCAATAAACTGGCGGCAACACGTGATGCAAAAGTTGTTCCTGCCAAAGTCACTACGGGCGTACCCGCCCACAACGCATCGCTGGTCAACGTATGACCACCATATGGAAAGGTATCAACCACCACATCCGCACAACGCAGGCGCGTATGGTGTGCACGAATGCCCATCGGCGGAGAGAAAAATAAACGCGTGGGATCAATGCCACGTCGCTCGGCCTCTCGTCGCAAATGGCGCTCCACCTCCTCACCACCCGACAGCAACCACAAGATGCGCCTGTGATCGCTCTGCAACAAACGACACCACACTTCAAACATCTGCGGCGTGATTTTATAATTTTGACTCATGTTCGCCAACACCACCGCATCCTCAGGCAAATCCCAATAATCACGGCTGCTCTCCATCGGCAGCTGGCGTTGATCATCGTTGGGCTGATAACACCCCTCCATGCGCAACACCTTTTCGGCATAACCACTGTCCAGATCAGGGGGGGTGATCACATGATCGCCAATGATGTAATCAAAAAAAGGCATGCCCGATGTGCCAGGAAAATACAGGTAATGGATTTGAATGGGTGCAGGCCGCAAAGCAAACACACCCAAACGTGCGCTGGCGGGATTTTTGATGTTGAACAGCACATCAATGCCATCGTCATAAATGCGTTGTGCCACCTCCACATCACCCATATCGCCGATCGGTACGATCACATCATAAGCAGCCTCGGCACGTTCACGGTATTCATCACCGTCTTCAACATGCTCACCATGATCATAGGCATACACTTCAAAATACTGGCGATCGATGTGGGCAATCGCAGCCGTCAACAAATATGCTGTCGCTTGTGAAAAAAAATCCGCGCCCACAAAACCCAATTTAATTTTTTTGTTGAGAGCGGGTCGCTGATGTTTAAAATCAGGCTTCGATTGCGTGTTCATCGTGTTCAGCACAAACTCAGCATGCTTTTGTGTGAATGCCAGCAAAGAAAAATTGGTCAACAAGGGGGCGGCTAAAGTCGCTTCACCGACAAACCATTGACCTTGTGTCACACCCATGATCACCAAGCGTTGCAGCGCATCGTATTGATCCCATGCACTGCGATCTTGTGCTTGCTTAAAACCACCCCACACAGACACAAAGCGCTGCGCATTAATTTGAGCAAAATGCTCAGGGGCTTTTTCCAAAACCGCATTAAAGTAGCTCACCGCTTCGATGTGTTTCTGCTCTTTTTGTAAATCAAGTGCGGCGGTGAACAGCTCTTGTGCAGACAGTTGGGGGTCTATAAGGGTCATACGCGATCAATGGTGGATAAGAAATTAAACGTAAAGAAACTCAAGGGATTAAACTGGATTATGGTCATCAAAAAAACGATACCCTAATGCAAAACGCTCAGCCAAATGTTCGCCCAAAGCCTGCACACCGTAGCGTTCAGTGGCATGGTGTCCACACGCCAAATAGTTGACCCCAAGTTCCTGCGCCTCATGAAAAGTGCGCTCCGACACCTCTCCAGATATAAAGGTCTGAGCACCGCAGGCTGCCGCCGTTGTGATGTACCCTTGCGCCGCGCCTGTGCACCACGCCACTTTACCCACCGCTGCACGGGCATCCCCAATCACCTGCGGCGCACGCCCCAAACGCTGTTCAATCCGCACCGCCAACTCACCCAAAGTCAAGCAATCCGATGTGCCGTGCCACACGAGTGGCTCTGTGGTCACTTGCCCAACGACATGAAACCCCAATTTCAACGCCAGCTGCGCATTATTGCCTAAAGTGGGGTGCGCATCGAGTGGCAAATGGTAAGCGATTAAATTGATGTCGTGTTTGATCAAAGCGGCAATCCGACCATGCTTCATGCCCACAATCGGGGCCTCTTCCCCTTTCCAAAAATAACCGTGGTGCACCAACAACGCATCCGCCCCCCAAGCCGCTGCTTGCTCAATAACTGTGCGGCTTGCTGTGACAGCAGCAGCAATTTTGGTTATACTTGGGCGTCCTTGGATTTGTAGACCATTCGGACAATAATCTTTAAATGATGCTGTATTCAAAATGGCATCAATCTCGCTCAATAAAGTGGTGCATTCCATATGTTAAAACGTTTCTGGTTAGGGTTGGCTCAAGTTGTCACGGTCTTGGTGCTCGCGGCTTTTGTTGTATTGACACTGAAACCGCAATGGCTGCCCGAGTCTGTGACGCGCTGGATGAGCGGCGAAAAAGCCGCGGCACCTGTGCTCAAAAGTGGCGAATCGCTTGCGCCGCGTGAAGCACCACGCAATGTTGCGGGCTTATCGTACCACGATGCCGTGGCCACCGCATTGCCTTCTGTCGTGAAAATTTTCACTTCGCGCGCCTCCACCAAAAACCCTTACAATGACCCCACGTTGAACCAACTGTACAACCAAGGTCAGCCCCCACAAAGTTCGGACAGCAGCCTAGGTTCAGGCGTCATCATTGACCCACAAGGCTTTATTGTCACCAACCATCACGTGATTGCAGGTGCCGACCAAATTGAAGTGGCCTTGAGCGATGGTCGACGTGCAGCCGCCACCGTCGTCGGCTCAGATGCCGATTCAGATGTCGCCGTGCTCAAGATCAACCTTGATAAATTACCCAGCATTGTGTTGGGCCATGATGACCAATTGCAAGTGGGCGATGTTGTCCTCGCCATCGGCAACCCGTTTGGTGTGGGACAAAGCGTGACCATGGGCATCGTGTCTGCACTGCATCGCAATCAATTGGGCATCAACACCTTTGAAAATTTCATCCAAACCGATGCCGCCATCAACCCAGGTAACTCAGGCGGCGCGTTGGTGGACTCGAATGGCAATTTGATCGGCATCAACACCGCGATTGTCACAGGCAACACCAGCGGCGAAGGTGCGAATGCAGGGATCGGCTTTGCCATTCCCGTCTCAATCATGAAGCAAATCGCCGATGAGCTCATTGCCACAGGCACGGTCACGCGAGGCTACATCGGTGTTTCATCACAAAACGTCACCCCAGAGATGGCCAAAACGTTTAATCTGCCCAGCCAAGACGGGGTCATCATTGCCAGCGTGCGCCCAGAAGGCCCAGCCGGACAAGCGGGCATTTCAGTCGGTGATATTTTGACGCAGGTGAACGACAGCACCATCAAAGACACTGCCAACATGCTGGCTGAAATCGCTCGCCTTAAGCCGGGCTCTCAAGCCCGAGTTAAAATTTTGCGTAATGGGCAAAACATGGACTTGACCGTCATCATTGCCAAACGCCCCATCAGTAAAACATAACCGCCTCAACGGAAGATGACCATGAAAAACACCAAAGCCCTTTTCCTGCATCACCTCACGGCGCTGTCGAACCTGCTCACGGCATCGAGCTTGCAGGACAATCCAGCACTTTGGCTGTATCAAAACAATGCCCGCACCACCTTATTTTACCTCGAAGCCATGACGCGAGCTTTGGCTCGTTTTCATGATAAAAAACGCTTTAATCAGTTGACGGAACGTTTCAAAACACTTGAAGACGGCTTGGGACAAATCGATTACTTTGATGCCTTCATCAAAGAGTTTTCTGGGAACCCTGTGATTCCAGTTGAAGTGGTCGAGCTCCTCACTCAACAGCGCCAAGCGCATCTTGCCCAGCTTAACAGCACATTACACAATGATGATTGGATTGGCGATGCCGCCCAACGCATCCACAAAATTCGCAATGGCAAATCCAGCCAGAAAATTGATTGGCTGAGCGATGATGCACTCATTGCACAACTGTGTCGTTTGTATCATGACAAAACAGTTGAAATCACTGAAGCCTTGAGTCAACCCATTGTCAGCATTGAAGCGGATTTGCATGAGTTGCGCCGCGACATCCGTTGGCTCAGCATTTACCCACAAGCGTTCAAGGGTTACATCACCCTGACCCGCCCGCGTGCCATTGTCGCGCGCAAATTTGACAAGTATTTGACCGACGAGATTGTGCACTCGCCTTACAACGCCTTACCCAGTGTGCCAGATATCAGTTCACCCGTACAATTGAATGTCAACAATTTCTATGCCATGAGCTGGTTCATTGCCGCGTTGGGTACATTGAAAGACCAAGGGTTGCGCTTGGATGCGCTGACCCACGCCATTCATGTCACTCAAAAAATTTCACCAGAGGCCGCACAGGCACAAGCACTCACCGCTTTAGGTTCACAGCAAGCCACCATCACTGACATCATTCAAGCCGCCGAATTTGCCATGAAGCAGGTTAAAGCTGATGGCATTTTTATGGGCTTGTTGAGCGCATCACAGCCCAACGCTGGCAAATGACCATGAGCCATTGATAAATCACCTGTTAACGAGCAGGGCGCCGTGAGCGGTGCGTCACTCAAAAAAAAACGGACATCTTGTCCGTTTTTTCAACTTTCACTCCAATGCTTCGCTACACTTTTGAGCCATTGCTCAAAACTCCCTCTCGCGCAGCCACTTCGTCGCAATGTATTTAACGCCTTTGACCACAGGCACACCCGCATGCAAAGTCATCGGATCAATCGCACCGTACTCATCAACATTACAAAAAAACAATGCAGAGCCTTTACGTGGACGCACTTCAAAACCAATGTTTGGCATGCTCGTACCGCCCCCCTCGTCCACATCGGACAAGTACATGATCACGGTGCCCACCCGCTGCCCTGCTTGCTCCACATGTTTTTGACTGCCAGAGTAAGCAGGGTCGAAGTAATCATGGTGTGCACGGTATTCGCCACCCTGTTCATAACGCAAAATTTGTAAACCCTCGCCTTGCGCAACAGGCCAGTTGACCAAAGAAGCCAAACGCTGCTCAATGCGATCAACCAATGGCCATTCGGCCCGCTTAAACGAGCACCCCGTACTGGTGCGATGGGCATGGGCAACAGATGTGCCCAGAGCCATGTCCACCACCGTTGAATCTTTTAATTGAGAGTCAGACAAAGCAACCATTTCATCACACTCAGCATCGGTCAACACATGTTCAAAATACACCGTATAAGGTGCTTTCATGTGGGTCAATACACGCACCTCATGCCCATCCTCACAAACAATGCTGTTGCGCTCAATCGCCACACTCGGGCGTGCTTGTTCCGTTCGTGAAGCCACCACCACTTCACCCAAACGCACGTCTTCAAGTGCTTTGGTCGCAATAGGCAGTTTAAATCCATTTTTAAGCATCAAGGTCAGGATTGAATTGTCACTGCAACCCTTGGCCACGTTGTCATGCAGCCAAATCTGCCATTCCTTGGGGAGTAATTTTAAAGACATCTGCGGCTCCAATACAAGCATCTAAGAACATTCACATTCCAACTGACAGCGCCCATCTTTTCAGCCTACGTAGTTAACGCAGGTCATTTAAAGTCAAAGCACACCATTCAATTGAATACAAATCCATAAGACATAATACCGCAGCAATGCAAAAATGAAAAGCCATCTAAAGGTGTAGCAATATAAAGAACGCTCTTTCAAATGACCACACGCCTCACGGCCTCAACACCATCGCCCCCCTCCTCATCACCTTCAGCCCAATGCAAACGATGAAAATCAAAATTTTGGGGTAACGCAGGCTTGATCACTTCAAAATAAGGCGACACATCAAAATCCCGAGGCGTGTATAAACTGTAATGACGCACATGCAGCACTTCCTCTACGCAACCATGACACGCCCCAGACTCCACCGAGTTTTCCTCAATGATGGGTAAAATGGGGTAGCGAATCGACTCAAATGCCTGCGCCACTAGACTCGAACAAATCGCCCGCGTCGGATCACCGCTGCCCAAAGCCAGCATTCTGCGACGAAAGCGTTGGGTCACAGGCGGCGTGGGTAACAAATAACGCACCAAGTCAAACACATGGCTCAAATCATATTGATCACCAATGCGTGAAATCGCATATTCTGCCACCTGCTTGCGCTCGGCTTCAGTCAATCCAATCGGGCGACAAATGCGCACATTGAGGTCTTTGAATGCCTCCACCCCAATACTGCGCACCCCTTGCGTGGTGTCGCTTTCAATCAAACAATGGCTGGCATTGGTTTCGTTGTGCGGCAAATAATCACCAACAAACAAGGCCGAGTGCGACCACGTCGACTGGGTTAAATATTTAATTGCGGAGCTGAAGCGCGTGTGACCTTCAACCAGCAGCACATCACCAGTTTGTAAAGTGTCTCGCAAAATTTGAGCCGATGGCGATGGTGCAAGGCTGCGCATGGGTCGGGGCATGCTGAGATAGCGCGCTAACCGTGTCCCCAAAGATTCCAATACACTGTTCATATCGTTCCTTTTTGTCATCAGCCATGCACGGCATGTTGGCATGAACGATCGAGGTTGAGTAAAAGCTCAAAGGTCAAAGTGAACATCTGAGAATATGATGCCCAAAATTTGATCAAGGCACCCCATCAAACTTTTCCACCAAAACCTGCACAGTTTACTTTTTCTGTACCCTTAAACCTCACCATTCAAAGCCTGTGCGGCATGCTGAACATCATACGTACTGCCTGCAAAAATAATCACATCGTGCTCAAGCAAACTGGGGTCTGCATGTAAATCAAGTGTCTCACCCGAGCGGACAATATGGGTCACCTGAACGCGCCATGCGACCAAAGGCAAGGTGCTCAACGGCTGCTCCAGCCACAAGCTTTCATCCTTCAGTGTCACCATCAACTCTTGCATTTGCTCGGCTTTTTTAACTTTTCGTGCCGCTGCGGGCTGACCAATGGCATCAGGTGTACCCGTTGACAAACCAAATGGATCGGCCGATTCATCAAAATGTTGGCGCAATAAATCGTAGCGTCCGCGGCGTTGATTGGCGATGAACGTCAACACCTCCTGCGGTGCAACACCAGCGGTGAGTAAGGTTTGACTGGCCAAAACCAAACTGCCCTCCAAAATTTCAGGTACCACGGCCACCGCTCCCGCTTGCTGCAACTGCTCCAAAAACACATCATCCAAGGTGCGCACAATGACGGGTAAATCAGGATTGATCGACTTGACATGATGCAACACGTGCAATGCAATTTTTGGCTCAATGTATGTGATGACCAAAGCCCGCGCACGAGCGACTCCTGCTGCGAGCAAAGAATCTTTGCGTGTGATGTCGCCATAGACCACATCATGCCCTTGCAGCACGCCTTTTTGCACGCGTTCGGGGTCATTGTCGATGCCAATGTAAGGCATGTTTTGCTCTCGCAACAAACGCCCCAAATCCGTGCCACTGCGTCCAAAACCAGCAATGATGACATGTTGCTCCGCCTCAATGCTGTTACTGACGATGTTGGTCAATTGTAAAGATTGCAACATCCATTCACTGCGGGTGAAACGAAAAACAATTTTATCGGCATACTGCAAAATAAATGGCGTCAAAAACATCGAAATCAGCATGGCTGCCAACACCCATTGTCCGACCACAGGATGCACCAATTGGTTTTGCAACGCCAAGGTCAACAACACCAAACCAAACTCCCCCGCAGGCGCAAGTGCCAAAGCCGTTCTCACCGAATTGCCCGGAGAGTTGCCAAAAAATTTGGTCAGCCCAGCAATCACCGCAAATTTTGCCGCCAACACCACCACCAAGGTGATGAGCACCCACGGTAACTGGGTGTAAATTTGAGGCAAATTCAACTGCATCCCCATCGTGATGAAGAAAAACCCCAGCAAAATGTCCTTAAACGGCTGAATGTCTTCTTCAACTTGCATCTTAAACTCGGTTTCAGAGATCAGCATGCCCGCCACAAATGCCCCCAAAGCCAAAGACAAGCCCGCCATTTCAGTCAGCCAAGAGAAACTCAAGGTCATCAAAAACAAATTGAGCATGAACAGCTCTTGAGAGCGCCGCTTCGCCACCAAAGTCAACCATGCGTGCATGGGCTTTTGCCCCAAGCCCAACAGCAACGCCAAAACCAACGCCGCTTTCAACAACCCCACACCCATCAACATCAATAAGCTGGACTCTGTGTCTGCCAAGGCAGGGATCAAAATTAGTAAGGGCACAACCGCCAAGTCTTGAAACAACAACACACCAAAAATATTGCGCCCATGCTGCGAATCCAGCTCCATTTTTTCGGTCAGCACTTTCATCACAATCGCGGTCGATGACATCGCCAACACACCGCCCAATGCCAGCCAGCTCGAACGCCCCATTTTGTAATCATCGGGCAACAACCAATCCACCACAAAACCCAACACAACCGCAACCGCCATCGTCCCAATCAATTGCGAACCGCCCAAACCGAACACCACCCGCCGCATCGATTTCAATTTTGGCAATGAAAACTCCAAGCCAATGGTGAACATCAAAAACACAATGCCAAATTCCGCCAAGTGACTGGTGTTCTCATCATCAGGCAACAAACCAAAAGAATGCGGCCCGACTATCACGCCCACAAACAAATACCCGAGTATCGGCGGCAAATGCATGAGGCGAAACACCACCACACCAAAAACGGTGAAGGCAAGCAAGACAACAAGGAGCGTGAGACCATGCATAGGAAGGAAGTGCTTTCAGATGGGCGGAAAATGGGCGTAAAACTACGGTAAACGGAGCGATAAAAAGGACTGCGAAAAGGTACACAACAACCCGCGTAAAACCCCACTTCCGTTGTGCATATGTCTTAAAAACGTTATACTGACAGCCATGATGATAACAAACAATTCCACACATTTAAATGACGATGCGATATTAAATGTCGCACTCAACGTACTGACCATTGAGGCACAAGCCTTGATGGATTTAACGCGTACATTAGACATCAATTTCGTGAATGCCGTACGAACCATGTTGGCTTGCAAAGGGCGTGTGGTCGTTTCAGGCATGGGCAAATCCGGTCACATCGCACGTAAACTTGCAGCAACTTTTGCTTCTACGGGTACGCCCGCTTTTTTTATGCACCCAGGTGAGGCTGCGCATGGTGATTTGGGCATGATTACTGCCGACGATGTGGTACTTGCCCTCTCCTATTCAGGTAAGAGCGATGAATTGATGGCCATTTTGCCCGCTGTTAAACGCCACAACACCAAACTCATTGCCATGACAGGCAATCCAGAGTCTCCAATGGCGAAATTGTCAGATGTGCACCTATTGGTCAAGGTCGAAAAAGAAGCTTGCCCACTCAATCTGGCACCCACCGCCAGCACAACTGCCAGTTTGGCTTTAGGCGATGCCTTGGCTGTGGCTTTACTTGAATTACGTGGTTTCAGTGCGGATGATTTTGCCCGCTCACACCCAGCAGGTGCACTGGGTCGACGCTTGCTGACTTATGTGGCCAATGTGATGCGCTTGGGTGATGACATCCCAGCCGTCTCAAGCGGAGCCAGCCTCACCGATGCTTTGTTGATGATGAGTCAAAAACGCATGGGCATGACGGCGGTTGTTGATGAAGCGCACAAAGTATTAGGCGTTTTGACCGATGGTGATGTGCGACGTTTATTTGAAAAAGGAGTCGACGTCCGAACCCTTCGCATCGATGATGTGATGCACCCAAACCCGCACACCATTGCATCCGATGTCTTGGCCGTATCGGCTGTTGAAATGATGCAAACACACCGCATCAATCAGCTTTTAGTGGTCGATCAAGACCATGCTTTGGTGGGTGCTTTGAATGTCCACGATTTATTTGCCGCTGGAGTCATGTAATGACAAATGCATTATATTCGCCCACCACCATGCCATCCGACTTTGTGATTGCCCTCGCACGAAATGTGCGCTTGCTGATTTTGGACGTGGATGGTGTGCTCACCACTGGCTATTTGGACTATGATGCACAAGGCGAAATGGTCAAATCCTTTTATGTACAAGATGGTTTGGGCATTCAACTGCTGCGTCAAATGGGCATCCCGATTGCCATCATCAGTGGCCGCGACTCGAAAGTGACTGCGGCGCGCGCCAAAGATTTGAAAATCGATTTCCTCATGCAAGGCGCACAAGACAAAGGCGCCGCTCTGAAGCAATTGATGATCGACGCCCAAGTCACCCCTCAACAATGCGCGTATATGGGTGACGATGTGATTGATTTGCCCATTTTGCGTGCTGTTGGCTTCGCCAGCAGCGTGCCCAACGGCCATGTGCTCGCACAACGTGCCGCCCATTGGGTCAGCAGTTCCAGCGGCGGCGCGGGCGCGGTGCGCGAACTGGCAGAGCTGATTTTATTCGCTCAAGATAAACTCAACAGTGCTTATGCGGCTTACCTCTATGATGAACAACACCCCAACTTGGACATCATGTAATGGATAAAATGACCTTTTCTCGCTGGCGTTATTGGCTGCGCTTTCACCTGCCCAATGTATTGTACTTATTGATTTTATTGGCGGTGGCCGCAGGCAGCTACTGGTGGATCACCAAAGACAACGCCAATGTGAAGCCCTCAAAAGAGAGCCACCCCGAGCTCGTCGATGCCTTCACATCGGGCATGCAAATCAACCGCACAGGTAAAAATGGTGCGGTCGCTTACGTGATTACCGCCAAAGAGGTGGTGCATTATGGCGATAAAGATGCCGAGTTGAAAGATGTCACCGTTGTGGCCACACCCATTGGCCAACCCGTCTCCACATCCCGTGCAGATAAGGCCATTTGGTCGGATGCAACCCACGTCATTGAGCTCAATGGCAATGTCGTGATGGATCGCTTAACCACACCTGAAGCCCCACCCCTTCACCTCACCACCGATGCCATGAGCATTGGTTTATACAACAACATTGCCAGCAGCGACTTGCCCTTTGTCATGACCCAAGGGGATGACAGCATCACAGGTCGTCGCTTTCGCTACGACTACGCCTCCCGCAACATCATCATGGGCGGGAAAACGGGCGATCGAGTCAAAGGCATGTTGCACAATGCAAAAATCGGCTCAGCCAAATAAGGACCACACATGACACTCGGACGCTTCCTCTTGGCAGGCTTACTCGCCATTGCCTTACCTTCTGTGGTGCTGTATGCGCAAAACAGCAAGTATGACCGCAGCCAGCCATTGGTGGTTGAGGCCGATGGTGCCACATACACCGACATCACCCAAACCAGTGTGTTTACAGGCAGTGTGATTTTGAAACAAGGCAGCATGGTCATTACCGCCGATCATGTTGAAACCATCGTTGACCCTGAAGGCTATCAGTACGCCACGGCCAGCATGGAAAAAGGTGGGTTGGTTAAATTCACTCAAAAACGTGAAGGCACCAATGAAGTGATGAAAGCACAAGGCAACAAATTGATTTATGATGGCAAACAAAACCTCATCGTGCTGTCCAATAAAGCACAAATGCAACGCTATAGCGCTGCGGGCAAACTGTTGGATCAAATCAATGGTGACGAGCTGGTGTACAACCAACTCACCGAAGTCTTTGAATCTCATGCGGTGCCTGGCGTACCTGGACGCACACGTGTGATCATCACACCCAATTCAAACATCAAATAAAACCATGCAATGAAACCCATGAACAACCCGATGTGTTTTGGGAGTTGGGCTGACTTGATGTTCCTCAGGTATGTGAGGTAGACCCGTACAACACCTGAGGTTTTAATCAAACGCAAAGCAAGGGTTTCCACTTTGCGATTAACAATAAAACATAACGAGCACCCCATGCAAGACAGCCACCACCTCAGCGTCAATCAACTCAAAAAGCGTTACGGCGCACGAACCGTCGTCAAAAACGTCTCTTTTGACGTCAAAAGTGGTGAAGTCGTTGGTCTTTTGGGGCCAAATGGTGCGGGGAAAACCACGTGCTTTTACATGGTGGTCGGTTTGGTCGGAGCCGATGATGGGCAAATCACTTTGGATGACACACAGATCAACCGCATGCCCATGCACCAGCGTGCCCGCCTGGGCCTGTCTTACTTGCCGCAAGAAGCATCCATTTTCCGCAAATTAACGGTTGAAGAAAACATCCGCGCCGTGCTTGAGCTGCAACGAGATGACCAAGGCCGTAAACTCACGCGTGCTCGCATTGCCGAAGAGTTGCATCAATTGGTGGCCGATTTGCAAATTGGTCATATTTTACACAGCCCCGCTCCAGCCCTTTCGGGCGGTGAACGCCGTCGGGTTGAAATCGCCCGCACACTGGCCACACGACCTCGCTTTGTGTTGCTGGATGAGCCTTTCGCAGGCGTCGATCCAATTGCCGTCATTGACATTCAAAAAATCATTCATTTTCTCGTTGAGCGCAACATTGGTGTGCTGATCACCGATCACAATGTCCGTGAGACGCTGGGCATCTGTGACCGTGCATACATCATCAGCGAAGGCACTGTGCTCGCGCAAGGCAATGCACGCGAGATTGTCGACAATGAGGCCGTACGACAAGTGTATCTGGGTGAAAACTTCACCATGTAATCCCCTTGAATGCATCCAACTGATGTAAATCAACCCGCATCTCGATGACCAAAGCCCATTTACTTTGAAGTAATGGGCTTTTTACATCCGATTTTACCCGATGGGTGGGGCTCAATTCAGGTTAAAATCTTGACTCAAATACAACTTATATTCGAGGGCATATGACAAAAATTTTACTCACAGGTGGTACGGGTTATATTGGCGCACACACGGCTGTATGCCTCATTGAGGCAGGTTTACAACCCATATTACTGGACAATTTCATCAACAGCTCACCCAAGGTGGTGGATCGAATTGAGCAATTGACGGGCATTCGCCCAGAGCTCATTGACATGGATGTGCTGGACACCACTGGCATCACCCAAGTTTTGCAAGCACATGACATCGAAGGCGTGATTCACTTTGCCGCACTTAAAGCCGTGGGCGAATCCGTGGCCAAACCATTGGCGTATTATCACAACAATGTCATGGGTTTGATGAGCGTTTTGCAAGCCATGCACGATACAAAAGTACAGCACATTGTGCTCAGCTCTTCAGCCACCGTGTACGGTGAAAACACACCTGTGCCCTACAAAGAAGGTGGCCCCCTGTCCGCCACCAGCCCATACGGTGAATCAAAAGTCATGATGGAGCACATCACCCGCGATGTGGCGCGGGCGGAGCCTTCACTGCGCTATGCCATGTTGCGTTATTTCAACCCAGTGGGTGCTCACCCATCTGGGTTGATGGGTGAGCACCCACGCGGCATTCCGAACAACTTGATGCCTTATGTTCAACAAGTGGCGGTTGGTTTGCGTGACCAACTGTCTATTTTTGGCAACGATTACGACACGGCAGATGGCACGGGTGAACGCGATTACATTCACGTGATGGATTTGGCACGCGGACACGTTTTGGCCATCCAACATCTGTTAAATGGCAAAGGCTCCATCACGGTTAACCTCGGTGTTGGCAAACCTGTATCCGTTTTACAAATGGTGAAGGCCTTTGAGAAGGCCAGTGGAAAAACAATCCCCTACCAATTTGCACCTCGCCGTCCTGGAGACATCGGTTGTTTCTACGCAGACCCAACCTTATCTCAACAGGTGCTGAAATTTCACACCGAGTACACCATTGAAGACATGTGCCGCGATGCATGGGCATGGCAGCGCAAAAACCCCAATGGTTATGATGACTAGATGGATCCACATTAACATCCATCTGACAGGCATCAAAAAAGCCCGCTATTGCGGGCTTTTTTAAGGGTGATTCTTATTTTGTTAGATGTCCATCAAAGGTTTTTTAAACCAAACCGCCTGAGTGTACCAACAACAACGTCATCTTAATGTTTCGATTTTAAATAACTGATCAAAGCAGGCACGCCGCCTTTGGCCACCACGGGGCGAAATTGCCCAGCATAGCTTTGCACCAACCACACACCCGCCACGCTTAAATCATTGACTTTCCAACCGCCGTTGTTTTCTAAGCGATATGTCACCATCTTTGCACCATTACTGGTGTTGATGCGCGTGCGAACCTCATTGCCGCTCGCTGGATACACGTCAATGCTGTTGACAGAAGCCCCCTTCAAACTGCCCGCATACGTGCGTGTCAAGTAACGACGCGACTCTGACATCAATTCATTTTGCTCGGTTGCACTGGCGTTGTTCCATGCAGGGCCCACCACGCGCGAAATCATGCTGCGAAAATTCACATGAGGCATGATGTTGCCATCGACATATGTACCAACAGCACCAGCATTGCCACTCTTTAAACCTGGATTGGCACGCAATGCAGCCACCACGTTGTCCGACATCTGTTTAACAAACTGATCTGCAGTTTCTGCATGCGCCACAGAAACCGCCGACATCAAACCCAAAGCCAATAAAACACGTTTCAAAAATTTCATGATTTTTCTTTTCTTCCCTAAAAATTTAAACTCACATTTCAAACCACTGCACATCCTTTTACCAGATGAACACAGTCACATGCCTGAGACCATAATGCATGTACCCAACCTCCAGTTGACACAACGCAGAGACAACCGCCCGATGCCTTATTTTTTTTCACCCGCAACAGGTTTTGTCAGCTGCTTGGCCAGACGCTCTGCTTCAGCCAAAGGATCGCTCACACCTGTTACTGCATTTACTTCAAGCGATGCCTTATTGACCTCAGGCTCGTTGTGAACAACCGGTTCAACAGGGGTCGCCTCTCCAGAAGCCAATGGCGCTTCATCGGGTGCATAATCTTCATCGCGCACATCCGCTTCTCGTTTTTGTAGCCACGCATCACGGGTCATGCTGTAACGATCAAAAGCCACATCATCCACAAACTCCAAGGTTTCCAACAAGCTTGTGCGTGTATCCACCAGTTTCAAGCCACGCAAAGAGTTGCGAATCTTAATTGCCCTCACATAACCAATCGGGTCGGCAATAAAATCAATGGGTTTTGCCAATGCATCTCGAAGGGTTGATGGCCCTAAACCTGGCAACATCACAAAAGGCCCAGAAGGCACCCCCCATTTACCCAACGTTTGCCCAAAATCCTCTTCATGTTTCGGAATGTGCCACTTACTGGCCATGTCAACACATCCCCCTACCCCCACTGTGGTGTTCACCACAAACCGACAGACATCTTGCCCAGCGGCTTTGAATTTGCCTTGTAAAACATTGTTCAACGCCGTATAAGGCACACTTAAATTCTCAAAAAATCCGTGCACACAACCTCGCGAACCCGCCGGAACAATTTTTTGATAGCCTTTGGCAATCGGCTTAAACATGACCTGATCCCAACCATCATTGAATTGGAAAGCACCGCGATTAAATGCTTCGAAGCGATCATGGGTCAGAACCACGTCATCAACCACTGGTGAATTCACCAGCGCATCGGTGCTTTGAGCATGGCTGCTGACAAGCGTCAAAATCAATGACGCCCCCAACAACCATTGTCTCATTAAGGTATTCATGGCATCCCCCAACAGGTGGTTTTTTGTATTTTTATTGTAAGCTTATTTGACTGGTGGTGCATCAACCGCATCTGCCTTTGAAGCTGTTTCAGCCTTGTTAATGCCAAACTGCGTGATGAGGTCTTCCAACACCATTGCAGATTGCGTGTTGTCCAGAGTCTCACCCGCCGCCACAGGATGCTCAACATCCGCACCTTGCGTTAAACTGATGAACTGAGCCCCCAGCAAACCTGCCGTATTAACCGATGCGCCGCTGTCTTTGGGCACCTTCAAACCATTGTCAAGAATCAATGTGACTTGAGCCTTGTACTCGCCGTTCACATCCTTCAGTTCAATCCCACCAACACGACCGACCACCACGCCAGACATTTTAACAGGGGCGCGTTCCTTCAACGTCCCAATATTTTGGAAATTCACTAAAACAGGGTATCCACCTTTGGTTGACCAACCCCCTTTGCCCCCCACAACCAAAGCCAAAGCGATTAAACCCATCACACCGAGCAATACAAACAAACCCACCCAGATGTCAATTTTCTTTTGTTGCATAATATCCTCAATCACATAACACACAAGCCATACCACTCATGCGAATTCAAAATCCTCATCAGCCTTAGCCAAAACCATTAACACTGAAGCAACCATTGGATCAGCTGAACATCAATGCCGTCAAGATGAAATCCAAACCCAACACCAACAAAGCCGACTTCACCACTGTGCGGGTGGTCGCTTGAGCCACCCCTTCGGGTGTTGGATGAGCTTGCGCACCTTCATACACGGCCAAAAAACTCACAGCCAAACCAAACACAGCACTTTTAATCAAGCCATTGACCACATCATCACGCACATTCACGCCATCTTGCATCATCGACCAAAAAGCACCTTCGTCCACTCCCAGCCACCAGACTGCAACCACATAGCCACCATAGACCCCCACCAACGCAAACAAGCCTGTCAGCATGGGCACAACAAAGCCCGCAGCCCAAAAGCGAGGTGAAAACACACGGTTGACGGGATCCACCCCCATCATCTCCATCGCCGCCAGCTGCTCACCAGCCTTCATCAGGCCAATCTCAGCGGTCATGGAGGTACCCGCACGTCCCGCAAACAAAATGGCCACCACAACAGGTGCGAGCTCACGCACCAAAGACAAAGCCACCAACAAACCCACCATGCTCTCAGAGCCCACACGACTCAGCGTATAGTAAGACTGAAGCCCCAACACCGCGCCAATAAATGCCGCCGAAACCAACATGATGACCAGAGAATAGTTTCCTAAAAAATGAATCTGTTGAAAAACCAAACGTGTTCGCGTCCACCACACCCTCACATTGGCAAACAAAGCCCCCAACATGCGCATGGCAAAACCCAAGGTTGAGATGCTTGAACGCACTGAACCGCCCAATTGCGCCAACCCATTGATAAATACGCTCATGCGCCCACCTCCAAACCATGCCGCCCATGGACAAAACGTTTTATGAAAGGGTCTTCATTCGCCCACAACTGCATCGGCGTACCCTCCGCAACGATGTGTGCGTGGTGCATCACATACACATAATCAGCAATGGCAAACGTCTCCTGCACATCATGCGACACAACGATTGAAGCCGCATTCAATTCATCTGTTTGCTCACGAATCAGCTGGGCGATTGTATCCATCGCAATCGGATCTAAACCAGCAAAAGGCTCATCAAACAACATGATTTGAGGGTTTTGCGCAATGGCCCGCGCCAAAGCCACTCGTCGCGCCATACCACCAGAAACCTCACTGGGCATTTTTTGAGCCGCATCAGCCAAACCAACGGCTGTGAGCTTGGTCATCACTTGTTGTTGAATGTCAGCCTGACTCAATGCTGTGTTCTCACGCAATGGAAAAGCAACATTCTCAAACACCGACATGTCTGTGAATAAAGCACCAAACTGAAACAACATCCCCATTTTTTTACGCAACTCACGTAATGCAGATGCATCATCATATGGCAAAGGCGCACCCAATAAAGTTGCCTCACCTCTGCTTGGTCGCAACAAACCAGCAACCAATCGAAGCAGTGTCGTTTTACCACACCCTGAAGGACCCATGACGGCAACCACCTGCCCTCGTGACACGGATAAACTGACCCCATTCACAATGGGGTCAGCGTGGCCATAAGAAAAATGGACTTGATTTAGTTTAATCATAAACTCTATAAAAGATTGGCACCACCAAAGAAACCTAAAATACTTAAGGCTAGAAACAACGTGATTCATCAAAACGATATGTATAAATGACAACATCGCATCAAAAGTATAATGATACCGAAAAAAAAGCCCACTTGAACTTTCAAGAGGGCTTTTTCCATCATTTACATACCGCCTAACAATACATATGCCAAATGTGTGGTTTATTTGTTGATTATTTTTTACGGCGGAATTTTGCCAAGGCGGCCAATTCAGCCATTGCCAGAGCGAGTTCTGATTGAGCATAGGCATGGTCAATGTCGCCTTTGTTTTGGCTTAACATTTCTTCTGCACGCGATTTTGCCTCAAGAGCACGTGCTTCATCAAGGTCTTCACCACGAATGGCCGTATCTGCTAAAACAGTCACGCGATTGGGCTGCACTTCCAAAATACCACCCGCAACAAACACCAATTCTTCTGTCTTATCAGCCATTTCAATGCGAACAGCACCCGGTTTAATGCGCGTAATCAGTGGCGTATGCCCAGGCATAATACCCAATTCGCCAGACTCTCCAGGCAGAACCACAAAAGAGGCTTCGCCACTAAAAACTTCACGTTCAGCGCTGACCACATCTACGTGTATTGTACTCATAATATGTCCTAATCAACCTCAAAGACCCAAAAAAGAATGCAGCATTTTATCCGCATCATTTGAGTTTTACTAAAAATTTTCGCGGGTAACCCGCGAAAATTTTCTAACATAAACCAAGAAAAGTAGGGTTATACTTTTCTTAAACGTTTAGTTCATTTTAGCTGCTTTTTCTACTGCCTCGTCAATGCCACCCACCATGTAGAAGGCTTGCTCTGGCAAATGGTCGTATTCACCAGCAATAATGCCTTTGAAACCACGAATTGTTTCTTTCAAAGTCACATATTTACCTGGAGAACCTGTAAACACTTCAGCCACGTGGAAAGGTTGAGACAAGAAACGCTGGATCTTACGTGCACGACCCACGATTTGTTTGTCTTCTGGAGACAACTCATCCATACCCAGAATCGCAATGATGTCACGCAATTCTTTGTAGCGTTGCAATGTTTGTTGCACACCACGGGTCACAGAATAATGCTCGTCACCAATCACGTTTGGATCAATTTGACGGCTGGTTGAGTCCAAAGGATCCACTGCTGGATAAATACCCAATGAAGCGATATCACGGCTCAACACCACGGTTGCATCCAAGTGACCGAATGTTGTTGCTGGAGATGGATCAGTCAAGTCATCCGCTGGCACGTAAACAGCTTGGATCGATGTGATTGAACCTTTTTTAGTCGATGTGATGCGCTCTTGCAAACGACCCATTTCTTCCGCCAATGTTGGTTGGTAACCCACCGCTGATGGCATACGACCCAACAATGCAGATACTTCGGTACCAGCCA
Organism: Ephemeroptericola cinctiostellae; assembly: GCF_003339525.1. Classification (GTDB taxonomy): domain Bacteria; phylum Pseudomonadota; class Gammaproteobacteria; order Burkholderiales; family Burkholderiaceae; genus Hydromonas; species Hydromonas cinctiostellae. Next base: position 490,229 of record NZ_CP031124.1, on the reverse strand, counting down.
ATGTAAAGCGATAGATGTTATCCACGAAGAACAGAATGTCACGGCCTTCATCACGGAAGTGCTCAGCCATTGTCAAGCCAGTCAAAGCAACACGTAAACGGTTTCCTGGAGGCTCATTCATCTGACCATACACCAGCGCCACTTTATCCAGAACGTTAGAGTCTTTCATTTCGTGGTAGAAGTCATTGCCTTCACGTGTGCGCTCACCCACGCCCGCAAACACAGAGAAACCACCATGTTGTTTCGCGATGTTATTGATGAGCTCCATCATGTTCACGGTTTTACCCACACCCGCACCACCAAACAGACCCACTTTACCACCCTTAGCGAAAGGGCAGATCAAGTCGATCACTTTAATACCCGTTTCAAGCAATTCAGTTGAAGGCGCGAGCTCATCAAATGCAGGTGCCAATTGGTGAATCGCACGTTTGTGCTCAGAAGACACTGGACCCGCTTCATCAATTGGATTGCCCAAAACGTCCATGATGCGACCCAAAGTCGCTGCACCAACGGGTACAGTGATGGGTGAGCCTGTATTTTTCACAGTCAAGCCACGGCGCAAGCCGTCCGATGAGCCCAAGCAAATCGTACGCACGATGCCATCGCCCAGCTGTTGTTGGACTTCCAAGGTCAACTCAGAGCCATCCATGACCAACGCGTCATAAATTTTAGGGATGCTGTTACGCGGAAATTCGACGTCGATGACCGCACCGATACACTGAACAATTTTACCTTCTACCATATTGCACTCTCAATCTGAACTTAAATGACTCTTTGCGGCCACACTACTTAGCCACACCACATGCTTTTTGCCAAAACATTGTTACGTCTTGGCAGGTTTTCGACTGCTCAGTCACGGTTTTTGAACCCATTTGCTCAAGCAACACCGCTGACATTTTTTGGATGTCCTCTCTTTGAGACACCCTACTGACAGCGCAATGTTCCAGTTGTTTAACCAACGCTTGACACGCTTCTGGCAGATTTTCCCACTTTACTTCGGATGCGTTGTTTTGTACTACCGTTTGCTTTGTACAAGCCGATAAACACATCAGCACCGCACACATCCATTTTTGAATCTTCACAATTACTTAAGAAGCAATTGCAGCCGCACCACCAACAATCTCTGACAACTCTTTGGTAATCGCCGCTTGGCGTGATTTATTGTAAATCAACTGCAACTCACCAATAACTGTTTTTGCATTGTCTGAAGCCGCTTTCATCGCAACCATACGGGCAGACTGCTCTGATGCAATATTTTCTGCAACCGCTTGATAAACCAACGCTTCAACGTAACGCACGAGCAACTCATCCACCACAACTTCTGCACTGGGTTCATATACATAATCCCAAGCATACGATTTTTTCTCTGCTTCAGATTGCGCCATTAAATCATTGGGCAAAGGCAACAACTGCATCAATATAGGCTCTTGCTTCATTGTATTGATGAATTTGGTGTAAGCCAAATACAACACATCAATTTCACCCGCGATGTACGCATCGATTTGCACTTTGATCGAACCAATCAAATCGTCAATGTGAGGTGCGTCACCAATTCCAGTGTTATGCGACACAACTTTTGCCTTGATTCGATTTAAAAAACCCAAACCTTTGCCACCAATGGCACTGGTTTGAATTTTTGTACCTGCGTCATCCCAAGCTTTAAATTGAGCCGTTGCAGCACGCATGATGTTTGTGTTCATACCGCCGCATAAACCCTTGTCTGTCGACACCAAAATCATACCAGCACCTTTAATTTCAGGGCGTGCCACCAAAAATGGGTGCTTATATTCTGGGTTGGCCGTGCTCAGCTGCGCTGCGATATTGCGTGCTTTTTCAGCGTATGGACGTGCAGCGCGCATGCGTTCTTGTGCCTTACGCATTTTTGATGCCGCCACCATTTCCATGGCTTTGGTAATTTTGCTCGTGTTTTGTACGCTTTTGATCTTACCGCGAATTTCTTTAGTACTTGCCACTGTTCGTCCTTTTGTTTTTATTAAGGGCTTAACGTTTCGAGTAAACCCTTAACTCAAACTCAATTCAAATTTAGAATGCCGCGTCTTGTTTGTAAGTCTTAACGGCTGCTGCCAACAAGGCTTCGTCTTCTTTGGTGACTTCTTTTTTGCTTTCGATGCTATCAACCAAACCTGAATGGCTTAATTTCAAGAAATCATGTAAACCTTTTTCAAAAGGTAACACATCTTTAACATCGATGTCATCCAAGTAGCCATTGTTCGCTGCATACAATGATGCGGACATTTCCCAAACTTGCAATGGTTTGTATTGTTGTTGTTTCAACAATTCAGTCACACGGCGACCACGTTCAAGTTGTTTGCGAGTGGCTTCGTCCAAATCAGAAGCGAACTGCGCAAACGCTGCCAATTCACGGTACTGTGCCAAATCAGTACGGATACCGCCTGACAATTTTTTAACTGCTTTTGTTTGTGCCGCACCACCCACACGAGAAACTGAAATACCTGCATTAATCGCTGGGCGTACGCCCGCATTGAATAAATCAGTTTCTAAGAAAATTTGACCATCGGTGATCGAAATCACGTTGGTTGGAACGAAAGCTGTCACGTCGCCCGCTTGAGTTTCAATGATTGGCAATGCGGTCAAAGAGCCTGTTTTACCTTTAACAGCACCGTTCGTGAACTTTTCAACATACTCTTCAGACACACGTGCTGCACGTTCGAGCAAACGGCTGTGAAGGTAGAACACGTCACCAGGATAAGCCTCACGTCCTGGAGGGCGGCGGAGTAATAATGAAATTTGACGATAAGCCCATGCTTGTTTGGTCAAGTCATCATAAATAATCAAAGCATCTTGACCACGATCACGGAAGTATTCACCCATTGTGCAGCCCGCATACGGAGCGAGGTATTGCATTGCAGCTGAATCAGAGGCTGTTGCAGAAACGATGATGGTGTAGTCCATCGCACCATGTTCTTCAAGCTTGCGAACCACGTTAACGATAGAAGAGGCTTTTTGGCCAATCGCAACATACACGCAAACCATGTTTTTGCCTTTTTGATTGATGATCGCATCAATCGCAACAGCTGTTTTACCTGTTTGGCGGTCACCAATAATCAATTCACGCTGGCCACGGCCAACAGGTACCATTGCATCAATCGCTTTCAAACCTGTTTGCACAGGTTGATCAACCGATTTACGCCAAATAACACCTGGTGCAACTTTTTCAATCACATCCGTTTCTTTGGCATTGATTGCGCCCTTACCATCAATCGGCGCACCCAAAGCATTCACAACACGGCCTTGCAACTCAGGACCGACTGGAACTTCCAAAATACGACCCGTGCACTTAACGATGTCACCTTCAGAAATGCTTTCGTATTCACCCAAAATCACCGCACCGACAGAATCGCGTTCCAAGTTCAATGCCAAACCAAACACGTTGCCTGGAAATTCTAACATCTCACCTTGCATCACGTCTGACAAACCATGAACACGGCAAATACCGTCCGTTACTGACACTACAGTACCTTGCGTGCGCAAGTTAGCAGAGTCGTCTACACCTTGAATGCGATTTTTAATCAGTTCGCTGATTTCTGAAGGGTTCAATTGCATGCTATTGCTCCAAAATTTTCACCACCAGTCGCGTCACTGCGACTGGCATCTCTCAAGCCATTAAGGCTGATTGCATGCGTGCCAACTTGGCACGCACAGACATATCCAACACTTCATCACCAACAGTGACGCAGAAACCACCAATCAATGACGAATCCACACTCACGGTGGGGTTGAGCTTTTTGCCCAACTTTTGCTCTAAAGCAGTTTTCAGCTCTTGCACTTGAGCGACATCCAACGGAAATGCTGAAACAATCAGCGCATCCGCAGAACCTTCAAATGCATGCTTATGTGCAACAAAAGCCTCAAACACCGCTGGCAGCGCGTCCACACGATCAGCCTGAACCACTGCACTGAGGAAATTGCGCATACCATCTGTCGTTGGCTTGATTGCAGCTGTAAGCACGCCATTCAATTGGTCGACATTGATGCTTGGATTGCTCGCCAATTGACGAATTTCGTCATTTTGAGCGACAGCCGATGCAGCACTTAAAAACTCATTCCACGCAGGCAAGGCATTTTCAGCTTTGGCCACATCGAAAGCAGCTTGTGCATACGGGCGGGCGATGGTACTCAATTCAGCCATAATGACTCCGTTTACCTAATTACAATTGCGCTTAGAGTTGAGCTTTATATTGCGCCAACAAGTCTGCATGGTTTTGCGGGTTGATTTCGCGACGCAAAATCTGTTCCGCACCTGAAACCACCAACACAGACATTTGATCGCGTAAAGATTCTTTTGCACGAACAATTTCTTGTTCTGCGTCAGCTTTAGCCGCGGCAATGATACGTGCAGCCTCTGCTGAAGCAGTTTCTTTTGCTTGAGCTTCAACAGCCAAAGCACGTTTTTCAGCATCAACTAAGATTTGGTGAGCATGCTCACGCGCTTCTTTTTCAAAACCAGCCGACTTAACCTTTGCCTCTTCAAGACTTTTATTGCCTTTATCAGCAGCAGCCAAGCCTTCAGCGATTTTATGACGACGTTCATCAATCGCCTTCATCATTGGAGGCCAGATGAATTGCATGGTTACCCAAGCCAACACAAAAAATACGATGGTTTGGATAAATAAAGTTGCATTAATATTCACGACTTCATTCCTTTAGTAAACGCAAAACGCATGTTTTGCGTCAAGACAACACTGCATGCCGACAACCAGCACACAGACGACAGCGTTAGACGCTATTAGCCTTTGAAAGGATTAGAAGTAGCGAACCACAACGCAACTGCAGTACCAATAATGAATGCAGCGTCAATCAAACCAGCCAACAAGAACATTTTAGTTTGCAGTTTGTCCATCAACTCAGGCTGGCGAGCAGAAGCTTCTACCACTTTACCACCCATTAAACCGATACCGATACAAGCACCCAAAGCGCCCAAACCGATAATCAAACCACATGCTAAAGCTACGAAACCTTCCATGACCAACTCCTTTTATGAAAAAACAAACAACCTACAAAAAATGAAACAACTGAACTGCTATGCAAAACTTAGTGCGACTCATGTGCTTGACCCACATACACCAAGGTCAACATCATGAAAATAAACGCTTGCAACAAAACAACCAAGATATGGAAAATCGCCCAGATCGACCCTGCAATTAAATGACCCAAAGCCAAACCAATCCCAGTGCCCATGCTTACCGTGCCCCACGCCGCACCCATCGTTGCGATCAAGGCAAAAATCAGCTCGCCCGCAAACATATTACCAAACAGTCGAATACCCAAAGAAAGTGTTTTTGAGAAGTACTCAACAATGTTAATAAACAAGTTGGGAACGATGAGAGCCCAATGATTACCAAATGGTGCAGAAATCAGCTCATGAGCAAAGCCACCCAAACCTTTAATTTTCAAGCTGTAATACATCATCAGCAAGAACACGCCCAGCGCCATGCCCATTGTTGCGTTGATATCAGCTGTTGCCACCACACGTGTGTATGACAAATGCCAACCAAACATATTGTTTAACCAACCCGCCAAATCAATAGGCACCCAATCCATGGCGTTCATCAACACAACCCAGAAAAACACGGTCAAAGCCAAAGGTGCGATGAAAGTACGATCACCATGCACAATGGCTTTGGCTTGATCATCAACAATCTCAATCAATGCTTCAACTGCGGCTTGTGTACGGCTAGGCACACCTGAAGTCACTTTACGCGCCACCAACCACAGCAAAAACAAGCCAAGCAAGCCCAAGAAGACCGAGAAAAACACAGTGTCGACATTGATGACGGAGAAATCAACGAGCTTGGTTTGCTTTTCGCCAGAGTTTGTCAAGTTGATCAGATGGTGACCAATGTACTCAGACGAGTTCGCGGGTACGTGGTGTCCTGCTTCTGTTGACATAAAAAACCCCAAAAAAAATTATTCAACTTGTTTAATGCGTGGCGCGCAACAAACCAAAATTATGCGCTTTTAAAACCACGACCAATGCAACCCAATACGGCAAAGCTTGCACTGTGAAATCAATACGGCGCCAAACAAAAAAGCTCAACGCAAAAATCAAAGCGAGTTTAACCGCCTCTCCCAACATCAACCTTACAACTGAAGGTTTTCCATTAAACTTCAGATATAACGCAAAAACAATATTAGGCAACAACGCAACCACCGCGCCAATCACAGCCGATAAGGCCGCAGATCGACCGAACAACAACGCAATCAGTGCCACTAAAAATGCGCTGATCACCTGCATGCCGATGACAAATGCCATATATGCTCACCTTGATTTTCAAAACTTCGCAATTGTATAGGGCTTGCAGCCCACTGTCAATGCAAAAAGAGCGTCAATGCTGCGCCATACGCTGGTTTTACACACATTTGCCACAAAATAGCGGACGTCAACCCTCCGTACACTATTACGCTCGAACCCGCAAAACATCTTGATTAAAACATTTATTTTTTATGATGACATCGCCCTTCGATACTGAATGGCTTGAGCAACATGTGCCGTGCCAATCTGATCGGCGGCCTCCATGTCTGCAATTGTTCTTGCCACCCTTAAAATTCGATGGTAAATTCGTGCTGACCAGTTCAATTGAGTCATCGCACGCCCCAGTAACGCAGTGGCCGCCCCATCCAAACCACACACAAGCTCGACCGCCTTGACCGACAGGTGGGCATTGACGCACCCCTGACGTTCAATTTGTCGCTCAAATGCACGCAACACCCGCTTCGCCACGACGGCGCCAACTTCCTCCCGACCCACCGAATCCAAAGCCTCCACAGGTACAGCAGGTACTTCAACCTGCATGTCTATGCGATTCAAAAAAGGCCCCGACAAACGCGACTGATAGCGCAACACTTGATCTGGCGCACAACGACAAGCACGCGTTGAATGACCAAAGTAGCCACATGGGCACGGATTCATTGCAGCGATCAATTGAAACCTCGCTGGGAACGTTGCCTGTCGAGCCGCTCGCGAAATGTGAATTTCACCCGACTCCAAAGGCTCCCTCAACACCTCCAACACTTTTTTATCAAACTCAGGCAATTCATCCAAAAACAAAATGCCATTATGCGCCAACGAGATCTCACCTGGACGAGGAACCGCTCCCCCGCCAACCAGCGCCACAGCTGAAGCCGTATGGTGCGGGGAGCGGTAAGGGCGCTTCTTCCACAACCGAACATCAAACTGCCCAGCACTGGAAGCCACCGACGCACTCTCCATCGCCTGTAGCTCCGTCATCGGCGGCAAAATGCTTGGCAAGCGGGCCGCCAACATTGACTTACCAGTGCCTGGCGGCCCAACCATCAGCACGCTGTGACCACCCGCAGCCGCCACTTCAAGCGCACGCTTGACGGTCGCCTGACCACGAACATCCGACCAATCCACGGCCGCCATCAGGGCTTGCTCACTCCCAAACATTGTTGCATCATGTTCTGCCTGTAACTCAGGAGCGCGCAGCTTTCCACACACCCCAAGCAAAGAAGTTGCCGACCACACCCGGGCTTCCGACACCAGCGCTGCTTCCGCACAATTGACCTCAGGCAACACCACAATTGGCGGCGACTCCCCCAACAGCAGGGCTTCCTGCGTCAAACCATACACCATCGCCAAAGCACCCTGCACGGGACGCAACTCACCAGAAAGAGACAATTCTCCAGCAAATTCATAACCGTGCAAATCTTTAACTTTCAACTGGCCACTGGCAATTAAAATACCCAAGGCAATTGGCAGATCAAAACGACCTGAGGCTTTCGGCAGATCGGCCGGTGCAAGATTAACAGTGATGCGCTTGCTTGGAAATTCAAGGTTACTATTGAGAATGGCGGCACGCACACGATCCTTCGACTCCCGCACTTCCGCCTCAGGAAGGCCAACAATATTGAAAGACGGCAAACCATTGGCCAAATGCACCTCAACGGTCACCCGTGGCGCAGCCATGCCAATCAAAGCGCGAGATTTCAAAACCGCTAGGCTCATGTTGAGCTCACTTTGGCCGCGAAAAAAACACCCCTGGACTCCACACAACCCTCGTCCATCATGCCCATCAATCGTCATCCAGGGTAATCTCAATGCCCCCCAAATATTTGGCTAAAAAGTTATACAACATGGAAACACCAAGCGCGACCACAAAGATCAACAGCACATTCAGCAAAATCGCCACCAAAATATTTTCAAAATCGGCATGACTGAGCGCCGAAACAAAACCATCGGAACGGTCCCTGAACGCAGACACAACCAGCGCCGTGATGGCAATGATGGATGCAATGAGACAATATATTACGGTGAGTAAAATACTGGTGTGTAAAGGTGAAATGCGAACAATATGGCGGGTGGACATGGGGCTTATTCTGAAAGATTGTGAGCACATATGGCTGTTGTCAACATTGTGGCTCAAAAATGTCCGAATTGTGCATAAATTTTGCACTGAAATTGATGATTTTTATGAGTCAGTAGTGATTTTATGGCGTCGCGGTTATAATGCAGGCTGTTTTTCATTGCGTTTTTACAACAACTCCCAGCGAAGTGCTGTCGCAATGACCTTTTTCCTGTCTTTTGTTTTATAAAGTCTGTCTCATGTTAGCCCAAATTAAATCATCCATCACCGAGAGCTTTTCGACGGCTCTAGCCACCGTCGCTCCTGAAGCCGCAGCCAATATTTTACTGGAACGCCCGCGCGACGCATCTCATGGCGATGTGGCGTGTAACATGGCCATGCAACTCGCCAAAGGACTTAAAACCAACCCACGCGCTTTAGCTCAATCTTTGATCGATGCGTTGCCTGTCAACCCTTATATTTCTGCGGTTGAAATTGCAGGCCCAGGCTTCATGAACATCCGCTTAACCGATGCTGCCAAGCAGGCAGTGGTTCAGGTCATTTTGGACAATCCCGATGCTTATGGTTCATCCAATGCCCACACGGGTGAGCACGTCATGCTTGAATTTGTCAGTGCAAACCCAACAGGACCACTGCATGTTGGCCATGCACGACAAGCGGCACTGGGTGATATTCTGGGCAGCGTGCTGGCGACCCAAGGTTTTGATGTACACCGTGAGTTTTATTACAACGATGCGGGTGTACAAATTGCCAACCTGGCCATTTCAGTGCAAGCACGAGCCAGAGGATTGGGTGTGGACGATCCCTCCTTTCCAGAGGGTGGTTATCGCGGCGATTACATCGTTGAAATCGCACAGGCTTTTCTCGCCAAAAGCACCATCAACGATGTGACCGCAACGGCCAATGTGGATGATTTGGATGCGATTCGTGATTTCGCCGTGGCCTATTTGCGCAACGAACAAGACTTGGACTTACAAGCTTTTGGCGTGAAATTTGACCATTATTTCTTAGAGTCATCACTGTACAGCGGTGGCGACGTCGAAAACACCGTCTCACGTTTAACAGAGAAAGGCCATACCTTCGAAGAGGGTGGCGCGTTGTGGCTACGCACCACCGATTACGGCGATGACAAAGACCGCGTGATGCGCAAGACGGATGGGGGCTACACTTATTTCGTACCTGACGTCGCCTATCACGTCAACAAATGGGGGCGCGGCTTCACCAAAGTCATCAACATCCAAGGCTCGGATCACCACGGCACCATCGCCCGCGTGCGCGCAGGTGTCCAAGCGATTGATCTTGGCATTGCCCCCAACTATCCTGATTATATTTTGCACAAAATGGTCATGGTCATGAAAGATGGCGTGGAGGTGAAACTCTCAAAACGCGCAGGCTCGTATGTCACTTTGCGCGATCTGGTTGAATGGACCAGCCGCGATGCCGCTCGCTTCTTGCTGATTTCACGCAAAGCCGATACCGAATTTGTATTCGATGTGGATTTGGCCGTTTCAAAATCAGACGAAAACCCTGTGTACTACGTGCAATATGCCCACGCACGGATTTGCTCTATCCTCGAAAAGGCCGCAGTACCTTTGCAAAAAGCAGACGCCGCATCACTTGCTCCTTTGACCGCCAACAGCGAAATCAATTTGATGAAACTCATGGCAGAATACCCAGATACCCTCACTGCCGCGGCAACCGAACTGGCTCCCCACCATGTGGTGTACTACCTCAAAGACTTGGCTGGTGCCGTTCACACTTTCTGCGGTTCAAAAACTGAGCGCGTACTCACCGACGACATGGCCCTTAAAACGGCTCGCGTACATCTGCTCACAGCAGCGCGTGAGCTGCTTGCCCACGGCTTAAATTTATTGGGCGTAAGCGCGCCAAAACGCATGTAATGCGTTATGCTAATGCCGTTCATTAAAACAAACCGAGGCATGCGGGCAAGTGTGTAGCCGCAGGCGTCTTTCAGACCCCAATATTGGATGTGTTTCCCATGAAAACAAACAGCAGTCACTCCTCACTCCCGCACGGCCGCCAAGGCGGCGGTTTGATTTTAAATGTTGGCATCGGCGTCGTTTTAGGTCTTTTGGCGGCTTTACTTGCCGTATTTTTGGTTATGAAAGGTGGCCCTTTCAAAGATCACGCCAACACCAACACCATCGCCCCACAAACGGGTCAAGCCGCCGATCCCAACACCCCTTTATATGGCGCCCCCGTCCAACCGATTGACCCAGCAGCCAACAAAGCCGCCACCAACTCGGGCGGAGAAGGTGTCGGCGCATTGACGGGCAACAGCAGCATCACGGACACCACCCCAACACCTGCGGTAAAAAGCGCGACCAAAGAAACGGCCAAACCCGTTGCCACCCCCTCCTCTGACCCTGTTGCCGCCATGATCAATGCCGCAACAGGCAATAAAACAGCCATTCCGCCACCTGAGAAAAAAGCGGCGGTTAAAGCGGAGCCCGCACCCGATGCCAAGCCCGCTCCCAAGCCCACCACCAGCGACATAAAGCCAACCCCTGCCACAGACAGCAAACCGAAGGTCAACACCAGCGGCACGACAAGCAATTCGTCGACCGCAACAACAAAAACCGCCGCCGCTCCAGCCAAAGAGGTCAAACCTACACAAAAAACCACAACTAAAGCAACAACGGTCAAATCGTCCAGCCTACCCAAAGAAGTTAAACCAGCGACAGCTCCTTAACCTTAGGCATCGCAATTTTTTGCATTTTTAATCACTTTCATCACACTGAACATGACTTTTTTAAAACACCGCCTATTTGCAGCATTCGCAGCCCTTGCACTGATTGGCGTGGGAACGCCAGCACACGCCGCCGACTACTTTGCCAACGGCCAAGAAGTGGATCAAGTCGTCACGCCGGGTCGCGTCCAATCCACAGGACAAGTTGAAGCGGTTGAATTTTTCTGGTACGGCTGCCCACATTGCGCCCGCTTTGAACCCCAGCTCGAAGATTGGGTGCAGCAATTGCCAGACAACGTCGCCTTTATTCGCCTACCCGCCAGCTGGAATGACAGCATGACAGTGCAGCAACGCCTTTATTTTACATTGGCCAAGCTCAATCGTTTGGATTTGCACCCAGCGGTCTTTAAGGCCATTCACGAACAACACCAATTCTTAAACACACCCGCTCAAATTGAAAAGTGGGCAGTCGGCCAAAAAATCAATCGCAGCCAATGGCGCACCGCCTTCAACAGCGCGCAAGTCACCCAACAAGTCGACGGTGCTCAAGCGGCGTTTCAACGTTTCGAATTATCAGGCGTACCCGCCATGGTCATCAATGGCAAATACGTCATCAACTTTGTCCCCAATGTTTTGGTTCGCGCAGACGAACTCGTGCAGCAAGAGTTAAAAGCCTTGGCCGCACCGAAATAAACACAGCAGTAAACCCCTGTGGTGGAAACCATCCCCCCGTTACTTTTTTCCCGTTACGAACTTGGAACCCTCAGCATGATCTCTCATTTTAAAAAAGCCATCTGGCTGTCATCACTCGCCGCAAGTCTGGTGCTCACCGCATGCGGTAAAACCGAAACAAAACCCGCCGCCACGCCCAGCGCGCCCGCCGCCGCACAACCCTCAGCCCCCGCCGCCACACCCACGACTTACAGTGCAGCAGATTTCAAAACTGATGGGGTGACCTTGACCGAAGGTCAAAACTACAAAAAAGTGGCCGCCCCCCAGCCCGTGCAAGTGGCTGGAAAAATCGAAGTCCTTGAGTTTTTCTGGTATGGCTGCCCACACTGCAACGCCATCGAACCGATTGTTCAGGCATGGAAAAAAACCCTTGGCAATGATGTGAACTTCATCCGCATCCCCGCGTTTTGGGGCAAACCAATGGACGAGCACCAAAAGATTTTTTACGCACTCGCCAGTTTAAAGAAAAATGATGAGATGGACGGCAAAGTGTTCCACGCCTTACATGAAGAAGGCTTGGGCTTGGCAAAACCCGATTTAATCAGTGAATTCATGGTTAAAAATGGCATCGACAAAGCCGCATGGGACACCGCCTACAACTCATTTGGCGTCAACACCGAAGTCACTAAAGCCAACAGCCTATTCAAAGCCTACGGCTTAGACGGCGTACCCAGCTTTGTTGTCGATGGCAAATACATTGCAGGCACCGCCATGACAGGTGAGACACCCGCGACTTTAAAAGTGGTGAATAAGCTGATTGAGCAAGAACGCAGTGTGAAGAAATAAGCTTGGGTTGATCGACTTAACCAAACCTTATAAAAAAGCGTGCAATGCACGCTTTTTTATTGTATTTTGTGACACATCACGTGAGGCACTTCGACTTCATCGCTCACCACACCACTCAAAGGACACACAACAACATGGGACAAAAAGTATTCATCACAGGCGCATCCAGTGGTTTGGGCTTGGCCATGGCACAGCAATTTGCACAAAACGGTGCCACTTTGGCGCTGATTGGTCGCCGTGCCGATGCGCTTGAACGCGTCCGGGCGGGCTTGGTGGGCAAACATGAGGTGTATGCGCTGGATGTATGTGACGAAACAGCTTTGCATGCGGCGGCACGCGACTTCATGGACAAACACGGTGTGCCTGATGTGGTGGTCGCAGCAGCGGGGATTTCGGTGGGCACGTTATCGGAACATTTCGAAGACTTAGAACAAATTCGCCGCGTCATTCAAACCAATGTGTTCGCCCTCACCAGTACTTTTCATCCGTTCATTTCCCCCATGAAAGCAGCAGGCAAAGGGACTTTGGTGGGCATCGCCAGCGTGGCTGCGATTCGTGGCTTACCTGGCGCAGGTGCATACTGCGCGTCTAAAGCGGCGGTGGTGCAATACTGCGAAAGCTTGCGCGTTGAGCTGTATGGCTCTGGGGTTAAAGTCACCACCATTTTACCGGGTTACATCGACACCCCCATGACGCGCGAAAACCCGTACACGATGCCGTTTTTGATGCAAGCCTCCGATTTCGCTTCACGCGCGCTGGCAGCGATTGACAAACAAAAATCATACACCGTCATTCCGTGGCAAATGGGTGTGGTCGCCAAACTGTTGCGCATCTTGCCCAATGGCCTGTACGACAAAATCTTTTCAGGGCGCGAACGTAAGCCACGCGTAGGCGAGTGATGTTTTAATTCTTTGCATCCAAAAGAAACACCGAAAGAGCCCGCTCTTCCTCAGCAAAAACCGCATCATTGCATCACTTGCACCGCACCACCATCGGGCGAAGCTGGCTGTACTTCGCACTTTTTTACACCCAAATCGGGTCAACACCATGCCAGAACACAACGCTCAATCACTCGCCTCACAAATCCTCAATGGCTTTAATCGCCATTACGCGCGCTTCCGCGAATGCGCTCGCGCCGCCAAAATAGCTTTTGAAGAGGCCGATTGGCCTCAAATTCAACGTTTGTCCGCAGAACGGATCGCTTTTTACGATGAACGAGTGCGCGAAACAGCCCAATCGGTCAAGCAAGCCCACGACGTCTCACAAGAAGGTGAGGATTTTTGGCAATCGGTTAAAACCGAGTATGTCGAGCTGCTGATGGATCACCATCAGCCCGAATGTGCAGAAACGTTCTTCAATTCAGTATCGACCAAAGTGCTGGATCGTGAGTATTTCAACAATGACATGTTGTTTGTTCGCCCCGTCATTTCAACTGAATACATCGACTCCGAGTCTGCCACTTACAACAGCTACTACCCCAATCGCGACGGCTGGCCGGCAGCAGTGATGGCCATGTTCAATGATTTGGGACTGCGCCGCCCATTCACAAATCTGGCGCGAGATGTGGATGCGATCATTCAACGCTTGAGCGAAGCCACTGAAAACATGTTCGATGCCAAGCCGAACTTGCAAATTCAAGCGGTGCGCTCATTGTTTTATCGCAACAAAGGTGGATATTTACTGGGCAAAATCATCAATGGCCATTATGAGTACCCCTTTGCCATTCCTATTTTGCACGATGCCGAAGGCGGATTATGCGCCGACACCATTTTGCTCGACGGGCGTCATTTGGGCTCATTGTTCTCGTTTAACCGTGCCTATTTTATGATTGACTGCGAAGTCCCAAGTGCATTGGTGCAATTTTTACAAACGGTCTTGCCACAAAAACCAAAAGCGGAGCTGTACAGCATGATTGGGCTGCAAAAACACGGTAAAGCCTTGTTTTATCGTGATTTCAAGCACCATCAAAAACACTCCACCGATGACTTCATCCTCGCCCCAGGGATTAAGGGCTTGGTCATGTTGGTGTTCACCTTACCGTCGTACCCTTATGTGTTCAAACTCATCAAGGATGTGATTTCGCCGCCCAAAGAGGTGGACAAAGAGCTGGTTGAAAAAAAATACCAGCTGGTCAAACGCCATGACCGTGTCGGTCGCATGGCCGACACACTGGAGTTTTCCAATGTCGCTTTCCCACGCGCACGTTTCACCCAAGATTTGATCGATGAAATCGCCAAGCTTGCACCCACAGAGCTGGCCTATGAAGGCGACAACATCATCATCAAACACGTGTACATCGAACGCCGCATGATGCCGCTGAACATGTACTTGCACGACGCCTCGATTCGCGAGGACAAGCAGCGCAAAGACAACGCTGTCATTGAATATGGCAACGCCATCAAGGACATGGTTGCGGCCAACATTTTCCCTGGCGACATGCTGTTTAAGAACTTCGGTGTGACCCGTGGCGGACGTGTGGTGTTCTACGATTATGACGAAATTGAATACCTCACCGATTGTAAGTTCCGCCCCATCCCCAAATCCCGCTACGACGATGATGACATGCTCGGCGAGGTGTGGTATTCCGTGGACAAATACGATGTTTTCCCAGAAGAGTTTGAGAAATTTTTATTGACCGACCCAGAGATCAAAGCCGTCTTTATGCGTTATCATGCTGACTTACTCGATTGGAAGTACTGGCAAAGCCATCAAGAGCGCATCCGCGCGGGGCACATCGAGGATTTTTACCCGTATCCACACCACTTGCGCTTCGTTGAGCGTGGTTATGGGGCTGGTCATACTACGACGGAAACCATTTCATGAACTCGACTTTAAAAAAAACCGCCTTGGCTTTACTGATGACAACAGCGTTCTCAGGTTGCGCCACAGCTCAAAACAACAATGGCAGCAACAAAACCGCTACCGCTGCCGCCGCATCTGAATTAAAAGGCGTGAACAACTACGCGGTTCGCAGCGACGTCAAGGCCTTTGTCAAAATGATGAATGAGAAGTATGGCTATTCTCAAGACGAACTGCTCAAATCATTTGCCAACGCCGAAAAAATGGACACGGTTCTGAACCAGCTTGAGCGTGACAAGCCGAATCCAAACTTCAAGAAAAATTGGGAAGCCTATCGCAAGCGTTACATTGAACCCGTGCGCATCAAAGCCGGCGTGAATTTTTGGAACAAAAATGCCAGCATCTTGGCGCGTGCCGCTCAACAGTATGGCGTTCCCGAACACATTTTGGTCGGCATCATCGGTGTTGAAACCATTTACGGTCAATACATGGGCGACACCAATGTGTTCGACGTACTGACCACGGTTGCATTTGACTACCCACGTCGCGGCGATGAATACAAAAAATTCCTTGAAGAATACATCGTTTTAACCAAAACGAACAAGATGCCCTTGCGCTCTGTGGCAGGCTCTTACGCGGGGGCGATTGGCATCCCACAATTCATGCCCGACTCATGGCGTGACTATGGTGTGGATTTTGATGGCGACGGTAAAGTGGACTTGCGCAACAGCACCGCCGATGCCATCGGCTCTGTCGCTAACTTCCTGAAGCAAAAAGGTGGTTGGGTGCCCAATCAAGACGTGGTGTATGCGGTTAAATTTGACAATGATGAACCCAAAATCAAAGAGCTGCTTGCAAAGCCCGTTGAGCCCAGTTTAACCTATCGGCAAATCAAAGATTTTGGCGTCAGCTCTCCCGAAAATATCCGTTCAGACATCAAACTGTCATTGATTGACCTACCCAATGGCGATAAAGCCACCTCATACGTACTCGGCTCACGCAATTTTTATGCAATTACCCGCTATAACAAAAGTTACATGTATGCGATGTCTGTATACGACTTGGGTTCTGCCGTGGCCAAAGCGCGACTCAAATAAACACCTTTACCCAAAAGACGTCGCAAGCGACGTCTTTTTTATCCCCTCAAAATTTGCCCCCCACAAAAATACAACGACTTTACTGGTTTTTTTGTCAAAACTTGAATCATCTCCAGCAAATTCGATTTTTTTGCCGAGAACTACGTTGACAATGTCAACCTCATGTTAAAATAATGTACTCAATTGTTATAAGTACAGATGCACTCCGGCATAAAGACATAAACCATAGACACCTTAATTGTGCGTAACCTAAAATGACGAAAAAACTTAATATTGGTATATCCATTTTTGCAGTCAAAGATGTGAGCATCTGGGGCAATGGACTGAACATGAACTTGGCTTTCTTGGTTCAATTGTTCCGCCAAAGCCCTGATGTGGGCAAAGTGTATTTACTCAATGGCGGCGATCAGGACGTCCTCGCCACAGGCTTGGAGTTTGACAACATTGACGCGCAACTGGTGCGTCCGCAAGATGTCACACACGATTTGGACATCGTCATCGAAATGGGCGCTCAGTTGCCCGCTGAGTGGTTGCAACGCGTACACGCTCTGGGTGTCAAATTGGTGAGTTTTTTGGTTGGCCATGCTTACTGTGGCAACGCCGAAGCCGTCATTTTTGATCGCCCCTCAGGGCAAATGTTCAATGACACGCCATGGGATGAGGTTTGGACTTTGCCGCAATACATGAAAAGCTGCGCCCCCATGTTGCGCACCATCACGCGTGCCCCCGTGTTGCCTATGCCACACATTTGGTCGCCCATGTTTTTAGATAAACGCATCAAAACATTCGCCGATCAAGGCCAGACGTTTGGTTTCAAACCGCACGATGACCTCAAAAACCCACGCGCATGGCGTGCAGCCATTTTTGAGCCCAACATTTCTGTGGCAAAAAATTGCGTCATCGCCATGCTGGCATGTGAGGCCGCATATCGACTGAACAAACAATCATTGGCTTTGATGATGGTGATGAACTCATATCACATGAAAGAACATCAAACCTTCAACCGTTTTGCCCTGCACTTGGATCTGACCCGTGACAACAAAGCCAGCTACGAGCCCCGCATGGGGTTTGTGGATGGCATGATCAACCATCAGATTGACGTGGTGGTGTCTCACCAATGGGAAAATGCGCAAAACTACCTGTATTACGATGCCCTGTATGGCGGTTTCCCGTTGGTGCACAACTCACCTTTCCTGCACAAGGACAAGCTTGGCTTCTATTATCCAGAATTTGATGCCCGCATTGGCGGTGAACAGTTGGTCAATGCATGGCAGCAAGACGCCGCCTTTTGGGGCGACTACCGCAGCCGCTCCAATGCCTTCTTAACAACATTGTTGCCTACAGACGACAACAATGTCGAAGCATTTATGCACAGGGTCAAACATTTAACAGGAGCGAGCGCATGAGTTCAACCTCAAAAAAATCTCAACGTAAACTCCGGGTCGGTGTCACCATTCATGTGCGCGATGGATTCCAATCGGTTTGGGAAAACGGCATTTTTCAAAATTGTGCTTTTTTGGTTCAAATTTTAAATTTGTCACCTGAAGTGGAACAAGCCTATTTGGTCAACCCCGCAGGCATCCGCCCAAATGATGCCATGATGTTGGATGACCTTGGTTTACCCATCATCAGTTTAGATCAATCGATGGAACTGCTTGATGTGATCATTGAAATGAGCGCGATGCTGGATGACAACTGGGTGCGTGCATTCAAGGAAAAAGGCGGAAAATATGCATGGATGCGTGTCGGCAACGATTATGTGATTGACATTGAACGCGCCATGTTTGACAAACCACCGGCCGCATTGTGTAACGACAAACCGTACGATGCCGTATGGACGATTCCCGAGTATGAGGTCAGTTGCAAAGATTATTTCGGCTTGACCACCCGTGCGCCAGTGAAGTTTATGCCGCATTTATGGACCCCCTTGTTCTTTGAAAAAGGCATCGCCACACTGCCTGCGGATAAGCATTATGGCTACGAGCCGGGCAAACCGCGCTGGCGCGTATGCGCCTTTGAGCCCAATGTGTGCATGGTTAAAACCTCATACATCCCCATGCTGAGTATTGAAGAAGCTTACCGAGAAAAACCCGAGTTTTTAGAACACGTGCGTTTGCTCAACACCTTGCACATGAAAGACAATGGCAAGTTCATCGGCATGGCGCGTCGTTTGAACATGGTCAATCATGGTTTGTGCAGCTTTGAAGGTCGCTTTGCCGTGTATGAATACATGGCTCACTTTGGCGACTGCATCTTCTCACACCACTGGGAAAATGGTCAAAACTACCTCTATTATGAAGCGCTGTATGGCGGCTACCCGCTGATTCACAACTCAACCTTCATCAAAGATTATGGTTATTACTACCCAGAGTTCGACACCCAAGCAGGCGGCAAAGCCCTTTTGGAGGCTTATGCAACCCATGACTTGCGCCTCGATGATTACAAGCGCGATGCAAAGAAAATGCTGTACACATTGGATGTGAATAATCCTGACAACATCGCCATTTACACCCGAGAATTACTCAATTTATACGCACATTAATTTTTGGAACATCACATGACCAAAGTCATCAGTTTTTTTGAGCGCATGGACGAAGATGTACTGCGCAACCACCAGCACTATTGTCGCCTCATGGGTTACACCCACGAATGGGTTGAATCTGCTTTTCTATCACACGAAAAGCTGCGCACGGCGTACAAATACAATGTGTTGCTTGACCAGCTCAAGTCAAGCCAAGACAATGAATTGGTATTGATGTTGGATGCGCACGGTGCCATCATGCACCCATTGCCACTTGAACAACTCATGGCAGGGATGGACAGCCTGATCATCAGCGGCCCGACTGAAGTCAATAAACCAGAAATCGTGTACAACAACATGGTCATTGTGCGCAATACGGACGCCGTTCGACAAACGCTGTTTGAAATGCTCATGGCATTACACGGTCGATTGGCTGGGCAAGATGAATACGGTGCTGAAGAGGAGTTGCTGCTAAAGAAACTCAATGTCATGGCCTCCAACACCATATTTGGCGACGTCCACCTTAACTTGAGCTGGCGCATCACCACCTGGGCGCAAAGCAAAATTTTTGTCGTCTTTTTAGGATCACCCGCCTCATTTGACGACAACGGCCACATCACACGCAATGCTTTGCATCAACTCATCCATGATGCCAATTTGGAGCGCCTGTTGGTCAAACAGATCAATGGTCATTTCATTGAGGGCAAACCTTTACTGGAAACGCCGAACTACCCTGCCATTTCCGAGGATGCCGTCAGTCATTTCAACCCAAACAGCAAAATCGCTCTGGTCACACTTTACACGCACCACATCAACACTTACGCCCGCGTATCAGAGCACAATGTCAAGCGTTATTGTGATCGACATGGCTACGCCTATCACGTGTATCGTGGCATCCCCAGCGAACTTGATCCCGCCCTCAACGGCACATGGGTTAAAAGTTGGCTGCTGAAAAAACACATCAGTGATCACGAGTGGATCATCTGGGTGGATGCCGATGTGATGTTCCGCAACCAATCCATCACCCTGGAAAGCATCCTCGAAGGACGCGACCTGCTGTTCGCCAAAGACCTTTGCGCATGGCCGATCAACGCGGGGATCATGGGTTTTAGAAACACGCCTGAGAACATTGAATTGGTCGCACGCATATGGCAACGCATGCTTGAAGTGAATGACAAATCAACCGTATACAGCGATCAAGGTGACCAACACCACACCATCAAAGAGCTGTACGAGTCGAACCTCATCAATGAAAAAAACATCACCAATGGTTTAACCATCAACACTTCGCCACCCATGTCAGGTCCCGACACATTGCTGACCCATTATGTGGGCTGGGGCGAGCCCTACCGCTCCATTTACATGGCACACCATGATGTGGAATCTCAACGTCGAGGTTAAAGGCATCCGCCAACGCCATACACCAATCGATCAATCATGCACGATCGCCATTTTTTGGAGAAAATATGAGTTTCCCGCGCAATTTACAAATCGGTGCAGGCACCAAATTTAAAGAAGACTTTCTCAACATCGACATCAACAAGTCGCGTAAAGTTGACATGATCATGGACATCGCCGCACCATTGCCGTTGGATGCACCGGTCATGACCGAGCGTTTTGGTGAAATTCAACTGTCGCATGGGTGTTTCGACTACATATTGTCCGAGCATGTGTTTGAGCACGTACCCAACCTCGTTGCGGCCATGACCAACTGCCTGAATTTACTTTCGGATGGTGGCGTCATTGAAATTGAAGTGCCGTATGACTTGTCGTTTGGTGCATGGATGGATCCCACCCATGTGCGTGCTTTCAACGAGTTGTCATGGTTTTACTACTGCGAAGAGGCATGGTATTTGAACTGGCGCACACACCGTTTTGACATGATTTACCATGAGTTTTTTGTTGACTCTGAGTATGGCAAAGGCATTTTGGCTCAGCACAACGGTGACATCAATGCCGTGCGCCCCATGCCGCGCGTGGTCGAGCGCATCCGCGTCAAACTCAAAAAACGCCCATACACCCCTGAAGAGTTGATCGCCAATCAGGCCAAAGCCATTGATTAAGAAATCGCCAACATGCCTTCTTTAGCACCCCGCTCTCTGCGCATTGGCGTGACCATTGGCTTGCGCGAAGCCAATGAATCCTTGTGGAACAATGGCATCAAACAAAACGCCGTATTTTTAACCGAGGCATTGAAACATTGTCCCAGTGTGCAATCGGTGTGTTTGGTCAACACAACAGAGATTGCCATCACGTCAGAGCTGCCTTGGGACTTAAACCGCTGGCCCACCAAAAGCTTTGAGGATGCCAAAGACCACTTGGACATTTTGATTGAGCTGGGTGGGCAAATCAGCGCTGATCAAACCGATGACATCAAATCACGTGGCACACGTTTGATTTCTTATTGCTGCACGGTTGAATACATTTTGGCGATGGAATCGGTGCTGTTCGGTCGCCCCTTGTGGGGCAGCAACCTGTTCATCAATAAACGGTATGATGCGGTGTGGATGATTCCACAAGTCGCCGACATCAGCAAATCCTACTTCTCAACCCTGCGTCGCTGTGAAGCCAGTGTGGTGCCTTTTGTGTGGGATCCCGTGTTTGTGCAAAGCCGCAGCGCATCGTTCAAACACAATGGCGAATACCGCCCGCGTGGGGTCAAAGGTCGCCGTTTATCGATCATGGAGCCCAACTATGATGTGGTCAAATATTGCTTTTACCCCACGTTGATTGCTGAAGAAGCCTATCGACTACGCCCAGATGACATCGAGATCATGCACGTCACCAATGCAGATCACTTGGCACACAACAGCAAAGAATTTGTCGCCCTGATGTTGCAATTGGACATTGTTCAAAACAGCAAAGCGGTGTTTTTAGGGCGTTACGAAACCCCGCTGTTCCTCGCGGAGATGACCGATGTGGTGATTTCGCATCAATGGGGTAACCCATTGAATTA
This sequence comes from Ephemeroptericola cinctiostellae, assembly GCF_003339525.1. GTDB lineage: Bacteria > Pseudomonadota > Gammaproteobacteria > Burkholderiales > Burkholderiaceae > Hydromonas > Hydromonas cinctiostellae. The sequence goes on along the minus strand of NZ_CP031124.1, from coordinate 468,262 downwards.
TTTCTATTTTGATGTGTGTTGGCAAGGCTATCCACTGGTTCACAATGCCGAGCAATGTGCTGATTTGGGTTATTTTTATCAAGGCAATGATGCAACACTGGGCGCACAAGCGCTGATCAAGGCTTTTGATGAACACGATGCTGATTGGCAAACTTATCTGCACAAGCAGCGCCAGATTCTCAGCCGCTACATGCCTGGCAATGCGGACATCACGGCGCAATACGATGCTTTATTGACCGCCATCATGGCTCAGGCCATTGTCTGATAGGGATCACCTGTTGCAACGCCTCACCATTGGCTCATCCATTTCACATAAAAGATAGATTGTCCATGACCGCACCGAAGTTTCACGTCACCGCCACCTTCAATGGCATTTACAGCTTTTATGAATGCCTGTTGTTCATCGTCAACGGCATCCATTCGCTTGGCTATGACGTGACGTATGCGGACAATCGACTCGATCCTGATCGCATCAATGTGGTGTTGGGTTCATATTCGGAATTGAGCCACCTCAACAGTTGGAAACGTTTGTCGCAAGAGGCCGAGCACATCATCATTTACAACTGGGAACAGGTTGCAATCGATGTGCCGTGGTTCACCCAACGCTATTTCCGTCAAATGACCCATGCACATGTGTGGGACTACAACCTAAACAACATAGCCGCCCTCAAACAAGCGGGCATTCATGACATTCACCATGTGCCCATGTCGTTTGTGCCCGAAATGTGCCTCGTACCGAAAGTCGAAGTGCAAGATATTGATGTATTGTTTTATGGCGTGACCAACCCTCGCCGCATGGCTGCGCTTGAAGCCATTCGCGCCAAAGGTTTAAATGTGGTGTCAACAGCGGATCGCGGCTGGATGGCGGGCAAAGAACGCGACGAGTTACTGGCGCGCTCAAAAGTCGTATTGAACATGCATTTTTTTGATGTCGCTCGCGTATTTGAAATCGCCCGTGTGTCGTACTTACTGGCCAACAGCAAAGCGGTGGTGTCTGAAATTGCACCCATGACCGACATTGATGATGACATTCGCGCCTCGGTGCTGGGCGGCTCGATCGACCAACTGCCACAATTGTGTTGGGAGCTGGTCAACGACGATGCACGACGGCATGCAATGGAACGCCAAGGCTTTGAGTTATTCTCTCAGCGCAATGCTGCGGCCGTGATGAAACCTGCGATTGATCGCTACTTGGCACAACTCACCAGCCAGCCACCACGCTTGGGCAACCCCGATACTCACAGCACGGAGTTACCAAAAACATTGCACATTGGTGCAGGCACCGCTTGGAATTTCACGTATTGCAACATCGATGCGAATGCCCAATTCGCACCTGATTTACCCATCGACATCAGTCAGCCCATCCCGTTTGATCAAAAATTGTACTCTTGGCGTTATGGCCACACGGCTTTGAAACGGGGTCATTTTGAGAAAATCATTGCAAAACATGTTTTCCAACAAGTGCCTAACCTCAAACAAGCCTTGACCAACTGCCTCGATTTGCTCGCCGATGGCGGTACGGTTGACATCGTTGTGCCGTTGGACATGTCACTGGACAGTTGGTCAAGTCCAGAGGATCGCCGTGCCTTCAATGAAAAAACATGGGGTCGCATCATCGACGACTGGTGGCAATATGGTTGGCTCACCCACCGCTTTGAAATCGCTGAAACAGGCTTTGGCCTGCACAACGAACATGGCATGCATGTATTGAACGACAATGGGCACAACTGGGAGGCCGCCATGCGATCACCTCGCGCCATTGACAGCATGACCATTGTTTTACGTAAACGCGCGCTCACTTTAGAAGAGTCTGCGCAATTGCCGCAAGTGCGCTTTTTAGATTAACACCAAAGGATGCCAACAGTCACGCCATGCAAACACAGCCAAAAATTTTTCTCACCACCATCACGGCGCACGATGCTTTCACCGATTGCATCCTGACCTGCCAACAAGGTCTGAGCGCACTCGGCTATGAGGTGCATTACCAAAAAGGCATGCTGTTTCATGGTGACTTAAATATTTTGTTTTGCTCGCAACTGTTGACGTGGAAAACCATCCGTCAAGCCACCGATCAAACCATCATTTACAATTGGGAACCCGCATCTGCGGACATCGGTCGTTTCGTCCCAGGGTATTTGCGTCAAATGACCCACAGCCATGTGTGGGATTACAACGAAGGCAATGTGCAGCAGCTCAAAGCGGCGGGTGTACAAGACATCCATCACGTGCCCATGGGCTATGTCGATGACATGCGCCGCGTGCCCGTTGCGGCCATGCAGGACATTGATGTGCTGTTTTACGGTGAAATCAATGGGCGTCGCCAAACCATCATCGAGGCCATTCGTGCCAAAGGGCTGCATGTGCTCACCTCAAATGACACGGGGCGCATGACGGGCGAACAACGCGATCAGTACATTGCACGTGCCAAAGTGGTGCTCAACATTCATTTACTCGATGAAATTAAAGTCTTTGAAATCGCCCGCGTGGGTTACTTGCTCGCCAATAAAAAAGCCGTTGTGTCGGAGCTGTCAGAGCTGACTGCCATTGAAAGCGACATCCGTGAGGCCGTGGCGCACGGCCATGTCGATGACTTGCCACAGCTGTGCTGGGATTTGGTGCATGACGACGATCGCCGCCATGCTTTGGAGCAAAAAGGCTTCGATATTTTTTCAAAGCGCCAAGCACGAGACATCCTCAAACCCGCGATTGAGCGTTATTTTGCGCAACACAATCAGACGCCGCGGCTGATTGGCAATCAACCGAACGTCAACACCCCTGTTCCCAAAACATTGTTGATCAGCCCCGGCATGTTTTGGAAATTCACGTGCTGCAACATCGATGCCCGCGCCGACTTTGCCCCTGATTTGCCTTTGGACATTTCAAAGCCACTGCCTCTGGGCGAAACGATGCATTCATGGCGCTTTGGGCACGTGATTTGCGAAGCCAACTATTTCACCACCATCGTTGCCAACAATGTATTTCAACGTGTGGACGACCTTGAGCTCACACTCACGAATTGCTTGACCTTGCTCGAAGATGGCGGTACGCTTAAAATCACCATTCCACTGGATTTATCACATGGTGCATGGACACACATGGATGACAAACGCGCGTTCAATGAGCACACATGGACGCGCATCATCGACAATTGGTGGTGCTACCGTTGGCATACGCATCGCTTTGAATTGGTTGAAACCGCAGTCAGTTTTTACAATGCCGAAGCCAGCGCATTCATTGCCGAACACAACAACGATTGGAACATCGCCCTGCGCACCCCACGCATGATGGATTTGCAAAACATCACCCTGCGCAAGCGCGCACTGACCGCGGAAGAAATGAACATGTTGCCTCAAACACGCTTTTTGGACTGACACCATGATGATCGCCCCACCTGTCCACATCACCGCCCTCTCAAGCGGCGAAGACTCCTTTTCCGAACGCATGTTGCTCCTCACCCACGGCATCCGCTCGCTGGGCTACGACGTGACATCCGCCCATGCGCTGCTCAACCCAAATGCCATCAACATCGTGCTCGGCTCGCACAGCTCCGCTGACCCATTGAACAGCTGGACTCGCCTCTCTCAACTCGCCTCAGACATCATCATTTACAACTGGGAGTTGGCCGCCAACGAGGCCACATGCTTCAACCAACGTTATGTGCGACAAATGATCCACACCCATGTGTGGGACGCCCATTTGAACAATGTCCACGCGCTCAGGCATGCGGGCGTGCATGACATTCATCACGTGCCCATGGCTTATGTCGCGGACATGCACCACGTGCCAACGGTTGCAGAACAAGACATCGACGTGCTGCTCTATGGCGTCATGCGCCCACGCCACCAAACCACGGTGGATGCGTTGCGAGCAAAGGGTCTGAACGTTCAGATCGCCGAGCAAACAGGATGGACCAATCAAGGGCTGGATGCACTCATCGCCCGCAGCAAAATCATACTGAACATGCACCGCTCCGATTCAGCCAAGGCCATTGAAACATCCCACATGGCCTACCCTTTGGTTCATCGTAAAGTGGTGATTGCCGAAACCTTCTCGGAAACAGACATGGATGACGACATCTGTGCGGCCGTTCTTTACGGCCACACGGAACAATTGCCGCAGCTGTGTTGGGACTTGGCACACGACGATGCCCGCCGCCATGAGCTGGAGCGCAATGGTTTTGAGCTGTTCTCACAACACAGTGCAGCGCGCACCTTAATAAAACCCGCGATTGAACGCTACTTGGCTCAGTCCAAACTCACACCGCCCGAAATCGGCAACTTGATCAACCACAGCGTCGCATTGCCCACCACTTTGCAACTGGGCGCTGGCGAAGCTTGGCATTACAGTTACTGTAACGTGGATGCCCGTGCCGACTTTGCCCCCGACTTACCAATCGACATCGGCGCCCCACTGCCCTTTGGACAATCATTGAACTCATGGCGGTTTGGCCAAACCATGCTTGAACCTGCTTATTTTGATAAAATCATCGCCAAAGATGTCTTTCAGCGCGTCAAGGATTTTAAGCAAAGTTTAAAAAATTGCTTGGATTTGCTCAAAGATGGTGGCACGCTGCACATCAGCGTACCACTTGATTTATCGTATGATGCCTGGTCTCACATCGACGATCGCCGCGCATTCAATGACACCACATGGGAACACATCGTCAATGATTTTTGGCTGTATGGGTTCAACACCCACCGCTTTGACATCATCGAGACGGGATACGGTGTCAACAATGCCTACGGTGTGGCGGTGTTAACCGACAATGGCGGCGATTGGCTTGCCGGACGACGCACCCCGCGCGTGGTGGATCGCCAAAACCTCGTGTTGCGTAAACGGCCGCTGAACGAAGAAGACCAAGGATTTTTGCTACAACCCCGTTTCATGGATTAAACGCAATCGCCACACACCCCACAAAGGATTTCCTATGACTGAAAAATTTTCTCTATTTAATGCCAGCATCATCATGTCGTACCGCGGCAATACCCCTGAGCGCGAAGACAATTTGTACGCAGTGCTCCGCCATTTTGACCTGACCTATACGGACTACACCATTTTTGTCATGGAGGCCGATGCCGCCCCCAAATTTGACTGGAAGCGACTGTCCGATGACAAAATTCGCCATGTGTTTTTTCCCAATGCGGGGCCTTTTCCAAAAGCCATGCTGTACAACACTGGGGCCAAGTTGAGTCAAAGTGACATTTTGGTGTTCAACGATGTGGATTGCATTGCAGAACCCAAAGCCGTGAGCGATTGTGTGCGTGAACTGATTCATTTTCAAGCACATGATGTGCTGTGCCCCTTCTGGGAAATGATTAATGTCACGGGTGCACTCAAACAGCAATTCCTAGCCGAACCGCGCTATGAGATGTTCAACGGCATCACCAAAGATGCGTTGGTGCCTGACACCAGCATTTTGTACGAACGCAATGCAGGTGGAATTTTCATTTTCCGCCGCAAAGATTTCGTTCGCGTGGGTGGTTTAAACATGGCATTCAAAGGCTGGGGCGGCGAAGACAGTGAGCTGCTGCACCGTGCCACCCGCTTGGGTTTGAAATGGTCGTCCCTTGGCACACCGCTGTTTCACATGAACCACGACAGCGTGAATCGTGATGGTTGGCGCGAACAGGCCATGCCCAATGTTGAACTGGGCAACCAAAGTGAACACATGCCCATTGAACAATTACAGGCCTTGGCCGAAGAGCTGCGTCAATTTTTTGTTGCCTAAACGCCTGTCAACAACCATTGACTTTGCATGAACCCCTCCCGCCATCATGAACAAAATTTCTTTACACAACATCGACATCATCATGTCATACCGTGGCAACACCAGTGAACGCGAGGAGAACCTGTACGCCGTACTCCGCTATTTCGACCTCGCCCACTGCGATTACACCATCTGGCTGATGGAGGCCGATGTGGTGCCCAAATTTGACTGGCATCGACTCAGCAACCCACGCATTCAACACGTGTTCACTTACAACGATGGGCTCTTTCCAAAGGCTTATTTATACAATCTGGGCGCAAAAATCAGTCAATGCGATGCCTTGTTTTTCATCGACATTGATTGCGTGCCCAACCCCCACGTATTAAGCAGCTGCATTTACAACATCATGACCACACCCGATAACGATGTGATTTGCCCGTATCACGGCGCGATCAACGTGACGGGCGCCACCAAACAACGTTTTTTAGAATCCCCCAGTTTCGACCATTTCAATGGCATCCATAAAACCGCGCTGACCGATGACACATCGGTCTTGTATGAGGGCAGCATGGGCGGCGCATTTATTTTTCGCCGCAGCGCATTCCTTCGCATCGGTGGCTTAGACACCTCTTTCATCGGCTGGGGCGGTGAAGACAACGAGCTGTTCTTCCGCTCACAACGTTTGGGGGTCAAATGGGTGTCGATGGACACCCCCTTGTTCCACCTGCACCATGACAGCACCAGCCGCGATGAGTGGGTGTTCAAGGCTGAAGCCAACGCACGGCGTGCCTACCTCAGTCAAACCATGTCGATGACCGACCTGAATGCCGCCACAGAAAAGCTCAAACTCTTTTTTGCGTAACAAGCTTTCATAAAAAAAGCCTTGGTTAAACACATGTTCAACCAAGGCTCTTCTATCAATAAAGGCTAAGATCTAAAACTTAAACCCAATTCGCCGCTAAAACAGGGTTCAACGATGTTTGATAGCTGGTTGGTAATGTGGTCGTGCCCGCTGTTGGAATGGTAAATACAGACATCGCACTCACCAACGCATCGACCTTGGTACTGGACAACGTCTTACCATCCGAAGCCTTGATGGTCTCCACTTGGTTGGCTGATCCTGTGTACCAATTGCTGAGGGTCACTTTATCGCTGGTGCCAATCACACTGACCACCAAATTGTTGCCCGTGTGCTGAAACCACAATTGACTGCTGGTCACATTGGTGTCAAACCACAGCAAGTCGCTGTTGCCTGCGGTCGCATCGGTCTCCGTGATGGTATCCGCACCCGCGCCCCGCTGGAACAGATAGGTGTCGTTGCCCACACCGCCTTGCAAACCATCGTTGCCCAAACCACCGTTAAGGGTGTCGTTGCCTGCATAGGCCAACAATTGGTTGGCCAAACTGTTGCCCGTCAATCTGTCATTGGCGGCACCACTGTAAATGCTTTCAAAATTAAGGATAGTATCTGTGCCTGCACCCGTGATTTGAGCGGTTGTGAGGCTGAGGTCGATCGTTAAATCCACCGTTGTGATGTCACGGTAATCCACATAATCGTTGCCTCCAGCCGTCCCACCGATGACGTCACCCGACATGAAATCATTACCCAACCCACCACGGATCGTATTACCTAAGGCATTGCCCATCAGGCTGTCATTGCCTGACCCGCCAAACACATTCTCTATATTCACAAGGGTATCCGTACCCCATGCGCCGGTGTTTTGAGCCGCCGTGCTGTTGAGATCGACCGTCACCACCACACTGGTGCCGCGATAATCCGCCCAATCACTGCCAACCCCACCGTTAAGGCTGTCTGTACCCAGACCGCCTTTCAATACGTCGCCACCATCACCACCACTGATGCTGTCGTTGCCTGAACCGCCATTTAAATTATTGCTCAGCACATTGCCCGTTAAAGTGTCATTTCCTGAACCGCCAACTGCATTCTCGATGTAAGTACCGAAGCCTATGAAGGCTTGACCATCCACCAACAGGTTTGCAGCCGCACCATCTGACAACTTTGTGCCCGCGTAGATCCAAGAACCGGGTGTTAAATCCACATTCACTGCAATGGTTTTGTTCGCAGCTGAAAACGTGTCTGTACCTGCGCCATCCCAAATATAATGGTCATTAAAGCCATAAGTATTACTTTCAGCCCGTAAGTTTGCGTTGACACCATACGCATAGTGCAATGCCGCCAAATCAAATAAACCATACCCTGTACCAAGCGTTGTCACCCGTTGGCCATTAAGAAACTCCTGACCTTTATTATAAGCCATGACACTATAAGCATCGTTGATGTGGAAAACGTCTGCCCTATTGGGCATAATCAAGCTGGTATCCCATGTCTGAGCCACGCCGTTGGTGTCTCGGTAGTTCAAAGCGGACAATTCTCCCGTTTGCTGTATGCCATCCTGATTGTTATCAGAAAAAGCATTGAAATGGTTTAAACCCAAAGCATGACCAAGCTCATGCATCAAAGTATAGTACCCAACAGTTCCTGGCTCAATCGACATGTCCGCTTCCGATGTAGACAGTCGGAGGGTTGATCCATCCCAATATCCCGAATTGTTCGCATATGTTGTTTGGTTATAGAGCTTGATTTGTGCATCATCGTATGAAGCCGTTTCGACAAAAGTAATGCCTGTGTTTTTAGCAAAATGATTGAGTGCTGTTCTAATTTGGTTCTTGACTGCATCCGTGTATGGCACAAACCCAAAAAAACCACTTTGTTGTACGGTGGCAAAACTGTATGTAATGTTTGCTGGCTGCCCCAGACCTTGAGCTTGAAGGGGTGAGTAAGACAGCATGGCTTGAATGAACGCCGCCAATGGTTTAACACCTGTACCATACTGAATGGTCACATCGGGGTCTTGAATGATGTCTTGACCAAGGAAATAGTTATCCACATTGACTTTAACCACATCCCCCACAAACCCATCATCGGAATACAGCCTGTCGTTTATGTCATCAGCCACCAAAGTGTCATTACCCGTTCCAGCATAAAGCACATCAGCTCCTGCGCCTCCGACCAGGCTGTCATCACCATCACCCCCTATCAAGGTGTCGTTACCCACACCACCCATTAAGACATCACTTCCAGCGGCACCAAACAACTTGTCATTATCAGCACCGCCATCTAAATGGTCGTTGCCATCCCCACCATCCAAATAATCGTTGCCCACTAGACCAGATAAACTGTCATTACCCAAACCACCATAAATTTCATCTCGTTTTTCTGCCCCCACGAGTGTGTCATCGCCATTAAAACCAGCAATGACATTCATTTTCCCGCTTACACCCGTTATCACATCACTGACGCCTGTGCCTTTGATGGTATTTTCTAATTCATAAACCATGCCCAAGCTGCTGTAAACTTGTGCTGGTGTTAAAGCAACGCCATTGCTGAATTTGATCTGCTCAATTCGGCCACTGGGTGCAAAATAATTCTTAACCGTCAATTGATCTGAAGTGCCATATTTAATAATCAAATCATCACCAGAATAGCTATACAGCACAGCGGTTGAAGCCACGTCTAAAAACTCAATCACATCTGTTGCATCAACAAACAAGTTGGCATCTGTGATGCTGTCTGAGCCATCCCCGACAGAGAATTTATAAGTATCGCTGCCAGTTCCCCCCTCAAGCACATCATTCCCTTTTCCGCCTTTCAGCACATCGTTGCCATCATTCGCATAAGTGCCATCGGCATTCACAACTGGAGCTGAGTTGCCGCCATACACCGTATCATTGGCATTACCACCAGTCAGCGTATCTGAACCTAAATTACCAGTAAGGATGAAGCTGTCATTGACATATTGTGGATATAATAGAGGGACTTCTAAACTTGCGCTGTTGTTATCGTTTGTTAAATAATACATTGTCATACCGATCTCCATTTAATACTAAATACTTAATAAAAAATATACACTTAACCAACAGTACATTTAAGCACAAAAACCAGAAACCGTCATTTCAAACCCGCTTAAATTAAGTATAATCGTTAGGAATATGTATAAAAAACAACATGAGAATTTTATTTCTCTCTCTGCTGGGCTCAAAGCCCATACAAACAGAGATTTGAACAACCGCATTGACTTTCAGGATAAACATGGACATCGGCATCACCAGCGTTCAACGCGATCGTAACCCATACATCATCGAATGGATTGCCTTTCACCTTTGCGTCGGCTTTAATCGATTTTATATTTATTCACACAAAAGCGTCGATGGCATGAACGAAACACTACACCGCATCGCCAAACACTACCCAGTGGTTGTGAAAGAAATTGATTATGACTTCCCTCAGCATACGGTCTATATCGATTCGGTACACCACCATTTGCCTGAAGTCGATTGGATGGCGTACATTGATGGCGATGAATTTTTATTCCCCGTCCAGCACGCCGACATCAAAGACGCATTAGCGCCCTATCAAGACAAACGACTGTCCGCTCTCGGCGTGTACTGGACATGTTATGGCAGCAGCGGACACCTTGAAGACCCAGATGGGTTGTTATTGGAGCAGTACACCCGGCACAGTCAACCAGACTTTCACGCCAATCGCTACATCAAGTCGATTGTTAAGGGTAAAAAAAACGATCATGTTCAAGGTGTAACCGCCCATATTTTCGCCACCAGTGACGGTACATTCGATGAAAAAATGCGAATTTTAACCAGTCATGAGCTGATGGGAAATGAGCACCCGTCTCAAGAGGTTTTTCGCATCAACCATTACATGACACAAAGCTACGACTTTTACCGTCGCAAAAAATCACAAATGATTCCCCCTGATGGGAACTTCAATTCGATTCGCTCACTCGAAGTCTTTGACAGCCTTGATCGCAATGAGTGCGATGATGGCATTCGCTATAAATTTTTAGTCAAATTAAAACTCAAAGTCGAAGAAATTAAAGCGCGCATCGGTGCACATGCTGCACATCTTTAAAAACATCCTTGCAGTCAAAATCTCAACATAACGTGGTGAAGATATGACCCATAACGGCACCAGCATGCCATATAAGTACGCCATACAAGATAAAAAGATCCTGCCACTCGCCAACCAAGTCAAATCAAAGTGAATATTTATTACAAAAAACCAATTAAAAAAATAAAACTTAATGTAGTATTATAAAAAATACGAGCCTAAAATCGATCACTCACTACTTCAACATCAAGCTCACATTACAACAAATGATTGTTCTAGGAGAAAAAAATGGAGATCGGCATCACCAGCATTCAACGTGATCGCAATCCATACATCATTGAATGGATTGCCTTTCATTTGTGCGTCGGCTTTAACCGTCTGTATATTTATGCACATCAAAGTAATGATGGCATGAGTCAAACCTTGCATGACATCGCCCAGCATTACCCTGTCTATGTGAAAGATATCGATGCCTCTGTTTCCCAACACGAGGCCTATACCGACTCCATCCATCAGTATTTACCTGAAGTCGATTGGATGGCGTATATTGACGGTAATGATTTTTTATTTCCCGTACAGCATGCCAACATCAAAGATGCTTTAACGCTCTATGAAGACAAAAAACTATCCGCACTTGCCGTTTATTGGACATGTTATGGCAGTAGCGGTCACCTCACAGCACCTGATGGCTTGTTGTTAGAGGAGTACACCCGCCACAGTCACCCCCATTTTCATACCAATCGCCAGATTAAGTCGATTGTGCGAGGTCGACAAAACGGGAACGTACAAAACATCAACGCACATTATTTTTCAACAAGCGATGGGACTTGCGATGAGAACATGCGGCCATTAACCCCCCAAGGGTTGGCGAATGACGAGCTTCCTTCACAGAACTTTTTCCGCATCAACCATTACATCACCCAAGGAACGCCCCTCCCACACTCATCGACCCAAATGCCTTTGAATCCTCCGCTCAACACAGCCCATTCAATCGAGCAACTGGACAACCTCGATCAAAATGAATACGATGATGGCATTCGCTATAAATTTTTAAACCAATTGACACTCAAAATCGAAGAAATTAAAGCGCACATTGGAGCAATACACCCTGCTCTTTAGTGCCAAGCGTCAGGGGTTGTAATGCTCATTAAAAATAAAATCTTGTGCATCCACTGGGTCAACAGTGTCAATGTGAATGCTGTGCAATCCTTCGTGCTCCAGGTTGACGTCATTGATGAGTGCACGCGTGAAGTGTTCGGCATAATGGGCATCATAATTTGCGCGCGCTTTCAGTCGATGCGCTTTGAGCACATCCACATGGTTCAGTTGCCGCAAGCCATCAAACAGTTCATCGGGGTGTTTCCAGCGCACCGCTTCAGGGTACATGGCAAAATCACCGCCCAAAATAAACCGAAAGGGTCCCATGCCCAAATGAGACAACATGGGCGTGCCGCTGCCCATGGCCTCAATCGAGGCTTTGTTGCCGCCCGTCGGAAATGATGGCATGTAGACGTCAACACCATAATCGCTCATGGCTTGCCACACCGATTTCACCACGGGCACATAAATGAAACGTTCACGAGGCACACCGTTACTCGCCAAATGCTGCTCAATCTCTGCCATCACTTCAGCCGTCAACTCACCAATGTGCACATGAAAACCATCCGTGGTGCGGATGATGTGTGGAATGAGCTCAACATATTTGTACGGGTAAGGTGAGGTAAACTTGTGATACGCGCCCGATGTGGCAGTGGTCAAACGGCCATTCTTATAAAAACTGTCTTCTGCTCGAACGCCCATGTCAGTGGCTGACAACGGCCAATACACTTGATTCGGCACTTTGAGTTTATCTCGGCACAAACACAATCCTGCCGCATGAAAATCAATGTGGTTCAAATGTTTGGACTGCACACCCAACGAAAATTTATAATCGGCATGGTGTAAAAAATAAGCCGTGCCACTCGGCGCAACAACGCTGGCGGCAACAGCCACGCTGTCATAATAATGGTTGAACAAAAAGGTTTTCGCTGGATTCAACTCTACTATTTTGGTTTGCAGCCAGCGCAACTTTTCGGTCAAATTACCTGTGATGCTGATGTCTGCCTGCGCACCCAAATGTTTCACTTCTTCGACATACAATTGATCGCGATGCACCACAGGATCACCGTTGGCGATGTTGGTCAACAGCACAATGCACCGTCGACCATTGGCCAACTTGATGTAATCCTCCATCACCTTGGTGTGTCCACCTGCAGGGTACATGTACGTAGCGATGAAGAGCCACGGACGCTGCGACTCATATTGTGTTTCTGTCGATGTGTTCGGCTGTGGCTTGGGCGATACTTGCGCCCATGCCACTTCACCCACTTTCGCGCAAATGTCGTCCAAAATTGCGGATGAGAACACCTTGGATTGTGAATGCGGGTGATTCAAAATCAGCTCCGTCACTTGTGTGACCTCACCCAAAGGCGTTTCAAAATGTCCTGCTGCAATGTCGTTGAGTTTATGCTTACGAAATGTTTCTAAATCGATGAAAATCATCGGTGTCTCCCAGACAATTTTATGGTTATTAAAAAATACGCTGCAACAGTGCCTGCCAAAAACCATCTGGAACCCACAACAAAAACGCGGTGGCGACAATAAAACGCACCAGCTTGCCCAGCCCCATCCACAACAACACACCACGCCAAGGCAGTTTCAGCCAACCCGCCATGGCACACAGCGCATCGCCAATTCCGGGCACCCATGACAACAGCAATACAGGAGAGCCCACCCGCTTCAACCACTGCAAATGCTTGACAGGCTTTTGCTTGGCCAACGCATTTTTTGCCCCCCAACCCATCCAATAAGTGACCATACCGCCCAATGTATTGCCCATCGTCGCCACCACAATGGCCAGCCAAAACTGATCTGGATTGAGTTTCACAAAACCAAACAACACAGGTTCAGTGGCCATCGGTAACAACGTCGCAGACACAAAAGCCACCACAAAAATAGCAGGCAATCCAATGTCAGGCAAAGCAAAATAAGCAAGCGCAGTGTTCAACCAATCGGGCATGGGCAACTTTCTCATCAAAATAAGTGTCAGCCCCATTTCACATGCGCATGCAACTGACACTTTTTGTGCACGATGTCAGACAATTAGACGCCGTTCACACAAAATTAAACACTTCTAAAGTATTGTGGGCTTGCTGTGTCGAGGTGAACCTGTTAACCTTGCACTTTATGCTGGCGTGCAACAATTGACCCTCCCATGCGCCACAACTTCATGAGTGCCATTATGCCGCAAATCGACTATTTAAAGAAAATCTTGACCGCTCGCGTGTACGACGTGACGGACGAAACCCCGCTGGAGTTTGCCCCACAGCTCTCGAAAAAGATCAACAACCACGTCTTTCTCAAGCGCGAAGACCACCATGAAGTGTTTTCATACAAAATTCGTGGCGCATACAACCGCATGGCGCAGCTCACCCCCGCACAACTCAAACAAGGTGTGATCACAGCTTCAGCAGGCAACCATGCACAAGGTGTGGCGTTTTCTGCCGCCAAACTCAAATGCAAAGCCATCATTGTTGTGCCTGAAACCACACCTGCGATCAAAATTGAAGCCATCAAACGCTTCGGTGGCGAGTATGTTGAAGTTGTTCAACACGGTGGCTCATACACCGATGCCTACGATCACGCACTCAAACTCGAAAAAGAACACAAGCTGACATTCGCCCATCCTTTTGACGACCCCGATGTCATCGCAGGGCAAGGCACGATGGGCATGGAAATTTTGCGCCAACACCCCACGCATTTGGACGCCATTTTCGTGCCCATTGGCGGTGGCGGCGCGATCGCTGGGATTGCCACCTACATCAAATTGGTTCGCCCTGATGTCAAAATCATCGGCGTGCAAAGTGTCGATTCGGATGCCATGGCGCAATCGATCAAAGCCAACAAACGCGTGACTTTAAAAGACGTCGGCATCTTCGCCGATGGCACCGCCGTTAAATTGGTCGGTAAAGAAACCTTCCGCCTTGCCAAACTGTATGTCGACGACTACATCAGCGTCACCACCGATGACATCAGCACCGCCATTAAAGATGTGTTTCAAGACACGCGCTCCATCCTCGAACCCTCTGGCGCACTTGCGATCGCAGGCATGAAGGCCTATGCGGAACAACACGGTTGGAAAAACAAACATCTGGTGGCCATTGCCTCTGGTGCAAACACCAATTTCGACCGTTTGCGTTACATCGCCAGCCGCGCCGATGCGGGTCAAGCGCAAGAAGCTTTGTTCGCCATGACCATTCCAGAAGCACGCGGGTCTTTTAAGCACCTGTGCGACCTGCTGGGTGAACAACGCAGCATCACCGAATTCAATTACCGCATGAACGACCCTGTGCACGCTCACCTGTTGGTCGGTGTCGCGGTCACTGGACACGGTGACTCGACGAAAATTGCTGAAAAATTCATCAAAAAAGGCATCGCCACCCTCGATTTATCACACAATGAGCTGGCCAAACAACACATCCGTAACATGATTGGCGGTGCATGCACCGGCGCGATCAATGAAATGGTGCTTCGTTTTGAGTTTCCCGAGCGTGCAGGTGTGCTGTTGAACTTTTTGACTTCAGTCTCTTTACACTGGAACATTTCCTTGTTCCAGTATCGCAACCAAGGCGGTGACTTTGGCAGCGTGCTGGTTGGCATTCAAGTGCCGGCCGCAGACCGCGCACAATTCAAAAAATTTCTACCGACACTCGGCCACCGTTATTGGGATGAAACCGACAACCCGGTGTACACCCTGTTTTTGAAATAAGCGAAGAAAAAAACCATGCAAGTGCTCATCATCCCCGTCACTCCTTTTCAGCAAAATTGTTCACTCATCGTCTGCAGTGCCACAAAAGAAGCCGCAGTCGTTGATCCCGGTGGTGACATCGATAAAATTTTGGCGCAAATCGAACACACAGGCGCCCATGTCACACAAATTTTATTGACCCACGGTCACCTCGATCATGCCGCCGCTGCGCCAGAGCTGGCCGCGGCACTGAATGGTGTGCCCATCATCGGCCCACATATTGGTGACAAGTTTTGGTTGGACGGTTTGGACGATCAAGCGCAGCGCTTTGGCTTTGGTCATGCCAAAGCGTTCACCCCGACACACTGGCTCAGTGACGGCGACACCGTGCAAGTGGGCGATCACATTCTGAATGTGATTCACTGTCCCGGACACACCCCAGGTCACGTTGTGTTTCATTCCAAAGAGGCGCAATTGGCATGGGTCGGTGATGTGTTATTCCAAAACTCGATCGGTCGCACTGATTTTCCACAAGGCAATCATGCCGATTTGACTCGCAGCATCAAAGAAAAATTATTGCCTTTAGGCGATGGCATTCAATTCGTACCGGGTCACGGTCCAACCTCGACCTTTGGGCAAGAACGCCTGCATAACCCCCATTTGCTTTAATTCCTTCAAAAATCATCCCGTATTTTTTTGACTTGAGCGTAAAATTACACGCTGCATGCACAGATGGTGACAAGGCACATGCCTTGCACAACAACCTGCATCATTCAAGTTCATTTTTACCCTTTTGTTAAAAGGACAGCCATGAAATTCAATTTTCCCGTCATCATTGTCGATAAAGATTACCGCTCGGACAACATCGCGGGTACTGGTATGCGCGCACTGGGTGAGGCCATCGAAGCCCTTGGCACCGAAGTGGTCGCCATGACCCATTCACGCGACTTCATTGGTTTGGCACAACAAGCCGTGCGTGCCAGCGCATTCATTGTGTCGATCGATGAACCTGAGAATGGCGAACAACATTGCGACGAAATGGCATCACAAACCATCCGCGACTTGCGCAGCTTGGTCACTGAAATCCGTCAGCGCAACGCCGACATCCCTATTTTTCTGTATGGTCGCACACACACCTCACGCCATTTACCGATCGACATCACACGTGAAATGCACGGCTTCATTCACATGTTCGAGGACACCAATGAATTCATGGCGCGCCATATTTTGCGCGAAGCGAAAACCTACCTCGATGATTTATTCCCACCTTTTTTTGGGCGTTTGGTCAATTATGCGCAAAACTCATCGTATTCATGGCATGCGCCAGGGCATTCGGGCGGTGTGGCTTTTTTAAAAAGCCCTGTCGGTCAATTGTTCCATCAATTTTTTGGTGAAAACATGCTGCGCGCAGACGTATGCAACTCCGTCGAAGAATTGGGTCAGCCTTTGCTGCACACGGGTTCGGTGCGTGAATCCGAAGACAATGCAGCGCGAATTTTCAAAGCCGACCACTGTTTTTTCGTCACCAACGGCACATCCACGTCGAACAAAATGGTTTGGCACGCCAATGTGGCGCCGAACGACATCGTCATCGTTGATCGAAACTGCCATAAGTCCAGCCTGCACGCCATCATCATGACGGGTGCCATTCCGGTGTTCCTCACCCCCACACGAAATAAATTTGGCATCATTGGCCCGATCCCAAAATCTGAATTTTCGATGGCAACCATCCAACGAAAAATCAATGAACACCCTTTCATTGAAGATAAAACAGCACAACCACGCCTGTTCGTGCTGACCCAATGCACCTACGATGGCGTGATGTACAACGCGCAAGCAATCAAAAGAATGCTCGACGGTAAAGTGCAAACCCTGATGTTTGACGAAGCATGGATGCCCCACGCGTACTTTCACACCTTCTACGACAACTATTATTCGATCAATGGTGATTCGGGTCGCACGCAATACTCCACCGTCTTCGCCACCCAATCGACGCACAAACTGCTCGCCGCATTGTCACAAGCTTCGCAAATCCTCGTACAAGATGCCGTTGAACAACCGCTGGATCGCCACCGTTTCAACGAGGCGTTCCTCATGCACGCCTCCACCAGCCCGCAATATTCGATCATTGCTTCATGTGACGTCGCCGCAGCCATGATGGAAGGCGAAGGCGGACAAGCCTTGACCAACGACAGCCTGCTCGAAGCAATGGACTTCCGCCACGCCATGCACAAGGCCGATGAAGAATATGCCAACTCATGGTGGTTCAAAGTGTGGGGACCTGACGCATTGCCCGAGCACGGTGTCGGCAAGCAATCCGATTGGGCGATCATGCCCAACGACCGTTGGCATGGGTTTTCAGGTGTCGAAAAAGACATGAACATCCTCGATCCAATCAAAACCACCATCCTCATGCCTGGTTTAGACATCGATGGTGATTTTGCCGACATGGGCATCCCCGCCACATTGGTGGCCAATTACCTTGCAGACTACGGCATCATCATTGAAAAAGTCGGTTTATACTCGATTTTCTTGATTTTCAACATTGGCATCACCAAAGGCAAGTGGAACACGTTGCTGACTGAATTACAGCAATTCAAGGACATTTACGACGACAACAAACCTTTGGTTAAAATTTTCCCCGAATTCATCAAAGAAAACCCCTGCTACGCCAAGCTTGGCATGAAAGACTTGTGCCAGCAAATTCATGAGGCTTATAAAGCCCATGACATCGCTCGCATCCAGCACGACATGTACATCGAGCCCGTCATCCCCGCCATGCGCCCCGCCGATGCATGGGCAAAAATGGCACGCCGTCAATACACGCGCGTGAACGTACTGGATTTGACCACAGAACACATCACGGGTTCACTGGTCACACCGTATCCCCCAGGCATTCCTTTACTTGTTCCTGGTGAACGTTTCAATCAATTGATCATTGAGTTTTTACATTTTGCACTGGAATTTAATGGGCAGTTTCCGGGTTTTGAGCAGGACGTGCACGGTTTGATAAAAACCACGGTTGACGGAAAAATGTGCTATTTCGTTGATTGCGTTGAGGTCTAAATGAGGTGCGACCGTGGCTGAGCCCCAATGGAGCGACAAGCAGATTCAATTTTGCACTGCCATGGTGGCTTATGCCCAAAAACCCATGTACCAACGCATCAACCATGGGGTGTCTTATGCCAACGTCGGTTTACAGGCGGTTTTACTCGGCGCGGCGTGGACAGGGCATGTGTCTGTACTGATGCACGTTGTACTTTTTGTACTCGCCTTCGCCGTGGCGGATTTCGTCAACGGCATGGTGCACCTGTACATGGACCACAATGACCACTATGCCTCACGCGTCGGGCCGTTCATCGCCGCTTTTCACCTGCACCATGACACACCGCGCTATCAAGACAAGCCCATTTGGCGCGTGTACCTCGATGAATCAGGTTACAAAATTTGGCTGTTTTTTGTTTTGGCTTTGACGCTAGTGGTATTTTTGATGGGCATGCTCTCGCCATGGTTGCTGTGTTTTTTAGCATATTTTGGCGTGTTGTCGTCGGCTGCAGAGGTTTCACATTTTTTGTGCCACAACAGCAACGCGCCCGTGGTAATGGCGCTACAAAGATTTTGGCTGGTATTGCCACGTAAACACCATATGCTGCACCACCGCCTCGACAATGTGAATTACGCTTTTTTAAACGGCATGTCCGACCCACTCATCAACCTTTTTGCCAGCCGATTTTGCCGTGGTTACCGTGAAACCACAGATTTACACAGTACCTTGTATCAAAGTACCCTAAACGCAGATTGAACACACATTAAAAAAACGGGCACAATGCCCGTTTTTTGTCGTCTTTGAAGCCATAAAGAACATCAAGCCTTCTGCCCAACCAGTGCAATCCAGCCATCGTCTGCGCGCCACAAGGCCATTTTCATATACGGTGCATAGGCTTCGATGAGCTCATCGGTTTGACGCTCAAGGATGCCTGACAACACCAAATGTCCACCTTGACCGACACGGCTGACCAAAGCAGAAGCCAATAATTTTAAAGGGTTGGATAAAATATTTGCGACCACCACATCATAGGTGGCGCCATCAATCATGCCATCGGGCAATACAAAAGTCGCCTCAGTGTCATTTGCAACCGCATTGTCCATCGCGCTTTGTACCGCTTGAGGGTCAATGTCTGTGCCAATCACATCACCTGCACCGAGTTTTTTTGCAGCGATGGCAAGGATGCCGCTGCCACAGCCATAGTCGAGAACCGTCGAACCTTTGAGTTTTTCAGGCATTTCTGATGCCAGCCATTGCAAACACACGCGTGTGGTCGGGTGACTGCCCGTACCAAAAGCAAGGCCTGGATCGAGGCGTAAATTGATGCGACCAGCCTCATCTTGCGCATCATGCCATGTTGGCACAATCCACAGGTTATCGGTAATGCCAATGGGTTCAAATTGGCTTTGCGTCAATCGCACCCAGTCCTGAGCTTCCACGGTGCGCGTTTCAAATGCGGGTACAGGCAAATCCAAGGCATCAAATGCAACGTCCAGCATGTGTTCAATGTCTGTTTCGGCTTCCACCAAAACCACCAAGCGCGATTGCTGCCATGCGTGCGTGGTGGGCTCCATGCCTGGCTCTCCGTACAATGGCACTTCGGCCTCAGTATCCGCATTTTCATCTTCAACGGAAACCGATAAAGCACCCGCTTCCATCAACGCGTCGGATAAATCTTCAGCATGCGCTTCGTCAATGCTGATTAAAACTTCTGTCCACATAAATATGACCTTTACACAACAGTAAACCAGCCCATTTCAGTTGGACTGAAACGGGCTGGTTTACTGTTTTCGTTTATTTAGCAAGCACTTGAATGAAATGAACGACCTATCAAATGCCAAAACCCCACGTGAAAAAAGGTTTCACGTGAATGGGTGTTAAGTATTGCGCTTTTCGAGCTTGTGTTCAAGGTAATGGATGTTAAACCCACCCTCTTGAAACACTTTGTCTTCCATCATTTCACGATGCAGTGGGATGTTGGTTGAAATGCCTTCGACCACCATTTCCGACAATGCAGTGCGCATGCGGTTGAGCGCCTGTTCACGCGTGTCGCCATATGAAATCAATTTACCGATCATCGAGTCATAATGTGGTGGCACAAAATAGTTCGTATACGCATGAGAATCCACACGGATGCCTGGGCCACCTGCGGCATGCCACGTTGTTATGCGGCCTGGGCTTGGGGTGAATTTGAAGGCATCTTCAGCATTGATGCGACATTCAAACGAATGTCCACGAATGACGATGTCTTTTTGCGTATAACGCAATTTTTCACCTGCGGCAATGCGGATTTGCTCTTGCACAATGTCCACGCCCGTGATCATTTCGGTCACAGGATGTTCGACTTGCACACGGGTGTTCATTTCAATGAAATAGAATTCACCGTCTTCGTACAAAAACTCAAATGTCCCTGCGCCACGGTAGCCCACCGTTTTACAGGCCGCTGCACAACGTGCGCCGATTTTATCGATGAGTTTGCGTGGAATGCCTGGCGCAGGTGCTTCTTCGATGACTTTTTGATGGCGACGTTGCAATGAACAGTCGCGTTCACCCAAGTAAATCGCATTGCCATGCGTGTCGGCAAGGATTTGAATTTCAACGTGACGTGGATTGGTCAGGAATTTTTCCATGTACACTTGCGGGTTACCAAATGCAGCACCGGCTTCGGTTTTGGTCATGGCCACGGCATTCAACAACGCCGCTTCCGAGTGCACCACACGCATGCCACGACCGCCGCCGCCGCCAGCGGCTTTGATGATGACAGGGTATTTGATGTCGCGCGCCATGCGAATGATCTCTTTTGGATCATCGCCCAGTGCTTCGGGTGAGCCTGGTACAGTGGGCACGCCCGATTTAATCATGGCTTGCTTGGCTGCAACTTTGTCACCCATGATGCGAATTGAATCAGCCGTTGGCCCGATAAAAGCAAAACCAGACTCTTCAACGCGTTGCGAGAAGTTTGCATTTTCAGATAAGAAACCATAACCAGGATGAATCGCTTGTGCGTCCGTGACTTCGGCCGCAGCAATGATGGCGGTCATGTTCAGGTAACTTTGCGCAGACTGCGCTGGCCCGATGCAAACGGCTTCATCGGCCAACTTGACGTATTTGGCTTCGCGATCCGCCTCAGAATACACCACGACGGTTTTGATGCCCATTTCACGGCAGGCGCGCTGGATGCGCAAAGCGATTTCGCCACGATTGGCGATGAGAATTTTTTGAAACATAGTGTGCTCTCTTTTCATGCGCGCCGCGCTGGCGCTTTAATGATGACAACAACGGCGGCGATAAAAGGATGTGAAGTCTGTTGCATCTCTGTGCATTTGTTTGCGATATTAACATGCCACTCAAAACACCGAGTGACATCCAGAGACTTTAACCGATGATGAACAAAGGTTGACCAAATTCAACAGGTTGTCCATTTTCAACCAAAATTTTCTTGATGATGCCATCGGCATCCGCTTCGATTTCATTGAGCAATTTCATCGCCTCGATGATGCACACTGTTTCGCCTTTTTTAACACTGCTACCAATTTCAACAAATGCAGCAGAGCCTGGAGAGGATGCTGTGTAAAACGTACCCACCATCGGTGATTTGACGGTGTGGCCTGTTTCAACAACAGGTGCAGCCTCGGCGGCCACAGCCGCTGTTGTTGGGGCAGTGGCGATAGGTGCTGCGGTGTACTGGGGTGCTGCGACCATAACCTGAGCACCACCTTTGACGATGCGTACTTTACCTTCGGCTTCGGTGATTTCTAATTCAGAAATATCAGATTCAGAAACCAAGTCAATCAAGGTTTTAAGTTTACGTAAGTCCATGAAAAATCGCTCCTTGAGGTGTGGCGCGTGTTGAATTATTTGAGGACACGCCGCCTAAATGATGGCGCAGCAACGCTTGTTCTGTTGCGCTTCTAATGTGTGAGGGATCAATTATATCGCTTATCTTTTATTAAGTGTAGTTTAATTTCGCCGAATATGCGCTAAAAATCAAAATCACTTTAATAATAGAACGTGCGTTCGTCACAAAGAAAGGGGGGTATTTTATGCCTTAACAAGCATCAATAATCATTAATAATCATACAATTATATTTTTCTTTGGGCTAAAAAACGCAAGGCCGCTTCATAGCCATATGCGCCCAAACCGCAAATCACACCAATCGCAATGTCCGACAAATACGAGTGGTGTCGAAACGTTTCTCGCTGATGAACATTTGAAATATGCACTTCAACAAAAGGCATGGCAATCCCAGCAAGGGCATCTCGCAAAGCCACGCTGGTGTGTGTGTACGCTGCTGGATTAATGATGATGGCGTCAAATTGCCCACGTGCACTGTGGATTATATTAACCAATTCGCCTTCAACATTATGTTGAATGGCTTCCAAATGCACACCCAAACTATCAGCAACGGCCTTTAAATGGTCATTGATGTCCGTTAGAGTGGTCGAACCATACACTTCGGGTTCACGTGTTCCGAGTAGATTTAAATTGGGGCCATGAATAACCAAAATGCGCAATGACATGAGATACCTTTTATTTTTATGCCGTGATCAAAAACGGAAAATTAAAATAAATCAATGGGTTATGAATAAACTATACTTAAAGTCAAACTGTTTTCGATCGATATTTTAAAATAAGCACGTTGCACACGTCCTCTTTTTAAATGCCATTCAAGCCCAACAAACTGGCCCCCACAGCCTCAGCCACTTTGATGCCATCGACACCTGCGGATAAAATGCCACCCGCATATCCCGCCCCTTCGCCTGCTGGGTACAACCCTTTGACATTTAGACTTTGCATGTCTTCACCTCGCGTGATGCGCAATGGCGATGAAGTGCGTGTTTCCACCCCCGTGAGCACGGCATCGTGTAAAAAATAACCTTTGATTTGCTTGTCAAATGCAGGCAAAGCTTCTCTAATCGCAGCAATGGCGTAATCAGGCAAACTGGTGTCTAAACTGCCGAGGGTTACCCCCGGTTTATACGATGGCTGCACTTTGCCAAACTCTTTTGAGGCTTGTTTTGCAACGAAATCACCCACCAATTGTGCGGGTGCTGAATAATCGCCACCACCCAATTCAAATGCTCGACTTTCCCAAAAACGTTGAAACTCAATGCCTGCCAAAGCCGCGTCATTTGGATCTGTTGCAGGATAATCCGATGGGTTGATGCTGACCACAATGCCAGAATTGGCGTTGCGTTCATTGCGCGAATATTGACTCATGCCATTGGTGACCACACGATTGGGTTCTGAAGTCGCAGCCACCACGGTGCCGCCAGGGCACATACAAAAGCTGTACACCGCACGTCCATTACTGGCGTGATGAACCAGCTTGTAATCGGCTGCCCCTAAAATCGGATGACCTGCATATTTGCCAAAACGGGCTTGGTCAATGAGTGATTGCGGGTGCTCGATGCGAAAACCAACCGAAAAAGGTTTGGGTTCCATGAACACACGGCGTTTATGCAACATTTCAAACGTGTCACGGGCGCTGTGCCCCAATGCCATGATGACATGGTTGGATTCGATCACCTCACCATCGGCCAACTGAACACCTTGAACCTGCCCTTGTTCAATCAACACATCGGTCATGCGTGCGCCAAATCGCACTTCAGCCCCCAATTCAATCATTTCTGCGCGCATTTTTTCAACCATGCTCACCAAGCGAAACGTGCCGATGTGCGGTTTGCTGACATACAAAATTTCTTCTGGTGCGCCGGCTTTCACAAACTCATGCAACACTTTTCGACCATAGAATTTTGGGTCTTTGATTTGGCTGTACAACTTGCCATCCGAAAAAGTGCCTGCGCCACCCTCACCGAATTGAACATTTGATTCAGGATTTAAGATTTTTTTACGCCACAAACCCCACGTGTCTTGTGTTCTTTGACGAACCGCTTGACCACGTTCCAAAACGATGGGTTTTAAACCCATTTGCGCCAAAATCAATGCCACAAAAATACCACAAGGGCCAAAACCAACGACAATTGGGCGTTTTTTTTCAGAAAATGAGGCATGTGCATGACCAATGAAATGGTAAGCAGTGTCAGGAGTTCGGGTGATTTTTTTATCTTCTGTAAATTGTTTTAAAACGGATTCAACATCGTCCGCAACCACATCCACGATGTAACTCAGCAAAATAATGGCGTTTTTCCCACGTGCATCGTAGCTGCGTTTGAATAAAGTGTATTCAAGCACTTGATGTTCACCCATGTTTAACCTTTGAACGATGGCTTTATGCAAGTCTTCGGTTGAGTGGTCAATGGGTAAGCGCAATTCAGTGATGCGCACGGATTGTGAATGGGGCATGGCGTTCGTCAATGAAACAATAAAGTACGCATTGTACCAGCCCTGTAAGGGTTGAAGTGAAGGGTTAAAGCGATCTTTATTTTTTAGAGGGTTTAAGTTTTTAAGTTGTTCTTTGACTTATATCAATAAAATCTGTTTATTAAAACTGTTTTTATATTCTAAAGTCAAAACTGTGGATAAGATTAATTAAATCAATTGTTTCAAAATCTTAAGTCTTATTTTGAGTTGTGGGTTGTGTGTTGATAAAAAAATGGCATTTGATCAAAGAAAAAAAACTTTTAAATCTGTTCACTTTTTATCCACAGCTTTCAAAAAGTTATCCACACCTTATGCACTTTTTAAAGGGGATTTTATTTTTTTAAATGAAGGCAAGGCGCAAAGAAAGTGTCGTTTTTTAGTTATACTGCTCGATTGATTCAGATTATAAAAATCCAGAGCGGTTTAAATATTTTGTTTAATTTTCGTTAATTTTTTATTTTTATTACTCGTTTTTTTAACGTTTTGAATGCTTGTTATAAGCTTGCTATAAGCTCACTGGATGAACTTAAAATGCATATTGTATTTAAAAACAAACACTTAACTTAAATTAAAAGCAGATTGCTTTGGATATTTTGAATGCTGTATTTTATATTTTCAGTAAGTTGGGCTGACCATGTCACGTGATAACCACACTTTGGTGTATTTTAAATTGATTTTAACGACCTTGTTTTGGGGCGGCACATGGGTGGCGGCGCATGTCTTGGTGCAAGAAGTGCCTCCTTTCACAGGGGCTTTTGTTCGTTTTTCAATTGCAGTGGCGGCCTTGGCTTGGGTGGTGTGGCGACATGAAGGTCGCTGGCCTCGATTGAACAGATCAAATGCCATGACCTTGTTTTGGCTAGGGTTTACAGGGATTTTTTTGTACAGCTATTGTTTTTTGACGGGGTTGAAATACATCAGTGCTGGGCGTGGTGCATTGGTGATTGCTTTTAATCCTGTTTTGGTGGCTTTGGTGGCATGGCTTGGTTACAAGGAGCGCATGACGTGGCTCAAAGGGACTGGGATTGTGCTGGCTTTGATCGGTTGTGTGCTGGTCATCAGCAATGGTCATCCTGAGCGTCTGCTGCAAGGCGAGATTGGGCTGGGTGAGCTGCTTATTTTGGGTTGCGTGGTGTCATGGACGGCTTATACCTTCATCGGTCGACAGGCGACGCAAAGTTTATCGCCGTTGGTGACCACTTTTTATGCGAGTGTGGTCGGGATGGTGTTGTTGGGGATTGCAGCCGTGGGTGAAACGCCATGGCAATTGATTCCCCATTTTTCATGGACAGCATGGATGTGTTTGTTTTATTTGGGCATTTTTGGCACCGCGACAGCTTACACGTGGTTCACGGACAGTGTGAAAGTGATTGGTGCTGCGCGCACGGCACCATTCATTAATTTAACGCCGTTGTCGGGCGTGTTGTTCAGCGCTTTGATTTTGGGTGAACGCTTGCATATCATGGTTTTACTGGGTGGTTTGGTGACGGTCGTCGGGGTGATGATGACGGTGTGGGCTGGTCATGCAAAGAGTCAGCCCCACTTTGAAAAATAGGATAAGTCGATGTTTTTGTAAATGTTTTTTAATGTTCCTCAAAGCTAAGTGCAGGGTTTGACGTTTTAAAAAAGCAATTCATGAAATGAATTGCTTTTTTTATTTTATGGAGGTTTCACTAAACAATCCATCGTGCCATGCTTGACGATGTTTTTTTGTACAGGCGATAGTGGGTCAAGCATACCAAGACTTGTTGAATTAAACAGTGCAATAATTGGTGAAATGATTATGTGTTTTTCAATTGGCGACGCGCAATTTCGGTGTCTAAACGTGCTTGCTTGCGCAGACCCGCTGCATAAAATCGACGTTCTTGAGTGGGGTTATCCAAGCTGAGTTCGGGCACTGCTTGTGCTTTGCCATCTTGCATCGCCACCATGGTGAAGTAGCAACTGTTGGTGTGGCGAACGCTGCGGTTTTGAATGTTTTCTGCGACCACTTTAATGCCAATTTCCATCGATGTGCGACCCACATGATTGACACTGGCCAAAAAAGTCACCATTTCACCAACATGAATCGGTTGTCGAAACATGACTTGATCGACGGACAAAGTCACGACGTAACAACCCGCGTAACGGCTGGCACAGGCATAAGCGACTTGATCAAGCAGTTTTAAAATCACACCGCCGTGCACATTGCCTGAAAAATTGGCCATGTCGGGTGTCATTAAAACAGACATGGTCAATTCACGAGGGTCAAATGCGGGCATTAATTTGTCGTGGTGTTCGGTTGTATTCATTGAAAATTGATTCTTATGGAAATACGGAAAAAGTAAAACTCTATTTTTTCCGTGGTTTAAGTTGGAATTTTTGCCTGAGAA
Organism: Ephemeroptericola cinctiostellae; assembly: GCF_003339525.1. Lineage (GTDB taxonomy): Bacteria > Pseudomonadota > Gammaproteobacteria > Burkholderiales > Burkholderiaceae > Hydromonas > Hydromonas cinctiostellae. The sequence continues at coordinate 441,099 of NZ_CP031124.1, read as the reverse complement.
ATCTGACAAAAATTAAGCAAACCCATGAGAGGGCTGCACACATTGTTTTTAGACTTTGCCCCAATAGGGTTGTTTTTTAAACAGGTTTCGCTTCCTTGATGTTAATGGTTGGGCGATCCGATACCCATGATGCGGCCGATGTCACGCAGGAGGCTTGATTCATGGGGTTTTGCTGAATTTAAACCCGCCACTATACCGATATTCTTTCATCAAGTATGCACCAATCGGGTCCAATCTTCGCCAAAAAATGGAAATGGACGCACAATGTTTTGCGCGGATTTAGAAAGGATCATTTTTTAGCTGGGGCAATGATGAAAAAAAGGTGTTTATTTTTTAAGTCTTTCATCGCGCATTGTTTGATGTCTTTTTAATTTTAGTGGGTGTTTGTGGCGGGCACAAAAAAAAGCAAAAAAGGGTTTTTGCTTTTTTAATGATCGTGTTGAGGGTCATTCCTCCCCTAAAAATCCGCCGCTTTGATGCATCCATAGCCGCGCATACAAACCATTTTTCGCCAAGAGTTCTGCATGCGAGCCTTGTTCGATGATTTTTCCTTCATCCAACACCACCAGTCGATCCATGGCGGCGATGGTGGAGAGGCGGTGGGCAATTGCGATCACCGTTTTGCCTTCCATCAACTCATACAAGCTGGCTTGAATGGCGGATTCAACTTCGGAATCCAGTGCGCTGGTGGCTTCATCGAGTAATAATATGGGGGCGTCTTTAAGCATGACACGGGCGATGGCGATGCGTTGGCGTTGACCGCCTGAGAGCTTCACGCCACGTTCGCCGACATGCGCATCGAAGCTTGTTCTGCCTTGTGCATCGGATAGAAGCTCAATGAATTCAAGTGCTTCAGCTCTTTTTGCAGCGAGGTGCATGTCGGCTTCACTGGCTTCTGGGCGACCATAGGTCAAATTGTCGCGTACCGAACGGTGCAGCAAAGAGGTGTCTTGTGTGACCATGCCAATTTGCGCGCGTAAAGAGTTTTGTGTGACGTGACGGATGTCTTGATTGTCGATGAGGATTTGCCCTGATTGCACGTCATAAAAGCGCAAGAGTAAGTTGACAATGGTGCTTTTGCCTGCGCCCGAGCGGCCGACGAGGCCTATTTTTTCGCCTGCTTTGATGTTTAAACTGAGGTTTTCCAATAGGTTTTTATTTTCACCGTAATGAAAATTAACGTTTTTGAACTCAACGTGCCCTGCGGTGACTTGTAATTCTGTCGCGTCATTGGCATCAACAATGGCGTGCTTGCGCGACAAAGTGCTCATGCCGTCTTGTACCGTGCCCATGTTTTCGAGCAAACTGGCGGATTCCCACATGATCCAATGGGATAAACCATTCAGCCGCAACGCCATTGCGGTGGCTGCGGCGACTGCACCAACACCAATGTGTGCGCCTGACCACAGCCACAAAGACAATCCGACTGTGCCTGCGATGAGGATCATGTTCAGGGCGTGATTGGTGGTTTCGAGCTGCGTGACCAAGCGCATTTGTTGGTGCACGGTGGTCATGAATTCGCGCATGGCGGATTTGGCATAAGCGGCTTCGCGGCGACCGTGTGAAAACAGTTTCACTGTGGCGATGTTGGAATAGGCATCGGTGACTCGTCCCGTCATGAGTGAACGCGCATCTGCTTGTGCTTGCGCGGTTTTGCCCAAACGGGGGATGAAATACACCAGCGAGCTGAAAAAGGCAACCATCCAGAATGCAAACGGCACGATCAGCCACGCATCAAAGCTGCCCAAAATGGCGGCACTGGTGAGCAGATAAATCAGCACGTACACGGCCATGTCACTGACGTTCATCACGCTGTCACGTACGGCTAAAGCGGTTTGCATGACTTTTGCTGACACCCGTCCTGCAAATTCGTCTTGATAAAAGCCCATGCTTTGATCCAGCATCAAGCGGTGAAAGTTCCAACGCAAGCGCATTGGAAACGCACCTTGCAAGGTTTGCAATTTGATCGTCGATTGCAACAGCACAACCAACGGACTGACGATCACAACGGTCAACATGAGGCGGATTTCGGCGGCATGGCTTGTCCACAGTGTTGCAGGGGAAGCGCTGGCCAACCAGTCAACGACTTTGCCCATCATGTTGAACAAATACGCTTCAAATGCGCCGATGACTGCGGTCAACAACACCATCGCCACCACCCAGCCGCGCATGCCGTCAAGGCACGCCCAAATAAAAGCGAATAAACTGGAATTGGGCGGGGTCTGGTTGTCTGTGGGATAAGGGTCGATGCGGTTTTCAAACCAATTGAACATGGTATTTCACTTTGTAGGAGTCATCACAAATTAAGATTTTACTTTGCAATTGTTAAATTAAAGGGTTTGCACAGACCGCTTGTGCAACAGTTGAGACCATGACGCTAAACCGTGTTGATGGCGTTTTCATGATAAAAGCCGTACCGATGTGTGATGGGGTTGCAATACATGGCAGCAAACAGAAGGTTGCGATTTTTGATGGGTTACAATGAAACAAATTTTACCACTGCACAGGAATCTTTATGTCTTTTTACCCAAAACATCAGTTGTCCATTGCTTTTGTTTTAGGCATCAGCTTGTCCAGTCCAATGACCCATGCGCGTGTCATTGATCCTTTGTATGGGCCGATTCCTGTGGATGAAAAGCTCATCAAAGGTCAGCTTGAGAATGGTTTAAATTATTACATTTTACCCAACAAGACACCTGAGAAAAAAGTTGAACTGCGTTTGATTGTCAAAGCAGGTTCGCTCAATGAGCGCGATGATGAACAAGGCTTGGCACATTTCATGGAGCACATGGCGTTTAACGGCACGGCGCATTTTCCAAAGCATGAATTGACCAATCAACTGGAGCAAATGGGTGTGCAGTTTGGTGCGGATTTGAATGCTTATACGGGTTTCAATGAGACGGTGTACATTTTACCAATCCCCACTGCCAACCCCAAAAACCTTTCGACAGGTATGCAAATTTTAGAAGACTGGGCGTTTAATGCCAGCTTGGACCGCACCGAAATTGAGCAAGAGCGTGGTGTGGTGCTTGAGGAGTGGCGCGCCAGTACGCAAAATCCTGAATCACGCATCATGGAACAAAGCATCGGGGTCATGGCGAAAGGTTCGACTTACGCCAAACGCTTGCCCATTGGCAAAACCGAAGTCATTGAGCATGCGCCGCCAGAAAGATTGCGTGATTTTTACCACCGTTGGTATCGCCCCAATCTGATGGCCGTGGTCATGGTCGGCGATGTGACGGCGACGCAAGGCAAGGCATTGATTGAGCAACATTTTGCCAAACACACCAACCCAAATGCATCCGAACCGCTTGCGAAAAGCAGCGTACCCAACAACCAAGAGCCCGTGGTCGCGATTTTTAAAGACAAAGATTTGACCGCCAACACCATCACGTGGTTACAAAAAGAGCAAAACGATACCGTATTGTCTCGTGATGTTCGCGGTTACGTCAATGATCAAAAAAGAACCTTGCTCACACAAATGATGAATCATCGGTTGAGTGCCCTACTCGACTCTCCAACGCCGCCATTTGTGGGCGCGGTGGTGCAAATCGGGGATTTGGGCGGCATTGTGCGCAATAAACAGGCCTTGCACCTGATCGCCACCGCGGCACCAGGGCAACAAAAATCCACCCTTGAAGCTTTGCAGCGCGAAGTGTTGCGTGTGCTGCAACATGGTTTCACTCAGCCTGAACTTGACCGCAGTGTCAAAGAAATGCTGGCAGACATGCAAACCCAATTCATCAACCGCGATAAAGCCGAATCTGCAAGCAAAGCGGCTGAGTATGTTCGCGGTGAAACGGAAGGTGAACCTTTGCCGAGTTTGGCTTGGGAAGAGCGGACGCTGCGTTCTGAGTTGCCAAAAATCAATTTGAACGACATCAATGCCCTTGCACGATACTATTTCACACCAGAAAACCGAATGATTTTGGTCGCAGGCAACGACAGCACGGCGGCTTTATCCGAAAAAAGCATCACCACCCTTTTGGGTCAGACCCCAGAAGTTGAGCCTTACGGCGAAAAACCAGATGCCACAAGGTTACTTACAACGCCGCCGAAGGCGGGCAAAACGATTGCTACAACATTTGATAAAGCCCTGAATTTGACCACATGGACGCTGTCCAATGGCGTGAAGGTCAGTTACAAACCAACCGATTTCAACCAAGATCGCATTGAGTTTGCCAGCACGATGGCGGGTGGTTTTTCACGCTTGTCCGATGAAGACTGGCAACGCACGCATTGGGCGTTCGATGCCCTGCCCGAGGCGGGGGTGAATGGTTTATCAAAAACCCAATTGTCACGTTTATTGTCGGATAAGGTTGGTCAGGTTGAACTGGATGCCGATGACACCCAACAAGGGGTGCATGGTTTTTTCGCCCCGAAAGATGCAGAAACCTTTCTCACCCTGACCCACAGTTTACTCACGGGTTTGAACAACAATCCCGACAGTTTCAAAGGCGTGCTTGAGCGTAATATGGCCGCCACGGCTAATCTAGAACGCGATCGCATGGCGACTTTTCAAGACACCTTTGAACGCAATTTGAACCGCAACAATCCCCGTTTTCATGGGGCTTACCCGAACGCCAATGCATGGAAAAACAGTGACTACGCATTGGCTTATCGCAATTTTCGTCAAGCCTTTGCCAATGTCAACGGCCTGCATTTTACATTTGTCGGCAAAATTGAGCCCAAAGAACTGCAACGCCTAAGCGAGCTGTACCTTGGCAGTTTACCCAGCGATGCATCGCAGTCGCCGCATTTTAAAGATCACGGTTATCGCCCCGATTTCACCAACCGCACCATTGAGGTTAAAAAAGGTAAAGAACCACTCAGTCTTGTTCACATTGAGTTTGGTGGTGAAACCGTGTATGACCCAAAAGAACGCATGGCGATGGATGCCATTGGTTATGTCATGACCATGCGTTTACTCAATCAATTGCGCGAGGCGCAAGGCGGGGTGTACAGCATTGAAGTGTCAGGTCAGATCATCAAACAGCCTTATGGTCGATATGCGTTCGCCATTGATTTTCCGTGCGAGCCAGCGAAAGCGGACGCGCTGACACAGAGTGCTTTGCAAGAACTTAAACAATTCATCACTGCGGGACCGACTTCACAGGAAATGGATAAGTTCCGCCAAGCGCGCACAGTGAGTCGTCGCGAAGAAGTCAAAACCAATGCTTTTTGGTTGAGTCAATTGCAAGGTGCGTTGAAAAATGGCAGTGACCCGAAGGACATATTGAGCTATGAAAATCGTTTAAACGCGTTAAGTGCTGCTGATGTGCAAAAAGTGGCACGCAATTATTTAACGGATCACATGGTCATTGCGGTATTAAAACCTGAATAGGAGGTAACGCGATTTAAAGAGGATCCACATCTGGATTGTCTTTTTCTTGAGTTAGTCTTCCACAAACCTCCCTAAACCTTCCCAAAATTTTTCAAAAATTGATTGGGGTAATGAAAACCCATGATGTCTGATGAACCGCCCAAGTCGCTTGATTTTGGGTGGTTTTTTTTGAAATCTACTGCACTGCGGCATGTGATATTCTTGACAGTGTCCGATGATTCGCTTAGTATTGTCCAAAATAGACTGGTTTGTACAGAACGGTGCTTTTTTCAATACAAAAGCCTCATTGAGCCTAAAGGAATTTCTTATGCAAGCTTCTAAATTCAATCAACCATTGGGTGGTAATGACATGCCACGCGCGGGTGGCATTGCGACCATGATGCGTTTACCGATGGCGACATTGTCCGACAACATTGACGTTGGTTTTATCGGTGTGCCGTTTGACATTGGCACATCCAATCGCGTGGGCGCACGCTATGGACCCCGCCAAATTCGCGCCGAATCCAGCCTGTTGCGCCCCTACAATATGGCCACGCGTGCGGCACCATTTGAGTCGTTGCAAGTGGCTGATTTGGGCGATTGCCCGATCAACACATTCAATCTGCTTGATTCGATTCGCATCATCGAAGAATACTATGACAAAGTCGCTGATGCGGGGGTTGTGCCTTTGACTTTGGGTGGTGATCACACCATCGTATTGCCGATTTTACGCGCCTTGCGCAAGAAGCATGCACAGCCAATTGGTGTCGTCCACATTGACGCACATGCGGATGTCAACGATGAAATGTTTGGTGAAAAAATTGCCCACGGCACCCCGTTTCGCCGCGCCCTCGAAGAAAACCTGATTGATCCACATCGCATGGTGCAAATTGGCCTGCGTGGCACGGGTTACTCGGCTGAAGATTTTGATTGGTGCCGCGCACAAGGCATTCGTGTGGTGCAAGCTGAAGAATGCTGGCACAAGTCACTCGCACCGTTGATGGATGAGGTTCGTGCCATGATGGGCGATGGCCCTGTGTACATTTCGTATGACATCGATGGCTTGGATCCAGCATTTGCGCCCGGAACAGGCACACCAGAAGTGGGTGGTTTGACGGTGCAACAGGGTTTGGAAATTGTGCGGGGTTGCAAAGGTTTGAACATCATTGGTGGTGATTTGGTTGAGGTGTCGCCGCCGTATGACTCAACGGGCAACACGTCTTTGCTCGGTGCGAATTTGTTGTTTGAAATGTTATGTGTGTTGCCCGGTGTGAAGTACGCTTAAGTTTTGCCATGTGTTTTTGAGCACAGCTCAGTCCTTAAAGTGAAAAGCAATCCCATGTTTTTCCGGGTGTTTCTGAATTTATTAAAATGAAGGAGAGAATAAACATGACTCGGTTATCTTTTTGCCCTGCTAAACGGATGTCGTATTTCATTGGATTGAGTGTGCTTTTGGGTATGGGCTTTGCTGAGGTGTCGCATGCCAATACCGAAGTGCTACCGCCCTTGCTGGCTGCTGAACCCATTGCCCGTGACATGCACAGTTACGCCAACATTGACGAAGTGCAGATGACCCATGTTTACCTTAATTTGAATGTGAATTTTGATCGCAAAGTGTTGGATGGTTATGTGGATTTAAGCATTGCCCATGTTCGACCCAACAGCACCCGATTGGTATTGGACAGCAAAGGTTTGAACATTAAGTCTGTCCAAGTTTTTGAGGGGGATCAGCTCAAGGATGCGCCTTATGTTTTAGGTAAAAAGGACAAAATACTGGGTTCGCCATTGACCATTCAGATCGCAGCAGACACGCGTAAAGTCAGAATCACTTATGAGACCACGGAAGATTCTGATGGTTTGAGTTGGGCGAATCCAGAGCAAACTTTCGACAAGAAAAAGCCTTTAATGTACAGCCTGTCGCAATCCATTTATGGGCGCACATGGTTTCCTCAGCAAGACACACCCGCGATTCGCGTGACCTATGCGGCTGACATCACCACGCCACCTGATTTGGTAGCCAAAATGAGCGCGGTCAATGCGCCCGATGTTGAGCACAAGGGTACGTACCACTTTGACATGCCGCAACCCATGGTGCCATACCTCATTGCCTTGTCGGTTGGGGACTATGGTTTTTCTGCGATCAGCCCACGCTCGGGTGTTTATGCCGAAAAATCAATGGTTGATAAGGCGGCCCATGAGTTTGCTGACACAGAAAAAATGATTCAAGCGGTTGAGTCGATGTATGGCAAGTACGCATGGGATCGTTATGATATTTTGGTTATGCCACCCAGTTTTCCATTCGGTGGCATGGAGCATGCGCGTTTAACATTCGCCACGCCCACCATCATCACGGGCAATCGAGACCTTGTTTCCCTTGTTTCTCACGAGTTGGCTCATTCGTGGTCTGGCAATTTGGTGACCAATCGCTATTGGCGTGACCTGTGGCTCAATGAAGGGTTCACCACCTATGTTGAGAAACGCATCATTGAAAAAACCTATGGTGCAGAACGTGCAGATCTGGAGCGTGCGGTGTTGTTCAAAGAAACCATGGATGAGATGAAAGACCTTGAACCTGCGGCTCAAAAATTGGCGATCAATTTAAAAGGCAAGCACCCCGATGATGTGTTCACTGAGGTGCCTTATGGCAAAGGTTCTTTATTTTTGACCACATTGGAGCATGTGTATGGTCGCCCTGCTTTTGATGAGTTTACCAATCAATATTTTAAAGATTTTGCGTGGAAAACCATCACCACGGAAGACTTTGAAAACTATTTATACACCCATTTAATTGACAAATTTCCTGGCAAGATGAGCCATGCGAAAGTGAAAGAGTGGATTTACCAAGCGGGTTATCCAAAAGATGGTTTTGTGCCCAGCACCACGGCTTTTGCAGCAGTCGATGCCGCGCGAAAATCATTTGTCAAAGGCGATATTGCTGCGGCACAAATCGACACCAAAGACTGGACAATCAACCATTGGCAACATTTTATTCAGGATTTACCGACCCACATGGCTGTCCGCAAGTTGGATGACTTGGACGCGCAATTTAAGCTCAGTCAATCCAGTAATTTAATTCTTGAATATTACTGGTTGCGTTATGCGTTGCAAGCCAAATATCAACCCGCCATCACGCAACGCTTGCAACATTTTTTATCTGAACAAGGCCGTTTGAAGTTAACCAAACCCTTGTATCAAGAGATGGTTAAAACGCCGTCAGGCATTAAGTTGGCACGCCAAATGTACGCAGCAACCCATGCTAGCTTACACCCCATTGTGGATTGGGAAATCAAAAGTAATGTGTTTGAAAAAAACAAAATACGTTTAAATTAAATTGAACCATGAGAGTGAGATTAAATATGCAAACCTGCGGTGAGTATTTAGTACAAGTTTTAGAAGCCTATGGTGTTGACACCGTGTTCGGCATTCCTGGTGTGCACACCGTGGAGCTGTATCGTGGTTTGCCAAAAACCAAAATTCGTCACATCACGCCACGTCACGAACAAGGTGCGGGTTTCATGGCCGATGGCTATGCACGCACCTCAGGCAAAATCCCCGCCTGCTTCATCATCACGGGGCCGGGAATGACCAACATCGCGACAGCGATGGGACAAGCGTATGCCGATTCGATTCCGATGTTGGTGATTTCTTCGGTCAATGGCCGCCATGAATTGGCACATGGCGATGGTCGTTTGCATGAGCTGCCCAATCAGCAGCAATTGCTCGCGGGTGTGTCCGCATTCAGCCACACCTTGATGCGCCCTGATGAATTGCCCGATGTGCTGGCACGTGCTTTTGCAGTGTTTAACTCCGCTCGCCCACGCCCTGTGCACATTGAGCTGCCATTGGATGTGATCACCGCATCCGCAGAACATTTAAAAGTACCTGTTGCGGTGAAAAGCTCTCGTCCTGCGGCGGCACCTGATGCGATTGCGGCGGCGGCCACATTGTTGAAAAATGCCAAAAATCCATTGTTGATCTTCGGCGGTGGTGCGGCGGATGCCGCAGCTCAGGCAACGGCCATCACCGAATCGCTCGGTGCAATGGCGGTGACCACCATCAATGGCAAAGGCATTTTACCTCGCGATCATGCCTTGTCTTTGGGCAGCACGTTGTGTCAGCCCCCTGTTTTGGAATTATTGAAAAACGCCGACGTGGTACTTGCGGTGGGCACAGAGTTGGGTGAAACCGACACCTTGTTGTTCGATGCCAAACCTGAAATCAACGGTCAATTGATTCGCATTGACCTTGATCCAGAACAGCTTTATCGCAATGCGCCGCCTTCGTTGGCGATTGTGGCCGATGCCAAGCACGCACTCACTGCACTGGCCGATGTGGTGAAAGATGCCGTACCGTTGACAGGTGTGGCAGCACAGGTGGCTGAGTTGCGAACCCAATTACAAGCGCTCATCAACCCAACGCAAAACGTGCACCAGCGCGTGATTGAGGCGATTCGCAATGTCGCGCCAAACACCATCATCATCGGCGATCAAAATCAACCCGTGTACAGTGGCAATTTGACTTTTGAACCCGACACCCCACGTGCATGGTACAACTCATCGACGGGTTACGGCACATTGGGCTATGCTTTGCCCGCCGCGTTTGGTGCAAAAATCGCGTGCCCAGACCGCCCTGTGGTTGGTCTGATTGGCGACGGCGGCCTTCAATTCACTTTGCCTGAATTTGCCAGTGCGGTGGAAATTGGCCTGAACTTGCCCATCGTGGTTTGGAACAACCAATGTTATGGTGAAATCAAAAAATACATGACTGACCGTGACATCACGACGATCGGCGTGGACATTTATACGCCTGATTTATTGATGATCGCCCGTGGTTATGGTTGCCATGCAGAGCGTGCCACCAGCATCGCGCATCTGCAGGAACTCGTTGCGAAAGCGCATGTGACGACCAATCCAACTGTCATTGAAATCAATGAGGCCGATGCGTTGAGCTGGTGAAGGCAATGGGCACCCCTTTGAGGTTGAAAAGTCAGGTGCTTTGTCCTCATGCGGCCTTTCTGCCGTTTACATTGAGTAGAGCATCGCATTGTTTTGATTCAACCGATCCAATATGAAGAACGATGGCTTGAGACAAGCCATTCTAAAAAAGAGACACCCATGAATCCACTTCTTACCCGCAGCCAAAGCTTATTCATCAACGGTTCTTTCACCGATGGTCATGGCGAGCCGTGGACTGCATTTGACCCTTCGACGCGTGAACCACTGGCCACATTGGCCACAGCCTCTGAGGGCGATACGCGTGATGCCGTCGCCCATGCCGTCGCTGCGTTTCCTGCGTGGCGTGATTTAGGCGGTATTCGCCGTGCTGTGTTTTTGCGCAAAATGGCGGCGGGTGTGCAGGCGCGCAGCGAACAGCTCATCGAAGTGCAAATGCGCAACAATGGCAAACCACGTTTTGAAGCGGAAATTGATGTGGGCGATGCGGTGGCAACTTTTGAATATTACGCTGAGATGGCCGAAGATTTGGAACGCAAACAAAGCACACCCGTGCATTTGCCCGATGACCATTACAGTGGTCGCACACGGCATGAAGCGGTGGGCGCGGTGGGCATGATTGTGCCGTGGAATTTCCCCTTGGTCACCAGCGCGTGGAAAATCGCTCCAGCCCTTGCAGCAGGTTGCACCATTGTCATCAAAACATCGGAATACACGCCGCTGGCAGAGCTGGTGTATGGCGACATCGCTGCTGAAATTGGCCTGCCCGCAGGCGTGCTGAACATCCTCACAGGTGCGGCGGTGACGGGCATGGCACTGACTTCGGACAAGCGACTGGCGAAATTATCGTTCACCGGCTCCAACGCCATCGGCTCGCGCGTTATGCAAGCCGCTTCTGCACGGTGCCAACCCGTGTCCCTTGAGTTGGGTGGCAAATCACCGATTGTGGTGTTTGATGACGCACCGATTGACAGCGCGGTGGCGCAAATTGTCGCTGGTATTTTCTTTAATTGCGGCCAAATGTGCTCCGCCACTTCGCGTTTGATTGTTCAACGCAGCATGCGCGATCGTCTCATGCCTGCGCTGGTGGCGCGTTGCCAACAGCTCCAATATGGTTCGCCGTTCACTGAAGGCGTGGAAATGGGGCCTTTGAGTAATCAACCGCAATTCACTAAAATTGCAGGCGTGTTTGAGCAAGCGAAAAAAGAGGGGCTGAATTGTTTGGTTGGTGGTGAGTTGCCAGCGAACGGCGACGGTTGGTGCGTGCCGCCCACGATTTACGATGACATTGCCCTTGATCACCCCTTCTGGCGTGAAGAATTGTTTGGGCCCATTTTGGTGGTGACGTATTTTGATGACGAAGCACAGGCGATTGAACTGGCGAATGACAGTGATTTTGGTTTGGTGGCCACCATTGTCACGGCCGACATGCCACGCGCTGAACGCCTCGCCGATCAAATCATGTCGGGTCACATTTGGATCAATTCGCCCCAAGTGATTTTCCCGCAAACACTGTGGGGCGGCTTCAAAGGCAGTGGCATTGGCCGAGAATTAGGGCCTTGGGGCTTATCTGCGTACCTTGGCGTCAAGCATGTGTCGACATTTAAAGGTTAAAATTCAACGCCTGTGACCTCATGTGGCATTTGCGCCGTACTTGTGCAGCACTTGCCTTGCGAGTCAATCTACGGGTGTGGCGTTGGTAACACGGGATGCAAAAAAAGAATTTTACTTTTTTCGCATGCCCTTACAAAGGATTGTTATGAAAGTCATCGTTCTCGGCGCAGGCGTGGTGGGTGTGACCACGGCCTATCACCTCGCTCAAGCGGGTTGCGAGGTCACGGTCATTGACCGTCAAGCGGCCGCGGCTTCTGAAACCAGTTACGGCAATGCGGGGTTGATCACGCCAGGCGATTCTTTCGCATGGGCTTCGCCTGCGGCACTCAAAACATTTGTTTCATCCTTGGTCAAACCCGATATGGGCATCAAGGTTAAACCAAATTTGGACCCCCGTTTTATCGCATGGACACTGAAATTCTTGGGTCAATGCACCGCAAAAAAAGCCCTTGAAAACACTGAGAAAAAGCTGCGATTGTCCGTGTACGCGCGCGAGCAAATGGCATTACTGGCGGAGAAAACCGGTGTGCAGTTTGACCGCGTGCAAAAAGGCGTGTTGTATTTTTATCGCTCGCAAGAAACACTCGATCATGGGGTGTCGCACATGCAGTTCATGGCCGACAAGGGCTTGCCGATTGAGGTGCTGGATCGCGAAGGCTTGGTGCGCCATGATTCAGGCTTGAAACACTCCGCCAATCAATTGGCCGGCGGCATTTTGTGCGGCGTTGATCAAACGGGTGATTCATGTAAATTCAGCCGAAATTTGGCTGCATGGTGCGAATCAAACATGGGCGTTCGTTTCAATTGGGGCACGTCGATTAAAACGATTGAAACCACGGGCGATAAAGTCACCAAAATCGTCACGGACAAAGGTGGCTTCACTGCCGACGCCTATATTTTGGCCACAGGTTGTGACAGCCCCTTGCTGCTGTCTGAAATTGGTGTGAAATTGGCTTTGTATCCCGTCAAAGGGTATTCGATCACCGCAAAGATCACCGATGAAACGGCTGCACCCATCATGGGGGGTGTGGACGATGATAAATTGATTGCGTATTCGCGCTTGGGCGATCGCATTCGTGTGGCCTGCACCGCTGAATTTGCGGGCTGGGATCGAACACACACGCCTGCGGATTTCAAAACGGTATTGAAAACCATCAATGAGTTATTCCCAAATGCTGCAGATTATGAGGGTGCTGAACGTTGGGCGGGTTTGCGCCCCATGACCCCTTCGTCTGTCCCTGTGATTGGCCGCACGCGCAAGTATTCAAATTTATTGCTCAACACTGGTCACGGCCATGTGGGATGGACCATGAGCTGTGGCAGCGGTAAAGTGGTGACCGACTTGTTATTGGGTCGTACACCTGAAATGGACACGGCGGGGTTAATTTTTAAAGGATAATGCACTGAAAAAGTGGGGGCTAACTGAGCTTTATGACACGCATTCTCTAAGTCATGCCGCTCAAATCAACCCTTTTTTATTGCAAAACAGTGTCATTTGCACATCATTTGATGTGTGATATTTGATATGAATTTATTTTTCTAAATGTTGCGCGTGTTGCACGAATTCGCAGCTCAACATCCATCACATTAACACGTGTAAAGTAGGGTTTTACTTTGTGATTAAACATAGCGACAGTGCATTTATTGAAAGCAGAGCATGAGTGGACCTCAAGTCATTGTTGATTTAGACATCATCGAAGCCAATGCGCGGGCGGTCACCTCAAAATGCGCCGAGTCGGGCATTGAGGTGTTTGGCGTGACCAAAGGCACATGTGGCATGCCGCAAGTCGCGCGAGCGATGTTGCGTGGCGGTGTGACTGGGATTGGCGAATCGCGTTTTGAAAACATCCGTCGTTTGCGTGATTCGGGCATCACCGCACCGATTTTATTGCTGCGCTCGCCGCCCTTGTCTTTGGTTGATGAGGTGGTCAAGGATGTGGACATCAGTTTGAATTCTGAGTTGGAAATCATCGAGGCTTTGTCTGCGGCTGCGGTGCGTCGCTCCAAGATCCATGACATCATTTTAATGGTGGATTTGGGTGATTTGCGCGAAGGCGTGTGGCCTGATGATTTGGACAATGTGGTGGCTCGGGTGCAGGATTTGCCCGGTGTGCGTTTGATTGGTTTGGGCACAAATTTACTGTGCCTGTCTGCGGTCATGCCATCGGATGAGAATTTGGGTCGATTGGCGCATTATGCCAAGCAAATTGAAGAAAAGTTTGACCTGAAACTGCGTTATGTTTCAGGCGGAAATTCAGGTTCATTGCCGCTGTTGTTGGAAAAAGGCTTGCCTGCAGGCATCAATCATTTGCGCGTTGGCGAGGCCATTTTGCAAGGTGGGCGCGACACGTTTTATGACGAACCGTGGCGTGCATTGAACCGCGATGCCTTTTTGCTCGAAGGCGAATTGATTGAAGTCAAGCGCAAACCGTCGCGCCCCATTGGTAAAACATCGGTCGATGCTTTTGGCAATGTACCGACATTTGTTGATCGGGGTGAACGTTTGCGTGGGATTTTGAACATCGGTCGTGAGGATGTCAATCCCGAAAGCCTCACACCAATTGATCAACGAGTTGAACTGCTCGGCGCATCGTCCGATCACCTCATCATCGACATTGAAGCCATGGATCCACCACCAGAAGTGGGCGATAAAGTGCACTTTCACATGGGTTACTCGGCTTTATTGGCGGCCATGACTTCTGAATATGTCCAAAAAACCCCAAAACGCCAAGACGAAGAAGACACCATGCACAACCGCTCATTGACCATTGTCACCGACCCTGAGCTTGAACGTTTCAGCAAGGAAATTGACTTGCCCGCTCGCTTGGCTGAATTACACATCGACATGCACCCGACCCGCGTGGTGGATGCTGAAAACAGCTTGGATGAACACATTCAAGCCACACTAAAAGATGAAGACATGCCTTTGGTGTTCGGTCAGGACAGCATGTCAACACATATTGCGCTACAAGCTGCGACACAGCTGCACGATGCGATCGGCTTGATTGTTTTTGATGCACAAGCGCATTTTGAACCCACTCACACTTACGGCCCCGCCAGCAGTTTGTACCATTCATTCAAGGGTGAGCCGCAAGATTTGCTCACACCCGTATTGTCACCTGAGAATGTGGTGTTGGTCGGTTTGCGCAGCACTTCACCCAACGAAGCCAATGCGCTGCGTGCCTCGCGGGTGAATGTGTTCACAATTGCCGACATTGACGCATTGGGCATGCATGAGGTCACGCGTCGCGCGATTTTATTGGCGAGTAGCGGCACAGAAGGCGTGTGGGTGAATTATAATCCGAATGTATCAGACATTCGCGGCGATGCAGGCGAAGGCGCAGGCGGGATCACCTTCCGCGAAACCCATCAAACCATGGAAACAGTACATCAATCGTGTCGGGTCTTGGGTCTATCGGTCACGGGATTGGCGGCAGAAGATTCCGATCAGCGCGTGCACCACACATTGCATTTTGTATTGTCGGCATTAGGCAAAAAAATTTACTGACCACACATTTATTATTTTTATTGAAGTTTTTATTTGGGTTTTCCCAAGTGAAATTTCTCAACCCACCCAAAAAAAGTAAGCAGATACTTTTTTTGATTCTTTTTCGGAGAAACACATGAGCATTCAACGCATTGATTCTGGCGCACGCATGAGCCAATTGGTCATTCACAACAGCATCGCCTACCTCGCAGGTCAAGTCGATGAAACCAGCGTTGTTGGTCGTCCAGCAGGCGAACAAACCGCAAACATCCTCAAACAAATTGACACCTACCTCGAAAAAGCAGGCACGGACAAAACGCGATTGCTCACGGCAACCATTTATTTGGCCGACATGGCTGATTTTGGCGCGATGAACGGCGCATGGGAAGCATGGATTTCACCACAAGGATTACCCACACGCGCAACCGTTGAGGCAAAATTGGCGGGCCCAGAGTTCACAGTGGAAATCGTGGTCACAGCAGCGATCTAATGTGCTTCTAGCACAGCTCTAAGCACCTTTAGAACGAAGCAACAATTGCATGACAACCGCATGACAATGTCGTAGATTGTTGAAAAACCAAGCTTTTTGCTTGGTTTTTTCACATCGCTCTTGGATAAACGCCGCTTATCGCCTATAATTATGCGAGTTTACTTTTAACCCCGTGGAGAAAATATGTATTCAGATGATGATGACAGCCAAGAACGCATCGTATTGCCTTTGGTGATCGGTGTTGCCATGTTCGTGATTGTGGGCGTTTTGGGCTTGGTCAGTTTCAATAAAAAGCCTGTTGCAGCCGCAGCTAAACCTGTCGCGGCACATGCCGCCCCAGCGGCCACAGCAGCTGTTCCAGCTGTAACCGCACCCGCTGCTGTATTGAACTTGAAAGACGATGAATCGCAAGTGGTGGTCGAAAACGGCGTGGTTAAATTCTACTTTGCATCGGGTAAAGCCGAAGTCGCTAAAGGCGCCAATGAAGCCTTAGCCGATGTGGTTAAAGGCATCAAAGCCGGTCAAAAAGCCACTATTTCTGGTTTCCATGACACCACAGGCAATGCCGCTTTGAATGCTGAATTGTCAAAGAAACGCGCATTCGCTGTGCGTGACGCGTTAGTTGCTTTGGGCGTAACCGAAGACAAATTGGATTTGGTTAAACCAACTGATTCACAAGGTTCTGGTGCTGCTGCTGAAGCACGCCGAGTGGAAGTGGTTTTAAGCAAGTAATTTGTAAAATCTGTAAACAAAAAGCCCCTTGATTGCTCAAGGGGCTTTTTGTTTAACTTATACGAATAATAGTATTAAACTCAACAAGATGCTTAATAGACATCTTGTTGAGTTTTTAAACCATGAGTACTACTGCCAATTCGCCGCAACCACAGTATTCAAACTGGATTGATACGTAGATGGCAAGGTAGTTTGCCCCGCCGCAGGAGCCGTAAACGCCGCCATTGCCCCCACCAAAGCCTCGACCTTGGTGTGGCTCAAGACCTTACCCCCAGCCGAGATGCTTTCAATAACAGATGCGGTATTTAGAGTACTCACACCACTGGCATACCAATCTTTGATGGTCACTTGATCGCTTGTACCGATCACACTCACAATCAAATCATTCGCAGAGTGTTTAAACCACAGCTGATCATTGGTGATGCCTGTTTGGAATGCAAGCACATCACTGTTGCCTGCAGTTGCATCGGTATCGGTGATCACATCCTGACCCTCAGTGCGTGCAAATTGGTATGTGTCATTACCCGCGCCACCCAGCAATGCATCGTTGCCCGCCGCTCCACTTAGGAGATCATTGCCCGCATTGCCTTCAATGCGATTGGCCAATGCATTGCCACTGAGCGTGTCATTCCCAGTACCACCCAACAGGTTTTCAAAGTTAATCAGTGTGTCCGTACCCGCAGCACCCGTGTTTTGCGCCGAGGTCAGCCCCAAATTGACAGTCAAAGCCGCGCTAAAATCCCGATAATCCACATAGTCAATACCAGCGCCACCATCTAAACTGTCATTACCCAAGCCAGCACGAATGATATTTGCACTGAGGCTGCCAATGAGCGTGTCATTGCCTGAGCCACCAAAGATATTTTCAAAATTGGTCAGGAGATCCAAACCAGCTGCACCTGTGTTTTGTGCAGTGCTTGTGTTCTTTAGATTCACAGTCACAGCGGTGGTCATACAACGATAATCCACCCAATCGCTGCCATCGCCACCATCAAGGGTGTCATTGCCTAGTCCGCCACGGATAACATCGGCACCCAAACCACCGCTGAGCACATTGTTTGCGCTATTGCCCATCATGTAATTGGCCAACTCATTGCCCGTGCCATTGATTGCAGCTGTGCCTGTCAATACCAATTGCTCGACATTTGACATTAAGGAAGTCGTGACGCTGCTGCTAAGCCTATCCACCCCTTCGTTAAGGGATTCAGTGATCACATCCAGAGTGCTGTTAATCAGGTAAGTGTCATTACCAGCACCACCGACGAGTGTGTCAATATCGGCGGTACCTCCGCCGTTCAAGGTGTCATTGCCTAAACCACCCGTTAATGTGTTACTGGCTATATTACCGGTAATGAGATTTGCGAGGTTGTTACCCGTGCCGTTGATTAAAGTCGCACCCGTTAGAATAAGGTTTTCTACATTGGCGGCTAATGAACCGATGCTGACACTGCTTTGAATGGTGTCTGTCCCCTCACTGGAGTTCTCTGTTACTACGTCAGCAGCATTATCGACAACATAAATATCATCCCCCCAATCCCCCATAAGGGTGTCAATGCCCAAACCACCATCTATATAATTATTTTTAAAATTACCCGTTATTTCATTATTAAGTTCATTACCATTTGCGACTCGTCCAGCAACTAATATTAAATTCTCAACACCAGCATATAAAGCATTCACATCAACTTCTGATTGAACCAAGTCAATTCCTTCGCCAAGCCTCTCAACAACAACATCACTTAAACTATCAACATCATAATAATCGTTTCCAGCACCACCAACTAAAGTGTCATTTCCCTCATCGCCTTTTAAGCGATCTGCCCCATCTCCGCCCTCAAGTTGATCGTTTCCAAAACCACCATTTAAATTATCATTGCCCGCCTGTCCATAAACTTTGTCATCTCCACGCCCCGAACTGATCTCATCATTCCCATCTCCTCCATAAACAATATCAGCCGCATAAAGAACAGGAAAACCCTCATCCCAACCAATAAATATACTATCAGCACCCAATCCACCGCGAATCAGATTGCCACCTCCTGTTATCCAAATAGCATCGTCCCCAGCACCACTATCAATCGTGTCATAACCATCCGCATAAATGAGGTCATTGCCATCCTCAGAAAAAATGGCATCTCGGCCTGAATAACAAAAAATCTGATCATTGCCCGTGCCTGCATGTATGAGTGCATGTTCAGTAAGGATCCCTTTTCCAATGCGACTAATATAATCATCACCAGCTCCTGCAAATATTTGACTACTTCCGCCATAAACAGAGATTAAGTCTTTTCCTAAACCGCTATCAATCAAATTATTACCATCGCCTGCATAGATAGTGTCGTTTCCTTCCATAGTAGTAATAGTATCGTTACCAGAAGATGAATTAATTGTATTTGATCCACTGCCCGCATCTATTTTATTATTACCCAAACCAGCATCAATAACATCATTACCCAAACCAGCATTAATGACATTATTTCCATCACCAGCTGTAATTCTGTTAACTCCAGAGCCACTATTAATCAAATTATCACCATCACCGGCATTGATGGTGTCATTTCCTTCCATGGCAGTAATGGTGTCGTTACCAGAAGATGCATCAATTGTATTTGATCCACTGCCCGCATCTATTTTATTATTACCCGAACCAGTATCAATAACATCATTACCCAAACCAGCATTAATGACATTATTTCCATCACCAGCTGTAATTCTGTCAACTCCAGAGCCACTATTAATCAAATTATCACCATTACCGGCATTGATGGTATCACTTCCTTCCATGGCAGTAATGGTGTCGTTACCAGAAGATGCGTCAATTACATTAGACCCGCTACCAGCATTAATCAAATTATCACCACCACCGGCATTGATGGTATCACTTCCTTCCATGGCAGTAATGGTGTCGTTACCAGAAGATGCGTCAATTACATTAGACCCGCTACCAGCATTAATCAAATTATCACCACCACCGGCATTGATGGTATCACTTCCTTCCATGGCAGTAATGGTGTCGTTACCAGAAGATGCATCAATTGTATTTGATCCATTGCCCGCATCTATTTTATTATTACCCAAACCAGCATCAATGACATCATTACCAGAACCACCATCAATCGTATCATTTCCGCCATCAGCTGTGATTGTGTCATTTCCAGCTTCACCAAAAAGAGTATTGTTACCGCTGTTTCCGATAATGACATTATTTAATGTATTCCCACGTCCAGTCAAATTAGCTGATTCTGTTAATTCCAAATTGTCTAAACCTGTCCCCAGTACAAACGAAACGCTACTGTAAACAGTATCAATGTCTACGCTTGCCACATCCACAGCCGTGTCACCCACATCATCAACATAATAAGCATCAATCCCCTCTCCTCCAGTCATTTGATCCGCGCCCAAACCGCCTATCAAAATATCATTTCCAGAGCCACCATTCAAAGTATCATTTCCATTCCTGCCATCAAGAATGTCATTGCCATCTTCAGCAAATAATGCATCATTGCCCTCGCCACCGTCTAAATTATCATCATCCATACCGCCATATAAACGATCATCACCTTCTCTTCCTATTAAAATATCCTCACCAGCATCTGCATATAGCTTGTCATTGCCTTTCCCCCCATCTAAAGTATCAACACCTTCACCACCAAGGAGTAAATCGGCTCCGTCTTCACCATACAGACAATCATTTCCTTTACCCCCATCTAAAGTATCATTACCTGCAACATCTGCAATATATGTATTTTTTGTTATCTCGTCTGCAGTAGGTGCTGTGTCACCATCGCCATACAATGCATCATTACCTAGACCTCCATTTAAGACATCATCACCACCATTACCGCTTAAAAGATCATTGCCGCCAGCTCCTGAAATTGAATTTTTAAAACGATTGCCTTCTAAAACATCCGAGCCCGCAGTCCCCAATTGATTGTTAGGATCGGGATTATTTAATGTGACGGCAGCCGATAAATAAATCCCCAGATCACCATTAGCCCAATTCTCAACCAAAATACTATTCGCACTTGAACCTTTACGGGTGATCATCAAATTACTCGCAGCAGTCGAACCTGAGCCAGTCGTCATAATCGTATACGACACCAAGCCATCTGCACTTACCGCATGTGTTGCAGAATCAAGTGTCCCGCGCGACAAAGTTATACCATCCAACATTACAGAACCAAAGTGATCGCTATCCATAATAGTGTCGGCACTAAATGCTCCTGAAAACTTATATGTATCTAAACCTGCACCACCTTCAACATAGTCATTTCCCTCGCTCGATTCAATTATGTCGTTCCCTGCACCACCATACAAATGATCGTCCAAACCACCCCCTTGCAACACTTCACTACTGCCACTACCAAACACAATCATTTTGCTTTGCAACGTCGTTGGATTGAACCCATCAATGTCCAAGGTCAAACCTGAAGCCATGTCCTTATAAATATAATCGCCATCTAAAACCGCAGTTTCACCCAACTCAGAAAACACCGAGAACCGCTGATTAAACGCGACACCACTCGCGCCGTAAAGCTTCACCCAATGCAGCATTTCGT
This sequence comes from Ephemeroptericola cinctiostellae, assembly GCF_003339525.1. Classification (GTDB taxonomy): domain Bacteria; phylum Pseudomonadota; class Gammaproteobacteria; order Burkholderiales; family Burkholderiaceae; genus Hydromonas; species Hydromonas cinctiostellae. The sequence continues at coordinate 419,942 of NZ_CP031124.1, read as the reverse complement.
CGCGGTCACTCAGCCACTGGGTGGTGATGACACCTTGACCTGTTGATGGGTCATATAAACTCAACGCACTTTCAACCGCTGGACTGACATCAAGTGCCACCACGCTCAATCCTGCCAAGGCTGCGCGAATGCGAACATCCGTTTGCGCGGCTGTCGCATTGTCATACAAGGTGTCCGATAGGGGGTGTGCGCTGATGTTTTGTAATTGGCTGGGGGTCAATGCACTGAAGAAGGCACGGGCGTTGCTGGTGAAGTTGGTATCGTTGGTGCTGCCAATCACTGACCGCCCCAGTGCTGCACCCATGAGCATGTCCATGAAAACATTTACGCCCACGTCAGCTATCAATTGAAATGCGCTTTTCAATGCGGGATTGTCCGTGCCGCCCACAACTGCGGCTTCTAAATCGCCGTTTCCGCCACCTGTAATGTAGCTTTTGATGTAGCTGCTGAATGTCTTGCTTAAAATGACGAGGTCGGTGTTTTGTTGGGGCTGTCCTTCGGCGACGAACTTGAGGGCGGCGGCTTTGAGGCCTGCGCTGTAGGATACATACGCAAACAGTACGTCACGCCAGTCGTTGAGGGTGTTGATTTCGGTGTCGTGTGTATCGGCTGGCGTGACGGGTGACATTAAACGCCATGTTTGGTCGGATTGCAGTTGGGTAAATAGCAATGCACCTGACCAGCCTGAGTTGTTGGCAAAGGCGGTGTCGGATTCGTCGTGGCCTAATTTTTTACCAAAAAGCGTTTCGCCTACTGCGCGAGCGTCTGCTTCGGCTATTCGAGTAATATCAGGAATTCCAAATTTTATGGAGTTATCATTTAGCTCACCTTTTATATCAGCAATTAAATTTTGTGCCACCGCATCCGATGCTTTTTGCATCAAAGTTGCACCCACCGAACCGCCGTAGCGTAAATCATACTCAGTTGAACTATAAGTTCGTATCAACTCTGACATTGCACCGCGCCCTGCATTGGCTTCGGCTGCGCCACGCAACCATAAAACAGTTGGATTGATAGAACTGATTCCTTTAATTTCTAAGGTATCAGCCAACCATGTGTAAAGTTGCCAATATGTCCCCGTAGTTGCTGCATCGGCTTTTTGTACAAATACATCGTATTCTGCTTGGGTTAAGTAGGTAATAACGCTCATTATTTAATATCCTCTATTTGGTTTGCTACGCTCATAATTGCTTGATAAATCTCTGGCCAATCATCTACATGTTTGGCTGTCATGTCACCCATTGCTAAATAAATATTTGATTTAAGTTGTACTCCTATTACACAAAACCCATCATCACTTCTTGCGCTTTTAGAGCCGCATCTTGCAACTGGAAAACCCCCATTGACATCTTTAAATCCTCTCAAAACATAGTAGCGTTCAATATCATTGTTATTCGATTTATTAACATAAACATCCATATCAAGTTGTGGAGACTTTTCTTTTATCAGAAAGTTACTTTCTAGCAAAGAATCAAAACCCTGCCTGTCAGTTCGCCCTGAAGGTAAAATATAAATCCTTATAGTTTCATCATCCACTTTAGACTGACCTTTACCTCTAGCGCCATAATAATTATTGCCTTTAGTCCAATGAATCATCATGCTTTGATTAAAATAATACTCAGCAGGAAACGAATAAATGCTCCCCCCACTTTTAACAAATGACCGCCCTTTCTTTCGTTCCTCAGGCAAAGCATTGATTTTTGCTCTTTCCTCATCCGTCAGAACTGTTTCTTTTTCATAAGCGGCCTTCATTACTCTATTCTTTTGCCCCTCTATCCGCGCCTCTTGAAAGGATTGATAAGCTTTAAATCCCACAAACGCAACCAGCCCCCAGATAATCAAGCGAATACCATATCGCCTCAATTTCATGATTTGTGAACCACTTAAACTCATGCGACCTCCAATTGATTCATTTGCTCTAATTTTTCTTGGTTTAAGTATGTAATAACGCTCATTATTTAATCTCCTCTATTTGGTTTGCTACGCTCATAATTGCTTGGTAAATCTCGGGTAAGTTGTTGACATGCTTGGCGGTAAGTTCCCCAACACTTAAAAATATATTGGATTGCACTTGAACACCAACAAGACAGTATCCAAAATCACTTTTTGCACTCCACGGACCGCATCGAATAACGGGCGGCTTACCATTTATATCTTTAAAGTCATTTAAAACATAATAATCTTTGATATACCATTCTTTCTCCGCTGGTTTTCGATAGACATCAACGCCCTTACGCTGGGATGGCTGTTTAATTAATACACCTTGCTGAAATAAAGCATCGAAATCTTGGCGGGTGGTTGTAATAACACCTTGGGGGTGAACCATAACCCGCATTCCCTCATCCCCTTTCTTTGTCGGGTCAGTTTCCACATGCCCAGAAAACTCACCATCTTTAACCCACTCCAACCACATTCCTAAACTATAGTAATATCGTCTCGGCACAGAAAACATCTGCCCATCTGCCTTTACAAACGCACGCCCCTTTTTACGCTCTTCAGGCAAGGCGGCAATGATGGCGTTTTCTGCTGGCGTGGCGATGCTTTTCTGCTCTTCAATTTCACGCATTTGTCTGTTTTTCTGCCCCTCCATCCGCGCCTCTTGGAAGGATTGATAGGCTTTAAATCCCACAAACGCAACCAACCCCCAGACAACCACGCGAATACCATATCGCCTCAACTTCATGATTTGTGAACCACTTAAATTCATATTATCTCCGTTCATTATTCGACCTACCAAAATAGTTATTTGGCTTTAATGTCATTAGATTCAATCTCAATTAGAACCCGTATCAAGCACTTAATTTATTCTATCTATTCAATTTAAGCTGGTTGCTTTTTATTTTGTAATTATACATATACATACATTCGCTTGCGTATAATTTATCAGCTACTCAAACGGACATTCCATATCTACATATGAGCGAATAAAAAAAGCCCCTTGATGGTTTCAAGGGGCTTTTTAAATCAATGCTTAAGTCGTTTAAGTGTCAATATTATTCACATACACCGCATTGCTTTCAATAAACGCGCGACGCGGCTCAACGTCGTCGCCCATGAGGGTTGAGAAAATTTGATCCGCAGCAATGGCATCTTCTATTTTCACTTGCAGTAAGCGACGCACCGATGCGTCCATTGTGGTTTCCCACAGCTGATCTGGGTTCATTTCACCCAAACCTTTATAGCGTTGCTTGCTGATGCCACGCTCAGCATCGTCCAGCAACCATTTCATGGCTTGGTGGAAATCTTTGACGCGGGCTTGGCGCATTTTCTCACCTTCACCACGGCTGACCGTGACCCAGTGCTCCGATTGTGCAACGCCCATGTGTTGGCCGAACAGCTCAGCACCTTTTTTCAAGTTCAGGCAATCGGCACTTTGGGTGAACTCTTGGGTGACGTATGACAACTTCACATTGCCAAAATGGCGGCGGTGAATCATCAATCGCGGTTCACCGTGCGCATCTTCTTGCACCCATACATCGAGTTTAATCGCGGGTTGATGCGAGAAATAATCACGCAACGCCGTTGCGCTGGCCTCTGCCGTATCCATGTTGCTTAAATCAAGCTGTAAACCATCGCCAATCGCTCGCAATAAAAGCGGTTCGTAGGCATTTGACAAGCGGCGCACAATCGCTTCCGCCAGTTGATATTGGCGCACCAATTCGACCAGTGTTTCACCTTCAATCACTTGTTCGGTGTGTGTCACCAAGCGGGCTTTTTCAAGGGCGATGTTGAGTACGTATTGATTCATTTCCACATCGTCTTTGATGTAGCGTTCATCTTTGCCCTGCTTGATTTTGTACAGTGGTGGTTGTGCAATGTAGATGTGGCCGCGCTCGACCAAATCAGGCATTTGGCGGTAGAAAAAGGTCAGTAACAATGTGCGAATGTGCGCACCATCGACGTCCGCGTCGGTCATGATGATGATGCGGTGGTAGCGTAATTTTTCAACATTGTAATCGTCTTTACCAATGCCTGTGCCAAGCGCGGTGATGAGCGTGACGACTTCTTGTGAGGACAGCATTTTGTCAAATCGCGCTTTTTCGACATTTAAAATTTTACCTTTGAGTGGCAAAATCGCTTGGTATTTTCGATCCCGACCTTGTTTGGCGGATCCGCCTGCGGAATCGCCCTCGACAAGGAAAATTTCACACATCGAAGGGTCTTTTTCTTGGCAATCGGCGAGCTTTCCTGGCAAGCCCACGCCATCCAACACACCTTTTCGGCGTGTCATTTCGCGGGCACGACGCGCTGCATCACGGGCACGTGCGGCTTCGACCACTTTATTACAAATGATTTTGGCTTCGTTTGGATTTTCTTGTAAAAAATCAGACAAGGCTTTGGCCACCAACTCTTCAACGGGCAAACGCACTTCCGACGACACCAATTTGTCTTTGGTTTGCGAGGAGAATTTTGGCTCAGGGACTTTGATGGACAAAATGCAGGTCAAGCCTTCGCGCATGTCGTCGCCCGTGGTTTCAATTTTGGCTTTTTTAGCGAATTCGTTTTCTTCGATGTATTTATTCATCACACGTGTCATGGCGGCACGTAAACCGGTCAAATGCGTGCCACCGTCGCGTTGTGGGATGTTGTTGGTGAAGCACTGCACCGATTCGTTGTAGCTGTCATTCCATTGCATGGCGACATCAACCGATACATTGTCCTTTTCACCCACGGCGTGGAAAATTTTTGCATGCAAAGTGCTTTTTGAGCGGTTGACATACTCAACAAAGCCCGCCATGCCGCCACTGAAGGCAAATTCTTCTTCTTTGTTGTTGCGCAAATCGACCAAGCGCATTTTCACGCCGTTGTTCAAGAAAGACAGCTCTCGGATGCGTTTCGATAAAATTTCATAATGAAAGGTCACGTCGCCAAAAATTTCTTGGCTGGCGAGAAAGTGGACTTTTGTGCCTTTTTTATCCGTATCACCCGTGATGGCCAAAGGCTCAACACGGTCGCCATTGCGAAATTCCATTTCGTGCTTTTTGCCATTGCGGTACACCGTGAGTTTGAGCCAGTCCGACAGTGCGTTGACCACAGACACGCCCACACCGTGCAACCCGCCTGACACTTTGTAACTGTTTTGATCAAATTTACCACCCGCGTGTAGCTCGGTCATGACGATCTCTGCGGCACTGCGGCCAAATTCATCGTCTTTGTGGATGTCAGTGGGAATGCCTCGGCCATTGTCCGAAACAGAAATGGAGTTGTCTGGGTGAATCGTGATGACGATGTCATCGCAGTGCCCCGCAAGGGCTTCATCAATGGCGTTGTCCAACACTTCAAAGACCATGTGATGCAAGCCTGTGCCATCGCCAGTATCGCCGATGTACATGCCCGGGCGTTTACGTACCGCTTCGAGGCCTTTGAGCATTTTAATCGAATCGGCACCGTATTCGGCGGGTTGCATAACTGCTTGATCTGTCATTTTAATCCTTTGCAAAAGCGGTTTTCTGCTTTTTGGTTTACGTGCTCTGACGGTTTGAATCTGGTTTTACAAGGTCGTGTGCAAAAAGTACACAAGACCTTCAATTGTGAACATCAAATACTTAAATCAAACCATTGGATTGGGTTCAATGGTTGAGTCGCATTTATGTTTTGTAAGGCTTAAATGCGCATGGGCATGACAACATATTTGAAGGCTTCATCGTCTTGCACGGTGATCAACACACTTTGATTTGCGCTGTTACCCAAATTCAAAATGATGTTTTCAGTTTTTTGATTGCCCAATACATCCAGTAAATAATGCACATTAAAACCAATGTCAAGTGCATCCCCATCGTAATCCACGTCGAGTTCTTCAAGAGCATTTTCTTGATCGGTGTTGGTTGAGCTGACTTTGATGGTGTTTGATTCAACCAAGCAACGCACGCCTTTGAATTTCTCATTGCTTAAAATCGCGACACGTTGCAAAGCCTGTTGCAACACTTGACGGTTGATGTGCACCGCTTTGGTGTAATCTTTAGGGATGACTTTTTGGTAATCAGGGAATTTGCCTTCAACAAGCTTGGAGGTCAATTCAATGTTGTGAAACATGAAGCGGATTTGATTGTTAGACAATTCAATTGTCACGTCCTCATCATTGTCCTTGAGCAAACGTTGTAATTCCATGACCGTTTTGCGTGGCAAAATGAATTCTTTCTTCTCGCCTAAATCTTGTTCGGTGATGGTGTTGGCATAAGCCAAGCGGTGACCATCGGTGGCCACGACAGACAGTTGATTGCCTTCAACAATCATCAACATCCCGTTCAGATAATAACGGATGTCTTGTACCGCCATGGCGTAATCGGCTTTATTGAGCAAAGCCGTCAAACTTTTTTGTTTGAGTTCAATTTTATGACTGAAGTCACCTGTTTTGGCCATTTCAGGAAAATCATTTGCAGGCAACGTTTGTAAGTTAAATTTACTTTTACCTGAGCTGATGGCAAGTTTGTTGTCTTTCAGATTCAGAGCCACGTCTTTGGCATCAGGTAAAGACTTCAAAATATCGAGTAATTTTTTTGCATTCACGGTGGTGCTCACATCTTCACCATTGTCTGCAACGGCCAATTGCGTTTTAATCTGGATTTCAATGTCCGTACTGGTCAAGGTCAAAGTGTCGGCAGTTTTTCTGAACAACACGTTGGCCAAAACAGGCAAGGTGTGACGGCGTTCAACAATGCCACAGACCACTTGTAAAGGGTTTAATAACGTGTCCTTGCTGCATTTAACCAATTCCATAATAAAAATCCTTTTATTAAACTATATTTATTTACTCACACATTTTTTGTGGATAACACTAAAAAAACAATCAATACAACATTTTACAGCAGTTTTTGCCTTGTGGATGGGTTGTTGATAAAACGAATGCATTTGGGTTTGAATGGGTTTTGTTAAAAACTGTTCAAATTTTATGCACTGGTATGGCTGACTTATCCACAGCTTATTCAGTTTTACTTAAAAACACAGTGAAACCGTTTTTTTAAGCATCAACCTTTCAATATTTGTTCCAATAAATGCAACTCATGGTTCAACTTGGTATCAACCCGTTTGTCTTCGTTGATTTTTCGAACGGCGTGCAACACAGTGGTGTGATCGCGCCCGCCAAAAGAAGCGCCGATTTCAGGCAGGCTTTTTTGTGTCAATTCTTTCACCAAATACATGGCAATCTGTCGAGGAAAGGCGATGTTTTTTGGTCGTTTTTTTGAGTACATGTCAACAAGGCTGATTTTATAATAATCAGCCACCACTTTTTGAATGGACTCAATCGAAATTTGATCTTGATTGTTGTTGAGCAAATCTTTTAATGCGCTTTTCGTGCTGTCAACCGTTATTTCTTGCTTGTGAAAGCGAGAGTAAGCAATTACTTTCCTTAGTGCGCCTTCCAGTTCACGAACGTTGGCACGCAGCAATTTGGCGATGAAGAAAGCGACGCTTTCTGACAAGGCGATGCCTTCTTGATCTGCTTTTTTGAGCAAAATACCCACGCGCATTTCAAGTTCGGGGGGTTCAATTTCAATGCTGATGCCCGACTCAAAGCGTGAACGCAAGCGTTCTTGAATGCCCTCTAAAGCTTTCGGATAACGGTCACTGGTGATGATGATTTGCTTGTTGTCACGAATTAAGGATTCAAATAATTCAAAGAAGGCAAATTGTGTGCCCTCTTTTTTACCGTCACCAAAAAATTGAATGTCATCGATGAGCAACATGTCGAGGTTTTGATAATAGGTTTTAAATTCATCAAATTTATTATTTTGATAGGCTTTGACAATTTCGCTGACATAGGTGTTGGCAAATAAGTAACGTACTTTTTTAGATGGTGAGTGCTCTAACACGGCATTGCCAATCGCGTGCATCAAATGGGTTTTGCCAACACCGACGCCGCCATAGATGAAAAAAGGGTTGTATTTTCGACCTGGTTGTTCAACGACTTCATAGGCAATCATTTTGGCCAGTTGATTGGCTTTGCCGGTGACTAAACTGTTAAAGCTGAGTTCTTCTTCGAGGTTGGATTGTTTAAATGCCAGAGCATTGGCCTCATCGGCCTTAATTTGCGCTTCAATCGATGCGCTGCTTGGCGCAGAGCTTGCTGCGGCTGCACTGGGGGCTGCGAGATGTTGAGCAAATTGAGCTGCATTGGCAGTGCTTGATGCTGGCGTGTTGATGCTTGTCAGGGGCGAAGGTTTTGGGTGTCCTTTGGCCGATACGACGAAGACCACCTGGACTGGATGCCCCCAATACTCGTGAGCCAGTGTGTGTAAGCGCTCACCAAACTGCCTGCCGCAAGCGTCTGCCTTAATGCGGCTTGGTGCATTAATTTTTAAAACCATGCTTTTTTCATCATACTCAACAGCAGATAAAGGTGTGATCCACGCTTTAAATTGCTGAGGTGTTAACTCTTTTTTGAGTTGATTTAAACAAGATTGCCAAAATACCAACATGAAGGACGACCGTAATCAAAAGGGATAACAATGCCCGTTGAGGCCATAACCTCAAATGGTGTGCATCGATTAATTGTTAAACAGAGGGATAAAAAACTATAGGAAATAAAAAACACCGCAACCCTGTCACGATGGGGAGGTGTTTTTTAAAGATGTGTCTATTTTACACTTTTTACCCTGCCCTAGGCAAAGTTATCCACAGTTTTCGATGTTAATGTCGCAAAAACATGAGAAACGCTGACTAAAGTATTGCATTTACTGGATAAATCGGGTTTAATGTTTGATTCGTGAAAGCGCGATGGATAAAACGTTAATGTGTCCATAGAATACAACCGCTTTCGGATGAATTTTTTGCAACTATGCAGTTTTTTGTTTGGGTAGACATATTATGAAACGTACTTTTCAGCCTTCAGTGGTTCGTCGTAAACGCACTCACGGTTTCCGTGCTCGCATGAAAACCCGCGGTGGTCGTGCGGTATTGAACGCGCGCCGCGCTAAAGGTCGCACTCGTTTGGCTGTTTAATTGGCTCAACCTGTAACACCTTCTTTTACGGCTGATACCATGGTGCGCCCCTCTTTTGGGTTGCCCCGTTCGCGTAAAATACTCAAAGCGGATGCCTATGCATCCGCTTTGCGCATGCGCACATGCGGGCAGACCGCTCATTTTGCTTTACATTTTTGTGCGCATCGGCCACATGTGGTTCAAGTTCGAACCATCACAGAGCCGTGGCCCAAAATCGGTTTGGTGGTGCCAAAAAAATTGGCCAAGCATGCGATTCGACGCAATACGGTGAAACGTTTGACGCGCGAGTATTTCCGTTTGCATTCAGCGGGTTTGGCCGACGGTTTGTGGGTGGTTCGTTTGAAAGCCAAAGTGAATCAGTTGCCTTTAACTGCGGGTTTGAAGCGAGAGTGGTCGTTGCAATTGGTGGATTTGTTTGCTCAGGGTGTCGTGTTTGCTGAGCAGTTTAAAAGCCGATCGATCCCTGTTAAATCTGTGGATGAGCCCGTTTTATGATGAAGCGGTTGTTCATTGGCTGTGTGCGTCTGTATCAGTTGGCGATCAGTCCTTTAATGGCGAATCATTGCCGTTTTTATCCGACGTGTTCGCGTTATGCCATTGTGGCGATTGAGCGCCATGGTGTTGTGCGCGGCTCGTGGTTGGCCATGAAGCGTATTTCTCGCTGTCGTCCTGGATGTGAGGGCGGTGTTGATTTGGTGCCGACGGTTGGCGAACTAAAACAAGGCTGTTCTTGTCATAAGAGTTGATATAATGGCGAGCTTATTGCGTGGTTTGATGTGAAAGTGCTGTGGTGTGCTCAAAACCGAGTGACCGTTAAGTGATAGCCAAGTGATTTTTTGTATGCCCATTTAATTATTTAGAGAAAAAATAATGAAGAATTTTTCACCGCGTACCCTGTTGTGGTTGGTTTTTGCAGGTTCTTTGCTGCTTTTATGGAACAATTGGCAGCTTCAACATGCACCTGTGCCAACGTCGCCGATGGCTCAAGTGGCTGCGGCCAACGGTGCGACAGGTGCCGTCAGTACGAGTGTGGCAGGTGCGCCTGCTGCGGACAGTGTTCAGCTCAAGGGGCAGCCTTTGATCTTGGAAAACGATGTTTTGCGTTTGAAGCTGAACACCGAGGGCGGCGTGATTCAGTTCGCAGAATTGATGAAGTTTAAAAACTCATCGGATAAAAGCTTGAATGTGTTGTTGCTCAATTCGGATGCACACAGTTTGTATGTGACGCGCAGTGGTTTGGCGAATCCTGAGTTGAATTTGAATCACAAAACCATGTTCACGGCGAGTGCGCCTGAAACCGTGATGAAGGATGGCCAAGATGCGGTCAGTGTGACGTTAACGGCGCAAAACAATGGCGTGACATTGCGTAAAATTTACACATTGAAACGTGGCAGTTATTCTGTGGATGTCAAACATGAGATTGACAATGACAGCGCTGTTGCGATTGCACCACGTGTGTATTTGGACATCGTGCGTGATGCTTCACAAATTGGCGATTCTCAGTTTTACAGCACGTACACGGGGCCTGTGGTGTACAACGATGAGGACAAGTTTAAAAAGGTGGCTTTTGAAGAGATTGCCAAAGGCAAAGTCAATTACACGCCCAAAGCCAATAATGGTTGGGTGGGTATGGTTCAACATTATTTCGTGTCTTCATGGGTGATTCCTCAAAACATGGAACGCGATTTTTACACCCGCATCGAACAAACCGCTCCTTTTGCGGCATACAGCGTGGGTGAAATCACCAATTTACCAAGCATTGCGCCTGCGGCCAAGGGCAGTTTTGATGCACAGTTGTATGTTGGGCCTCAGGATCAAAAGACGTTGGCGACGGTTGCGCCTGGTTTGGATTTGGCGGTGGATTATGGTTGGTTGACGATCATTGCTAAACCGGTGCATTGGTTCATGGGCATTTTGCATTCGTTCATCGGTAACTGGGGTTGGACCATCATTGCCTTGACGATTTTGATGAAATTGGCCTTTTTCCCATTGACGGCGGCGAGCTATAAATCAATGGCGAAAATGAAAGCTTTGGCGCCAAAATTGAAAGTTTTGCAAGAAGATTATGGCGATGACAAACTCAAATTAAACCAAGCCACCATGGAATTGTACAAATCCGAAAAGGTGAATCCAGCGGGTGGTTGCTTGCCGATGTTGGTGCAAATGCCGATTTTCATTGCGCTGTACTATGTGTTGCAAGCGGCGGTTGAAATGCGTGGTGCGCCGTGGATGGGTTGGATTAAAGATTTATCTGCACCAGATCCTTTGTGGATTTTGCCAGTGATTTACATGGTGACGATGTTCATTCAAACGAAATTGAATCCCACGCCTGCGGATCCAATGCAAGCACGCATGATGTTGATGATGCCTTTGATTTTTGGCGTGACCTTCTTCTTCTTCCCTTCGGGCTTGGTGTTGTATTGGGTGGTGAGCAACATTTTCTCGATTGGCCAACAGTGGTACATCAATAAGCACATCACCAATAAACCTGTGAAAGCTTAATGCAACATTCAAAAAACAGTGGTTGGTGTGATGTTTGATCATCACATGTTGAATCAAAAAACGGCGATGCTTTATCGCCGTTTTTTTACGCCCATTGGATATGGTGGGTTGGGTTTGTGCTTGTCGCCAAATCCTGGCTGATATGCCATTTGGGTTTTATGGGAGTTTTCCATTCAAAACCGTCCAATTCAAGCAATCGCAAGGCGGGGTTTGCTTTGCGATTATTTGCAGTTTATGGTTTAACGCTGATTGGATGTGATTTGCCCTCCCCTTGCCAAAATCCATTTAAAGAGGCGTCACTGATGGTTAATGTGATGGTCTTGGGTGTGCGTTCGTCGTTTTCGGTCAGGGTGATCGTATTGCCTTTGAGTGAGCCATATAACTCAATGCTGGTTTTGTATTGGTTGTAAAAGTATTGGCCTGAGACACTGCTTTCGTTGGCATCATTGGGGCTTTGCGGTGGTTCGAGCAGCATGGTGATGCGTGCGTTGCCGAGCGTGCCGTATAGGATTTGACCGAATGCGCTGGGATGAAAAGTATCGCTGGCGGTCTGGCTGAACAAGGCTTTGCCATACGTTGTGAGGTAAGGGGTGAGTTGAGTCAATGACAGGCTGTTGTCAAAATCACCGATGTCATCCAGGGCGCGCATGGCGTGGTTGCTGCATCGATCACTGGTGAAGGTCACTGTGCGGTTGTTTATTTGAAAAGTGCTGTAGAAGGTGTTAAATGGTTCTTTGGCGCGTTCTTTTTTTGAGTTCAAGCAGTCGGTGTATAACTCCAATTGCGCTTCTGTGGTGTCATCACGTTTGATGCTTTTCAAGTGTTTCACGGTGCGTTCTATGCGAGCGATGTTCAATTGGTTGATCTTTGCATCCAGTTGAGCGATGCCTTGGTTTGTGAATACATCCGTTAAACCAATGTGATGTCCCGTTTGTGCATCAAAATGATAGCTGGCATTGCTTTCTTCGCAGTAGGCTCCGCAATATCCCATATGCAGATTCAGTGCCAATACTTTGCGGTCGTTGCGCACCACGTTGTAGCCATAGGTTGTGCTGGCGGGCATGGGGGTGACGGTTTTTTTTGCTTGCGGTTGAGTGGCGAGTTGGCTGAGGGCATCAATGAACAGGTAATCGTTGATGCGTTTATCTGCTTGAGTGTTGCTTGAGGATACGAGGGGCATCACATTGTCGCCATCGGTGTGACGTTGTATGTGATAGGGGTGTTCATTGCTCGTCTGGGCATTGACGTTGTTCAGCCAGAAGGCGCATGCAATGACAGGCATGAATTTTTTGTGTAAGCGCATGGGTGCTCCTTGTATGAGGCGTTGATGGGCTGGTGCGAGGGCCGATGATGTTTAATGTGTTCAGCGCATGGGCAGCTGCATGTCTTCGGATGCGCTGTGCAGTGTTCGCCATGCGTTCAACATTTGACAAAAAATATGACCTTGTTCCAATGCGTCATCCAAGGCAATGTGGGTGTGTGGCAGTTCTTCGGGCAACCATGTTTTGGGCAAGCGGGGTTTGATGGCTTGTTTATAATCCAGCCCTGTGAGGGCCATGGCCAATGTTTTCATGTCCAATGCCGACCATGAAAATGGTGATTCACCCGTGAACCTCATCAAATACCAAAAGATAAAAGTAAAATCAAAGCCCGCTGGGTAGCCAACAAACACAGGACTGCTGGTATTTTTACATACGGTTCGAATCCATTTCACATAATTTTTCATGGCGTGTTCGGGTGCAATGGTGTCGCTGCGGCATGCAGCCCATGCTTCAGGTTCGGTTGCCCAAAACTTCATTGTAAATGCATGGCCGCTGGCGCCTTCAAGTGTGTCAAGGTTGACGCTGAACGTGTCAACGAGATGTCCTTCTGCGGTGTACGCAGCACTGGCGAAAGACAGCATGGAGTGTGGGCCTGGTATGGGGCCGTCGGTTTCAATGTCGGTGACGAAGTAAATTTCTGATTTTGCCATGGGTGTTGAGAGTGCGGTTTATGGTTTATGTTTACGGGCGATGTGTGTGGCTCGCGGGGCTTCATTCTAATGCATTGACCTGAATTCCAAGTCCTCATTGGTTCGTTTACTTGATTTATATTTCTTCACCTTTACCCACTTAAGTTGTTAAAAATCATCAAGAAGAAGATTAATTTATAAATTTTTATGGGTTTTTTATGAGAAAAGTAAATATTTGTACAGGGCTGTTTTTGAAAAAACCAAATAAATTCATGATGTTAGCTGTTTTTTGGGTGTAAAATAAATGAGGATAATTAAAAAATAACCAAAAATGGTGAGGTGCTGACATGAGACAGCTTTATGATTATTTTAGATCGTCTGCAGCCTATCGCGTACGCATTGTATTGCAATTGAAAGGCTTGTCATACGAGTCCATCAATGTGTCTTTGTTGGACAATGTGCACCAATCGACACGTTATACCCGATACAATGCCCAAGGTTTGGTGCCCACTTTGGTTGAAGACGACGGGGTGATGTTGACACAATCATTGGCCATTTGTGAGTACCTTGATGAAACTTATCCTTTGCCATCTATTTTGCCGTGGGATGCGGTGGGTCGTGCGCGTGTACGTGCTTTGGCGCAAACCATTGCATGCGACATTCACCCACTGAACAACCTGCGCGTATTGCGTTATTTGGAGCAAAACCTTGGCTTAAGCGCAGCCAAAAAAATCACGTGGTATCACCATTGGGTGATTGCTGGATTTGATGCTTTGGAGCTGCAATTGCAGCAGACCCGTGGCGAATATTGCTACGGTGATGCAGTGACGTTGGCTGATGTTTGTCTTGTACCGCAGGTTTATAATGCACTTCGGTTTCACTGTGACATGACCAGTTATCCGACGATCATGGAAATATCCAACAATTGTTTGAACCAATATGCTTTTTTAAATGCCTCACCAGAGCATAATTTTAACTTACGGGAGGGATTGTAAATCCCGTTCCAATGGTTTGTGGATCAGGTGTGACATTTACCAAGAGAAGGAGTGGATGATGGTTGATGTGAGCGATGAGCTGAAAAACTCAGTTGAGTGCTTGAGTGGTTGGGATCATGACGTGTTGTTTTCGATGATCCATAAAACATTTGTTTTTAAAAATTTTAACCAAGCATTTGGATTCATGACGCGTGTTGCATTGTATGCCGAGCAGGTGAATCATCATCCAGATTGGCGCAATGCATGGAACACTGTGCATGTGATTTTAACCACGGTCGATGTGGGTGGATTGACGATCAAGGATGTGGCGATGGCTGAGTTTATGGATGGCGTGCATTCACAGATTCAAGCGTTTTAATTCGGGCTTTTAAAGCAATTTATTTTTTAAGCCTAGATATGTTTGTGTGTACTTACTTTCTTATTGTGGTTTGTTTTATCGGAAGTTGAGTCTGTTTTTTACGACGTTTTTCGTCATTACTTGACAGGCTCATCCAAAAAACCTTGTTTTATTGTGCGGGCTGAAATTTTGACATGATGCCTTCGAGGACATCCAAATTGCCAAACTCAATCACCATTTTGCCTTGATTTTTTTTGCCCATTTTGAGTGATACGGCTGCACCCAGCGCATCGGACAGCTGTTGTTCAAGGCGGATGATGTCGCCTGAAACGATGCGCATCTTGTCCTTGGGTGAGTTTTCCTCGCCTTTTAAAATGGCTTGTACGCGTTTTTCAGTGTCGCGCACAGACAGGCGACGGGCATTGATTTCTTGAGCCAGCATGACTTGTTGAGCGGAGTCTAAACTCAGTAAAGCGCGCGCATGCCCCATGTCAATGTCACCTGCTAGCAACATCGTTTGCACCGCAGGTGCTAGGTTCAGCAGGCGCAGTAAGTTGGACACTGCACTGCGCGATCGGCCGATGGCTGAGGCACAGCTGTCGTGGGTGTAGTGAAATTCACTGATGAGGCGTTGTAGGCCTTGTGCTTCTTCGAGGGGGTTCAAGTCTTCTCGTTGAATGTTTTCAATCAATGACAATGACAGGGCTGTCTTGTCATCAACCTCAATAATCAGTACGGGGACTTCACTCAAGCCCGCGATCCCTGCCGCGCGATAACGGCGTTCGCCAGCGATGATTTCATAACGCTCGGGCCCAATCGGACGCACCGTGATGGGTTGCATCAAGCCATTGGTGGCGATGCTGGAGGCGAGCTCTGCGAGCGCGGTTTCATCCATGTGGGTGCGTGGCTGGTATTTGCCTGCTTGGATGACATCGCGCGCCAGCATTTGCAGCTTTCCTGCGGGGTTGTCTTCGACATCGTGCGCGTGCTGGTTCATGTTGTCCGATAAGCCGAGAAGTGATTCCAGCCCGCGACCCAAGCCTTTTTTCTGTTTGGTGGCCATGCGTTACCCTTTTTCTTAAAAGTTTCTAGACAGCAGCTCTTGCGCGAACGCCAGGTAGGCTTTTGCGCCTCGCGATGATGGGTCATAGACGACCCCTGGCAGGCCATAACTGGGGGCTTCTGCGAGTCGTACGTTGCGTGGAATGACGCTGTTGAATACCTTGTCGCCAAAATGTGCTTTGAGTTGCTCGGCCACTTGCTGTTGCAATGTGATGCGCATGTCAAACATCACGCGCAATATGCTGATGATTTCCAGTTCTGGGTTCAAATGGGCGTGCAGGCTGCGAATGGTGTTGACCAAATCCGTCAAGCCTTCCAGTGCGAAGTATTCGCATTGCATGGGAATGATGACGCCTTGCGCGCTGCACAGGCCGTTGAGCGTGAGCATGGACAACGATGGCGGGCAATCGATCAAAATGTAGTCATAGCTGTCCTGTATTTCTTTCAATGCATCTTTTAAACGGTATTCGCGTCGTTCCAGATCAACCATTTCAATCTCTGCGCCTGCGAGGTCACGGTTGGCGGCGAGCAAAGAATAGCCGACTTCGGGCGGTTGGATGATGGCGGCTTTGATGGGTTTCAGCCCGAGGAGGACATGGTAAACCGTTGATGGCAGGCTGTGCTTATCGACGCCGCTGCCCATCGTGGCATTGCCTTGTGGATCGAGGTCAACGAGCAATACGCGTTGACCCAATTTGGCCAATGCGGCTGCGAGGTTGATGGTGGTGGTGGTTTTACCCACACCACCCTTTTGGTTGGCGATGCAAAAAAATTTGGTCATGTCTTACCCTTGGTTTTGAAATGAGGTGCGTTTGAGTTGGATGAGGTGGCGTTGAGCATCAAGTTGTGGGACGTGCAGCTCAACCGATGTGGTCTGCCATTTTCCTGAGAATGCGGCATTCAGTTCGTCCATCTCCTCGATGGGAAAGACGCCTTTCATGGCGGCGAAAAAGCCGTGATCAGCCAATACATTCTCTGACCATGTGACGAAATCAATCACACTGGCAAAGGCGCGGCTGGTGACGACATCGTAGCGTTGAGCGGTGGGTAAATCCTCCACTTTGCCTGTAATGACAGATAGGTTTGTGAGCGCTAACTGTCCTTTTATCTGCTGTAAAAAGGCTGTCTTTTTGTGAACGGGATCAATCAAAGTGATGTTCCACTCTGGGTGCATGATGGCCAGAACCACGCCCGGTAGACCGCCACCCGTGCCCACGTCGAGTATACTTGGATTGTTTAGATCTGGGTTTGAGGCGTGTAACCACTGTTCTAAAATGGGTAGAATGACCAGTGAGTCCAATAGGTGGTGGCTGATCATTTTATCGGTGTCGCGAATGGCGGACAGGTTGTAGACATGGTTCCATTTGGCCATCAAACCCAGATAAGCAATCAGTTGTTCACCTTGTATTTCTGAAATGCGGATGGAGGTCTCGGCCAAACCTGCATTGAGTTTGGTGTGCGCGGCCTTTGGGTTAAAAACAGTCAGTCGACTCATACGCCCTGCTCCATTTTTTTTGCGGTGGCCTGATTGGTGCGTTTGATGTGAACCAGAAGCAGGGAAATGGCTGCGGGTGTGATGCCGGACATGCGTGCTGCCTGACCCACAGTTTCAGGGGCTGCTTTAGCGAGTTTTTGTTTAACCTCGATTGACAAGCCTTTGACGTCCATGTAATCCAAATCCATCGGTATGCGTGTGGTTTCATGGTTCGCATGCTTGTTGATTTCTTCTTTTTGCCGTTCAATATAGCCCGCATATTTGATGCTGATTTCCACTTGCTCCGCAAAAATGGCATTGTCTACGGGGTCGTCACTCAGTGCTTCGGTTGGTGCAAAGCGGCCTTCATCGGCTTTAACCAGTTGATCGTAGGTGACTTCGGGGCGGCGAAGCAAGTCGGATAGGTTGTATTCACGCTCAATGGCTTTGCCGAGCAGTGCCGTTGCTGATTCGCTTGAGAAAATGGTTGGATTGACCCATGTTGATTTCAAGCGTTCTTGCTCGCGGGAAACGGCTTCTATTTTTTTCTCAAAATAAGCCCATTGTGCATCACCCACCAAGCCCAGCTCACGACCAATGGGGGTGAGTCGAGCATCTGCATTGTCTTCGCGTAAGCTGAGTCGGTACTCGGCACGGCTGGTGAACATGCGGTAAGGTTCGGACACCCCTTTTGTGATCAGATCGTCGACCAAAACGCCAAGATAGGCGTCGTGGCGCGTTGGGCGCCATTCATCTTTGTTGTGCGCGCGGCGGCTGGCGTTTACCCCTGCCAGTAAACCTTGGGCGGCGGCTTCTTCGTAACCTGTGGTGCCATTGATTTGCCCTGCAAAATAAAGATTTTCAATGGCCTTGGTTTCAAAAGTGGCTTTCAATCCGCGTGGATCGAAGTAATCGTATTCGATGGCATAACCTGGGCGCAATATGTGTGCATTTTCGAGCCCAACCATAGAGCGAACCAGGTCGATTTGCACATCAAAAGGCAGGCTGGTGGAAATACCGTTGGGGTAAAACTCGTGTGTTGTTAAGCCTTCAGGCTCAAGAAAGATTTGATGCTGGTCTTTATCGGCAAAGCGATGGATCTTGTCCTCGATGGATGGACAATAACGAGGGCCGATTCCTTCAATGACGCCCGTGTACATTGGCGAACGCGACAACCCGTTGCGGATGATGTCGTGTGTTCGTGCATTGGTGTGCGTGATCCAGCATGGCACTTGGCGAGGGTGTTGTTCGGCGCGCCCCATAAATGAAAATACAGGGACAGGATCGAGATCGCCTGGTTGTTCGGTGATACGGCTGTAGTCAATGGTGCGTCCATCAATGCGGGGCGGCGTTCCTGTTTTCAGTCGACCTTGCCCCAGATTCAGCTCTTTCAGTCGGTCAGACAGCCGCAATGAGGCGGGATCACCCGCTCGCCCGCCAATGGTGTTGTTCAGGCCAACATGAATTTTCCCACCTAAAAATGTGCCTGCCGTCAGTACAACACATGTTGAATTAAACTGAATGCCCATTTCAGTGACAACACCGGTCACTTTGTCTGCTTCAACAATCAAATCATCCACGGCTTGTTGAAACAAATCCAAATTCACTTGGTTTTCTAAGGTGTATCTTACCGCTTGTTTGTACAGCAAACGATCCGCTTGGGCGCGCGTTGCCCGTACAGCAGGGCCTTTGCTGGAGTTAAGGATGCGAAACTGTATGCCACTTAAATCGGCCGCTTTTGCCATGACACCACCAAGGGCATCAACCTCTTTGACCAAATGACCTTTGCCGATGCCACCAATGGATGGATTGCAACTCATTTGCCCGAGTGTTTCGATATTGTGTGTAAGTAATAAAGTCTGGCTGCCTGAACGGGCTGCCGCCAGTGCCGCTTCTGTTCCTGCGTGGCCACCGCCAATGACGATGACGTCATAATGTTTAGAGTAAATCATAATCTCATTCAAAACGCCTGTTGCGTCGTTGTTTTTTGATCGAAGGATCGTGTGTCCCAAGGGGGTAGATTGATGCGCGTAAATGGTGAAGGTTTGACTTCGTTCATCAATTTTACCGAATGTTTAAATTATACACGCTCTATTCAGTGTCTATTCATTGACTTGATTGTTTCACGTGAAACAATTGCATGTTTGTTGTGTTTTGATGTTTCACGTGAAACATACGTCACAAAACAAAAGCCCCTTTCGGGGCTTTTTTAAGCTAAAAACAGTTTGACGGTGTCGAAAGTGAATTTTATGATTGTTGCTGATAAAATAAATATAAATACTTTTCGGATGAACGGTGCACCATATTTTCCTACGGCATGTGTGCCGCACAGTGCACCCGCAATGTTGCTGAGCCCCATTAAAATGCCCGTGCCCCACAGCACATTGTGCTGTAAGCCAAATAAACCCAAAGCCCCCACATTGGCAGCCAGATTTAAAACTTTTGAGTGTGCCGTTGCTTTTAAAAAATCATGACCGAATAATTTGACGAATGCAAAAGCAAGAATTGATCCTGTTCCGGGCCCAAAAAAACCATCGTATAAGCCTATACCTACCCCTAGGGCTAAGCCGCGTGTTTTTTCCTGCTTTTCTGAAAGTTTTAAATCAACTGGATGTTGCCCTAGGTTTTTTTTAAGCAGCGTATAGATCACCATTATCAACAGCAACACCAGCATAATCGGGCGCAGGTATTGAACGGGGAGCAGAGCTACCGCACTTGCACCCGCAACAGAGAAAAATAATGTGGCGAGAATTGCGCCGTACAGCATGCGCCAGTTCAATTGAATCCGTTTGCTGTATTGATGGGTGGCGATGGCTGTTCCACAAATGCTGGATAGTTTGTTTGTTCCTAGCAGCATTGCAGGTGTTTGTTGGGGCAAAATGCTGAATAAACCAGGGACTTGTATGAGCCCGCCCCCACCAACGGCTGAGTCAATCAGGCCAGCTGAAAAGGCCAGAGGTAAAAGCAACATGAGTTCTGGGGTGATGTAATCCATAAGGTTTCTCTTTGTTTATACTGTGGAAAATCCATGCTGAATGGTCTCTAAGTGGCTTTCTGAGGTGTTTTTTTTGTTATTTAATAGCAATTGAGCATATAAACGGGCTTTGTGTGCGGGTAAGTCTGCTGAAAAAGCTGCCCCTAGTGCTTTTAACGTTTGCCCTCCTCCGATGTAGCCATAAACTGGGGCGCACTCTCCCAATGGTGATCGAGATGAAATGATGATGGCCGTTCCTTTTGATATGGCTTGCTTGATGCCTTCGTACAATGCAAGATTGACGCTGCTTGCACCAACGGCTTGGATGACCACGGCTTGTGCCCCTGCTTCAATGCTTGCATTCAGGAGTGCAGCATCGGCTCCTGCATACATTTGCACGACATCGACCCGAGGAAACTCAAATGTTTCACGTGGAACATCAATGGTTTTTGTTAAGCGAATGGCGGAGTGCTTGTATTGAACGGGGGCATGTGATGTTGCGTGAGAAATTTGACCAAGTGCGGCGTATTGTGGTGAGCAAAAAGTGTGTAGGCTGCTGGTGTCCATTTTCTTCACGTAACGTGCGCTGTGAATCTCATCGTTCATGACAACCATGACCCCTCGCCCCTTTGAGTTGGCATCTGCTGCCACTTGAGTTGCTGCAAGCAGGTTGGCCATGCCGTCGGCCGAGGCTTGGTCATTGCTGCGCATTGCGCCGGTGAGGATGACTGGGTTGTTCTTAAGTTGTGCCTCACTGAGGGAGGCGTCAAGAAAAAATGCAGTCTCTTCCATGGTGTCTGTGCCGTGAACGACGACAATCCCCTCAATTTCATTTTTTGAGAAAATTGAGACGATTTCTTTTCTCAAAGACTGCATTAACTCAGGGGTCATTTGTGCCGATGGCTGGTTTGAAAATTGCTGGGTGCTGATTTCCCCAACATGTTGCAGTGCTGGAATGGATTTGAGCAGCTCATCGCCTGTGACGGCTGGGATAAGTAAGCCTTGATCATTGGTTTGCATGGCAATTGTGCCGCCAGTGAATATAATGTGTATTTTTTTCATAATATGGACGATTGTGTGGTGGTTTGTGTTTGTATTTCGCTATTGTAGCTGAGAGGCTGCATGGTGTGTTTGAATGTCACAATGCAAAAAAAGAGCGGGGAAATCCGCTCTTGAGGTGCTTTTTGTTGCATGCAAAGAAAAGTTTGGGGCAAAAAAGTTTTTTATTTAAGCTGGTTGACTGAATATGACGCTGCGCATACTCAAAGAGCTTTCTACGTCGGTGTTGAACTGCAAAGTGTCATCTTTGTCTTCTCGCAGCCCTAAAGTGTACAGCAAAGGGTAATAGTGCTCTGCGCTGTTGATTGAGAGCTGTGCCGCTGAGCCGAATTGGTCAAAATTAATCAAAGCTTCATCATCACGCGACTCAATTTTTTCTTTTGAAATGTCATCAAATTTCAATGCCCAATCGTATTGACTGCCGTCAAAACGAATCGTGCGCAAGTTGTGTACGATGTTGCCGCTGCTGACGATCAAGACCCCTTTGCGACGCAAAAACCGGAGGGCCCGACCAAGTTGATAGTGGTACATCGGCTCTCTGCTCATGGCGATGGACAATTGAAAAACAGGCACATCGGCTTCAGGGA
Organism: Ephemeroptericola cinctiostellae; assembly: GCF_003339525.1. Lineage (GTDB taxonomy): Bacteria > Pseudomonadota > Gammaproteobacteria > Burkholderiales > Burkholderiaceae > Hydromonas > Hydromonas cinctiostellae. The sequence continues at coordinate 398,061 of NZ_CP031124.1, read as the reverse complement.
ACATGGGTTTGATCACACACCATGTCCCATGATCCAAGCCATAGGCATTGTTCAGTTCAAGATGAAAAGGGGTTGACATCAATTCATCTGCAGCTGCATGGGCAATTTCAGGGGCGCCTTTGGCGGGGTAATCCATTTGATACATTTCAGCAGGGAAATTGTAAAAATCATAAATTGTTTTGGGCGTTTCCGTGCTTGCAATCTGGGTTTGTTCGCGGGTTGTCCAGTGTGCAGAAACACACAAAATGGCTTGAGGTTTACCCAATGACGCACCCAAATCTCGCCAGCTGTCATGGTATGGATTGTTGGGTAATACATTCATTGGCGTGCCATGTCCGATGAACATCACCGGCATAACTGGGCTGTTGGCCAAGCCACTGAGTTGTTTAAATAAGTGATTGATGGTCATGCTGTTCTCTTGGAGGTTGAAGGTCGTTGCCATGTGTTCTTAAAATAACGAACATACATGACTTGTGAGTGGAATGGAGTCAATATAGCACTGGTTTTTTATGTGAACAAGGCGGGTTTTAAAAATGACTTTTTCGATTTTGGAGGGTGAGCTTTGATTTCATTGATAGGTGGCATCTGGAATTGTGAGCGAAGTGTGTCAAATTGCAATTGAATGTCGCTTAACCATTTATTTATTATGGTTTTACGATTACAATATCACTATTCATTGATTAGCTCGGCGTTCACGCCACAAGCCACAGGAACTTAAAATGACACAATCAACACCGTCCAATCACACCATTCATGACGAGACAGAACAACTGGATTCAAAAAGCGCATTGGGCATTGCAGGCGTGGCCATGGGTTTAGCTGCAGCACCTTTGGTGTTGTTGTATTTGCTGGCACAAGCCATTAACCCATCAACCAGCACAACGGGCGAAAACATGACATCCGCCGCGATTGCAGAACGTTTGCGTCCTGTCGCTGGTTTTGAGCTGGTCCCCGCCGTTAAAGGCCCTCAAACGGGTCAACAGGTCTTTGAAGGGCTGTGCACCAGTTGCCATACCGCTGGCACCAATGGCGCACCCAAGGTGGGCTCTGGGGATTGGGCTCCTCGGATTGGCAAAGGGTATGAGACTTTGTTTCAACATGCCACACAAGGTTTTAATCAAATGCCTGCTCGTGGCGGCAATCCCAAGTTGTCAGATCTAGAAATTGGCCGCGCGATCGTCTACATGACGGGTAAGTCGGGTGGTAATTTCCCTGAGCCAGTTGATCCTGCAGCGGGCGATGCCAAGACTGCTGAAGCTGTTAAAAAATAAATGAGGTGGGTGCTGATTCAGCCCAAACAGATCGTACTGTCAAAAAAACACTTATTACTTTTGTTATGTGGTTTTTTCAACAACAAGCCAATTGAGTAAGTAATTTCCGCATAAAGCACTTGCTTTTTCTATAGTGATGATTTACATTATGGCTAGGCGCAAGTCTCCCCCGCTTTTCCTCCCTAAGCGGGGTGGTCAGAAATGACGTTAAGCCCCAAGTTTCAATACTTGGGGTTTTTTTTATGTATCCATTGCTTTCAATGTGCACATCCCAGTTAAGATTAGTTAAGATCCGCCTTGGTTTTTGGGCGGATTTTTTGTTGTTTTTTTGCTATTTTGCATGAAATGACGATGTTGCTACACAAACGAGATTGACGAGTTTAAAATTAGTCAGTTAAACTGATCATTATTAAAAATGATTAAAAATCATTTCACTTCGAGTACCGTAATGAACACCAAAACCGATTCACATGAATGCCCTTTTTTGAGTATTCCAAACGACATGAAGCCGATCATCGCCTTGATTCATCGAGCAGAACATGATTGTCATGTGTTGTTTAATGCGCGTTTGGAGCGCATTGATTTGACCTCGAAAAGCTTTTTAATTTTAGGGGCTTCTTATAACAACACCTCGTTTTCTCAAAAAGACATTGCCGAGGCTTTCTTCATTGACCGAACGACCATGGTCAATTTGATCGATGAGCTGGAGTCCCGTGGCTTGGTTGAGCGCGTTCGTCACACCGAGGATCGCCGACAATATCGCATCATCTTGACCCAAAAGGGTGAGCTGTTGTTTAAACAAGCGCGAGAGATTGCCTATCAAGTTGAAGATGAATACTTGGGGGTGCTGTCTGACAAGCAGAAAGAAGATTTGCGAGGTTCGTTGTTGTTGGTGCTCAATGATCAAAACGAGAAAAAGAACGCACCCAAGTGTGGTGATGCGCAGGAATGTTGGACGGGAGTGAAAACCAAAGTTAAAGACATCAAAGCAAAAGTAAAGAAAGCAGTCGTAGCAAGTGTCGGTTTAAAGACACCAAAATAAAAAAATAGGCGTGGTGGTCGGTTGAGGCGTCATGGCGGGCTTTGCCCATAATTTAATTGAGTTAGATATGAAAAAAACATCCGTACGGTTGATGACGCGCGTCAGTCAGGGCGCGTTTATGGTGGCATTGGCGGCTTTGGGGGCGGGTTGTGCCTCCGTCACTGGGCATCATGAGCCTTTGGCTCAGGTGGCGTTATCTGATGTGAGGTTGCCCGAGGCGAGTGCGCAGGCGCGTGCCAATTGGCCAAAAAATGGTTGGTGGCGCCAATACCGTGATGAACAGTTGAATGCCCTGATTGAACAAGCTTTTGCAGATTCACCCAATTTAGAGGTGCTTGCAAGCCGTGTTGAAAGTGCTAAAGTCACAGCCGATGGTGTGAAAAAACTATCCTATCCTTCGGGCGGTATTCGTTTGGCACCAACGGAACAAACGTATTCAGAAAACTACATTTATCCCGCCTCATTGTGGGATGGCTGGAAAGATTCAGGCTTGGTTAGTGCCGCCATTTCTTGGGATTTGGATTTGTGGGGGCGTCATCGCATGCAATACCGTGCGGCCTTGGGGCAGGCCGCAGCGGCTGAATTGGAATATGAGGCGGCTCGTCAAGCCATTGCAGCAAACATTGTGGGGCTGCATGGACAGTTGAGCGCTTTGGATGTGCGTTTGGGTTTGTTGGATGCACAAATTAAATTGCAAAATACCAATAAACAGCGTTGGACAGAGCGCGAACGTGCTGGCTTACAGCCTGTGCAAACCAGCATTCAAGTGGATGGTGTGATCGCCCAATTGGAACAACTGCGTGGCACCTTCATGGCTCAACGTGACATTTCGACGGCACAACTGGCTGCTTTGATGGGTAAAACCCCTGCGCAAATGCCACGCATCAGCGCGCCGAGCCGTTGGACTGCATTGAATTTGCCCAATGAATTGCCCGCCAATATTTTGGGAGCGCGACCTGACATCGCTGCGGCTCAGCATTACATTGTTGCCGCGACGGAGAATGTTAAAGCGGTGCGCACAGAGTTTTATCCAAACATCAATTTGAATGTGTCGGCCGGCTTTCAAGCGATTGGCTTGGATAAACTATTTAAAGCAGGCAGCAGCTTTCAAACCGTTGAACCCGCCATCACCTTGCCTATTTTCAGTGGCGCGGGCTTGAATGCCAAATTGCGCAGCCAGCAAGCTGCTTTGGATTCAGCTGTGGCGCAGTACAATCAAACCGTCTACCAAGCGGTGGCCGACGCGGGTCAACAATTGGCCAATTACCGCAACAGCTCTGTGCAAATCACGCAGCAGCAGCGTTTGTTGGCGAATACCGAGCGCTTGGCGGGTTTGGTGCAATCGCGCTATACACAAGGCATTTCTGCACAAATGGACAGTTTAATCAGCCAAGTGAATTTGCTCAGTGCAAAAGATGCCCTGGTGGCGGATTATGCTGTCCGTCGTGCACAGGAAGCAAAACTTGCGGTCAGCCTTGGCACTGGGTTTGATGGTGTGTGGCAACAGCAAAGTAATAAATAAATTAATTATTAATCAAACCCACATGCTGTCATCACATCAACCATGCACCCATTGGGTTAAAAAGTCAAAACAAAGTCTATAAGGAAAATCATGTCTACTGAACACAACAATGCCCCTGCAGAAGTTAAACCAGCTGTCGCAACAGCGGCCGCTCAGCCCGACAACACAAGCAACGAGAAAAAGCGCAAAGGTAAAATGTTGCTGGTTGGCGGTGCTTTCCTGTTGGCTGGCTTGGGTTGGGCGGCCTACTACATGACCACTTTGCGTTATGAAGAGGAAACCGACAATGCGTATGTGAATGGCAGCATTGTGGCCATCAACGCGCAAACAGCAGGTACGGTTGAAGCGATTTTGGCTGAAGAGAATCAAGAAGTGAAAGCGGGTCAACCGTTGGTCAAACTCAACCCCGTGGATGCACAAGTGGCCTTGTCGCAAGCGCGTGCACAATTGGCACAGGCTGTCCGTCAAATCCAACAAAGCTTCAGTGGCGCCAACGTATCGGATGCACAATTTTTCCAAGCCCGCGTGGCCGTGAAAACCGCACAAGATGCGGTGGCACGCCGTGCACCATTGGTCAAAACAGGTGCGGTCAGCAAAGAGGAGTTTTCACAAGCGCAAGACACCCTCGCCCGTGCACAAGCGGCATTGGGTGTGGCACAAGCGCAACGCAACAGCGCGGTGGCTCAAATTGCAGGTACGAATGTGAGTAATCACCCCTCTGTTGAGGCCGCAAAAGCAGCGTTTCGTTCGGCTTACATCAACAACAAACGTTTGGCCGTGGTTGCCCCCATGGATGGCATTGTCGCCAAACGTTTTGTCCAAGTGGGTCAGCACATCACCCAAGGCGTGCCGTTGATGAACATTGTTGCCGCCAATCAAGTGTGGGTCGATGCCAACTTTAAAGAAACCCAATTGGCCAATTTGCGCGTCGGCCAACCTGTTGAGCTCAAAGCCGATATGTACGGCAGCAGCGTGAAATATGAAGGCAAAGTCCAAGGCATTGCGATTGGTACAGGTTCGGCTTTCTCTGTGATCCCTGCGCAAAATGCCACGGGCAACTGGATCAAAATTGTTCAACGCGTCCCTGTGCGCATTGTCTTGAATGAAGACCAGCTGAAAAAATCACCTTTGCGCGTGGGCATGTCGATGACCGCTCAAGTCAATACCCACAGCCGTGATGGCGTGGTGTTGGGCTCTGTGACGGGCAGTGAAGTGCCTGTCAACTTGCAAACCACGGTGTACACGCAAGATGAATCTGACGCAGATGCTGAAGCGCAAAAAATCGTTCAAAGCAATTTGCATTAAACTTTTTTGCACCCCTATTCGCTTCATCCTTAAATGTCCGAAAAGCAGAGGTTTGCTTTTCGGAGTCGCCATAGAAAGACCTTTATGACCTCTGCGCAAACCGCAGGCACATTGGACGCGCCCAATAACGCGTCCATCGCCGCAGAGCCTGTGACATTACCACCGCTGCAAGGCACAGCACTCGCCATGCTCACGGTGGCCACTGCGCTCGCCACATTCATGGAGGTGCTGGACACCACCATCGCCAACGTGGCCGTACCCACCATTTCAGGTTCAATGGGTGTGTCGGCCAATGAAGGCACATCCATCATCAGTTCATATTCGCTGGCCGCAGCAATCGCGGTGCCTCTCACTGGTTGGCTGTCGCGCCGGGTGGGTGAAGTGCGTTTACTGATCTTATCGGTGTTGTTGTTCACCTTGTTTTCAGTGTTGTGTGGCTTTGCCACCAATTACAACATGTTGGTGTTTTTCCGTTTGATGCAGGGTTTGGTATCGGGGCCGATGGTGCCGCTTGGACAATCCATCATGATGAACAGTTACCCGCCGCATAAGCGCGGCATGGCAATGGCCTTTTGGGCGATGACGGTGGTGATTGCCCCTGTGGTGGGCCCGGTCATGGGGGGCTACATCACGGAAAACTTTACATGGCCTTGGATTTTTTACATCAATGTGCCGATCGGTGTCTTTTGTGCTTATAGCATCAGTACTTTGCTTAAGGGGCGTGATACCGCGATTTCATCGGATCCGATTGATGTGATTGGCTTGGTGTTTTTGGTCTTAGGCGTGGGCTCTTTGCAATACATGCTTGAGCACGCAAATGACTTGGGTTGGTTTCAATCGAAAGAAGTCGTGACATTGACGGTGATGGCGGTGGTTGGTTTGACCTTTTTGGCGATTTGGGAGTGGTATGACAAACACCCCGTGGTGGATTTAAGGTTGATCAAAAACCGAAATTTTACTGTGGGTACCATTTTACAAACGGTTGGCTTTACCGTCTTTTTTGGTAACATGGTGGTCATGCCGTTGTGGTTGCAAACGGTGTTGGGCTATGATTCTTTTCATTCTGGTTTGGCGGTGGCACCTGTGGCGATGTTTTCGATTTTCTTCTCGCCCGTGATTGGCATGAACATGCACAAGGTGGATTTGCGTTGGTTGGTCTTGACAGGGTTTGGCTTGTTTGCTTTTGGGGCGTGGTACAGCAGTCTGCTGAGTCCTCAATCCACAATTGGTGAAATCATGTGGGGGCGTTTCTTGTTCGGTTTGGGCATTCCTTTCTTTTTCATTCCGTTGTCTGGCATCGTCATGCAAGGGATGGAGGGCGAGGAGCTCACGGCAGCAGCAGGGTTTTCCAACTTTTTGCGCACGTTGGGTGGCGCGATCGGTACGGCGGTGTTTGTGACCGTGTGGTCACGGCGCACCACCTTTCACCATGCACGTTTGACTGAGGACATGTACCCAGGCAAACCAATGTATGATCAGTTCATGGGGCAGTTGGCCAACTCGGGCATGACCGCTGAGGCGCGTTACAACACCCTCAACGGCATGATCTCTGGACAGGCCGCAAGTATGGCGACTTTGGATATTTTGTACTTGTCTGCTGGTTTGTTTGTGGTGATGATGTTTTGTGTGTTTTTTGCCAAGCCTGTGAAAGGGGCTGTTGCCTCGGGCGGACATTGATCTATACTTTTAGATGTGCAGGGGGGGTTTAATAGCATCAGGAAGCTTTCCATAACATCAAATGATGGGGCATGGTTTTTTAGGCTTTTCTTGTGTTTAAGTAAAGCATTGAATAATGGGCGTTTATTCCGCTTTCCTTTGTAAACTTTTTAAGCTATCTACTATAAAATGCACGGTGAATCCCGTGCATTTTTTTATTGAGAAAGATTTTATGAAACCCGCTTACGTCATCCGTTTTGAGAAACTGCTTGCCAAAGGTCGATTAAGCTACGTGTTGGGCACTGCCCTTCTTGTGGCCGCTTTGATTGCCTTCATTCAATACGTGGCAGGACAAGTGCTGACGTGGGAAGGCATTGCATTGTATGCCTTTGTGGGTGCCGTGATCGCACAAGTGGATTGGTTGGTCTTGGCTCGCCGTTACAATCATTTTACCAATCCGCCTGACATCAACCGTAAAAAATAGAGGCCGATGCGATGAGGGTGTGGGAATTGAAGCATAATGGAAACGTTAAAATGAGCTGTCGCAGGCATTTTTTCAAACAACATCCCAACGATTTCTTCACATAGGAGCATCAACATGGCCAAATACGTTTTTGTTTACCACGGCGGCAACGTTCAGCCGAGCAGTCCAGAGGAAGGCATGGCGATCATGCAAGCATGGATCCAATGGTTTGCCAGCATGGGCGATGCGGTGATTGATGGTGGAAACCCTGTCGGTTTGTCATCTACTGTAAACAGTGATGGTTCGCTCAGTGCGGGCGGTGGCAGTAACCCTGCAAGTGGTTACAGTTTAATTGAAGCCACGAGCTTGGCGGATGCGCATCAAAAAGCCAAAGGCAGCCCGCATTTAAAAGCAGGTGGCACCATTGAAATCGCTGAGGCGATGGAGATGAGCAAGTCTTAATAAAAATATTGATTTAAATCCAATAAAAATGCGCGGACAGTATCCGCGCATTTATGTGGGCTTTTTTTTGCATTGATGGCAAAGCTTGAGCGGTTTAGGCGGGGTATTGGCCTGTTCGCGCCATTTCTTGCAAGCGTGCGATGCGCTCTTCGGTTGCCGGGTGAGTGGAGAACATTTTGGAGATGCCGCCGCCAAACAATGGGTTGATGATCATCATTTGTGCTGTGGCGGGGTGACTTTCTGCGGCTGCAAATGGGATGCCCGCTGCATACTTGTGGATTTTATCCAAAGCGGAAGCCAAAGCCAAAGGTTCGCCTGCAATTTCTGCGCCGCCACGGTCTGCTTCAAATTCGCGTGCACGTGAAATCGCCATTTGAATCAAGCTTGCGGCCAGTGGGGCAAGAAACATCATGGCCATGGTGGCGAAAATGTTTGAGCCACCCTCTTCGTCATCGCTGTTGCGCCCGCCGAAAAACATGGCCATGTTCGCTAAAGACGAAATGGCACCCGCCATGGTGGCCGCAATGGTGGAGGTCAAAATATCACGGTGTTTGACGTGGGCCAACTCATGCGCCATGACACCACGTAACTCACGAGGCGATAAGGCGCGCAAAATGCCTGTGGTGGCAGCCACTGCGGCGTGCGATGGGCTGCGGCCTGTGGCGAACGCGTTGGGCGCATCTTCGTTGATGAGGTAGACTTTGGGCATTGGAATGTCGGCGCGTACCGACAACTCTTTGACCATATTGTAAAACTCAGGCGCTGTTTGCGCATCGACTTCCTGCGCGTTGTACATCTTCAGAACCATTTTGTCTGAAAACCAGTACGAAAAAAAGTTCATTGCCAATGACATGACAACGGCGAAAATCATACCGGTTTGACCGCCAATCATTTGTCCAATCACAACAAACAGGGCGGTGATCGCCGCCATCAGCATGAAGGTTTTGGTCATGTTCCACATGGTGTGTTTCCTCTTAAGTGAAAAAATGGTTGCGTGACATTAATGTGTTGCACTGTTTTTGGTTGACGACAGAGCAACAAGGTTATCACAAAAGCGGTACACCCGCAGACAATGCAAAGCCGTCGATAAACTGTGCGACGGGCAAACGCTTTGCCCCCGCCTTTTGTGCTTGGGTGATGCGCAGTACGCCTTGACCACAGGCGATGTCAATGCCGTGTTTATCAACCCCCAACACGGTGCCTGCTGCGTGCGAGTGCACATTGTTGTGCACGACTTGCGCGGCCCAAATTTTGAATGACGTGTTGTCATCGACTTTGGCCACACAACCTGGGGCGGGGTCAAATGCACGGATCTTACGTTCTAATGTGGTGGCGCTGTCATGCCAATTCAAGTGCGATTCGGCTTTGTCGATTTTACTGGCATAACTCACGCCCTCGCTCGGTTGAACTGTGCCTGTCGGTGCTGTGCCGCTTTGCAAGGCTTTTAAATAATCAACCACCATGCGGGCACCCATTGCCGCCAATTCATCGTGCAACACCGCTGTGGTGTGTTGTGGGGTGATGGGCAACGACTCGATCGCCAGCATGTCGCCAGTGTCCAGCCCCACATCCATCTGCATCAAGGTGATTCCTGTCGCCGCATCACCCGCCTCAATTGCACGGTGAATCGGTGCCGCACCACGCCAACGGGGTAGCAAAGAGGCATGAATGTTGATGCAACCATGCGCTGGGGTTTCAAGCACGTCAGTGGGTAAAATCAAACCATAGGCCGCGACCACCATCACGTCGGCGTTGGCCGTTTTTAGCGCCTCACGCGCAGCCTCAGCTTCGAGTGGGTATTTGCCATCCAGTTTGAGCGACGTGGGCTGAGCGACCGTGATGTGGTGTGCCAAAGCCACTTGTTTGACGGGGCTGGGCGTGAGCTTCATGCCTCGCCCACTGGGGCGGTCGGGTTGGGTCAGCACCAATGGCACATTGAAGCCTGCATCAAGAATGGCTTGTAACGCCTGAGCGGCGAAAACAGGCGTACCTGCGAAAACGATGTTCATGGGGGTTCCAAAAAAGTAAAACCCTACGCATGCGTAGGGCGATTGTTTAATCAGTTGTCGCGTTCCTGCTTTTTGATCTTCGCTTTTAAACGGTTTTGCTTCAGTTTGGATAAATGTTGCACAAACACCTTACCGTTCAAGTGATCGATTTCATGTTGCAAACACACTGCAAGCAGCTCGTCGCAGTCGATTTCAAAAACATTGCCATTTAAATCCAAGGCGCGAACACGCACGCGGTCAGGGCGGGTCACAATGTCGTAAACTTCAGGTACAGACAGACAGCCCTCTTCCCATTCTTTCTTCTCAAGGCTTTGTGCGATGATTTCGGGGTTGATGAAGATTTGCAGCTGATCACGCGTTTCGCTGGTGTCCACCACCACAATGCGTTCATGTATGTCCACTTGTGTGGCTGCAAGGCCAACGCCGTTGGCTTCGTACATGGTTTCGCTCATGTTCGCGGCGATTTGGCGAACGCGCTCATCAACGGCGGTCACCGGTTTTGCAATGGTGTGCAGGCGTGGGTCGGGGAATTTTAAAATTGACAAAATCGTCATAATTTTTTACTCGGGTTATGCATTTGGACTATCATGCCATATCAAATCACAGCCAGACAGCAGACATGAGCACACGTTATATTCGATATTTTACCACAGCCCTGCGCATCAGCGCGGCCACCTTTCTGTTGAGTCATGCAGCTGCATGGGCACAAGCGGCATATCTGTCTCCACCAGGGGCGTGTGCGCCGTACGGCTTAAACGCATTGCCAAGCCCGCATGATGCAGGTGAGTTGCCATGGTGGTTTTTGTCGAATGAGCAGGGTGACTCGAAAATTGATTTTTTCTCTGCGACTTTACCCATTTTGGCTGCGGATCAGCATGTGCTGTGGGGTGTTGATTCGCGAATTTTGACGCAAATGAAGCCCTCTTCGGCCACATCGCTGATTGGTCCTGAGGCTGCTTTTTATATTGTGCGAGAGCACGTCATTAAGCCTAATCCCTATAGGGGCGCGGTCGGTCGACGCATTGAAGTGATCGGTGCGGCTCGGGTGAGCGGTGCTCAAACCACCGTGTTGAACGGTGTTTCCACTGTGCCTTTGGTGATTCGCACCACGCGCGATGAGGTGAACTTGAGCGATCGGTTGTTGCCTTTGGACTGTATGGTGGTTGGCTCGGTTCCAGCCTCACCCTCTTCTGTGCCTTTAGATCCAACAAAGGCTGCGAAAATTAAGGTGCTTCTGAACAATGCGTATGTAGGTGAACGCAATGCCATCGCCTTGATCGATCAAGGTCAAGACCACGGTCTGGCTGTTGGTCAGGTCTGGCAATTGGTGGATGAGGTGTCCAATCAACCCGCCAGTGCGAAAGCATTTGGTCGCGTACGTGTGTTACAGGTGCTTGAGCATTCGAGTGTGGTGTATGTTGATCGTGCGGTGCATGAGGTTGAGGTGGGTACTGCTTTGCGTTTTTGGTCGGCGGAGGAAACGCTGAAGGGGGTTGTGAAGGCGGTGCAGCCATGATGAAAATAGCGGAAGATGATTTGGCCGATTGGTTGCGACTTTTATTGGTGGATGGCTTGGGCAGCATGACAGCACAGAAGTTATTGCGTGCTTTTGGTTTGCCTTACAACATTCTCAAACAAAGCCATGGCACTTTGGCAAGCATCACTTCGGATCGCATCGCCACCGATTTGCGCGCACCGCCGGGCGACGCTTTTCAAAAGCAAATGGATCTGGCTTTGGCATGGTTGAATTCGCCAGAGAACCATGTGTTGACGCTTGATTCACCTTATTACCCTCAGTTTTTATTGAGCACGGCCGACCCTCCTCCCTTGTTGTATGCGAAAGGACGCATTGACCTGCTCAATGGGGCGGCAAATTTGGCGATTGTTGGCAGCCGCAATGCCACGGCGCAAGGCATCAGCAATGCGGAACAGTTTGCACACGAGTTGGCTGCGGGTGGTATGAACATCGTTTCAGGGCTGGCTTTGGGCATTGATGCGGCGGCGCACCGAGGCGCTTTGGCGGCTTTGGCGAAAAATCAGGTCTGTGGTTCGACCATTGCCGTCATTGGCACGGGATGTGACATTGTGTATCCTGCGCGTAACCGTGAGTTGGCGCATCAGATCGCTCAAGAGGGTGTGATTGTCAGTGAATTTCATTTGGGTACGCCGGCCATGACCGCCAATTTTCCGCGTCGAAATCGAATCATTTCGGGTTTGGCACAAGGTGTTTTGGTGGTTGAGGCCGCTCTTAAGTCGGGTTCTTTGATCACCGCGCGACAGGCTGCTGAACAAAATCGTGAGGTGTTTGCAATTCCCGGCTCCATCCACTCACCGTTGGCTCGTGGCTGCCATTCGCTCATTCGACAAGGGGCGAAGCTGGTTGAGTCGGCGAAAGATATTTTAGAAGAAATAAAACCTTTGTTGAGTGTGAGTGCGCACTCTCTATGTTCGGCTGAGTCATCCTCAGCCACCTCATGTACCTCTGTTGAGTCTGCTTCTGTTGAGGTGTCCGATGCTGCTGGAACGAGCGATGTGCAGCAGCGCATTTTGACTGCATTGGGTTTTGATCCTTGTGATTTGGACACGCTTGCTGCACGCACGACTTTACCGATTGCCGTGTTGTCCGCTGAGTTGATGATGCTGGAGTTGGATGGTCGAGTGGAGAAACGACCTGGAAATGTGTTCAGCCAACGGGTGCATTAATTTTTAAGAACACCTTGTATTTGAAGGCGACCTTGTGCAAAATATTTGGTTGACATGACATCTGAATATTGGCTTTTTTGTCTTTCTCAATCATTTTTCTTGTATCCCACAATGCCCTTTAATGCCCAATCAAAAGTAAAAACCACCAAAAAAGCCACCTTTGGCGGACGACACATCATTGTTCATGGCAACCCAACCCACATTTGGCATGACCTTTATCACAGCTGTTTGTCGATGACATGGCTGGGGTTTTTCAGCGGAGTGGCTTTGGCGTTTGTGATGTTGAATGTGTTGTTTGCATTGCTGTACATGATTGAGCCTGAGGGCATTGCCAACCTGTTTCCCGACAATATTTTAGGCGCATTTTTCTTCAGCGTGGAAACCTTGGCGACCGTTGGGTACGGTGACATGCATCCAATCAGCGTGTTCACTCACTTTGTGGCGACCGCTGAAATGTTCATTGGGTTGTCAGGTTCGGCCATTTTGACGGGTTTGATTTTTGCTCGTTTTTCTAAACCCCGCGCCCGCATTTTGTTTGCCAATTCACCCGTGATGACGGTGGTCAATGGTCAGCCGACGCTGATGATTCGCACTGCCAATGCCCGTCAAAATTTCATCGTTGATGCTACGGCGAAGCTGTCTATGTTGCGGGTGGAAAAAACATTGGAGGGGGCGCGTTTTCGGCGGGTGATCGATTTGAAATTGGTGCGCACAAGTCAGCCGATGTTTTTTATGGGGTGGACCATCATGCATGTGGTGGATGAGTCCAGCCCTTTATTTGGTTTAACGGCGGTGGATTTTAAGGCCAAAGACATGAGTTTTGTGTTGATTGTCAAAGGCACCGATGAGTCCACCACTCAGCAAATGCAGGCACGTCAAGTCTATGAACACACCGATGTGAAATGGCAGCACCGCTATGTGGATGCGATTTATGTTGATGCCGATGGCGTCTCGCACATTGATTACACGTTGTTTCATGACACTGAAGCCTTGGGTTGAGCGGTGCGGGTTTTATTTTTTGAGCGAGATGCTTGATTTTAAAGTAAAATACCGTTCATGAAAGCGGCGCTTGATGCGCCGCTGGTTTTTTGATGGAAGTGTGGTTTTAACCGTGGTCGATATTTTCTTTTACTTGTTTGAAAACTATGTGGGCATTGCACAATGCCCTGACGCGCTCACTTTGGCGCGTCGTTTGTCGTATGAGGGTTTCGAGGAGCACGAAGTGCGTTCTGCTGTGTTGTGGGTTGAGCAGTTGCGCACACCGCTTGAAATCGTCCAGGTCAATGCCAAACGCAGCCCAAGCCATCGCATTTACCATCAAAGTGAGCGTTCTCAAATCGGTGATGAGGGTTTGCTCATGTTGGACTCGTTGTTGCATGCCAACAGCATCACAGAGTTTCAGCGCGAGCTCATCATTGAGCGTTGCATGATGTTGCCACACCCGATCAGCCAGCCCGATACGTTCAAAGCTTTGTTGTTGACCATTTTATGGGCGGACAATCAAGAAATTGATGACATGCTGTTGCATGGTTTGATGGATGATTCGGATGAAGCTCGGCATTGATGGCATGCCAGCCCATCAAATGATGGGTGTCTTTTGTCGCTCATCGCAGGGTAAGGTGCGCTTTGTGATGGTTTGAGTTTAAAGGTTTTGAGTGGTGAATCCGTGCAAAATCCGCCATGAGCCCTAAAAAATCGAGAAACACAACATCGGGCGATTGACACATTCGCAATGCACTTCAAGAAACCCCTCTTCAACTGAAAGCGCGGGCTTGCTTTTAAATCTCAGTCATAATCATTCTAAAAAATGTGGCGCACCTGCGGGCAGTCTTGCTGCCATCAAGACTCAGACTCGCTGTTGCCCAAAATCAATTCTTTAAAGCTTTTCTCCGCTTTATCTAAAGTGTAATCCGCTTGCACCTTCGCACGTGCGGCGGCACGCATGTCTCGATAGAATTCTGGGTGGTTGAGCGCATGAATCATGTGTTTCACCAGTTGCTCTGAATCAAAAAAATCGGTTAAAACACCTTGCAGTCCATCGGTGATGACTTCTTCAACGGGTGCAGTGCGTGAGGCGATCATCACGCAACCACTGGCCATGGCCTCGAGCATCGACCATGACAGCACGAATGGGTAGGTCAAATACACGTGGGCGGCAGACACTTGTAGCACTTTGGCGTAGGTTGCGTAAGGCAGTTTACCGAGGATGTGCACACGACTCATGTCCAACTTCACCTCGGCCAACATTTTTTCCCGCCAATTGGCGGCATCTTTTGGTGGCGAGCCATAGCTGACCTCATCGCCGCCGACAATGACAACGTGGCATGTTGGGTGTTCGCGTTGCAACTGTGCCAGTGAGCGCATGAAGATGTGAAAGCCGCGATAGGGCTCTAAATTGCGTGCGACGTAGGTCACAATTGGATCACCAGCACGCAGACGTGTGCCGTCGGGCAAAGTTAGCTCAGCATGGGCATCGGGTTTCAGATAATGGGTGTCGACCCCTTCATGAATGACTTGGATTTTATGTTGCAGCTCTTTGGGGTGGCGTGAGCGTTGCCATTGCGTGGCGCTGATGCCCGCATCGCAGTTGACCAAATTCAGCGCGTGTAATGCATTCCATGTTTTGACCCGAGCTTGGGCATCAAAGTTGCTCGGGAATTCTGGATCGAAGCCAAAGTCGGAGTTTGCCGTGCCGTAATACCATTCGCACAAGTGAACCAGTCGTGCATTGGGAAACACATCTCGGGCGTATAACGTTTCCCCCCAACCTGGATGTGCCAAAATCACATCGGGCGCATAGCCTTTTTGTTTGAGTTGCAACAGCGCACGTGCGGTGGCTTGTCCGTGCAGCACGGCACTTTCCATGCTGACCAGATAAGGGTGCTGTTTGCTGGGATCTGGCTCCCTGTGGAGGTCATAGCCGACCCATTTGAGATCGGTCATGCCCTGAGAGCGTTTGCGCCCCAATCCCAAGACATCCCAATTGGGGTATTTTGCCCACAGGGGGGCCATGCGGCGAAATTGTCCTGGGAAATTTTGGTGTATCAGCAATAAACGCATGGCTATGTCCTCAAAAAGACCATCAATATTCAGATTGAATGTGGATGCTCAGGTTATACCGATTTTATGAGGCAAGCAAGTTTGATTGTGAAATACATGAAAAAAGAACGATCGTTCATTTTGTTTGTGATGTGCTTTTGTATTGTGTTACGATGCTTTCATTTGATTGGAGACTTTATGAGCACCCTCAATGAACAGTTTAACCAAGCACAGCTTGCCGTTAAAGCTTTAAGCAACCGCCCGAGCAATGCCGATTTACTCACTTTATACACCTTATTCAAACAAGCGACCGAGGGCGATGCAACGGGTGAGCGACCAGGTGCAACGGCTTTCGTGGCGCGTGCAAAGTTCGATGCATGGGTTGCGCTGGCGGGCATGGCATCGGTAGATGCCATGCAAAAATACATTGATGTGGTTGAGTCGTTGCTGGTGTTGAATGCTTAAATTTTTAAATGCCTATTTGAATGTCGATCAAAGGGCTTCAATTCATTGATTTCAACACAAGCCGCTCGCTCAATAAATACCTCACACCATCATTTTCGTGTGCGTTTGGCGGGAATCCAGTGGGCGTGAATCACATTTTACGTTTTTGACTTGTATAACGCTGAAACAAACGTTTTGCGTTTTGCTGGACTCTCGCCAAAGACACGCGGGAACGATTGAGCGACAGTTAAGCTCACTTTCCTTGTGTTGAAGTCAATTTATATGGTTTGTAAAAAGAAAGTGATCGCTTACATTTAAATTTTTTAAGGTCTGGTCGGTGTGGGCTCAGGCTGTGCGTATGGCCATGAATTCACCATTGCCGATGTCGACCAACTTGTTTGAAAACTGGGCATCGGCGCTGACCATGTCCATGAACGTTTGCATTTCTGGTGCATGGGATGTGGCGTTGTCCACGACCAAGGCGCCACCGACCCGAATGGCTTGGCGAAGGTGTGGCCACCAATCGAGGTAGGCGCTGCGATCTGAATCGAGGAAAATGATGTCGAAGGCTGAGGCCTGAACATCCCGCAACAGTTGACCTGCATCGGCTTCCACTTGCATGATGTGATCGGCTAAATGTGCGCGGTTAAAGTTGATTTTGGCCTGTTCAATCTTAGCGGCATCTCGTTCAATGGTGGTGACGTGGCCATTCAATTGGGCGGTTGCGTGGGCGAGCCAAAGGGTTGAGTAGCCATTCGAAGTGCCAATTTCTAAAATGCGCGTGGCGCCCATGGCATGCACCAAGTGAGCCAAAAAAACACCTGTGTCATGTGTGATGTTGAGCATTTTTTCATCGCGGTGTGCTGCATTGAGGTCATTTTGTTGGCCGAAATGTTCGAGTTCTGTCAGAAGTTGTTTGAGGTCGTTGTTCATTGGTTTTCCTAAAAAATGGACACGCCTGTTTGCGTGGTCAATTGTTCGAGTGCCGCAATGCCGCGCGCGGAGTTGCCTTTGGCATTCAGAGGCGGGCTCCAAACGGCGACACTGTAATGCCCAGGGTGAACCGCCGCCACGCCACCGCCGACGCCACTTTTCCCTGGTAGGCCGACACGGAATGAGTAATCACCCGATTCATCGTAAAACCCGCAGGTTTGCATCAATGCGTTCATGCGTTTGGTTTGACTGAGTGATAACATCGTTTCGCCCGTGATGGGGTGCTGTCCGCCATGGGCAAAAACCAAAAAAGCTTGCGCCAGCTCTTGGCACGTCATTTCAATCGAGCAGATGTGAAAATACATGTCCAACACATCGCGTGGATCGTTGTGGATGTTGCCAAAAGACTTCATCAATTGCACCAATGCCGCATTGCGGTGTCCGTGCATGGCCTCAGAAGCGGCCACGGATAGGTTGAAGTCGATGCTGGGCGTGTTCGCCAATTGACGAACAAAGGCCAGCAGGGTGTATTTTGGGTTGACCCAGTGGCTGACCAATATGTCGGCAATCACCAGCGCACCTGCGTTGATGAAAGGATTGCGTGGAATGCCCTGTTCAAACTCCAGCAAAGCCAACGAATTAAAAGCCCCTCCTGAAGGCTCAACCCCCAGTCGTTGCCACAAGGCTTCGCCTTTGAGTCGATAAGCCAACGCCAACGAAAACACTTTGACAATGCTTTGAATCGAAAACTTGGTTTGTGCATCCCCCACATTGTAGACTTCACCTGAGGAGTGGCACAGGCTGATGCCAAATTGTGATGGATTGACTTTGGCAAGCTCGGGGATGTAATCTGCAGCATGCCCTTGTAAAGGTTGGTGGCTGATGTCGTTAAAAATGCGGTCAAGCGTATTTCGATAATCGGTGTGGTCTGTGCTGTGACTTTTTTGCATGATGTCGTGTGTGGATTTAGTCTGCGTTGTTTTTTATAATACGAGCAGTGTACGCCAAAAACCATGTGCTGCCACTTGAATCATGCGGAGTGGCACGAAAGACGGGGTTCGATGAGGCATCAAAACACCCGTTGATTGTGGATCACATCCAAAATGGCGAATAAAGGCAATCGCCATCGTGTGAGGTGAACATTGAATCTTTTATTTGTTGGCGGCCTGTTCCAATGCTGCCACTTGTTTTTCGAGGGCATCTAGTTTTTCACGTGTGCGTGCGAGCATGGCGGCTTGTACATCAAACTCTTCGCGGGTGACCACGTCCAGTTTTTGTAAGGCGCTGGTGAAAAAAGTTTTTGCATTTTGACCCATGTCCGCAAAGGGGCTGTTTTTGGTCAATTGTTCCACTGTTTTTTCGACATTTTCTTTCCATGTCTCTTGCCAATTTGGGTTCATGGGGCTTCCTTCATCAGTTTGGTTTCATTGAAGCGAGCGGTTTGCGAACATTCGCCTGCTGCCAATGGTTGCGTTAAAGTGTATTCAGTTTCAACCGTTATGCCATTGAAGTTGTTTTGCGAAAGCATGTAACGATAGGTGGTCGGCTCTTCCACTTGGCCGTTGACATTTTCAAAATAATGGCTGTGCCCTGCATCCACCCACCAATGGCCTTCATCATTGAGTACGGTCTGAGTGGCATCGTAGGCGTGGAATTGGTACGTGCCATCGTTTTTTCGAGTCATATGCCATTTATACGCGGTGCATGCGGGTTCGTCAATGGGTTTAAACTCCCCTTCCCATTCACCCACCAACTGCGGGTCAATGGGTTGAACGGGGGGAGGTGTTTGTGCCCAAGAGATCTGGGTGCTTAAAAGTATGCAGGTCAATGCAGTGTTTTTTATCAAAGTAGACATCGCTGGCTCAATCATGTAAGAGCCTCCATTTTAATGAAAATGCATGTAAAAAGGCGACCTTGGTCGCCTTTTTTGTCAGTGGTTGAGTGGATGTTGCTTATCGAGCGTACTCCAGCGTCAAAAACGCCTTCATTTTTTTCATGGCCGCTGATTCAATTTGACGAACGCGTTCAGCTGAAATGCCAAATTTAGCAGCCAAATCATGCAAAGTGGGGCCTTTGTCATCGTCATCCTGCAACCAGCGCGATTGTACAATTTCACGTGAGCGCTTATCCAATTGCGCCAAAGCATTTTGTAAGCCATCGGTTTGGCGTGTGTCTTCTTGGTGGCGCGCCAACACGTGGGTGGGCTCTTGCGTTTCATCGGCCAAGTAAGCGATGGGCGCCATGTGCATGGCTTCATCGTCATCGTCCATGCCGCCATCAATGGCAATGTCACGTCCAGACAAGCGTTGATCCATCTCCACCACTTCTTCTGGCTTCACATTCAACACTTTGGCCATGTTGTGAATCTCATCTTGACTCAAGTGATCACCAGTTTTCATGCTGCGCAAATTAAAAAAGAGTTTGCGTTGCGCTTTGGTGGTGGCGATTTTGACCATGCGCCAGTTTTTGATGATGTACTCGTGCATTTCTGCTTTGATCCAATGCATGGCAAACGAGACCAAACGCACACCACGTGTGGGGTCAAAGCGTTTGACGGCTTTCATCAAGCCAATCGAGCCTTCTTGGATCAAATCGCCTTGCGGCAAACCATAACCTGCATATTTACGTGCTTGTGCAACCACCACGCGCAGATGCGATATGACCAACGTATGGGCTGCAAGTAAATCATTGGGGTTGGCGCGGTAGGCCATCGATAATTCGTATTCTTGCTCGGGCGTGAGCATGGGCACGCTGTTGACTGCGCGCGCATAAGCTTCCAGATCGCCAAATGTCGGGACGGAGAGCAGTTGTTGGTATGTGTTACTGTAAGGCGTGACGGCGTAAGCGCTCATCGGGTTTTTGCTCCTAAAAACAAAAAATAAAGGTTAAATCTGAGTGTTATTGAGCTTATTTTAGCACTCTTTTGGTTGGAGTGCTAATCTTGCTTTATCAAAATATAAGCGTAAATTGTGTAGAATGTTTGAGCGTTTTTATAAATAAAAACAGTCAAAAAAAGCAGCGTCATGTCGAAAGCTTCCCATAAAAAAACGCCCTGAAAGGGGCGTTTTCGATCGATGCGGGTGGTGTTACTTTTGCTTTGAGAAATCGCGTGCTGCATTGCCAAAGGCTTGAAACAGTTTGATCGACAATGGGTTTTCATGGGCCAACCATTCGGGATGCCACTGCACGCCAAGGGTGAATTGTTTGAATTCAGGGCAGTATGCCGCTTCAACAAGCCCATCTTCAGCGTGAGCCAGTGCGCTCAGGCCTTGACCCAAGGTTTTGATGCCTTGCCCATGTAAGGAGTTGACCATAAAGTGATCGGTGTCCAGTACGTTGCCGAGCCATGAATTGGGCGTGAGTTGGACCGAGTGATTCGGGCCATACTGTTCGGTTAATGGCGCATTGGGGTCTTTTTCTCGGTGATCCATCATGCCTGGGCTGTTGTGGACTTGCTGATACAGGTCGCCGCCGAAGGCGATGTTGAGTTCTTGAAAGCCGCGGCAGATGCCGAAAAAAGGCAGGCCACGCTTTAAGCCTGCACGAATCAAGGCGATGTTGAAGTGGTCGCGTCCTTTATCTTGACCTTGGTCGGGGGTCTGCCATTCTTGACCGTATAGTGCGGGGTCGATGTTGGTGGATGCACCAGACAGGAAGATGGCATCGGCCATGTCCACATATTGCTCAATGTCTTCTTCGCCATAAGCGGTGGGCAGCATCACGGGCACGCAGCCTGAAATGTGAACCAATGGATCCAAGTACTTTTTACCCATCAGCTGATACCAGTGTCCACTGTGTTCTTTTGCGCCTGTGGGCACGAGGACGATGGGCTTACGTTGTGTTTTTTGTGTTTGAGCAGTTGGCTCTGCGTATTGATTGTCATTGTTCATAATTTTCACCTCAAGCACCACTCTAAGGGGTAAATGCCCATAAAGACAGAACCACTTTGACCTGTGCAGGGCATACACCAACGCATTGTTTGTCAGGGACGATCCATTGTATATAAAAAAAGCGACGAGTTGGTCTCGTCGCTTGTTCTGAGGCAATGCCTGTTGTCACCCCTGTTTATCAGTCGGCTGTGCTTTCATCTGTTGCTGTTGGTTCGCCTGTCGTCGAATCATCGTTGAGTGCGACATCCTCTCCTTCTTCCTCGTCGTCGACACCTGCAACTGTTTCAATGATTTTTTGAACGCCTGACAGGACATCACCATTGTCCAGGCCGATCAATGTCACGCCTTGGGCGGCACGACCGACGGTGCGAATCTCAGAGATGCGTGTGCGCACCAATGTGCCACCCGTGGTGATGAGCATAATTTGATCGTCTTCTTCAACCAATTGAGCGGCAACGACTTTACCATTGCGTTCTGAGGTTTGGATGGCGATCATGCCTTTGCCACCACGCCCGTGTCGGGTGTATTCGGTGATCGGTGTGCGTTTGCCATAACCATTCTCAGTGGCCGTCAGAATGTATTGCGTTTCACTTTCCGCAACCAGCAAAGCAATGATGGTTTGGTCGTCTTCGAGGCGCATGCCACGCATGCCGCGCGTGTTGCGACCGACTGCGCGAACATCCGATTCGTCAAAGCGCACCGCTTTACCTGCGTCAGAAAACAGCATGATGTCGTGTTGGCCATCGGTGACAGCGGCACCAATCAGGTGATCGCCTTCGTCCAAGTTCACGGCAATGATGCCGCGTTTCATGGGGCGCTTGAAATCAGATAAGGGGGTTTTTTTGACCGTACCCAAACGCGTGGCCATGAACACGTATTTGTCTTCGGGGAAGCCGTCGGCGGAAGAAATCGGCAGCATGACCGTGATTTTTTCACCCTCTTCAAGCGGCAGCATGCGAATGATGGGGGTGCCGCGAGATGTGCGTGAACCTTGTGGGACTTCATACACCCGAGTCCAATAGACACGACCTCGATCTGAGAAGCTTAAAATCGTATCGTGGGTGTTGGCGACGAACAGGTTCTCAATCCAGTCCTCTTCACCTTTGGTCGCAGCCGCTTGTTTGCCTCGGCCGCCTCGACGTTGTGTGCGGTATTCGGTCAGCGGTTGCGCTTTAATATAGCCTGTGTGCGACAAGGTCACGACCATGTCTTGCGGTGTGATTAAATCTTCGATGTCGATGTCAAATGCATTGAGTTCAATTTGTGAGCGGCGGGCATCACCAAATTCTTCATTGATTGCGGTCAACTCGGCATCAATGATGGTGGTCACGCGTTCTGGTCGACTTAAAATGTCGAGCAAGTCAGCAATGTTTGCCATGATGTCTTTGTATTCTTGGACGATTTTATCTTGTTCGAGTCCCGTTAAGCGTTGTAAACGCATTTGCAAAATTTCTTGGGTTTGTACGTCAGATAAACGGTACAGGCCATTGCTTTGTAAGCCAAATTCAGCCAGTAAATCATCGGGGCGATACAGCGCGCCCCCCCCTTCGGTGCGTGACAGCATTTCACGGACGATTTCAGAATCCCATATTTTCGCCATCAAATCAATCTTGGCTTGTGGTGGCGTCGCAGCAGCCTTGATGATGGCGATGAATTCATCGATGTTCGCTAAGGCGACTGCGAGACCTTCCAAGATGTGTCCGCGCGCGCGCGCTTTACGCAGCTCAAAGGCCGTCCGACGCGTCACCACCTCACGGCGATGCTCAAGGAAGTACACCAGCATTTCACGCAAGTTGAGTAGTTTGGGTTGACCGTCCACCAGGGCCACCATGTTGATGCCAAAAGTGTCTTGTAATTGAGTGTGTTTATATAGGTTGTTCAGAACCACTTCGGCCATTTCACCGCGTTTCAGTTCAATGACCACACGCATGCCAGAGCGATCTGATTCATCGCGAATGTCTGAGATGCCTTCAAGGCGCTTGTCATTGACCTGCTCCGCAATGGATTCGAGTAAACGACGTTTATTGACCTGATACGGCAGCTCATCGACGATGATCGCTTGGCGATTGCCTTTTTCCATGTCTTCAACATGAACTTTGGCGCGCATGACCACGCGGCCGCGGCCTGTGCGGTAGCCTTGACGGACGCCCGAAATGCCGTAAATTAAACCCGCAGTGGGAAAGTCGGGGGCGGGGATGAACTCCAGCAGTTCATCGACGGTCGCTTCCGGGTTGTGCAGCATGTGCAAGCAACCTTTGATGACTTCCGATAGATTGTGTGGTGGGATGTTGGTCGCCATGCCCACAGCGATACCCGTTGAGCCATTGATGAGCAAGTTTGGAATGCGTGCGGGTAAAACCAATGGTTCGCGTTCAGAGCCATCGTAGTTGGCGCCAAAGTCAACGGTTTCTTTATCCAGATCTTCAAGCAGTTGATGGCCGATTTTCGCCATGCGAATTTCGGTATAACGCATGGCCGCAGCAAAATCGCCATCCACCGAGCCGAAGTTGCCTTGGCCGTCGACCAGCATGTAGCGCAAAGAAAAATCTTGAGCCATGCGAACGACCGTATCATAAACCGCAGTATCGCCATGTGGGTGGTATTTACCAATCACGTCACCAACAATACGTGCCGACTTTTTGTACGCCCGATTCCAGTCGTTGTTCAGTTCATGCATGGCGAACAGCACGCGGCGGTGGACGGGTTTTAGGCCGTCGCGCACATCAGGCAGTGCGCGCCCTACGATCACGCTCATGGCATAATCGAGATACGAATTGCGCATCTCATCTTCAAGGGAGATCGGCAGTATTTCTTTAGCGAACGATTGCATCGAATGTCCTATTATATAAAAGCATTTTTGGCGTGGTGGTTGAATTAATGCCTCGGTGTAACTTCAATTCAAAGCGGCAAATACAGCTTACCCACAGTAACCCGCTATTTTACCACGTGGTCAGTCCAAACAACATGCTAAAGTGCATTTAATATCAGGGTGATGGACGGTTCGACTGAGCATTGCTTGGGTTGAAAATTTCGGATGCATTGAGCCCTAAGTGTTTGAAGATAAAAAACAACGCTTGTTGCAAAATAGAAACAGTTTTAATGTTCAGTGTTGCAGGCTCTCCACAATTAAAGGCTTTTGTTTGTACTGGTGTAGATAATTTGTGGCACAATGGATTCTGTACGGTGCATGGTATGCGCTGTGCGCGATTTTTATTGCACGGCAAGCACCAGAACGTTATAATTTGCCCTGTTTTAGAATTATATGAACAAGGTAAACGTATTCCGCAGGGTAACTTGCGTATTTTCCAAAAAAGAGGAGAAACATGAAAAACTTCGTAAAAGTAGCTTCTTTGGCCGCAACATTAGCCCTCGCGGCATGTCAAACCAATCCAAACACTGTAGTCTCTCCTAAAGAAGACGCAGTTAACAGCCGTCACGTTGCTGACACAGAACACCAAATCTGGAAAAACGGTACCGATGAGCTGTGCTGGCAGACTGGCTACTACCCTGATGGCAACGCAGTTGTAGGTTGCGATGCGGTAGCTGCAAAACCAGTTGAAAATGTTAAAATTGACAGCAGCAAATTGAACTTCGATGCAAGTGCATTGTTCGACTTTGACAAAGCCACTTTGCGCCCGATGGGCCAACAGGCTTTAGGTGCTTTGGCAACTGCATTGAAATCAGTTAAATTTGACCAAACCATCGTTGTGGGTCACACCGATTCTTTCGGTTCTGATGCTTACAATGACCGTTTGTCTTTGCGTCGTGCAGAAGCTGTTAAAGCATTCTTGGTCAGCCAAGGCATTTCTCCAGCTGCAATCACAACTTCTGGCATGGGTAAACGCCAATTGTTGGTACAACCTTTGACTAAAGGCACACGTGCTGCACGCATCGCTGCTGAGCAACCAAACCGTCGCGTTTCTGTTGATGTGCGTGGTGTGAATGTTCCTGCTGACCAAGTTGGTCGTTGGAATACATTCTTGCAAAGCATTCCAGGCGTTAACATCAAGTAATTGATGTTGGACTGATGTATTTCAGGTCCTGTAATGCACTAAAAGCCCTGCTTATGCAGGGCTTTTTTGACTTTTAAGCTTTGATGCATTGATCTGCTGGCTTGAGGCTGATGAGGCTATGGCGTGCTTGAGGAGGTTTGTTGTAAGCCCGTATAATGTCCAAATCCTAAACACTTTTAATTCAAGGTTAAATAAACATGAGCAATACAATCAATGTGACACCCGCTGAAATAGATAAATTTTCCCAGCACGCGCAGCAGTGGTGGGATGCGCAAGGGCCATTGAAAACCTTGCATCAAGTGAACCCAGTGCGCCTTGCTTGGGTGATGCAGCATGTACACTTGATGGGGGCGACAGTGATTGATGTGGGGTGTGGTGGTGGGATATTATCCGAAGCCTTGGCTCGTCAAGGCGGTCAAGTGATGGGGCTGGATATGGCGATGGACTCCATAGAGGTGGCGCGCCTACATGCCGCTGAGCACGGTTTAAATATTGAATATGTCGTGGATACCGCTGAGTCGATGGCTCAGCAAAAGTCAGGGGCTTTTGATGTGGTGACGTGTATGGAGATGCTTGAGCATGTGCCAGACCCTGTGTCCGTCATCAACAGCTGTGCAGCGTTGGTTAAATCGGGTGGCTTGGTGTTTTTCTCAACTTTAAACCGCCATCCCAAGGCGTTTTTTCTGGGGGTTGTGGCCGCAGAATATGTCCTTAATTGGATCCCTAAGGGCACCCATGATTATAAAACATTCATCAAGCCCAGTGAGCTGGCTCGGTATGCCCGTGCTGCTGGTTTGGAGGTGTTGGAGATGAAAGGCATTGCTTATCACCCATGGCGTGATCAAGCCGCTCCTTTCGTTTTATCAGACGATGCCGATGTGAATTACATGATGGTGTGTCGAAAACAACAATAAATATGGATGTATGCGATGGATTATCATTTTCCAAGTAAGCCTTTGGGTGTGCTGTTTGATTTGGATGGCACACTTGTTGATTCTGCTCCAGATTTGGCTGCTGCTGTTAATGCTTTGCGGGTCAGGCGAGGCTTGCCAGATTTGCCTTTAGAACAGTTGCGACCTTATGCCTCGCTGGGCGCGCGAGGCTTGCTGGGTGCAGGTCTGGGTGTTGTGCCAAATGATCCTGATTTTGGCCGATTGCAGGGCGAATTTTTGGACTATTACGCATCACACAATTGTGTTCATTCAAAGCTTTTTGATGGCGTTGAAGGGCTGCTTGCTTGGTTGGAGGCGCATGCCATTCCATGGGGTGTTGTCACCAATAAGCACATGCGCTTTACTGATTCATTGGTGCGTGCTTTGGGTTTGAGTTCGCGTGCCGCAGTCGTTGTGAGTGGAGACACAACCGCACAAGCCAAGCCACACCCTTTGCCCCTACTTTACGCTGCCGAGCAGATGGGTTTACCTGCGGACAGATTGGTTTATGTTGGGGACGATCTGAGGGACATACAGTCAGCGCGTGCGGCAGGTTATATGACGGCCATTGCTGCGGCCTATGGCTATTGTGAGGATGAAGAGGTTTCCACTTGGTTGTCGGATTGCATCGTGCGCTCTCCAGTTGAACTCTTGCATTTGTTTAAGTTGGCTTGGGATGCTTGACGCCATTTGTGTGTTTGATGTTGGATCGGGTGTTGTTTTTTAGAGAAAAAATAGATTTGTTTTGAAGTGGTTTGTTTTTTTAGGGTTTAGTTTGAATGATTTTTTGATTTAACAGAAATAAATATTGTTTTTGTAAAAAATTAAGTAATTGTGTCTTCTTTGATAAAAACCAAGTGTTGTTTTTATGTCTACATGTTTTGTACAAATTGTCAAAAAGTAAACTGTTCGTCACAAACGCTGACTATAATCGACACAACAAAAGAAACACGTTTGCAGAGGGTTTGTGAATATCAGAGAGATTAAGTTGTGGTGATGACGTGCACCCTAAAAAATTTTAACCTAGGAGCAAAAAATGAAAAAAAGTGTATTGGCGTTGGTCGTTTTGGGTGCAACAGCAGGTGCAGCACAAGCCGCTTCAAGTGTGACCATGTATGGTCGTGCAGACGTGGCTTACTCTAAAACCACGGGCTCAAGCTTGATGCAGTCTGGTGGCGGTGAAACACGTCTTGGCATCAAAGGTCAAGAAGACTTGGGCAATGGCTTGGCCGCAACTTTCCAATTGGAAGGCCGTTTTGATTTGGACACGGGTGCTAAAACAGCAAATCGTAGCTTTTTTGACCGTGAGTCAACTGTTGGCCTGAAAGGCAGTTTTGGTCATGTTCGTTTGGGTCGTTCCATTTCCATGATGGATCGCGGTATTGCTTTCGTTAACGTGGGTCGCCGCGCAACTGATTTGCAAGCCTACGCATCTGCAACGCGTCACAGCAACGGTTTGTTCTACACATACGCCAACGGCCCTTATGAATTTGGTGCCGACGTCACAACCAAAGGCAGCTACAACGAAGGTCAAAGCGGTTCAACAGACGATGGCGTGATCGGCCAAAAGCCAGCATTCGGTGCTTATGGTAAATATTCTGCCAATGGTTTGACGGTGGGCTTGGCTTACCAAGCCGATGGTAAAAAAGCCGCGAAAACCATTGCAAAAGAGTTTGGTGCAGCGCTGAGCTATAAAATCAACCCAGTGACTTTGGGTGTGTCTTACGCACAAGGCAATGACAATGTTGTCGGTAGCAAAGCCAAATCACGCATTTGGGAGGCTTCTGCTTCGATCGCAGCCACCGCAGACGATACGATTAATTTGATTTATCGCAATGATCGCCGTAAAAACACAGTGGGTGCTGTGACCGCCGCCTACAAACGTCAAACGGCGTATGGCTTGGGTTACATCCACACATTGAGCAAACGCACTTCAATTTATGCAGACGTTGCACGCACGAAAGACACTGTTGCAAACACCAAAGCAACTACTTGGGATCTCGCATTGCGCCACAATTTTTAATTTCAATGCTTATACGAAAAAACGCGACCTTGGGGTCGCGTTTTTTATTGGCTGTGCTTTGTTGGGGCAAAACGTTGCATTAATGCGACGTTTTGTTGTTTTTATGTCGAATGTTTGCTGCGGCTGCGTCATAAAAGGTGGACAAAAGGATAGACCAGTAGAATAATGAACACATCGATGCGCTGTTGAGGAACGACGTATCGCAGTGCTCTGTAAGGAGCAGTCAAGTTCATTTTTGAATTTGGCAGATTAAGTTTAACTTTTCTGGGGATAGACAAATGAAAAAATCATTATTGGCTTTGGCCGTTTTGGCATCTGCTGCTGGTGCAGCGAACGCAGCTTCAAGTGTAACTATGTATGGCCGTATGGACGTTGGTTACGAAAGTGCTCACCATGATGGTAAAAGCGTGACTCAAGACAACGGTACAGCAAATACAAACATGTCTCGCTTTGGCATCAAAGGCCAAGAAGATTTGGGTAATGGCTTGGCTGCTACTTTCAAATTAGAAGGTCGTTTCAATGGCGATACAGGTTCATACGCGAAAGACATGTTTGATCGTGAATCAACTGTTGGTTTGAAAGGTAACTTCGGTTCAGTTCGTTTTGGCCGCGCTACAGCTGCTTTAGAAAACGGCTTGGGTGATTTCGTTATCGGCGAACGTGCATTGGGCTTCTCTAACTACGCTTCTGCTACTCGTCACAGCAACTCTGCTTTCTATGACTACTCTATGGGTGGTTTGACTGCTGGTGCAAACGTTTCTACTAAAGGTGGTGACTCTGGTAACGCAACTGAAGGCACTGGTAAAATTGGCTATGGTTTGTATGCTAAATACTCTGCAAACAACTTCGGTTTGGGTGCTGCATACCAACGTGATGGCGTTGCATTGACTAAAGAATGGGGCGTTGCAGCTTCTTACACGTTCAATCCAGTGACTTTGGGTGCTTCTTATGCTGATCAAAAAGCTGACGGCACATCTACACACACTAAAACAATCAATGCTTTTGTTTCTGGTGCTGTAACTTCAAATGATACTGTTTATGCACAATACAACCGTGTTAAAGTAACTAACGCGTCTGCAGTTACTGCATACGGTTTGGGTTACAACCATGCATTGAGCAAACGTACAAGTGTATACGGTGAAGTTGCACGCAACAAACGCACTTCATTGACTGGCGAATTGGTCAGCGGTTACGACTACAGCGTTGCTATGCGTCACGCATTCTAATTTAATGCTGGCTTAGCCAGTTTTAAATGGAAATAAAAAAGCCCCTTTTTAGGGGCTTTTTTTATTTTTTTAAATAACAGACATATAATCGGCGTTTAAGGTGTTTTTTTGAAAAAGTCTTTTGCATAAATGATACAAATTGTAGTTAAAGTACAGGCTAAAGTCGTGACTTTGTTGTTTTAGCTGGACAAAAATACACAATCCATCAATAATGAGACGTCGGTTTGTTACTTTTATGTGACAAGTGGCGGGGCTGGGTAGCAGGGGTTATCTGGTTCACTATTACAATATTCTCGATTATGTGAGGAAGACAAAATGAAAAAATCATTATTGGCATTGGCTGTATTGACTGCAGCAACAGGTGTGGCTCAAGCGGCATCAAGTGTAACTTTGTATGGCAAAGTTGAAACGGCATACCAAAGTGCCACAGGCGATGGTTTGAGCGTTCTGCAAGGTGCTGCAGGTGAGTCTCGCGTGGGCATCAAAGTAAACGAAGATTTAGGTAATGGCATGGCTGCTTTTGCTCATTTGGAAGCAAAATTTGATGCAGACACAGGCGCAAGCAATGGCAGTAATTTCTTCGGTGAAAAATCTGTTGTGGGTTTGAGTTTTGCCAATGGCATGCATGCATTGTACTTTGGTCGTTCTGCTTCTCCAATGGATCGTTTTGGTTACAGTGATGACCATTTGGCCAGTGGCTTGGGCTGGAAGTCTTCAGCGGGTAACTGGGCAAACGGTGCTTACTACGATTACAATGGCATGAACGCCAATAATGGTTTAGTGGTTCATGCGGGTGCGACGACCAAAGGTGGTTATGCTGGGAATACAACTGAAGGCGTCTCTGGTACTAAAGCGTCATACGGTTTGACAGGTGCTTATCGTGTGAATCCAAACTGGGTGTTTGGTTTGGGCTACCAAGCGGATAATGATGCTTCTGCTGTTAAAAACGAATGGGGTGTCGGTACTAAATTCACATTCAACCCTGTGTCGATTGCTTTGTCTTATGCTTCTGCTAAATTGGGTGCTGCTAATGCATTGTCTCCAAGTGGTAAAGAGCGTCGCATTCACACAACGATCAGTGCAATGGTTACGCCAGCTGATAAAGTGTATGTCAATTACTTGAATGACAAAATCAATGGCTATAGCAAAGAACAACGCTTTGGTTTGGGCTACATTCATTCTTTAAGCAAACGCACAGAACTTTTCGCAAATGCGGGTTATCGTAAAACTAACTTTGTTGCTGGTGGTTCTGCAAAAGCAAAATTGTGGGACGTTGGTATGCGTCACTCATTCTAATCAACCCTTTGGGTTGTTAGATCAAAAAAGCCCTGCATGTGCAGGGCTTTTTTAATGCTTTAGCTTGATGTTTGTTGCAGTTCAAGCCAGTGCAGCCAATGTGGCTTCGTAGTTCGGTTCGTCAGACACGTTATTGACCAACTCCGTGTAGACCACTGTGCCTGCTTCATTGACGACAACGACTGCGCGCGCCGTTAAACCCGCCAATGCGCTTTCAGTCAGTTCAACGCCATAATCTTGACCGAATGATGAACGAAATGCCGATAAAGTGTGAACGTTGTCGATGCCTTCAGCACCGCAGAAGCGACCCAAGGCGAATGGTAAATCTTCGGACACTGTGACGACGGTAACGCCCTCTTTCGCTGCGGCTTGTTCATTGAATTTGCGTGTTGAAGTTGCACATGTGGGTGTGTCAATTGATGGGAAAATGCTGATGACAACTTTTTGCCCCGCCAAACTTGCAAGGCTGATTTTTTCGAGTTTGTTGTTGGTTAAATTAAATGCGGGGGCTGCACTGCCAATTGCAGGCAATTCGCCAGATGTGTTCACAGGGGTGCCGCGTAACAATACTTGAGCCATGATGGGTCCTTTTTGGGTTGTTGGATGGAATGGTTAATTGATGATTGTATAGAGATTGGATTATAACTGTGGTTTTGATTTTTCGCTGACGGCTGTGTTTTTTGTGCGTTGTTTAATGAAATCAATTCCTTTACAATGAAGCTCATTGATGGGTTGTACTGGATCTGTTTGCATCGGTATTGTCTGGGTATGGTGTTGAAATGAAGCACTGTGCTTTGGATATGTTTAAAAATAATTGAGGGATGACATGGGAATTTCTATTACGGCGCACAGCCCGCTTTTTGCAACTGCACCTCAGGCGTCTCCTGAGGACATGGCTTTGGTGGCTCAAGAGGGCTTTAAAACAGTGATTAACAACCGCCCCGATTATGAAGGTGGCTCTGATCAGCCGACTGCGGATGCGGTAGGTGAGGCGGCGCGTGCGGCTGGCTTGAATTATATTGCACAACCTTTTTCCCCGTCGCAAGTGACTCAAGCTTTGGTTGAAGAGTTTGCTGCTTTGGTGGGGCAGGCCGAGAAGCCTGTGCTGGCTTTTTGTCGTACGGGCACGCGTTCAACTAATATTTTCCAAGCGGCGATGGCGATGGGGTTGCTCAATCCGCATGATTTGACGTTGGTTAATGTGCCCGCGGTGTCAAGCGCATCGACAGACGATGTGGCCACTCAAAAAAAAAGTCCTGATTTAACGGCATCGGTAGCACAGGCATCCGCAGTGGATAAGGGTGCGGGTGAATCAGCGCAGCGTCATCACGATGTGGTGATTGTGGGTGGTGGTTCAGGGGGAATTGCTTTGGCGGCCAGTTTGCTTAAGCGCCAACCCAACCTCGATGTGGCCATTATTGAGCCATCGGATCGACATTTTTATCAACCTGCTTGGACTTTGGTTGGGGCAGGTGAGTTTGATGTGCAAAAAACGGTGCGCAACATGCATGCGGTGATGCCTGCGAAGGCCAAATGGATTCGTGCGGCAGTGGCGAGTTTTCAGCCCGAAAACAGCCAATTGACATGCGAAGGTGGCGAGGTGGTGACGTACCAACAGTTGGTGGTCGCGCCTGGTTTGGCCTTGTTGTGGGATGCGATTCCTGGACTGGTGGATGCGCTGGGTAAAAATGGGGTGACATCGAATTATCGTGCCGATTTAGCACCGTACACATGGGAGTGTGTGAAATCACTTAAAGCGGGGGTGGCTTTGTTCACTCAGCCGATGGTGCCGATCAAGTGTGCGGGGGCACCACAAAAGGCTTTGTATTTGTCGGCGGCGCACTGGCAAAAGCGGGCATGTTTGAACAACATCCACATTGAGTTTCACAATGCAGGTGGTGCATTGTTTAGCGTGGCCGACTTCATTCCAAACTTGATGAAACAAATGCAAACCTACAATGCTGAGGTTAATTTGGGTTC
The DNA here is from genome assembly GCF_003339525.1 of Ephemeroptericola cinctiostellae. Taxonomy (GTDB): domain Bacteria; phylum Pseudomonadota; class Gammaproteobacteria; order Burkholderiales; family Burkholderiaceae; genus Hydromonas; species Hydromonas cinctiostellae. Next base: position 365,852 of record NZ_CP031124.1, on the reverse strand, counting down.
AAACTTGGTTGCTGTTGATGGTGTTGCGAAAAAAGCTTGGTTTGAGCGCAAAGGTGCAGATGGTCATCCAGAGCGCATTGAAAAATCGTTTGACATGTTGCATGTGGTGCCGCCACAACAGCCCCATGCTTTTGTAAAAAACAGCCCATTGGCGAATGCCGATGGCTGGGTTGAGGTGGATCAGGTCACCTTGCGGCACACACGTTTTCCCAATGTCTTTGGCTTGGGAGACGCCATGAGTGCGCCAAACTCAAAAACGGCTGCAGCGATTCGTAAACAAGTGGTGGTTCTCGCAGAAAATTTATTGGCAGTGCGCATGAATCGCCCGTTGCCGATGGCGTATGATGGTTACAGTGCATGTCCGATTACGGTGGGTAATGGCAAGCTGATTTTGGCAGAGTTTGGCTACAATGGTAAGCTGATGCCGACGTTTGGTGGGGATCCGACCATGCCTCGGGCTTCGGGTTGGTATATGAAAAAGTTCTTATTCCCCTTCTTGTATTGGCATTTGATGCTCAAAGGTCACGAGTGGTTGGCACGACCGAAAAAATAATTGGCTTGGCGTTTTGTGTTGGTTGAGGCTTGCGTTCTTTGGGCATTTTTAAGGGAAAATATGAGGTTAATCGGTCTAATTTCTGCGCCAGTGCGTCTGGTTTTGTTTGTATTGTATGTGCTGTTGGGTTTGTTTTTAACCATGGTGTTGTTTCGTTTTTTCAGTTGGGCAACCCGTCAGCATTTGATTCGAACATGGTCGCGTTGTTTGTTGGTGATCCTTGGTGTGCGTTTGTCGGTGGATAACCCGCCGGCTCGCTTGCCCATGCGTGGCATGTTGGTGGGCAACCATTCGTCGTGGATTGATATTTTTGTCGCCAATGCGGTTCAGCCTGTGCGTTTTATTGCCAAATCTGAAGTCCGGGATTGGCCTGTCATTGGTATTTTGGTGTCGAGTGTGGGCACACTGTACGTTGAGCGGGGCAATCGCCATGCCATCACCAGCACCAACCGTGAAATCTCTGCTGCGGCTAAAAACGGTGATTTGGTCGGTTTGTATCCTGAAGGCACGACGACGAATGGGACGTATATTTTGCCGTTTAAAAGCAATTTGTTTCAGCCCGCGATTGACAACGAAATGCATTTGTATCCATTGGGGGTGACGTATACCCAAAATGGATTGTACACCCCCCATGCCGCGTACGAGGGGGACACCAGTTTGATGAGCAGCTTATGGCAAATTGCATCCAGTGGCGGCGTGACAGCTCATGCACGGTATGGGGCGGTGATCCCTGCGGCGCAATTTTCAGCGCGCCATGAGCTGGCGAAGGCCGCTCAAAATGCCGTCGCACGATTGATAGGTCAAGAAGTGATGCCCGATGATGTATATGCTCAAGTGCAGACGGGCGTTTAGCACATCCCATCCCCGATGGGGTGTGAACACCGTAAAAAAAACCGCAAATTTTGCGGTTTTTTTTACGTCGGCTACATTGTTTTTGAAGCGAATGCGGGACGGGGCAATAAACAAACAAAAATTTGTTTTCCCCTGCTGGATTTAGGTTAATATCCAAAAATGTCTAGGGCTTTGGAAATAAAGCGTCGTATTTTTGAAAATGCAGCGCTTAAATTTAAAAAAACAAGATTTTTTTACAAGCACCTATTGACACAGAGTGAAGTTTTCTTGAAAATAGAACGAACGTTCGATTTTGTTGGAGTGAAGTAATGGCTATCGTCAATAATATGACATCAAACGAACGCCCTGCTGTACGCAAAGGTGAACAAACCCGCGCAGCGATTTTGGATGTGGCACTGGAAGTGGCTGCACGAGATGGCTTGGAAGGTGTGACGATTGGTATTTTGGCTGATCGTTTAAGCATGAGTAAAAGTGGCGTGTTCTCACATTTTGGTTCACGGGAAGAGCTGCTGATTGCAACGTTGAAAGAGTATGAGGTTCGTTTTTTGGCCGACATTCTTAAGCCTGCGGTGACTGAACCACGCGGCTTGTTGCGCTTAAAAGCAATTTTAGGCAATTGGTTCACCCGTCTTGGTCATGAGAATGAGCAAGGTTGCTTGTATATTTCTGGTGGTGTGGAATATGACGATCGCCCTGGTCCTGTTCGCGATGAATTGGTCGGCATGATCGAAGGCTGGGAAAAAGAATTGGAACGCGCCATTCGCCAGTCCATTGAGACGGGCGAATTGCGGGAAGATACGCCTGTTGATTTGGTGATTTTCGAATTGTATGGCTTGGCCTTGGGATTCCACCACAGTGCACGCTTGATGGCGCGCAACAATGGTTCGGACATGATTCGGCAGGTGTTTGAAAGAATTTTAAATCAGTACCAACGTGTGGCTTAGGTTTGGGTGGGGTTGAATGGCATCATGACATCATGTTGCGTTAATCCAGAGGTGGAAGCACCGTATGAACCCTCTCCTTGCTGCGCAACATAACATTGGAGACAAGTATCATGGGTTCATACGTACCACCACTGCGGGACATGCAGTTTGTATTGCACGAAATGCTGGATGTTGAATCCACATTAAAAACCTTGCCTGCACATGCAGACTTGGATGTGGACACAATCAATGCCGTCATTGAAGAAGCGGGTAAGTTTGCATCGGACGTGATCTTCCCTCTAAACCAATCGGGTGACCAAGAAGGTTGCCATTGGAATGACACGGTCGTGACCACGCCCAAAGGTTACAAAGAAGCTTATAAACAGTACGTGGAAGCGGGTTGGCCTGCGTTGTCATGTGATCCTGAGTACGGCGGTCAAGGTTTGCCTGTGTCGTTGAATAATGTGTTGTATGAAATGCTGAATTCGGCCAATATTGCATGGACAATGTATCCTGGATTGAGCCATGGTGCATACGAGGCTTTGCATGCGCATGGTACGGATGAGCTGAAAAATAAATACTTGGGCAAGCTTGCAACGGGTGAGTGGACGGGCACGATGTGCTTGACGGAGCCCCATTGCGGTACTGATTTGGGTTTGCTGCGTACCAAAGCAGAACCACAAGCCGACGGCAGTTACAGCATCACTGGCACCAAAATCTTTATTTCCAGTGGCGAGCACGACATGGCGGACAACATCATCCACCTCGTTTTGGCTCGTCTGCCTGAGTCTGCCAAAGGCACCAAGGGCATTTCTTTGTTTGTGGTCCCTAAATTTTTGCCTAACGACGATGGTTCTGTCGGTGCGCGCAACCCCGTCTCATGCGGTTCGATTGAGCACAAAATGGGCATTCACAGCAATTCGACATGTGTCATCAATCTCGATGGTGCGGCGGGCTGGTTGGTTGGCGAACCCCACAAAGGCTTGCAAGCCATGTTTGTCATGATGAATGCCGCGCGCTTGGGCGTGGGCATGCAAGGTCTGGGCTTGACCGAAATCTCTTATCAAAATGCCCGCAATTACGCCAAAGACCGTCTGCAAATGCGTTCATTGTCTGGCACAAAAGCACCCACCAAAGAAGCCGATCCCATCTTGGTGCACCCCGATGTGCGCCGCATGTTGTTGACGCAACGTGCGTATGCAGAAGGTGCGCGTGCGTTCACATACTGGATTGCATTGGAAATCGATAAAGAGTTGTCGCATCCCGATGAGGCGGTGCGTGCTGAAGCCGCCGACATGGTGGCCTTGCTCACGCCGATCATCAAAGCATTCATCACTGATAATGCTTTTGAATGCACCAATCATGGCGTGCAGGTCTACGGCGGACATGGATTCATCGCCGAATGGGGCATGGAGCAATATGTGCGTGACGCGCGCATCACCCAAATTTATGAAGGCACGAACGGCGTTCAAGCCCTTGATTTGCTTGGCCGCAAAATTTTGAGCGACATGGGCGCGAAAATGAAGGCTTTTGGTGCGATCGTGCGTGCGTTTGTTGAAGACAACGGCATCGACATGAACATGCAAGAGTTCGTTAATCCATTGGGTGACATTGCGGTTAAAGTTGAAAAATTGACCATGGAAATTGGCATGAAAGCCATGGCCAACCAAGATGAAGTGGGTGCCGCTTCTGTGCCCTATCAACGGGTTGTTGGGCATTTGGTGTTCTCGTATTTTTGGGCACGCATGGCTAAGATTGCTTTGGAAAAACAAAATCAAGATGACTTTTACAAAGCGAAATTGGCGACCGCACGTTTTTACTTTGCTAAACTTTTACCAGAAACTGCAGGTTATATCCGTCAAGCCCGTGCAGGCAATGCGTCGTTGGCTGAAATGCAAGACGATTGGTTCTAAGTTGCTGGGTTGGTTGTCGTTTTTAAGTGGAGCCAAAAGGCTGCAAGGGATGGCATGGGTTTTAATTTCGAACGCTCGTGCAAAATTGTGTCAACCAAGTTGTACTGTGACGGGTTGATAGCGTGTGGCCTTCACACCCACACCATTCAAGTGTTTAAAAGTTATGTTTTTAAAATGTTTAAATAATCAGGAGACAGCAATGAAAGTATGGCAAAAATTGGGCTTAATCGCCGCAGGTTTAACTGTGTCTGCCGTGGCAATGGCCGATCCAACGGGTACATGGCGCACCATCGATGACAAAACAGGTCAAGCCAAATCATTGGTGCGCATCACCAATGAAGGCGGTAAATATGTGGGTCGCATCGCCGATGTGCTGAATGGTCCAAATGTCTGCGACGTGTGCGAAGGCGAATTTCACGGTAAAAACTTGATCGGTCAAACCATTCTTTGGGGCGTCACATCAGAGGGTGACAATGAGTACGGCGGCGGTCGCATTCAAGATCCAAAAAATGGCAACACTTACAGCGTGAACCTGAAAGACAACGGCAGCAGCATGGTGGTTCGTGGTTACAAAGGCATCAGTGCTTTGGGTCGCAACCAAACATGGCAGCGTGTACGTTAATTGTCAACGTAAAGTCATACAATGTGGGGCGAGCAGGACATGCCCGCCCTACTTTTTAACTAACCCCTCGCCTGATTTTGAATGGGTCAAGCGATGGAATCGAGCATCAACTTAATCCAATGTTGGTCGGATGTGAAGGAAATACAACGTGAGTAACTTGGTTATCCGTAAAGTCGCCGTACTTGGCGCAGGCGTGATGGGCGCACAAATCGCAGCGCACCTGATTAACGCCAAAGTCCCTGTGATGTTGTTTGATTTGGCGGCCAAAGAAGGCGACGCCAATGGCATCGTCAATAAAGCCCTTGCTGGTTTGAAAAAACTCTCCCCTGCCCCGTTTGGCAACGCTGCACACGGTGCATTTATCCAAGCCGCGAATTATGAAACCGACTTGGCCAAGCTCGGCGAATGTGACCTCGTGATTGAAGCCATTGCTGAGCGCATGGATTGGAAGCATGCCTTGTATGCCAAAGTGGCACCGCACCTTGCACCCCATGCGATTTTCGCCAGCAACACCTCTGGTTTGTCCATCACTGAGCTGTCGAATGGTTTTTCCGATGAGTTGAAAAAACGCTTTTGCGGTGTGCATTTTTTCAATCCACCGCGCTACATGCATTTGGTTGAGTTGATTCCAACGGCCACCACCGACGCCCAAACATTGGATGACCTCGAAACGTTCGCCACCACCACCTTGGGTAAAGGCGTAGTGCGTGCGAAAGACACACCGAACTTCATCGCCAACCGTGTGGGCGTGTTTTCTATTTTGGCTGTGATGGCTGAAGCAGAAAAATTTGGTTTGTCGTTTGATGTGGTTGACGATTTGACGGGTGCAAAACTCGGTCGTGCCAAATCAGCCACATTCCGTACTGCCGATGTGGTCGGTTTGGACACCATGGCACACGTCATCAAAACCATGGATGACAACCTCAAAGACGATCCTTTTGCCAGTGTGTATCCTGTGCCTACCGTGCTCAAGGGCTTGGTTGAAAAAGGCGCGTTGGGACAAAAATCAGGCGCTGGTTTTTATAAAAAAGAAGGCAAGGAAATCAAAGTCCTTAACCCCGCCACGGGCGAATACGTCACGGGTGGCGGTACGGCAGACGAGATCATTGCTCGCATTCTCAAACGCCCCGCCGCAGAACGTTTGAAACTTTTGCGCGAAACCGATCACCCGCAAGCTCAATTCTTATGGGCCATTTTCCGTGATGTGTTCCATTACATCGCCTTGCATTTGGAATCAATTGCCGATAACGCACGCGACATTGATTTTGCCATTCGCTGGGGGTTTGGTTGGAACGAAGGCCCATTTGAAACATGGCAAGCCGCAGGTTGGAAACAAGTGGCCGATTGGGTGTCTGAGGACATCGCTGCGGGTAAAGCGCTTTCGACAGCACCCTTACCCACATGGGTGGCTGAAGTGGACGGCGCACACAGTGCCGCAGGCTCATATTCACCCGCAAACAAAGGCTTTACACCACGTTCAGCCTTGGCCGTGTACGCACGCCAAGCATTCCCAGCATCATTGGTGGGTGAACAAGCCGCTGATCCAAAAACAGCGGGTGTGACGGTGTTTGAAGACGATTCGATCCGTTTGTGGCATCAAAACGATGGCATTTTGATCGCATCGTTTAAATCAAAAATGAACACGGTTGGCCCTGGCGTGCTCGCTGGTTTGCAGCAAGCAGTCGCATTGGCGGAGCAGGATTTTAAAGGCTTGGTCATTTGGCAAACGGGTTCTTTGAGCGGTGGTCCGTTTTCAGCAGGTGCGGATTTACAGGCCGCCATGCCTTTGTTCATGAAGGGCGGCGCAGCGGCGGTTGAACCTTTTGTCGCAGAATTTCAAAACACCGCGATGCGCATCAAATACGCGCAAGTGCCTGTGGTGGCGGCAATGGCGGGTCTGGCTTTGGGTGGTGGCTGTGAAATCCCAATGCACTGCGCGGCACGCGTGGCGCATTTGGAAACGTACATTGGTTTGGTGGAGTTGGGCGTGGGTCTCGTACCCGCGGGCGGTGGCTTGAAAGAAGCCGCATTGCGTGCTGCACAAGCGGGTGGCGCGTATGGCTTCACCAATTTGACCGAGTTCATTAAACCTTGGTTCCAAAACGTGGCGATGGCGAAAGTTTCAAAATCAGCCCGTGATGCGCAAAGTTTGGGCTTCTTGGCCGAGACCGACACGGTGGTGTTCAATATCCATGAGTTGTTGCACGTGGCCAAAGGCCAAGCGGTGGCATTGGCGGATGCGGGTTATCGCCCACCATTGGCCGCTGCCAACATCAGCGCAGCGGGGCCTTCGGTGCAAGCCACTTTGCAATCGATCATTGCGAACATGCGTGATGGTGGCTTCATTTCTGCATATGACGGTGAATTGGCGACCCGCGTGGCGAATATTTTGACCGCGGGTGGTGTTGAAGCGGGTACGCCAGTGGATGAAGCGTGGTTGCTGAAACTGGAGCGAAAAAATTTCCTTGAGGCGTTGAGCCATCCCAAAACACAAGAGCGCATCATGGGCATGTTGTCGACGGGTAAACCTGTTCGTAACTAACCGTAATTAACGCTTTTTTATTCGTTTTTTATTCAAATTTTTTGCGGCTTTGCCGCGAAAAATTTCTAATCTTAATCATTCAGCCAAAAAAAGCAGGTTTTGACTTTTTTTGAAGGAGAGTCGCATGACCCAATTACAAGAAGCCTACATCGTTGCCGCCACGCGCACGCCCGTAGGTAAAGCACCTCGCGGCGTGTTTAAAAACACCCGACCCGATGATTTACTCGCTCACGTGATGAAGAGCGTGATGGCGCAAGTGCCGCAACTCGACCCGAGTTTGGTCGAGGATGCGATTGTGGGCTGCGCCATTCCACAAGGCCCGCAAGGCTTGAACATGGCGCGCATGGGCGTGCTCTTCGCAGGCTTGCCGAACACCATTGGCGGCGTGACGGTGAACCGTTATTGTGCATCTGGCGTGACGGCATTGGCGATGGCGGCTGACCGCATTCGCACGGGTCAAGCCGACGTGATGATCGCAGCGGGTGCTGAATCCATGAGCATGGTGCCGATGAATGCGATTCTGACCGACATGAACCCTGCAATTTTCAGCAAAGACGAAAACATTGGCATTGCTTACGGCATGGGTTTGACCGCTGAAAATGTGGCTAAACAGTGGAACATCAGCCGAGAAGCGCAAGATGCATTTGCCGCAGAATCACACCGCCGTGCCCTCGCCGCGCAAGCGGCAGGTTATTTCAACGCTGAAATCACGCCGTATGATGTGAGCGACATGGGGGTGGATTTAATCAGCCAAGAGTTGCGCGCTAAAGGTTTCACCGTGAGCCAAGATGAAGGCCCTCGCGCCGACACCACAGCAGAAACCTTGGCGAAACTCAAGCCCGTGTTCGCCGCACGCGGCAGCGTGACCGCTGGCAACAGCTCGCAGATGTCCGATGGGGCCGGTGCTTTGTTGCTTGTTTCAGAGAAAATTTTGAAAGAGCACAACTTAACGCCGATTGGCCGTTTTGTATCATTCTCTGTGCGTGGCGTGCCTCCAGAAATCATGGGCATTGGCCCGAAAGAAGCGATTCCTGCGGCACTGAAAGTGGCGGGTCTGCAATTGTCCGATATGGATTGGATTGAGCTGAACGAAGCGTTTGCAGCGCAAGCCTTGGCCGTGATTCAAGACCTCGGCATGGATGAGTCAAAAATCAATCCACTTGGCGGTGCGATTGCACTGGGTCACCCATTGGGCGCCACAGGTGCAATTCGTGCTGCGACGGTGCTGCATGGTTTGCAACGCACGGGTGGTCGCTACGGCATGGTGACCATGTGCGTGGGCACGGGCATGGGTGCAGCAGGGATCATTGAACGCCTGTAATGTTATTGATGTGAAAAACGCCACGGTATGTTTGTGGCGTTTTTTCTTGCTGGGGTGGTGTGAAAACCGTAAATGTTTGTTCTGGTTTTTAAGTTGGGCTCAAAGTTAAGTTGGGCTCAAAACCTCAAACAAGCCAAGGTGTCATCGAGGGTTTGTTCCACGTTTTTAACGATGTTGTGTTATAAATATTTGTACCTACATTATAGGGGGATCGCCATGTTATTTGCCCACTGGATGCTGCTTGTGGCTTCATTTTTGCCCATCGTTGCGGCTGCTTGCGCCAAAAGTCGAGGTGGCAAGTACGACAACAACAATCCGCGCGACTTCCTCGAAAACCTGCGCCCTGGCACGTTTGCCAAACGCATGTCGGCTGCGCAAAACAACAGTTGGGAGGCGTTGTTGATGTTCGCTCCTGCGCTGCTCATCGCAACACATTACCACGTCGCTGCAGAAACCCTCAATGTTCTTGCAGGTGGATTCATCGCTACACGGTTGGTGTATTTGTGTTGTTATGCCAAAAACTGGGCAACGCCTCGCTCCTTGGTGTGGTTTGTGGGGGTGTTGTGTGTCGTTGGCTTGTATGTCGCCGCAAACCTTGCGGCGTAAGTCAAAGCAGGTCAAAAATAGGCTTTTATTTTTTTGTATTTTCTTCATTATATTTAGTCAAAGAGTCCCATGAATATTCTTAACCACATTGATGACGCGCGCGTCGGACACATTCAAATCAACCGTGCAGAGCGCAAAAACTCACTCACATCCGCCATGTATCAATCCATGGTGGATGTTTTGCGTGCGTATGAGGCCGATGATGCGGTGCGCGTGATTTTATTGTATGGGTTGCCAGAGATGTTTTGTGCAGGCAATGATTTGAGCGATTTTCTCGAACATCCCATCAAAGGCACGGACAGCCCAGTGATTCAATTTTTGTACACGTTGCGGGATTTGAAAAAGCCATTGGTGATGAGCGTCAATGGCGTGGCGGTTGGCATTGGTGTGACCATGTTGTTGCATGCAGACTTTGTGGTGGCTGCGGATGATGCAAAATTTCAATTGCCATTCATCAACCTCGCACTCTGCCCTGAAGGGGGCTCAAGCTTGCTGTTGGCACAACGTGCAGGGTATTTGCGTGCCGCAGAAAAACTGATGTTTGGCGAGCTCTTTACGGCACAAGAAGCGCTCGACATGCGCATCGTCAGTCGGTTGTTGCCACACCATGAGGCTTTGCGTTATGCGGTTCATCAAGCGCATCACCTCGCAGAAAAAAGCCCTGCTGCCATGCGTGAAACCAAACGTTTGCTCAAGGCAAGCTATTCAGATGCTTTGCGCGTTGCCTTGGATGTTGAAATCGAGGCATTTGCCCGTTTGTTAAAAGGTGGTGATGCACGTGAGGCGATGACGGCTTTTTTTGAAAAGCGCAAGCCCAGCTTTTAAATGCATGTCCTTGGCATGCCCTTGACACGTCTTTGGCATGTGTTGATGCAAAAAAGTCACAGCAGCGCTGTGACTTTTTTGTGTGCTGAAATGCAGCTTGCGCCATGATTGAGGCTGTTTAACGCATTTCAAACAACTCTCGATGGAAGTCTTCTGGACGCAGGCCTTTTTTAATCAGTGCTTCACTTAAACTGTCGCCAAACCCTGCGGGGCCACAGAACCAGACATCACCATCTTGCCAGTCGGGCACCATGGTGCACAACCGATTGGCATCCAAACGACCGTCCAGAGGTTCGGCCATGATGTGCAAATGGATACCTGCTGCTTGTGCATCCGCACGTGCTTTGGCGAATCCAGGCTCATCCACATGGGGCACACAGAAAAACAAGTCAACTTTTTGCTGTGAAGGTTCAGCCGCGAGCGCATGCATGCGTGCGATGAATGGGGTGATGCCGATGCCACCTGCGACCCAAGTTTGACGGGGTTTGTCGCTTTTGAATGTGAATTGACCATAAGGGCCTTCCAGTGTCACTGCTTGCCCTGCTTTGAGTTGGCTCGCCAAAGTTTTGGTGTAATCGCCCAGCTCCTTGATCAGGAAAAACAGATGACCATCGCCTTTCCAGCCTGATGAGATGGTGAATGGATGTGCGGCCTCTTTGTCATCGAAATTCACAAATGCAAATTGCCCTGCTTCATGACCCGCCCAGCGGTCTTTGATTTTGATGTTGACCCGCACCACACTGCTTTCAGTATAGCGTTCGATGCCTTCAATCACGCCCACCACTTTGCGTTGAACGCCCACTTTTCTAAATAAAACAATGATTGCCGCCACCGTGCCTGACATCATCAACACCGCCATGACGGGGCCGACGACTTGGCTGTAGTATGAAAAATTCATCGTGAATGTCGAATGAAACACCAATGCCAAGTAAACCAAAGGCATTAAACGGTGGGTTTGAAAGAAATAGCGGTAAGGGAATTTTTTGATCAAGGCCAAGGCAAGCAACACAACGGCGATGTAAAACGCCCATTCGCCGACGCTCTCGGCGGGGTGTTTCAATGATTGGAAGAACTGTTCAATCGAAGATCCCGTTGCTTGTTGGCTTCCTGCGTGTGGGCCTTTGGGTCGATTGGGCAGCGCGATCAAACCCAAGCCTGACAACCAGCCGGGTGATTCTTTGATCGCCCAATGGACGATGGAAAAAACCAAGCCTGTGATACCGAGCCATTTGTGCAAACGGTACATTTTATCCAAGCCGCCAAAAAACGGCTCAAAACGTGCAGGGCGCACTGCCAACAGCATGCTGATGCTCATCACACCCATCGCAATGATGCCCGTGTAATTCATCAAGACATTGCGCATGGGTAAAAACTGATATGGTGGATTAAACAGGCTTTGGTCAGACAGCAGCCACAGTCCGCTCAGTGTGACTAAAAAGCCAATAAAAAAAGGTTTTATTTTTCTCATGATGCGCTCCCTCTGGCGTTAAATTAACCCTTATTATAAAAAGCTTTTGTAAAGTTAATGTTAACGCCATGTAAAGAGCGGACTTATTATGTGTTCATCAGTTGAATGCTCCAAAAGACCATAAAGCCAGCAAACAGCCACAGCGTCGACACTGGTTTTTCTTCAACCTCATGCGCCTCAACCAGCAGCTCATCGGTGACCAAATACAATAAAGCAGACACACCAAAAGCCAAAATCGCACTGATGGTCATATTGGATGCGCCAGTGAGTAAGTAATTACCGATCAAAGTGCTGCTGAGCACGACCGCGCCCAGCAAAGTGGTCATAAGCACCACGCGCCAGCCTTTGATGGTTTCAGACACCAAGGACAAGCCCAAAAACAACAGTTCAACAGACAGGCCAAGTGCCAAAATCAGCCCCGTTTCATGGCTGGCGGCGAAGCCTGCACCGATGATAAAGCCATCCACGGCGATGTCAATGAATGTCGCCATCAATAAACCATAGTTCCATTGTTCAGAGGCGGGGGCGTGTTCGGCGGCTTGCTCCATGCGAATGGACCACAATTTCATGGCATACATCAGGAGTGAGCCCATTGCGAAGCTGCCGATGAGCAACCAACCTGGTGCGTGTTCACGCCCAAGCTCAGGCAGTACTTCAACCGCCAAAGCCGCGAGCACCACACCTGCGGCGAAATGTTGAATCAAACTGCGCGTGTGGCGCGTGGGATGCCAAAATACAGCGAGTACGCCACCCAAGATTGAGACAACAGCGGGAATGAGCATGGCGGTATAGGGATTCATGGTGGTCTTTATTGTGGGTTGAGGGACGGGTTTAAATAGACTCGAATGTTGCTTTGAAATTGAACACTGTTTAGTTTTTGGATTCAAAAGTGAATTTTATGCCAAAACCATGGGGTTTCACTGCAAAAGGTTGGACATCGGTGTGGTGCAGCAAGGCAATTCGTTTGATGATCGACCAACCCAAGCCAGCGCCAGAAGCCGCTTGGCCCACTGGGCGGTAAAAGCGTTCGCCCAAGCGGGCAAATTGCGCCGTTGGCATCCCCCTGCCATTGTCGTACACCGTGAATGCATGATCGGAAATGAGCACAAAGACCTCTGTGCCCTCTCCGCCATAGCGCTGTGCATTGTCAATCAAATTGCGCAAAACCAAAGCCCATAACAAGGGGTGTCCGAGCAGCCGTGGCAAACCTTCGATGCGCAGATGAATGTCGTCTACAGGTAAGCCCGCCTCCAACAATGCTTCTGTGCTCAATGCGACCCAATCAATCGCTTGGTGGCCAATGGTTTCACCATGCTCCAAACGCGCCAATTGCAACAGTTGGCTGACCACATGGGTGGCACGATCAATGCCACTGGTGGCACGGATCAATGCTTTTTCACGCGTTTCGGGGCGTTGGCTGCTTTGCGCCAGCTCCAATTGCAGGCGGGTGGCTGCCAATGGTGTGCGCAATTCGTGTGCCGCATCGGCTGTGAAACGTTGTTCACGGGAGATGGTGTGTGCCATGTGCGAGAACAGGCTGTTCAGGCGATCTTTTAGGGGGTTCAGTTCTGTGGGCACCAGGGTGTGGATGGGGGCGAGATTGTCGGCTGCACGGGTAGCGACATCCTCGGTGAATGCTTGAATGGGTTTCAAACCACGGCGCAAGGCCCAGTACAACACAGGGATCAGCGCCAGCAAGCCGAGTAAAGCCAGTGCGCCAATGTGTTCGGCCAGCTCATGAGACAGTTCACTGGCATTGCTGTCTGGTGAGGCCACCACCAATTCGATGTCATCGTCTGCGCGGCTGGACACCAGCCAATTGCTGCCATTCAGTATTTCATCATGTGGAAGCTTCGTTGCGACGGTTTCAGCATCGGCATCCAAATGCTGAGGAGTGCTTTCACGGTCGTCTTGGTGTGCATTTACAGCATGGGGCTGCCGAGGTAAAGCGGGTGTGCTGCTGGCGTTCAGCAACAAGCCATTCTTGGCATCATACACTGCAAACTCCATGCCGCTTTCGTCACCCAAAGGGTGGTTGCGCTCGGTTTGCAAATCATCTTTGTCACCCAAATTATTCCACAGCATGTCGACGAATTGAATGTGTTGGCGCATCAGCAGGTCATGCGTCATGCGCTCGGTTTGCCAAACCAACACCCCAGAAAAAACAGCCCAGACCAGAATGGTTGAGCACAACACAAGGGCGGTCATGCGCCAAACCAGTGAGTGTTTCATGTTGGATAAAATGGAGGTCATGCGCATTGGGTGCTCAGTTTGAGTTTAAAAGTGTCGATCTGCGTTGTCGAGTTATCTGTTGTGGGCGGATCACAAGTAGAAGGAAAGCAAAATAAGGGGTTTGAACATCATTTGAAATCATCCCCCATGCGCCAACCCAGATTGCGAGCGTTGATAATGCTGTCAGCCCCCAACTTTTTGCGTAAATGCGACAAATGCACATCCAATGCATTGCTTTCAATGTCCACTTGCCAACCATAGAGCTTTTCTTCGAGTTGAGCGCGTGACAGGTGGTTGGGTTTATTGGCAACCAAAATGTGCAACAGGCGAAATTCAATGGCAGACAGGGGAATGGATGTGCCCGCTTGAGTGATGCTTTGGTGGGCGATGTCCAGCTCGAAATCTCGCCAAGCAATGATGTTGGTGGGTTGTTGATATTGGCGACGTAACAACACACGCAGGCGTGCAACCAGCTCCGTGAGTGCAAACGGTTTAATGAGGTAATCGTCGGCGCCTGCATTCAAACCTTGTACGCGATCCTCCAAGGCATCGCGCGCCGTTAACAGCAGAACGGGTAACAACATGTGTTGCCCGCGCATCCACTGCAACACCTGCAATCCGTTTTTCCCTGGTAAGCCAATGTCCAGTACCATGACATCAAATGAACATTGTGTTTGTAATGCAGTGATGGCTGACGAGCCATCGTGCAGCCAATCCACCAAAAATCCAGCTTCAGTTAAACCATCGACCAAACCCTCACCAAGCAGTGCATCGTCTTCAACCAAAAGTAATCGCATGTCTATTCCCATCGTAGACGTTGAACATTTGAAGCGGTTCAAGTTTCAGGTGTGTGTTCTGTTTCATGGTCGCGTTTGTAGCCGTGAACCATGGCCGCAGGTAAATTTTCTTTGTGTGTCCAACTTTCAGCTAAAGCGCCTAAAACATGTAAGCCCACAGCAACCATGAACAGGTTTGCGCTCAAGACATGCCAATTTTCCAGCCACTCTTCACCAAAAAATCGGTCGGTGCCCAACAGATAGCCTGTGATGCCTTGATTGAGCACCAAGGCCATGAGAAACAACATCATCACAGCGCCCAAAGGGTTGTGGCCGATGTAACGCTGTGCTTCACCTTTGAGTTTCAAACGGGTATAAGCGATGACGCGAGACGGAGATGGCCACCATTCACTGAAGCGTGCATAACGACTGCCCGTGAAGCCCCAAACGATGCGAATCAACACAATGCCCGTCGCCGCATAACCGACGTAACGGTGCAGTTGGTCGCCGCCCTCATCGATGAAGTTGAGTATAACCAAAATGGCCAAGCCCCAGTGTGCAATGCGCACCACCCGATCCCAAACCTTGATTTTATTCGATTCGTTCATGTTGCGGGTCTTTCAATGGTTAATAAAAACACAGCAATGACAGCGGCCTGTTCAGTTTCATTTCAATCCCATCGTCACATTCAATAAGCGCCTTGAATGTGACGACACCTAAATCACAAGTGTGCTGTGAATAAACACACCCTGTTGATGATTAATCGCCTGTTTTAACAATGCTCAAATCTTTGGCATCAAAATACACTTCTGCTTTTTTGCCTGTTTTATCAAAACCGTAAATTTCATAGCAGTTGCCAGTGACTTTGAATGTTTTTACTTTGTAGCCCAAGCCATTGATTTTTGCTTGTGCATCCGCTTCACTCATCCATTGGTCTTTTGGATAGGCAAGGCAACCATTTTTATCTTTGGCCAGTGCGACTGAGGCTGCTGCTGGAGTGACTGCTGGAGTGACTGCTGGAGTGACTGCTGGAGTGACTGCTGGAGTGACTGCTGGAGTAACTGCTGGAGTAACTGCTGGAGTAACTGCTGGAGTAACTGCTGGAGTAACTGCTGGAGTAACTGCTGGAGTAACTGCGGCAGCAGGCTTTTTATCATCTTTATCGCCGCAAGCGGTGAGTGCCAAGCCTGCCAATAATGTCACGAGGGTCATTGATACAGCACGTTTCATGTGATTCATCCTTAAAAAGTCAGTGAAATGGCTTGAGGTCTTTAACGGTAGGCTTCAAGCACGGATGGATTTAATCAATCAAACATTAACTGAGAATTAAGTCAAAACAAAAGAATGCAAAAAAGTACCTGCGTGCTAAAAAAGCAGCCCCTCTCACCAAGCATCAAAAAAAACGGCGTAGAATCAAATCGTGTGCACAACAAAAGCACACAAGTGGCTCGCCAGCGATGATTGAACGGCGTGTCATTTCACACCAATCAACATTCAAACCTGAAGGAGTCACCATGACCATTGTTAAAGTGATTGAAGTTATTGCATCATCGCCGACCAGCATCGAAGACGCCATTCAATTGGCCGTGGCCGAAGTATCAAAAACGGTACGCAACATTGATTCGGTCTACATCAAAGACATCAAGGCGCATGTGAACGATGGTAAAGTCGTGTCGTATGGCTGCATTTGTAAAGTATCGTTCCGCGTGGATTGAACGGAACCGCATTGAGCCGGGCTCCGGTCAAGCAGCATAAAAAAGCGCGAGTTGAATCTCGCGCTTTTTTAATACGGATTGATATTCAGTGGGATGTGGATGAAAAAGCCAATGCAACACCCAATGTGGTTAAGATGAAACCGATGCCGCGGTCAATGTTGATTTTGTGATGCAGCATGCGGGTGCGCAGATGGGGGGCTGAAAAAAATACGGCCACCAGCGTAAACCACAGCCAATGTGCGATGGACATCAACAACCCATACCCATACTGCAACCACAGTGGTGTGTCAGGCTGAACAATTTGGCTGTAGGTGCTGACCACGAACAGAGTGGTTTTTGGATTGAGGGCGCGTTGGTGAGCACGCCCATTTTAAAGGCTTGAACAAGGAGATAAATGGCTTGAGCTTTGAGTGTCATTGATCGATGTGGCTGGCATGCCTCGAAATGTTTGGTAGCCGATGTAAATCAGGTACACAGCCCCTACAATTTTTAGCGCTGAAAGCATGGCGGGCTGCGTGGCGATGACGATGCCCACACCCACCATGGTGTAAAAGACGTGAATTTGGACGCCCACACCAATGCCCAAAGTCGTCCACAAGCCCATTGTTCGCCCATGGGTGAAGCTGTTTCGAGTGACCAGTGCAAAATCAGCCCCAGGGCTGATGACCGCTAAAATGGTGATGAGGGTGACGGACAGCAATTCTTGCATGGTGTTTCCTTTTGAATTAAAAAATAACGTTGATTTATACTCACCAACACTCGCGCTTAGGTGGCGTGCTGGATCGATGATTTTTTACATGTTTATGTTCTATGTGCTTGTGTGTTTCATTGTTGTTTGAATAAACTGTTGATGCCTCCCCTCTCCAGCTGTTGAGGGTGGTGGAAATGGAAGGCTGTAAACCCTATGTTTTGTGTGGTTTTGGCTTGTCTTGAAGTGCACGTGGTCTTGCTCAAATGAGAAAAGCTTTTTAATCACATCATGAGGTGTTGCCATTGTCAGGTATAAAAATTAAAAATAAAATCGATAAAAAATCATGCCATATGTGAGAAAATGTCACATATGAAAACACTTGAACGACTTCCTCCCTTGAATGGTCTGAAAATTTTTGAAGCGGTGGCTCGCCATCAAAGCATGGTGGCTGCTGCCGCTGAACTGCACTTGACGCATGGTGCGGTCAGCCGACAAATTAAACAATTGGAACGACACTTAAATGTTGCACTGTTTGTTCGACGCAACCGAGGCATCTTCCTCACCCACGAAGGCGACACTTTGCGTGCGGCCTGCGTCAGTGTGTTTGCGCAAATTGCTGACGTTGTGGCGCAGATCAAGCCCGACCAACGCGTTCGGCCGCTTGTCATTTCGTGTGAGCCAACGATTGCCATGCGTTGGTTGATTGCGCGCTTGCCAAAATTTCAAGCCCGACATCCAGAAGTGTTGCTGCACTTGTTCACCGCAGGCGGCAAGGTGCAGTTCGCAGAGCAAGGGGTGGATGTGGCGATTCGCCGCAATGATTTCGATCTGAGTGGCCTGTATGTTGAACATTTGGCCTATGAGAAAATTGGGCCCGTTTGCGCGCCCGTGTTGTGGCAACGTCACCTTGCGGTCGAGAACATGCCGCGTTTGCACACCGCAAGCCGCCCTCGTGCATGGTTGGGTTGGCTGTTGGGGCATGGCGGGTGGGTTGAGCCGAGCGCGGGTGAGTTGAGTTTTGAACATTTTTACTTGACCTTGCAAGCCGCGGGTGCGGGTTTGGGTGCGGCGATTGCATCGCAGTATATGGCGGAGCAGGATGTGCGCGATGGTCGGCTGATGGCGCCGTTTGGTTTTGTCGAGGATGGTTCTGCGTATTGCGCAGTGTCTGCGATGCCTTTTGATGAGGATCCACGGAAAATTTTATTTTTAAACTGGTTGCGTGAGGAGTTTGAACTCAGTGGGTTGATGTGATGCGGTTCGGGGCGCCGTCAGGGAATTGCACCGATGCGCTCAATATGTTACATTAACGTCACTATGCGCCGATTTGTCATCTGCTTGCGGGCGCGGGTTTGATCTTCAAACCTAAAACGGCTAAATGATTCCACCCAAGGAGGCGTTTAGTTGTTACTGAACGATTACTTGGGTTTTTTGTTGGGACGGTTTATGTCAAAAGGGTTAAATACAATAAGTGCGGATGCTGGGGTGGTTGGACTTGAGCAGCATGTTGAGCCACAGGTGATGCATTTCTCTGCGCCTTTGCCGCTCGCGAGTGGTGCGAGTTTGCGTGACTATCATTTGATGTATGAAACGTATGGCACATTGAATGCAGCGCGCGATAACGCGGTACTGATTTGCCATGCGCTCAATGCCTCGCATCATGTGGCGGGCGTCAATGAAAAAGGTGAGCGAGGTTGGTGGGACAACATGATTGGACCGGGTAAGCCTGTGGATACCAATCGTTTTTTTGTGGTGGGCGTGAATAATGTGGGTTCGTGTTTTGGCTCCACGGGGCCGATGCACACCAATCCAGCCACGGGTAAACCGTATGGTGCAGATTTCCCTGTGGTGACGGTTGAGGACTGGGTGGATGCGCAAAAACGTTTGATGGATAACCTTGGTATTGCGCAATGGGCGGCCGTGATGGGGGGCAGTTTGGGTGGCATGCAGGCGTTGGCGTGGAGTGTGCACTACCCTTCTGCCCTGCGTCACTGTGTGGTGATCGCCTCTACGACCAAGTTGTCAGCACAAAACATTGCGTTCAATGATGTGGCGCGGCAGGCCATTTTGACTGACCCTGATTTTCATGGCGGGCATTTTTATGAGCATGGTGTTGTGCCGCGTCGTGGCCTGCGCGTGGCGCGCATGATTGGGCACATCACGTACCTGTCGAATGATGCGATGGCGGAGAAGTTTGGCCGTGATTTGCGCAAAGGGGATGATTACAGTTTCAATTACGATGTGGAGTTTGAAATTGAATCGTATCTGCGCTATCAGGGCGATAAGTTTGCCGACTATTTTGATGCAAACACGTATTTGCTCATCACCAAAGCCTTGGATTATTTTGACGCAGCCCGTGAGTTTGGCGGCGACTTGAATGGTGCGTTGGCGGCAACGCGGGCGCAGTATTTTATTGCCTCATTCAGCACCGATTGGCGGTTTTCACCCGAAACCAGTCATGAGCTGGTCAAAGCTTTGGTTAAAAACAAGCGAAAAGTCACTTATGCAGAAATTGATGCCCCGCATGGGCACGACGCTTTCTTGTTGGATGACCCGCGTTACCACAACGCCGTTCGTGCGTATTTCAATAACATTCACATCGGAGGTGTCGCATGAGCATGACCCCTGTTCCATCGACGACAGACAAAGCACTGAATGTTGCCGATTTGATCGCTGGCATTCAACGCCCTGATTTCAACATCATCAGCAGCTGGGTGCCTTCAGGTGCGCACGTGCTGGATTTGGGCTGTGGCGACGGCAGTTTGCTCGATAAATTGCGTCGCGAACGTCAAGTGACCGGTTATGGTGTGGAGCTGAAAGACGGCAATGTACAAGCCTGCATAAGCAAAGGTTTAAATGTGTTGCAACAAGATTTGGAGCAAGGGTTGACATGGTTCGATGACAGCAGCTTTGATGTCGCCATCCTTTCTCTGACCTTGCAAGCGGTGCACAAAACCGAAGACATGTTGCGTGAAATTGCCCGTGTGGGCAAAACAGCCATCGTCTCAGTTCCCAATTTCGGCTACTGGCCACACCGTCTCGCCGTTCTCAAGGGGCGCATGCCTGTTTCCAAAACCTTGCCCTACGAATGGTACAATACGCCGAATGTGCGTGTGTTGACCATTCCCGATTTTGTCCAATTGGCGAATGATGTGGGCACACGTGTGGTTGAGCAAGTGGTGTTGCGTGATGAAAAAGTGATCGAATTCATGCCAAATCTGCGGGGCAGCTTGGGCGTGTTTAAATTGATACAGCAATAAAAGCACAACCGTTGATGGTTGTGTTCCTGAAGCATGAAAAGCCGCCGTGCAGAATGCTTGTATAACGTTTTTTTTGAAAGGAAGCCATGCCTTCCCTGCCAGATTACAAAGTTCACGAGTTACGCCTGAAACAGCAAGCTTTGAGCAAGCCGAATGACTATCAAGCATTAAAAGATTATGCTTTGGTTTTAACGAAACACATGCAATATCCTGAAGCTTTGTCGATCTGCATGAGGCTGTCCGCAGATGCGTGCAATGACGGTGAGGTGTTGTCCGCCTTGTGCACATGTTGTGCTCAATTGGGCTTGCCTGAGTTGGCGGTGCCTTATTTGAAAAGAGTGCCCTCCAATTACATGCAAGCGGTGTTGTGGGTTGCCAATCAGTACACGGGTTTGGCCATGCTGGATGAAGTGGTGAAACTGCTTGAACAGGCTTGTGTCACGTATGGCAATGATCTGACGGTGACTCAAGCGCTGGGTGTGGCATATATGGGTGCTGGGCAGGTGGCGTTGGGGTTGTCAAAGTCCCCATTTGTGAGTACGCGAGAGAGCATCTATGAGCGTCGGCCCGAGGTGGTTCAAGCGGGCTGGAATCCTGATACATATTGGCAGGGTGAAGACTTGACTGGTAAGACCGTGCTTCTCAGTCCGATCATGTCGGGCTATGGTGATTACCTGCAATTTTGTCGGTACGTGAAGTCCATACGGGCTTTGGGGGCAAGCCGCGTATTGGGTTATGCGCCAGCAGGCGGCATGAATCAATTGCTTTTGTCGTGCGAGGGTTTAGAACTCATCGACTTGAGCAATCCCGTCGATTATGATTGCTGGACGGAAAATTATGCTTTGTGTGCCCATTTTCTACCCAAAGAAGGTTTCTTGTCATGCGATCGCTACCTTACTGCGCCGCCTGTGGATGTTTCTGTTCAAAGCATGCTTGAGGTGATAGAAAAAAATGCAGCGGGGCGAACGCTGATGGGCATCTCGTGGAACAGTGATGCATCCACAGTGGGCACGCGCAATGTGCCTTTGTCCGCACTGCTGCCTTTGTTCGGATTGCCCAATGTGTATTGGGTGGTGTTTCAAAGGGGGTGGGCATGTGAAGAGTTTTGCACTTCAGGGCTCAATCAAAATGCTTATGTGGTGCCGGAGTCGATTAGTTTTGATGAGACCGCTGCGCTGGTTAATGCATTGGATCGAATGGTCACGACAGATTCGTATTTGTCCCATCTGGCGGGAGCCATTGGCAAGCCCGTCTATTTGATGGGAAGTCGAGCTTTGGATTGGCGACATATGAACAATGAAACGCAGTCGCCGTGGTATCCGCAGACACGGATTGTGCGGCAGCCAAAAATAGGCGATTGGCGCAGCGTGGTTGATGAGTTGTGTGAGCTGTGTGGCAGCAATGAATGACTTTATGGTGAAAACCACAAACCTTTCATCGTGTTTGATGTTGCGGAGCAAGTCCGTAATGACGCATCATAGGGTTTGACTATAAATGTTGTACTATAAATGTTGTTTGAGTGTAAAAAAAAGCGCCGACAGGCGCTTTTTTATTGACCATCAACGGTTTATTTTTCAACAAACGCGCGTTCGATCGCATAATCCCCAGGCACACCCATTTTCGGTGATTCTTTGAAACCCATGTCATTGAGCATTTGACTGCTTTCCGCGAGCATTGCGGGAGAGCCGCAGATCAATACACGGTCGTGTTCAGGGCCAAAATCGGGCATGCCGATGTCTTGAGTCAGTTTGCCACTTTTAATCAGGTCTGTCAGGCGACCTTGATTGCGAAACGCTTCGCGAGTGACGGTGGGGTAGTAAATCAATTTCTCACGCACGATGTCGCCGAAAAATTCATTGTTGGGCAATTCGTTGGTGATGAAGTCGTGGTAGCCGAGTTCGCTGACTTCGCGCACGCCATGAATCAAAATGACATGTTCGTAACGTTCGTAGACTTCAGGGTCTTTGATGATTGACATGAATGGCGCCAGTCCTGTGCCTGTGGCAAAGAGGTACAGGCGTTTGCCGTCGACCAAATTGTCTTGTACCAATGTGCCTGTGGCTTTTTTGCTGACTAAAATCTCATCGCCGACTTTCAAATGTTGCAGGCGTGATGTCAATGGGCCGTTTTGTACTTTGATTGAGTAAAATTCAAGTTCTTCTTCGTAGTTGGCACTGACGATTGAGTAGGCGCGCATCAGGGGGCGGCCATCGACTTCCAGGCCGATCATGACAAATTGTCCGTTGATGAAGCGCGAGCTGACGTCACGCGTGCAAGTGAAGCTAAATAAAGTGTCGTTCCAATGGTGAACGCTGGTGACTTTTTCGGTGTTGATGTTTGACATAAATGGATTAAAACCTTAACGCGGAATGGTGTGATATTTATTGCGCTGCAAAACCAATATTTTAGCATACTCGAAAAAAGCCTTCAGAATAATAAAATATAAGGGGTGCGTCCTTTTGAATATGCGTTGGTTTGAGGGTTTAAGGGGCTGATCCCTTTATGCGTGCTTATTGATGAAGCGGTGAAACCCTTCTGGGATGTCAGCGGTAAGTGACAGCACTTCGCCTGTGACGGGGTGTTTCAAACGCAGCTCATGGGCGTGCAGAAACATGCGGTCAAATTTTTGTTTTGCCAATGCTTTGTTGAGTTCAAAATCGCCGTATTTGTCATCGCCGATGATGGGGTGGCCTAAATGCGCGCTGTGCACTCGGATTTGATGGGTGCGACCCGTGTAGATTTTGACGCGAACGGCGGTGTAGCCGTGCAGTTTCTGGTCGATGTTGAAACGGCTGTGGGCGGTTTGTCCTGTTTCGCTGACCAATACACGGCGATCACCGTTGGCGGCGACGAATTTATACAGCGGTGCGCGAACATGCGTTTCTTTGTCGGTCAGTTCACCTTTGAGGATGGCGTAATAACGTTTATCCATTTGACCGAGGCGAATGGTTTCATGCAGGGTCACGAGTACGCTGCGTTTTTTGGCCAACATCAATAAACCAGAGGTTTCTTTGTCGAGTCGGTGCACGAGCTCTAGGAACTTGAAGTCAGGATAAGCGGCGCGCAATTGCTCAATCACGCCGAATGACACACCTGAGCCGCCATGTACGGCAAGTCCAGCAGGTTTATTGATGACCAGCAGTGCATTGTCTTCATAAATCACGGGCAATTTGGTGGCTCGGGCATTGGGTACAGGGCTGCTGGTTTTTTGCGCAACACGGACGGGGGGTATGCGGACGATGTCGCCTGTTTGTAACTTGTATTCGACATCCACTCTGCCTTTGTTAACGCGCACTTCACCCTTGCGGACGACGCGATAGACCCAGCTTTTGGGTACACCTTTACAAATCCGCAGTAAAAAGTTATCGATGCGTTGTCCCGCTTCTTCCTCACCAATTGTGTGTAAGCGTACACTGACATCCGATGTGGAGGGTGTATTTGCATTAATTTGCGCTGATGTCGCATTTTTTTGTTCAAAAGTCTTGCGTAAGTGGTTCATTTTGTTATAATTTGGCGGCGTTATATGTAAACTCAGTGACTTTTATCTTAAAGTCGAATGCCGATGGGTGCTGAGTTTTCAGGACAGGTGTGCTTGAAAAACATCTGTTCAATACCGTTCGCTAAAAATCCGATGTCTGGTTTGGGTCTGTTTTAATCTTGAACACGCTTGTCGCATGACATGTGCTCAAAAAAGAAGCTCAAAAAAGCCGTTTTTTGCTTTTTCGAATGGTGACGCTATTGTAAACAGGTTTAACCGATTTTCCCTAATGGTTTGATGCTTGGCTGGATGTTTGTCTGTGCCTTGCGACAAGCCATCGAAAACGGATGTCCAAACATGGGCTCGGTCAACTGCGCGAACGGCGTTGTTGAGGGGACTGTGTGGACGTAATGTGAAACTGTGAAAAAGAATTTTGATGGTGCGACCTTTTCGCACTGTCCACGCAGTGTCATCTTGGCGCGAACCCATTGATTTGGGCAGATTAGTGCTGGGAGTGCACTTTAAATCACGGTGTTGGGCTTTGACTGATGCAGTCAAGCCGAGCGCCATACGGTGTGCGATGTGTGTCGATGCGCTTCCATGCGCATCCTGTTTGAACAATTGAATATCAATAATGACGTGTTCAATCAGGTAACGGTTGTTTTGTTTTTTGTAATCAGCAGTCAAAACAGCCCGCCAAGCAAGATGTGTGACGTTGATTTGTGAGACTCGAGTCAACGTTGTGAATCGATTGCTCGATGTTTCCACAATGCCCCCATACCGCCCGATGCTTTGCGAGCGCTTTTTAGCGAACCTGTGCTGCATCAGCGTGTTTAAATGGGTGTGCATCTGCACGACCGATGGTTCATGCCCCTACAGTGCGGGTTGAATCAGCTGCTTTGCGTCTAATCGCTTGTGTTTCTGTACATTTTGTACGTTATGCAGGCCAATCTCTCTTTTCATTTTGAGCTTCACACACGTCCAGGGCATGGTCTGCAACGCCTATGGTTGCGTAAACGCGGGTGTCACTCGCAATGGAGTTTAAAATGAAACGCATGTTATTTAATGCCACGAACGCAGAAGAATTGCGTGTGGCGATCGTTGATGGGCAAAAGCTCATTGACCTCGACATCGAAACGGCTGGGCGCGAACAGCGCAAAGGCAATATTTATAAAGGTGTCATCACCCGCATTGAGCCATCGCTTGAAGCGTGCTTTGTGAATTATGGTGAAGAACGTCATGGCTTCTTGCCATTCAAAGAGGTTGAGCGCAGCTATTTCAAAGCGGGCGTGGATGCCCGCAATGTCAGCATCAAAGATGCCTTGAGCGAAGGTCAAGAAATCATTGTTCAAGTTGAAAAAGAAGAGCGCGGCAATAAAGGTGCGGCCTTGACGACTTTTGTGTCGTTGGCGGGGCGTTACCTTGTGTTGATGCCGAACAACCCACGTGGCGGCGGTGTGTCACGACGCATCGAAGGCGAAGACCGCAATGAGTTGCGTGAAGCCATGAGCCAATTGGAAATCCCGCAAGGCATGAGCATCATTGCCCGCACTGCGGGCATTGGCCGTTCGGCTGAAGAGTTGAAATGGGACTTGGATCACTCGTTGCGCCTGTGGAACGCGATTGCGGGCGCGGCCGAGCCGTCGTTGGATGAAAAAGGCAAGCGTGAAAACCCTGCACCATTCCTGATTTACCTCGAGTCATCGTTGGTCATTCGTGCGATTCGCGATTATTACCAGCCTGACATTGGCGAAATTTTAATCGACACGCCCGAAATTTTTGAGCAAACCCAGTCGTTTATGGGTGCTGTCATGCCACACAATGTGCACCGTGTGAAATTGTACACGGACGACATTCCGTTGTATTCACGTTTCCAAATCGAACACCAAATTGAAACGGCATATGCCCGCACCGTGCCTTTGCCATCAGGTGGCGCGATTGTGATTGACCACACCGAAGCCCTTGTTTCGGTCGACGTCAACAGTGCGCGTGCAACCCGTGGTTCGGACATCGAAGACACCGCGTATCGCACCAACCTTGAAGCGGCTGAAGAAGTCGCGCGCCAATTGCGCTTGCGTGATTTGGGCGGCTTGATTGTGATTGATTTCATCGACATGGAGTCATCAAAAAATCAAAAAGACGTTGAGTCTCGCCTCAAAGAAGCATTGCATTACGACCGTGCACGCGTTCAAATGGGCAAAATTTCACGCTTTGGTTTGATGGAGTTGTCGCGTCAACGCTTGCGCCCGTCTTTGTCAGAAGGTTCACACACCACTTGCCCACGTTGCAATGGCACGGGCGTCATTCGTGACATCGAGTCGTCGGCTTTACATGTCTTGCGCATCATCCAAGAAGAAGCGATGAAGGAGCACACCGCAGCACTCAATGTGCAAATTCCAGTGGATGTGGCAACTTTCTTGTTGAACGAAAAACGCGCGGAAATTCACATCCTCGAATCGCGCACAAAAACCAACATCATTTTGATCCCAAATAAATATTTGGAAACGCCGCACTATAAGTTGGATCGCATGCGTCATGATGATGAGCGCCTTGAGCTCGTGCAAGCAAGCTATGCACAAGTGGACAAGCCTGCGGAAGAAGTAGAGTACAACTTGAAAGAAACGCTGACACCCGCACCTCGTCAAGAGGCCGCAGTGAAAGGCATTTTACCCACCTCTCCTGCACCCACACCTGTTGAACGCGCACCTGTGGCTACGGCTCAGGCGGTGATCATTACGGAACCGAAAAAAGTTGGTTTCTGGGCGCGTTTGAAAGCATTCTTCTTTGGCGCACCTGCACCTGTGTTGGAGGAAGTCGTTGAGGCACCCGCACCCAAGCCTCTGGCGCGTGCAAGCAACAACCGCAATGCACACAACAACCGCAGCCGCACTGAAGACCGTGCACAACGCGGAGACCGCCGTCGTCAGCGCAATGACCGCACAGACAAAACGGAGCCAAAAGCGGAACAAAAAACAGAACGCCCAGTGAAAGCAGACGGCGCAACGGACACGGCAGAGCAAAAGCCACGTCAAGAGCGTCGCCCTCGCCCAGAGCGGACTGAGCGCAAAGACAACGACGCCCAGCGCACGGAGCCACAAGCGCCTGAAGCCCGCGTCAATGAAAGCAAAGATGGCGAAGTGCGCGAACCACGTGAGCCACGTGAACGTCGTCCACGCAACAACCGCAATGAGCGTAAAGACACGGCGGAAGTCAAAGCATCCTCTGAGGGGGGGGCTGTTACTGTTGCTGCGCCCGCCAGCACAGTGTTTGCCGTTGAAGTTGAAAAAACAGTCAAACCTGCAGAAAACGTCATGACTGATGAAGCCGCCGCTGCTGCGGGTGAGGCCGTTGAGGGTCAAGCGGTGGCAACGGGCGAACGCCGTGAACGTCGCAGCCGTGGGGGGCGTGATCGCCGCGAGCGTCGTGAGCGTCGTGAAAGCCGAGAACAAAATGGTCAAGCTTCACCCGAAATGAATGCCACGGCCAACACGATTTCTCAGCTCATGCGTGACGATGCACCCGTCCTTGATCACACGCCGATCACCATTGAGATTCCTGCACATGTACCTGTAGCAGGAGCGACATTTGTGGTTGATGCCGCACCTGTTGTGGCGCCTGCATCAATTGCACCTGCCGTCGCCGTTGAGCCAGCACCTGTTGTCGCTGTTGAAGCAGTTGTTGCTGAAGTTGCTGAGGTTGTTGTTGCGACTGAATCGCTTGTGGGTCATGTTGAGCCAATGGTTGAAACGCCTGTGGTTGAGACCCCAGTTGTTGAACGGTCTCCTGTTGAAGTGACTTTTGTTTCAGAACCTGCACAAGTGGTTGCAGAGGCACAAGCAGTGCCTGCCGCACCTGCTGTACCCGTCGTCGTACCTGTTGAGGCGGTTGTGCATGAAGTGCAAGCAATTGAACCGATTCCTGTTGTTGAAACAGCGGTTGTTGTGGCGTCAACGGATGCACCTGCCGTGGCCGATGTTCCCGTTGAGGTCATTGATGCACCGTTGGAGGCGGCTTTGAGTCAAGTGGGTTTGGAGATGGTGCAAACCAGCAGTGATGCTGTGGTGCCATACGTGATGACTGCGCCTGTGCGCAATCACCCACCGCGTGAGCGCAAACCGCGCTCAACGGTGGCGGATGAACCGTTGCAGTTGGTTGAAACCGATCAAACGGTTGTGTAACATCGTGTGAAGGCACATCCAGCCCCCGTTGTTTGGGTGGCGTAAAAAAAGCAGCTTAGGCTGCTTTTTTTACGCCACCCAGTGGTCAGATGGAGCCGCTCAAAGCGGTTTTGTTCGATGGGATGTTCTTTGATTGGATCTGGTGTGCTTGGCGGTTTGCATGAAGGGCGGTCACATTGTCATGCATGTAAAATTTTCGCTACAATGTGATGACACGCGCATCGCTGGAGATCAACATCCAACCACAAAGGAGCATCATGATTCAGTTCTACACTTACACCACACCCAATGGCCGTAAAATTTCGATTATGTTGGAGGAGCTTGGCATCCCTTATCAGGTCAACGTGGTAAACATCAGCAATGGTGAACAATTTGAACCTGATTTTTTAAAAGTATCGCCAAACAATAAAATTCCAGCCATTGTGGATGAGGAGGCAAATGGTTTGGCGGTCTTTGAGAGCGGTGCCATTTTGACTTATTTGGCAGAAAAATATGGTCAATTTTTACCCACCTCAGGTGAGGCGCGTTATAAAACGCTGGAATGGTTGCACTGGCAAATTGGCGGTGTCGGTCCCATGTTTGGCCAACTCGGTTATTTTACGGTGTATGCCAAAGAAAAAATGCCACAAGCCATCGCCCGTTACACCAGCGAAGCGGAGCGTTTGTTGGCGGTCATGGATCGGCGTTTGACGGACAATGCATACCTTGCAGGCGAGGTTTACAGCATCGCTGACATGGCCGCTTATCCGTGGGTGGTGAATGCACGCGAAGGGGCTTTTTTAGGGGCTTCATTGGGGGCTGTTTTGGCTGAAAAGCCCGCCGTGCTTCGTTGGCTGAACGATGTGGGCGCACGCCCAGCCGTTCAGCGTGGGATGGCTGTGCCTGTCGTGTAGATTGATGGTGGAAACACCATGCATATTTGCTCGTGTCGTGCTTGAAAAGGCATCTTCAGGGCAGGGATTGCGAGTCAAGGCTGCAATGGCGCATCGGGTCGTTGAAGGTTTGATTGTATTTTGTAGAAAACAATGCGTCACATCAGTCAAAAACAGCAACCGTCGGTCATCGGTTGCTGTTTTTTTAGGCGCATGATCGACATGATGTGCTGATCATGCGCCATGCACCTTTCTTGCTCCTGCTTGCTTTTTAATCGCCTTTCACCGTCCCCTCGCGCCGCGCATCCGCACCACCCAAGTAACCTTTTTTGGTTTTGACAATGGCGGATAAGCCGCTGGTCATTTCACCTTCAACGGCCTCTTCGCCTTTGGCTTTGAGCTCTGGAATCAAAGCGGCCAAGGCGGTGCCTTTTTCAACTTCTGTTTTTGGGCCATTGCGGCTGCCATAATGTGGTGCATTGACGGCGGCTTGTGGGTCCATTTTCCAGTCGATCAGGTTGAGCAGCGTTTGTGCGACATAGCCGATGATGCGTGAGCCGCCTGGTGAGCCCACCACCATTTTAAGGTTTTTGCCTGATTGATCAAAGACCAAGACGGGCGACATGGATGAACGTGGTCGTTTGCCTGCTTCGACGCGGTTGGCGATCAGGCCATTTTTATCTTTATCTGAGAAAGAGAAGTCGGTCAATTGATTGTTCAGCAAAAAGCCTTTAACGAATTGGCGCGCACCGAATTGATCCTCGATTGAGGTGGTCATTGAGACCGCATGGCCTTTGGCATCGACAATCGAGATGTGCGATGTGGAGGGCAATTCTGGAGAGCCAAGGTCGATCTGTGCGATCTTCGCACCGTGCGGCTCGCCTGCGGGGGCGGTGCCGAGCGACTTGTCATCGCTGATCAGAGCCGAGCGTTGTGCGATGTATTTGGGATCAATCAACCCAGCCGTCGGTACTTTGACGAAATCAGGATCGGCCAAGTATTTACCACGGTCCGCGAAAGCCAAACGCCCTGCTTCAGCAAAATAATGAACCGCTTGGGCTGAGTCGGGTTTGATCGCAGACAGATTGAAACGCTCCAATGCGCCTAACATTTGTAAAACCGCAACACCACCTGAGCTGGGCGCAGCTGGGCCGCAGACGGTGTAATCGCGGTAGTGGCCACATGTGGCTGATCGGATTTTAGGCGTGTAGGCGGCCATATCGGCCATGCTCAGTTTACCTGGATTGGTCGGGTGATGATTGACCTTGTCGACAATGGCTTGAGCGATTTCGCCCGTGAGCAGGCCTTTTGCGCCTTTACTGGCAATGGTTTTCAGGACTGCGGCATACTCTGGATTTTTTAAAATGCGGCCTGTGGCTTTGGGCGTGATGCCGTCTTCTTGGTAAAAATAGGCTTTTGCGGCATCGTCTTTGTTCAAATATTTTTCGCTGGCAAGCAAAGTGTTCAAGCGTGGTGAAATTGCAAAACCGTCGGTCGCCAGTTTAATGGCTGGTTGAAATAAGGTCGCCCAAGGCAATTTGCCCTCACGTTTGTGAGCGAGTTCCAGCATCGCCACTGCACCAGGGACGCCGACCGAGCGGCCACCCACCACCGCGTCATAAAATGCCATGTCTGCACCTGCATCGGTTTGAAATAATTTTTCAGTGGCGGCTTTGGGCGAGGTTTCGCGGCCATCGTAATTGACCACTTTTTTACCATCAAACGTCAGTAAAAACGCACCACCGCCGATGCCCGAAGATTGAGGCTCAGTTAAGCCAAGCACCATTTGCGCGGCGACGGCAGCATCCACTGCTGAGCCGCCTTTGGCGAGCATGTCATAGGCGGCATTGGTCGCCAACGGGTTGGCGGTGGCGGCCATGAATTTTTTAGCGGCGACCGCTGTTTTGCCATGTGTGAAGCCACTAGCGGCCTCAGGGTTGGCATCATAAGCCAGCGATGGGAGTGTGAAACCAAGTCCAGTGAGGGCAAGCAATGCAATGAGTGGGGATGTTTTTAATTGGGCGTGTGCCATTTGTCTGACTCCATTGGTGAATTTCAGCACGTGTCGGTGCTGCTGAATTATTATTGTGAGTGGATGAGGCTTGAAACATGCACCACCACCGTTATAGTCAAAACCTTAAAATACCTGATGCGTCATTGCGTGCTTGACTCGCAATCTCCTGTTGGGGAGTGCCGTGTCAAGCTCACCATGACGGAATATTTTAGGGTTTCAATATCAACAGTATCAGAAAAATGGCGTCAGAAAAAGGGCTTTAAAAAACTTTGAATGCTGCTGTGCAAACTACGTAACACAATGGATTTAGAGTTGCGCTAAACGCGGGAGCAGTGGCACCGTGGCGGGCAAAATCGGTTCGGTTGATGGGGTGTCGACGGAGCCATCGGCACTGATCAACAACCTTTGCCAATGTAAATCTTGATTTTCACGGCCATGCGGTTCGCCTTGCCAATCGGTGATGATGCGAAAATGCAGCAGCACATGGGCGTGTGGATAGACATGTTCAACTTCCAGCCAATGCGTTGAGCCACCAATGTCAATGCCCAATTCCTCGTGCAACTCGCGTGCCAACGCATCATGAATGGACTCGCCCGCCTCCACTTTGCCACCAGGGAACTCCCAGTAGCCCGCCATCGGTTTGCCCTCAGGGCGTTGCGCAAACAAATATTCCCCTTGTGCATTGCGCAGCACGCCGACCGCCACATCGATGCGTTTGACTTGGGTTGTTGTGCTTGTCGTCATGCTTGAACCTGTTTGAATAAATGTTGACCCGCCCATTGACGGGCAAAATGTTGCGCCACCCGCGCGCTGCGGGAGCCGCGTTCAAGCGTGAATTGCAAGGCTTCTGTGCGCATCGCCAAAGCCTCCTCATTATTACTTGCCGCCCAACCCAAACGCTGGAGCGCATCGGCGACGATGTCCAAATAATCGTCTTGTTTGAACGGGTAGAAACTCAACCACAGGCCAAACCGCTCTGATAGCGCGATTTTCTCCTCCACGGTTTCGGAGGGATGCAGCTCATTGTCCGTTGTGTGCGTATAGCCCAAATTGTCCGTATCGTACTCAGGCAGCAAATGGCGGCGGTTCGATGTCGCGTACACCAAGACATTGTCTGCGTAACCATTGAACGAACCATCAAGCACCGTTTTTAAGGACTTGTAACCCGTGTCTTGCGTCTCGAACGACAGGTCATCGCAAAAGACGATGAACCGCTCAGGGCGGTGACGAATCAAATCGACAATCAATGGCAGGTCGTGCAAATGGTCTTTCTCGACTTCAATCACCCGCAGTCCTTGTGGCGCATAGGCCGCCAAGCACGCCCGCACCAGCGACGACTTGCCCGTGCCCCGCGCGCCCGTGAGCAGCACATGATTAGCAGGCAGGCGATGAATGAATTGCAAAGTGTTTTGTAACACCGCATTTTTTTGGCGGTCAATGGATTTAAGTTCATCCAAATTTTGCAAACGCGGCTCTTGCAAGCCTTCAAGGTAACCGCGCCCATGACGCACTTGCCAGAGGTAAGCGTGGCATGACCAATCGACGTCTTGAGCTGTTGAAGGCAGTAAAAGCTGGGCGCGATCAAGCGCATTACTGAGCTTTTGGAGGGTTTGGTCTAATAATGTGGTGTTCATGCGATCAGGCTCGATTAAAAAAGAATGCATTCTTGTGTGCTTGCCTCAAGCTAAACGTTGTGGCGAAATGGTTAAATGAGAAACGGGAAAAGCCAATCGTTGCTTTTCCCGTTTTTTCTCATGTTGATTAGCTTCGATAATCCGCATTAATCGTCACATACTCGTGCGAAAAATCACAGGTCCACACGGTGGCGTTGACCTCGCCGCGATTCAAAACAATCCGCACGGTGATTTCGGCTTGGTTCATGACGGCTTGACCTTGGGCTTCGGTGTAGTCGGGGTGGCGACCGCCTTGGGTGGCGACGTGGACGTCATCCAAGTACACATCAATGGCATCGACATCCAAGTCTTTCACACCCGCATAGCCGATGGCCGCGAGGATGCGGCCGAGGTTGGGGTCGCAGGCGTAGAAGGCGGTTTTGACCAAGGGTGAATGCGCAACGCTGTAGGCGATGCGTTTGGCTTCGGCGTAGTTTTCAGCGTGTTCAACGACGATGCTCATGAATTTGGTTGCGCCCTCGCCGTCGCGCACGATGAGTTGAGCGAGTTCGGTGGCGGTGGCTTGCAGGACGGTGGCGAACGCTTCAAAATCGGCTGTGCCTTGTTCAAGCGTGACCCCGCTTTGACCCGTGGCCATGACGATGAATGAGTCGTTGGTTGAGGTGTCGCCGTCGATGGTGATGCTGTTGAATGAGCCGTTGGCGATGGTTTTGGTGAGGGCGTCTAAATCGGTTTGTGCGATGCCCGCATCAGTGGCAAGGTAGCCGAGCATGGTGGCCATGTTCGGCTTAATCATGCCCGCACCTTTGGAAATGCCCGTGAGCGTGATGGTTTTGCCTTGCAATGTGATTTGTTTGGACACGGCTTTGGGCAAGGTGTCGGTGGTCATGATGGCTTGTGCCGCGTTGTACCAATTGTCTTCTTTTAAATTGGTGATGGCCGCAGGCAGACCCGCGAGCAAGCGATCCATGGGCAGGTGTTCAAGGATCACGCCCGTGGAAAATGGCAGCACTTGTTCGTCTTTGATGCCCAGCAATTGTGCCAGTTCAGCACATGTTTTTTCGGCGTTGGCCAAACCCAGTGCACCTGTGCCTGCATTGGCGCAGCCTGTGTTGACCACCAAGGCGCGGATGCTGTCGCGTTGTGACAAATGTGCTTTGCACACGCGCACGGGCGCGGCGCAGAAGGCATTGGTGGTGAACACGCCTGAAACGGACGTGCCTTCAGCGAGGCGAATCACCAGCACGTCTTTTTTGTCGGCTTTGCGAATGCCTGCTTGGGCGAAACCAAGTTCAACGCCTGCGACGGGGTGAAGTTGTTCAGCATGGATGCTGGGGAAATTGACTGCCATGATGTGCCTTTAAGGTATGAGGTGGCGGGTTGTATGCACAGGTTGAGAGGACTCACTCAGCCTGTACGGATGTCTGTAAACGCATTCGCCCACTGCGAAACACGCGTTCGTCATTGTAAAACGTTTCGTCCGCATTGTCCGCCCAAAAATGCGGTACGCCGAGCATGGGGAGCGGGCAAAAGTCACGCGGGTTGATGTCCCATGTGCGAATGTGCTGTGCCAACATCACATCAAGCGTAAGCAAACGTGCGGCTTGTGGCAATGAAAACCAGTCTGTATCGACCTTCACCACCCATGTGTGGGCGCAAATCGCCTTGCGTGGGGCGGTGAGTTTTTCCATGAGTGCGTGACCGAACGCGTACAACGCGGCTTTGGCATGGGCGCGGGGCTTGAAGGGTGTGTCCCAATCGGCACGTGGGGCGATCAACGCATTGTGCCAATCAAAAGCACGCAGCGCATGGCCAATGCTGGGGCCGCTCACCACCAAAACGGCTGCATTTTCGTCGAACAGTGTCAGCGCATCGCGTGCCACGCCACGGGTGTGTTGCACACCAAGGGCTGCGAGTTGTTCGGCTTGGCGTTGATTGAGCACTGCTTTGGTTTTTGGGAACGTCAGCCAAACACATGCATTGAAGAGGTCGTGCAAATTCAAACGGGTCGGCACGCCACCTGTGGCGGCAATGTGCGCTTCATACGCCTCGCCCTCGGGCAAGTCATTTTGTGGAATGAAGTGCAAAGGCTGGCCCGCACCTGTCAGATAGGCTTTGCCTGCAATGCGCTGGTTGAGTGTGGCGATTAAATCAGCACTGCTCGCCAGTTCTGCGCACGGGGAGATGTGCGCCAACCACGGTGCATGCCAATCGATTTGATGCTGATCCGATCCTGAAAGCCCACTCACGGCTTATTGCCCACCCGCGAAACCACATTGCCGCCATGCTTCATAAACAATGATGGCGGCTGTGTTGGACAAATTCAAGCTGCGGTTGTTTGGCATCATGGGCAAGCGGATGCGTTGTACTAAAGGGAAAAAATCACGCACATGGTCGGGCAAACCGCTGGTTTCAGAGCCAAAAACAAACCAATCATTGGCTTGAAAGCTCGTTTTTGACAGCACGTCAGAGCCTTTGGTGGTCAAGGCAAACATCCGTGTGGCCTCTGGTTGCGCTGTGTCGATGAAGTCTTGCCAGTTTTCGTACACTTTCAGATCGGAAAATTCATGGTAATCCAGCCCTGCGCGGCGCATGCGCGCATCATCCAGTGGAAAACCAAGCGGTTTGATGAGGTGCAATTGTGCGCCTGTGTTGGCACATAAACGGATGATGTTGCCCGTATTGGGGGGGATTTCGGGTTGAACGAGGACGAGATTGAACATGGTGTGGCGTTTCTAAGTGTTTATGCGTTGGGCGTGGTGGGGGTCAGCAAGGTGCACAGTTGTTGCACCACGCTGCGCCAATCGCCAATCGTGGGCTGACGGACGATGGTGGTGCGTGGATACCACGGCGATTGCGTTTCATTGTTCATGTGTCGCCAATCGAGTGCGCGACTGGCCATGAAATACACGGGTTTACCGATGGCTGCGCTGAGGTGCGTCATATAGGAATCAATGCTGACCACGGCTTCGAGCTGCTGGACAATGGCTGCGGTGTCATCAAAGGTGGCGTCTTCACTGACGATGCTGCACATCTGGTCTAAGCCAGAGGCGCGAAATTCGTCCAATGCCAAGCCGCGTTGCATGATGACCCAATGGATGTCGGGTAGGCCAAATAAAGGCAATAACGTCGCCAAAGGCACGCTGCGTGTGCCTGCATCTGCGGTGTCGCTGTACCATGAAATGCCAATGCAACGTTTGCCCGCAGCGCGTGCTTGAATGGTTTGAACGGTTTGATGTGCCCAATCCGATGACGGTGCCGTTAAATAACGGTCTTGCGACATGAAGCCGTATCGGGGCTGAAGGTAAGCACACAGTCCAAATGGATCCGTCCAAAAGTCAAATTCGTGCCCTTCATGGTGCTCGATCACTTCCAAATCCGCACATGAACGGAGCAAGCCATGAATGCGTGGATTGCCCATTAAGCCCAAAATGCGCGCTGCACCCATGTCTTTGAGTGCTTTGACATAACGGCAGAACTGCATGAAATCGCCATAACCACCCATGGGCGAGATCAAAATGGTTTTGCCTGCGACGGATTGCCCTTCCCAATACTTTTCAATGTCCCAACCGTTGTTCAACATGTCGGTGCGATAAACGCGCATCATGTTGCGACTGGCGTGGTGTTGATAATTGCGCATGCCTTCCTCGACCAGACCCGCACTCATTTGCAATGTGCCCAGCGTGTAACGACCGTAGGGGTCATCTGGGTGCGCCGCGCAGACTTTGCTTTGGTTGTCGATGGCGCGATCGTACATGGCCAAATGGCCATACAATCCAGCCAACCACGATTGGGTGGTGGGTGAATCCGTGTGTGAAAATTGTTGGATGTGCGTTTCGGCTAAATCGGGCAAGCCCAATTGCACGCAGCAGGTCACCAGTGCAGATAAAGCGTAAGCATGGTTTGGCTCTTGTTTCAAAATTCGACTGCATGCACCCAGTGCGGCTGCAAATTGCATTTGCGCAGACATGATCAAGGCATAAATGTACAGCAAGTGCACGTTGTTGGGGTCGAGTCGCAATGCTGCTTTGGCCTCTTTTTCGGCCAAGGCATAATTTTTTTGGCGGTACAACTGGGTGATGTCTTCAGCGTTCATTGTGGCTTTCGCAAGTGAGTGCGGTCGTGGCTGGATGCATGTGAGCCATTGACCGTGGTGTGGTCGCTATTTTACTTTGCGCCCACGTGCCAACACAAGCGCATCGACGCTTTTCGCGCCCGCTTCCAAACAAACACGCGCCAACTCGTTCAGCGTTGCGCCTGTGGTGTACACATCATCGATCAGCAACACCTCTTGCCCCGTCAGGTCACAGACCGCAGCAAAGGCGTTTTTAATTTGTTTGCGGCGCTGCTTGGGGGCGCTGGAGACTTGTAAATGGGCATGGTGCAGGCGAGTCACCGCATTGGCTTTCACCTGTGGTGGGTCAAGCCACACCCCTTGGAGGTCAACCTGTTGCAAAATATGTTGCAAAGGCACAAAGCCGCGCATGTGGGTCAAACCCTCAAATTGAGGCACGGGGACAACCACATCAGGGCGCAGGTGCTGCGCGTACAAAGTCAACGCCGCATGCATCATGTCTGCGAGCACAGGCGCGGCGTGCAACATGTTGTGGAATTTGTAATTCAAAATCAAATGCTGCATGACTGTGTGATAATCCGCGAAAGCAAAAGTGTGACGCAACGCGGGTGGTGACTGCATGCACGGTAAACACAGCGCGTCATCGGTCATCAGCATCACGGCGCATCGTCCGCAGCGGTGAACATTCAGTCCCGTCAGTTTGTCGGCGCAAGGGGCGCACAACCTCGGTGAAAAATCACATGCCGTCTCCGAGTCACCGCAGTACACACAGCCGCCCACCCAGCGCGCCAGTCGATTGCGGGCGCGTATCGTTTGGGTGCGTGACCATGTTAGAATGTTGTTTTTCATTTGCGCATCATACCACGCCATGCCCTCCTCTCAAAAACCACCCTCAGCCCAGCCCAGCATTCCCGCCGCTCTCGTGCATTATGTTGCGCGTGGGTTGATTGAGCGCAGTGTGTCGATTAAAATTTTACCCACGTTGATCCGTGAAATCAGCCCTGCACCTTTACCTGCTGAAGCTTTTGTCAGTGAGGGTTTAAATGCGCCCTTGTCACAATGGCAACTCAGTGACCACCCTGAAGCGCCCTCTTTGTTGTCGCGTTTAAAAAAGACCTTAAACGTGGGCTCGCAGGTGAGCAACATCACATGGGCGCAATTGATTTCAAACGAACCCCATCAACCCGCCGCGCAACTTGTTTTTGCGCCGCTCACGTTGGAAGCTTCAGTAGACGTGCTGAGTGATTTTGAGCATTTTCCGAAGTGGTTCGCCGACGACGGCGTGTTGTTGTTTGCCAATCTTGCCGCTGGTGGCTTACCTGAGTTGGTCAATGCGCAGCCTGAATGGCTTGAGTTACTCACACACTGGCCGAACATCATGGATGCAGGCGCGCGTTTGCAGGCTTTGCGTTTTGGTTTGCCTGTATTGGATGTGGAATCCGTGCCTTTGGCGTATGCCGATTGCGCCACGATGTGGCAGGACATCAACGCTTTATTGCCACAGTTGCGCACAATGGATGCACATGCACGCGGCATATGGCATGGGAAATTGCAGCAGCTTTTTGATCAAGGCTTACGTGAGCTCAGTGTGCAAGTGCTGTATGGTCAAGTGTGGCAAGTCCGAGCACCGAAGCAATTGTCGGACACGCACACCGTGTCCTTGGAAAGTTTAACATCGCAACTCGAACAGCGGAGAACCTACAAATGAACACAACCATGATGGGGCGCAGGGCTGTTTTATCTGCTTTTAAAGCGATTGCCTTCAGCTGTGTCTTCGTTCTAAGCGCATGCAGCCCTTCACCCCAATTCCTCAATCAAAATGTGACGGGATCAGGTTACGCGACTCAGGTCGAGCTCAAAAATGCCAGTGGTGGCACGGTGCAGCTCAGCGCACCCGCGCCCAAGCAAGTCACCGCACTGTTTTTTGGTTTCACGCAATGCCCAGACGTGTGTCCAACCACGCTGGGCACAATGAAACTGGTCAAACAAGAGTTGATTAAAAATAAAATCGATGCCGATCGCCTGCGCATTGTCTTTGTCAGCATTGACCCCGAGCGCGACACGCCCGAAGTGTTGAAAGCGTATGCGGCGGCATTTGACCCCGCCGTGATCGGGGCGTACAGCAGTCCAGAGGGCACGCAGAAAGTCGCCAAAGA
Source organism: Ephemeroptericola cinctiostellae (assembly GCF_003339525.1). Taxonomy (GTDB): domain Bacteria; phylum Pseudomonadota; class Gammaproteobacteria; order Burkholderiales; family Burkholderiaceae; genus Hydromonas; species Hydromonas cinctiostellae. Next base: position 327,146 of record NZ_CP031124.1, on the reverse strand, counting down.
TTTCAACATCGTTTATGAGAAAGTGGGTGCAGGGCCGTTCTATACCATGAATCACAGCGCGAATGCCTACCTGATCGACAGCGACGGTCGCACCCGTGTGTCCATTCCTTACGGCACAACCGCCCCCGTTATTGCGCACGATGTGGAGCAGTTATTGGCGATGAAGTGATGTTGCTCGGATATTGGCTGGTTTCAGGCTGGTATTTTGATGTTTTTGCTGTGAAGAAAAGGCGGTTTATCCTAAATCGCCCTTCGGATTACTCAACGATGGGTGTGCTTTGGTGAAAAACCATGCGCCATTGCGCATTTTCATTTCGCCAAATGGAGCTTCTAAGGGTTTGTTTGTGTTTATGGGTATGCTGAGTGCGGTAACGCAACAGAACGGCATCGGTGGACAAAATTTGCAGTTTAAAATCAGAACTTTCGATTTGAGTCGGTGGTGCCGTACTGAGTAACGCCATCACCTGTGCTTTGTCATATACGCATCCTGACTGACCAAACTCTGTGAAATCATCGGCTAATAGCGATGAAATCAGCTGGGCACTTAGAGGACGATGATGTAATTGTTGCTCCAGTTGAATGATGCATGCTGTTAAGACGCTCAAGTTTGTCGTTGTCATTTCATTCTCTGAGTTATGCCCCTTGCAACACTTCAACCCCAATCAAATGTGCACCGGTTTCATCACTGAGCCACATTTCACCGTCTTGGATGGTGCATTGCAAAGTCATATTGCGTTTGACCAGCTGCTTGAGTGGCTCAGTGTCGGGTAAATTGAACACCGAAATTTTTGGCAACGCTTTCATTTTTGACTCATTGTCTTTCCACCACATGTCCGCGATATTGCCGCCGTACAAATACACTGCAACCGCATCAGAGCGTCCGCTCGCCTTACGAACGCGTTTTTCATCGGGTAAACCCACATCTATCCACAAATTAATGGCTTCCGTGTAATCTTTTTGCCACAAATCGGGCTCATCGTCGACCGACAGGCCTTTGGCAAAGACCAAACGCTCATGCGCATGTCGCGCAAAGGCGAAAATACGCACCATCATGCGCTCTTCTGTCTCAGAGGGGTGCTGCGCCACAGTCAAACTGTGGGTTTCGTAATAATGTCGATCCATGTCTGCGATCGACAGTTCAACTTTAAAAATTGTGTGCTTAAGAGCCATAAATAAATGCCAAAAATTCAATCAATCGATGTCATCAACTGATGTCGTCAATCAATGTGATGGTGAAGCGGCCAACCCAAGTCTCACCGACCGCCAAAGTTTTGGGTGTCAACACCACAGGTTCAACACACAAAAAGCGCTGCCAATCGGCATGTGGGATGTCATTCAAATGGTGCTGCGCGGATGGATTCCAGACCTGCCACGCATCATAGCCCTCTTGTGTCAAAGACACATTCACATTGGGCGAATACAGGCGCACTTCGGGGGTGATCGCATGTGCTTGATCGATCGCCGTGTTCGCGAGATTCACTGTTGCCAAATCCAACACAGGCGTTTCCAGTAATCCCTCAACGCGCGTTTGCAACACATCGCCCACCAGAAAATACGGGTGTATGCCGCCCGTCCATTCAAATGCTGACTCGCCAACGTTGCGCACTTCAAAATAAATATCGATGTGCTCATCCTCGATCGATGCATCCACATTCAACTGCGCCCGATGCGGCCAATCGGCTTGCTCGGTCAACAGCAAATTCGCCGACACGCACCCCTCCAGCATCGAAAACACCTGCCATTCCTGCGTGCGGGCAAACCCATGCTTGGTCAATGCCCCCAACGTGCCGAACTGTGGGAACAACACAGGCACACCGCCGCGCGCAGGCGTGGGCGGGGGGTGTAAATCAGTTGGGCAGTAGAATATGTCTTTGCCCAGCAGGTGGGCGCGGAGGATTTGACCGCCGAAGGTTTGGGCTTGGATGGTGTTCATTTTACTTGCCTTCAATTAAAAAACGAGGCCACGCCGTGTAAGGGTTGGTGTACGCAGCCACAGACGCCAGCACTTCACCTTGGGCGCTTTTATAAAAAAGGGCATTGCTGAACAGCGCACATTTGCCATAATTTAAAGAAAAATAAACCATTTTGGACAGAGGTGAAACATCCACTTCTCTGACGACATCCATGCCCGTGAATGGGCCACAGGTGGTTTCAATGCTTTCAAAGCTGCGCTGCAAATCGGCGGCGGACATGTTGGCCAATTGCAAAGTCACCGAATCTTTTAAAAGTGTGGCGACAAACGACTGCGCCCCGCCTTTTTTATAGGCATTCGTCGCATCCATCAACACCTGAGGCGCAGCCAAACTTGCGGTGCTCCAAGCCATCAACCCAGCCCATATTGCTTTTTTCATCTGCTCCCCTTTTTTAATTGGATTGTGCTCAATTAAGTAAGCCTGCCAACACCTCAAAATACGTCGGAAAGGTTTTGCCCACACATTTGGGGTCATTGATCGTCACACCGACTTTTGATAAAGCCACCAAGGAAAAGCACATCGCCATGCGGTGGTCATCATACGTGTCAATTTCAGCATGTGTCCAGCCGTCTGCTGCGGGTGGCGTGATCACGATGTAATCGCTGCCCTCTTCGACCGTCGCACCGACTTTGCGCAGCTCAGTCGCCATGGCGCTCAAACGGTCGGTTTCTTTGACGCGCCACGAAGCGATGTTGGTCAACGTCGTTGTGCCTTTGGCGAACAATGCCGCCGTCGCCAAAGTCATCGCCGCATCGGGAATGTGATTGCAATCGAGGGTGATCCCTTTGAGTTGCGTTTCCTCGGGGTCATCTTCATGGTGAATCCCGCGCACCTCAATCCAATGCTCACCCATCATCACATTCGCGCCCATCATTTGTAGCGCATTGGCGAATTTCACGTCGCCCTGAATGCTCGACAAACCCACGCCCGTCACGCGCAGCGGCCCGCCACCGAGTGCACCCAGCGCGAGAAAATACGAGGCGGACGACGCATCGCCCTCAACGTAAATCTCTTTCGGCGACGTGTATCCCGCATCCGCCGCCACCGTGAACGACGACCAGCCATCCCGCACCACGTTCACGCCAAAACGCGCCATTAAATTAAGCGTGATCTCAATGTACGGCTTAGAAATCAACTCGCCAATCACATGCACCGTCACTGAATGTTGCGTTTGTTTTGCCAACAACGGCGCAGCCATCAACACTGCAGTGAGGAACTGGCTCGACACATTGCCCTTGATCGACAAGCTCAAATCACCCGTAGGCAATTGAGCGGGCGACAGCACAAACGGCGGATAACCCACCGTGTCTTTGTACTCAACCTGCACGCCAATCTGCTGCAATGCCTCAATCAAATCGCCAATCGGCCGCTCATGCATGCGCGGCACACCGTGCAAATGGTACGTCCCGTTTTGCAATGCCAACACCGCCGTCAACGGACGAATCGCCGTGCCCGCATTGCCCATGAATAAATCCGCATCCTTATTCGGAAAATCACCGCCCGTACCGATCACATCGTAATCGTGCTCAGCAACTTGAGTGACGTGCACGCCCAGTGTATTGAGCGCGTCCAGCATTACGCGCGTGTCATCTGAATCGAGCACGTCGCGCACATGTGTGGTTTCGCCTTTCGCCGATAATGCTGCAAGCAGCAATACGCGGTTGGAAATACTTTTAGAGCCAGGCAGTTTAATGTCGCCACGGGCGGAGGTGGCGGGGGAGAGTTTGATGTGTTCCATAATATGTTTCATTTAAACGATTTGCACTTTTTACTATCCACCAATTGTTTCATAGTAAGGTCTGTTTTTAAAATCCAAGAGGTTGTGTTCAGGGGGGGCGCTTGCACAAAAAACATGTCATTTTTCTTGTCAATTATTAAACTTTCATCTTGCAACTTTGAGCCAATGTTTAAGTTTTTTAGTGCTAATGATTTTTCTTGATTCAAGCATGTTTGTAGCTTCTTGTACTTTTCTGAGTTGCTTGCATCTAATGCAATTTTTTGGCTACGTAACTGCACGCCCTTATTTATAGCATCGGTTCTGGCGTTGTCATCAAAAACATAAATGTATTTTTCAGGTTCATCATATGACGTTCTTTGATTTAAGGTTTTTTCACTGTAAAGCCAAGTGTGGTTTGTTTTGCTTGTTTTGCAAAGTAAAGTGCCAAATGAATCTACGTCTACGTTTGAATATAAAAAATTGCTTAAAAAATAAGATAACTCAACTTTGTTAGACTCTTGAGTAAAATCACCATTGTTTGCAGAGCACCATGATTGAAACAGTCTTATTGCCCCTTTCATTGATGTGCCTGACGAAAAATATCCGCCCTGAGCAAGGCGATATTTAGCGACACCATCTTTGATTTGCGTAATTCCTGAGCCTAAAAATAATTTTTCTGACGTGCTGCTCATAATTTTTTGCTTGATAAGCTCTAACTCAGAAAGCCCTGTAAGTTTGTTATCAACACTTTGGGCTTGAGCTATGCTTGAAAAAAAACCACTAAAAACAAAAGCCATTTTAATAAAATTATTTTTCATTTAATATTCCCCAAATGCATAGTTAATCATTTCTCTTTCCCCCAGGCCAATCGTTTGCTACTGGCTTTTTTAAACAGCTCTAACATTTCATCACTATTTTCTACAGCAATCATCTCCCGTAACTCTTGCGCATGCTTCAAATACCCATCCAATTCCGCCAGTATCGCATCTTTATTCGCCAAACACACATCCCGCCACATCTCAGGACTGGCGGCAGCGATGCGGGTGAAGTCGCGAAAGCCTGCGCCTGCCATGGCGAATTTATCGGTGGATAGATCCGAATCGGCGACGTGGTTCATCAGCGCGTAGGCGAGGACGTGCGGCAGGTGCGATACGGCGGCGAAAATTTCGTCGTGCGCGGCGAGGCTGAGTTCATACACGTTTGCGCCCGTCGCTTGCCACAGTGCGGCGATGGTGTCGATGTCGGCGGTGTGGTTGTGCGCGTGCGGGCAAATCATGACTTTTTTATTGACGTATAAATCGGCCAAAGCTGCTGCGGGGCCGTTGACTTCACGACCTGCGATGGGGTGGGCTAAAACGAATTGTGCGATTTTGTCACCGAGTGCGGCATGTGCATCGTTGTATACGGAGGTTTTTGTGCTGCCCACGTCGGTGATGAGGGTGTCAGGCTGAATGTGTGGCGCGATCAGCTCACACACGGCGCGCGTTTGCCCCACGGGCATGGCGAGTACGATGACGTCGGCGGTTTTCACCGCGTGGATGAATTCGGGGGTGTCGCGATAGACCGCCACATCGACCACACCGAGCCGCACCGCTTCATCCATGACCGTTGCGCTGCGTCCCGAGCCGATGACGTGACGCACCACGCCCGCGTGCTTGAGCGCGAGGGTGAGGGAGCCGCCAATCAAACCCGCGCCGATGAGTAGGAGGCTGTTGATTTTTGGGGTAGGTTGGGTGATGTAGGTTTTCATATATTTACTTATTGATCGAGACGCAAATACTCATGCTTCAAAATTAAAGTTATGAGCTCAGCTTTGATGATGTTTCACTTGGAGCCCAAAGACCAATTTTAAATGTATCTCTATCATCTTTAGGTGTCACCCCTAAGTCTTTACGCATTTCATAAAATAAATTGGAAAGCAGGCGGTCGTGCTTACTATCATCAGTTCTATCGACATTACTGTCTGCTGTTTCTTGTTGGAATGCCTGCAAAGCAATAATGATGGGCTGCGGGGCAATAAGATTTAATTTGTTGCAAGCAATTGAAAAGGATTGCTTTCCATCTTTATTAATATTTCCGCGCATTACTCCGTTGATTGATACTACAAACTCTTTGTAGTGTTCAAGTTTCTCTCGACGTAATTCGGCTTCGCGTTCTCTTTTTTTTGTGAACCAATAACTTACTGTGGCTAAAATTAGCGCGCTAAGCATAGTGCCAATTGACGCAATTATTTCGGATGACATTTTTATCTTTCGATTTTCTTGATTACAAGTCAAATATGATAGGTTAACTCGTCACAGGATACGACCCCAAACATTTATAAAATGCCGAGTTGTCTTCCAATTGAGCCAGTGCCGCTTGCACATTGGCTTGTTCGATGTGTCCTGCAAAATCAATATAGAAAAAGTATTCCCAGCCCTTTTGTTTGGCGGGGCGTGATTCAAATCGCAGCATCGACACGCCGTGTTTGGCGAGCGGTTCGAGCAGGTCGTACAGTGCGCCTGCTTTGTTGGGGGTGGCAAGGATGAGCGACGTTTTGTCGTTTGGACTGGTGCCGCACAGTTGCTTGCCGATGACGATGAAACGCGTGCGGTTGTTGGCGTCGTCTTGGATGCCTGCGGTGACGGTTTGCAGGCCGTATGTGGCGGCTGCGATGTCGCTGGCGATGGCGGCTGTGGTTGGGTCATTTTGCGCCATTTGTGCGCCTTGGGCGTTGCTGCCGACGGGTTTTTGTTCGATGTGCGGGTAGTGTTCTTTGAGCCAGTGGTGGCATTGCGCCAAGGCTTGTGGGTGCGCGACGATGGTGGTCACGCCGCTCATGTCGCCTGTGATTTGCAGCAAATGGTGGTTGATCGCCAGAGAGACTTCACCGCAAATTTTTAATGGTGTGGATAGCAGCAAATCCATGGTGCGGTTGATCGCGCCCTCAATTGAGTTTTCAATCGGGACGACGCCAAAAGCGGCACCATCGGCTTCGACCGTGCGGAAAATGTCGTCGATGGTGCTGCAATCAATGCCGTGAATGGCGTGGCCAAATTGTTTCGCCATGGCTTGCTCGGTGTATGTGCCTGCTGGGCCGAGGAAGGCGACTTTGACCGCTTCTTCCATCGCGCGGCATACGCTCATGACTTCACGCCACAGGGCTTGCAGGTGATGCGAAGGCAGCGGGCCTGGGTTGCGCTGGGCGATTTTTTCCAATACCTGCGCCTCACGCTCGGGGCGAAATACGGGTTGCTTGTATTTTTGCTTCACATGACCGACGGCTTGTGCGAGTTTGGCACGTTCATTTAGCAAGGTGATGAGCTGTGTGTCGAGGGCGTCGATTTGGACGCGCAACGGCGCGAGTTCGGTATCGACGGTTTGCAGGGCTTGGTTGTCAGGCATTGGGTTGACCTTGGTGGCTTGGTTGATCTGGGCGGTGATGGGATTAGGCGTGATCGCGTTCAAACGCTTCCATATACGCCACCAGTGCATGCACCGATTCCAGCGATACGGCGTTGTAAATCGAAGCGCGCATGCCGCCGACCATTTTGTGACCCTTCAAACCCGCCATGCCTGCGGCGGCTGCGCCGTCCAAAAAGGCTTGGTTCAGCGATTCATCATTGAGGAAAAACGGCACATTCATGCATGAACGGTATGCGGGGTGCACATCATTGCGGTATAAAGTGCTGTTGTCGATGGCGTCGTACAACAATTTGGCTTTTGCATCGTTCACGCGCGCCATGGCTTCTAAGCCGCCATTGGCTTCGAGCCATTCAAACACCAAACCTGCACAATAAATCGCCATGGTCGGTGGCGTGTTGAACATGGAATCATTGTCTGCCACATTGCGCCATGTGAAAGCAGATGGGCAAATGGATTGCGCACGATCCAATAGGTCATTGCGCACAATCACAAAGGTCAGACCTGATGGGCCAATATTTTTCTGTGCGCCGCCATAAATCACGCCGTAGCGGCTGATGTCGATTGGGCGCGACAAGATGTGCGAGGACATGTCCGCCACGAGGAACGAGCCGCTCGCTTCGATTTTCGCCGCCAACTCTGCCGACGGATACCATTCCACGCCGTGGATGGTTTCATTGGTGCAAATCGACACATATGCGCTGCGCTCGCTCAATTGCCATTGATCGGGCTCGGGAAAGTAGGTGTAACGGCCTTCGCCGTCATTGGCATTGGCGATGATGTTGGATGCGCCGTACTTTTCCGCTTCTTTTTGGGTTTTGATTGACCATGCACCCGAAATCACGTGATCGGATGTGGTGCGATCGCCGCCGAGTAAATTCATGGGGATGATGGCATTTTCGCCTTGCGCACCACCTTGCAAAAACAAAATTTCATAATTCTCAGGTACATTCAGCAGGCGGCGCAGGGTGTCAAAAGCACGTTTCAGCACTTCCATAAACACGGGGCCACGATGGCTCATTTCCATCACGCTCATGCCCGTGCCTTTGAAGTCCAGCATTTCGGCTTGCATTTGTTGTAAAACAGGTAAGGGCAATGCGGCAGGGCCGGCGGAGAAGTTGTGAACGCGAGTCATGGGGGTTCCAAAAAAGTCGGTCGCAAAGGTTGCTAACCGATGGAGAAAAAAATCAGCCAAATAAGCAGTGGTGCAAATTAACATCAGTGCACCACTGCGGGATGGCTCAATTATAGGCAATTGAGTGCGTAAATGCAAAAAACCTCAGTCAAAAGACTGAGGTTTAATATTTCTGGTGCCCGTTGCAGGACTTGAACCCACCACCCCCTGATTACAAGTCAGGTGCTCTACCAGATGAGCTAAACGGGCTAACACAACAGAACGAGATTTTAGCGATGTTTTTTAAAACTGTCAAACACTATTTGAATCTTTAGTGAAACTTTCGTTCATTTTACGTTATGCAGGCTTAATGCAGGTGCAAAACGCCGTGTTGTAACGACATGGCTTATGAAATACGCATGCCTGGTTGTGCGCCTGCATTGGGTTCGAGCAAGTACAAACCTGGGGTGGTTTTTTCATCGGCAGCGCTGGCGCACAGCACCATGCCTTCGGACAGGCCAAATTTCATTTTGCGCGGCGCAAGGTTGGCGACGAGGACGGTGAGTTTGCCGATCAAGTCTTCGGGTTTGTATGCGCCTGCGATGCCTGAGAACACGTTGCGGGTTTTGCCTTCTCCTGCATCCAAGGTCAGTTGAAGCAGCTTTGTTGAGCCTTCGACGGCTTTGCAGTCGAGGATTGCTGCGATGCGTAAATCGATTTTGGTGAAATCATCGATGGTGATCGTTTCGGCAATGGGTGTAATGGCTGCGCTTGCTGTATTGCTTGTTGCGCTGGTGCTGTCGGTCGCTTGCAGTGATTCTGCGTTGGCGGCAATCAAGGCGGCAATTTGCTTGTCATCGACGCGTGTCATCATGTGTGTGTAGGGGTTGATGGTTTGTGCGGCGCTCAATGGCGTGTGGATGTCCGCCCATGTTTGCGTGCCGATGTTGAGGAAAGCGTAGGCTTTCGCTGCGGTTTCGGGTAAAACAGGTGACAAGTACACGGTCAACATGCGGAATGCTTCGAGGCAGATGCTGCACACGGCTTGCAGCTCGGTGGCTTTTTCCACGTCTTTGGCGAGTTCCCATGGTTTGTTGGCGTCGATGAAGACGTTCACGTCATCGGTCAAGGCCATGATGGCGCGCATGGCTTTGCCAAATTCACGTGCTTCGTAGAGTTCACCGATGGTGCTTTGCGCGGCGCGCAAACCGTTTAAAACCTCGTGGTTCATGGCGGTGTCGACTACTTTGCCGTCAAAGCGTTTGATGAGGAAGCCTGCGGCGCGGCTGGCGATGTTGACGTATTTGCCAACGAGGTCGGAATTGGTGCGGGCAATGAAGTCGTCCATGTTCAAATCCAAGTCTTCCATGCTGGCGTTGAGTTTGGCGGCGAAGTAATAGCGCAGCCATTCGGGGTTCATGCCTGTTTCGATGTAGCTGTGGGCGGTGATGAATGTGCCGCGTGATTTGGACATTTTTGCACCGTCCACGGTCAAAAAGCCGTGTGCAAACACATTGGTTGGCGTGCGGAATCCTGAAAACTTGAGCATGGCGGGCCAAAACAAGGTGTGGAAATACAAAATGTCTTTGCCGATGAAGTGGTATTGCTCGGTGTTCGAGTCGGGTTTGACCCACGCATCAAAATCCAAGCCATTTTTGTCGCACAGGTTTTTGAAGCTGGCGTAGTAGCCGACGGGTGCGTCTAACCAAACGTAGAAGTATTTACCAGGTGCATCAGGAATTTCGAAGCCAAAGTACGGTGCATCGCGAGAGATGTCCCAGTCACCAAGTTTGTGCTCGTCATTACTGCCGAGCCATTCTTGCATTTTGTTGGTGGCTTCTTGTTGTGCCAACCCTTGCACCCAACCTCGCAAGAATGTTTCGCAGCGTTCGTCCGAGAGCTTGAAAAAATAGTGTTCAGACGTGCGGCGTTCAGGTGTTGCGCCTGAAATGGTTGAGAACGGGTTGATTAAGTCGGTTGGGGCGTAAGTCGAGCCGCACACTTCACATGAATCGCCGTATTGGTCTTTTGAGTGACATTTTGGGCATTCGCCTTTGATGAAGCGATCGGCAAGAAACATTTCTTTAACGGGGTCGTAATATTGCTCAACGTCTTTGATGGCGATGAGGTCGTTGGCTTTGAGTGCGTTGTAAATTTGGCTGGCGAGGACTTGGTTTTCAGCTGAGTCGGTGCTGTAATAGTTGTCGAACGAAATGCCAAATGCGTCGAAATCGCGTTTGTGTTCTGTCCACACCGTGTCGATCAATTGTTTGGGTGTGATGCCTTCTTTTTCCGCACGGAGCATGATCGGCGCGCCGTGTGTGTCATCCGCGCCGACGTAGTATACTTCGTGCTGGTTCAGCTTGAGGTAACGCACCCAAACGTCCGTTTGAATGTATTCGACCAAATGACCAATGTGGATTTGTCCATTGGCATAAGGCAAGGCGGATGTGACGAGAATTTGACGTTGATTTGACATGGTGTTTTTCTTTTTGACTGGGCAATGGCTGGGCAATGAATGCGGCCATCCGCTCAAAAGTTTGCGTGATGAAATGTTGGCGGATTTGGCTAAATGTTGCGAGGGGCTCACCCAAAGTGCGGTGAAGCGGTTCGCAGCATGTTTAATTTGAACTGAAAAAGCAGAGCCGAGAGGCTTTGCTTTTTTGAGCAACTGAGATTTTAACACAGGGAAAACCCATGAATGAAGAACAAATGCGCGCAGCGCTTGAGGCGGTCGCCATCAGCAGTGATTCTGCTTTAACTTTAGGTCAAGTGCGTGCCATTAAGTCGATCCGTGCGCGCGCCATTGAAGTGGTTTTGCCTTTTGCCTGCGCCAGTCAGCACGATGACTTGCGCGATCGCATGTGTACTGCTGCGGACATGGATTTGAACATTGACATCAGCACAAAAATTGATGCGCACTTGGTGCAAGCGGGCTTAACTGTGGCGCCGAATGTCAAAAACGTCATCGCGGTGGCTTCAGGTAAAGGCGGCGTGGGCAAAAGCACGACGGCGGTGAACATTGCATTGGCTTTGGCGCATGAAGGCGCGCGCGTGGGGCTGTTGGATGCAGACATTTATGGGCCGTCGGTGCCGCTGTTGCTTCAACTTGAGGGCAAACCTGAATTGAATGCGGACGAAAAAATGGTGCCTCCTGCCCGCTACGGCGTTCAAGCCAGTTCAATTGGTTTTTTGATTGACAGTGATTCGCCCATGGCGTGGCGCGGGCCGATGGTGTCGCAAGCGTTGCAGCAACTGTTCGGACAAACCGCATGGGACAACTTAGATTACCTCATCATCGACATGCCGCCAGGCACGGGCGACATTCAGTTGACTTTGTCGCAAAAAATCCCTGTCACGGGTGCGGTCATCGTCACCACGCCGCAGGATTTGGCATTGCTGGATGCGCGCAAGGGCTTGAAAATGTTTGAAAAAACCAACATCCCTGTCTTGGGTGTGGTGGAAAACATGGCTTTACACACTTGCTCTAACTGTGGTCACGAAGAAGCCATTTTTGGTGCAGGTGGGGCGGCGAAAATGAGCACCGACTTTGATGTGCCGCTGCTTGGTCAATTGCCTTTGGCAATGGACATTCGCGTACAGGCAGACCGCGGTCAGCCCACGGTCGCAGCCAATCCAAACAGTGTGCATGCCCAGCATTACCGCAGCATTGCGCGGAAAATTGGCGCGGCTTTGGCGGTGTTGCCGAAGGATTTGAGCCACAAGTTTAAAGTAACGGCTGGCTGATGCTCAATGTGGGTGCCGTTGTTCACAAGGCATCTTGTCCTTTGATTCGCCTTGCTTTGCACCCTTTTTTCATGGCTTGGTCTTTGGCTGTGGCGGATCGAACGGTGCAAAGGCAAAGTAAACAATAGCAATGGCTTTTTTCAAACTTTGAACGGAATTGAACCGAACAGTTATACAATTGCGGTTTTATTGGTTTAACACCGCAACAAAGGCAGATCATGACCCTCACTCACATAGACATCATTCAACCTGACGACATGCACGTGCACCTGCGCGATGGCGATGCGCTAAACACCGTTGTGCCGCATACCGCACGCCAATTCGCGCGCGCGATGATCATGCCCAATTTAAAGCCACCCGTGACTTCGGCTGACATGGCGGCAGCGTATCAAACGCGCATCATGGCCGCCCTCCCCGAGGGTGTTAATTTCACGCCATTGATGACCTTGTATTTGACCGATCGCACCAGCCCTGAGGATGTGAACGCCGCATTTAATGCGGGTGTTAAAGGTTTTAAATTGTACCCTGCGGGCGCAACGACAAACTCCGATGCGGGCGTGACGTCATTGGGTCGTTGCTCGGCGGCACTTGAGGTGATGGAGGCGCTTGGCTTGCCGTTGCTTGTGCATGGTGAAGTGACCGATGTGGACATCGATATTTTTGACCGTGAGGCCATTTTTATTGATCGCATCTTGATTCCTTTGCGCGCACGCTATCCGAAATTAAAAGTTGTGTTGGAGCACATCACGACCCGCCAAGCGGCTGAATACGTGGCGACCAGCGAGGACGGTATTGCTTCGACGATCACCGCTCACCATTTGCTTTACAACCGCAATGCGATGTTGGTGGGCGGCATTCGCCCGCATTATTTTTGCTTGCCTATCCTTAAGCGCGAATCGCACCGTGAGGCCTTGATTGCGGCGGCGGCATCGGGTAATCCGCGCTTTTTTTTGGGCACAGACAGTGCACCGCATGCGCAGCACACCAAAGAAAATGCATGTGGGTGTGCGGGTTGCTACACGGCGTTGCATGCGATGGAGTTGTACGCCACGGCTTTTGAGCAAGTGGATGCGTTGGATAAACTTGAAGGTTTTTCGAGTGTTTTCGGGGCGCAATTTTATGGCTTGCCGTTGAATGCCCGCAAGATCCGTTTGCTTAAAGAAGAGTGGACCTTGCCTGATGCCTTGAGTTTTGTGGATGGGCAATCGTTGGTGCCTTTGAATGCAGGTGAGGCGATGGGCTGGAAATTTGCAGGCATCCTTTAATAAAGGAAATGCAGAGTCATTTCGTTTTTTAAGCCCGTCATTGAAAAGGCCCGCACGTAAAAAAATGGCTTTTCAAATTAATATGCGATGTTGAGTGGCATTTGACACCCGTTGAACATCTCGATGGGAGCTGGACGTGTTTTAACCATTCAAAAAAGCCCTCGTAATGTGAGGGCTTTTTTGAATGACGAGTGCGTTTTTTTATGTGCGACATTCAATGTGTGCTGGCATTGATGGGGGCATGAGCCGCTGCACAATCATTGTGCGACAGTTTTTATGCGAAGGCTTTTTATTTTCGATACACTGGAGTCCACACCTCTTTTTTATTGATTTTTAATGGATTGATTGTATTGCCATGTGCCAACTGCTCGGAATGAATTGCAACACACCCACGGACATCGTGTTTTCTTTTGAAGGCTTTACCCAACGGGGCGGCACGACTGATCACCACACCGATGGGTGGGGCATCGCTTTTTTTGAAGAGCGTGCTTGTCGTTTGCTGATGGATTGCCAACCATCGGCCACATCACCTGTGGCTCATTTGGTGCGCTCATATCCGATTAAATCCTTGAATGTGATTGCGCATATTCGCAAGGCAACCCAAGGTGAAGTGAACTTGCAAAATTGTCACCCTTTTGTGCGTGAAATGTGGGGACGGCATTGGGTGTTTGCACACAATGGCAATTTGATTGATTTTCATCCTGAGTTGGATGGGCTGTACAGCCCGATTGGTTCGACCGACAGTGAACGGGCTTTTTGTTATATTTTACAAGAGCTGCGTCGTGTGTTTGAGGGGCGGACCGCTGCCAATCCGCCAACCCCCGTGGAAATTAATGCGGCATTGAAGCCCATTGCCGCGGACGTTGCCCGTTTTGGTGTGTTTAATTTTTGTTTGTCGAATGGCCAAGTGATGTGGGCGCACTGCTCCACGAATTTGTATTTTATTGTTCGCGAGCATCCCTTTACAACGGCTCATTTGTTGGACACCGACGTGTTGATTGATTTTGCCGATCACACCACCCCCGATGACCGTGTCGCTGTGATTGCAACGGCGCCGTTGACGGACAATGAAGTGTGGTACAAAATGCTGAAAAATGAGTCCATGATGTTCGTCAATGGGCATCCACTTTAAAGAAGTGAAATTTTTTACCCCTTGGTGAAATTTAATTTTGAGAAAATGGATAAAAAGAAATTAAATTGTGAATTTTTTGTGAAAAAGCAGATTTTGTGCAAACAAACTGGCTCTACAATGTCTCACGCTGTGTAGGGGCTTTAGGATCGTGCGGGTGGTGATTTAAGCGAATGCTTATAGTGACCCTTTAATTGATGTTGTCGTGTTTTGTCACCAAAATGGTGCAAAATGCTGCAAAAAAGGTAAATTAAAGGCGGTTTATTGACTTAAACTGCGCCCATCGTTCTGGCTTCCATGACCATTAACATGACAGTACGTATAACTTAAATTGGTATTTAACCTTCAAGGAGATTCACATGTTGTTCAATAAATTAAGCTTGGCTGCTGCCGTTGCTGCTGCTTTTTCTTTGGCCGCTTGCGGTGGTGCAAAAGATGAGAAAAAAGCCGAAGGCAGCGCTGCTGCTGGTGCAAACGTGATTAAAATTGCAAGCGTGAGCCCATTGTCTGGTGGCACTGCAAATGCAGGTAAAGACAATCAAGCGGGTGCACAGCTGGCTGTAGAAGAAGTGAATGCAAAAGGCGGTGTTGAGGTTGCAGGCAAAAAATACATGCTTGAACTCATTTCTGAAGACGACGGTGCGGATCCAAAACAAGGTACGATTGTTGCCCAAAAAATTGCAGATGACAAAAACATCTCTGCTGTGATCGGTCACTACAATTCAGGTGTGACCATGGCGGCTCAGCCTATTTATGCAAAAGCAGGTTTGGTGGCGATCACGCCGTCAGCCACCAACCCTGATGTGACTGTTAAAGCATCAAAATCTGAGAGTGGTGGCACGTTGATGTACCGCATGGTGGCTCATGATGGCATGCAAGGCCCAGCGTTGGCCGTGTATGCACAGAAAAAAGGCGTGAAAACCATTGCCATCGTGGACGACGCGACCACGTATGGTAAAGGCATGGCTGATCAAGTTGAGAAAAAAGCAAAAGAACTCGGTTTGACTGTTGTTTCTCATGATGCGGCCACAGACAAAACGACCGACTTCAAAAATATTTTGACAAAAATCAAAGGTGCGGGCGCTGATGCGGTGATGTGGGGTGGCTTGGATGACACGGCTGCTACATTCTCAAAACAAGCACGTGAATTGGGTCTGAAATCATTGTTGTTGATGCCTGATGCCGTGTGCACAGACAATTACATCTCTTTGGCAGGTGAAGCGGCTGAAGGCACTATTTGTTCAGTAACTGGCGTGCCATTGGCTGAAATGAAAGAAGGCGCATCATTCAAAGAACGTTTTGAAAAACGTTTTGCGGGTCAAAAAGTACAAGGTTTTGCCCCATTTGCTTACGATGCGGTGTTGACTTTGGTTGAAGCGGTTAAAAAAGCAGGCTCAACTGAACCCGCAAAAGTGGCGGCTGCAATGAAGGGCATCACGGCCACAGGTTTGAGCGGCCCAATCTCATTTGACGATGCAACGGGTGAGCGTAAAGACACCATGATCACCATCCAAGAAGAGAAAAATAAAGCTTTCGTGACTGTTGATAAAATCAAGTGATCGTGAGCGGCTGCATTTAAGGTGGTTCGGTCGCATGCGAGCGAACCATGTCAAGCCACTCAAAACAGTTGTATGAAGAAGTGTGTTGTACCTGTATAGACGTGCTGTGATGTTTTAAAATGCAACCACATGAAAACAGCCAAGTGAAAACTTGGCTGTTTTTTCATCATGGGCATGCGAACATCGCCATGACAGGTTTGATGTTAATGTTGTAAGCTCAAACGCCACAAAGAGGTCACCTCTTTTGAGCGCGCCTGATGCAATGGGTCATCCCGATCAAATGCTTTGCCATGCTTGGGACGTGCATCGTGCCGGTCAATGACGCTCGCCCCCGCGTGCGTGAACCAACTCAACAATTCTTCTCGTGTGCGCAAACCCAAGTGCTCGGCCAAGTCCGATAAAATCAGCCAAGCTTCGCCATCGTCGGTTAAATGTTGCCGCAAGCCGTTCAAAAAGCCCTTTAACATGAGGCTATTGAAGTCGTACAGGGCATATTCAATCGCCGCATTCGGACGGGCGGGCAGCCACGGCGGGTTGCACACAATTAAAGGTGCACGCCCTTCGGGGAATAAATCTGTTTGTTGAAATTCAACTTGATAGGCAAAACCGAGGCGATTCATATTTTCAGAGGCACAATCAAGTGCGCGTGGGTTGAGGTCGGTCGCCACGATGTGCTGCACCCCCCGTTTGGCAAGCACTGCAGCGAGAACGCCTGTGCCTGTGCCAATGTCAAACGCCAAGGTTTTCGAGGGCAACGGTGCTTGCGCAACGAGCTCAATGTACTCGCCACGAACGGGCGAAAACACGCCGTAATAAGGGTGAATTCGACCACCTGTCGCGGGCACATCCACTCCTTTTTTACGCCACTCATGGGCGCCAATGAGGCCAAGGATTTCGCGCAAGGACACAACGGCATCGGAGTCTGTTGTGCCATAGGCCTCAACGCACGCCGCATGTACATCGGGTGCACGTCGCAGTGGGATGCTGTAGTCCATGTTGAGTGGTAACAGCAACATACCCAACACGCGTGCACGTTGCGCTTGCGCTTGCCGATGCAGATTGAATGCATCTTTTGCGCTGATGGGCGCGGTGGCGGCTTTGTTTTTTTTGGGCTTCTTGTCGATTCGACGTCCCAAGGCTTGCAACAATTGCCGTGCGTTTTGGTAATCCCCTCGCCACAACAAGGCCGTGCCTTCGCAGGCGAGTCGATAAGCCACATCGGCATTCAGGGTGTCGTCGGCCAAGACCACGCGTTTGGGCGGCGGAGAGCCATTTTCGGAACGCCACGATGCGCTGTGTGGATTGCTATTTTCAAGCCAATGAATGAGTGGTGAAGTGTCTGAATGGGTGGGGGCGGAGCTGGAATGATCGGTCATGGTGGCCTCAAAAGATGGTCAATCACTATAACACAGCCACATGCGGCGACAACAGCGACAACCGAGCGATTACTTGGATTTTATTGCCATTTATAACTGTTTCGAAAAAATAAATCCCCGTTTTTATGGGGGTTAACGAAGTGAGACCAAGCTGCTATTTGTTTGGTGAAGTCATCATCCGATGAAAATCAATGCCCGTTTAAAATGGGCGTTATCAATCATTATAAATAATGGGCATTCATCGCATCGCTGGATCGGCTGGGTCGTCGATGTGTTCGACATCAAGTATAATGTCGGCATGATTACCCTCTCGACCCTCAACGCCCGTTTTTCGCATGCTTCGCTTGGCTTGCGCTACCTACTTGCCAATTTGCGTGAGCATGCAGCTTACACACGCTTGGCTGAATACACGATTAAGTCCCCCATCAATGCCATGGTGGCCGATTTGCTCAGTGATTCACCTCGCATCATTGGCTTTGGCGTGTACATTTGGAATGTGAATGAAACCTTGGCTTTGATTAAAGCACTGAAAATCGCAGCACCAGAACTCATCATTGTCGTGGGTGGGCCAGAGGTGTCCTATGAAGTCGAGCAGCAAGAAATCACCCAAGTCGCTGATTATGTGGTCACGGGCTGGGGGGAAATCACCCTACTGAAATTGTTTGATGCTTTGATTCATGGCCCCAAGCCCTTGATGAAAGTCCATGTGGGTGTGCAGGCGAAGTTGGATGATTTGGTCATGCCCTATCACCTGTATACGGATGATGATTTGAAACACCGCAACATTTATGTTGAGGCGTCACGCGGTTGCCCGTTCAAGTGTGAGTTTTGCTTGTCAAGTTTGGACAAAACGGCATGGGGCTTTGAGCTTGATCCCTTTTTGGTCGAAATGGACAAGCTCTATGCCCGTGGTGCGCGCACTTTTAAATTTGTGGATCGCACATTCAACCTCAAGCCTGAAACGGGTCGCCGCATCCTTGATTTCTTTTTAGGGAAAATCAACGCCGCACCCGATGATCCATTGTTCGCTCACTTTGAAGTGATTCCTGATCACTTGCCTGACATGTTGAAAGATGCCATCAGCGCCTTTCCAGCGGGCAGCTTGCAATTTGAATTGGGCATTCAAACCTTGAATACCACGGTGCAAAAGCACATTTCCCGTAAAACCAATTTGGACAAGGCTTACGACAACATCACGTGGTTGCGTGACCACAGCCAAGCGCATTTGCATGTTGACTTGATTGCCGGTTTGCCCAGTGAGACGATGGTGAGTTTTGCCGAAGGATTTGATCGTCTGTACAGTTGGCGCGCGCATGAGATTCAACTGGGGATTTTAAAACGTTTACGCGGTACGCCGATCATTCGCCACACCGAACCTTTCCAAATGCTGTACAGCGACACAACGCCGTATGAAATCATCAGCAACAAAGATGTGAGCAAAGAAGAGTTGGATGAATTCAAGCATTTTGCCAAATATTGGGATGGCATTGCGAATTCGGGACGTTTCACGCAAACCTTGCCGCTCATTTTGGCCGACTCGCCGTATCAACGGTTTCACAGCCTGTCGCAATATTTGCACAACACATGGCAGCGCAGTCACAGCATTCCCCTCGAAACACTGTTCACCGAGGTGGCCAATTGGCTGATGGCGCACGGTGAGGTCAGCTCTCATGAACGCATGCGCGATGCCGTCACCGATGACTACGTCAACAGTGGCTCTCAAGGTAAACTGCCGTGGATGAAACGCGGTTTAACTATTGAAACCAAACAGCACACCGATGCCGCCTTGGCTCGTCAAGCCCGTCACCAAACCGCTTAATGCGAGATTTCTTGCTTTTTGATTGATTCTAGAAAGTGCGGGAGTCGCCCGTTTGCTCATGTGAGGGCTGCAAGGGCGGCCTAAAAAATGCTTTCTGACCGCCCTTTGATGTCTTTCTTTGATGTTTTTAATAGCCCTTATTGAAATCCACCACATGGCACAGCGCTTGACCCGTTGAAAAACGTTCCAAATTGTCTTTGAATATTTCAAATACTTCTTCGGGAAAGCTCGGGGCGGCGGTGTGTGAAGTCAACGTCAAGTGAGGCGTGTCCCAAAACACATGATCAATGGGCAGCGGTTCGTTGCGGTACACATCCAACACCGCAGCGGCAATGACGCCCGTCTGCAACGCTTCGGCCAAATCAGCTTCAATCACCGACTGCCCACGACCCACATTC
Source organism: Ephemeroptericola cinctiostellae (assembly GCF_003339525.1). Taxonomy (GTDB): domain Bacteria; phylum Pseudomonadota; class Gammaproteobacteria; order Burkholderiales; family Burkholderiaceae; genus Hydromonas; species Hydromonas cinctiostellae. Next base: position 307,647 of record NZ_CP031124.1, on the reverse strand, counting down.
ATGAACAGTGCGTGCGTGGGCATTTGTGCGAAAAAAGCGGCATCAAAAATATCTTGGGTATCTGGGGTGTTGGGTAGAACATTAATCACGTAATCGGCTCGCGGCAGCAGTATCGCCAAATCCTTCAACGCCCCCACTTCATCCACTCCAGGTACGGGGCGTGGCGTATGCATGATGCCGATGACATGCAATCCCAAAGCTTTAAAAATATGCGCCATACCGCCCCCAATGGAACCCATGCCCAGCAACATCACTGTTTTTCCACGGATGACACCCGTGGTGTGCTCATGCCATGTGCGGCGGGTGAATGCATCGTGGTGTGTCAACAGCTGTCGCTCATGTGCCAAAATGTGGCTCAATGCATACTCAGACATGAGGGGGGCAAAAAGACCTTTGATGTTGGTCAATGTAAAGTGTTTGGGTGACCCCGCCCCCAGCAAACGATCAATGCCCGCCCACGTCGACTGCAACCATTTGAGGTTGGGCAGCATGGCAATCGCATCTGTTGCCAGATTGGGTTCGGCCAACATCCATGTGATCTGCTGACGTTTTTCGATAGAAAGTTCACGTAAAGCCTCAACTTGAGCGAAGGCATGCCATGTGGAGGCATCTAAACCGTGCGCTTCACTCAATTTGAGGTAAATGTTGGCTGCTTTTGAAAGGATGAGGCCTGTCATATTGCGTCCCTATTTGATTGTTGGCAGGTTGGGTTTTCTGAAGGAAAAAGGAGCTTGTCGCACAAAAAACGGGCAAATAGTGATCAAATAAGTCATTTTTCAGCGTTGTCTTTTAATAAATGCAACTGTGTTTCGATTTTGGTGTGAAATTAATTACGTCATTGTGTCGTTTTACACCATAAATTCACATTAAAAAGCATAGGTTTGCCACAAACTTTATCATTTTGCGGTTTGTGCAGGATTAAGTGTTGAAAAAACCTTATCTGACTTTATAATGCCATATCGTTTCGGGTAGATGAATGTGGTTGGAATGTGTAATTTGCATAAAAACAACCGTTTAATCTATTTTGGACTTCGTGTCTCGATCGGTTGAGGTAAGCCGTAAAGTAATAATAGCATGGGGGAGACAGTCAAGCGCCACCCCTTAAAAATAAGTGTCACATAAAAGTAAAAGGAAATATTATGGCTAATATTAATAGCAATGCAAAAAGCGGCAGCGGTCGCTTAGCAGCATACATTGTGATCGCAATGATTTTGGGCATCATTTTTGGTTGGTTGGTCAATCAAAAAATGATTATGATTGACATGTCTTATGTCGGCTTGTTGTCGACCCTCTTCTTGCGCGCAATCAAAATGATCATCGCACCGTTGGTTTTCTCGACACTGGTGGTTGGTATCGCTCAAATGGGTCAAGGCTCAGCCGTGGGTCGCGTGGGTCTGAAAGCTTTGTTGTGGTTTGTCACTGCTTCTATTGTGTCACTGTTTTTGGGCTTGATTTTCGCCAACTTGTTCCAACCTGGTGTCGGCAGTACTTTGACGGCCTTAACACCTGAACAAATCGCTGCGGGCAAGGATAAATTAGCGGGCTTCTCTCAAGGCGTAAAAGACTCAGGCTTTGTGGCGTTCATCACCGCTCAATTGATTCCAACGTCATTTGCGGATGCTGCTGCAGGCAATAAACTGTTGCAGATCGTGTTCTTCTCTGTGTTCTTCGGTGTGGCTTTGGGTGCTTTAGGCAAAAAAGGCCAAGGCTTGGTCGACTTGCTTGATCAATTGTCACACGTGATGATCAAATTGACGGGCTATGTGATGAAAGCAGCGCCTTTGGCCGTATTTGCAGCCATTTCCAGTGTTGTTGCTGAAAAAGGTTTGTCTGTATTGGTCACTTATGGCAAATTCATGGGCTCGTTCTACATCGCATTGTTTGTCTTGTGGGCTTTGTTGATCGCTGTTGGTTACGTGTTCTTGGGCAAACGTGTGTTCACGTTGATGCGCGAAGTGAAAGAAGCATTTTTCTTGTCTTTTGCAACAGCATCTTCTGAAGCGGCTTATCCAAAAATTTTGGATGCATTGGATCGTTTCGGCGTTTCTCGTAAAATTTCAAGTTTCGTGATGCCTTTGGGTTACTCGTTCAACTTGGATGGCTCAATGATGTATTGCACTTTCGCATCATTGTTTATTGCTCAGTTTTATGGCATTGAGTTGCCTATGGGTACACAGATCGCCATGTTGTTCACGTTGATGGTGACTTCAAAAGGCATGGCAGGCATTCCATCGGCTTCACTGGTGGTGATTGCAGGTACATTGGCACAATTTGGCTTACCTGTTGAAGGCATGTTGTTGATCTTGGGTGTGGATCGTTTCCTTGACATGGGTCGTTCTGCAACCAATGCGGTGGGTAACTCTATTGCTTCAGCTGTTGTGGCAAAATGGGAAGGTGAATTGTTGCCTGAAGATCAAGCGGCTAAACGTGCTTTGGATATCCAAGCAGAAGCCGTGGCAACCATGGATCATCACCTGTAATTGAGACGTACATGACACAAGGGTGCATCATCTCAGGCGGCTGGATGGTGCACTGACTTTACAAGTTACCTCAGCAAAAAATGCGAGCATTAGCTCGCTTTTTTGTGCGTAAAATTTACATTTTTGCACATCAATTGTTGTTTTATGCTTTATGCTGAGGTGCGTGCCGATGTTGGCATGGTGTGTGCGCAAAATGCGTTTTAGATCAAATTCGAGATGACAATGGCGGTGGGTATGTGGAAATTTTTGATGGTTGTGTGGATGTGTTTAAATGCCAACGTTGCATGTGCTGCGGGTGTGGGTATGACGCACATCAGTTTGTCTTGGGCATTGCCATTTGCTGGTGTGTTGTTGTCAATCGCCCTCTTTCCCCTTATTGCCCCTCAGTTTTGGCACCATCATTTCGGTAAAATTGCTGTGGGGTGGTCTGCGGCGTTTTTACTTCCTGCCATGGGCTATTTTGGGCTGGATGAGGTGTTGCGTGTGGTGGCACACGCATTGTTGGCGGAGTACATCCCGTTTATTGTATTGATTGCCAGTTTGTTCATCATTTCAGGTGGTGTTTATGTGCGCGGCAACCTGCACGGCAGTCCCGAGGTTAACGTGGCGATTCTATTTGCGGGTGCGGTGTTGGCCAGCGTGATGGGTACAACGGGTGCATCCATGCTTTTGATTCGTCCATTGTTGCGCGCCAATGACAATCGGCAACACAAAGTCCATGTGGTGGTGTTTTTTATCTTTTTGGTGGCCAATATTGGTGGCTCATTGACGCCTTTGGGCGATCCCCCATTGTTTTTGGGGTTTTTGAACGGTGTGCCATTTTTGTGGACTTTGCAGTATATATTTTTTGAAACATGCTTATCTGTGGTGATTCTGCTGGGCTTGTTTTATATGATTGATCGTTATTATTACCACAGACGAGAAGAAGATTTACCTGAAATCATGGATCCCACACCTGATACCCATGGCATTGGTTTTGATGGTCAGTTGAATTTTGTCTGGTTGTTGGGGGCGATTTTCTTTGTTTTATTAAGCGGTCTCTGGAAATCGGATGTGGACTTTAATGTGTTGGGCACCACTGTGGGTTTGCCCAGTTTGGTGCGTGATGTGGGTTTGGTGGCGATGGCATGGCTGTCATGGGTGACGACAGCACGAAGCATTCGGATCAAAAATCAATTTAATTTTGAACCTGTCTTTGAAGTGGCAAAATTATTTATCGCCATTTTTATCACCATTGCACCAGTGATCGCCATGTTGCAAGCGGGCGTAGAGGGGCCTTTTGTGCGATTGGTGCATTTGGTTCACGATGCCAGTGGTACACCAATTGACAGCCATTATTTTTGGGCGACTGGCTTGTTGTCTGGCTTTTTGGACAATGCACCGACCTACTTGGTGTTTTTCAATTTGGCGGGTGGCGATGTTGCGCATTTGACCACGGATTATGCCAGCACTTTGGCTGCAATTTCAGCGGGGGCTGTGTTCATGGGCGCTTTGAGCTATATCGGGAATGCCCCCAATTTTATGGTGAAATCGATTGCAGAACACAGCGGTTTGAAAATGCCATCGTTTTTTGGTTATATGGCGTGGTCGTTTGGTATTTTAATCCCATTGTTTGTGTTGTTGACCGTATTGTTTTTTAAGCCGATGTGACAACCGATCGGGAATCGACCTGCATGGTGACTGAATGCTTGGCTATTCTTGGCTTGATTGAGGGGTTCTGTCGAAACCCTTTGGAAATAAACCCAGCAGGTTTAATGGGTTGTCAGTAAACCGTTTTTAGACTTCACCTTATTGGATTACTTGTGAATGCAATAGACCTCTTCTGCATTTTCTTGCCAAGCTTTTAGTGCCGTTGATTAAGCCCATAACGCAATGCGCAGGGCATTGACCAGTGTGTCGTATTGCGCTTTAGAAACGCAGGGTTGAGCGGTTTGTGCTGCTTGTGTTTGGGTTAAAGCCCAAACGGGATTGGGGAAGTTCACGTCGGTGGCGAATCTGGGGATGACATGCCAGTGCAAGTGCGGGGTCATGTTGCCCAAACTGGCCAGGTTGATTTTTGTGGGCGATAAAACATCGCGCATGACCTGTTCAACAGTGAACACAACGTCCAATAACATATGACGCTGGGCTGGGGTGAGGTTCGTCATTTCGGCCACGTGTTCGTGCCACACCACGCGTACAAAGCCCACAAAATGTGGGTCATTGACCATGATCACGCGCAAGTCGGCATTGCGCCAAACCAATTCCCCGCCCGTTGTGTTGCACAGCTCACATTGGGGGACTTGAGCATAGATTGGAAGCATGGTTATCCTAAAAAATGCGTCCATTGAGGCGGTGCTGATGCACCACCTCAATGGGCAATGTAAAAAAAGCATCAATCGCCATGTGCTTCATCACAAAATGAAGCTTAGCGGGGTGATGATTAAAATCGGATGGTTTAAAGTTTGATGGTCACAATGCAAGCGCTCATTGGGTGATCATCGTACCCACACCAGTATCGGTCAAGATTTCCAGCAGCATGCAATGCGGCACACGGCCATCAATGATGTGCACTGAATTCACACCGCTTTTGGCGGCATCCAATGCCGATGAAATTTTTGGCAGCATGCCACCCGACAGCGTGCCATTGGCGACCAGCTCATCGATCTTACTGGCGTTTAATTGACTCATCAAATTGCCTTCTTGATCAAGCACACCTTTGATGTTGGTCAACATCACCAATTTTTCTGCATCCAGTGTTCGCGCCAACTCACCTGCAACCACATCGGCATTGATGTTGTAGGACACGTTGTTTTCATCGGTGCCAATCGGTGAAATCACGGGAATAAAGCCGCCGTTAATGAGTGCGGTCACCGCCGCAGGATTCACCTGGGTCACATCGCCGACCAAGCCGATGTCATGTTGCACCGATGGGTCTTTGATGTCTTGCAAATACAGCTTTTTAACCTGAATCAAATTGCCGTCACGCCCTGATAAACCAACTGCTGCACCGCCTGCGTGGTTAATCAAACCAACGATGTCGCCTTGCACCTGACCCGCCAGAACCGATTCAACGATGTCCATCGTGTCTTCATCGGTCACGCGCATGCCTTGAATGAATTGACCTTTAATGCCCACACGGGTCAATGCCGCTTCAATTTGCGGGCCACCGCCATGCACCACAATCGGTTGAATCCCAACCAATTTAAGCAACACCACATCACGCGCAAAACACTCTTGTAAATATTTGTCGGTCATCGCGTTGCCACCGTATTTGATGACGATGGTTTTGCCCTGAAAGCGGCGAATGTGCGGCAACGCTTCCGCAATAATGCCCGCTTTTAAGTTCGGGGAAATGGTCGCAATCTGCTCGTAAAGGTCTTTAACGTCGGGATTGAAAGGCATGTTGAAAAATCCTTAAAAGTAAATGGGTCAGTGATACCTCAAGGGGTGAATTATCGCATTGATGGGGCACGCTGTCGCACAAAAAAGAGGGTTAATGTGTGCAAATCATACCGTCAGTGTCCACTTGATTGCCATCCGTGCGTGATCCGCCTTCAATGGCTCGCTTGTCGTGGTTTCATTCTTGCACATGCCCCTCATTTTTGGGGTTCATTTGAAGCAAATCCCAGCGGTTACCATATGGGTCTTCAAATACCACGACAGTCCCATAGTTTTCAACGCGTGGGGGTTCGACGAAATGAACGCCTCGTGTTTGATAAGCCCGATAGTCGCGCCAAAAGTCATCGGTGTGTAAAAACAAAAACACCCGCCCACCTGTTTGATTGCCGACTCTGCTGGCTTGTTAAGGATTGACCGCGCGTGCCAGCAGCAAAGAACAACTGTTCGCTGATGTGTTGGGGCCAACCACAACCCAACGCTTACCCGCTTCCCGAGGCTCATCGGCCAGCAATGAAAAGCCCAACACGTGTGTGAAATAAGCAATGGCATCGTCGTAGCCCGGTACAACGAGGGCCATGTGCATCAGGTGTGTCGACATGAGGTGTGTTTTCTTAAATCGCTCTGAATGGCGCGGAGGTGTTTTTTAGGGTTTAAAAGAATGTGAAAGCATGGTGTTCAAAAAGTGATGGCCTAGGCAATCAAGGCATTCCATTGCGGCCATGCGTCATAAAACCAGCCCGTGTGCTCAAACGATCGCAGTACGCCCTCACTGCGGGCAAATTGGCATGCGCAATCGGTGCGGCCATCCAGCGGTGGGTGGACAACCCCAACACCACATCCGCCAATGTGAATGCCTCGCCCGTCACAAAAGCACCCGTGCGATTCAATTGTGCATCCAATATCGCCATGTGACGATTCCAGTTGGCCACACCGGCCGCAAGCAGTGCAGGGTCTTGGTAGTCGGCATGGCCGCGCACCAAAGACATGAATGCGTAGCGCCACGAATTATTCAATTCACTGGCTTGCCAATCCATCCACTGCTCCACCCTCGCCCTTGAGATGGGGGTGCTTGGCAGCAAATCGTCGCGACCACGGCGGTGTGCCAAGTAACGGCAAATCACGTTGGACTCCCATAACGTCACATCGTCATCCTGAATCACGGGCACCATGCCGTTTGGGTTCATGGCGAGAAATTCAGGCGTGAGCGTGGAAATGAAACCTGAACCGTAATCCTCTTGGGTGAAGGGTTCGTTGAGCTCAACGCAAGTCCACAGGACTTTACGAACGTTGATGGATGTGCTTTTGCCATAGATTTTGAGCATAATGTCCCTTGTGCGTGTCTTTGCGTTGATGCTTTTGGCTTCACGTCTCGTTTGATGCATCGCATGCCGACGCCTGTGATAAAACATGTTGCTGGTGGTCTTTTGAACCGCAACATGCTGTTTTCATGTGGAGTCATCTTGCATCCATGATGCGTGATGCGGTTTTATTTAGAAGTCACCGTCGGAAATCGAGCCACCACTGCGGGCGCAATGATTTTGTGGGCAGGGCCAACGAAAAACATGTAAATTCGACCCAACGTGTTGTGGACATGGACAACGGTGGACATTGCCATGTGGCGCTTGTCGCCTTCAGATTGCCTTAAGACAGACACTTTTACATCCAAGTGTTTGTCTGAATCGCCCAATATGACCTCTTGATCGGACACGGCCAGCAGCGTGAAGATGCCGATTCGATCCCCAATAGCATAACTGTCCAACGGCCGATTGGGGTCAATCCTGCTGAGTGTGCCTAAATTTTTTAACCCCACCCATTGCACCACTGTGTTGCGCAACCCCATTAAACGATCGACCCATGCCGGTGTTTGACCCACAGTTTTTAAGTACAACGCCAATGCGGGTGCATCCGATGTGCCGATGCTGATCCGATGGCAATCATAAAAAGAAGCGCTTTGAAGTTCGTGATGAATCATGCTGTTGCGTGGTACAGGGATGTGCTCAACGTGGGAAGACATGGTTTGCTTTCTCAGGGAGCCAAGGCGCATCTCAGGGATGGCCTTGGCGGTTTGCTTGGCTTGAGCGCCTTACTCGACTTGTTCTGCGGTTGTTTTTGCCGATTTTCTGACGGCAGGTTTTTTGGTTGCACTTGCGGTCGCCAATTTGGCCGTGGTTTTAGTTGAGGTTTTGCTTGTTGTTTTAGCTGCTGTTTTGACCGTTGTTTTGGCTGCTTTTTTCACCGTCGATTTGACGGCTTTAATTGCTTTCGCAGGCGCATCATCGGCCGCAACGCCTTCATCGGTTTTAGCTGTTTTTGCGTTGGGTTTCTCTGCTTTTGGGGCTTTCGCCTCAAACTCAAAGCCCACTTTACCTTTGGTGTTGACCAAAAATGCTTTGAACATCCGCCCTGTGCGCGCGGACTTGAAACTGGTGAGCAGGTCGGTGCGGCCTGTGGTTAACAGTTTTTCCATTTGTTCGCGGCTGATTTCTTGTTGCAAAATTACTTTTCCTGAACGGAAATCGCATTTTTTATCTGCACCGTAGGTGTTTTCACAGGTGTAGCGTGTGCCCGCGTCGAAGACATTGCCACCGCATTTTGGGCAAGGGCCGATGGGGGTTTGTGCACTGAAATCGGGTTTTTCTTCATCGTCTGCGCTTTGTCCAAAATCAAATTCCATTTTGTAACGTGCAGGCGATTCTTTGTCTTCGACAACCCGTAAAATCGCGGCAAATGGGCGTCCCATCTTGCTGCGGAAGCCCTGTAACAATGGGGTTTCACGGGTTTTCAGCAGGTCTTCGACTTCTTGTACTTCAAACGTGCGTCCGCCTGGGGTTTTGGACATTGAAAATTCGCATTGGGTGCAGGCGAAACGGCGGTAGTTTTCTTTGATGACACCACCGCAATTGGGGCACGGTGTGGTCAGGGTGGCGTAATCGCCTGGAATCGTTTCTGCGTTGAACTCTTTGGCACGTTTGACGATGATTTGTGCCATTTGATGCACGTCGCGCATGAATGCGTCGCGTTTGATTTCACCGCGTTCCATTTGTGCGAGGCGATTTTCCCAGTCGCCCGTCAATTCGGCGGAGGTCAGTTCTTCGACGCCCAGACCGCGCAGCAAGGTCAGTAATTGAAACGCTTTGGCGGTTGGAATCAATTCACGGCCTTCGCGCACGAGGTATTTTTCAAACAATAAACCTTCGATGATTGAGGCGCGGGTCGCTGGCGTGCCGAGGCCTTTGCCACTCATGGCTTCACGCAGTTCGTCATCCAATAATTTGCCCGCACCTTCCATCGCTGACAACAACGTGGCTTCAGAGTAGCGTGCGGGCGGGCGGGTGGCGAGGCCAATGAGGTCGACGTGCTCTGTTTTAACTTTTTCTTCTGGGGCGACCGCGACGAGCATGTCGTCTTCTTTTTGCTCATCGCGCCCATAAATGGCTTGCCAGCCCGCATTGACCAATACACGCCCTTCTGTCTTGAAATGATGCGCCAACACTTGGGTGATGCGCGTGGTCACGAGGTATTCTGCAACTGGGAAAAACACCGCCATAAAGCGTTTAACGACCAAATCGTACAACTTTTGTTCGGGTTCGCTCAGGTTTTTTGGGGCTTGCAGGGTTGGAATGATCGCAAAGTGATCTGAGATTTTTGAATTGTCAAAAATACGTTTGTTGGGTTTGACCCAGCCATTTTTCTCGATTTGCTGTGCAAAACGGGTGTAGTTGTTTTGCTCTTTCAACATCGCAACGGTCTGTTTGACCGTGGGGATATAATCTTCGGGCAGTGCTTTGGAGTCGGTACGCGGGTAGGTCAGCACTTTGTGCTTTTCATACAAGGCTTGCGCCAAACCAAGGGTGTTTTTTGCACTGAAACCAAAACGGGCATTGGCTTCACGTTGCAAACTGGTCAGGTCAAACAGTGCGGGTGCTGTTTGTGTGGAAGGTTTGGATTCCTCTGTGACCGTGCCTTTTTGACCTTCACAGGCCATGACAATGGTGGATGCGGCGATTTTGCTCCACAGGCGCGAGTCACGACGCTCGGTGTCGGTTTCATCTTTCTTGAATTTTGGATCGTACCAACGGCCTTTATAAACCCCTTGGGCACAGACAAATTCAGCATGCACTTCCCAATAATCGCGTGATTTAAAGGCGCGAATCGCCTCTTCACGCTCGACCACAACGGTCAGTGTGGGGGTCTGCACGCGACCCACCGTGGTCAAAAAGAAACCACCGTCCTTGGAGTTAAATGCTGTCATGGCGCGTGTGCCATTGATGCCCACGAGCCAGTCGGCTTCTGAGCGTGAGCGTGCGGCATCGGCCAAGTTCAACATTTGTTCGTCGGTGCGCAGGTGCGCCAAGCCATCGCGAATCGCTGTCGGTGTCATGCTTTGCAACCACAGGCGTTGCGAGGGTTGCTTGGCTTTGGTGTACTGCATGATGTAACGGAAGATCAGCTCCCCTTCACGCCCCGCATCGCAGGCGTTGATGACATTGCTGATGTCTTTGCGCTTGAGCAGCTTGGTCAAGGTTTTGAGCTTGGATTCTGATTTGACGATGGGACGCAAGTCAAAGTGCGGTGGAATGTGTGGCAAATGGGTGAAGCTCCACTTCCCACGTTTGATGTCATGCTCTTCGGGCACAATCAGTTCAAGCAAGTGGCCGACTGCTGCGGCAACGACAAAGTCGTCATTTTCGTGGAAGTCGTCTTTTTTTATGCATCCGCCGATGGCTTTGGCGATGTCGTTGGCGACCGAGGGTTTCTCGGCGATGATGAGGGTTTTGCTCATGGCTTGCCTGTCTAGTGCGAAAGTTGGAAAACGTGAATGCATGCAAATCCATTCAACGTTTTAAATATATGTGTGTGCAAAGCAGACCGTCGACATCGTGAGGGCGATGTTAGGGTTGATTTTTGGGCTATCATACGCGTAAGACAATGGATTGCGCAAGCAGGATGTCCGAATAATTCCAATCTGAAATTAATGAAAGTTGAGATTAGTTTGCGATGGTTGCAAAGGTTCAACTTTTGGAAAAAATCATTTCAAATAAGCTGTGATGAGGTATTTGAGCACAAGTTGCAGCGCCAGTACCGTCACCAGCCATTTCATGAGCCATAGGCCGCGTTGTTCAGGGATGGCGTCGCGTAAAAAACGCCCCGCATACGAGCCAAATGCCGATCCCGCCAACATCAACACCATCAGCTGCCAATGGTCACGAAAGGCAAACCCCGCAGCCATATAAGTGGCCACTTTGAATGCATGCATAAAAGAGACCATCGCCGCTTGGGTCGAGATGACTTGATTTCGATTTAAGCCTTGTCGGATCAGAATCGGTGGCATGATCAGGCCAATTGCGCCCACAAATAAGGAGGCGCATGTTTGAAACAAACCCAGCAAAAACATATTGTCAAACAGCACGCTCAGGCGGCGGATGATGTTTGTCCATGTGCACACCAAAATAAACACACCCAAAATCAGCGGTAACAGATCGAATTCAAACGAGTCCAAAAGAAAGTAACCCAGTACGCCGCCCATCAACGCACCAGGGATGTACGGGCGCACCAAAGACCATGACACCGTTTTCCAGTCAAACAGCAACCGAGAGCTGTTGCTCATCAATTGAGTCGCACCGTGGATGGGAATGACCAAATTGGAAGCAAGAAAATTGGGCAATAAAACCAGTAAAATTGCACCGCCACCCACGCCAAAACCTGCGGTGAAGGCGGAAGTGAGGGTGCAAATGAAGAAAAGGGCGATGTGGTTGAGGTCAAACATGCTGGGAGGTGGACGTCAGTGTCAGGTGAAAGAACGCATGCGCAACCGCCGAGTTCGCGTTCAAGTGAACACCATTATACGCAAAGACATCATGTCAATGAGTCGTCAATGAATCGTGTGAGGTGTTCAGCCATTGTTTCGAGAGAACCGACGTGAGTTTTGTGGCCATTTTTGTGACCACGACGATCAAATTAAAAGTGATGTAAGTCGACAGCTTCGTTGCGCTCTTGTTCACGCACGTATTTCAAGTTGGCCTCAGCATCGGTCACATTGCTGCGCATGCGTTTGAATGCATCCAGAGAGTCGATCAATTGTGCAAACATGAATTGAAGTGAATGCAAACTGGTTTTGAACATTGAAAAAGTCAATGAGAATGAAGTCATGACAACCTCCTTATTTAAAAAGTAACGGGCGTACGATTTTGTGCGCCGCAACATGAATTTATAATTCAATCGTGTATAAATCAAGGGTGTTGCTTTAAAAATAGGCAAAATGAGGGGGTTTTTTTGATTTTTTTACCAAAGTGATGTTGCAATGCAACAAATTTGAGTTAAATCGAAGCGTTTGCTTTTGGATGGCATTGTTTGACGACGCGCCGTTGAAAGCAAAAATGTTACAATCCCGCATCTTTTATTTTTATGAAAACACCACCATGACTGCACATGCTTCTAGCCCTTCAACCATTGTCGCCATTGCCACCGCCTCAGGGCGTGGCGGGGTGGGGGTGGTGCGCGCATCGGGCGGTTTGGCGGTTATTCAAGCTTTGATGCAAGCACTCTGTGGGCGCGCATTGACGCCCCGTCATGCACACTATGGTGCTTTTTTGGATGCACAAAACACGCCGATTGATCACGGCTTGGCGCTGTATTTCAATGCGCCGCATTCCTATACGGGTGAGCACGTGCTGGAGTTGCAAGGTCACGGTGGCCCTGTGGTCATGCAATTGCTGTTGCGCCGTTGCTTGCAAGCGGGTGCTGCTTACGGCGTGCGTTTGGCGGAGGCAGGTGAGTTCACTGAGCGTGCTTTTTTAAATGATAAAATCGATTTGGCGCAGGCTGAAGCGGTGGCCGACTTGATTGAGGCATCGACCGAAGCCGCGGCGAAAAGTGCGGTGCGTTCGCTGTCAGGAGAGTTTTCGATGCGCATTCACACTTTGGTGACTAAAGTGGTGCATTTGCGCATGTTGGTTGAGGCGACGCTGGATTTTCCTGAAGAGGAAATTGATTTTTTGCAAAAAGCGGACGCTTTTGGTCAATTGGATCGCATTCAAACGGAGCTGGCGGGTGTATTGACCACGGCCAAGCAAGGGGCTTTGTTGCGCAATGGCGTCAATGTGGTGCTGGTTGGGCAGCCGAATGTAGGTAAATCATCGTTGCTCAATGCACTGGCTGGGCAAGATGTTGCGATTGTCACGCCGATTGCGGGTACGACACGTGATACGGTGACGCAGGTGGTGCAAATTGAGGGGGTGCCGTTGAATGTCATCGACACCGCAGGTTTGCGTGACACCGATGATGTGGTGGAGAAAATCGGCATTGAGCGCACATGGGGGGCAGTCGAAAAAGCCGATGTGGTGCTGCATTTGGTCGATGCCATGCAAATGTCTGGAGAGGCGGAGCACATCGCGCACAATAACCTGGATGTGCAATTGCTCGCCGAACTGGCGAATAAAACGCCTGCGGGCACGCCTTTGATCACATTGGTGAATAAAACCGATTTGTTGAATGATCCCGTTGACGCTGTGGGGGATTGCATTTACATCAGCGCGAAAACAGGGGCGGGTTTGGATGATTTGCGCACTCGGTTGTTGACGATTGTGGGGTTTGAAAAATCGGCAGGTGATGTGTTTATTGCCCGAGAGCGCCATTTAACGGCTTTGAGGCTCGCCGATGCACACGTGCAGACGGCGTATGCCCATGCGTTGACGCAAGATCAGAAGCTGGATTTATTTGCTGAAGAATTACGTCTTGCGCAAGAACAGCTCAATCAAATCACCGGTGAGTTCACTTCAGATGATTTGTTGGGTGTGATTTTTTCTAGTTTTTGTATTGGTAAGTGATTAAGTAAGGCTGGTGATTAAGAAGTGAGGCGCTGAGGACAAAGAACAACCTCATTTGAATGAGGGCGTGGGCATTTGTCTTGGCAAGAGAATCCCGAGTGCTTTGCCTTTGTGCCTCTCTTTTCCAGCTAACGAGCGATCAGGTGGTTGGGTCGCATTTTTTAACCCGATGTGGTGCGCTTAGGGGCTGTGCCACCTGATTTTTGTGTAAACCATGAGTGATGCTTGTATCCGTTGTGGCGCGTGCTGCGCCAGTTTTCGTGTGTCGTTTTATTGGGCGGAAACCGATGCCCATCCCTCAGGCTGTGTGCCGGAGGCGTTGACCGAACCCGTCAGTCCTTATTTTGTTGCCATGAAGGGTACAAATCAAGCGCGGCTGCGCTGTGTTGCCTTGCAAGGGGAGATAGGGCAAGCCGCTGGCTGTGGTATTTATGCGTTGCGCTCCACTACTTGCCGTGATTTTGAAATGGGGGATGAGCGGTGCTTGGCTGCAAGGGCTTTACATGGGTTGCCGCCTTTGCCTCCGCTGTGAGCTCCGTGCTTGCTTGCGGTCGATGAGCTCGCAATGTTAAGAGGTTCATTTGATGGATGCGCCATGGCGTGCCGTTGAATGGGGGAGCGTGGAGTTATCTGTGGGGTGGTTGTTCTACCGAGCAGGGAGTGGGTTTGCTGTTTGCTCAGTGCACTGCTATAATTTTCTAAGGTGCTTTTTGTGCATTGTCTTGTGCGCCTTTTATTTTGTTCAGTTTTTTCTTCAAATGTCTCACGCGTGACCGTGATAAGCCACGCAGCGTCAGCGAATGCCATCACATGAACCTTTTTTGGAGCATGTCTGATGACGTCTTTCTTTTCTAAAAAATCCCTTGCCATTATTGCGTTACTGGAAGTCTCTTCGTTTTGGGGCTTGTGTTGGGTCGGCTATCGTCAATTGCATGTGTTTGGCATGAGTGGCATGGCTGCGGGTGTGTCCACCTCGATCGTGGCGGCCATCGTTGCAGGGATGTTGGCGTGGCGTGCGTTGCGTGAGGGTCGGTGGCGCGATGTGCCTTGGCCTGTTTTGTTGCTGTTGATGGCTTCATCAGCCATCAGTGCGCTGGGCTTCACATGGGGCATGGTGCATGGCGAGGTGATGCGGGTCATGCTGCTGTTTTACTTGATGCCTGTGTGGACGGTGATTTTGGCGCATTTGATTTTGAAGGAAAAAGCCAATTGGGCGGGTTGGTTGGGCGTGGGTTTGGGCTTGTTGGGGGCGGCATTGATGCTGTATGACCCTAAATTAGGCGCACCGTGGCCTGCTTCGCCCGCTGAATGGTCAGGGTTGGCTGCGGGCATAGGGTCGGGCTTGTTGAATGTGTTGGTGAAGCAAACACCTCACATGCGCTCGGACTCACGTGCTTTTTTCCTGTCTGTGGGGGGCGTCGTTTTGGGTTTGTCATGGCTGCCTTTTGAAATCGGGCCCCATCTTCCACGTGCCGACAGTGCAGGGTGGGCTGTGGCCGTGATGTTGGTGATGGGCTGTTTATTGCTGTTCACCAACCGCATGTATCAATATGGTGTTCGGCATTTGACTTCGCATCAGGTGGTGGTGATTTTACCGTTTGAATTGGTGGTTGGGGCGATGTCGAGTTGGTTGATTGCGGGGGAAGTGTTGAGTGTGCGTGCGTGGGTTGGTGGGGCGTTGATTTTAAGTGCAGGTGTGGTGTCGGCGTGGTGGAGCGATGGCCATTGAATGAAGGTGGTAAATGAATGTATGTGAATGTATGGGTTGTTTGATCCTTTTGGATTGGACGAGCTCAGGTTGATAAGATGTGAAGAAGCCCGCTCAATTGGAGCGGGCTTCTTTTTGGGTGTGTGACTTGAAATCAGGTGTGTAATTTATGCTTTGTCCGATTTAACCACGCGAAACAACACAGCACCCAAGATGCCGCCAACGATGGGGGCGACCCAGAACAGCCACAGTTGTGACAGTGCCGCTGTTTGTGCGAACAACGCCACACCTGTTGAGCGCGCAGGGTTGACCGATGTGTTGGTCACAGGGATGGAAATCAAGTGAATCAAGGTCAATGCCAAGCCAATGGCGATGGGGGCAAAGCCTGCGGGCGTGTCTTTATGGGTTGCGCCCATGATGATGAACAAAAATGCAGCTGTCATGACCACTTCGGTGATGAGTGCGGACATCATGCTGAATTTACCTGGAGAGAGTTCACCATAGCCATTCGATGCAAAACCGCCCACCCCTGTGAAGCCTGCTTTACCACTGACAATGATGAATAAGATGGCCGAAGCAACCACTGCACCCAATACTTGGGCGATCACATAACCTGCGATGTCTTTTGATGGAAAGCGGCCGCCAGCCCACAGGCCGAAGGTAACAGCTGGGTTGAAGTGCCCGCCAGAAATAGGGCCCACGGTGTATGCCATCGTTAGCACTGTTAAGCCAAAAGCGAAGGCCACGCCCATGAAGCCAATGCCCAGCGTGTTTGAAGCCTCAGGAAATGCGGCTGCCAACGCGGCACTGCCGCAGCCGCCCAATACCAACCAAAAAGTGCCGATAAATTCTGCCAATAGTTTGTTCATGAAAAACTCCAAGGTGTAAGTATGTAAAAGAGGTGAATTTTTGACGTTAAATGTTGTCAATTGTTGTTAAAATTGCGGGTTATTGAAGGCTGATCCGCGAGGTCTGATTATACGATATTTTGGAAAATCAGTTCAAAAAATACATCATTTTGTTGGTTTTGACAGATTTGTTCTAAATAGCTACTTATTCTTGATTGTTGTTAATCATTTGAGCTGTGTTTTGTCAACAGTACTCATTTTGTTGAAGTGGGGTGACCAGCAAATAACACAAAAAATCCATTTAATACAAAAATGTCGCTAAAATACTTGCGCTTCATTGAAATTTGGCGCATTCTTGCGTCACATGCCATTTTGATTCTTATCCATTTTCTGCACAAGGTGTGGGTGAGGGTTTTAATGCATATTTGCAGCCTTGGGCTGTTAAAAATAATCATAAGGCCTGCTTTTGGCAAGGCGTTACACAAAAATATCCTCTATGGAGACAAACATGAGTCAAACTTTACTGGGTCGCTTGATGCGAACAAAATCTGCAGATGCTGAGGCAGGTCATGAGGGGGGGCATGGCGGACATGGCAGCGGTGAGCTGAATCGTTCGTTGGGGCTTTTCTCTTTGGTGATGCTGGGGGTGGGTGCAACCATTGGTACAGGGATTTTCTTTGCAATGGGTGAGGCCGTGCCGAAAGCGGGTCCTGCGGTGATTTATTCATTTTTGATCGCAGGCTTGGCGGCGGCACTGACGGCCTTGTGTTATGCCGAACTGGCATCCAGTATTCCAGCATCGGGTTCCGCGTATTCTTATACGTATGTCACGATTGGTGAATTTGCCGCGTATATCGTCGGAGCGTGCTTGTTGCTGGAGTACGCGTTGGCGGCCAGTGCAACCTCGATTGGTTGGTCTGAGTATTTAAATAACTTCCTAAGCCATGCGTTTGGCTGGGAGATTCCAGAAAATCTGCGCAGTCCGTTGATTGTGTCGGGTGAAAATGGCAATGAAATGCATTGGGGGAATTTTAATTTGCCGCCAATGATTTTGGTGACCATGTGCTGCTTTTTGTTGTTGCGTGGCTCTAAAGAATCGGCCACCGTCAATGCAATCATGGTGTTGATCAAAATTGCGATTCTGGTTTTTTTCTCTGCGGTGGCTTTCACTGCTTTCAGTACCGAACACTTCAAACCTTTTAACCCTTACGGCTTGACGGGCAATGGCGTTGAAGGCAAAGGGGTTTTGGCCGCAGCGGGTACCATCTTTTTCTCATTCATCGGTTTGGATACCGTGGCAACGGCAGGTGCTGAGGTGAAAAACCCAAAACGCAATGTGCCTTTGGGCATTATTTTGGCTTTGCTGATTGTGGTTGCGTCGTATATTGCAGTGGCTGTGGCGGCGATGGGTGCACAACCTGCGGCCGAATTCGATGGGCAAGAAGCAGGTTTGTCCGCAATTTTGGAAAAAGTCACGGGCCAAGGCTGGCCTGCATTGTTGCTGTCGGCCGGTGCTGTGATTTCTGTGTTCTCTGTGACGTTGGTGACGATTTATGGCCAGACCCGTATTTTGTTTGCGATCTCACGTGACGGTTTGATTCCGCGCTCTTTCCGTCAAGTCAGCCCAAAAACCTTGGCACCTGTGTTCAACACGATTGCTGTTTGCATCATGGTGGGTTTGATTGGTGGTTTTGTGGATTCTGGTTACTTGTGGGACATGGTCAGCATGGGGACTTTAGTGGCGTTTTCTTTGGTGTCTATTGGTGTGATTGTCATGCGTTATAAAGCGCCGAACATGCCACGTGGTTTCAAATTGCCGTTTGGTGCGTGGACGATTCCATTGGCCAGTGTGGCAGTGTGTGTGTGGATCATGTCTGATTTGTCAAAAACCACTTATACTGTGTTTGCCATTTGGATCAGTTTGGCAATCTTGGGTTATTTTTTGTATGGCATTCATCATTCAAAATTAGCCAATAAAGGGGATTGAACATGAAAACCTGCTTGGTCGGTTATACCCCGGATTATGCGGGGCAAGAAGCACTGGCACTGGCGGTATCGTTGACGGCGCACTCAGGCTCGAATATCGTGGTGTGCACGGTGATTCCAGAGGTGTGGGGGCACCCATCGTTTGGCAGCAGCGTGGATCAAGATTATGGCAAATTTCTTGCAGAGCATGCCGCAAATGCACTGGATCAGGCGCGTGCACAATTGGGTGATGTGCCCAACGCGCGTTTTATTAAGTATGGTGCCAGTTCGGCGACGGTGGGTTTAACTGAGGCCGCAAAGCAAGAGGGGGCTGACATCATCGTGTTGGGTTCATCACGGTCTGGGTCGACTGGGCGTTTGTCAATGGGCGGTGTGTCCAGTGAGATCATGCATGTCGCTGAAATACCAGTAGCCATGGCGCCGCGAGACCATCGGGTCAAAACCAGCCCACCGATTTCACGTTTGACTTGCGCCTATTCTGGACTTGAGGCTGCGAGTGGCACGGTGCTTGAGGCGTTGGGCATGGCGACGGCATTGGGTGTGCCATTGCGCTTGGTTAGCTTTGCTGTGCGTGATCGTCAAATGTACCCATCCTTGGTGGGTTATCAAGCCGAGCGTGTGATTGCCGATGAATGGCGTCTTCAAGCGGAGGTGACGCTTGAGCGCATTCGCGAGCAGTTGTCTGGACATGAGCCGCCAATTGAGGTGGCTGTGGCTGAAGGTGAAACGTGGGACGATGCAATGAACCACTTGGATTGGTTGTCTGGTGAGGTTTTGGCTTTGGGCTCGAGCCGCATGGGCATGCTTCAACGGGTGTTTTTGGGCTCCAATGCCAATAAAATCATGCGTGCTTCACCTGTGCCTGTGATGATTTTGCCTAAAGTTTCATAGCCTGATCATGGTGTTTGATGAGGTCATTTCGAAGGGTTGATCGAAGGACTGATCCTGTTCTGTAAATCAAGCTTCGATGTGTTTTCATGAAAAGCCCCAGCAATCGATTGCTGGGGCTTTTTGCGTCTTAAATGACGATGTATTTTAGGCTTAGCAAACAACGCTTGCTGTTATACCTGCTGTTATAGGCTGCTCAAATGTTGTTGGAGTATCACTGCGGCCGCTTGGTCGTCTTGGATGGCCGATCGCACTTTTCCATTGGCTTTGCGCGTGGTCTTTGAGGGGATTACGGCGGAGGTGTAACGCTCATCAACCTCAATGACATTGAGGTTCAGCGCATGACGCAGTTGAGCAATAAACGCCAGACACGCTGCCGTCATCTCATGTGGTGTGCCGTCGGGGTGGCGAGGAACGCCGATGGCGACAGCATGTGCTTGCCAATCGCGCGCCAACTGAGCAATGACGCGAATGACCTGAGTGTCATCGTCGCGTTGAATGACCGTTAATGGTTCGGCACTGTGTGTCAGTGTATTGCCAGTGGCCACACCAACACGCTTCAGGCCGTAATCGATGCCCAGTATGGTTTCAATAGTCATGCGTGCCCCATTTGTTCTGACAACATGGCCGCATTAAAACCCAATAAACGCATGGCTTGGTCGTATTTTTCACGGGGCAATGTTTCAAACAACACATGTTCATCGGCTTGAACATTGAGCCATGCGTTGCGTGCCAATTCATCTTCGAGCTGGCCCGCCCCCCAGCCGGCATAGCCCAGTGCAAGCAGCATGTGGTGTGGTCCTTCTCCTCGGGCAACGGCTTCAAGGATGTCGCGTGAGCTGGTCAGACCCAAATTGTCATTGATTTGTATGGTGGCGGCGTATTGTTTGAAAGGGGAGTGCAGCACAAAGCCCCGCTCCGTTTGAACGGGGCCACCCACCAATACGCTGTCTGTGCTGTGAGCCGCGTACTGGATTTGCATCTCATCCACCACCGCCAGCTTGGTAAGCACATCAGAAATGGTCACTTCCGACTCACGGTTGACCACGAGGCCGAGAGCACCTGAAGGATTGTGCTCACAAATATAAATCACGGTTCGTTCAAAAGCATCCCCTTGCTGGCTGGGCATGGCGATTAAAAACTGTCCGACCAAGTTGAGTGGGCTGGTCAATGAGGTATGAGGTGAGGTTTGTTCAGTGTTCATGGTGTCATTTTAGCGTAAAAAGGGTTTTGTTTTTGAAGTGTTGTTGCTGTTCGGACTGTTTTCAGAACGATGGGTCTATTTCTTAAGGAGGGCTTTTGGTGGAGGGTGGCTTGCACCCAAGAAATTGACTGTTGAGGTGGCATTTGTGTGTTGTGAAAAATGTAAATCAGTCCGATGTGTTGATTTCTTGACGCATCACTTTCATAAAGTTTTGTAGCCGCTTGATTGTAAAGGTTTATTTGCAAAATTAATTTATTTGATAAATCGCTAAGCCATTGTCTTTATTGATAAATTTGGCTTTCTCGCTTGACTTGTGCAAAAGCCTGCCGTAAAGTGGTAAAAAGTGTCAAAAAGTGGGTTTTAGTGTTATTTAATAAGGCTTCGCATGGGTTTTTTGGTTTTTTTGATCGTGATTTGATTCTATCAAATTCAATGCGTCCGGTGTGAAGTCAAAAGATTTAATCCGTTGGTTCAGACGAATGAGCGGTGGGGCAATTGCAAGGACGTGCCATGTATAAAGGTATTTCAGCATTGGCGTTGGATGCGAAGGGACGGATGTTGATTCCGACCAAGTATCGCGATGCATTGGCTGTGCAGTGTGGGGGTCAATTGACATTGACCCGCCACCCGCACGGCTGTTTGCTGTTACTGCCGCGCACGGTGTGGGCTGACATGGAGCGTGACATTGCGGCGTGGCCAATGGCTGCACGGCCTTGGCAGCGTATTTTTATGGGCAATGCGACCGATATTGAAATTGACAGTGCGGGGCGCATCTTGCTTGCCCCCGAGCTGCGAGCTAAGGCGGGGTTGACCAAAGATGTGGTGATGTTGGGCATGGGGACGCATTTTGAAATTTGGGATGCAGCGCAACATGATGCAAATGAGGAGGCAACATTGGAAGCAGGCATGCCTGAGATTTTGAATGGATTTTCGTTTTGAGTGTTAATCAAGTGGGTGTGGAGCACATAACAGTCATGTTGAATGAGGCCGTTGATGCCTTGGACGTTCAGCCGAACGGCGTGTATGTGGATGGTACTTTTGGGCGTGGCGGGCACAGTCGTTTGATTTTGAGTCGCTTGTCCGAGCAAGGGCAACTGTGGGTGTTTGATAAAGATCCACGTGCGATTGCGGTGGCGCAAGAATTGGCCGCAAATGATGCCCGTGTGCATGTGGTGCACGACAGTTTTATTGCGGTTGAGCAGCATTTGATCGCAAACAGTGTCAATGGGGTCTTGCTTGATTTGGGCGTGAGCTCACCGCAAATTGATGATGCGGAGCGTGGTTTTAGTTTTCGTTTTGATGGGCCGTTGGACATGCGCATGGATGACAGCCGTGGCGTGAGTGCAGCGCAATGGATTGCAAACGTTGACGAGGTAGAGCTGGCGCGGGTGATCAAAGAGTATGGCGAAGAGCGTTATGCCAAGCCGATTGCCAGAGCGATTGTGGCGCGACGGGTCAATCAACCTTTTGAGCGCACATTGGATTTGGCAAAAGTGGTGGCCAGCCAGATTCGAGGTTTTGAAAAAGGTCAAAACCCAGCAACACGAACGTTTCAAGCCATACGGATTGCTGTGAATGCGGAGTTGAGTGAGTTGGACGCGGTGCTTGAAAGTGCTTTGGCTGTTCTGGCCGCACAAGGGCGTTTATCGGTGATCAGCTTCCATTCGCTGGAAGACCGTCGGGTGAAACAGTTCATTGCGAAATATGCAAAACACGATCAATCACTGTCAAGGTTGCCGTTGCGTGAAGATCAGTTGCCGCCGTTGCTTTTGCGGGGCTTGGGTAAAGCAAAGGCGAGTGCCGCCGAGGTTGACGCCAATCCACGCTCTCGTTCTGCTGTGCTGAGGGTGGCGTTAAAAAATACTCAGCTTTAAAAAGAGCAGGTTGTTGGCAGTTGTTGGGTTGTCCGCATGAGGCGGGCTTTGTTTTTAGGTTAAAGATTTTTTTATAGGCGAGGGCGCAAAAGCCCTCGAATCATGATTATGTTGGCTTGGCGCAGTACGATTCTATTGTTGGGTTTGGTGATTGCATGTGCAATGGCCGTAGTCAACGTGCGCTATCAAGCTCGCAGTGCAGTGATTTCACTCGAGAAAGTGCGTCAACAGGAGCAGCAATTGCAGGTTGAGTGGAGCACTTTGCAGGTTCAGCAGGTTGCGGCATCCAAAAATGACCACATTGCCGAGCAGGTGGCGAAACAAAACATGCAGCGCGTCAATCCCAGTGTGACCCATTACCTGATGTCAGACGGCTCCACACCACAGGCCCCATCAGCTGCCGTTGCGACAGCACCCAGTACATCGGCTGCGCCAGTGAAGGCAGTGAAACCATGACCTCACGCACACACTACACCCCCCCCCGTCACAGTGGTTTGCCGGGGGTGCAAAAGTCGCCGCCAGAGAAGGCCGTACCTGTGGCCAAGTTGGAACAGTGGCGTTCGAGCTTTTTGCTGGCATTGATCATGCTGGCGATGGCTGTATTGGCCTTGTGGGCGGTGTGGTTGCAGCTGATCAGCAACGATTTTTTACAGGCCAAAGGAGCCGCCCGTTACTCGCGTTTGCTGGAGATTGCTGCACCGCGCGGCAAAATTTATGATCGCAACATGCTTGTGTTGGCCTCGAATGTGCCTGCTCGTGCCATTTGGATCATTCCTGAAGAAGTCAAAATGACGGCTACGCAAGAGGCGAATTTGGCAAAGCTGTTGGGCATCAGTGTGGCGGACATTCGTAAAAAATTGGCCAAAGACGATAAGCGCTTCGTGTACCTGCGTCGTCAAGTTGATCAGGATGTGGCAGATAAAATCAAAGAAATGAACATCCCTGGCGTGTATTCTCAAAAAGAGGTTAAACGCGATTACCCGCAGGGCGATGTTTTTGCGCATTTAACGGGTTTCACCAACATTGAAGGCGATGGTCAGGATGCGATCGAGTGGGCGTATAACAAAACCATTGAAGGCAAGCCGGGTTCACGCCGTGTGATCCGTGATCGCATTGGCAATGTGATTGAGGATGAGGGCGTGGTGGAGGCGGCAGTACCCGGTCAAGACGTGGTGTTGTCCTTGGATGCCCGCGTGCAATACATTGTGTTCAATGCCTTGCGTGAAGTGGTGGATGTTAAGCGTGCCAAAAGCGCCTCGGCCATGGTGGTTGATACGCAGACGGGTGAAGTGTTGGCCATGGCCAATTACCCTTCATTCGATCCCAATAAACGGTCGGGCATGACGGGTGATCAGCTGCGTAACCGTGCCTTGACCGATGTGTTTGAACCGGGTTCGACCTTGAAGCCATTTTCAGTGTCCTTGGCTTTGGAAGAGGGTTTGGTCACACCGACAACCATCATTGATGCACAAGGGGGGCATTTGCAAATTGGCGATGCCAACATCAGTGATTCACATCCAAATGGTGCTTTGACGGTTGAGCAGGTGATTCAAAAATCATCGAATGTGGGCACGAGTAAAATTGCGTTGAAATTGAAACCGGTCGACATGTGGACCATGTTCAACAGCTTGGGTTTTGGTCAAAGCTACAAAGTGGGCTTCCCATCGGTGGCGGCGGGTATTTTGCGCCCATACAAAAACTGGCAGCCGATTGAACAGGCGACCATGTCTTATGGACATGGCATCGCCATGTCGCTGTTGCAATTGACCCATGCGTACACCATTTTCGCGCGCGATGGCGAGTTGATTCCTTTGACATTCATTAAAGCTGGCAATTCAGATGTGGTTTCAGGCACCAAGATTTTTTCGCCCAAAACCATGGCCGCCATGCGCAAGATGATGGAAATGGCGACAGAGCCTGGCGGCACCGCACCGAAAGCCCAAGTGATTGGTTACCGCGTGGCGGGTAAAACAGGCACGGCCTATAAGGTTGAAGGCAATGGTTATAACAAGAACAAATACGTTGCGTCATTTGCAGGTTTAGCGCCTGCTTCTAAGCCGCGCATCATCGTGACGGTGATTGTTGATGAGCCGCCAGAAGCAGAACACTTTGGTGGTTTGATTGCGGCTCCCGTATTCAGTCAAATTGTCAGTGAGACCTTGCGCACATTGTCGGTCGCACCCGATGCGCCTTATAAAACTGCAGTTGTCACCGATGGTGTCGGAGAGTCCATGTAATGAGAGCCAACCAATTAACCCCTGAGCAAAATAAACGCTGTCAGCAAGCGGTGGCTTGGCTGCAAGCCTGTCACGTGACCGGCTTGTCCAGTGACTCTCGTCATGCGGGCACAAATGATGCTTTCGTGGCTTATGCTTTTGATGCCCACAACGATGGCCGCCGTTACGTGACGCAGGCGATTGAGCGTGGGGCAAAGGCTGTTTTATGGCAAGAAGACGGCCAAACGGTCCCCGTCATGCCCTCAGCTAATTTGGGCGTGCCCGAGTTGAATGTTTGTGCGGGTCCTATTGCTCATGCATTTTATGGCGAGCCATCCACTGCAATGAAGATGATTGCTTTGACGGGCACGAATGGCAAAACCTCATGTGCACAGTGGGTGGCTCAATTGTTGACCGCTTTGAGTCAGCGGTGCGCCATGATGGGTACGCTGGGCGTGGGATTTGTCGATGCCATGAAAGAAACAGGGTTTACCACACCGCAAGCGATTGAAGTACATCGTTTATTGGCTGAGCTTCAAGCGAAAGGCGCACAAGCCGTCGCCATGGAAGTGTCGTCGCATGCGTTGGAGCAAGGGCGCGTCAACGGCGTGGCTTTTGATGTGGCTTTGTTCACCAATTTATCACGCGATCATTTGGATTACCACGGCAGCATGACTGAGTATGAAGCTGCCAAAGCCCGCTTATTCACATGGCAAGGCTTACACACTGCCGTCATCAACACCGATGATGACGCGGGCGTGCGGATGGCTGCGGTGGCCAAAGCGAATGACATTCGCGTGATTGCTTATGGCTTAAAAAATGCCCCCACAGGTGTGGATGCGTATCTTCAAGCCACGGCAATTGACCAGTCGGGCGCCCGCACCCTGTTTACCTTGCGTGATGGCGACGCCACGCATTCGGTCGTCAGCAGTGTGGTGGGGGAGTTCAATGTGATGAATTTATTGGGCGTTTTGGGTGTATTGAAAGCCCTTGGTTTTGGACTCAATGACATTGTGCCTTTGTGCTCATCCATTCAGGCCGCGCCGGGTCGCATGCAGCGTTTCGGTGGTGATGCCGCGCCGTTGGCGGTGGTGGATTTTGCACACACCCCCGATGCACTGGAAAAAACGTTACAAGCTTTGCGTCCGATTGCGGCGGCACGTGGTGGGCGTTTGGTGTGTGTGTTTGGCTGTGGTGGCGACCGTGATGCAGGTAAACGCCCTCAAATGGGTGAAATTGCCGCGCGCATGGCCGATGTCGTTGTGGTCACCAGCGATAACCCTCGTACAGAAGAGCCCAACGCCATCGTGGCGCACATTGCCCAAGGGGCCGCGCATGGTACGGCACACGTGCTCGTCGAAGTGGATCGTCGTGCGGCGATTGATGCCACCATTGCACAAGCTGACGTGACCGATGTGGTGCTGGTTGCAGGTAAGGGGCACGAGGCCTATCAAGATATCATGGGTGTGAAACACCCATATTCAGATTTAGAACAAGTTAATCAAGCCATTCAAAAGTGGTTGTTAGAAAAGAAGAGGGCATGATGAGTGAAGTGGTCATGGGTTCTTTGGCTCAAGTTGCACAATGGGTCAATGGGGCACAAGTCAAAACAGAACAGCGCGCGGTGACATTCAACCGCGTATGCACAGACACGCGTACCGTCCAAGAGGGTGATGTGTTTGTGGCCATTAAAGGTGAGCGTTTTGACGCGCATGATTTTTTGTCAGAATTAGAGCTCGGACAGGTGTCAGCGGTGATCGCAACGCACGTACCTGATGGATTTGAGTTGCCCTATGTGTTGGTGAGTGACACGCGCACGGCTTTGCAGCAATTGGCACATGGCTGGCGCATGCGGTTTAATTTGCCGCTGGTTGTGGTCACGGGCAGCAATGGCAAAACCACGGTTAAAGAAATGATTGCCTCGATTTTGCATGCGGCGCACGGTGGTGATTATTTGGCGACACGCGGGAATTTTAACAATGACATCGGTTTGCCGATGACGCTGCTCAATTTGACCGCAGAGCATCGTGCGGCGGTGATCGAGTTGGGCATGAACCACCCAGGTGAAACGGCAGAGCTCGCGCCTTTGGCGGCACCCACCGTTGCCCTCATTAACAATGCGCAGCGCGAACACCAAGAGTTCATGCAGACCGTACAAGCGGTTGCTGAAGAGCATGCCGATGTGTTGAATGCCTTACCCAAAGCGGGTGTTGCTGTGTTTCCAGCCGATGATGCCCATGCAGGCGTGTGGCGTGCCCGTGCCGTTGAGCGGGAATTGACTGTATATGATTTCAGTTTAAATGAGCATGCGGGCGCTGCATTCACTGCACGCTATGAGCTGGGTTTGCATGCATCAACCGTTCAATTGGTGACGCCGCAAGGTCAATGCACGACCCAATTAAATATCCCCGGTGTGCACAATGTGCACAATGCGCTTGCCGCGTGTGCCGCCGCATCGGCCATGAATGTGCCGCTGGATGTGATTGCGCAAGGTTTATCTGCATTTTTGCCTGCCAAAGGGCGCTTGCAAACCCACCGCTTGGGCGATGGTGTGACGTTGATTGACGACACTTACAATGCCAATCCTGATTCAGTGCGTGCCGCGATTGATGTGCTCGCGGGCAGTGCGGGGCGCAAGATATTGGTGTTGGGTGACATGGGTGAAGTGGGTGATCAAGGCCAAGCGTTTCACGAGGAAATAGGTGCCTATGCAAAAACACGTGGCATTGATGTCTTTGTTGCTGCGGGTGAGTTGATGCGTTTTGCCGTTGCCAGTTTTGGTATGGGTGCACAGCACATGGACGATGTGGAGGCCATCGCCGCCGCAGTGGTGGGGCACATGCAAACAGGCGCCGCGCACACCATTTTAATTAAAGGCTCTCGTTTCATGGGGATGGAACGGGTGGTGGCGGCTTTGTTGTCTGCCAGTGAGTCCCTCAATTCAACCCAGTCATAATAAGAACAGGCAGACAAAATGTTACTCGAAATCGCCAAATGGCTCGCACAGGATGTTCGTTTCTTTAATGTGTTTAATTACTTGACCTTGCGTGCGGTGCTGGCTTGCGCCACCGCATTGATCATTGGTTTGGTGGCGGGCCCCAAGGTCATACGCAAGCTGGCTGAAATGAAGTTTGGTCAAGCGGTGCGCACCGATGGCCCGCAAACACATTTGGTCAAACAAGGCACGCCCACCATGGGCGGTGTGTTGATGTTGATTGCGATCGGTATTTCAGTGTTGCTGTGGGGTGATTTGTCGAATCGTTTCATTTGGATCGTGATGCTGGTGACGATGGGGTTTGGTTGGATTGGTTGGGCAGATGATTACCGAAAAGTAGTGAATCGCGATCCGAATGGCATGCCCTCGCGTGAAAAATTCATGTGGCAAACCATCATTGGTGGCGTGGCTGCGGTGGGTTTAGTGTTTTCGGTCTCGGCTTCATCGGAATTGCACACGTTTGGTTTGTTTTGGGAGTGGCTCAAAAGCGGCATGACCATGCCTTTACCGAACAAAGCCGATTTGATCGTTCCTTTTTTCAAAACCATCAGCTACCCATTGGGTGTGTTTGGCTTTGTGATTTTGTCGTATTTGGTGATCGTTGGAACAAGTAATGCGGTCAATTTAACCGATGGTTTGGATGGCTTGGCGATCATGCCCACCGTGATGGTGGGTTCGGCTTTGGGTTTGTTTGCCTATATTTCAGGCAATGCCAATTATGCCAATTATTTGTTGTTACCGAACATCCCTGGTGCAGGTGAGGTATTTGTGTTCTGTGCGGCGATGGCGGGTGCGGGCTTGGCTTTCTTGTGGTTCAACGCATATCCTGCGCAAGTCTTCATGGGCGATGTCGGTGCTTTGGCTTTGGGCGGTGCATTGGGTACGATTGCGATCATTGTGCGCCAAGAAATTTTGTTGTTCATCATGGGTGGGGTGTTTGTGGTGGAGGCTTTGTCGGTGATGTTGCAGGTGAGCTATTTCAAATACACCAAAAAGCGTTATGGCCAAGGTCGTCGCATTTTATTGATGGCACCGTTGCACCATCACTTTGAACAAAAAGGTTGGCGTGAAACACAGGTGGTGGTGCGCTTTTGGATCATCACCATGATGTTGGTGTTGATTGGTTTGGCGAGCATTAAGCTGCGCTGATTCAAAAATACAAGTCAATCACAAACATGTAACACGTTATGTCTTTGAATGAATTTGAAATTGAAAGTGTCTCAATGACAAAAATGCAGTTGGTCGTCGGTTTGGGTGAGTCGGGTTTGGCGATGGTGCGTCACGCAGCCTCATGTGGTGCGCCTGTTCGCGTCTATGATTCGCGTCAAGCGCCTGCACAGCTGGCGACAGTGCATGCACGTTACCCCGATGTGAGCGTGTTGTGTGGTGAATTTAAGAATGAGTACCTCGATGGTGTGCATGAAATTGCGGTCAGCCCAGGTTTGAGTCCACATGCAGAACCTTTGAGCCATATTTTGCAAGAAGCGGCGGAGCGTGGTATTCCCGTTATAGGTGAGTTGTCAGTGTTTACGCGTGCATTGGCGGATTTAAAAGGGACGCAAGGGTATGCGCCCCACGTGCTCGCGATCACGGGAACGAATGGCAAAACAACGGTGACATCGTTGACGCGTCATTTGTGTGAAGCGGCGGGTGTGTCGGCGGTGGCTGCGGGCAACATCAGTCCGTCGATGATGGATGCTTTGTGCGATGCGCAAGCGGCCAATGCGCTGCCGCAGGTATGGGTTCTGGAGTTGTCGAGTTTTCAGTTGCAATGGGCTCAGGACTTCAATCCTGATGCGGCAACGGTGCTGAACATCAGTCAGGATCATTTGGATTGGCATGCGGATGAAGCCGAGTATGTGCAAGCGAAAGCGAATGTTTTTGGTGAGACTTCGGTGCGGGTATTGAACCGCGATGATGCGCTGACCATGGCGATGGCCGCAACTGGTGTGCCTGCTGTGAGTTTTGGCATTGGCATGCCAAATGCCGATGGGCAATATGGTTTGTGGCTGGATGGTGCGATGGATTGGCTGGCTGTGTCCACGGCGGTTGAGGTAGATGCGACCCGCAAGAAGCGTGGCAAGGTCGAGCAAACCGCCGAGATTCAGTTGCAACGCTTGATGCCCGCCGATGCTTTGCGCATCCGCGGTCGTCACAATGCGATGAATGCATTGGCTGCTTTGGCATTGTGTCGTGCCATTGATTTGCCGTTGGCGAAGTTGTTGCATGGTCTGCGCAGCTATGAAGGGGAGCCGCACCGTGTGCAGTGGGTTGCCAAAATCAATGGCGTGGATTTTTTTGATGACAGTAAAGGCACCAATGTCGGTGCGACGTTGGCTGCGCTTGAAGGTTTGGGGCGACCGATTGTGTTGATTGCAGGTGGTGATGGCAAGGGGCAAAATTTTGCACCATTGTTTGATGCGGTGAAAAACAATGTTAAATCGCTGTGTCTGATTGGTAAAGACGCTGTGGCGATGCAAGCCGCTTTGGTCGATACGGGTGCAGCGATTGAGCTGTACGACACATTGGAAACGGCTACGGTTGCTGCGGCGAAGCAGGCGGTTGAAGGGGATGCTGTTTTGCTGTCACCGGCTTGTGCCAGTTTGGACATGTTTAAAAACTACGCGCATCGCGCACAGGTGTTTGTTGATGCTGTGCAGGGTTGGGCGCATGAGAATGGGCAGGTTTAAATGAAGCTGTTTAAAACCATCACCGCAGGCGCACAGGAAAAAGATGAGACCCCAAACTTTCTGCGTGCACCGAGTTTGGCGCGCCAAGAGGTGGATTGGGTTGTGCTGTGGGTGCCTGTGTTGTTGATGTTTTGGGGGCTGATCATGGTGTATTCAGCCAGCATCGCTTTGCCAGATTCTGCGCGGTATAAGAATTACAGCCATTACGCTTTTTTACTGCGCCATGCGGCAGGGATTGCAGTGGGCTTGGTGGTCGGGCTGTTCGCATTTCGTGTGCCGACCAAAACATGGGAAAAGCTTGCGCCTTTGATGTTTGTGGGTACTTTGTTTCTGTTGGTGGTGGTGTTGGTGGTTGGGCGCGATGTGGGCGGTGGTCGCCGCTGGTTACCGCTGGGCATCATGAATTTACAACCATCGGAGTTGATGAAGATTGCCGCTGCATTGTATGCCGCCAGTTATTGTGTGCGCAAGCAAGAAAACATCCGTGACATTGGCAAAGGTGTGGTGCCGATGGTGGTGGTGATGGGCATTGTTGGGATTTTGTTGATGGCCGAGCCTGATTTGGGCGCGTTGATGGTGATTGTATCGATTGTGATGGGGGTGATCTTCATCGGTGGTGTGAATTATAAAGTGTTCGCTGCGATGGTGGCGAGCTTGTTGGTGGGGTTTGCCGCAATGGTGATTTTCACGCCGTGGCGTGCTGCGCGCTTGTTTGCTTATTTGGATCCTTGGACAAAAGACAACTCGGAAGGCAAGGCGTATCAGTTGACGCAATCGTTGATTGCATTTGGGCGCGGGGAGTTGTTTGGCGTGGGGTTGGGTGACTCGGTGCAAAAAATGTTTTATTTGCCTGAGGCGCACACCGATTTTATTTTGGCGGTGATTGGTGAAGAGTTTGGTTTGCTTGGCGTTTGGACGGTCATCATTGCTTTTACGGTGCTGGTGCGTCGTTTGTTTTCGATTGCACGAGAAGCCATGGCGTTTGATCGGGTGTTTCAGTCATTGGCGGTGCAAGGGATTGCGATTTGGTTTGGTGCGCAAGGCTTCATCAACATGGGCGTGAACATGGGCGTTTTGCCCACCAAAGGGTTGACGTTACCGTTCATCAGTTACGGTGGTTCAGGGATTTTAGTGAATTGTTTGGCAATTGCATTTGTGTTGCGCGTGGATTATGAAAATCGTCGCTTGATGCGTGGAGAAGAGGTATGAGTCAGAAGACCATCATGATCATGGCGGGTGGTACGGGTGGACACATCATGCCTGGACTGGCGGTGGCGCACGAATTGATGCAGCAGGGGCATAAAGTGGTGTGGCTTGGTGGCGTGATGAGCAGCATGGAGGCCAAACTGGTGCCTCAGCATGGGGTTGAGTTCAACAGCGTTGAGTTTGGCGGTGTGCGCGGCAAAGGTTGGTCAACGAAATTGTTGTTCCCGATTCGTTTGGCAAAAGCGGTGGCGCAAGCACGCGCGGTGTTTAAGCAGGTTAAACCCGATGTGGTGTTGGGCATGGGCGGGTACATCACTGTGCCGGGCGGTTTGGCCGCAAAGATGGCGGGTGTGCCGATTGTGTTGCATGAACAAAACTCGATTGTGGGCCTGTCTAATAAACTATTGGCAAAAATAGCCCAACGTGTATTGTCTGGGTTCCCCAATGCCTTGCCCGACGCAGAGTGGGTGGGTAATCCTGTGAAACAGGCGATTGTGGATGTACAAGAGCCTGATGCGCGTTACGCGACGCACATCGGGGCATTTAAAATTGCGGTGGTTGGCGGCAGTTTGGGTGCGCAGGCTTTGAATACTGTTGTACCGCAGGCCTTGGCTTTGATGCCTGAGGCGACGCGCCCAGAGGTCATTCATCAAGCGGGTGAGAAAATGATTGCAGCGTTGCGTGAAGGTTATGCGCAAGCCGGCGTGAACGCGGAGTGCGTGCCGTTCATCAATGACATGGCCGCGTTGTATGCGCAAGTGGATCTGTTGATTTGTCGTTCAGGGGCAATGACGGTGAGTGAGTTGGCGGCGGCAGGTGTGCCGAGCATCATGGTGCCATTCCCTTTTGCCGTGGATGACCACCAGACCAGCAATGCAAAGCTATTGACCGATGTCGGTGCGGGCATGTGCATTGCACAAAGCAGTTTGACTGCACAAAGATTGGCGGATGAGTTGGGTCGACTCACCCGCGATGGCTTGAGGGTTCAGGCCATCAAAGCACGAACAGTTGCCAAGCCAAATGCCACACGGGACGTTGCGCGGGTGTGTTTGGATGTGGCACAAGCAAGTTAGATACTGGTAGACATTAGAGAGCAGCATGAAACATAAAATAAATTTAATCCATTTCGTAGGCATCGGTGGTGCAGGCATGAGCGGCATCGCCGAAGTGTTGATCAACTTGGGTTACGGCGTATCGGGTTCTGATGCAGCGAACAGCGCAACAGTGAAGCGCTTGCGTGATTTGGGTGCGACGGTGCACATTGGCCATGCAACAGAAAATGTACAAAGTGCAGATGTGTTGGTGGTGTCTACCGCCATTGCAAAAGACAACCCTGAACTCGTTGCAGCGCGTGAGCGCGGGATTCCGATTGTGCCGCGTGCGGTGATGCTGGCTGAACTGATGCGCTTGCGCCGTGGCATTGGCATTGCCGGTACACATGGTAAAACAACCACGACGTCATTGGTTGCCAGCGTTTTAGCGCAAAGTGGCATGGATCCGACGTTTGTAATTGGCGGTAAATTGAACAGCGCAGGCGTCAATGCGCGATTGGGGCAAGGCGAATACATCGTGGTTGAGGCGGATGAGTCGGATGGTTCATTCTTGAATCTCCTGCCGATGATTGCGGTGATTACAAACATCGATGCCGATCACATGGACACGTATGACCATGATTTTAATAAGTTAAAAGACGCATTTGTTGCATTCACACAGCACATTCCATTTTATGGTGCGGCGGTGGTATGCATTGACGATGTGAATGTGCGTGAAATTGCACCACGCATCACGAAAACAGTGATCACGTATGGCACATCAGAGGATGCGCAGGTTCGAGCGTTCAATGTGATTGATGCCGATGGGCAAATGAAGTTTTCGGTTGAACGCAAAGGTTTTGGTGAAGAGTTGCCCGTGCTGGACATCACTTTGAATTTGCCGGGTTTGCACAATGTGCGCAACGCTTTGGCTGCCATTGCGGTGGCGACAGAGTTGGATGCCGATGATGTGGCCATTGTTGAGGCGTTGGTTGCGTTCAATGGCGTGGGACGCCGCTTCCAGCGCTATGGTGAAGTGAACGTCTCTGAGGCAAATGGCGGTGGTCAATTTACATTGGTCGATGACTATGGTCATCACCCAGTGGAGATGGCGGCGACCTTGGCCGCAGCACGCGGTGCTTTCCCAAATCGTCGGATTGTACTTGCCTTCCAGCCGCATCGTTATTCACGCACGCGGGATTGTTTTGAAGATTTTGTGAAAGTGCTGTCCGATGCCGATGCCGTACTGCTTGCGGAGGTCTATGCCGCAGGTGAGACACCGATTGTTGCGGCCGATGGTCGTTCGTTGGCGCGTGCATTGCGTGTGGCAGGTAAGGTTGAGCCCGTGTTTGTTGACGACATTGCGGCCATGCCCGCCGCCATTACTAACTTTGCGCTGAATGGTGATGTGGTCATCACGATGGGGGCTGGTTCGGTGGGTGCGGTGTCTGGTCAGGTGGTTGAACTTGCTGGGAATGTATGACCGTTTTGAAAAATAGTTTTTTTCAAAAACTTGGATTTTAAATGTTGAGCGAGCGTGCCTGAATAAATGTTCAGACAAAGCAAGTTGCTGATTTATGTGATGAAACAGCCGTATAGGAATTGAGGAAAAAATGAGTGTCGCAAAAGAAAACTTGGGCAAAGTGGCTGTGTTATTTGGTGGCGTATCTGCCGAACGTGAAGTATCCATCAAGTCTGGCACGATGGTGCATGCGGCATTGATCAAGCAGGGTGTGGATGCGCACCTGTTTGATCCCGCTGAGCGCAATGTGTTTGATTTGAAAGCCGAGGGTTTTGACCGCGCATTCATCGCATTGCATGGTCGCTTCGGTGAGGATGGTACTTTGCAAGGTGCTTTGGAATTGATGGGTGTGCCATACACGGGCAGCGGCGTGCTGGCGAGTGCGCTGGCGATGAATAAAGTGCGCACGAAACAAGTGTGGTTGCAGGATGGTTTGTCTACGCCGCTGTATCGCGTGTTGCCGAGGGGTACGGATGTGGCCGCGGTGACAGACGAAATTGTCTCTGCATTGGGTTTGCCGATGTTTGTTAAGCCACCGCACGAAGGTTCGTCACTTGGTGCAGGTAAAGTTGAAACCGCAGATGAATTGCAAGCGGCATGCGAATTGGCCTGGAAGTATGACACGCATGCATTGATTGAACAGTGCGTTGAAGGACGTGAATTGACCTGCGCGGTGCTGGGTCACGGCGAAACAGCACAGGTGTTGCCCATTGTGGAAATCAAAGCGCCTGAGGGTGATTACAATTTCCACAATAAATACAAGGGCAATGACACGGTATATGTATGTCCAGCGGAATTGTCTGCGGAGCAAACCACAGCCATTCAGGCGATGGTGCTCGAAGCTTACCGTGCTCTGGGTTGCTCGGGCTGGGGGCGTGCGGATGTGCTGTTGCGGGCGTCGGATGATAAGGCATTTTTATTGGAAATGAACACCTCTCCAGGCATGACCGACCATTCATTGGTGCCTATGGCGGCGCGCACGTTTGGCATTCCATACGAAGAGCTGGTGGTGAAGTTGTTGTGTGATGCCCGCTTGCACGTTCAGCGGACGGTGGGTTGATCGATGTTTAATATTTGGCAAGACGTGGATTTGATGGCATGGGTGACGCGCCTTGTGACGCGCCTTGCATTGGCCTTGCTCGTTTTGGCAGGTGGGGTATGGGTGTTGCAGCGTCCGTATTTTGCAATCAATCAATTTCGTTTCATCGGTGATGTCAAGCAATTCAATGAGTCAGAGTTGCGCGGTTTGATGCAAAAACATTTGACTGATGGTTTGGCGGGTGGTTTCTTTTCAATGGAGTTGCAAGAAGTGCAATCGAGTTTGAAAGAGTTCAGTTGGGTTAAAAACACATCGATACGCCGGGTGTGGCCACATGAGATTGAGGTGTCAGTTGAGGCATTCAAACCGGTGGCCGTGTGGGATAAACAGTATTTAAGTGCCGAAGGGGATGTCTTTGATGCTCAATTGAGTGATGATGCAAAGGCAAAATTGTTGGTCACACAGGGGCCGCTTGAGGCATCAAAATTGGTGGCTGAGCAGATTCCTGTGTTTCAAGGATGGCTTCAACCTTTGGGTTGGACAATGCATTCCTTGACGTTGACCGAGCGATACAGTTGGCGGGTTGGTTTAACGAATGGTTTGGAAATAGAGTTTGGGCGGGCAGATACGCCCACAGTGTTACAAGAGCGTGCGGCTCGTTTGGCGCAGTCTGCAAAATTTGTGAAAGACAACATGAGTTCGGGTGTGGGGGCATACATTGACCTGCGTTACCCAAATGGTTTTGCAATGCGCACGGATGATTTGCATCGTGTGCTGGGCGCCGCCAATGTTAATAATACAGGTGAGAAAAAATGAGTGAACCAACAAAGGATTTGATCGTCGCACTGGACATCGGTACATCAAAAGTGGTGGCGATGATTGCAGAAGTGCTGCCAAACAACAGCTTCAACGTGATTGGTATTGGCCATCACCCATCGCGTGGCATGAAAAAAGGCATGGTGGTCAACATTGAGGAGACGATTCAAACCATTCAATATGCAATGGAAGAGGCCGAGTTGCGTGCAGGGTTTTCGGTGCGCAGTGTGTGCACAGGCATTGCAGGCAGTCACATCCACAGTTTCAATTCCAGCGGTATGGTGGCGGTGAAAGACACCGAAATCACGCAGGCCGACATTGATCGGGTGCTGGAAACAGCGCGTGCGGTCAGCATTCCCGCGGATCAGCAAATTTTACACGTGCTGTCACAGCAATTTAAAGTCAA
Source organism: Ephemeroptericola cinctiostellae (assembly GCF_003339525.1). Taxonomy (GTDB): domain Bacteria; phylum Pseudomonadota; class Gammaproteobacteria; order Burkholderiales; family Burkholderiaceae; genus Hydromonas; species Hydromonas cinctiostellae. The sequence goes on along the minus strand of NZ_CP031124.1, from coordinate 271,531 downwards.
TGACCAAGACGACATCCGTAACCCGATTGGCATGACGGGTATGCGTTTGGAAGTGAAAGTGCACATCATCACTGGCTCAGTGTCAGCGGCGCAAAATATCGTGAAATGCATTCGCCGTTGTGGGTTGGAGGTCAATGAATTGGTGTTGCAACCTCTGGCTTCCAGTATGGCCGTGCTCACTCAAGATGAGCGCGACATTGGTGTGGCTTTGGTGGACATTGGTGGAGGCACGACTGACATTGCGATTTTCATTGATGGCGCGATTCGTCACACAGCGGTGATTCCGATTGCGGGTGATCAAGTGACCAATGACATCGCGATGGCATTGCGCACACCGACTGTCGAGGCGGAAGAGTTGAAATTGCGCTATGGCGTGAGCAAACAAATGATGGTGCCACCCGACTCGGTGATTGAAATTCCGGGTGTCGGTGACCGCGTTGCACGTCGTGTGAAGCGCCAATCGTTGGCGGCGGTGATTGAGCCTCGCCTTGAAGAGTTGTTTGTGCTGGTTCAGCGCAATTTGTCTGAAGCCGGTTTTGAGCATCTGATTGCCTCGGGTGTGGTGCTGACAGGTGGGACGAGTTTGTTGCCGGGCATGACTGAGTTGGCCGAGGAAGTTTTTATGAAGCCTGTGCGCATTGCGCAGCCTGCATATGACGGTAATTTATCCGACATCGTGTGTAATCCACGTTATGCAACCGTGGTTGGTTTGTTGATGGAGGCGCGTAAGCACAAGGGTGAGCCTACAGCAGGGATGGGGCGTGCTCATGTGCCTGCTCGCAGTCAAACCAAGGTCGATCAGCAGGCTGGCGTGCATGCCACCAGCTCACGTGTTCAATCGAATGTCAATGACGGCTCTCAGCAATCCGTGTGGGCCAAGATGAAAGATTGGTTTGTTAAAACGTTTTAAAAGTGTGCCGTTTCATTGAATGCCTTGAGGGTGTTCGGTTTAATGGTTTCGGGCTGTGAAGTGGTATAAAAGGAAGGCGCGAAATTGCTTACTTGAAAAAATTCAAAAAAGCATGTTTTGCTTTTTTTGGAAATGAAGTCTTAACGTGTGTTTATAAAAGGGGAAATAGTATGAACTTCGAAATGTTGAATGAGAAGCCAGAAGGTACGATCATCAAGGTCGTGGGCGTAGGCGGGGCGGGCGGTAATGCTGTGCAGCACATGATTGCCCGTGGGGTGTCGGGTGTCGAATTTATTTGTGCCAATACCGATGCGCAGGCATTGAAACATGCCACCGCAGTGAATAAATTGCAGTTGGGCTCCAGTGGCTTAGGCGCTGGTGCGAAACCAGAAGTGGCTCGTGCGGCGGCAGAAGAAAACCGTGAGCGCATTGCAGATTTGTTGCGTGATGCGAACATGGTGTTCATCACTGCGGGCATGGGCGGTGGTACGGGCACGGGTGCTGCACCTGTGATTGCTGAAGTGGCCAAAAGCATGGGCATTTTGACAGTGGCCGTGGTGTCCAAGCCCTTTTCGTATGAAGGTGCGCGCCGCATGAAGTTGGCCGATGAAGGTTTGGCTGCTTTGGAAGCCAATGTCGACTCGTTAATTGTTGTATTGAACGATAAGCTTGAAGAAATATTGGGTGACGATGTGGCAATGGATGAGGCATTTCATGCCGCCGACGATGTTCTGAACAATGCTGTTGCTGGCATTGCTGAAATCATCAACGTGGATGGTCACATCAACGTCGACTTCAATGACGTAAAAACGGTGATGGGGGAGCAAGGTCGCGCCATGATGGGTACGGCGATTGCATCGGGTTCGAGCCGTGCGCGCATTGCCGCCGAAGAAGCCGTGGCCAGCCCATTGCTGGATGGCGTGAATTTGTCAGGTGCACGCGGTATTTTGATCAATATTTCAGCATCTCGTGAAACATTGAAAGCACGTGAAACCCGCGAAGTGGTGAGCATCATTCGTGATACAGCATCGGACGATGCGACCGTGATTTATGGTTTTGTGTACGATGAATCATTGGGCGATCAATTGCGAGTCACTGTCGTGGCGACGGGCTTGGGTGGTGCGGCTTATGCCGACTATGCGGACACAACAAAAACAGGATCCGGTGACCGTGTGTCAGCCCCTGTTGCCCAAGCAGCTGCGCCTGTTGTTGCCGCTGTTGCCCCAGCACATGTGGCGCCTGTGGCAGACCCAGTGGGTTACCGTGGTTATGCACACAACGCGGCTGTTGCTGAGACGGCCATGCGTGATCCACATCGCGGCTTGGTGCAGACGTTTGATAGCTATGAAGAGCTGTCTGAGCCTACATTCATGCGTCGTCAACGCGAACAAGTGGCACCGCGTGTGGTCAATGGTGAGGATTTCTCTGATTTGGACGTGCCTGCATTCTTGCGTCGCCAAGCAGATTGATCATGTCGTAAGTACGCTCAAAAGCGCTCCCCTTGCTTTTGGGCGTCGAACGCGTTTTACCCATCGCTCTTCCCCCTTTGGAGCGATGGGCTTTTGTGTCGAAATGAAGCATGCATCGTTTGTCATGGCTATGGCTGTTCATGTGTGCATGCGGGGGCACCGCATTGTTAAGGGTTTTACTATAAATTCACTTTTATTAAAGTCGATTTATAATAAAACCTTTCATTGAAAAGTTTGGATTGAATGGTATGAGTGCGCTTCTGCAAAAAACCCTCGCTGCTGAGGTTAAAACAACGGGCATTGGCTTGCATTCGGGGCGTAAGGTTGTGCTGACGCTTAAGCCTGCACCTGTGAATACTGGGGTGGTGTATCGTCGTGTGGATGTGGATGCGAGCCTTGACATCTGTGCGGTTGCTGATGCGGTGGTGGATACGCGCATGGCCACCACCTTGGCTCATCCCGATAACCCTCAAGCGCGTGTGCTGACCATCGAGCATTTGATGTCCGCTCTTGCAGGATTGGGTGTGGACAATGTGATTGTTGAAGTGAATGCGCCAGAGATTCCAATCATGGATGGCAGCGCGACCAGCTTTGTGTATTTGATTCGGTCGGTGGGTTTGGTCGCTCAAGAGGCGCCGCGCAAATTCATTCGAATCATGCAGTCGGTCTCAGTTTCTGAAGGGGATAAATGGGCGCGGCTTGATCCGTATTTTGGTTTCAAAACCCGCTTTGACATTGATTTCGATCATCCCGCCATTGACCAGACCGGTAATTTTTTTGAGCTTGATTTTGTTGGTGATGCTTTTGTGAAGCACATCGCGCGCGCGCGCACGTTCGGCTTTATTCAAGATGTCGAGGCATTGCGAGGCTTGGGCTTGGCTCAGGGAGGCAGTTTGTCGAATGCGATCGTGATGGACGAATATAAAATACTTAACCCTGAAGGCTTGCGTTACAGCGATGAGTTTGTGAAACATAAAATTTTAGATGCCATCGGTGATTTGTACGTGATTGGTTACCCTATTTTGGCATCGTACAGCGCTTACAAATCAGGCCACGCGTTGAATAACCTGCTCATTAGGGCGGTGCTTGCGGATGAGGCCAATTTTGAAATTGTGAGTTTTGAGGATGAAGTGGATGCGCCTAATTTTGCGCAAGCTCAATCAAAAGTGCAGGAGTGGATGTGAGCTTCTGCGGGCATCGGCTGTTGTATGGTTCTGAATTCAAGGGTGCTGTAAAGGTGTTGTAAAATAATTAAAAGTCATGTGTTTTCAGAATGTTAACAGGGGTCAACGCTTGAAAGGCGTTGACCCCTTTTGCTTTGTCGCGTATGATGTAAAGTTCATTGTAGTGGACGAATTGCGTGCCTTTTGGGTTATGTGAAGTCTGTTTTGGTGAAATAAACGTGTTTAATCAGTAACTTATGCCTTGTTAGCATCAAAGGTGTCAGTGAAAAGTGCAATCGTGATTGCCGTGATTAAATGAACTATGTTTTTATATTGGATGTAAACAATGCCAACGATTAACCAGTTAGTGCGTAAACCACGCACTGTATTGCGTGAAGCCAGCAAAAGCCCTGCGCTGGACAACTGCCCGCAAAAACGCGGTGTGTGCACTCGTGTGTACACAACTACCCCTAAAAAACCTAACTCTGCGATGCGTAAAGTGGCCAAAGTTCGTTTGACGAATGGCTTCGAAGTGATTTCGTACATCGGCGGTGAAGGTCATAACTTGCAAGAGCATAGCGTCGTGTTAATTCGCGGCGGTCGTGTTAAGGATTTGCCTGGTGTGCGTTATCACATCGTGCGCGGTTCTTTGGACTTGCAAGGTGTTAAAGACCGTAAGCAATCTCGTTCTAAATATGGCGCGAAGCGTCCTAAAGCGGCTAAGTAATTTAGTTGCTGCTGAGATGTTTAGGTTTAACTAAGATTTTTTTAATATAGCGCGGTGATCCAGTTGAATTGGATGCCGAGTAAGTGACGGTGCGTGGTTTTAATATTGTTCGCCGTCAGGGCTCGTAAAGTGTAGCCCAACTGAAGAAAGGAAGATGAGATGCCTCGTCGTCGTGAAGTCCCAAAACGTGATATTTTGCCAGACCCAAAGTTTGGAAGTGTTGATTTAGCCAAGTTCATGAATGTGATCATGTTGTCTGGCAAAAAAGCCGTAGCTGAAGGCATTGCTTACGGTGCTTTGGAGCAAATTGCTACCAAAACAGGTAAAGATCCATTGGAAGTTTTTGCCACTGCGTTGAATAACGCAAAGCCAATGGTTGAAGTGAAAAGCCGCCGCGTCGGTGGTGCCAACTATCAAGTTCCAGTTGAAGTTCGTCCATCGCGTCGCATGGCATTGTCGATGCGTTGGTTGCGTGAAGCGGCTAAAAAGCGTGGTGAAAAAACCATGGCTTTGCGTTTGGCTGGTGAGTTGATGGATGCGGCTGAAGGCCGTGGCGGTGCAATGAAAAAGCGTGATGAAGTGCATCGTATGGCTGAAGCGAATAAAGCATTTAGCCACTTCCGTTTCTAATTTTTGCTTTTTGTTGTGAGGGTTGGTGGGGCAGTGGCTGATTGGTGTGGTTGTGCGAAAAAACGCATGGCTGTGCGAGTGATGCTGGTTTCCACCAATTTCTTGCAAAAAAGTGGGAGTTTAAAACGTTGAATTGAGTGCTTTAAGCCCAATACATACTGGTGAAACAGTTGTGTTTTAAACTGTTTTTACCGCAAAATTTGTACAGGTTGCCTGTGCAAATTTTCTAACATTAGAAATCAAAAAAAGTAGATCGATGCTTTTTTTGCCAAAGGATTATTATGGCTCGCAAGACCCCTATTGAGCGTTATCGTAATATTGGTATTTCTGCGCACATTGACGCAGGTAAAACCACAACGACTGAACGCGTATTGTTTTACACAGGCGTGAACCACAAAATTGGTGAAGTGCATGACGGCGCGGCAACAATGGATTGGATGGAGCAAGAGCAAGAGCGTGGTATCACGATCACTTCTGCTGCAACCACTGCTTTTTGGAGCGGCATGGCCAAAAACTACCCAGAGCATCGCATCAATATCATTGACACCCCAGGTCACGTCGACTTCACGATTGAAGTTGAGCGTTCGATGCGTGTTTTGGACGGTGCGTGCATGGTGTACTGTGCAGTGGGTGGCGTTCAGCCGCAATCTGAGACCGTTTGGCGTCAAGCCAACAAATACGCGGTGCCTCGTTTGGCGTTCGTGAACAAAATGGACCGCACTGGCGCGAACTTTTTTAAAGTCGTTGAAGGCATGAAATTGCGTTTGCGCGCCAATCCGGTGCCTATTCAAATTCCAATCGGCGCGGAAGAAAACTTCCAAGGCGTGGTTGATTTGATTAAGATGAAAGCCATCATTTGGGACGAAGACAAAGGTGTAACCTTTGAGTATGGCGATATCCCTGCGGATTTGGTGGCGACTGCCAACGAATGGCGCGAAAAAATGGTTGAGTCTGCTGCTGAAGCATCAGAAGAGTTGATGAACAAATACCTTGAAGAAGGCGATTTGACTGAAGCTGAAATCAAACAAGCTTTGCGTATCCGCACTTTGGCTTGTGAAATTCAACCGATGCTGTGCGGTTCTGCGTTTAAAAACAAGGGTGTACAAGCCATGTTGGACGCGGTTCTGGACTTCATGCCATCTCCGATTGACGTGAAACCAATCACGGGTGAAGACGAGGACGGCAACCCCATCACGCGTAAAGCGGATGACAAAGAGAAATTCTCAGCTTTGGCGTTTAAATTGATGACGGATCCATTCGTCGGTCAATTGACTTTCGTTCGCGTGTATTCAGGTGTGTTAAAAGCGGGTGAAACCGTTTTGAATGCGGTGAAAGACAAAAAAGAACGCGTGGGTCGTATCGTTCAAATGCATGCAAACGCACGTGAACCTGTTGAAGAAGTGTTGGCAGGCGACATCGCCGCATGTATCGGCTTGAAAGATGTGACCACGGGTGAAACCTTGTGCGCATTGGACGCACCGATCATCTTGGAACGCATGGTGTTCCCTGAGCCCGTGATTTCTCAAGCGGTTGAGCCAAAAACCAAGGCCGACCAAGAGAAAATGGGCTTGGCGTTGAACCGTTTAGCGCAAGAAGATCCTTCATTCCGCGTATCGACTGACGAAGAATCAGGTCAAACCCTCATCGGTGGTATGGGTGAGTTGCACTTGGAAATTATCGTTGATCGCATGAAGCGTGAATTTAACGTTGAAGCTAACGTGGGTAAACCACAAGTGGCTTACCGTGAAACCATTCGTGATACGGTTGAAAATGCTGAGGCGAAGTTTGTTAAGCAATCAGGTGGTCGTGGTCAATACGGTCACGTGATCCTGAAACTCGAACCACAAGCGCCAGGCCTTGGTTTTGAGTTTGTGGATGCAATTAAGGGCGGTGTGGTGCCTCGCGAATTCATTCCTGCGGTTGGTAAGGGTGTTGAAGAAACGTTGAAATCAGGTGTGATTGCTGGTTATCCAGTGGTTGACGTGAAAGTGACTTTGCACTTTGGTTCATACCATGACGTTGACTCGAATGAGAATGCGTTCCGTATGGCTGGCTCGATGGCTTTTAAAGAAGGTATGCGTAAAGCAAAACCTGTCTTGCTCGAGCCGATGATGTATGTGGTTGTTGAAACACCTGAAGAATACACGGGTACGGTGATGGGCGATTTGTCATCACGCCGTGGTATGGTTCAGGGCATGGACGACATGATTGGCGGCGGCAAAGAAATTAAAGCTGAAGTCCCATTGTCAGAAATGTTTGGTTACTCAACCGATTTGCGTTCAGCTACGCAAGGTCGCGCAACGTACTCAATGGAATTCAAACACTACGCAGAAGCACCGCGTAACGTGGTTGAGGCCGTTATGAGCGCCCGCGCGAAGTAATGCACTAAAACTCACACATGGGCGGTCGTGAAGATCGCCCGTTATTAAAAATAAGATTGGATATATCATGGCAAAAGGTAAGTTCGAACGGACCAAACCACACGTCAACGTAGGCACGATTGGTCACGTTGATCACGGTAAAACAACATTAACAGCGGCAATCACCACGATTTTGTCAAAAAAATTCGGTGGCGAAGCCAAAGGTTACGCAGACATTGACGCGGCACCAGAAGAAAAAGCGCGTGGTATCACCATCAACACCGCCCACGTTGAATACGAAACAGCCACGCGTCACTACGCACACGTTGACTGCCCAGGCCATGCTGACTATGTTAAAAACATGATCACCGGCGCGGCTCAAATGGACGGCGCGATCCTCGTATGTTCAGCAGCAGACGGCCCAATGCCACAAACACGTGAGCACATCTTGTTGGCACGTCAAGTGGGTGTACCGTACATCCTCGTATTCTTGAACAAATGCGACATGGTCGACGACGAAGAATTGCTCGAATTGGTTGAAATGGAAGTTCGTGAATTATTGTCTAAATACGATTTCCCAGGCGACGACGTACCTATCGTTAAAGGCTCTGCGAAATTGGCTTTAGAAGGCGACCAATCACCGATCGGCGAACCTGCTATTTTGGCTTTGGGCGATGCATTGGACTCATACATCCCAACACCAGAACGCGCAGTTGACGGCACATTCTTGTTGCCAATCGAAGACGTGTTCTCAATCTCTGGTCGTGGCACGGTGGTGACTGGTCGTATCGAACGTGGCATCGTTAAAGTCGGTGAATCACTCGAAATCGTTGGTATCGCAGACACACAAGTGACAACATGTACTGGTGTTGAAATGTTCCGCAAATTGCTCGACCAAGGTCAAGCAGGCGACAACGTCGGCGTATTGCTCCGTGGTACAAAACGTGAAGACGTGCAACGTGGTCAAGTCCTGTGCAAACCAGGCTCAATCAAACCGCACACCAAGTTTGACGCAGAAATCTACGTCTTGTCAAAAGACGAAGGTGGTCGTCACACACCATTCTTCAACAACTACCGTCCACAGTTCTACTTCCGTACAACGGACGTGACCGGTGCAGTGTCTTTGCCAGAAGGCAAAGAAATGGTCATGCCAGGTGACAACGTATCAATCAGCGTCGAACTGATCGCCCCAATCGCGATGGAAGAAGGCTTGCGCTTCGCGATTCGTGAAGGTGGTCGTACTGTTGGTGCGGGCGTTGTGGCTAAAATCATTGCTTAATTGCTTTTGATTTAAAACTGTATTAAAGTTGTATTGCACTGGGTGGTGCGCCACCCAGTGTTTCAAGTTAAGTTGTTCTTTATTGTTTGGTGAAGTTGATTTCACCTTGTTCTTTAGAAAGTCATATCATGGCAAGCACTAAAATTCGTATTCGTTTAAAGGCGTTTGATTATCGTTTGATCGATCAGTCTGCAGCTGAAATCGTTGAAACTGCAAAGCGCACGGGCGCGATTGTTAAGGGTCCAGTACCTTTGCCAACACGCATTCAGCGCTTTGACGTATTGCGCTCACCACACGTGAACAAAACTTCACGTGACCAGTTTGAGATTCGTACGCATCAACGTTTGATGGACATCGTTGATCCTACGGACAAAACGGTTGACGCTTTGATGAAACTCGATTTGCCAGCTGGCGTAGATGTTGAAATTAAAGTGTAATTGGTTTTAGATCTGTAAAAAAACGCACCTTTGAGTGCGTTTTTTTACATTTAAGAGGTGGCGTTGGCTTGGGTGTCGTAAAAGCGCAAAAGCTTTGTAAATTAGAGGGTTATTGTGATCTGATGCTTGCGTATTGTTTTGAATTGTAATATCATACAAAGCTAACCTTTTTGTTTGGATGTAAAAAGGTTTTTTAAGAGGCGGTATTAATCAAAATATCGCTAAATGGTAATCTAGCTCGACCAATCGCAGTCGAGGATGGAGTTTATAATGAGTCACAATGGACTGGGTCTATTGGGGCGCAAGGTCGGCATGACCCGCATTTTTACTGAGGATGGTGCTTCTATCCCGGTAACTGTGTTGGATGTGTCTGGCAATCGCGTTACCCAAGTTAAGACGCCTGAAGTCGACGGCTATGCCGCCGTTCAGGTCGCCTACGGTGCTCGTCGTGCATCACGTGTTGCTAAAGCCCAAGCGGGTCATTTGGCAAAAGCAGGTGCAGAGGCGGGTTCCTTCACTAAAGAGTTTCGTTTGGATGCTGATGCGCTCGCGCAATTGTCAGCAGGTTCGAGCGTGACTGTTGAGATTTTCCAAGCCGGCCAAAAAGTTGACGTTTCTGGTGTCACAATTGGTAAAGGCTATGCAGGTACGATCAAGCGTTACAATTTCGCTTCTGGCCGCGCTTCGCATGGTAACTCTCGTTCGCACAATGTCCCCGGTTCGATCGGTATGGCGCAAGATCCAGGTCGCGTTTTCCCTGGTAAGCGCATGACGGGTCACATGGGTGATGTCAGCTGCACAGTACAAAATTTAGAAATCGCACGCGTCGACGTTGAGCGTGGTTTGTTGTTGGTTAAAGGCGCTGTTCCTGGTGCTAAAAACGGCAACATCATGGTTCGCGCTGCGGTTAAAGTTAAAGGAGCTAAGTAATGGATATCCAGCTCTTTAATGCACAGGGTCAAGCAGGTTCAGTTGCTGCTTCCGATGCGGTGTTTGGTCGTGAGTACAACGAAGCTTTGATTCATCAAATCGTTGTTGCATATCAAGCCAATGCCCGTTCAGGCAACCGCCAACAAAAAGATCGTCAAACTGTTAAGCACAGTACCAAAAAGCCTTGGGCTCAAAAAGGTACCGGTCGTGCACGTTCAGGTATGACATCTTCGCCAATCTGGCGTGGGGGTGGACGCGCGTTCCCGAATTCTCCTGATGAGAATTTCACACAAAAAGTTAACCGTAAAATGCATCGCGCAGCGATGTGCAGCATTTTGTCGCAATTGGCCCGTGAAGGCCGTTTGGTTGTGGTTGAAGACTTCGCAGTTGAAGCACCTAAAACCAAGCTGGTTGCTGACAAATTGAAAGCATTGGGCACAGATTCAGCCATGATCATCACTGCCGATTACTCTGAGAACTTGTTCTTGGCGGCGCGCAACTTGGTCAATGTTTATGTTTGCGAGCCTAAACATGCAGATCCATTGTCGTTGTTGTTCTACGGTAAAGTATTGGTGACCAAAGCAGCGGTAGCGCAAATCGAGGAGATCTTGTCATGAATCAAGACCGTTTAATGCAAGTTATCCTGGCGCCGATCGTTTCTGAAAAAAGCACTTTCATCGCTGAAAAAAATGAACACGTTGCATTTCGCGTTGTTCCTACAGCGACCAAGCCTGAAATCAAAGCGGCGGTTGAATTATTGTTTAAAGTGGAAGTTGATGCTGTTCGTGTGTTGAACCGTAAAGGTAAAACCAAACGTGCAGGCAAACGCATGGGCAAACGCTCAAATACGCGCATCGCTTACGTGGCCTTAAAACAAGGCCAAGAGATCCACTTTGACGAGGAGGTGAAATAATATGGCACTCGTAAAAGTCAAGCCAACCTCGCCTGGCCGTCGTGGCCTCGTGAAAGTGGTCAACAAAGAGTTGCATAAGGGCGCGCCCCATGCACCTTTGTTGGAAGCTCAAAAGCAAAATGCAGGTCGTAATCACCGTGGTGTGATCACAACCCGTCATAAAGGTGGCGGTCACAAGCACCACTACCGTATGATCGACTTCAAGCGCAATGACAAAGACGGCATCATCGCTAAAGTTGAGCGTTTGGAATATGATCCTAACCGTTCTGCAAACATCGCTTTATTGTTGTACAAAGATGGCGAACGTCGTTACATCATCGCCCCGCGTGGTGTTGTGGCTGGTCAAGAGCTCGTGAGTGGTGCGGAAGCCCCAATCAAAGCGGGTAACACTTTACCAATCCGCAATATTCCTGTGGGCAGTACGATTCACTGCATCGAAATGAAACCAGGCAAAGGCGCGCAAATTGCACGCTCAGCAGGTACTTCAGTTCAATTGATGGCTCGTGAAGGCGTTTATGCTCAGCTCCGTTTGCGTTCAGGTGAGGTTCGTCGTGTACACGTTGACTGCCGTGCAACCATTGGTGAAGTGGGTAATGAAGAACACGGTCTGCGTCAAATCGGTAAGGCCGGTGCGACACGCTGGCGCGGTATTCGTCCAACGGTTCGTGGTGTGGTCATGAATCCGGTCGATCACCCGCACGGTGGTGGTGAAGGTCGTACGTCAGCTGGTATGCATCCTGTGTCACCATGGGGTCAAAAAACCAAAGGCTACCGTACGCGTCGCAATAAGCGCACGACCAGCATGATCGTTAAACGTCGCTTTAAATAAGGAGTAGCAAATGGCTCGTTCAGTCAAAAAAGGTCCATTTTGTGACGCTCACTTATTGAAAAAAGTGGAAGTAGCGGTCGCAAATCGTGACAAAAAACCAATTAAAACGTGGTCTCGTCGCTCAACGGTTTTGCCTGATTTCATTGGCTTAACCATTGCAGTGCACAACGGCCGTCAGCACGTGCCTGTCTATATTTCTGAAAATATGGTCGGTCATAAACTCGGCGAGTTTGCCCTAACCCGTACCTTTAAAGGTCACGCGGCGGACAAAAAAGCGAAGAAATAAGGATAAGCGTTATGGAAACTACAGCTATTTTACGTGGTGTGCGCTTGTCGGCTCAAAAAGGCCGTTTGGTGGCCGATTTGATTCGCGGCAAACAAGTTGAAGCAGCGCTCAACACCTTGGCTTTCACGCAAAAGAAAGCGGCTGTGATCATCAAGAAGGTTTTGGAATCAGCAATTGCCAATGCCGAGCACAATGATGGTGCAGACATCGACGAATTGCGCGTTACGCGCATCTTCATCGATAAAGGTACATCTTTGAAACGTATGTCGGCACGCGCCAAAGGCCGTGGCAACAGCATCGAAAAACAAACCTGTCACATCAGTGTGACTGTCGGACAATAAGGAGTCAAGATGGGACAAAAGATTAACCCTACTGGCTTTCGTTTGCAAGTCACCAAGGATTGGGATTCTCGTTGGTACGCTAAAAACAGCGAATTCGCAGCAACCCTCAATGAAGATTTGAAAGTACGCGAGTACCTCAAGAAAAAATTGAAAAATGCTTCGGTGGCGCGTGTTTTGATCGAACGCCCTGCGAAAACCGCACGCATCACCATTTTCAGCTCACGCCCTGGCGTGGTCATTGGCAAAAAAGGCGAGGACATCGAGGTGTTGCGCGCTGATTTGCAAAAGCTGATGAATGTGCCTGTGCATGTGAACATTGAAGAAGTGCGTAAGCCTGAAATCGATGCGCAATTGATCGGTGATGGCATTGCTCAGCAACTCGAAAAACGTGTCATGTTCCGCCGTGCGATGCGCCGTGCGATGCAAGGTGCAACCCGCATGGGCGCACAAGGCATCAAAATCATGAGCTCAGGTCGTTTGAATGGTATTGAAATCGCTCGTTCAGAGTGGCAGCGTGAAGGTCGTGTGCCTTTGCACACCCTCAAAGCGAACATCGATTACGCCACATCAACTGCTTTGACCACATACGGCATCATCGGTATCAAAGTTTGGGTCTACAAAGGCGATACGTTGGATCGTCGCGTTTTGCCAGGCACAGGCTATGAGCATGATGGTAAAGATGATAAAAAACAACCGCGTCGCGAAGGCCGCCCATCGGGTGATCGTAAGCGTCGTGATGGTGATGCACCCGGTGCGCGTCGTAATACACGCAAACCATCGGATGCTAAACCAGCTGGTGCAGGAGAATAATTATGTTGCAACCCGCACGTAGAAAGTATCGTAAAGAGCAAAAAGGCCGTAACACAGGCGTCGCTACCCGTGGCGCAGATGTGTCTTTCGGTGATTTTGGCTTGAAATCAGTGGAGCGTGGTCGTATCACTGCGCGCCAAATTGAAGCAGCACGTCGTGCCATGACCCGTCACATTAAACGTGGCGGTCGTATTTGGATTCGTATTTACCCAGACAAACCAATCTCAAACAAGCCTGCAGAGGTGCGTATGGGTAACGGTAAGGGTAATCCCGAGTACTATGTTGCTGAAATTCAACCAGGTAAAATGCTGTACGAGATGGACGGTGTGTCAGAAGATTTGGCACGTCAAGCCTTCCGTTTGGCAGAAGCCAAATTGCCATTGAAGTGCGTTTTCGTCACGCGCACCATTGGCGGTTAAGGAGAGTATTATGTCAGCAAAAGAATTATTGACCAAAGACGCAGCGGCATTGCAAACTGAGCTGAGCGCCTTGTTGAAAACGCAATTTAACTTGCGTATGCAACGCGCGATGCAACAGTTGAGCGACGTCAATCAGCTCAAAAAAGTACGCCGTGACATCGCTCGCGTGCGCACTGTTATGCACCAAAAGGCAGGTACGAAATGAGTGAACAAAAATCTTTACGTCGTGTATTGACTGGTCGCGTTACGTCTAACAAAATGGACAAAACAGTGACTGTATTGGTTGAGCGTCGTGTAACACATCCTTTGTACGGTAAAATCATCGTTCAATCGAAAAAATACCACGCACATGATGAAGCCAATCAATACAACGAAGGCGATCTCGTCGAAATCGAAGAAACACGTCCAGTATCTAAGACCAAGTCTTGGGCTGTAACGCGTTTGCTCGAAGCCGCGCGCATCGTATAAGTTGTTAAGCGTTTTTTTGCGTCTTGTTTTTAAGGCGTGAGTGTTTGCCCTGCAGTGCTTGCATTGCAGGGCAAACTCATCTCTGAGGCTGTTGATATTAATTGGGTTTGTGGGAGAAGTTTCCCTATTAGCCTTAATGAGTTGTTTTTTTGTATCTATTTCTTATATAGTTGACAAATAAGCGATTTAGTCCTTGCGCACTCAGGGGGAAACGAACTAAAATAGCGGTTCTTTGTTAAAGTCGTTCGACGATAACAATTAAGTCAAATTCTGGTGGTTTACAGGATTCTACTCAAGTGCTGCCTTCTTCGAAGTGCAGTGAGACCAAAACTGACTGCCTGATTATTTTAATTAGGGTAATCAAGTTGGGATATATATCATGATTCAGATGCAAAGCAGATTGGACGTCGCCGATAACACGGGCGCGCGTTCGGTAATGTGTATCAAAGTGTTAGGCGGCTCTAAACGTCGCTATGCTAGCGTTGGTGATGTCATCAAAGTCAGCATTAAAGATGCAGCCCCACGTGGTCGCGTCAAAAAAGGCGAAGTTTACAATGCCGTAGTGGTTCGCACCGCTGCTGGCGTGCGCCGCTCTGATGGCTCGAAAGTCAAGTTTGATGACAACGCAGCTGTATTGTTGAATGCTAAGTTGGAGCCGATCGGCACCCGCATCTTTGGCCCAGTAACCCGCGAATTGCGTGGTGAAAAGTTCATGAAGATCGTGTCTTTGGCGCCAGAAGTGCTGTAAGGAGAACGACATGGAAAAAATTCGCAAAGGCGATAATGTTGTTGTTTTAACAGGCAAAGATAAAGGCAAGCGTGGCGTTGTGTCTCAACGCGTTGACGCCGACTACGTTACAGTCGAAGGCATCAATATGGTGAAAAAACACCAACGTCCCAACCCAATGTTGAATAAAGAAGGCGGCATCATTGACAAAGTCATGCCGATTCATATTTCAAACGTTGCGTTGTTTAATGCCAAAACCCAAAAAGCGGATCGCGTTGCGATTAAAGAAGTGGACGGTAAAAAAGTTCGCGTCTTTAAATCGAACGGCGATGTCGTAGCGTAAAGGGAATATCATGTCTCGTTTGCAAAATATTTACAAAGAAAAAGTCGTTGCAGAATTGATCGAAAAATTCGGTTACAAATCTGTAATGGAAGTGCCACGCATCACCAAAATCACCTTGAACATGGGTGTGGGTGAAGCGGTTGCTGATAAAAAAGTCATCGAACATGCGGTAAGCGATATGACCAAAATCGCAGGTCAAAAACCTGTGGTGACCAAAGCGCGTAAAGCGATTGCGGGTTTCAAAATCCGTGAAGACTACCCGATTGGTTGCATGGTGACATTGCGCGGCGTGCAAATGTACGAATTCTTAGACCGTTTGGTCACTGTCGCGTTTCCTCGTGTGCGTGACTTCCGTGGTGTGAATGGTAAGTCATTTGAT
Organism: Ephemeroptericola cinctiostellae; assembly: GCF_003339525.1. Lineage (GTDB taxonomy): Bacteria > Pseudomonadota > Gammaproteobacteria > Burkholderiales > Burkholderiaceae > Hydromonas > Hydromonas cinctiostellae. Next base: position 256,111 of record NZ_CP031124.1, on the reverse strand, counting down.
GGTCGTGGTAACTACAACATCGGTGTTAAAGAGCAGATCATCTTCCCTGAAGTTGAATATGACAAAATCGATGCGTTGCGTGGCTTGAACATCAGCGTGACAACGACTGCAAAAACAGATGCGGAAGCCAAAGCGTTGTTGGCGGCTTTCAAATTCCCGTTCAGAAACTAAGGGTGGAATAATGGCTAAGTTATCCCTGATTAACCGTGAGAAAAAGCGCGAAACGTTGGTGGCAAAATTTGCTGCAAAACGTGCTGCGTTGGTCGCCATCGTTGACGATCAATCGAAATCGGAAGAAGAGCGTTATGAAGCTCGTTTAAAGTTGCAACAATTGCCACGTAATGCAAACCCCACTCGTTTGCGTAACCGTTGCCAATTGACAGGTCGCCCACGTGGCACATTCCGTCAGTTTGGTTTGGGTCGCAGCAAGTTGCGTGATGCCGCCATGAACGGTGAAATCCCGGGCTTGGTTAAAGCCAGCTGGTAATAGGAGAATCGAATATGAGTATGAGTGATCCAATTGCCGATATGTTGACACGCATTCGCAATGCGCAAATGGTTGAGAAAGCGGCTGTGTCTATGCCGTCTTCAAAATTAAAAGTTGCTATCGCGAAAGTGTTGAAAGACGAAGGCTACATTGAAGAATTTAAAATTGGTGGCGAAGCAGCGAAACCTGTTTTAGACATCGCGTTGAAATACCATGCTGGCCAAGCGGTCATCGTGCGTATTGAGCGTGTATCTAAGCCTGGCTTGCGCGTTTATCGCCAAAGTGATGCCATTCCACGCGTTATGGATGGTTTGGGCGTCGCGATTTTGTCAACCTCTAAAGGCGTCATCACTGACCGCAAAGCACGTGCATTAGGCGTCGGCGGCGAAGTGTTGTGCGTCGTAGCGTAATCGGAAAGGGAGAATAATATGTCTCGTGTAGGTAAACATCCGGTTGCGTTGAGTGGTGCAGAAGTGACATTGAATGGCAATGCAATCACTGTTAAAGGTGCTTTGGGTGCTTTGTCAATGGTTTTGAGCGACAAAATCACTGTAAAAAATGAAGACGGTCAATTGGCTGTCACGCGTAACGACGAATCACGTGAATCAAATGCATTGTCAGGCACAACCCGTGCTATTTTGGCAAACATGGTTCACGGTGTGACCAAAGGCTTTGAAAAACGCCTGAATTTGGTTGGCGTTGGTTACCGTGCCAAAGCTGAAAACAATGGTTTGAAATTGGAGCTCGGCTTCTCTCATGATGTGTTTCACGTCATGCCAGAGGGTGTCGTCGCTGAAACACCAACTCAAACTGAGATCGTCATCAAAGGTGTGAATAAACAACAAGTCGGTCAAGTGGCTGCAGAAGTGCGCGCTTATCGTCCACCAGAGCCTTACAAAGGCAAGGGTGTGCGTTACACCGGTGAAGTGGTGTTGTTGAAAGAAACCAAGAAAAAATAATCGTTAAGATGAGTTGTGTTGTTATAAAAGCGATGCAACTCCTTTTAAAATCGATTCTTTAAAGGAATTATGATGCAAGACAAAAAGCAAGCGCGTTTGCGCCGAGCACGCAAAACCCGTGCCAAAATTGCTGAGTTGAAAGTCAATCGTTTGGTCGTTAACCGTACCAACTTGCACATCTACGCGACTTTAATCGACGCGTCAGGTAGCAAGGTTTTAGCAACGGTTTCTAGCCAAGAGGCGAGCTTACGTGAGCAATTAAAAGGTAACGGCAGCAACGTAGCCGCAGCCACAGCAGTTGGTGCAGCCATTGCTGAAAAAGCAAAAGCTGCGGGTGTGACTCAAGTGGCGTTTGACCGTTCAGGTTTTCAATACCATGGTCGCGTTAAAGCGTTGGCTGAAGCAGCTCGTGAAGCTGGCTTGCAGTTCTAAGCCACGTCCAACGACAATATTAAGGAATTTGTATGTCTAAAGTTCAAGCAAAAGATCAATCGCAAGCAGAAGACGGCTTACGCGAGAAGATGATTGCAGTCAACCGCGTGACCAAAGTGGTCAAGGGTGGTCGCATCATGGGTTTTGCCGCATTGACAGTGGTTGGTGATGGCGATGGTCGCATCGGCATGGGCAAGGGTAAAGCACGTGAAGTACCTGTGGCTGTTCAAAAAGCCATGGATCAAGCGCGTCGCTCAATGGTTCGCATCCCGTTGAAAAATGGTACATTGCAACACTCTGTGACAGGTAAACACGGTGCAGCTACTGTGTTGATGTCACCTGCAAAAGATGGTACTGGTATCATCGCGGGTGGTCCAATGCGCGCCGTGTTTGACGTGATGGGCGTGACCAATGTGGTTGCAAAATCACTCGGTTCAAGCAATCCGTACAACATGGTTCGTGCAACCCTCGACGGTTTGCGCAAGCAATCAACACCTTCAGACATCGCTGCAAAGCGCGGTTTGACTGTTGAAGACATCACGGCTTAAGGGGAACAATAATGGCTGAAAAAACATTAAAAGTCACCTTGGTAAAAAGTGTGATCGGCACCAAACAATCGCATCGTGACACGGTAGCAGGCCTCGGCTTGAAAAAAATCCGTCAAGTGCGCGAATTAGAAGACACGCCAGCAGTACGCGGCATGATCAATAAAGTCCGTTATTTAGTCAGCATTGTTGATTAATAACATCAAGTAAAAACGGAGAAACACATGTTTTTAAATACCATTGCTCCTGCAGCTGGTGCGACTGCTAATCGCCGTCGTGTTGGCCGCGGTATTGGTTCAGGCTTCGGTAAAACCGCAGGTCGCGGCCACAAAGGTCAAAAGTCTCGTTCGGGTGGTTTCCACCGCTTGGGCTTTGAAGGTGGTCAAATGCCAATGCACCGTCGTTTGCCAAAACGTGGTTTCACATCTGTGACTCGTGCGTTTGTTGGTGAAGTGACTTTGGCTGATTTGCAAAGTTTGCCGGTGGATGACATCGATTTGCAAGCATTGAAGCAAGCTGGTTTGTTGGGTCAACTGATCACCAGCGTTAAAGTCATTGCGACTGGCGAAATTAGCCGTAAAGTCAGCTTGAAAGGTATCGCCGCCACTAAAGGTGCGCGCGCTGCCATTGAAGCGGCTGGCGGCTCTATTGCCGAGTAATTGAGAGGTATTTGTGGCTACAGCCAAATTATCTAGTCAAGCCGGTAAGGCTCAAGGCAGTTCTGAACTCAAACAACGCCTCATTTTTTTAGTGTTGGCGTTGGTTGTGTACAGAATTTGTGCTCACGTGCCTGTCCCTGGCGTTAATGCAAGTGTGTTGGCTGATTTATTCAGTAAACAGTCAAATCAAAGTGGTGTTTTGGGTTTGATGAACTTGTTTTCAGGTGGTGCGTTAAGTCGTGCAACCATTATTGCCTTGGGCATTACACCTTACATCTCGGCATCGATCATCATGCAGTTGGCTGGGATTGTTGTTCCTGCAATCACTGCTTTGCAAAAAGAAGGCGCTTCAGGGCAACGTAAAATCACGCAATATACGCGGTATTTCACTTTGATTCTTGCTGTGATTCAGTCGTTCACGATTGCCTCTTGGCTCGAAAGCCAGCAGGGGATGGTGGCTGAGCCTGGTTTCATGTTTAAATTCATGACCGTCATTAGCTTGGTGACCGGCACAATGTTCTTGATGTGGTTGGGTGAGCAAATTACTGAGCGTGGTTTAGGCAATGGCATCTCAATCATTATTTTCAGTGGCATTGTTTCAGGTCTTCCACGAGGTGTTGCTCAATTGTTTGAGATGATTAACACGGGTTCATTGAGTGCATTTGCTGGTTTCATTATCGTTGTGATGGCACTTTTGGTGACTGCTTTTGTGGTTTTTGTTGAGCGTGCACAACGTAAGATTCCAATTAATTACGCAAAACGTCAAGTGGGTAACAAGGTATACGGCGGTCAAAGTTCATTTTTGCCGTTGAAACTGAACATGGCGGGCGTGATTCCAGCAATTTTTGCGTCATCGATTTTGCTTTTCCCTGCAACGGTGTTAAGTTGGTTGGGTTCTTCTACTTCGATGTGGGCACGAGACTGGGCGGCTGAGTTGGCACCTGGCAAGCCTTTGTATATCACCTTATACGCTTTGGCGATCGTGTTTTTCTGCTTTTTTTATACTGCATTGGTATTTAATAGCCGAGAAACTTCGGATAACCTGAAGAAAAGCGGTGCGGTGATTCCAGGTATTCGTCCGGGTGAGCAAACAGCTCGTTACTTGGACAAAATTTTAACGCGATTGACTTTGGCGGGTGCGCTCTACATGTTGTTGGTTTGTGTCTTGCCTGAATTGATGATTTTGAAATGGTCCGTACCTTTCTACTTTGGTGGTACTTCTGTTTTGATCTTGGTGGTTGTTGCGATGGACTTCATGACTCAGGTTCAATCGTCGATGATGAGCCAGCAGTATGAATCATTGATGCGCAAAGCGAATTTTAAAGGCACAAAATAAGCATGGCTAAAGATGATGTAATTCAAATGCAAGGTGAAGTGGTAGAAAATCTACCCAACGCAACCTTTCGTGTCAAGCTGGAAAATGGGCATGTGGTTTTAGGACATATTTCAGGAAAAATGCGCATGCACTATATTCGCATTCTACCTGGTGATAAGGTGACGGTCGAGCTGACCCCTTATGATTTGTCGAAAGCCCGTATTGTATTCCGTTCTAAGTAATCACTTTACAGTGCACTTAATACGGCTAAATTGAAAAGAAGTTGAGGAGTTTTAAAATGAAAGTACTCGCATCTGTTAAACGCATTTGCCGCAATTGCAAAATTATTCGCCGCAATCGCGTTGTGCGTGTGATTTGCTCTAGTGATCCACGTCACAAGCAGCGTCAAGGTTAATTAAAAAGGAAATAAAAAATGGCACGTATTGCTGGTGTTAATATTCCCCCGCACAAACATACCTCTATTGGTTTGACTGCGATTTTCGGTATTGGTCGTCCACGCGCGCTCAAGATTTGTGAAGCGACAGGCGTTGCGGCTGATAAAAAAATTAAAGACCTCGATGACGCTGACTTGGAAAAGTTACGTGAAGCCGTTGGTTCTTTCACCATTGAAGGTGATTTGCGTCGCGAAGTGACCATGTCAATCAAACGTTTGATCGACTTGGGTTGCTACCGTGGTATGCGTCATCGCAAAGGTTTGCCTTGCCGCGGTCAACGCACTAAAACCAATGCGCGCACGCGTAAAGGTCCACGCAAAGCAAGTATTGCTGGTAAAAAATAATCGGCACTAAAGGATAATCATGGCAAAAGCAGCAAATAACGCCGCAGCTCGCGCGCGTAAAAAAGTTAAAAAGAACGTCGTTGACGGCATCCTGCATGTTCACGCGTCTTTCAATAACACAATCGTTACGATTACAGACCGTCAAGGCAATGCTTTGTCTTGGGCTACAGCGGGTGGCGCGGGTTTTAAAGGTTCACGTAAATCAACACCATTTGCAGCTCAAGTTGCAGCTGAAACTGCAGGTAAAGTGGCGTTGGAATACGGCATTAAGAACTTGGAAGTGCGCATCACGGGTCCTGGACCAGGTCGCGAATCTTCAGTTCGTGCGATGAATGCATTGGGTATCAAAATCACATCGATTCAAGATGTGACGCCAGTACCACACAATGGCTGCCGTCCGCCAAAACGTCGTCGCATCTAATTGATTCGATTGACCGATGCGTAATCGCTATGTATAATTAGCGGTTACGCTTTTCGTTTTTGTTGTAGCAAAAAATATTTTCAATATTGGGTGTTGCAGCATGTTGTAAGCGCAAAAAATAACCTTTATTTTTTGCGCGTTTGTATTTTTGTTTTATTTTTTGATGATTTTATCAATTAAGACCACTGTTTTTAGTACTCGCGCCTGCGTTTAAACTAAAAACGTGCGCCAGCTCGGTGGAGCTGATCGCATTTAACTCAAGGAACCATTGTGGCACGTTATTTAGGACCAAAGGCTAAGTTAGCCCGCCGTGAAGGCACAGATTTATTCTTGAAAAGTGCACGCCGCACTTTAGACTCAAAATGCAAATTGGATGTTAAACCAGGTCAACACGGTGCCAAATCGGGCATGCGTACGTCTGACTTCGGTCTCCAATTGCGTGAAAAGCAAAAACTCAAACGCATGTATGGTGTATTGGAACGTCAATTCCGCCGCTATTTTGCTGAAGCCGATCGTTTGCGTGGTAACACAGGTGAAAACTTGGTGCGCTTGCTCGAGCAACGTATGGATAACGTGGTTTACCGCATGGGTTTTGGCTCAACACGCGCCGAAGCACGTCAATTGGTTAGCCACAAGTCAATCGTTTTGAATGGTGCAGTGGCCAATATCCCTTCGATTCAAATCAAAGCGGGTGATGTCATCACTGTGACTGAAAAAGCAAAGAAACAAGTTCGTATTGCTGAAGCTTTGCAATTGGCTGAACAAGTTGGCATGCCATCATGGGTTTCTGTTGATGCGAAAAAAATGGAAGGCACGTTCAAAGCGGCGCCAGACCGTTCTGATGTTGCACAAGATGTGAATGAAAGCTTGATCGTCGAGTTGTACTCACGTTAATGCGGCACCCCTTGCCTGCTGATCACAGGTGAGGTTTTTCACATCACCCCAAGTCATGTGCTTTTGACTCGCGCATGGCTTAGTTGAAAGGAATTCCATGTCTAAAAACGCATTCTTAAAGCCTCGCAACATTCAAGTGGAAGCCACGGGTGAGTACAGCGCGAAAGTCGTCTTAGAACCTTTCGAACGCGGTTATGGCCACACGTTGGGTAATGCGTTGCGTCGTGTTTTGTTGTCTTCTATGACGGGTTATGCCGCGACCGAAGTACAAATCGCTGGTGCATTGCATGAATACTCTACATTGGATGGTGTTCAAGAAGACGTCGTTGATATTTTGTTAAATGTCAAAGGCATCGTGTTTAAGTTACACAGCCGCGATGAAATTACACTGACCCTGAAAAAATCAGGCGAAGGTGTGGTGACTGCAGCGGATATTGAAGGTTCACACGAAGTTGAAATCGTTAACCCCAATCACGTGATTGCTCACTTGGCTGGTGGCGAGCTGGACATGCAAATCAAGATTGAAAAAGGCCGAGGTTATGTGCCAGGTAACGTTCGTGCATTTGCAGACGATCACAGCAAGAAAATCGGTCACATCATGTTGGATGCTTCTTTCTCGCCGATTCGTCGTGTGAGCTATGCTGTTGAATCTGCGCGTGTTGAACAGCGCACGGATTTAGACAAAGTGGTGATGCACATTGACACCAATGGTGTCATCAGCCCAGAAGAAGCGGTTCGCCAATCGGCAGCGATTTTGATTGAGCAATTGTCTGTCTTCGCCGCTTTGCAAAACACTGAAGATCCAGCTGATGCGCAAACGCAACGTGTGAATGCACCACAGTTTGATCCAATCTTGTTGCGCCCAGTGGATGAGCTTGAGCTGACGGTTCGTTCTGCGAACTGCTTGAAAGCTGAAGCGATTCAATACATTGGTGACTTGGTTCGTCGTTCTGAGCAAGATTTGCTCAAAACGCCAAACTTGGGTCGTAAGTCATTGTCTGAAATCAAAGAAGTTTTGGCTGCTCGCGGCTTGACTTTGGGCATGAAACTTGAGAACTGGCCGCCAGCTGGTTTGGAAGTGTAAGTACGAAAAAAGTAAAAACTTACTTTTTTGGCTTTAAAATTAAAGGTTTTGCTTGAGATGTTTGAGCAAAACCTTTGATAAAATCAAATAAAAGGCAGATGGATTGCCGATTTTTTGTATTCATTTAACATCACGAGCCCGCCCATTTGGGATAGAAGAGCTGAAGTTTAGATCTATTATTTAAGGAAATTATCATGCGTCATCGTTCAGGTTTACGTAAACTCAATCGCACCAGCAGCCACCGTTTGGCTATGTTCCGCAACATGTCTGTTTCTTTGTTGCAACACGAAGTCATCAAAACAACTTTGCCTAAGGCAAAAGAGTTGCGTAAAGTGATTGAGCCTTTAATCACTTTGGGTAAAACTAACACATTGTCAAACCAACGTTTGGCATTTGATCGCTTGCGCGATCGTGACATCGTTAAGAAGTTGTTTGATGAAATCGGTCCACGTTATGCAACCCGTCCAGGCGGTTACTTGCGCGTTCTGAAATGCGGTTTCCGCGTTGGCGACAATGCACCGATGGCTTTTGTTGAGTTGGTCGATCGCCCAGTGGCTGAAGAAGCGGCTGAGTAATCAAATTGATTGTCGCAGCAGTAAATTGTGGCATGAAGTAAAATAACGGATTGATTGTTCAATCCGTTTTTTTGTTTTTATTGTTAATGAGATGTCACCCATATTCAAATTTTGTCGAGCCTTTGTCAGCATCGCGTTGACCATCATGTTGATGGCCTTTGGTCGTTTATCGGCAGCGGAGTCTTTTTTACCCCCAGACCAAGCGTTTGCCTTTTCTGCTGCCATGCGAGATGGGATGCATGTGCGCGTATCGTTCGCTATTGCCCCCAACTACTACATGTATCGTGATGATTTTGCTGTCGCTGTGGTCAGTCCAGATGGAGCGGTGGTGCAAAATGGTGAGTTCAAGCTACCAGCGGCGCTGATCAAATTTGATGAAAATTTTAATAAAAACATGGCGATTTATCATGATCGCGTCAGCTTTGATGTGCCAGTCAAAGGCGATGGTTTGTTTAAATTGGTGGTCACGTCGCGAGGTTGTGCCGATGGGGGGTTGTGCTATCCACCTCGTAAAACACAAGAGGTTTTGACGGCCCATGCCGAAAACAACTCGGTGGCAGGGGGGATCAAGCCCGCTGTGAATGCACAATTGGCGGATAAAAAAACAGCCCTTTCTCCGTCTCGTGACCCATTGGTGGCACAAGCGCCTACGGTTACAATTCCACTCAGCCCAAAGCCGATAAGTGATCTTGCAGCTCGAGAGGGATTGGCGACTCAGGCGGGGGTCAATGCACCGCCCCTTGTCGGTGCTTCAAAAAATATTGAGGGGTCAGCAGCCAGCGCACCAGATAATTCAGCATATGCGCGTCAATTGTTTGATGCCCATAATGTTCCTGTTGCGTTGTTGTTTATGTTTGGTTTGGGTGTGTTGCTTTCACTCACGCCATGTATGTTGCCCATGGTGCCGATTTTATCTGGTATTTTGGCTGGACAGCAGGTCGTGTCAAAAAGACGAGGCCTTGCCCTTGCTTTTGCTTATGTGACAGGTATGGCGTTGGTGTATGCGCTGATTGGCTTGATGGCTGCAAAAACAGGTGCCAGTTTGCACCGTTATCTGCAAAGTCCATGGGTGTTGGCTGCGCTGTCTGCCATGCTGTTGCTGTTGGCGCTGAGCTTGTTTGATGTGTTTCAACTGCAGCTCCCCGTGAGTTGGCAGGCATGGTTGAGTGCTAAAACTCAGGGCAAAAATGGTTATTGGGGTGTGGCGCTGATGGGGGCGATTTCTGCATTGATTGCTTCGCCATGCGTGACCGCACCATTGGTGGGGGTGATCACTTATATTGCACAAACGGGTAATATGGCGCTCGGTGGTTTGGCGTTGTTTGTGTTGGCGTACGGCATGGGCATGCCATTGCTGTTGCTGGGTGCTGGGTTGGGACAGTTTTTACCCAAGGGTGGTGCATGGATGGTGCGCATCAAACAGGTCATTGGTTTGATTATGGTCGCGGCGGCGTTGTGGATTGCACAGCCTCTTTGGGGGCACTATTGGCAAAAGGCTTGGGGTGATCAAGCTGTTGTGGTGACGTTTCAACCCGTCAAATCCATTGTTGAGCTCAATGAAGTGGTTGCCAACAGCGACAAGCCCGTGTTGCTTGATCTTTATGCCGATTGGTGTCGCAGCTGCATTGAAATGGAGAAGAACACTTTTCCTGATCCTCGGATCAAAGAGCGCATGGCTCGAATGACGTTGGTGCGTGTCGACATGACGGCTTATACCGATGATGACGCGGCCTTGCTTGCTCATTTTAAATTATATGGACCGCCTGCAATGATCGTGCTTGAACCGATCACGGGTAAAGAGAAAGGGCGCGTGATTGGGTTTGAGGGGGCGGATGTATTTATGCGCAGCTTGGATGCCGCTACCGAGTCAAAACCATGATGTGACGAGGTCGGTGTTCTCACTTGAGCATTTGAGGGCCGTATCCATGTGTCGAAAAAAAGCGAATCAATGCATTCAGCAAGCGGGATGATTTGTGTTCTGTCTTGTGATGGGTGGGGCGCAGGGTCACCTGTTGAGGCGGTCGAGGGTCAGAGGGATGGCAACAGCCCTTGCCCCATTGCCCGTGACAGCAGCTTTGCCGTGACATCGACCAGTGGAATCACCCGCTCATAAGCCATGCGCGAAGGGCCGATGACGCCGAGTGTGCCGATGACCACATTGTTTGCGGTGTACGGGGCGGTGATCAATGAGACGCCATCATAGGGCAGCATGTCAGATTCGCCGCCGATGAATACTTGTACGCCGCCTGCCTGATTGGTGCGTTCGAGCAGTTGCAGCAAGCGGGTTTTTTCGTCAAACAGATCGAAGGTGTGTCGCAGTCGATCCATGTTGTTGGCAAATTCAGTGACATCGAGCAAATGCCGCTCACCTTTGACAATCAGTGTGTCATCTTGAGGTGTGTGGTTGTCGTGACTGTGTAATACGGCCCTTTGCATCAAAAGGGTCACGTGTTGTTGCAATTGGCTCAGCTCTTGTGACAGTTGTTGCTTGATTTGCGTAAAGTCCAGACCCGCACAATGTGCATTCAAATAATTGGCTGCTTCAATCAACTCGTGGGTTTGGTAAGGGCGATCAACTTCAAGCAGGCGATTTTGCACATCCCCTTCTGGGGTGATTAAAATCACCAAAACCCGCTGCGGTGCAAGCAGCAAGAATTCGATGTGTCGAAACATGTGAGAGCGTTTGGGGGTTGAAATGATGCCTGCAAATTGAGAAATCTGTGACAACAGTTGTGCGGCACTGCTGGCCATTCGATGTGCGCTGTCGGGTTGAAATTGGCTGCTCCATGATTCATTTTCGACGGTTTCAAAAGTGCTTGCGGTCATCATGGCGTCCACAAAAAACCGATAGCCTTGCGGTGTTGGAATGCGTCCAGCAGACGTGTGTGGGCTGCTGACCAAGCCCAAATGTTCCAAATCAACCAAAACGTTGCGCACAGTGGCTGACGACAGCTTAAGCCCCGCTTGTTGTGCAAGGGTGCTTGAGCCGATGGGCTGACCTTGGGCAATGTATTGGGTGATCAATGTATTGAGCAAGGTGTGGGCGCGGTCGTCGAGGAGCATGGTGGTCGATCAAAAATGATGATGTTCATTGTAACGTGGCTGTTTAGAATCTGCGTTAATTTTCGAGAAATGATTTGTCCCGCCGCTGGCACAAACCACTGCATTCCATTACAATCACGCCATGAACGATTTTCTCATCACATCCACTGCCGATTTGCGTTTGCAAGCCTCTGACATTCGAACGGTCGCACTTGCTGGACGCCTGCAGTCAGACACCTCCGTTGAGCCCTTGCTGCAAGTGATTCAAACCGTTTTAGGCTTGGGCAAAGCGGTCATCATCGAGGAAAAAACCTCGCAGCACTTTAATCTAAAGCAATTTCCAAGTGTGAATTTACACGACATTGGCAACTGCGCCGACGTTATGATTGCGGTTGGTGGTGATGGCACGATGCTGGGCGTTGCGCGCCGTGTCGCCCCATACAACATCCCTTTGGTGGGCATTAACCAAGGTCATCTTGGCTTCATCACGGACATTTCTTTGGCTGATGCGCCGTCGGTGCTGCGCGAAATCTTATATGATCAGTCGTATGACGCTGAGGCACGTGATTTATTGCATGCGCAAATCATACGCGATGGTGAAGTGATTTACGAAGGCACCGCGTTGAACGACGTGGTGGTCGGGCGCACAGGTTTGGGTGGGATGCTGGATTTAAATGTCGCGGTAAATGGTCAGTTCATGTACACCGAGCGTGCGGACTCCTTAATCATTGCCACGCCAACAGGTTCTACCGCGTACTCCTTGGCTGCCAATGGTCCCATTTTGCATCCCAAATTGGCGGGCATCACCATCGCCTCAGTTGCACCGCAGTCGTTGTCAAATCGTCCGATTGTGCTGCCCAATGACAGTGTGGTTGACATTGAAATTGTGTCATTCAAAGAGGCCGTGGTGCATTTTGATGTGCACGGTTACGCAGAGGCACGTAGTGGCGACATTGTCCGTGTGGTGCAAGCGCCATATAAATGTATTTTTTGGCATCCAAAGTCATACAATTATTTTGCCACCTTGCGTCAAAAACTCAATTGGCAGCTCAATCCTGCACGCCCAGCTTAAGCGAATACGTCTATGTTGACCCGCCTTTCCCTTCGTCACTTTGTGATTGTTAAAGCCTTGGACTTGGACATCGAGTCTGGCTTTACTGTGCTGACAGGCGAAACAGGGGCGGGTAAATCCATTGTGCTCGATGCCATTGGCTTGTTGTTGGGTGATCGTGCGGATGTCAATATGGTGGCTCAGGGGGCCGAAAGGGCTGAGGTCAGCGCTGAATTCAACAGCAATCCTGTTTTGATGGCATGGCTTGAAGAAGCTGGATTGGCGGGCGACGATGATGTGATTTTAATCCGCCGAACGATTGATGCTCAGGGTAAAAGCCGTGCGTTCATCAATGGCATCAGTGCAACGCTTGGACAGCTGCGTGAATTGGGCGAACAGCTGGTGCACATTCATGGACAGCATGCCCATCAACAATTGTTGAAGTCATCGGCTCAGCGAGAGTTGCTCGATGAACATGCGCGTCAGCAGCAGTTGAAGGTTTCTGCGCAACGTGAGTTGCTGGATGAGCATGCTGAACTGTTTGAGTTGCGCAGTGCGGTGCATGCTGCGTTCAGCGCATGGCAAACGGCTAAAAAATTACGCGATACCGCTGAAACCGATGCGGCTGAACTGATGGGTAAGCTCGAAACGCTCACATGGCAGTTGGATGGTTTGAACGCCTTGGCACCACAAGCCGATGAATGGGATCATTTGTTGATGGAACACACGCGTCTTGCGCATGCCAGCACCTTGATTCAAGGTACGGCCAGTGCCGCTCACCAATTGACAGAGGTTGAGGCCTCAGTGGTTGATCAACTGAGCGAGCAGTTGCAAGCGCTGATGCCTTTGGCGCGCTTGGATGAGCGTTTAAATGAAGCGGTTGAAATGCTGGATGTGGCTGTGATCAATGTGCAAGAGGCGGGCCAGCTGTTGAACAGTTATGCCCAGCGCGCCGATTTGGATGAAGGCACTTGGTTGACGCTTGATGCACGTTTGGGTGATTGGCATGAGCAGGCGCGTAAGTTTCGCATTGCTCCTGAAGGGTTGCATGCGCATTGGCTGCATTTACAAACTCAGCTGCATGATCTACAACAGGGGCTTGACCTTGAGCAACTGATTGCGCAAGAACAGGCCATGGCGGCTGCTTATCAAACAAAGGCTTTGGCTTTGCGCACATCACGCACCGCCGCCGCACAAAAACTATCGACCGCTGTCACGGCCAGCATGCAAACCCTCAACATGACCGGTGGGCAATTTGGCATTGAGCTGACTGAGGCGACTCCCGCTGCGCATGGTATGGATGCCATTGAGTTCAAAGTGGCGGGTCATGCAGGCGTGGCTTTGCAAGCACTCAATAAAGTGGCTTCGGGCGGTGAGCTGGCACGCATCAGTTTGGCTTTATCGGTCATCACCAGTGCTGCAAACCCAGTGCCCACCTTGATTTTTGATGAAGTGGACTCTGGCATTGGAGGGGCAGTGGCCGAGGTGGTGGGTAAATTGTTGGCGCAGTTGGGACAAGAGCGGCAGGTGTTGTGCGTCACCCACTTGCCCCAAGTGGCCGCTCAAGGTGAGCACCATTGGCAGGTCTCCAAATCAACTCGAAACAATGTCACCACGTCACAGATTCATCCTCTAAACACTGAAGAGCGCATCGAAGAAATTGCCCGCATGTTGGGCGGAGTGGACATCAGTGTCACCACTCGCAACCATGCGCGCGAAATGCTTTCTTTGTCATCCCTTTCGTGATACTTTCTAATATCGTGTTGGTTGTCATTTATTCATAAAATTTATACAGTGATTGGTGCAAATAAAGGTTTTTACTTAATTTTGACCTTTAGAATCGGTTACAATTTCGCACTTTACTAATTTTGGATGCCACATGGATGAATTGCCCGAACAAGACACTGCAAAAAAAACGCGGCCAGCCAAGGGGGAACGGCGCATACAAATCCTACAAACTTTAGCACACATGCTGGAAAATCCAGCGGGTGATAAAATCACAACAGCAGGTTTGGCAAAGTCTTTGGGCGTTTCTGAGGCGGCGCTGTATCGTCATTTTGCGAGTAAAGCCCAGATGTTTGAAGGTTTGATTGAGTTCATTGAGTCCAGTTTGTTTGGCTTGCTCAATCAAATTGCCGCCAGTGATGTGCCCGCCAATGAACAATTGAAAAAAATGGTGTTGGTGCTGTTGGTTTTTGCTCAAAAAAACCCAGGCATGGCGCGCGTCATGATTGGTGATGCTTTGGTCAATGAGCATGAACGATTGCAGCAGCGGATCACTCAGTTGATTGAACGGCTGTCTGCGACGTTGAAGCAAACATTGCGTAATGCTGCGGCAGAAGGCCTTTGGATGCCTGCTGTTGATGTCGGCGTGTACAGCGATGTGTTGATGTCTTGGGTGGTGGGGCGCTGGCATGGTTTTGTGCGCAGCGGTTTTAAACGCATGCCCGATGACGCTTATGATGCGGCTTGGTTTACTTTGAATCCAATGCATTGATGTGTTGATATGACAGACTCTAAAAATTTCCACATGAATAAAATGAAAATGGTCGCGATCACTTTGTGGTCGGGCATGTTTTTGTTTGCTTCAGAGGTTCATGCAGAGGATTTGTCAATCAACATCACCATCAAGGACCATCGCTTTTATCCAAGTGTCAGCAAGGTGCCTGCGGGGGTCGCGTTTAAGATCGTTTTCATCAATACCGATAAGACCTCTGAAGATCCCGCCAGTGAGTCCATGTGTTTTGAAAAAACAGTGGCTGGCGGTTCGCGTCAGGTCATTCAGATTGATCCGCTTCAAGTGGGCTCTTATAATTTTTTTGGCCAATTCAGCCGAGACACCGCGCAGGGCACAATCATTGCCGAGTGAAGCGTCAATGATAAAAAATGGCCTACTGATGCCATAAGAAAGAGAAGCAAATGGTGGTGAAGCGGAGACTGCAACTCATGGATATGCAGTCTTTTTTTTGCTTGAAAATCACATAAGTCCTTGATGCCGTTATATAATGCGAGCCATTCATGTCTAGGAAATTCCATATGCTTCAAACACATCGCCCCCCATCACATTCGACACCTTTTGTCATCACCTTGGATGGGCCAACGGCTTCAGGAAAAGGTGCTGTTGCACAGGTGCTTGCAGCTCATTTGGGCTTTGCGTATTTAGACAGCGGCGCCTTATATCGCTTGATTGCATTGATCGCGTTGCGTTCGGGTTGGAAGGTGAATCGCGAGCTGAGTACAGCGGACGAGGCGCATTTGGTCATTTGGGCTTCGAATCTCGACGTGTCGTTTGTGGGTGAAGACATTTTTTTAGGCGAGGAAAACGTGGCCCAAGACATTCGTGATGAAGAGGTCGGCAATATGGCCTCTAAAATTGCCGTGTGTGCCTGGTTGCGCGCGGCATTGCTTGATCGGCAACGTGCTTTTGCACAAGGCACAGGATTGGTGGCCGATGGACGAGACATGGGCAGTGTTGTCTTTCCAGATGCCCCACTCAAGGTGTTTTTGACTGCGAGTGCTGAGGTGAGGGCGGAAAGACGCTATAAACAATTGATAGCAAAAGGTTTTTCTGCTAATATGGACAACCTTGTGAAGGATTTGAATGACCGTGATGCGCGCGATATGGCGCGTGAGCATGCGCCATTAAAACCTGCGCAAGGCGCGTATGTACTGGATTCATCAGATTTGACCTTGGAGCAAACGGTCGATGTGGTGCTCAAGTTGTGCGCAGAGCAAGTGAATGTGCCCGCTGTTTAATGGACGAGTGTCGGTTAAAAAGCAGCATTTTCTTTTATCAACTCCGTGATTTGTGGGTTTTTTGCGACGCGCATCCTGCGCCCGCCCCATCTTTCATGTGTTTTTTAAGTGAATTTATATAATGTCTAACACCATTCCAGCTATGGACAGTTTTGCAGCAATGTTTGAAGAGTCGTTGGCGCGTCAAGAGATGCGTACAGGCGAGGTCATCACCGCAGAGATCATGCGCATTGACCATAATTTTGTCGTCGTGAACGCAGGTTTGAAATCAGAAGCATTTATTCCTGTTGCAGAATTCATGAACGATCAAGGTGAATTAGAAGCAGAAGTGGGTGGCTTTGTGTCGGTTGCGATCGATGCGCTCGAAAACGGCTTTGGTGACACAGTTTTGTCGCGCGATCGCGCAAAACGTTTGTCAGCATGGTTGGGCTTGGAAAAAGCTTTGGAATCTGGCGAATTGGTTTCTGGTTTGATCACAGGTAAAGTCAAAGGTGGTTTGACTGTTATGGCGAACAGCATTCGTGCGTTCTTGCCAGGCTCGTTGATCGACTTGCGCCCCATCAAAGATTTGACGCCTTATGAAGGCAAAACAATGGAGTTTAAAGTCATTAAACTCGATCGTAAACGCAACAACGTCGTGTTGAGCCGCCGTGCAGTGCTCGAAGTGACCATGGGCGAAGAACGTGCTAAATTGGCTGAAACATTGAAAGAAGGCCAAGTGGTTAAAGGCATCGTTAAAAACATCACTGACTACGGCGCGTTCGTGGACTTGGGTGGCATCGATGGCTTGTTGCACATCACCGATTTGGCATGGCGTCGTGTCCGTCACCCTTCAGAGGTGTTGACGGTCGGTCAAGAAGTCGAAGCGAAAATCTTGAAATTCGATCAAGAAAAACACCGCGTGTCTTTGGGCATCAAACAATTGGGCGACGATCCATGGTCTGGTTTGGCGCACCGCTACCCAGCCAACACGCGTTTGTTCGGTAAAGTCACCAACATCACTGACTACGGCGCGTTCGTTGAAATCGAACAGGGCATCGAAGGCTTGGTTCACGTGTCTGAAATGGACTGGACAAACAAAAACGTTGATCCGAAGAAAATCGTTACTTTGGGCGACGAAGTTGAAGTCATGGTCATCGAAATTGACGAATCTAAACGTCGCATTTCTTTGGGCATGAAACAATGCAAAGCCAACCCATGGGATGACTTTGAAACACGCTTCAAAAAAGGCGATCACGTTAAAGGCACCATCCGTTCAATCACTGACTTCGGCGTATTTGTCGGCTTAGATGGTTCAATCGACGGCTTGGTTCACATGTCTGATTTATCTTGGAACGAAGCCCCTGAAGCTGCGATTCGCAACTACAAAAAAGGTCAAGAAGTTGAAGCGATCATCTTGTCGATTGATGTGGACAAAGAACGCATCTCTTTGGGCATCAAACAACTCGAAGGCGATCCGTTCATGAACTTCGTCGCGATTCATGACAAAGGCAATTTGGTCAATGGCACAGTTAAATCTGTTGAAGCCAAAGGCGTGGTTGTGACTTTGGGTGAAGAAGTTGAAGCTTACTTGCGCGCTTCTGAAATCTCTAATGACCGTGTTGAAGATGCGGGCACACATTTCAAAGAAGGCGATGCTGTTGAGGCCGTGATCGTTAGTGTTGATCGTAAGAGCCGTTCAATCCAATTGTCAATCAAAGCCAAGGATCAAGTTGAAACCAAAGCGGCAATGGATAAAATCTCTGAGCAATCAGGTGCTGCATCTTCAGGTACAACCAATTTGGGCGCGTTGTTGAAAGCCAAATTGGAACAGCAATAATCCGCTGTATTGCTTGAAATTGTTTTAATGGCTGTTCTTTGCGGCGCCTGAAGCAGGATCTGTTTCAGGCGTCTCAATAAGCTGAACCTTTGTTTTGGAAACACGATATGACCAAATCTGAATTGATCGCCAACTTAGCCGCACGCTTTCCGCAGTTGCTCGCGCGCGATGCCGAAATGGCGACCCATGCGATTTTGGACGCCATCTCACATACGCTCGCGATGGAGCAGCGCGTCGAGATTCGTGGGTTCGGCAGTTTTTCTGTGAGCGCCCGTTCATCACGTGTGGGGCGCAATCCAAAAACCGGTGAGCAAGTGATTGTACCCACAAAAAAGGTACCTCATTTTAAGGCGGGTAAGGACATGCGTGAGCGCGTTGATCAAGCGGGCTCGGCTTCAGAGTAGATTTAAAAAGTTGCACAAAAAAGCGGTACATCTCATGATGTGCCGCTTTTTTTATTGTCTGGTATTTTTATTGCTGTGTTTTGTGTGTTGTTTGGTTTAGGTGTAAATCAACATCACACCATCCTCGTCATCGTCGATGCGCTCAATCGTGTGATCGATGGATTCGGCTTTTAAATAGTCATAAAAATTGAGCATCTTGTCTTTGAATTTAATGACATCGTCGATCACAATCAATGCATTGGGAGTGGCCAGTTGGCGCGCGCGAATGAAAAAATCCAAGGTGTAGATTTTGCGTGCATCTATAAAAATAAAGTCAAAAGAGTGGAGGGGCAATTGGGGCATGAGTTCAAGTGCATTGCCTTCATGCAGGGTGATGTCGTTATGTGCGCCTGTGGCCGAAAAATGATGCTGTGCTTCGGTGATGTTGGGGGCGGACACCTCCAGCGTGGTGATCTGTGCTTGCCATGGGCGGGTGGTTTGCCAAAACCGCAAGGTCGAGTAGCCGTTGGCGCAGCCGACTTCAAGGATGCGCTTGGGGTGGCGTTGTACCAGCAGCCGTTGTAAAAAAATGGTGTTGATGGGACTGATGTTGGGCGTGTGTCGCTCTCGGCCTTGCGCATACAAAGCATTTAAGTAAGCAGAAAGTGTTGCATCGCTGATGTTGTGTGGTGTGAGGTTGGGCAGCTCATTGATCGCTTCGGATAGGGTGAGTGTGCGTTTGGGGTCAATGGGGGCTGTGCCCAAGGCAAGTAAAGAGAGGTCAATCATGGGGGCGTTTAATCTGTGGTGGGCCATTCGGGGGTGGCATTAATGCTGCTCCAACGGGGGGCCAGTTTGGCGTCAATGCCATGGGTGTCGAGCACGCGCGCAACAGTGTGGTTGATGACGTCGTCCAGTGTGGCGGGTTGGTGATAAAACGCGGGAACTGGGGGGAAAATGATACCGCCAGCTTCCGTGATGGCGGTCATGTTGCGTAAGTGAATCAATGACAAGGGGGTTTCACGGACAAGCAGGGTCAGCCGACGGCGTTCTTTTAGGGTGACATCGGCGGCACGGCTAATGAGGTTGCCCGACAGGCCATGCGCAATTTCTGCCAGTGTTTTCATGGAGCATGGCGCGACGATCATGCCATCGCATGGGTAGGAGCCGCTGGCGATGGAGGCGCCAATGTTTTTTGATGAGTGGACGATGTTGGCACGGCTGCGCACATCGTCTTTTGATAAACCCATTTCATGCTCTATGGTCAGCCACCCAGCATCGGAGACGATTAAATGTGTTTCGATGTGACCTAAATCTTTCAATACATCCAATAGCCGTACGCCAAGCACCGCACCTGTGGCGCCCGTGATGGCGACAATAAGGCGTTTTTGTGGGCTACAGCAGTTGTTCATGTTTGACCTTTTGGGCTTTTAAATTGTTAAGATACAGCAAAAATGCCCCCGCGATGATCAGGGCGCAACCGCCAAACACATTCCAGCCCAAGTGTTCGTTCAAAATCAACCAGCCCCAAAGCATGCCAAATAATGGCACAAAAAATGTCACACCACTGACCATCAATGGGCCGATCTCATTAATGAGCTGATAAAAAAGCCAAAATGCAATGCCTGAACACATGATGCCAAGCAGCAATGTACTGATGACCACGGGCATGGTGATGTCGCCAATTTCTGGACTCGCAAAGCATGCGACGGGTAATAGCATGGCCGCTCCAAACAGTTGCGACATGGTGGCCATGGCTTGCGGTGATACGCCGACGGCGCGGGTTTTGGTGTAAATTGCGGACAGCGCATACACCATCGATGCCACAGTGCAGGCTAAAACGCCACTGACAAAAGCGTGGCTCCAAACGATGTCCCCCGAAGGTTGGGCAACCAATGCAACACCTGTGATGCCCAGCAATAATGCAATAAAGCCTTGTGGTGTGATGGGGTCTTTCAACAGCCAAATGCCAAACACAGACACCCACAAGGGCACGGTTGAATTCAAAACTGCGGAATAACCTGCGGGCAAAACCCGACCAGCCAAGCCGAATAAAGTGAAAGGCAGCGCACAATTTAGAAATCCCGTCACCATATAGTGTCGCCAATGGTGCGTGTTAAGGGGCAAGTGACGCACTTGCATCAACGTCAGTAAGGTGAGGGCGCCAATCGCCAAACGCATTTCTGCTGTCCAGAAGCCACCCACCACTGGGGCAATGATGCGCATGAATAAAAATGAGCAGCCCCAAATGGCAGCAAGAGACATGAATTTAACTAAGGCGGAGCGGCTCATAAATTCCTTTTGGGGTGGTTGTCATGGGTTGTGGAATCGCATGAACGGTTTCACCACACGATTGCTTGAAGGATGTTTTTTTGTGAGCTGCTTCGAGATGGGCTTGCTTTCGCATTCAAACGAGGCAAGCGAATCATAAACCACACCCTTACATCATTGCTTGGTATTTATGAACTTAAGCTTCTTGCGTCTTGATGGCCTCGGCAACCAATGTTTGAAGTTCGCCTGATTCAAACATTTCATTCATGATGTCCGAGCCGCCGATGAACTCCCCTTGAATGTACAGCTGAGGGATGGTTGGCCATTGTGAAAAGTCTTTGATGCCTTGGCGAATTTCTGCGTCATCCAAAACATTGACGGTTGCCACTTTGCTTGCGCCGCAGCTTTTCAGTAATTGGATGGCTTTACCCGAAAAGCCGCACTGGGGGAATTGGCCTGTGCCTTTCATGAATAAAACGATGGCGTGATCCTGGATGGTTTGTTGGATGAATTCTTGTGTTGGGTTGCTCATGGCGTGCTCCTGAGTGTGGTTGGTTGCGTTGATGTTAAAAGCATGTCGACATTATACGGGAAAAGGTATTTTTGGGCGTGCTGTTCATTGTGATGGGATGTGCTGGCTGTATGTTTGCTTGGGGGTGAGATTAAGCTGATTTGTTGGAGATTGGTTGTGGTTGGGGTGTTTGGTGTGTTTGGTGTGATTTAGGAAAATGGTGTTGAGGATTTTATGCTTGTTTTAATGGGTTGTTTCTTAAAAACAATTGATTCAGTCCCTATTTTAATGATTCAACAAAACGAGCATGTCGATAAATAAATAACGACCCCAATTAAATAATGTTGTATTGCGTCAAAAACCGCGTTATAGTCTGACTCAAACGTACTTATTGGGTGGCATAGCGCCTGCCCAATGAATGAAAATAACTGCTTCGGCTGGAGAAATGCCATGAATGAGCTTACCCAAACGGTTGCGCCAAGCGCAGCGGAACTCGATGTGTTGACTGTCAAGCGTGAGCGTGAACGGGCAACGGCGCTCGGTTTGTATGATGCAACGCAAGAACATGATGCATGTGGTGTGGGTTTTGTCACCCACATCAAAGGGCAACGCAGCCATGCGATTGTTCAACAAGGTCTGTTGATTTTGCATAACTTGGATCACCGTGGTGCGGTGGGCGCAGATGCACTGATGGGCGACGGTGCAGGCATTTTGTTGCAAATTCCAGACGCGCTGTACCGCGAGGAAATGGCACGCCAAGGTGTGATGTTGCCTCCAGCGGGTGAGTATGGTGTGGGCATGATTTTCCTGCCAAAAGAAGAAGCCTCTCGTTTGGCATGTGAGCAAGAGCTTGAGCGTACCGTTAAAGCTGAAGGTCAGGTGGTTCTGGGCTGGCGTGATGTGCCTGTGGATGCAGAAATGGCCATGTCGCCAACGGTAAAAGCCACTGAGCCCGTGATTCGTCAGATTTTCATCGGTCGCGGCCCTGACGTCATGGTCACCGATGCCCTCGAGCGCAAATTGTACGTGATCCGTAAAACCGCATCACATCGCATCCAATCGCTCCAGTTGCAACACGGTAAAGAGTATTTCGTGCCTTCGATGAGCGCGCGCACCGTGGTGTATAAAGGGTTGTTGCTGTGCGATCAAGTCGGTCGTTATTTCAAGGATTTGTCCGATCATCGCACGATTTCTGCCATTGCATTGGTGCATCAACGTTTCTCGACCAACACGTTTCCTGCATGGGAATTGGCTCACCCGTATCGCTTCATTGCGCACAATGGCGAGATCAACACGGTTAAAGGCAATGTGAATTGGATCAAAGCGCGTCAAAAAGCCATTTCATCGGCAGTGTTGGGTGACGATTTAGAAAAATTATGGCCTTTAATTTATCCTGGTCAATCCGATACGGCCTCATTCGATAACTGTTTGGAGTTGTTGGTGATGTCGGGCTATCCGCTCGCCCACGCCATGATGATGATGGTGCCCGAAGCATGGGAACAGCACGAGCAAATGGATCAATCACGCCGCGCGTTTTATGAATACCACGCTGCATTGATGGAGCCATGGGATGGCCCTGCCGCATTGTGCTTCACCGACGGTCGCCAAATTGGCGCGACCCTTGATCGCAATGGTTTGCGTCCTGCGCGTTATGTCGTGACCGATGATGATTTGGTGATCTTGGCTTCAGAGTCAGGCGTGTTGCCGATTCCTGATGCGAAAATCAAACAAAAATGGCGTTTGCAGCCCGGTAAAATGTTGCTCATTGACACAGAGCAAGGCCGCATCATTGCCGATGAAGAAATCAAGAAAAACCTGTCAACCGCGCGTCCGTACAAAGAGTGGAATGCCAAGCTGTCACTGAAGCTTGAACACGTTTTGACGCCTGTTGAAGAGCGTCCTGTGCCCAAATCAGAGTTGCTTGATCGTCAGCAAGCTTTCGGTTACACGCAAGAAGACGTGAAGTTGATTTTGCAATCAATGGGTCAAAATGGCGAAGAAGCCACAGGCTCGATGGGCAATGACACGCCCATGGCCGTGTTGTCAAAAAAACACAAATCATTTTATCAATACTTCCGACAGCTGTTTGCGCAAGTGACCAACCCGCCGATCGATCCGATTCGTGAGCAAATGGTCATGTCTTTGGTCTCGTTCATCGGCCCCAAGCCGAATTTGCTCGACATCAACAACACCAACCCGCCGATGCGTTTGGAGGTGTCACAACCTGTATTGAATTACGATGAAATGGCGAAAATCCGCCACATCGAAAAATACACCAATGGCAAATTCAAAAGCTACACGTTGGACATGAAATACCCTTCGAAATGGGGTGCCGATGGCATCGAGGCGCAATTGGCTTCGCTGTGCGCACAAGCCGTTGATGCCGTGAAAGCGGGTCACAATGTGCTGGTCTTGTCGGACCGTGGGGTGGATGCGGATCATTTGCCAATTCCTGCCTTGTTGGCAACTTCAGCGATTCACCAGCATTTGGTGGAGTCGGGTTTGCGCACCTCAACAGGTCTCGTGGTTGAAACAGGCAGCGCACGCGAAGTCCATCATTTTGCCTTACTTGGAGGCTATGGTGCAGAGGCGGTTCACCCGTACTTGGCCTTTGCCACGCTGACAGACATGGTTCAACATGGTCTGATCA
Organism: Ephemeroptericola cinctiostellae; assembly: GCF_003339525.1. Taxonomy (GTDB): domain Bacteria; phylum Pseudomonadota; class Gammaproteobacteria; order Burkholderiales; family Burkholderiaceae; genus Hydromonas; species Hydromonas cinctiostellae. The sequence continues at coordinate 232,458 of NZ_CP031124.1, read as the reverse complement.
CGGGCAAAAAACCATCGGAAGCCATCGCCTACTTCATCAAAGGTGTGGGCAAAGGCATGCAAAAAGTCATGTCAAAAATGGGCATTTCGACCTACATGTCGTACACCGGTTCGCAAATTTTTGAAGCGGTGGGCTTAAAACGTGATTTGGTGGACAAGTATTTCAAAGGCACGGCCAGCACGATTGAAGGCATGGGTTTATTTGAAGTGGCGCAAGAAGCAGTGGTCTTGCATCAGCATGCTTTTGGCGAGAAACATGCGTTGCAAAATAAACTCATGACAGGTGGCGAGTACGCATGGCGCGCGCGTGGCGAAGAGCACATGTGGACGCCTGATGCGATTGCAAAATTGCAACACTCGACCCGCAATAACAACTACCAAAGTTATAAAGAATACGCGCAAATCATCAATGACCAATCCAAACGCCACATGACTTTCCGTGGGTTGTTTGAATTTAAAGTCAATCCCGCCCGCGCGATTTCGATTGACGAAGTTGAGCCCGCGACAGAAATTGTCAAGCGTTTCGCCACAGGCGCGATGAGCTTGGGTTCGATTTCATCTGAAGCGCACTCGACTTTGGCGGTGGCGATGAATCGCATTGGTGGCAAATCAAACACGGGCGAGGGTGGTGAAGATCCTAAACGTTACCGTGCTGAAATGCAAACGGGCGAATCCGGCATCATCGACGGCACAACGATTGCAGACATCATTGGTGCGGATCGTATTTTGGCCAACATTCCGATGAAAAAAGGCGATTCTTTGCGCTCGCGCATCAAGCAGGTGGCCTCGGGTCGCTTTGGTGTGACCGCGGAATACTTGTCTTCAGCCGATCAAATTCAGATCAAAATGGCACAAGGCGCGAAACCCGGTGAAGGTGGTCAATTGCCTGGCGGTAAAGTGTCGGAGTACATTGGTGCCTTACGCCATTCCACTCCTGGCGTGGGTTTGATTTCACCGCCACCACACCATGACATTTACTCGATTGAAGATTTGGCGCAGTTGATTCATGACTTGAAAAACGTCAACCCATCGTCTTCGATTTCGGTCAAATTGGTGGCTGAAAACGGCGTGGGTACCGTTGCGGCGGGCGTTGCCAAAGCCAAAGCCGATCACATCGTGATTGCAGGCCATGACGGCGGCACAGGCGCATCACCTTTGTCGTCGGTTAAATACGCAGGCGCACCATGGGAATTGGGTTTGGCGGAAACGCAACAAACTTTGGTCTTGAACCGCTTGCGCTCACGCGTGGTGGTGCAGGTCGACGGTCAAATCAAAACAGGCCGTGATGTGGTGATTGGTGCGCTGTTGGGTGCAGAGGAATTTGGTTTTGCCACCGCACCATTGGTCGTTCAAGGTTGCATCATGATGCGTAAATGCCATTTGAACACGTGCCCTGTTGGTGTGGCGACGCAAGACCCTGTTTTGCGTGCGAAATTCACGGGTCAGCCTGAGCATGTGGTCAACTATTTCTTCTTCATTGCAGAGGAAGTGCGTGAGTTGATGGCGCAGCTTGGTGCGCGCACGCTGGAAGAATTGGTCGGCCGCAGTGATTTGCTCGACATGCGCCAAGGTGTGACCCATTGGAAAGCCAAAGGCTTGGATTTCTCTCGCATCTTCCATCAAGTGCCCAATGCCATCGGTGACACAAGCTTCCAGTCGCTGACGCAAGACCATGGTTTGGACAATGCGCTTGATCAGCAATTGATTGCTCAAAGTGAATCTGCATTGACCGAAGGCAAGCCCGTGTCGTTCATTCAGTCTGTGCGCAATTTGAACCGTTCGGTGGGGGCCATGTTGTCAGGTCGCGTTGCCCGTCGCTATGGCCACGCTGGTTTGCCCGATGACACGATTCACATTCAGATGAATGGTACGGCGGGTCAAAGTTTTGCAGCTTTCCTTGCGCATGGCGTGACATTTGACCTCGTGGGTGAAGGCAATGATTACGTGGGCAAAGGTTTGTCAGGTGGTCGCATCATCGTGCGCCCAAACAACAGCTTCCGTGGCGCATCGCATGAAAACATCATTGTTGGTAACACCGTGTTGTACGGGGCGATTGCAGGTCAAGCCTATTTGTCAGGTGTTGCTGGCGAACGTTTTGCCGTGCGTAATTCAGGTGCAGCCGCAGTCGTGGAAGGCACAGGCGATCATGGCTGCGAATACATGACGGGCGGTACCGTGGTGGTCTTGGGTGAAACGGGTCGTAATTTTGCTGCGGGCATGAGCGGTGGTGTGGCTTATATTTACGACCCCCGTCAAGAATTTGCAGTGAAATGCAACACCTCAATGGTGGCTTTAAGCTCAGTGCTGGATGAATCTGAGCAGAAGCAAAAAGACGCGGTGTGGCACCGCTTGACTTCAGAATCGGATCCTGCGTCTGATGAAGTCAACTTGCGAACTTTAATTGAAAACCATTTCAAATACACGGGTTCTGAACGTGCACGTGAGATCTTGGATAATTGGGCAACGGCTTTGGGTAAATTTGTCAAAGTGATGCCGATTGATTACCGCAAGGTGCTTGAAAAACAGACTCAAGAAAGCGAAGCGGCATAAGAAATCACGGGGCATTGTTGATTTATAACACGGATGGTGGGGTGGAGCATGCCCCGCATCACACATCAATTGAAGCGAAAAAAGTACATTTTGACTTTTTTTGAAGGAACTAAAATGGGTAAAATAACTGGATTTTTGGAACAAGTGCGCCTTTATCCGCAGTATGAAGCACCAGATAATCGCATCAAGCATTACAAAGAATTTGTTCACGCATTGTCTGATGCCGATGCAAGCAAGCAAGGTTCACGTTGTATGGACTGTGGCACACCGTTTTGTCACAACGGCTGCCCAATCAATAACATCATCCCTGATTTTAACGATCTGGTCTATCAGCAAGACTGGCAAGGTGCGATTGACACCCTGTCTTTGACCAATAACTTCCCTGAGTTCACAGGGCGCATCTGCCCAGCGCCATGTGAAGCGGCGTGCACATTGAACATCAACAACGACGCGGTCGGCATCAAGTCAATTGAGCATGCCATCATTGACAAAGCATGGGCCAACAATTGGATCAAACCACAAAAAGCCAAAGTGAAAACAGGCAAGCGCGTGGCAATTGTGGGCTCTGGGCCAGCGGGCTTGGCGTGTGCTCAGCAGTTGGCGCGTGTGGGTCATGATGTGACCGTGTATGAGAAAAATTCGCGCATTGGCGGTTTGTTGCGTTATGGCATCCCTGATTTCAAACTTGAAAAATGGTTGATTGACCGTCGCATGGGGCAAATGCAAGAAGAGGGTGTCACTTTTAAAACGGGTGTTGCGGTGGGTTGCGATGCCTTCCCCGCGGGCGCTGCGAACGGTGCAAGCTTGTTCATCAGCGCTGAAGAGTTGACCAAGCAATATGATGCCGTGGTCTTGGCGATTGGCTCGGAAACGCCACGTGATTTGCCAGCGCCTGGGCGTGACTTGAGCGGCGTTCATTATGCTTTGGAATGGTTGATTCCGCAAAACCAAATGGTCGCGGGCGATGGTGAAAATCCAATCAATGCCAAAGGCAAGCATGTGGTTGTGATTGGTGGTGGCGACACAGGTTCTGATTGTGTGGGCACATCCAATCGCCATGGTGCAAAAAGTGTGACTCAGTTTGAAGTGATGCCACGTCCACGTGAGCTTGAGGACAAATCAACCACCAGTGTGTGGCCCTACTGGCCCATGAAAATGCGCACCTCGTCATCGCACGATGAAGGGTGTGAGCGCGATTGGTCTGTGACCACCAAGGCCTTTATTGGTAAAAATGGTAAAGTTGAAAAACTTGTGTGTGCGCGGGTTGAATTCAAAGACGGCAAAATGCTTGAGGTTGAAGGCAGCGAGTTTGAAGTGAAGGCTGACTTGGTGTTGTTGGCGATGGGCTTTGTTCATCCCGCACAAGCCATTTTGGATGCATTTGGCGTGAACAAGGATGCGCGTCACAATGCCCAAGCAAGCGTTGACGGTGCTGGCGCATATGCCACCAATGTCGATAAAGTGTTTGTGGCTGGTGACGTTCGTCGTGGTCAATCGTTGGTCGTTTGGGCAATTCGTGAAGGGCGCCAAGCGGCACACCATGTGGATGCTCATTTGATGGGCGACAGTGATTTGCCACTGTGATTTATAGCGAGGAAAAATGAATTTGTAATGTTGGCGTAAATCTTGTCATTGATAATAAGAATTCATTTTTCTCTTCCATGTTATGAAATGGCATCGTGTGTGCTGTGGTTTCATAACAAAAAATGGCAAAAAGATTTCTCTTTTTGCCATTTTGAAAGTTTACTTTGTGTGATTCGGGCTGCCTTCGGGCAGCCTCTTTTTTCGATTGTTTGTTTCTCGAAGTGGTGACATTATAGCTAAATTTAAAAGGGCTTGTTTTTGTTTTTAGTGCAAAATATGTTTTAGATGGTCTTTTTCAAACAAAAATCACAATTATGACCTTGTTTTTGACTGGTTTTTAAAAAAAGGCCATTTTTTGTGGGTTTCTTGAAAAGTCTGTCCCTATTTTGAATGCAGGTTTTGTATCGCTTTTTGAGTGTTGCCAGTCAGCCACTCGTTGATCGCATCCTGCGCTTTGTCTATGGATTGATTGATTTCAGAACGCTCGGCTTGTTTGGGTGGTTTGAGCACGTAGTCGGCCACGGGCTGGAGGGGAATGGCGCTGTTGCGTGGGTGATCGATGCCAATCCGCAGGCGCCAAAATTTATCGGTACCGAGTTTGGCTTGGGTGTCTTTTAACCCATTGTGGCCGCCGCTGGAGCCGCCAAGTTTCATTTTTGCAGAGCCAATCGGTAAGTCGAGTTCGTCGTGCAGCACGATGATGTTTTCGGGGGGGATTTTATAAAAATGGGCCAAGGCTGCGATCGCTGCGCCAGAGCGATTCATGTATTGCATTGGTTGCAGCAGCCACACGTCACCCCCGTGAATGCGTGCTCGCGCGGTGAGGCCGTGAAATTTTGACTCGGGGGACAGCGTCACGTTAAATTGTTGGGACAGTCGGTCCAATAGCCACCAGCCTGCGTTGTGCCGGGTGTTGTCATATTCTGAGCCAGGGTTGCCGAGGCCGACGATCAGTTTGGTTTGAGTGCTCATAGTGAATTCAGTTTGTTCACCCATATGGGGTGATTCATTGCCTGTGATTTTTTAAGTGTTGAATATAAAAAAGCCCGCAAACAAAATGTCTGCGGGCTTCATTGTACACTTGAGTGGCTGGGAATTATTTACCCGCAGCTGCCAAAGTGATGTCTTTTTGTTTGCCCAAAACCAAAGTTACGCCTGCTGGCAATGCCAATTGACTGGCCTTGAAGGCTTGGCTTGGTTCGAGTTTAGACACGTCAACTTCGACTGCGTTTGGTAAGTCTTTTGGCAGGCAAGTGATTTTTACATTGAATACAGCGGCTTTGATGCGTTGGCCACCGATTTTAACTGCAGGTGATGTTTCGCCGCCAACGAATTTCAAAGGCACTTTGAATGTGATCGCCTCATCTGCTTTCACGCGTTGAAAGTCAACGTGCAAAATCATTGGTTTGAATGGGTGAACTTGAACATCGCGTACCAATACTTGTTCAACAGTACCGTCGATTTCCAAATCCAAAACTGAGTAACGCACGCCTTCTTTACGCAAAGCGTGAAACAGGCTGTTGTGATCGATTTCGATTGATGTTGCAGCATCTGCTGCACCGTAGACGACTGCAGGCGTCACGCCGCTGTTACGCATACGGCGGCTCGCACCCGTGCCATGCAAAGAACGGCTAGTGGCAATAATTTTCATAAAAAACTCCAAAGGTTAATGGATGTTCACTCGCGACCAAGTGAGCATTTCATGTGCAGCATTGGTGGTGTTCCACCAACTTTACACATAAAGGTGTGTGTCACTCTTATTCTGAGAACAATGAGCTGACAGATTCTTCTTTGGCGATGCGAATGATCGTTTCGCCCAATAATTTAGCACAGCTGAGCTGGCGGATTTTGCCGCTGGCAATGGCTGCGGCGGACAATGGAATGGTATCGGTCACGACCAATTCATCCAGCACGGAGTCGGTCAAGCGTTCGATGGCTGGGCCACTCAATACAGGGTGTGTGCAGTAAGCGAGCACTTGCTTTGCGCCACGTGCTTTGAGGACGTCGGCTGCTTTGCACAATGTTCCTGCGGTGTCCACCATGTCATCCATCAAGACGCATGTGCGGCCTTCGATGTCGCCAATGATATTCATGACTTCAGACACATTCGCTTTGGGGCGGCGTTTGTCGATGATGGCCAAATCGCATTCCAATTTTTTAGCAAATGCGCGTGCACGTGCGACACCACCCACGTCGGGGGAAACCACCACCATGTCGTCGAATTTTTTGGCGAACAGGTCATCCAGCAGCAATGGTGAGGCGTAGATGTTGTCGACAGGCACGTCAAAGAAGCCTTGGATTTGATCTGCGTGCAGATCCATTGTCATCACACGGTCAACACCTGCTGCAACCAGCATGTTGGCAACCAATTTAGCAGTGATGGCCACACGGGCAGAACGGGTGCGGCGATCTTGGCGGGCGTAACCAAAGTAAGGAATGGCTGCGGTGATGCGGCCAGCTGATGCACGTTTGAGTGCATCCACCATGGTCAGCACTTCCATCAATGAGTCGTTGGTCGGTGCGCATGTGGATTGCAAGATGAACACGTCTTTGCCGCGAACATTTTCATTGATTTCTACCGCGATTTCACCGTCAGAGAAACGGCCGACGTCGGCTTGACCCAAAGGTAAGCGCAAATAGTCTGCAACGTCTTTAGCGAGTTTTGGGTTCGCGTTGCCAGTAAAAATCATTAAATCGTTGGTGGCCATGAGTGTCGTCCAGTGGTGAGCATGAAAGAGGATGGGTTTAGTTCATTGCACGATGGGTGCAAATGGACTGGAAAATCTGAGCGCTGGGCTCGTGTGGGCTGAGGTAAGACCGTCCGAAGGTGGTCCAATAAGCTGCAGCGACACATCACATGAATAAAAAAAAAGCGTTTGTCAGGTAAGCCCCTTAACAAACACTTTTTTATTTTATTTGGCAGAGGCGGAAGGATTCGAACCTTCGCATGCTGGAATCAAAATCCAGTGCCTTAACCAGCTTGGCGACGCCTCTATATGTGAGAACGAAATTATAGCCAAGGTTTGTACGGTGCGCAAGTCTTTTTAATGAGAAAAAATCAAAATATGTTGTTGTGATGCAAAAAAATGCAAGGACACATGGCGTCAAGGGCGATTTGCATCATTTTTTGTCATGCGGTGGTGTGGTCCATCCAGCGGGTCCAATGTGAGTGCAGCCAATCACTGAGTGCCTGAACCCGTTGGGGCGTGTGGCGATGGGGTTGGCGCATCAAGTGGACTGGAGAGCTGGGTAATTGCCATTCAGGTAAAATTTGAATCAAGCGACCTGTTTGTAAATCATCCACACAATGCCACAAAGGGGCAATCAAATGAATGCCCGCGCCCGCCAGTACGGCACGGTGAATGGCGTTTAAGTGATTGATGCGCATGTGCCCTTGTGGCATCAGGCTGAATTGTTCTTCACCACGTGTGAGCGTGACTTTGCCGCGTGCCATCATGCCCGTGTAAATGACTTGGCGGTGGTTCAGTAGCTCCGATGGATGTTGAGGGGTGCCGTGCTGTTCTAAGTAGTGTGGGCTGGCGCACATGATGGCGTGCATCTCACCCAATGGGCGGGCAATCAAGCGTTCGTCTTTTAGGGCGCCGACACGAATGGCGAGATCAATGTTTTCCTCTAAAAGATCAACAAATGAATTGGATAATTTCAATTCGATTTGAATGGCTGGGTGTCGGATTTGAAAATCGGTGAGCCATTGTAATAAAACATCATGATCGCCCAGTGAGATAGGCGCTGCCAGTCGAATCAACCCTGACAGGGTGGAAGGCTCAAGCACGAGCGCATCGGTGGCGTGATCGATTTCATCAACCAGTAGACGGATTTTTTCATATGCGTGTGCACCGGCCTCTGTGAGTGTAACGGAGCGGGAGGAGCGGTTAAGCAGTTGCGTGCCGACGCGCTGTTCTAAGGCGCTCAAACGGCGGCTGATGGACGAGGGTTCTACATTGGCTTCATTCGCTGCTTTGCTGATGGAGCCCAGCTCGATCACTCGAAAGAAAATTCGCCATGCGGCGAGGTCGTCATTTTTGCGCATGGTGCAATCATATATTGCAATTGGCATCATTTCAATGTGTTTTTTATCTGGCTACAATGGGGGCACACTTTTGATCTAAAGGTGTTTACAGGAGAAAAAATGATGAGAAAACAAAGCTTTGCCATTTTGATGGCGTGCGCGTCGCTTGTGTCCATGGCGGCGCATGCCAAAACGCCATTCACATTGACCAGCGCTGATTTTGTGCCCGGTCAAGCCGTGGCGCAAAAACACATGCTCAACGGTTTTGGATGTACAGGAGGGAATCAGTCACCGCAGTTGTCATGGCGTGGTGCCCCTAAAGGCACAAAAAGTTTTGTGCTCACGATGTATGACCCCGATGCGCCCACGGGCAGTGGTTGGTGGCATTGGGTGGTGTATAACATTCAAGCTCAGGTAACAGGTTTGCCTGCTGGAATTGGACAGGATTCGGTATTGCCCGCAGGAGCGATTGAGGCTCACAACGATGGCAGTGAAGCACATTATGGTGGCCCATGCCCACCTCAAGGTGCACCCGCTCACCGTTATATTTTAACCTTGCATGCATTGGACGTGGATCAGCTGGGGGTTCCTGAAAATGCTTCGCCTGCGATGATTGGCTTCATGGCGCACATGCATCAAGTGGGCAGAGCCACTTTGAAGGTCAAAGTGAAACGCTGATTGTGATTTTTTGATGGGCCTCACGGGAAGGGATGATTCACAATTGTTCGAAAGGTCAGGTTGATCCGTGCCTGATGCATGTTGGCGCGAGGCGGTAGTCGATGCAGCCAATGGTGCTGCGTCTCACCTTGCATCAGCAACAGGCTGCCGTGCGCGAGTTCTAAAGTGATGGTTTGGGCGGTGGTTTTGTGTTTGAATGCAAATGTGCGTTGCGCACCGAGGCTGAGTGAGGCAATGCAGGTGTTGTGGCCGAGCGAGGCCTCATCGTCGCTGTGCCACGCCATGCCCTGTTGTCCATTGGCATAGAGGTTGAGCAAACATGAATTGAAGCTTGTTTTGGTGATGCTTTCTATTTTTTGCTTGAGTTCAAACAATGTGTCGGTCCAAGGCTGTGCATGCTTGGTTGTGCCCGAGTAGGTGTAAGCAAACGCAGCGTCGCCATGCCAAGCCACTTTTCGCTCGGTGGTGATGAGTTTGCCAGCGATGTGGGCTTGATCGTGCTGCCATGCGGTGCTGCGATGTAATTGATCAAAATAATGGTCGGCATGTGCGTCGGACATGATGTGGCCAAAATAGCTCACCCTGCCATCGTAGGGCAGCAGGTTGAAGGATGGATCAAAGGCGTCGTTGAATAAATCCATAGGTCACTCGTCGGCATGTTGCACATGCGCCAATTCCCAGCCAATCATGGCGGCTTTGCGTGAGGCCTCCCAGCGGTAATTGCCCAGGGTGCCCGTGGCTTGAATGACCCGATGGCAGGGGATCAGGTAAGCGATGGGGTTGTGGGCGATGGCCGAGCCCACAGCGCGTGCGGCTTTGGGTTGACCGATGCGGGCGGCGAGCTCGCCATAGGATGCGAGTTCGCCCAAAGGGATGTTGAGCAGACTGGCCCAGACTTTGAGCTGAAAGCTCGTGCCTTTGAGATGCAATTTGATGGGGTGCAGTTCATGCCATGTGTAATTGAAAATCAATAAGGCGTTTTGTTGAAACTCATCAAGCATCAGAAGGTAATGTGCATTGGGGAATTCATGCTTAAGCCCTGTGAGCGCGGCTTTTTCATTCGTACAAAAGGCCATGTGGCAAATGCCTTTGGCTGTCGAGGCGACCAAGAGGGGGCCAAACAGCGTGCGAGCAAAGCTGTAATGGATGGTTAGGCCTTCGCCACCATTTCTATATTCACCAGGTGTCATGCCTTCGATGTGGATGAACAGGTCATGCAGGCGACTGGCTCCCGATAAACCTGTTTCAAAAGCGGCATCTTGTATTGAGGTGTGGGGTTGTTTGAGCAGTTTTTTTGCGTAAGAAATACTTAAAAATTGCAGAAACTTCTTCGGGCTGGTGCCAGCCCATTCGCTGAATATGCGTTGAAAATGGTAGGGGCTCAAGCCCACATGTTCAGCAATGGCATCCAGGCTGGGTTGATCGTGGAGCTTGGCTTGAATGAAGGCAATGGCATCGGCCACTCGGTCAAAATGAGTGAACTGATTGTTGTGCTGATCCATAAAATTCTCCCCCGTTTTGCCTGTTTTTTGCCTATTCGTTGTGGTTATTCTAGAACGAATTTGGCTGTTTGCACACCTGAATCTTGCTAAAGTGCACGGGCAAAAGCATGAAGTTCAAGCCCATCTGAGCCTATAAAAGCTTTCTTTAGCAGTAATTTGAATAATTAAATCATTTTATATTGGTTTTGTTTATATTAAATCCTCTCTACAATGCACTCAATCACATGGCATGAATAGAACAGAGAGGACACAATGAATTTCCAACAATTGCGTATTTTGCGTGAAACAGTGCGTCATCAATTTAATTTGACGGATGTGGCCAGTGCACTGTACACGTCGCAATCCGGCGTATCCAAGCACATCAAAGATTTGGAGGATGAGCTGGGGCTGACGTTGTTTGTGCGTAAAGGTAAACGGCTGGTGGATTTGACCGAGCCGGGGCGTGAGCTCGTGGTGATTGCTGAGCGGATTTTGTTAGATGCGCATAATGCCAAAAACCTTGCCAGCCACTACGTTGACCGCGATGAAGGCGAGCTGGTGATTGCTGCGACGCACACGCAATCGCGGTATGCTTTGCCGCGTGTGGTGCGTGAATTCAAAAAAACTTACCCGAATGTACGCCTCAAACTGCATCAAGGCAGTCCGCATGAAATCGCTCAAATGTTGCAAGATGGTGAGGCCGACATTGGCGTGGCCACCGAAGCATTGGCGCACGTGAATGAGCTGCTGTCGTTTAAATTTTATGCATGGCGGCATGCGGTGGTTGTGCCACACGATCATCCCTTGGTGGGTGAGCCCTCATTGAGCTTTGAAGCCATTGCGCAACACCCGATCATGACCTACCACGAGGGATTTACAGGGCGCAGCGTGATCGATGAGCGTTTCAGGGCGGCTCGTTGCAAGCCCAACGTCATTTTGTCGGCACTGGATTCGGACGTCATCAAAACCTATGTTGAACTGGGATTGGGGGTGGGCATCATTGCCAGTGTCGCGTTCGATGCCAATAAAGACAGCGGTTTGACTTTGCTGGATGCCAGTCATTTATTCCCACAAAACATGACCCGCATCGCTGTGCGTCAAGGTCATTTTTTACGGGGTTTTGCTTATCATTTCATGCAGTTGTGTAACCCAGAGTTGAATGAAGAGATGATCAAATCAATTAAGACACAAACGGTGTTCAGTGAATAGCATCAGCCAGATGTCGACTTTAAATGCATGCATTCACCAATTAAAACCTACAAAACCACAAACAGGAAATCATCATGAAAATCCGTCACCTTGACCTTGAGGACACCACGCTCAACCCCGCACATGCCGCATTGGGCATCCCGCCTGTTGAATATGAAGTTACCCATGCCCAAGAGCATCCCATCTTGAAGATTGCGGCATACGTGGTGGTTGCCACTTTGGTGGCCTTAGCCGCGTATTTGCTTTACAGCTTATTTTTTGGACAGCACAGCCAAAGTGGGGTTGAGTTGATTAACGGTGCACTGCACAATCCCTTGTTTTGGAGTGCGCTTTTGGTGGGTTTGATTGCGCAAGTGATTGATGGTGCCTTGGGCATGGCCTACGGCATCACCTCAAGCACGTTTTTACTCGCACTGGGTGCGCCGCCTGCATTGGCAAGTGGGGCGACACATTTGGCTGAGGTTTTCACCACTGGTGTTTCAGGTGTGTCGCATTTGAAATTGGGCAATGTGAATAAAAAATTGTTTTTGAGCCTTGTCATTCCTGGGGTCATCGGGGCGTTGGTCGGCACGTATGTTCTGACCAATGTGGACGGCAAAGTGCTGAAGCCATACATCAGCGCTTACTTGTTGGTCATGGGTTTGTATATTTTAAGCAAAGCTTTTCGTCGTTTCACGGTACAGCATGAAATTCATTTGAGAAAAATCATTCCGTTGGCCGTTTTGGGTGGCTTTGTGGACACCACGGGTGGTGGCGGTTGGGGGCCTGTGGTCACAACATCGTTGGTCGGGGCTGGTCACAACCCACGCACGACGATTGGTTCGGTTAATTTTGCAGAGTTTTTCTTGACTGTTTCGGTGGCGGCTGCTTTTTTCACTTTACTTGATGCGAGTGTGTGGTCGATTGTCGCGGGGTTGGTCATTGGTGGTTTGTTTGCTGCACCATTTGCGGCCTATGCGACGCGCCATTTTCAAACCAAAACGTTACTGGTTTTGGTGGGGACATTGATTACTTTGGTCAGCACATACAATTTGTACAGCTTGCTCAAATGACCCTGAAATGACCTTAATCGCGATAAATGGTAGGCGTTTTGAACCGTAAAACAGCCATCATTTTGAGTGTCATTTGAAGCCAAATGGAATGCAACAGAGCCCACGACTCTTGTCTGTGGGCTCTGTTGCATGTCACTTTGAAAAAACGATTTTGCAGGTGTTTAAATTTTCTGAATGTTTAAATGTGGCTGGTGCGTGTGGAGCTTACACGCAATGTCAGCCCCAAAAAATCAAGTCAACCAAGTTGCAAATTTATATTGAGCGCAATCCACATTATCAATCCAGACTCATCGCCGCATCATGCTCAGCCAATGGCTTGCGTTAAGTCGGCAATCAAATCTTCCACATCTTCCACGCCAACACTCAAACGAATCAATGAATCACTCAAGCCGTTCGCCATGCGCTGTTCGCGTGGGATGGCGGCGTGGGTCATACTGGCGGGGTGGCCAATCAGTGATTCGACCCCGCCGAGGGATTCGGCGAGGGCAAATAGTTTGGTGTTTTTCAGGACGTTGTGCGCAGCCTCAATGCTGTCTTCTTTGAGCATGAAGGACATCATGCCGCCGAAGCCACGCATTTGTTTTTTGGCGATGTCGTGGTTGGGGTGGTCTTCAAAACCACACCAGAAAACCTTTTCGACCTTGGGGTGGTTGCGTAAAAAATGAGCGACTTTTTCGCCGTTTTCGCAATGGCGTTGCATGCGCAGATGAAGGGTTTTTAAACCGCGCAAAATCAGCCAGCAATCGTGTGGGCCCGGTACAGCACCGCAACCGTTTTGAATGAAACGCAGCTGCTCTTCAAGGGCGGCATCGTTAAGCACAATCGCGCCATTGACTGCATCACTGTGGCCGCCAAGGTATTTGGTCGCTGAGTGTACGACGATGTCTGCCCCCCAGTCCAATGGGTTTTGTAAATAAGGGGATGCAAATGTGTTGTCAACGACGGTCAGTAAGCCGTGTTTTTTCGCGATGTTGCTGATGGCTTCGATGTCAACGATGTTCATCAAGGGATTGGTTGGGGTTTCAACCCACACCATTTTTGTATTGGCATTGATGGTGGATTCGATATTACCTGCTTGTGCCATCGAGACAAAATTGACCTTGATGCCGAAGCGGGCATACACCTTGGTCAAAATGCGGTATGTGCCACCGTACAAATCGTCACTGACGATGATTTCATCACCTGGATTGAGCAGGCGCAGAACGGTGTCTGTGGCCGCCATGCCACTGCTAAAGCTCAAACCGAATTGGGCATTTTCTGCTGCGGCCAATGCATTTTGCAACGCCGTCCGAGTGGGGTTTTGTGAGCGTGCGTATTCGTAACCCAAGTGCTCACCCGGTGCGCTTTGCACGAATGTAGAGGTCTGGTAGATTGGTGTCATGATTGCACCTGTGCTGGGATCGGGTTCGACGCCTGCGTGAATTAATTTGGTGTTGAGTTTGTAATGTGTGTGCGACATGCTGTGTCCTTGTGTGCTGCGGCCAATTGATTAGAGCCGTTAAGTTTAATAAGTTGTGCGACCAAATAAGTTTAAAAACTCTTGCGTTCGTTTGTGCTGTGGTTGCTCAAACACTTGTGCAACATTCCCAGTCTCGACAATGTGCCCCGCTTCAATAAAAATCACGAAGTCCGCGATGTTGCGTGCGAACTCGAGGTTGTGCGTGACAATGATCATGGTGCTGTGCTCGCTGGCCAAGGACTGGATGACTTTGAGCACTTCTTGTTCCAGTTCAGGATCCAGTGCCGATGTGGGCTCGTCAAACAAAATCACTTCAGGTTCCATCGCCAATGCACGCGCGATGGCCACCCGTTGTTTTTGCCCGCCTGACAATTGATGCGGGTAGTGTTGGGCGCGATCCGATAAGCCCACTTTTTCGAGCAGGGCATGGGCTTGCACAAGGGCACTGGCTTTGCTTTGCTTTTTAACGATGATGGGGCCTTCGATGATGTTTTGTTCGACGGTTTTATGTGGAAACAAATTAAAACTTTGAAAGACCATGCCCGATTTTCGCCGCAAGTTCAGCACCTGTGCTGTGGATAATGGTTCATTTGGTGTAAATGTGTAAATGGTGTCATCAAAAGCAATGCTGCCCGATGTGGGCGTTTCGAGCAAGTTCAGGCAGCGCAGCAAGGTGGTTTTGCCCGAGCCCGATGGGCCGACGATGACGGTTGTGCTGCCTTGTGGAAAGGTCACATTGATGTTTTTCAGAATCTCTTTGCCATCAAAGGCTTTGACTAAATTGGTGACGCGAATCATGGGTCAGCCCTTTATGCGTGAAAGCGGTTGAAATACATTTCGGTTTTGCGCTGGTAGTACGACAACACGGTGCAAATGATCAGGTAAATCAGTGCGGCTTCGGTATACAGCCACAGTGGCTCAAAGGTCACACCTGCCACTTCTTGAGCCTTTCGAAACAGCTCCACCACGGTGACGCTGGCAGCCAACGAGGTGTCTTTGACCAAGCCGATGAATGCATTGAACAATGGGGGTGTGGACACCCGCGCCGCTTGTGGCAGGATGATGCGTTTGAGGATTTGTGAGTAGGTCATGCCCAACGTTTGTCCCGCTTCCCATTGCTCTTTGGGGATGGATTCAATCGCCGCACGGATGGTTTCTGAACCGTAGGCGCCAACACTCATCGAGAACGCAATGGTTGCTGCGACATACGCATTGAGCGTGATGCCGAGTGACGGCAGGCCATAAAAAATAATGAACAGCTGCACCAGCAAGGGTGTGCCTCGGATGATCCACACATAAAATTGGGCGATGCTTTGCAACAGCTTGTTGGACGACAGCCGCGCCAAAGCTGTAAAAAATGCCAAAATCAAACCCAAGATGAATGACACCAAAGCCAAGGGAATCGTGACTTTCAATGCCGCGATGGCAAATGGTATAAACGAACTGGTCAAAATGTCGAGGAGACGAGCATCCATAGAAACCTTATTGTGTTTGAGTTGTCGCTGTTACACCGAATGAATCAGTGGCTTGGTGTGCTTGAATGTTTTTGTTTTTTATATTGCGCACAACGACGTCATGCACAACCTCAACTTTAAATGCCCGAAAAGCAAAGGGTTTTTTGAAATAACGGTATGCGGTTCTAAAAGAGCGCAAGGTGGATGAAGCGCCTTATGTGCACACACCAAGGGGCTTGCATCATTTGGGTTTTGAAACGCTCAACTTGTACAACAAGCAGACCGCACAAGGTCTGCTTGTTGTACAGAAAAGACTTATTTGGAAACATCAATGCCAAAGAATTGAGTTGAAATTTTACCGTACGTGCCATCGGCTTTGATTTCATCAATCGCTTTGTTGATCGCCGCGAGCAGCTCAGGTGAGCCTTTTTTCACCAAAATGCCTGAACTGGCGGTTTCTTTGTCCGTGGCCGCGATTTTGATTTTTGCATCGGGTTTTTGTTTTTTGAAATCAAGGAACGACAAACGGTCATTCAATGTCACATCTGCTCGACCTGAAAGCAACAAGTCGACTGTTTGCGCAAAGCCATCTGCCGATACGATTTCAGCACCCATTTTTGCAGCGGTTTTGCCAAAGTTGCTGGTCAAGGTTTGTGCGGCCTTTTTGCCTTTCAAGTCTTCCAGAGATTTGATGCTGGTGTTGTCATCTTTTGTGATGGCGACCATTGGCGAGTCGATGTATGGTTTAGAAAAATCATACTTCGCTTGGCGCTCAGGATTGATGCCCACTTCATTGACCACCGCATCATAGCGATCGGCATCGACGCCTGCAATCAAGCTGTCCCAAGGGCCTTCAACGAATTCGACTTTTTCGATGCCCACACGTTTGAACACTTCTTTAGCAATTTCAACGTCAAAGCCTGTCAATGCATTGCCATTTTTTTGATCATGAAAAGTGAATGGCGCATAGGTCCCTTCGGTGCCAATGCGGATGACTTTTTTGGCTTTCAATGCATCCAAAAGATTGGCGGTACTGCTGGCCGCTGCAGGAGCTGCCGCCTGATCAGCAGGTTTGGCTGCTGTTTCAGGCTTTTTTTCACCACATGCTGTGAGCGCCGCTAAAAGGGATAAAGGCAATGCGAGTTGTGCAAAGAATTTCATGTGTGTTCTCCAAAAGAGTGGTGTCATGCGCTGGTTGGTTCAAATGTGAACAGAATGTAAGTTATATGTCAGCATATTGATTTTGCATTATAAAGAATAATCGTGGACTTCACTTAAACATGGAAATATTTTTTAAATGTATGTTTATCAATAAGTTATATAAGTAAACGATTGTTTGACGTTTGATCTGATGCGGGTTCAGCTGCGGTGCTTGGAAGAAAAGAGCATGACATTCTCATTGGCAATCACATCTGAAGGCCTGTTTTTTCATCGAGGGCACTTAAAATCCATTTGCACGGTGGGCAACTGTGCCAAAATGAACCGTGCATGCACACACGGGTCGCACGCCCTCCGTGAGGCGCCACCTCGGGGCATGCGAGGGACTTTGTTTTAAATATTAAGCATCAATTAAGCATCAAGAGACCATCACCATGAGCACCTCCTCCTTACTGACCTCCTTGTTTGAATACAAAGCTTGGGCGAACCAAGAGTTGCTTGTTGGTGTGCGAGACATTGATGCTGAAGCGCATCCAAAAATGCACAAGCTCGCCATTCGCCTGCTCAACCACACACACGTCGTAGACCGCATATTTGCCGCTCACCTCATCGGTGAGGCACACGATTACACCGCCAGTAACACCCCCGACACGCCAACGTTGGGTGAATTGGCTGAACGGGTGAGGGCAAGCGATGCGTGGTACATCGATTATATTGCTTCGCTCACTGCGCCGCAGCTGGCGGAATCGATTGCATTCACTTTTACAGATGGTCAACAGGGGCGCATGAGCCGCGAAGAAATCCTTGCTCATCTCATCACCCACGGTGGCTATCACCGAGGCATGATTGGGCGCATGTTGTCTGAGCTCAAACTGAAGCCGCCACGCGATGTGTTCACGGGGTATTTGCATCACATCGAGATCGAACGACGGAGGCTGCCTTGAGCACTTTTCAATGCGATTCATCCAAATGAGCGCAAAAAGTCGTAGTAATATAGCAGCAAGGGCGGCATCACGCGGTCTCGCACCATGGGCTGTGTGGCTGTGCCGAGCCCCCTTGAGCTGCCATCCATCGCCTTTCAACTGTCATCAAAAGGAAAAGCCATGAACACCTTCCAACCCAACCGCTACGAACATGGCCATTCCATGTTGCTTGCTGGATTGCGTCACCATCACAATTACAACGAAGCTGCTGCCAATATTCCCATGCAGTGGCGAACTTTTGTTCAACAACTCCCCTTGCCATCGCAAACGCAAGACACCACCTATGGGGTGATGTGTGGACATGATGCCAGCAGTTTCGAATACATGACAAGCGTCGAAGTCTCATCGTTCGATGGCTTGTCCGCAGAGACTGGCCGTGTGCGCATTGGGCCTGTGCGTTACGCGGTGTTTGTCCATTCGGGTGCGATTGTCGGCATTCGAGAAACGTGGCAAAAAATTTATGATTGGCTGTTGCACAGCAGTTATGAATCCGCCCACACCCCTGATTTTGAACGATACGATGAGCGCTTTGACCCACAAACAGGCATGGGAGAGGTTGAAATTTGGGTTGGGGTGGTGCATCGGACGGATTGAGCCAGCCTTCTATCCCATGCGAATGTCGGGCATTGCAAAGTGAAACCCTGCTGTGCGACTGTTTGAGTGTGGTGTTCGGAGTGGGGGATTCTATGCAACACCCATGGGCTTGTCAAAAAAGCATAAAACACAACAGTGGTGTTTGACGCATTTAATCATTGGATGACAGTGGGTATTGAGAGGGACTTTTGTCTGCTTTCAATTCAAAAATTAAACCCTGATTCCCTACAAAATAGGTCATCAGGGTTTTTAACGTATCAACAGGTGAATCATTTGAGCGGTTGCGCCTAACCATTCACCATCACCACATACAACGCCACGCCCGCGAACAAACTCAGTAATGCATTGCGGAAGAAAAATTGCAACACCGCAGTCAGACCCATGCACAACACCGCCGTCTGTATGTCCGCCCAATGTTGCGTTTTATACGCCTCTGACGCATACACCACCAAAATCAACATCATCAACAAAGGGAAGCGCGTCTTAATATAATCCACCAGCGGATGCGCATTCAACCAGTCCTTAAAGAAAAAGGGCAACGCGCGTAACCCCCAAGTGATTGCGCCCATCAATGCAATCATGACCAACATTTGACTGAGCGGCATCATGCAGCACCTCCATTCGTCGAACGGCCTGCCTGTAAAACATAATCACCGATCAACAGCGCCAGAGCAATCGCGCTGGACAACACCAAAAAATAACTCGGCGCAATCAACGTCGCCAAGACACAAGCCAAAATCCCCATCGCCAACAACTTCATGGATGGATTCATCCGAATCTGCTCCACCAGCAAAATCACAAACAACGCCGACAACGAAAACTCAACCCCCTTGATGGGCGGCAATGAACTCGCCAACAACGCCCCGATGATCGTCCCAACCACCCAATACAGGTGATTGATCGCCACCACCGACAACGCATTGTCCTTATTCACCTCAGGTGTGCTGGTCATCAAAGAGTACGTTTCATCCGTGATCCCAAAGATGAAATACACCCGCTTCAACAACCCGTGCGGTAAAAAATCAAACAGCGACAAACCGTAAAAAATATGCCGTAAATTCAACAAAAATGTCAACAAGGCCACATCCGCCAACGGCACGCGATTGACAATCAAACCCACTGCCAAAAACTGCGCCGCTCCCGCATAAACAAACACACTGAATAGAATCGGAATGTACCACGCAATGCCTTGTGAGACCATGAGAAAGCCAAAAGTCAAACCCAGAGGAATGTAGCCGAGAAGGACGGGAAGGGTCAGGGCATAAAGGGAATGGTGAGGGTGACGGTACATGAATGATGGAAGATAAAATGATGGTGAGCAAAGTCATTATTAAATCATACTTGTGTCAGACACAATGATGGGATGAAGGTTTTAATCAGTGTTGATGAAACAACTCCAATCATGTATTGTTATGGTCAAGCATTAAATCAAAGGAATATCGCGCCGCATGTTGGATTTAAATGGGAATGATATTCTGCTGGTTTAAAGATCAAATAAAGCCAATGCCTAGATGGTAGTGGGTTTAAGAAAAAATATAAACAGGATATACGGCGAAATGAAAACAGAATATCAGTGCTTTTTGACGCATAACCTACGTTAGGCAGCGCAGACATGCAAAGTCCTCCTGAGCAGCTCTACCTCGATTTAATGTCGTCAGTTCGAGATCGATTCGACGTAGTAGCCAACCTCGCGAAGGCGATGGGTGGCGACTTCAGTCGCGCGGAGAGCGCGGCCTTTCACGGCAGAAAGATCGTGGAAGGTATTGCATTCGGATGCTTGGTTGCAACGGAGAAGGGGCTGAAATCCATCCCAAGAGATGCCAAGGGCCAATGGAATGCCGAGACCATCCTCAATAGTCTTCAGAAGAAGGGGCTCCGAGCATTTCCAAGCCCGAGCGTCATACGAAAGGCAACCGCTGAAGAGCAGACTGAGCACAACGTCAGCATCACCGTTCAAGGCATACCAGCGAGACGGATATCAACCTCAGAGTTCATTGCGATGTACCAGCGGATGCATCGCTGGCTGCACGAGTTGAATCCCTACGTAGCAAAAGACCGATCGAGCTTCTACGCGAGTCACGGTCAGTCGCTGTGGGCAGACCTCGCAGCGATAGAGCTATTCATCGAAAGACACTTCATATCAATTTCTGGTCAAGGGTTCTTCTGCACGCTCCGAGACAGCACAGACGGCAAGACCAAAGTGCTTCCACTGTCAAAGTCATCATGAGCGTGGCCACGGCGCTGCCTAACCCTTCGGTCAAGCGGACGCCTGACGGCGCCGCTTACCTCAAACGTTAATCCGCTTTCCCTTAGTTATTTGGCGCTGTTCTTGCTATAATTCTGTTTCAATTTGACCCAAAGCCCCGCTTTTGCCGGGCTTTATTTTTTACTGCATTCTAAACATGATCACCCTCACCAACCTTCGCCTCCAACGTGGCAATAATGTGTTACTTCAAAAAGCCAATGCGCGCATCGATACGGGGCAGTCCGTGGGCTTGGTGGGGCGCAATGGGACGGGGAAATCGAGCCTGTTTGCACTGTTGCGCGGCGAATTGTTGGCGGATGAAGGGGATGTGTACATACCGAACAATTGGACGATTGCGCATGTGGCACAGGAAATGCCTGATACGGAAGAGTCGGCGCTGGATTACGTGTTGGCGGGCGATGAGGCTTTGGCGGCACTGAATGCGCAGTTGGAGCAGGCCATCGCCGATGATGATGGCGAATTGATGGGCACCGTGTATTCGGACATGGCGGTGATCGATGCGTACACCGCGCCGTCGCGTGCAGCGCAATTGCTCAATGGCTTGGGTTTTGCACAGAATGTGCAGGGCAATGCAGTGACCTCGTTTTCAGGCGGTTGGCGGATGCGTTTGAATTTGGCGCGCGCTTTGATGTGTCGCTCGGATTTGTTATTGCTCGATGAGCCGACCAATCATTTGGATTTGGACACGGTGCTGTGGTTGGAGAATTATTTAAAAACGCATCCTGCGACAAAAATCATCATTTCGCATGACCGTGATTTCTTGGACGCGTTGTGCTCACACATCATTGAGGCAGCGCAGCAGACGCTGACGGCGTACAAGGGCAATTATTCAACGTATGAACGCACGCGCGCGGAGCGTTTGATGCAACAAAATGCGTTGTATGAACAGCAACAACGGCATGTGGCGCATTTGCACAAATACATCGACCGTTTCCGTGCGCAAGCGACCAAAGCACGTCAGGCGCAGAGCCGCATCAAGGCCTTGGATCGTTTGGAGTTGGTTGCGCCCGCACATTTGGATTCGCCGTTTAGTTTTGAATTTGCACCATTGGCCGATTTGCCGAATCCACAGATTCAGGCGGACAAGTTGGATTTGGGTTACGGCGATACGGCCTTGTTGGAAAACATTGCGTTCACGATTCAGAGCCAAGACCGCATCGGTTTATTGGGCATGAATGGTGCGGGTAAATCAACGTTGATTAAAGCCTTGGCGGGCGAATTGATTCCTTTGCGTGGCGAAATCGTTAATGCGCCGAATTTGCGCATCGGTTATTTTTCGCAGCAGCATTTGGATACCTTGCGTGAAAATGAATCACCGCTGTGGCATATGATTCGCCTTGCGCCAAATGAAAATTATCAAAAGCTACGCAATTACCTCGGTGGTTTTAATTTCGCGGGCGATCGTGTGAACGAGTCCATCATCAATTTCTCAGGTGGTGAAAAAGCACGCTTGGCATTGGCGTTGCTGATTTGGCAAAAGCCACATTTATTGTTGCTCGATGAGCCGACCAATCACTTGGATTTGGACATGCGCCACGCGTTGGTGATGGCGTTGCAGCAGTTTGACGGCGCATTGATTGTGGTGTCGCATGACCGCAGTTTGTTGGCGAATTGCGTTGATCAATTTTGGCTGGTGGCCGACCGCACGGTGAGTGAGTTTGACGGTGATTTGGATGATTATCGCAACTGGTGCGCAAAAAGTTGGCAATTGCACAAGCAAGCCAATCACGCGCCCAAGACTGAAACAGCAAAAAAACACGTGGAAGTCGCACCCGTTGTCGCAGATAAACACGCAGGCAAAAGCAAAGCGACGATTGAATTTGAGCAGAAAAAGCTTAAACAGTCGATCAGTAAGTTGGAAAAGCAATTGGCGGCCATGCAAAGTGAGCTTGATCAACTGCAAGGTTGGCTGGCTTCAGATGAGGCGTATGTGGGCGATAAGCAGGATGATTTAGCCGCTGCGATTGCACGCAGTGCAGAGCTGACTGAGCAGATGGCGCCGATTGAGGAAGAATGGTTGGGTTTGCAGGAAGAGCTGGACATGCTGGGGTAACGGTTGTGCTTTCTCAGCCGAGCACTGTTTAAAAACGATGTAGCTGGAGGAAAATGAAGGGTGATGTGAGGCGTATTAAAAATGAAATCAACCGCAGTTAGAGCTGTAGCCCTATTTGTTTTTATTGTATTTCTTGGTGTCGCAACAAGAGCTGTACATGTACTGCTAATGAAAGAATCGCCCTCTGGCGATTTTTCAACGCAAGCCCCTTAAGTCAGACATAAAAAAGCGCAATGATGAAAATCATTGCGCTTTTTTTGAGGCTACAGCCGATCAAAGCAGATCACTCAGCTTCATTAAATCCCATGCCGCCGATGACTTGACGGAAGCCGCAATCCACATAAGTGATTTCACCCGTGATGCCGCCTGCCAAATCAGACAACAGGAATGCGGAGGCGTTGCCCACGTCTTCGATGGTGACGTTGCGGCGCAGCGGGGCATTTTGCTCCACGAAGTTCAAAATTTTACCAAAGCCTTTGATGCCCGATGCGGCCAATGTTTTGATTGGACCTGCCGACACGCCATTGACGCGCACGCCACGAGGGCCGAGGCTGTCGGCGAGGTAGCGTACAGAGGCTTCAAGCGAGGCCTTGGCCAAACCCATGGTGTTGTAGTTGGGCACAACTTTGTCTGAGCCGAGGTAGGTCAATGTGATCATTGCGGCGCGGTCGGACAGCATGGGCAATGAGGCTTTGGCCAATGCTGGGAAGCTGTAGGCTGAAATGTCGTGGGCGATTTTGAAGCCTTCGCGTGAGAGGCCATCTAAGAAGTCGCCTGCAATCGCTTCGCGTGGGGCAAAGCCAATCGCGTGCACGAGTCCGTCGAGTTTGTCCCATGATTGGCTCAAATCAGCGAATACCGCATTGATTTGTTCGTCGCTGCCGACGTCGCAATCGAATACGAGTTCGGAATTGAATTCTTTGGCGAATTGGGTGATGCGGTCTTTGAAACGTTCACCGACATAGGTGAAGGCGAGCTCTGCGCCTTCGCGGTGGCAGGCTTGCGCGATGCCGTAAGCAATTGAGCGGTTTGATAATAAACCCGTGATGAGGATGCGTTTGCCTGCTAAAAATGCCATGTGAGGTCTCCGAATGGTGCGTGTTGTTTAGGGTGAAACTCGTAAGTCGTTCGATGCTTTTGTTTGCCGTGCTTTTGGGGCTTCATCGTTTTGGTGCGGGTTTTCGCTCCGAATCTTTAAACTCAAACATCAAAAAAATAGGGTTTACTCTGCGATTGATAGTACAAAGGGTTGGCTTGAGGCAGCAAATCCTTTGCGCTGTGGGTGTTATTGTACGTGAGGCACGATGTTTCAGCCGTTTTTTTTAGTGGATGGTCGTTCGGTTTTGGTGTTGTTCCATTTTTTGTTGCCTTCTGTTTGGCACCACCTGTGGGGGGGCTTGTTGAGGTCGTTTAGTTTTTCTTGATGGTTTTTGCTTTTTTATCCACGACAGTTGCGATGGTTTTAGTCGCAGTTTTTGATTTGTCCACCACTTTCTTTTCGATGATTGCGGATTTCAGGTTGTTTGCTTGTGGTTTAGGGGCGGGTGGCGTTCTGTCGTTTTTTACACTTGCTTTTTGAGCGGTGTTGCTTGCTTGTTTGCTTGGTTTTTCAACGGGTTTGTTGGCCACAACCAGGGTTGTGATTTTACCCTTGCCTTTGCTTGGAGGGGTGTTGACTGGGCTGGCCTTGATGGTTTCTTTTGCGGTTGTTTGGGGGGCTTTAGCAGTCACTTTAACCGCTGCCTTGCTGACCGTTGCGTTGCCTTTTTCTTTTGATGCAGGGTTTGCTTTGGTCGTAGGGGCAATTTGTTTGGTTACGGGTGTCGGTTTGGTTGCTGGTTTTACGGGGATGTCGATAACTTTGGGGGCTGCGGGTGGCGTGTAGTTGACTTTAACTATTTTGCCCATTGTTTGATTGGTGTGTGCAGCGACCAATGGTTTGGCCATGGGTTTGATGTCGGCGATGTTGACTTTTCGAATGACGGGTGCAGCTGCAACCTTAACCGCTGGCTTTTCTGGCTCAATGTTGTTTTCTGCAAGGGTATTTTCGTTCTCAATGGCTTTAAATGCATCGGGACTGAACGGGGTGAGGCTGTCATTGACAGGGGGGGCTGCGGCTGTGATCGCAGGGGGTGTGTTCACCAGAATGGGGGCAATGGCAATGGGCGCGGTGGTTGGGGCGGACGCATTGAGGCTGCTCAGCGGTACATTTACGGCTTTGGGTGTGCTGACGATGTCTGGGGTGTTGACTTGGGCGGCGATGGCCGTTGGTTGTGGTTCAAAGATTAAAGGGGCTGCGGGCGTTGTTGGACGCGCCTCAGGTGCGTTTGCGCTGGCGGCCAATGCGTTGAATAAATTTGAATCTGTTGATGGGGTGTTGTTTGAATCGATGGCTTGAGCAAGGTTGGCAGGCGCGACCACTTTGCGTGGGGTCGCATTGACAATCAGTGCACCCGATGCCGCGACGGGATCGCGTAAACTGTTGGGGTTGTTTTTAATCAGCTGCGCCAAATCGTCGCTGCTGTTTGAGAACGATAAGCCAGGCCCTGTGTTGACAGGTGATGTGCTGGCAAATAAGGCGGCTGCGCTGGCAATGCCGCTGCGTTCTTGGCGGGTGGTGTCATCCGAGTTTAAAGCCAAAATGGGCTGCTCAACGGTGTAATCTGTCCCGAAGCCGATGCCACCTGTGGTTGTGGTCAGGCCTGCGCTGAGGGCTTGGTAAGGGATGTCTTGGTTGGTTTTGTTTGATGTGCGTGGCACAAGCAGGCTTGAGCCCGCTTTGACGTAAGAGTGGTATGACGGGATGCTGTTCAGGTAACGCAAGTTGTCTTCGGTGGTGTTGAATTGCGCAGCGATGTCAACCAAGGCTTCGGTGTTATAGGTTGAGTAAGTGGTCAGTGTGGCCAATGTGCTGGAGCGGTCGCTGAGCGCGTTGCGCACGGCTTCTGCGCGGTTGGCTGGAACCAAAATGCGACTGCCCAAGGCCGCAGCGATGACGGGTTTTTTGAATGCGGGGTTGATGCGTTTAAAACTTTCCAAATCCAAGCCCGAGAGTTCTGCGGCTTTGGTCAAATCGATGTCGCGAGTGATGGAAACCACTTCATGGCGCGAGTCCGTTGCCACATCAGGCAAGCTGATGCCAAAGCGTTCTGGGTTGGAAACGATGTTTTTAATCGCTTGTAATTTGGGCACATATTGTTTGGTTTCCGCTGGCATGCGAATGTCTTCGTAAGTGCCCGCCAAGCCTGCGGCTTGGGCACGACTGACGGCTTTGGTGACATTGCCAGGCCCCCAGTTGTAGGCCGCGAGTGCAAGGTGCCAGTCACCAAATTGATCGTGCAAGCGTTGTAAAAAAGTCAAAGCGGCGTCGGTGGAGGCCACCACGTCATTGCGTTGATCGGCAAAACGGTTTTGCTCCAATGAAAAGTCACGCCCAGTTGCTGGCATGAATTGCCACAAACCCGATGCTTTGACGGGCGAGCTGGCGGTGGTCACAAATGCCGACTCGACAAATGGCAGCAGAGCGATCTCACTCGGCATGCGGCGTTTTTCAACTTCGTTCATGATCAACGGCAAAAAATCACCTGAGCGCGATGCCATGCGGCCAACATAATCGGCACGGGTGGCGTAGTACTCTTCTTTTCTGGACACTTCGTCGTTGATCAAATCGGGCATGCCGAAATTGTCGCGCACCCGTTGCCACACATCTTTTGAGTGGCTGCGCGAGCTGTTGTATGACGAATCTTTGCGCATGTTGCTGGGGCTGTGATTGTCGCTGCTGTAGTCGTTGTTGCTGGCACACGCGGCCATCAGCAAAGCGGTTGCGCATACACTTAGGGTGCGCAGGTCACGCGGTGCGAAGTTGAAAACACTTAACATCTTTTTGAACATATTAAAATCCTGTGTCTGCATGTGGGGATGCAGCGGGCTGGGCTGAGGCCGATTCAAAACTGATTTTTCAGTTTGCGGCACAGCGTAAAAGCGTCAAGCGGCGAGCGGATGCACACATCCACTTCGCCGCGACGCAAGGCAAATTCGGTTAAAGCATCAACCCATGCCGCTTCCATGGTGAGGCAGCGCATGTATGGGTTGATTAGTTTCTCGCGTGCAAGGGTGCTGGGTAAACTCGGCTCTCCACGCGCTCGCGCATATTTTACCTCATTATTGTATGTCCGCGTGTCTGCGTGCGAGGAATCTATCGCCAATGCGTACTCCAAATTCGCTTCGGTGTACTCGTGCGCGCAAGCAATCAAGGTGTCTTCGGGCAATTGCATTAAACGTGTGTAGGTCTCGACATACTGCGCGTTGTCACCATCAAAAATCCGGCCACAGCCCGCAGAAAAAATGGTGTCGCCACAAAATAAGATGGGATGCTCGAATGCATTGGGTACAAAATAACTGACATGATCATAAGTGTGCCCATGTGTCGCCAACATCTGTACGCGCACGTCTGAAAAGCTCAAAGTCAGCTCAGTCGGTGCAGTGAGATTTTCAGTCAGAGAAGGAATTCTTTGCGAACTGCCAATCACTCGGCCTGTCAAATGGGGCAATAAATCGGCAATCCCACCCACATGGTCGTGGTGATGGTGTGTGATCAAGATGTCTGCGAGTATCAAACCCTGTTGCGAGATATAATCCAGCACAGGCGCAGCCAATGACGGGTCAATCACCCACGCATGGCGCGTGTTGTGGAACAGCCAAATGTAATTGTCTGTTCTGCAAGGCAAAATGTTTAAGGTGTAAGGCATGGCTTGGCTCTTTAACTGGACACTGTTTTAAAGTTTGGACTATTTTTCTGGGTAAAATATGTAGTGCGTATGTACTCATGGCTCAAAAGGGCTTAAATGAAAACCATCTGACTCATTGGGTGTAAAAATGAGTGTAAAAAGCCGCAAAACCATGCATCAATAAATGACGGGGCATGATGTGGCTGCGGTTCAGCCATTACCCTGCATGATAGACCCATCACGGTGAGTTGAGATGGGTTTACACTGTTTGCACTGTTCATACGGGGTTCGTATTTGGGTTTGGTCGGCAGGGCGTATTGGGTTGTTGCGAGTGCTTATGCCGAGTGCGTCTGGCATGCCGTGCAATAATTCTAACTAAGCATCGTGAAAACACTTTTTTCTTTTGCGATGCATGACAACAGAGGGCAGGAATGAAGTCACAAATGAACTGGGAAGGTGCCGCAGGGGGGTATGTGACGGCATGGGAAACCGAATTGCTCAATGCTTGGGTGGCCGATGCCTTTGGTTTTTATGCGGCTCAACTGGGGCACACGGCACGCATTCAGGCCTTGACGCACAACCGTTGTGCCGAGCGTTGGGCGGTGGAGGTGGGTGAATCTCGTTTTGAAAATCACAATGGGGCGGCGATTAAGCCCGTTGAAGTGGGTGATTTCACCGTGTTGCCCTTTGCTTCAGACAGCATGGATGTGTTGGTTTTACCTCATACCTTGGACGACCATCCTGATCCGCATGCTGTGTTGCGCGAGGCTTATCGTGTCTTGCGCCCAGAGGGGCGGATGATCATTCTGGGTTTTAACCCTTTCAGTTTATGGGGAGCAGAGGCAATGTGGTGCCGTTGGCGTGGCAAGACTTGGTGGGCGTATCGACATCAAGCTTTGCATGTGCGTCGTTTAAAGGACTGGTTGCAGTTGCTCAACTGCGATGTCATGCAGGGTAAATTTGGTTGCTACGCACCGTGTGTCAGCACTGAAAATCGCCTTGCACGCAGCCGCTGGCTCGAAGATGCTGGAGACCGCTGGTGGGGCATGGCGGGAGCGGTTTATGCCATGATGGCGGTTAAACGTGTATACTCGCCGACCTTGGTGGGTTTAATCAATGAGAAAAAAGCCAATGCGCGTTGGGTGGTGCAGCCTGCATTGCGCAATCGTTTGAATGTGCGTTTAAATGCGATGGCGATACAGCAAGCCATTTTTTACCCCAAGCCAGAAACCCAACAGACCGTACAAGAATGAACACGAATGAACACGAATGAACACTAAAACTCACGCACTCAAACGAATTGAAATGTACACCGATGGGGCTTGTAAAGGCAACCCTGGTGTGGGGGGGTGGGGCACATTGTTGCGCCACACGGCACAGGGTACGGTTCACGAAAAAGAATTGTTTGGTGGGGAAGGGCACACCACCAATAACCGCATGGAGCTGCTCGCCGTCATCGAAGGGTTGAAGTCCGTGAAGACCCGTTGCCAAATTGAGGTTTACACCGACTCGGTGTACGTGCAAAAAGGCGTCACGGAATGGTTGGTCAATTGGAAGGCGCGTGGTTGGAAAACCGCCGACAAAAAGCCCGTTAAAAACGATGACCTTTGGCGAGAGCTGGACAGCATGCTCGGTGCGCATGAGCTCAGTTGGCATTGGGTCAAAGGTCATGCGGGGCATGTGGACAATGAGCGTGCGGATGAGTTGGCAAACCGCGGGGTGGAGAAGATGAGAGCCCAATCCTAAAGCTAAAGCGACTGGTTGTCACAGAATCAATCGCACCAAACATTTTTTATTTGCATTGGCCGCACTTGCGTGTGGCCTTATTTTGAAAGAAACGCCATGCGCCACGTCATACTTGATACCGAAACCACAGGTCTCGATCCAAACCAAGGTCATAAATTGGTTGAAGTCGGTTGTGTCGAAATGATCAATCGCCAATTGACTGGGCGGCACTTTCACCACTACGTCAATCCACAGCGTGACTCAGACGAAGGGGCGTTGAATGTACACGGCTTGACCACTGAGTTTTTGAGTGATAAACCCTTGTTTAAAACGATTGCCGCAGATTTGATTGAGTTTGTGCGTGGGGCAACGGTGCTGATTCACAATGCATCATTTGATACCAAATTCATCAATGCCGAGCTGGCATTGTTGGGTATGGACAAAATCGACACCTGCTGCACGGTGGAGGACACGTTGGCGATGGCCAAGCAAATGTTCCCTGGTAAGCGCAATAACTTGGATGCCCTGTGCGACCGATTGGGCGTGTCCAATTCTCACCGTGTCTTGCATGGCGCTTTGTTGGATGCGGAAATTTTGGCTGAAGTGTATTTGGCGATGACCCGTGGGCAAGAGACTTTGAGCATGGCATTTGCCAGCGGTTCGTCGAGCAACGGGCGCAACAGCAAAAAAATCGATGTCCGCCAACTGGAATTGCCTTTGATTGTGGTCAATGACGACGATGAGGCCGAGCATTTTAAAGTGCTTGAAGTGCTGGCAAAAAAATGCAAGACGGGGGCGGTTTGGGCCGATGCTGAACCCATCGAGGGCCTTTCACCTCAGTAAAAATGCAGTGCGGTGTGTTTCAATTTGTTGGTTTCACTGCATGTTTTAAAAATTCAATCAACGACGCACTGTCGCCGAAAGCATGCACATTGGGAGATGAGCGCAACCAAGTCAATTGCCGTTTGGCCAACTGTCGTGTCGCCGCTTGGCCTTTTTCCACAAGCTCAGCATAGCTGCACAGACCGTCCAAATGCGCCCATGCTTGGCGGTAACCCACACATCGCATCGCCGTCATGCTGGCATCCAAGTCGCCGCGCGCGCGCAATGCGTGCATTTCATCTAAAAAACCGTCTGCCAACATCTTGATGAAACGGGCATTGATGCGCTCATGCAACATGGCGCGTGGTTCGGGAATGAGGGCGGTCAAATGGGGGGTAAAGGGCAGCTCAGGCGGTGCATCGTTTTGCTCTGCAATCAATTGCGACATAGGGCGCCCCGAGAGGTGAAAAATTTCCAATGCCCGTGAAATGCGTTGCGCATCGTTTGGGTACAACCGTGCTGCGGTGATGGCATCGATGCGAGCCAGCTCTTCGTGCAATGCAGGCCAGCCGATCTGTGACGCGCGCTGATCGATGTGCGCCCTGAACTCAACATCGCCTTGAGGCAGTTTGGACAAAGGTTCAAGCAGTGATTTGACATACAACATCGTACCGCCTACCAGAACCGGAATGCGGCCTCGGGCATCAATCTCCGCAATCAAGCGTGTGGCGTCTTCGGCGAATTGCGCGGCAGAGTACGCTGCGGTCGGCTCGATGATGTCAATCAAATGGTGCGGTGCCACCGCCAGTTCTTCGGCCGATGGTTTGGCGGTGCCGATGTCCATTCCTTTAAAGACCAATGCCGAATCAATGCTGATGATTTCAATGGGTAAATCGTGCGCCAAAGCCAATGCGGCGGCTGTTTTACCAGAAGCGGTGGGGCCAAGGATGAAAAGGGCGTTGGGTTTGGACATGGTGTTGGGCTGCGATGCTGGAGAAGCTCGAATTATATCGGGATTCCCAAAAGTAAACCCTGCTTTAAAGGGGTTTAAGTTTTTGGCTGTTTTTGTTTGTGTGAGGCAAACCAAAGAGCGATGGAAAAACATGGTCTGCTTTTTTCAATACGGTGTGTCGGATGTGGTGTGATGTTGTCCGAGTTTCAGCGGCGGCATAGGCATTGAAGGGGAAGTGCAGGCTCACATTGCATTGTGCCATCAAGAAGGGCGTGGGCGGAGCGCAGCCACTCCGTTGTCAAAAAACCAAGGCCAAGGCCTTGGTTTTTACTTCGTCATTTAAGTATTTAACTGAAATGTCAATGTGAGACATCCCATTAAGATTTCAGTTTGGCCAACAATAACTCATTCACTTGGGCTGGATTGGCTTTGCCTTTGGAGGCTTTCATGACTTGGCCCACCAGGAAGCCGAAGCCTTTTTCTTTGCCCGCGCGGTACTCTTCGACGATCTGGGTGTTTTTGTCCATGATCTCTTGAATGATGGCTTCAATTGCGCCGACGTCCGACACTTGTTTCAAGCCGCGTGCCTCAATGATGGCATCGATTTGCGCATCGCCCTGTGCTTGCTGTTCGCCGACCCACACCGCAGCGAAGACTTCTTTGGCCAGTTTATTGGATAAGGTGCTGTCTTGAATTTTTGCGATCAATTGTGCCAAACGCAGCGCAGAAACCGGGCTGTTGCTCAGTTCGATTTCTTCTTTGTTCAACGTGGCGGCCAAATCGCTCATCATCCAGTTGGCGACCATTTTGGCATCGGGCTTGGTCATGGCTTTGACGGCGGTTTCAAAATATTCGGCGTGGGCTTTTGAGGCCGAGACTTGTTCAGCGTCGTATTCGGACAGGGCGTATTCACTCACGAAGCGAGCTTGCAATGCGGCGGGCAGCTCCGGCATGGTGGCGCGCACGCGTTCACGCCATGCGTCGGAAATGACCAGTGGTGCAAGGTCTGGATCAGGGAAATAACGGTAGTCGTGCGCGTCTTCTTTGGTGCGCATGACGCGGGTGACGCCGCTGTTGGGGTCAAAGAGTACCGTGGCTTGCTGGATGCGGCCACCGTCTTCAATGATGCGAATTTGCTCATTGATTTCGTAGTTGATCGCATCTTCGAGGAATTTAAAGCTGTTCAGGTTTTTGATTTCGCGGCGTGTGCCGAGTTCTTTTTGACCCACTGGGCGAACTGAGACGTTGGCGTCACAGCGGAATGAGCCTTCTTGCATGTTGCCATCGCACATGCCCAACCAGACCACCAAGCTGTGCAGCGCTTTGGCGTAAGCCACGGCTTCTTTCGCGCTGTAAATGCAAGGCTCGGTGACGATTTCGAGCAAAGGTGTGCCTGCGCGGTTCAGGTCGATGCCGCTTTCTTTGTCAAATAATTCGTGGGTCGATTTGCCCGCGTCTTCTTCGAGGTGGGCGCGAGTCAGTTGCACGGTTTTTTTGTAGGCTTTGTCTTTCTCGCCGACATTGAAGCTTAATGTGCCGCCGATGACCACGGGCAGTTCAAATTGACTGATTTGATAGCCCTTTGGTAAATCGGGGTAAAAGTAGTTTTTACGGGCAAAGACAGACATGGGCGCAACTTCTGCATCGATCGCCAAGCCAAAGGCAATCGCTTTTTCAACGGCGGCTTTGTTGAGCACAGGCAGAACACCTGGCAAAGCCAAATCTACCGCGCAGGATTGGGTGTTGGGTTCTGCGCCGTAAGTGGTTGAAGCGCCTGAAAATATTTTCGACGCGGTGGACAATTGTGCATGGGTTTCTAACCCGATGATGACTTCCCAGCTCATTTAAAAACCTCTTGATGCAATAAAAATACAGTTATAAATACAATGATGTGTGTTGTTGATGTGTTTGATGTGACTCAAATAAGATTCAAATTGGTGCACTCATCCACTCTTTTTTGGTTGGCAGTTGCCCGTTTTTGGATCAAGTAAAACAGGTAGAATTTTGTCGTTGGAGCGGCACAATTTCTTGCAAGCGTACACGGCGACGGTAACGTGGTCATCGTCTTGCCAAATGTACACATGGCACTTTTTATCTTTTTTCGATTGCAAATCGGCAATCGGTTGGTTGGATGTTTGCGTGAAATTTTTCAGCTCGAAACGACAGGCGCTGCCATGTGGTTGAGCGGTCCAATCCAGTGCTTTAACATCGTTCTTTTCCACTTCAAGTTTGATTTTGTCGCCATAACCATCGACTTCGCGTTGTTGGCAACTGCCTTTTACGCTCACAGGCCCTGTGTTTTTTTGAGGCAATTGTTGTACCACTGCCTCAGGCAATGTGGTTGTTGCTGAGTTGTGGGTGTTGCAGGCCAATAATGTCAGCGTGCTGAGCCCCAAAACAGCAAGGCGAAAAGGCTTTAAAATCATATGTGTCCTATAAACGCATGGCGTTGAACGGTTCAGTTGCTTTTGCCCATGCAGCCACCCGTGAGGGGGTTAAGCAACACAGGTAACATTTTATCATTGGCGGCACACAGGTTTTCGCAGGTGTTTGTGGCGACCGTGATGTGATTGTTGTCTCGCCACACATAGATGTGGCAATTCCTGTCGGTGTTTGATTGCAAATCAGCCACTTGGCGGTTGGGCACTTGGGTGAAATTTTTGAGTTCAAAGCGACATGATCGATTGTCTGGTTTTGCCGTCCAATCCAATGCTTTGATTGCATTGCTGTCTACAATCAGTCTGATGTTGTCGCTGTAGCCATCGACTTCTCGTTGCTCGCAGTGGCCGTTGAGGGTGACTGGGGCGGCGTATCGATAGGCTGAACGATTGCTTGTGCTGCAAGCGAACAACGCACCCGTGATCAGCAGCAAGGTGAGTAAACGAAGCGGTGGGTGCATGGATGGGCGCATAACAATAAACCTTTATTGCGCCAGCGCTGGTGTGCGTTGATGCCAATGGGTGTGTTGTTGGAAGGCATGAGCCACTTGCAATAGGCGCGCCTCATCAAAATAATTGCCAATGATTTGCAGGCCAATGGGCAAGCCACTGGCATCAAAACCACATGGCACGCTCATGCCGGGCAAACCCGCTAAGTTGAGGGACAGCGTGTAAATGTCGGCCAAGTACATTTGCACGGGATCACTGGATTTTTCGCCAAGCGCCCATGCAGTTGTCGGTGCGACAGGCCCCATGATGACGTCGCATTGCGCCAAGGCATTTTGATAGTCTTGGGCAATCATGCGGCGCAGGCGTTGCGCTTGCAAATAATAGGCATCGTAGTAGCCGTGTGAAAGCACGTATGCGCCGACCAAGATGCGGCGTTGCACTTCCCAGCCAAAGCCTTCGGCACGGGTTTTGCGGTACATGTCTTCGAGGTCGGTGTAGTTCTCGGCGCGGTGGCCATAGCGCACGCCATCGAAACGAGACAGGTTGCTTGAGGCTTCTGCGGGGGCAATCACGTAGTAGGTTGGGATCGACAGTTCAGTTTTGGGCAGGCGCACATCCACCACGGTGGCGCCGAGTTGAACATATTGATCAATGGCCGCCAAAGTGGCTGCTTTAACTTCTTCATTCAAGCCCGCGCCATAAAATTCTGCAGGCACACCAATTTTTAAACCTTTGAGCGGCTGAGATTCGGTGGCATCAGCAGAGAAGTTTTGGGCCAATAAGCGGGTGAAGTCTTCGTCATCACGTTCCATTGAGGTTGAGTCTTTTTCATCGAAGCCCGCCATGGCATTGAGGAGGAGCGCGCAATCTTCCGCCGTGCGCGCCATGGGACCCCCTTGATCCAACGACGACGCATAAGCGATCATGCCATAGCGCGATACGCGCCCGTAAGTTGGCTTGATGCCTGTGATGCCTGTGAATGAGGCGGGTTGACGGATGGAGCCGCCTGTGTCTGTGCCCGTTGCGCCCAAGCACAAACCTGCGGCGACGGCTGCGGCTGAGCCGCCCGATGAGCCGCCTGGTACCGTGAGTGGATTCCACGGGTTTTTGACCGCGCCATAAAATGAATTTTCATTGGATGAGCCCATGGCGAATTCGTCCATGTTCGCTTTGCCGACACAAACGGCACCTGCTTGAGCCAAGCGCGCAACAGCCGCGGCATCAAATGGGCTTTTGTATTTGGCCAAAATCTTTGACCCTGCTGTGGTGGCGAAGTCTCGCGTGACGAAAACGTCTTTGTGTGCGAGCGGTATGCCTGTGAGTGCACCCGCAGCACCATTGCTTAAAGCGTTGTCTGCGGCGGCGGCTTGCGCCAATGTTGCGCTTGGGTCAACGGTGATGAACGCATTGAGGTCTCGGTGAGTCTCAATGCGTGACAAAAAATGTTGAGCGACTTCGGTCGCAGATACTTTTTTGTTGATGAGTTCGGTGCGCATTTGCGCGATGGTCAGGGTGTGCAACATGGTGTACCTAAGAGGAGAATGCTGTGTTTGTACTGGAATGATGGGGTGCGGTCATGCGTTGTGTGTTTTGGTTTGGCGGGTTTGGGTCATCATCAATATCTGCCGCCGTGCCCGCTAGTTTACTCAATGACTTTTGGCACCAAAAAATAGCCTTCTGCGGCTTGTGGCGCGTTGGCCATATTGGCTTCGCGGTTGTTGGTTTCTGTGACGGCATCGGTGCGCAAACGCTGTGAAACTTCGGTCATCATCGCAATGGGATGCATCAGTGGAGCCACGCCCGTGGTGTCGATGGCTTGCATTTGATCAATGAGGTTGAAGATGTTGCCCAAGTGGGACAAAGTCTGGTTTTCTTCTGAGGCGTCCAGCTCAAGCTGCGCCAATCGTGCGACTTTGCGTACGTCGTCAAGGGTGAGTGCCATAGTGTACCTGTGTAAATTAAACATTCAATTGAATTGCCTGAAATTGTACCGTAAATGCTTGGGCTGTGGCGACAGATGTATGTGAAAGGAGACACGGTCATGCCTTATCCCACCGATCAATGGCGCGCTGGGTGACTTTGATTCATGCCCCCGTCAGATGAGTGCGGCGCAGATGCATGGTGTTTGACCCCTATTGTGCATTGGGTCTGTGTTAAAGTTGTGCCCAATGGTGGGGAAGGTGTGAGGCGCAGCCCGCATGTGAACTGACCAGGCCGTGCGCCATGCTCAACCCATGCGCTTGATTTTTATTCATTGATTTTCATCCAATTACACATGTCTCGTTTATGTCCACAGCCAACTCTTTAAAATCCATCGTTTTCTCATTGATTGCCAATGTGGCAATTGCCAGTGTCAAACTCTTCGCCGCTTTGTTTACCCATTCGGGTGCGATGCTGGCGGAAGCCATTCATTCCTTTGCCGATTGTTCCAATCAGCTGTTGTTGATGTGGGGCATGAAGCGCGCCGCACGTGCCCCCGATGCCGATCATCCAATGGGTTATGGCAAGGAAATGTATTTTTGGTCGTTCATCGTGGCCTTGTTGTTGTTCAGCATGGGCGGTGTGTTTTCTGTGTATGAGGGGTGGCATCGTTTCCACAGCGAAGAACCGATTGAGAACCCCTTACTGGCGATTGGCATTTTATTGTTTAGTCTTGTTTTAGAAGGCTTTTCTCTGTGGGCGTGTCTGAAAGAAATCAATATTGAGCGCGAGCATCGCAGTGTGTTGCAGTGGGCAAAGGAATCTCGAACCAGTGAATTGCTCGTGTTGTTTGGTGAAAATGGTGCGGCACTGATTGGTTTGAGCATTGCTTTGCTGGCGATAGTGGCCACGCTCATCACGCACAACCCGATTTATGATGCCATTGGTACCATGGCGATTGGTGTGTTGTTGATTTTAGTGGCGTTGTTTGTGGGCATACAAACCAAGCGTTTGCTGGTGGGTAAAAGCATGGACCCTGTGGTGTTGGATGATTTGGAGCGTTTTGTCCGCGAACAGCCTGAAATCAAACGGATTCATAAAATCATCACCATCCAGTTCGGCAGTGACGTGATGGTTGCGCTCAAAGCGCAGTTGATTGACAGTGCGCAAACGCAGGGCGAAATTATTGCCATGGTCAACGGGGCTGAAGTTCGAATTAAATCAGCGTTTCCTGCTGTGAAATGGATATTTTTTGAGCTGGACTCAGAGGCGTGAGCATCATAGGACTTTGAGTCCAGCGGGTGCTGGGTGGTTAACTGTCCTGATGGAGCGCTTGACTCATTCGCAGTAAAACTTCGTCATATTGAGACACGAGTTCATCAATTGCCGAGACTTCCAGCCCCAAACTGCGCAATAAACCATCGCGTAAATTATAAATCCAGCTGTGTACGGTGATGGCTTGTCCTCGATCCCAAGCGTCTTGCACGACAGTGCTGTGGCAGGCATTGACGACTTGTTCAAGCACATTCAGCTCACACAAACGATCAAACTTAAGGGCTTGATCTTCAACTTGATTGAGCAACAGGGTGTATTTGATGCGTGTGTCATGGATGTGTCGCAACCAGTTGTCGGCCAAGCCAACGCGGTTGTTTTCGAGTACGCTTTTTACGCCGCCACAGCCATAGTGACCACAAACAATCATGTGCTTCACTTTTAACATGTCCACCGCGTATTGCATGGCGGACAGACAGTTCAGGTCGCTGTGAACGATTAAATTGGCCACATTGCGATGCACAAACACTTCGCCTGGCAACAGGCCAATCAGCTCATTTGCAGGGACGCGCGAATCTGCACAGCCAATCCACATGTATTCTGGGTTTTGTTGTAAAGCCAGTGCTTCAAAAAAATGGGGTTCGGCGGCACGCGTGCGTTCAGACCACGTGCGGTTGTTCTCGATTAAATGTTTGAGGGTTGTTTTGGGTGGATCAAGTGGATGGAGTGGATGGAGTGGATTGAAGGTTTTGATCATGGTCACTTTCTTTGAAAACTTGTTGCTGTGATGGCCGTAATGGGGCTTAAGGTGCGTGGGGCAAGGCGTTACGGTTGTTTGTAGCGTCTGTATTGCCCCTCCTTTTATTTTCTATCTTTCCTTAATGTCCTTAAGTGGATTGATTAACGGCGCTTCGTGCTGCTGCCAAATAAACTGCCCAGCACGCCACGCACAATTTCTCGTCCCAAATTGCTGCCCACACTGCGCATTGCACTTTTGGCCATGGCTTCGACCACGCTGTCGCTGCGCGATGATTTTTTTGAGCCGCCAAACAAGCCGCCAATTGAATCAAACAGGCCGCCACCTTCGTCGGCTTTTTTGGCTTCTGCTTCTTCTACTTGTGCCGCTTGTGTGCGTGCTTGCAATTTTTCGTACGCTGATTCAGGGTCAACGGTTGCTTCGTACACGCCAGCAACAATGGAGTTTTTGATTAAAGCAGCACGCTCTGCATCGGTTGCGGGGCCGAGGTGTGAGGGCGGCGGCAGCATGAACACACGTTGGGTGATATTTGGACGGCCTTTTTCATCCAAGGTTGAAACCAAAGCTTCACCAACGCCCAGCTCGGTGATGGCGGTGGTGATGTCCAAATCGGGATTTTCGCGCATCGTCGTCGCCGCAACTTGCACCGCTTTTTGATCGCGTGGAGTGAAGGCGCGGAGCGCGTGTTGAATGCGATTGCCCAGCTGACCTAACACGGTGTCGGGGATGTCAATTGGGTTTTGCGTGACGAAATACACGCCGACGCCTTTTGAGCGAATCAAGCGCACAACCTGTTCGATTTTTTCGAGCAATACTTTGGGAGCGTCGTTGAATAGTAAATGGGCTTCATCAAAGAAAAATGCAAATTTCGGCTGATCCACGTCGCCGACTTCGGGTAAAGTTTCGAACAGCTCCGACAGCATCCACAACAAAAATGCGCCATACACGCGCGGCGAATTCATCAGTTTATCTGCGGCCAGGATGTTCACGACACCTTTACCATCCACTGTTTGCATCATGTCGGCGATGTTGAGCATGGGCTCGCCGAAAAACTGCCCCGCGCCTTGCTCTTCGATCGCCAATAAGCCACGTTGTACCGCGCCAATCGAGGCTGCCGAAACATTGCCGTAAGTGGTTGTGAATGTTTTCGCATTCTCACCCACGTAGGTCAACATGGCCCGTAAGTCTTTTAAGTCAAGCAGCAATAAACCATTGTCATCCGCGATGCGGAACACCATGTTCAGTACGCCTGTTTGCGTGTCGTTCAAATCCAACATGCGCGATAACAGCAATGGTCCCATGTCGCTGATAGTTGCACGCACGGGATGGCCTTTTTCGCCAAACACATCCCATAAAGTCGTCGGTGCCCCTTGATAATCAGGTTCGGGCAAACCCAAGTCCTTCAATCGGGCGATGACTTTCTCATTGCCGCCGCCTGCTTGGCTGATGCCCGTTAAATCGCCTTTCACATCCGCCATGAACACAGGCACGCCCAAATCCACGAAGTGTTGTGCCAATGCCTGTAAACTCACCGTTTTTCCTGTACCCGTCGCGCCCGTGATGAGCCCGTGACGATTACCCATTTGCGGTAAAAAAGTGACTTCAATTGCTGAAGATTTGCCGATGAGAATCGGGTCTGCCATGGGAGCTCCTTGAGTGGGCATGGGCGAATACGTGCCGCATGCTCGTGTGAAAAAATAACCGTCCGATTATAAACCAAAGTGTCACAGCCATGCAGGATGCTTTGGATATTGATCGGCGGGCTCGTCTCGCATTCGATGGCGCCGGTGATTAAGCATGCCGTGATGTTTGGGGTTTCCGCCTGTGCTTATTAAAGGGGGCAAGTGGCGCACATTTAACGACTGGTTTTGTGTGGCATGCGGTGTTAAAATGTGCCTTTCTGATTCACACATCCATTCAATCGTTAAGAGAGCACAAACATGGCAGGTCATAGCAAGTGGGCAAACATTAAGCACAAAAAAGCGCGCGCCGATGCAACACGCGGGAAGGTGTGGACGCGTTTGATTAAAGAGTTACAAGTTGCGGCGAAATCGGGTGGGGGCGATGTGTCGGCCAATCCGCGTTTGCGTTTGGCGATTGACAAGGCCAAAGGTGCGAACATGCCGAATGACAACATCAATCGTGCGGTGGCGCGTGGTGCGGGCGCGGGTGAGGGCGAAAACTATGAAGAAATTCGCTACGAAGGTTATGGCATTGGTGGTGCGGCGATCATCATTGATTGCATGACCGACAATCGCACGCGCACCGTGGCCGATGTGCGCCATGCGTTGTCGAAACACGGTGGTAATTTGGGTACAGATGGTTCGGTGGCGTTCATGTTCAAACATTGTGGCCAGTTTATTTTTTCACCCGAATACACCGAAGATCAAATCATGGAAGTGGCTCTCGAAGCAGGTGCTCAAGATGTGATGAGTGATGCGGAGGGCGTGATTGAGGTGTTGTGTGATCCGATTGATTTTGAGGCGGTCAAGGCCGCTTTTGAATCGGCGGGTTTGACGGCTGAGGAGGCCGACATCACGATGCGCGCCGAAAATGACATTGAGCTCACAGGTGATGATGCGGTGAGCATGCAAAAAATCTTGGATCGTTTGGAAGATTTGGACGATGTGCAAGAGGTCTACACCAATGCCGTGATGGATGTGGACGATTGATGTTGGGTTGCGTTTTGAGTTGAGCCGTTGCGATGCAACGGCTTGTTTGTATCTGCCTGTTGTATTTGTGGGTGCTCGGCTGTATTTTTCGCTGTTTGTATTCAATTTCTGTCAAAATGTTTCGCCTTGTACTGCTCAAGCAAGGTGCTGGTGTTTATTTTTATGATTACAATATCTTTAGGAGTTGATATGCCGCGTTTGTCCAATAAAGTTGCCATCATCACGGGTGCTGCCCAAGGCATTGGTTTAGCCACTGCACGTAAATTTGCGTCAGAGGGTGCGAAAGTGGTGTTGGTGGATATGAATGAGGCCAGCTTGCAGTTGGCCCAAGCAACATTGCAAGCAGATGGTTTTGCCGCAGACATTGCCGTGGTTAACGTCACAGAGCGTGCTCAGGTTGATGCGTTGGTGAGCAAAGTGGTGGCCGATCATGGTCGGATTGACATTTTGGTGAACAATGCGGGGATCACGCGCGATGCCCGTTTGATTAATATGACCGAAGCGCAGTTCGATCAGGTCATCAGTGTCAATTTGAAAGCGGTGTTTGCGTGTTCGCAGGCGGTGGCGCATGTGATGTTGGCACAAGGTTCTGGTGTGATTTTGAACGCTTCAAGCGTGGTGGGCTTGTACGGGAACTTTGGCCAAACCAATTATTCTGCAAGTAAATATGGTGTGATTGGCTTCACGACCACGTGGGCGCGTGAATTGGGCCCGAAAGGCATTCGCGTCAATGCGGTGTGCCCAGGTTTCATCAACACGCCGATTTTGGAAACCATTCCAGAAAAAGTATTGGACACGATGAAGGGTCAGTGCTGGCAGCGTCGATTGGGGCAGCCTGAGGAAATCGCCAATGCTTATGCCTTTTTGGCGTCAGAAGAAGCGAGTTACATCAACGGTGTGGCTTTGGAAGTGTCG
Source organism: Ephemeroptericola cinctiostellae (assembly GCF_003339525.1). GTDB lineage: Bacteria > Pseudomonadota > Gammaproteobacteria > Burkholderiales > Burkholderiaceae > Hydromonas > Hydromonas cinctiostellae. The sequence continues at coordinate 191,258 of NZ_CP031124.1, read as the reverse complement.
GGCGGTTTGTCGATTTAATCCCAAATGCATCCTAAACATGACAAAAAAACCGATGGCATCCCCATCGGTTTTTTGTGCGTGGCTCACATCACCGCCCCACCCTCAATGGGGTCAATGCTGTGACGCTGACCCACATCGATCCTTCTCCTGAGGGGCATCGGTTTGTTTAATGTGCACCGTTAAACAAACCTCGGTCACCCAATGTTTTGATTTTATTGGTGCTTGTTTGGGGTTAAACGCCTAAACCTGCCCCCGCGCCAAGCAGTGTGGCCACACCAAGCACGAAGAAAATAACGGCCGCAATGCGATGCACGATTTTGGGTTGGATGCTGTTGGCAATTTTTTCACCAAATATCACGGCGGGGACATTGGCGATCATCATGCCAAATGTCGTGCCCGCAACCACCGCGATCAGGTTGTGGTATTTTGCGGCCAAGCCGATGGTGGCGATTTGTGTTTTATCGCCCATTTCTGCAAGAAAAAAAGCAATCAATGTGGTGACAAACACGCCGTATTTTGCCAATTTGGCATCGCCTTCATCGAATTGGTCGGGCACAAGAATCCATAACGCCATGGCAATGAATGAGCCGCCCAAAATCCAGCGCATGACCTGAGGGCTGGCCAGAGAGGTGATCCATTCGCCCAGCGCGCCTGCAAACCCGTGGTTGACCAATGTGGCGGCGAGAATGCCCAAAATGATCGGCACGGGTTTTTTAAATTTGGCCGCAAGGATGAATGCGAGCAATTGTGTTTTGTCACCGATTTCGGCGAGGGCAACAACGCCCGTTGAAATTAAAAAAGCTTCCATCTGAGTTCTCAATACAAAATTAAAAAAGGTTTAAATGTCGTCATGGCCATCGTGGTTGTGACAGTTGGGATCCAGCGCCCATTCGGGTTGCAATGTCACATGCTCGATGCCAAATTTCTCCCTCAACATGGCACGGGCATCATTGAGCAAGACCGGCCATTCTTTATTGGGCTCTAGAATCACGTGTGCCATTAACGTGGGGTGGTTGGGCGACATGTCCCAAATGTGTAGATCATGCACCGATGCAATGCCCGATAAACCACGCAAGCTTGCACCGACGTCGTTGTAATCAATGCCGTGGGGCACGCCATTCATTAAATGCCATGACGACTCTTTAAGCAAAGCCCATGTTGAGCGAACAATGAGCAATGACACAAAAATAGATAAAATAGGATCAATGGGCATCCAGCCCGTTGCAGAAATGACCACACCTGCAATGATGGCGGCCACTGAGCCGAGCAAATCGCCCAAGACATGAATGAATGCAGCACGTGAGTTCATGCTGGATTGATCGCGGTGCAGTAAGAAGGCCACCAACAGGTTGACGATCAGCCCCAAAGTAGCCACCCATGTGACGGTTGAGCCATCCACCACAATCGGATGCCACAATCGCCACAGGGCTTGCCCCATGATCCACAGCACAATCGCCGCCATGGTCAAACCATTGGTGAATGCCGCGACGATTTCGACTCGGGTGTAGCCAAACGATAAACGCGCTGATGCGGGGCGCGTGGACATTTTTTGTGCAAAATAGGCCAAAGCCAAGGCGGCCGTGTCGGTCAACATGTGACCTGCATCCGAAATCAAAGCCAAAGAATTGGAATGCAAGCCCGTCAAAAACTCAACCAATGAAAACGCACCCGTCAGCAACAACGCAAAGCCGAGGTAATGCGATTGGCTGTAATTGTGTTGATGGTGGTGGTGGGCATCGCCATCGCCGTGAGCGGCGAAATCGTCGAGTCCTTGATTATGTTGGTGGGTTGTTGTGTCAGTCATCGTGTGGCTCCGCAATGTGTTCTAAAAGGTTGCTGACCATGGTGCGAATGTGATGGTCATTGACGGTGCAAAAAATTTGTTTGCCTTGTCGTTCGCCACTGACCACGCGCGCTGCGCGCAACAAGCGCAAATGGTGGCTGATCAAGGATGTGCTGAGGTTGAGCTTTTTGGCAATGTCAGTCACCGTGATGGGCTCATCTAAGCACGTCAATACAATTTGTAAGCGTGTTTGATCGCCAAGCAAGCCAAATAAATCAGCCAGTTGTTCAATGTGTTCGGAATGGGATGCATTCATGAGTGTTTGCTTTTTTAGGATGGAGCATGAATTATACAAACAGTTGAACAATTGTTCAACTGTTTTATTAAGAGTGTCGTATCCACCATGAATCATCCTTGTGTGTTGTTCCATCCGTAAAAACCAATGTTGCATTGGTTGACAGGTTGGATTGCAGATTAAGTTGCAGATTGATGGATTTGATCTTGGGCTGTGTCGGGTACCCCCCTTGGGTCATGCGCATAAGCCTTTGGCTTAAATTTAAATCATCAATGACTGGATCTTGCTGTCGATTGATTTAGGAATGGCTTGGTTGTGGACGTGTGATGATTCATCCCGTGGCAGGTGGATTCACCAGAGCGCATGTGATGAACTGAGTGGGACGAGCCGCTGGGGTAGGGCTTGTGTGTTCGCTTATGCTTTTGGATGACCTTGTTCACGCAGCCATTCTCGGCCTGCGTCAATGCAGGGTGTTTGCAAGAACAGCGCGATGGCCAAACCAATCAAGCCGCCTGCAACGGCGCCGCCGATGAAGCCTTGCAGCACATTGCTCAACAGCATGAGCAGCAACATGCCACCTAAGCCTATCATCAGGACGCGGGTGAGTATGAATTGCGTACCCAAGCGCTTGCGCCCCTCTTGCACGGCTTGGCGCATGAGGCTTTTTTGAGCGGCGGCATCGAGACCCGCGAGTTCGGGAATGTTTTTTGGGGACCAGTATATTTTCATTGTCAGCTCCTGTTGAGTTCATGCGGCTTGTGTTTGATGTGTAAATGTTACAGAAACAATCCGACATGTCAATACAACAAGGCGCATGCAACAAGACCATGTTGGAATGTGACAATAGGTCGTCTTGCTTGTTGGCGGCTTTTCACTTCGCTTGTAACGGCTGTTTAAGCAATGTTTTTCACCCAACGGAATTGCCAGTGGGTCGGGCAGCGTTGTGTCCACTCATTCAACGCTTGATGCTCCGCCTCATTGCTTGGGCATGCCATAACCGTTGCCCCTGAACCACTCATGCGTGTGGGGGCGAGCGGTTTGAGTGCGTCATACACCGCCTTTACTTCAGGGGACACTGCGAAAGTCACCACCTCAAGGTCATTGCTGTGTGAATTTTGAAAAGGCAGGTGGTTCAATTGGGTTTGTAATGCATCTAAACTGTCGCTCAAAGGCGCATGCTGACGCGGCAAGCTGGGGTGTGTGAACACCGCCCTTGTGTTGACGTGGACATTCGGATTGACCAACAGCAGCTCACGGCTGACCAAGTTCAATGCTTGCAATGTTTCGCCAACCCCTCGGGCAAAAGCGGCTGAATACTGGCTGACAAAAAAAGGCACATCAGCACCGAGCGTGAGGCCAATGGTTTGTAATGTTGGGTTGTCAAAATGCAAATTCCACACCTCGTTGAGCACACGCAGAACGGTGGCTGCATTTGAGCTGCCACCGCCAAGACCTGCACCTGTTGGGATGTGTTTGACCAAGTGAATGTGCGCACCGAGGTGATCGGTGGCGATGCCTTGTGCATGCGCATGCTGTTGTAAAGCCCGTGCTGCACGATGAGCCAGATTGTCGGTGTCTGCAACGCCGCATAAATTACCTGACAAACGAATCACCCCATTCGCATCGGCATGGATGTGCAACTCATCACACCAGTCGATGCATTGAAAAACGGTTTCTAAAGTGTGATAACCATCGGCACGCCGCCCCGTGACGTGTAAAAACCAGTTGATTTTGGCGGGGGAAAGGTAAGTGGTGCGATTCATTAAGTATTTATTAAGTGGTCATTGAGCGGTCATTGAACCGTTCATTTATTCGGCACGTGGGCTTAAACCTCGCGCAACCGCAGGGCGTGTTAAAAATACAGAAAGCACCCGCAATACATTTGGAAAGCGGCTCATCTCCACCAAGTCCCCTGCACCATAAAAATGGATGAGGTTGTTCACCCATGGCAAAATGGCGATGTCGGCGATGGTGTATTCATCGCCCATGACCCAATTTCGCCCTGCCAAACGTTGGTCTAAAACACCCAATAAACGTTTGGATTCGGCAACATAGCGGTCACGTGGCCGTTTGTCTTCATATTCTTTTCCTGCAAATTTATGAAAGAACCCCAGTTGGCCGAATATGGGGCCAATGCCACCCATTTGAAACATCAACCACTGAATGGTTTCATAGCGCAAGGCCGCGTCTTTGGGCAACAGTTGTCCTGATTTTTCTGCCAAATACAATAAAATCGCACCAGATTCAAATAAGGCCAAAGGTGTGTTGTTTGGACCGTTGGGATCAATGATGGCGGGGATTTTGTTGTTGGGGTTCAGGGATAAAAACTCAGGGCTGAGTTGGTCATTGGTGACGAAGGAAATCGTGTGTGACTCATACGGCAACTGCATCTCTTCGAGGGCGATTGACACTTTGACCCCGTTGGGTGTGGGCAGTGAATACAATTGAATGCGGTCAGGAAATTGAGGTGCCCAACGTTGCGTGATCGGAAAGTCAGAGAGTGTTTTCATGGTCAATTCCAGTGCCTCGTTTAGTTTTTTTGGGGGTAATGCATGGAAGGAGATTATTCGCCCGGTGCATCTGAGCGTTCATCCACCATCAGCGTGAAGGTCAAAGGTGATGGTTTAAGGCGTGTTACTACCATGCGTTTTGCTAAAGAAGGGTCGCTGAATGTTTTGGTGTATTCCACATGCCAATCGCCTTGATCTGCTTTGGGCAAGGATTGGCCTTTTGTGCCGATCCATTCACGCACATTGGATAAAGGCAACTCATAACCAAGCAAGCGATACGTCAGTTCCTCTGGTGTGTTTTCGACAAACAAGTGCCCATCGGATGTTTTCACCCGTGCTTCATTTTGTGTGACGTGCAGTGCCGCCATTGCGTTGCCGAGTGGTGTTGACAACGTGATGTCCGTGGCGCGACGGGTGTCTTCCCATTGCATTTTGCCTGTCATGCTTTTATCTTCGCCTTGATCAATGTAGTTGACTGCGAAGCGTGCATCCATGTTGAATTGAACCACATCGTTGATGTTGTTGGCATCGCGTTTTGGAGCGACGCTGGCGCAGGCTGCTAAAGTCAAGGCCATTGCGGCACTGCTTAATATGTTTAGGATGTTGCGTGCGTGCATGGTTATTTTTTCTTGATTTGTGGTTTAACGGTGGACAATGGGATGTTAAGTCGTTCTAACGTGTTGCGCAGCGATGGTAAAAACGGTGTGCCAGCATACACATCACGAAACACTTCCAGTGCTTGATCATGTTTGTCGTTCGCCCATAAAATTTCGGCATAGTGCACCTGTGATTCTTCGTGCGGGTCTTGTGCCACGGCTTGTTCCGCGTATTTTAGAGCGTCACCCAATTGGCCTTGTCGATAAGCCACCCATGCCATGCTGTCGGTGATGTGACCCGCATCGGGGCGCGCGGTGTGCGCTTGTTGAATCAGTTGTGCGGCTTCATCCAATCGCATGTTTTTATCGGCTAAAAAATAACCCAGTGCGTTTTTATTCTCAGGATTCTTGGGGTCGATGGCGATGAGTTTTTCAAGTGTGGCCTGTGCCTCGCTGTTGCGTCCCAAACGATCTGCCACATCGGCCAGCAAAGACAGCGCGGCCACATTGTCAGGTGCATTGGCGAGAATGCTTTTGGCGGCCTCGTAAGCAGGGCGGTAACGTTGGGCATCAATCAAACCATAGGCTTTTTCGATGTCCGAATGGATTTGCAGGTCTTGACCGACCACTGCATTGGGTGCGAGCAATTTAAGCAATTTTGCGGCCTCAAGTGCGGGCTCTTTTGCCCCCAGCATGGCCGCGACTTTGTACGCCAGTTCGGCATAACGAGGGTCGCGGGTTTTCATCGCCATGGTCAAATACATGTTGTAGGCATCAACTGGCTTGCCGCGTTGCAGCAACATGTCGCCGGCAATGGTGCCGAGCACAATTTCACGGGTCAACAGCAGCTTGGGTAAATCGTATTCGACTTTCTTGAGGGGAGGGGCTTGGGTGTCTGTGGTGGTTGCAGGCTGAATCACTTCATCGGGTGTTTGTGCTTGTGCGTGAAGGGCGAATCCAACTGCGCACACGCCGCATAAGCTGCGCAATGCGTGTTTTAGGCGGGTGCTTTTGAAATGATGGGCGGTGAAAGGCATGGTCAAATCCTGTATGATGGCTGCATTAAAGTGATGCGCACGTGAGTGATGGAATTGTACCGTAAGACAATACGGAAGAAATGCAAACCTCCCTTTTACAGAAAGCAAAGTTTGTTTTTCTGTGATGAAGCCTTTGTCAAGCAAACTCAAGTTGTGAATGGCGTTTGCGGAGTCGCATCATAAGCAGCGCCATGTTTAAAGTCGTTTTTTGTCACCTGTGAAAAGTTGTTTAAAATCATGCCTGAACTCCCAGAAGTAGAGGTGTCTCGCCTCGGTATTGACCCACATGTGAGCGGGCATACGATACAACAATTCATCATCCGTAATGCGCGCTTGCGCTGGCCCGTTGACTTGGATCTGCCTGAACGACTGAGTCAGGCGGTCATCACCCACACCGCACGGCGTGGAAAGTACCTGATTCTATATTGTGTTTGTGCAGACAAAACGCAGGGCGCACTGCTGATTCACCTCGGCATGTCGGGCAGCTTGCGCATCGTTGAGCCAAGCGCAGCGGTACAAAAACACGACCACCTCGATTGGGTCTTTGATACGCATGTGCTGCGCTACCATGACCCACGCCGCTTCGGTTCGTTGCACTGGCACGACTTGGCCGACGGCGACGTGTTGATGCATCCGCGCTTGGTGGGTTTGGGCATTGAGCCTTTCGATGACGCATTCAATGGCGCGTATTTTTATAAACACATTCGCACGCGAACCCAAGCCATCAAAGTGGCGTTGCTGTCGGGTGATATCGTGGTCGGTGTGGGCAATATCTACGCCTCCGAAGTCCTGTTTCGTTGCAAAATCCACCCTGAAACCCCCGCCCAATCATTGACGCGCAAACAATGCGAACAGATGGCGGCGCAAATCAAAATCGTCCTGCACGCCGCGATTGAAAAAGGTGGCAGCACACTTAAAGATTTCGTCAACAGTGACGGCACCAGCGGCTATTTTCAAATGCATTACAATGTGTATGACCGCGCGGGAGAGCCGTGTACGCGCTGTGGGCACGATATTCAGCGCATCGTACAAGCCCAGCGCGCCACGTATTTTTGCGCCACGTGTCAAAAGCGAACTCAACCCAAGTCAAAGAAAAACACCGCATGAGCCACACGACCACACCGTTTTCTTTTGCCCAAGCCTTGGTGTCATGGCAACGCACGCACGGGCGGCATGATTTGCCGTGGCAAAACACCACCGACGCCTATCGGATTTGGCTGTCCGAAGTCATGTTGCAGCAAACCCAAGTGGTCACGGTCATGGATTACTACGCCAAGTTTTTGGCGCGTTTTCCAGACGTACAATCGCTGGCGCGCGCCGAGCACGATGACGTGATGTCTTTGTGGACGGGATTGGGTTACTACAGCCGAGCACGCAATTTGCACGCCTGCGCGAAAGCCGTCGTGGCCGATTTTGGCGGCGAATTTCCGCGCACGCCCGAGCAACTCATCACCCTCAAAGGCATCGGCGCATCCACCGCCGCCGCCATTGCCGTTTTCGCCTACGGCTACCCCGCCGCGATCCTCGACGGCAACGTCAAACGCATCATCGCCCGCGTCCACGGCATCCGCACCCCCGCATCCGCCGCCACCGATAAAATCATGTGGCAACACGCCAACGAACTGCTGGTCACCGCCAACGATGCGAAAAAACTTAAACTCACCCACGCCGCCGCCTTGCGCGCCTACACCCAAGGGCTGATGGATTTGGGCGCGAGCCTATGCGCACGCCGCAAACCGCAGTGCGACATCTGCCCCATGCAAACCAACTGCTATGCCCGCATCCACCATCTCACCGACGACATCCCACCCGCCAAGGTGCGAAAAGTGTCACCTGAGTTTGACGTGAATTTATACATTTACCAACACGCAGGGCGGGTCTGGCTGGAAAAAAGGCCGAGCAAAGGCATTTGGGCAGGGTTGTACAGCTTTCCCGAACAGCCGCGCTTGGATGTAAACGTAAATGCAAGCATAGATGCAAATCAAGATAAAAAAGACAAAACCAATGCGCCACGCATCCGCCACGTCCTCACCCATAGGATCTTGCACCTACAACCGCACATTTTTCAACTCACCGCCAGCCAAGCGCACGGTTTAGAGGATGCTGAAAATGCCGAGCACGGCGGCTGGTTCGATGTGGACGACCTAAAAGGCGTGGGTTTGCCCAAACCCATTTTGGGAATCATCGAGCAGGTTTTAGGATCGATTGACTGAGTGACTCGTCATTGCGGGCTTGACCCGCAATCTACAGAACTGCGAGATGCCGCACGCACAGCCCACTCAGCGCGCCATGACGGACTCATGAATGAAATGGCTACATAAGCTTTCTAAAACAAATCACATTCAAGAAGACCTCTAAAAATTGATGTTTGAATAGGCAACACCGACTGTACAGCCCACTCCGTCATTCCCGCATGTTTTTAGCGGGAATCCAGCCAAATGCGAAGCATTTGCTTTACCTTTTTAATCAAAGGCTTAAGGTGCGCTTTACGCCCCACTGGATTCCCGCTAACCCCATGCGGGAATGACGGCACGGGTTACTTTAAGCGAATGGATGACGTTGGGATCAGTTTTTAGAGGTGGCTTTAATTAAGCATGACGAGTGTGGCGTGTTTGACAAAAACGATTTATGTCTTTAGAGTGTGATTGTGAATTGAATGTACGTGACGCTTTTTCTATGATAATAGGTATAAGCCGTAATGGATTCAAATCGGCTTGTTTTGTTTCTTTAAAATCAGTTGGTTATACTTTTTTTATTAATCAGGATATGCGGCCAAATGAAAACAGAATATCAGTGTTTTTTGACGCATAACCGACACGTTAGGCATTAGAACAGCCATCATGCTCATGCTTCCCGCGACCAAGCTCTACGAGATAGGCGACACCACCTTCGAGTACGTGACCGCAGGCGTGGGCGAGCCATCCGTCGTTCTCATCAACGGCTCCGGCGGCCCTATGGAAGGTTGGCACAGGGTCTTCTCCGCCCTGTCCGAGACCACAACGACTTTCGCATACAACCGTCCGGGTCTTGGAAGAAGCACAAAACCCTTGCATCCACAAACAAGCGGTGTGATGGTCGAAGACCTCAGAAACCTGCTCTTGGCCGTTTCAGTTCCTCGACCTTGGGTGCTCGTTGGCCACTCATTCGGCGGCTTGGTCGCGAACCACTTCGCGCGACTGCACCCAAACGACATCGCTGGCATCGTCATGCTTGAGGCCACCGCGCCAGATGATGTATCTCACCTCAAACTGTACGAGAATGCATTGCAACGGAGCTTCGCATGGGTCGCGAATCACCTTTTTCCATTGAATCCAAACCATGAAACCCTCCATGCATTGAAGTCAGTCTCGGAGATTGCTTGCGCCCCTGATTTTCCGCTACTGCCGCTGAGAATTCTCACGGGTACCAAGCCCGCCATGGCTTGGGCCACTAACAGCGAGATGCTGGCGCTTCGTGCCAAACACCAAGAATCGCTTGCCGGCCTGTCCCCACTCGGTGTCCAACTGCAGGCCTCCAAGAGCGGGCACTTTCCCCAGTTCACTGAGCCAAACCTGGTAATTTCAGCAATTCAAGAACTGGTTGCCGCCGCGCACTGATGCCTAACCCCTCGGTCGATCTGACCCACGATAGCGTGCGCCTCAATGCGAGACGATGAACAGAGAGGGAAAAATTGACGGCATTCAACGCCCTCATCGAGCCCCAATCGAACACGCATTGACGCGCAACAGCCTGCGCATCGCAGCTGGAGCCAGTTAAGATCAAGGCCAACTCACATCAACAGGAACAGGTGTTCTCTATAAAGTCACATATCCAACAATTGTAGGCAAGCAACGAAAACACACCCCATCAATATTGGGCTGATTGGGCTAAAGGGATGACTGTTTGGGTGTTGGTGTTGATTTCATTCACGCCAACCCACTTTCTACGCGTGGGTCAAATATGACATGGCGAAGGAGGCTTATCGCCCACATGTGAGCGGTTTGAACGCGCGTTATCGTCATTCCGATATTCAATTCGACCTGTCATTGCGGGCTTAAACCCGCAATCGCCAGTGCTGGCTGATGTCGCACGTACGCACAGCCCACTCAGCATGGCGTGACGGATTCATGAATGAAATGGCTATGGAAGCTTATTTAAAACAAATCACATTCAAGATTTCAAGGAAATTTCTAAAAACTGATTTTTGAATAGACAGTGCCGACTGTACAGCCCACTCCGTCATTCCCGCATCGGTTTGGCGGTAATCCAGTCAAATGCGAAGCATTTTCTTTACCTTTTTAATCGAAGGCTTAAGGTGCGCTTTGCGCCCCACTGGATTCCCGCTGACACCATGCGGGAATGACGGCACGGGTTGCTTTAAGTGAGAGGATGATGCTGCAATCCATTTTCAGAGGTCGCCATCATTGGGTACGGTGAGTGTGGCGTACTTGATAAAAACAAGTTTATGCCTTTTGGGGGGGTGAGCTGCGTGACATTTTTCCTATGGCAATAGGTATAATAATCTGCAATGAGTTCAAGTCAATTTGTTTTGTTTTTTAAAAGCAGGTGGTTGTACTTTTTATTTTTATTAATCAGGATATGCGACAAAATGGAAATTTTTTTGCCGTTAGAAATTTATAAAAGCCAAGAGGTATCAAGCATGTCGTCTGTAGAAACTATAGCAATATTTACTACTTTAGCAGCTCCACTGTCAGCTCTGTATGCTTTCTGGAGTGCAAAAGAAGCACGCAAAGCAAATGATGTCGGAAGGTTAAATGCTTTGCTGGCATTTCGTCAGCATTATATTGAGCTTATTGAGCAACAAATAAAACTAGCTGAAGTTTTACAGACTTCGCCCAGTGGACTTGAGGCTGTTCAAAATGAACATGCAAATTTAGATTCAAAGTTACGTGAAATAAATCAACAAATTAATAGCTACCATTACAAGGTGGTTACAAACAAGTTTTAATAAGTCGAGATTAAGCACCGCAGATTATGTGCGTGCGTTGGGCAGTTTTAAGTCGCAGTTTTGCTGCGCAAAAACATTCCATAAAATCATAATTTAAAAACTGCCGTTGAACTCGGCATTAAGTAACTACATATGACTTGTCTCGAAATTCTTTCTGCTCTTGCCAATATTGCTACAGCAGCAGCTGTCGTTGTGGCAGCTTGGCAACTCGTCCTTGCTAAACGACAAGCTGTTACTAGCTTCGAAGATTCCTTTGCCAAGGAGTACAGAGATTTAATCTCAAAATTGCCGACCAAGGCATTACTTGGTGAGCCGTTAAATGATGAAGAGTATTCCGCTCATTTTGATGAGATGTATCACTATTTTGATCTGTGCAATGAACAAGCGTTTCTTCACAACGCGGGTCGGATATCGAACGAAACATGGGTGTTTTGGCAAGAAGGGATTAAAACAAACTTTAAGCGCCCCGCTTTTGAGCGAGCATGGTCAGAGATTGCAGTAAAAGCAAACGATGATTTTTCGGAGTTGAAAGCATTGTTCCCGCCTAAACCATATGCAGCCCAATTAGTCGCCACTGCCTAACCTAGCGTTCAACCTCGCTATTTTCTGTCGCGGGGCGCTGCGTTAATAAGTGGTTTGGAGTGAGTAAAATAAACTCTAACGCTATACCTTGTCATCCAAATCACCCAATCTTGGGCAATTTTTTCATCATTTGCCCACAATTGTTGGAGTTCGTTACCCTCACCACCAGCCTACACCCAAAAATTCAAACGCCCGTTCACTTTAAATGACTTTTGCCTTCTCCTCAAACGGCGTAGAATGCAAAAAAACAAACCCATACAAAGGAGAATACCAGCATGGCACAACCGATGAACGACCAATTCCGTCAAGCAGCACTGGATTACCATGAGTTTCCAAAACCGGGCAAAATCTCGGTCGAGCCCACCAAAAACATGACCAATCAACACGATTTGGCTTTGGCGTATTCACCGGGTGTGGCGGCGGCGTGTGAGGAGATTGTGGCCGATCCCGCCAATGCGGTGCGTTATACCGCGCGTGGTAACCTCGTGGGCGTGGTCACCAACGGCACGGCGGTGCTGGGTTTGGGTAATATTGGCCCGCTCGCCAGCAAGCCCGTGATGGAGGGTAAGGCGGTGTTGTTCAAAAAATTTGCAGGCATTGACGTGTTTGACATCGAGTTGAACGAGCCTGATCCTGAGAAGTTGGTTGAAATCATTGCAGCGCTTGAGCCAACTTTTGGCGGTATAAACTTAGAGGACATCAAAGCACCCGATTGTTTCTACGTCGAGCGTAAATTGCGTGAGCGCATGAGCATTCCCGTTTTTCATGATGATCAACACGGTACGGCGATTGTCGTGGGCGCTGGCATCACCAATGGTTTGGCTGTGGTCGGTAAAGACATTAAAAAAGTCAAACTGGTTGCATCGGGCGCAGGTGCTGCGGCATTGGCATGTTTGGATTTGTTGGTGGATTTGGGTTTGCCGATTGAAAACATTTGGGTCACGGACATCGAAGGGGTGGTGTTCAAAGGTCGCACGGTGTTGATGGATGAAGACAAGGCCAAATTTGCACAAGAAACCGAACAACGCACTTTGTCTGAAGCCATCGAAGGTGCGGACATTTTCCTCGGTTTGTCTGCGGGCGGCGTGCTCAAACAAGACATGGTTAAAAAAATGGCAAAAGACCCGTTGGTCTTTGCTTTGGCCAACCCAACGCCCGAAATTTTGCCCGAATTGGTCAAGGAGGTTCGCCCTGATGCCATCATTGCCACGGGACGTACGGATTACCCCAACCAAGTGAACAATGTGTTGTGTTTCCCTTTCATTTTCCGTGGCGCATTGGATGTTGGCGCAAGCACCATCACGCGTGAAATGGAAGTTGCCGCGGTGAAGGCGGTGGCGGATTTGGCACGACAAGAGCAGTCCGACGTGGTGGCTTCGGCCTATGGCATTCAAAACTTAAGTTTTGGCCCTGAATACCTGATTCCAAAACCATTTGACCCACGTTTGATTGTGAAAATCGCCCCAGCCGTCGCGCAAGCCGCGATGGATTCAGGCGTGGCGACGCGTCCGATTGAGGACATGGCGCAGTACACCGAATCTTTGCAGCAGTTTGTCTACCACAGCGGTACGTTCATGAAACCAGTGTTTGCATTGGCGAAGAAAAACACCAAAGAGTTTGGCACGCGTGTCGTTTTTGCAGAAGGCGAAGATGAGCGCGTGTTGCGTGCCGTGCAAGTGGTGGCGGATGAGAAAATTGCCCGCCCTGTTTTGGTGGGTCGCCCTAAAGTGGTTGAAGAGCGCATTGAGCGTTTTGGCTTGCGCATCAAAAATGGCGAAGATTTCGATTTAATTAATCCTGATTTCGATGAGCGTTACCACGGCTACTGGCAGGAATACCTCGATTTGACGGAGCGTCAAGGCGTAACCAAAAATTATGCTCGCCTTGAAATGCGCCGTCGCAGCACCTTAATCGGTGGCATGATGGTGCGCAATGGCGATGCCGATGCGATGATTTGCGGTACATTTGGCAACACCGATGTGCATTTGAAATACATTGATCAGGTCATTGGTCATAAGGCCGATAAAACCGTGTATGCCGCCATGAATGGTTTGATGTTACCCGGTCGCCAAGTGTTTTTGGTCGATACGCACATCAATTACAACCCAACCGCAGAGCAATTGGCTGAGATCACCTTGATGGCCGCTGAAGAAGTTCGTCGTTTGGGCTTTGTGCCGCGCGTTGCGTTGTTGTCGCATTCAAACTTTGGCTCAAGCAACTCGCCGTCTGCGATCAAAATGCGTGAAACTTACAACTTGTTGCGCCAAATGGCACCTGAGCTTGAAGTCGACGGTGAAATGCACGGTGACGTGGCGTTGGATGTGGTCATGCGCAAGCAAATCATGCCGAACTCAACCCTCAAAGGCGAGGCGAATTTGTTGGTGTTGCCCAACATCGATGCCGCCAATATTTCATACAATTTGCTGAAAACATCCGCAGGTCACAATGTGGCTGTGGGCCCGATTTTACTGGGTGTGAATAAGCCCGTGCACATCTTGACCTCATCGTCGACGGTTCGCCGCATTGTCAATATGACCGCTTTGTCGGTGGTGCAAGCGAATTTCGGTAGCATCAGTGCGGAGTAATTAAAATGAAGCGCATTCATGGTTTAAGTGCAGTGCTGGGGATGGTGTTTACCTTGGGTTTGGTTGGGGCTTGCAATGCTTGGCAAGCCAGCCACAACCAAACCTCGACCTCATCCTCTTCCTCAATGGGAGCCGTTTTTGGAGGGGCAAGTACGTCTTCGGGGCGCAGCCAAGACAGCCAAAGTTCGGGTGCTTCGAGTGGATCGAAAGGCGCAAGCACGTATGCGAATACGGGGAGCACCGCTGGGGGTGATTACGCCACCATCCGTTTTCGCAGTTTGCCTCCTGAGGCTCAGGAAGTGATAGGTAAAATCAAAGCACGCAGTGATTTTCCTTACCGACAAGATGGTCAAGTGTTTAGCAACCGAGAGGGCGTATTGCCCGCGCAAGCCAGAGGTTATTACCATGAATACACGGTGATCACGCCAGGTGCTGGCAATCGAGGGGCACGTCGGGTGATTGCAGGTTCAGGAACAACAGGGGATGTGGCGACGGCTGGTGAGTATTACTATACGGCGGATCATTACCGTACTTTTAACCGTGTGACAGAATGATTGAGGTGACCATGAATGACCGTTTGAATGTGGTGTGGGCGGATGTCGCAGGTAAAATGAATGATGTTTCTCGTGATCAATTGCCCGCATATTTGACTTTGTGCGTCGATGATCTGGGCAGTGACATTGTGGTGGTGGATCTGCGTCCTGTCAGTGGACAGCCCGAGGCCATGAGTTTGATGGCGCAGCGCTTGGCGTTTCCAGATTACTTTGGTGGTAATCTGGATGCGTTGTTTGATGTGGTGAGTGAGCGAGTGGCGGTGGATGTGGCCTCACAGAACAGCACACCACAAACATGGTTGTTCAAAAGTTCAGCGGCACAGAGCAAAATGCTATTTCCCATTGCCGATACGTTGCGTGATGCCATGAGTGAAAGCGCGGGTGTGGCTGTGAGTGTGTTGTGGATGACTTTGAGCTGATTGTTCGGGTTGTTTTGATGCGTTTGAGTAGCGAACAAGAAGTGAATAAGAAGTGTAAGAATAAATAAGAAGTGTAAGAATAAATAAGAAGGTAAGAATAAATAAGAAGTGAAAAAAGCCACGGTCATGACCGTGGCTTTTTTGTTGTTATAAAATTCGTGCGAGCAATGCTTTTTCTTTGCCTAACATGTTTGGAATTTGCACAACATGCCCACCACCCGATGCTTCGGTGATCTCTTGATCATTTTTACGCATTGAGCTTAACTGAACAATGTGGTTGCCTGAGGGGTGGATGATTTCCAGGGTGTCGCCCACTTTGAATTTGTTTTTGACATCAATCGTTGCCCAGCCCGCTTCATCAATCGCGGTCACATCACCCACATATTGACTGCTTTTTGCGCTGGAATAGCCGCTGATGTAGTTTTGTGTTTCTTGTGAGGTGTGGCGTTGCAAGAAGCCATCGGTGTAACCACGGTTGGCAAGGCCTTCAAGTTCCGCATACAGCTCGGGGTTAAATGGGCGACCCGCGATCGCATCGTCAATGGCGCGACGGTAGGTTTGTGCCGTGCGTGCCACATAGTACAGCGACTTGGTGCGGCCTTCGATTTTGAGCGAATCGACACCGACTTCAATTAATTTTTGCACATGCTGAATCGCGCGCAAATCTTTGGAGTTCATGATGTAAGTGCCGTGCTCATCCTCCAAAATGGGCATCATTTCACCCACACGCGTGGCCTCCTCGATGAGGTAGGTTTTATTCGCCAGCGGGTGACGTTTGATGTCGGTGATGTCGGCAAAAGCATCGTTGGACTCTTCCCATGCTTGATTCAAATCAAATTGAATCACTTGCACATCGCCTGAATCGGTGTTGGCGGTGTCGTGCATTTTGTAATCCCAGCGGCAGGAGTTGGTGCACGTGCCTTGGTTGGGGTCGCGGTGGTTGAAATAGCCTGACAGCAAGCAACGCCCTGAGTAAGCGATGCACAAAGCGCCGTGTACAAACACTTCCAGTTCCATATCGGGGCATTCTTGGCGAATCTGGGCGATTTCATCAATCGACAATTCGCGTGACAAAATGATGCGTTCGACCCCCATGCGTTGCCAAAATTTAACCGCCATGTAATTGACCGTGTTCGCTTGCACAGACAAGTGGATCGCCTGCTCAGGCCATTTGTCACGCACCATCATGATTAAACCGGGGTCGGCCATGATCAATGCATCAGGCTTCATTTCGATGATTGGTTCCATGTCCGATAGGTAGGTTTTGATTTTGCTGTTGTGCGGCATGATGTTTGAGGCGACATACAGTTTTTTACCGCGTGCATGGGCTTCATCAATGCCGATTTTTAACGTTTTGTTATTGAAATCGTTGTTGCGCGCACGTAAAGAGTAGCGCGGTTGTCCCGCATAAACGGCATCAGCGCCGAAATCATAGGCAGCGCGCATTTTGTCTAAGGTGCCTGCGGGGAGCAGTAATTCAGTGTTCATGGTCATCGTCCTGATCAAGAGGCGCCCTCACGATTGAGGGCTTTTCGATTGAGGCGATATTTTAATCTCAAATCAATGCAATAGCCACATTAACTTCATGGCTATTGAGGTGAGGGGATCAGTCGTTGAGATTAATGCGCCTTAAAATATTGGCCTTGGCGGTTTAGACGTTATCGCGCAATGCGCATTTTTTAGTCATTCCACACAATGGGGTTTTGCGGTATCGCTCACTCAAGTTGCAAATCAAGTTGACAATTGAACCCGCCTCATTGTGCTCCCTCATGGTTTGAGCCAATTGCAGTGCGGCATAAATTAGTGCCCGTCGAAAGCCGATGCGGCGATTCAGTAAGTTTGGTAATACACTCATGGTGGCAATGCTGCCTGCATCGGGCACTGCAATCATATGATCCACAAGGGTGGAGTGTAAGAGGGCTCAACGCGTGAGCGGCCAATGCCTCAATGCATGAGCCATGCGCCCAGTCAAACAGGCATTGCCTGCGCCCCATGTGGCATGAGCACTGAGTTCTTGGGGGCAGCCATGTAAGGCTCGTGACATGACGCTCATCGCGGACATAACGCCGAATGGCCATTGGTGCCACCTGTGCCCATGCCAATGTAATGTGATGCGGGCGTGTTTCAAAAACAGGATCGATTTTAACCACCCTAATTTAATATATCCATTTCGAGTAAATATGCAATAGGATTGTTTGATTGTTGTTACAATCTAAATGGTGTTTACATACACCTCAATTTTAAAACTAATATATAAGGAGAGCATTATGGCATTGGGTATTAATGTTAATGGAACCATCAGCAATGACACGTTATCAGGCTTGGCGTATGACGATACATTGATGGGTTTGGCTGGGGATGACATACTTTATGGGCGTGCTGGTAATGATTTGTTGTATGGGGGGGACGGTTTTGACAGCATTTTTGGCGGTACAGACAACGATGTGGTGTATGGCGATGCAGGGGATGATTCTTTGGATGGCGGCTCTGGTGATGACGTACTCTATGGCGGGGCGGACAATGACACCGTCATCGGAGGAACTGGGTTTGATAAGTTGTTTGGAGATGACGGTAACGACTCTTTAAACGGTGGTTCAGAAAAAGACACGCTGTATGGCGGTGCTGGAAATGACACATTGTTAGGAGGCACTGGGACGGACATGTTATATGGTGGTGATGGGGACGACTCATTGAACGGTGGTGGCAGCGATGGGTTTTATGAATCTTCCATGACTTATGAGTCGTTGTATGGCGGAAATGGTAATGATGTCTTGCGAGGTGGTTCTAGTGGTCTTGGCGTGAGTTTATTATATGGTGAGGCGGGTAACGACATTTTATACAGCGGTTTTTCGGGTAGCAATCTAAATGGGGGGATTGGCAATGATCGCTTAATTGGATCATCATCCAATGATGTGTTCTCATTTGATGGGGAGTTTGGGCGGGATACGGTGGTGGGCATGGTAAGTGCAACACCAGACGCTGCAACATTCAGCGGGCAAAGTATAAACCAGCTGTGGTTCACTAAAACGGGTAATAATTTAATGGTATCTGCTATTGGTACAAATAATAACGTTACTTTTAGTAACTGGTATTTGAGTGACCAATATCGGACGAACATCGTGTCGACATTGGACAATAAGCTTGTTCGTTTGGATCAAATCAATAATTTGGTTTCAGCTATGGCGGCATTGACACCGCCAAGTGCTGGGCAGACTACTTTAACTCAAGGTTATTTAGATGCGTTGAGTCCAGTGATACAAGCTGCTTGGGGACCCGCTATCAGTCCAACATAATGAGTCCAATGTAGTGTGAAGAAGAATGATGAAGAATGATGGTTAAACACCGTCATTCTTTTTGAGTTTTAGGTTGGAGTGCATCAGTTGTTCTTGATGTTGAACCCCCCATAGCAAATGATTTTTTTCTAGCCACTCATCACAATGGTGCGATGCACGATAGCGCTCGCCTGAGTCACAAATCAAGCTGACAATCGAACCCGTTTCGTCGCGCTCGCGCATTCCTTGTGCCAATTGCAACACGGCGTAGAAGTTTGTGCCTGTCGATGGCCCGACGCGGCGGTTGAGCAATTTTGATAACACACGCATCGCTGCGATGCTGGCGCAATCAGGCACGGCAATCATGTCGTCAACCAAGCTGCGGATGAATGACGCTTCAACGCGGGGGCGGCCGATGCCTTCGATGCGTGAACCCAAAGCCGATGTGAGCGAGGCATCACCCGTTTGCCAATAAGGGAAAAATACGGAGTTTTCAGGGTCAGTGACGCAAATTTTTGTGTCAAAACGTTCGTAGCGTACATAACGCCCAATGGTCGCACTGGTGCCGCCGGTGCCCGCGCCAATGACAATATAACGAGGGATGGGGTGTGTTTCATGGTGCATTTGTTTAAAAATGGACTCAGCGATGTTGTTGTTGCCGCGCCAATCGGTGGCACGCTCGGCATAGGTGAATTGATCCATAAAATGGCCTTTGAGCTCGTGCGCCAAGCGTTGCGATGTCGGCACAATGTCCGCCGCATGGTCGACAAAATGGCATTGGCCGCCATAAAATTCAATCGCCTGCACTTTGTCCTCACTGGTGCTGCGCGGCATGACTGCAATGAAAGGTAAGCCCAACATGCGTGCAAAATACGCTTCCGACACGGCCGTTGACCCACTCGATGACTCGATGATGGTGGTGTCTTGTTTGATCCAGCCGTTGCACAAGGCGTATAAAAATAAAGAACGCGCGAGGCGATGTTTCAAACTGCCCGTTGGGTGGGTTGATTCATCTTTAAAATAAAAATCAATTTGAGGGAATGCCGCCAAAGGCAAACGAATCAAATGGGTGTCTGCCGAGCGTTGATAGTCTGCGGCAATGGTTTGAATCGCGTGTTGTATCCACGTCATGTCGTGCTCACTTTAAAAAGGTAACAAGGTAACAAGGTTAAAAAATGCGCGGACAGCCCGCGCATTTTTAATTTGATTTAAATGTACTTAAATTGAGAAAAAGCCTTCCGCTTTGCCTATTTACATTTAAAACGCTTCATCATCGCGCAAATAACGCCATTGGCCCACAGGCAAATCACCGAGGGTGACTTTCCCGATGCGGATCCGCTTCAAGCCCACAACATGCAATCCAACCAACTCACACATGCGGCGAATTTGGCGTTTTTTACCTTCTGTCAGCACAAAGCGCAACTGATCGTCATTTTGCCAAGTCACTTGAGCGGGGCGCAATGGAATGCCATCAAGCTCCAAACCATGGTTGAGCAAAGCCAAACCATCTTCGCTTAACTCGCCTTCGACCCGCACGAGGTATTCTTTATCGATTTCACTTTTATCGCCGATCAGCGCTTTGGCAATGCGACCATCTTGGGTCAACACCAATAAGCCCGTGGAATCAATGTCCAAACGCCCCGCGGGTGCCATGCCGCGCACGTGCACATTTTCCAGTTCGTGTGACGTGGTGTCACCCTCCCAGCGTGATGCCGGCTCAATTAAATTGACCGCAGGAATGTAACCATCTTCTGCCTGACCTGAAACAAAACCAACGGGTTTGTTGATCAAAATGGTCATGCGTTTTTCTTGAGCCGCAGTCAGCTGACGAGCCAATTGGATGTTGTCTGTGGGCAACACACGTTGTCCGAGGGCTGCGCGTTTACCATTGACCGTGACCCAGCCTTTTTCGATGTAATGATCGGCTTCGCGGCGTGAGCACACGCCTGTTTCGGTCAGGTATTTTGAAACACGGATGCCTGCATTGGGATCGCGGTCAGTCGCACGTGGCTCGCGACCACGTGATGCAGCGTAATCAGAAGCTTCGCGTAACACGACTTCAACTTCACGACGTGGTGCGCGTGGTTTGTCATCAAAGCTGCGTTGCGGGCGATCACCGAAATCTCGGCGAGGCGCATCACCATCGCGGCGAGGTGGACGGTCATTGCGTTCACCTGTGTTGCTGCGAGGACGGTCGCCAAAACTACCGCGTGGTTTGTCATCGAAACTGCGTTGTGGGCGATCACCGAAATCTCGGCGAGGTGCATCACCATCGCGGCGCGGTGGGCGGTCGTTACGGTCGCTGAAGTTGCCGCGAGGACGGTCGCCAAAGTTGCCACGTGGTTTGTCATCAAAGCTGCGTTGCGGGCGATCACCGAAATCTCGGCGAGGCGCATCACCATCGCGGCGAGGTGGGCGGTCATTGCGTTCACCTGTGTTGCTGCGAGGGCGGTCACCAAAACTACCACGTGGTTTGTCATCAAAGCTGCGTTGTGGGCGATCACCGAAATCTCGGCGAGGCGCATCGCCATCGCGGCGCGGTGGACGGTCGTTACGGTCGCTGAAGTTGCTGCGAGGACGGTCGCCAAAAGTACCGCGTGGTTTGTCATCAAAGCTGCGTTGCGGGCGATCACCGAAATCTCGGCGAGGTGCATCGCCATCACGGCGCGGTGGGCGGTCGTTACGGTCGCTGAAGTTGCTGCGAGGGCGGTCGCCAAAGTTGCCACGTGGTTTGTCATCAAAGCTGCGTTGTGGGCGATCGCCGAAATCTCGGCGAGGCGCATCACCATCGCGGCGCGGTGGACGGTCATTGCGGTCGTTGAAGTTGCCACGAGGGCGGTCGCCAAAGTTGCTACGTGGTTTGTCATCAAAGCTGCGTTGTGGGCGATCGCCGAAATCTCGGCGAGGCGCATCGCCATCGCGGCGCGGTGGACGGTCGTTACGGTCATTGAAGTTACCGCGTGGCTTATCACCATAGCCGCTTGGGTGTGATTCGGTGTGTGCGGGGCGCGCGGGTACGGCCGATTGATTGTTGCGGTTGCGGCCGCGCAGAGGCTGGCGCGTGCGTTCGCTGTTTACGGGCGCGTCACCACGCGTGCCGATTTTGAGTGTTTTGCTCATGAAGTGCTTCTAAAAAGATGTTGATTCGTTTGCGCATGATGGGATATCGCGCAATACGTTGCCAGTGTACAGGATTTGCATTGTTTTGAGGCAATCCTTTTGTGCTGGGTTCATAAAAAAACCCTGCAAATCATGGGTTTGCAGGGTGTTAACCGTTTAACCTTTGACGCAGAGGCGTGCGCCAAGAGCAGGTTTAACGGTTGGCTTTAAACTCGGCTTTCGAGACTTTACCGTCTTTGTCCGCATCCAAGTTTTTAAAATTGGCGGCATATTCGTCCATGCCCGCCGCTTTCAATTCAGTCAATGTCAAAGCACCGTCGCCATCTTTGTCCGCATCAGAAAACGTCGCAGCCATGGCGTTGGAGCCGATCAGGGCCATGCCAAGCAAGCTTGCGATGAGTGTGCGTTTGTATGTGAGTGAGGTGTTCATGTGATTCTCCGTTAGGATATAGGCAAATGCCTGTGAGTTCATAATGCATCAAATCGCATTTGGTTGTCCGCATTGTAAAACTTTTTTGAATTAAATTGGTTTTTAGCTCAGAAAAGGCAAAGTAAAAGTGGTGTGAGGACAACACAACTGGGCGGGCGGGTCACGCCTTGTGTTGGCGTCATGCTAGAATGAAGTCCTCTCATGAGGACTTCTCGATCCTCGTCTGCGACCTCGTCAGTGCTTTGAATCATCAAGGCCGTGATCAGGCCAGACTGACTTGCTGATTCTTTGTCTTTGTAATCTACGGGCGAATGCGAAGGTCAAAGAGGCCAATCGGCTTGATCGGCTTGATGGGAGGCGTCATCACACAACAAAAGCTAAAACAAGATAAATCAAAAAATAAGGAAGGCATTATGAGCGAGACACATCCAAGCCAGCATCATGTCACACCCCCACGGCGGGTGTTTTCAAAACCCATGCGAGCCCGCTCGCCCGATGAGCAACCTCGTGCATCCACGCCATTGGAGTTGTTGTTTGATTTGGTTTTTGTGGTCGCTGTGGCTTTCGCTGGGGCTGGTTTGCACCATGCTTTGGCGGAAGGGCATGTCGCTCACGGTTTGCAAAGTTATGGTGTTGTGTTTGCTGTGATTTGGTGGGCATGGATGAATTTTTCATGGTTTGCTTCGGCGTATGACACGGACGATGTGTTGTACCGTTTAACGGTGTTTGTGCAGCTGCTCGGTGCGCTGGTGATTGCTGCAGGGATGCCGAGTGCATTTGACGGCAGCTTTGTCATTGGCACAGTGGGTTATACCTTGATGCGTGTTGGGACTGTGGCTCAATGGTTGCGGGCTGCCAAAAATGACCCTGCGCGTCGGGTCACGAACATGCGCTATGCAAAAGGTATCATGGCGGTTCAATTGTGTTGGATTGCGAATTTATTTTTGGCGCCTTATACGGGCTTGTGGACATTTTTTTTGTTTTTTACTGTTGAGCTCTCGATTCCCTTGTGGGCGGAGCGATCGGCTCAAACCACTTGGCATGCGGAGCACATCGCCGAACGCTATGGTTTATTTACCATCATTGTGTTGGGTGAGTCTATTTTGTCCGCCTCGTCGGCTTTGCAAGCGGGTATGGCAGCAGGGCAATGGAATCTGGCTTTGGTGTGGATTGCACTGGGGGGGGCGCTGATTGTGTTCACCATGTGGTGGTTGTATTTTGATGAACCCGCGCATCATTTATTGACTTCGACCAAAGCGGCTTTTTTTTGGGGCTATACGCACTTTTTTGTATTTTCTTCCGCAGCGGCTGTGGGCGCGGGTTTGGCTGTGGCGGTCGACCATGCCACAGGTCAAGCGCACATCAGTGAAATGGCGGCAGGCGCGGCGGTTGCTGTGCCTGTGGCGGTGTATGTGTTGAGTTTGTGGTTTGTGCATGAGCGTCACCGAGCACGAAACATGTTTGAGCAGTGCTTGTTTCCTGTGGGCGCATTGTTGATTCTGGGCACGCCTTTGCTGTATGCAACGGTGCTGTGGGTGGGGGTGTTGATGTCCGTGATGTTGGCGATGAAGCTGTTTGTGAGTTGTTCTGACCAAGAAAAAATACACATCAAATAAGGGGGGCTAAAGCATGAAAATCAA
The DNA here is from genome assembly GCF_003339525.1 of Ephemeroptericola cinctiostellae. Taxonomy (GTDB): domain Bacteria; phylum Pseudomonadota; class Gammaproteobacteria; order Burkholderiales; family Burkholderiaceae; genus Hydromonas; species Hydromonas cinctiostellae. Next base: position 167,487 of record NZ_CP031124.1, on the reverse strand, counting down.
TCGCATGACGGTGGTGACTTTGGGCGTGGCCGACTTGCAGCGTGCGACAGATTTTTACCGCGAAGTGCTGACGGTGTCGCCGAACACATCGCATGGTGGTGTGACCTTTTTTGAGATGCAAGGGGTGTGGTTGTCGTTGTTTCCATTGGTTGAATTGGCGAAGGACATTGCGCCTCATGTGCCAGCAGATCCTGTGTCATTTGGTGGTTTCACGTTGGCGCACAATGCGCGCAGCAAAGATGAGGTCACGGCGATTTTGAACCGAGTGGAGGCGCATGGTGGGCGCATTGCCAAGGCCGCTGCGGATACTTTTTGGGGTGGTTTTGGCGGTTATTTTGCTGATCCAGACGGCCATTACTGGGAGGTCGTGTACGGCGATATGTTTAAATTTGATGCGCAAGGTGGTTTGTTGCCCTCATCTGCGGCCGAGTGATTGTGTGCAGCGGCATGTGCTAAGATGGAACCGATCAAATGAGATCGACAATGTTTCAATTTTATGTTTTTTTATTAAGTAAATTAAGCTAAGGATTTTTATGGCAGGCGGTAGTTTATTGGCTCTTTTGGATGACATCACCCTCATCATGGACGATGTGGGTGCGATGACCAAGGTCGCAGCGACCAAGACCTCAGGTGTGTTGGGTGATGATTTGGCGCTCAATGCAGAGCAAGTCAGTGGTGTACCTGCAGAGCGTGAACTGCCTGTGGTGTGGGCGGTGGCAAAAGGTTCATTTATTAACAAATGTATTTTGGTGCCCTTGGCTTTGGCTTTGAGTGCGTTTGCACCCGCGTGGGCTTTGACGGCATTGTTGATGGTGGGCGGTGCGTATTTGTGTTTTGAAGGTTTTGAGAAACTGGCACATAAGTTTTTACACTCTGAAAAGGAAGATCAAATCCATCATGATGAGCTGATTCATGCGGTTGAGGATGAGCAGGTGGACATGCTGCAGTTTGAAAAAGACAAAATCAAGGGTGCGATTCGCACGGATTTTGTGCTGTCGGCAGAAATCATTGTGATCACTTTGGGCACCGTGGTGGCCGCCAATATGCCGTTTGTGCAACAATTGGCGGTGTTGTCGGCGATTGGTGTGGTCATGACCGTGGGTGTGTATGGTTTGGTCGGTGTGATTGTCAAGTTAGATGACATGGGGTTTTATTTGTCGGCTTTGCAAGGTGTCAAAAACGCGGGCTCACGCAAATTGGGCGCATTTTTGTTGTGGTTTGCACCGCGCTTGATGAAAGCATTGACTGTGGTCGGCACCGCCGCGATGTTCATGGTGGGGGGCGGCATCATCACGCATGGCGTGCCGTTATTGCACCATTGGATTGAATCGCTGACTGAAGGCATGGGCGGTGTGTTGTCGACTTTGACTTCAACAGGGGTGAATGTCGGCGTGGGCGTGGTTTTGGGCGCGTTGGTTTTATTGGTGGTCACGGGCTTGAGTAAAGTGGTGGGGCTTTTTAAAAAGTGAAGTGATTGGATGCGAGAAGTTGATCTGATGGTTTTAAATGAAAGCATGGCATGTGAGCCATGCTTTTTTTGAGAAAATCGTATGAGAACGGCTTGTGTGTTCATTCACTTTTGGTTAATCCGTGTGATTTTCGGATGGCATTAAGCTTTCCCATGGCCAGACTGATGATGTAATGGTTGATCGTGCGCTCAGACAGATTTAGAATTTTCCTCCGCTTCACTTGCCGTTTTTCCTTCAATTGTCCACATAAGCACTCCGTATTCACGAGAATACAGCTGAATAGTCAATTCAGGTGCGTGCACCACCGCCAATCGTGTCGTCGACTCAATCGAGGCTTTTTTGACGAGTTGCAAAGATGCCATCATACTATTCTTTTAAGTTGTCGTATGGTTTGAGACAACGTTCTTTTAAATACTCAATAAATACGTTGACTTTTGCCTGCGGTATTTTTCGGGGCGCATAAACAGCATGAATATCGGCATTAGGGCCCTCCCAAGATGGAAGCAGTCGCACCAATTGACCTTCAGAAATATATTTACTCACCGCCCATTCTGAGCGCAACACAACCCCATGCCCCGCCAAAGCCCAGTCAAGGGCAATCTCGCCTTGATTGGTACTCAATGAACCGCGAACTTTGATGGTTTCTTGTTTATTGCCATGAGTGAGTTGCCAATTGCTAAAAGTGGTGGCATTTTCTCTGGTCACGATGCAATTTAAAGCCTGCACATCACGTGGCGTCTTGGGCATACCATTTTTTTGTACATAGTCAGGCGCAGCGCACAGCACGCGAGCATTGCGCACCAACATTTTTGCGTGCAGTCGACTGTTTGGCGGTGCGCCCAAACGAATGCCAATATCAAAACCATGTTCTGTAATGTGCATTGGTTGGTCGGTGAGTTGCAAAACGGCATTGACTTGGGGGTAAATGCACACAAAATCACTGAGCACTGTGGGCAAAAATCGCCGCCCAAATCCATGCGTAGCATTTATGTTTAAACGACCGCTAGGTATGGCTTGTAGGTTGCCCAAGTCCCGCTCTAACGCAGCCAACTCGCTTAAAAGTGGACTGCCTCGTTCCAAATACAACTCGCCCTCTGGTGTCAGGCTCAGTCGTCGTGTGGTACGGTTGAGTAATTTGACTTTAAGGCGTTGTTCAATCTGAGCTAAACGTCGGCTAACTGCGGGTGGCGTGACATCCATTGCTTCTGCTGCTGAAGCCAAACTGACATGCTGAGCCAACAATTCAAAAAAAGCGAGATCGGAAATGAGTTTCATAAGCGCATTTTATTCGTGTGTTTTTGTAAAGAATAGGATAAATTTAGAGTTGTTTATTTATTTTTTTGAGAATGATATTATGAATATATCTTATAGTCAATATGAAAGCAAAGCCAACAGTTTGGTTTTCAGTTGGCTCGGTTTTTATTGGCGTATTGGGTTGAGATTTGGCATTCATTTTTTCAATCAAACATCGGGAGGATAAGAATGAGTTTAGAGGTCAATTTAGAGCAAAAAAATCTTTGGAAAAAAGAGTTGAATGATTTAAGTAAAATAATAGAAATCTCAGGAGGTGTTGAACTTTTAGTTGGCGAGGTTTCTGCCATAGCAGAAAAATATCTTGGTGATTTGAAACTAGTCACAAAAGAACTGAAAGAGGGAAAAGGTTACGTGATTATTAAAGGCTGCCCAATTGATGATGACTTAACTGAACTCCCTACTTCAATTAGCAGACCGAAAAATAAATCATTTATTTCTGAGTCTGTACTTTTGGGCGTTACACACGCATTGGGTTTTAATCCGTATGGTTTTTACAAGAAAAAAATGGGGCATTAGTCCATGAAATAACACCAGTTACAGGCAAAGAAGAAACCGCATCAAGTAACGGCGTTGTTGAGTTCATGTTACATGCTGACGGAGCGTATCTGTCAAGAGATATTCGACCAGAAACATTATCATTGCTTTGTTTAATTGATGAAGCTAAGACTGACACAAGGTTGGTAACTATAGATAGCATCCTGTCTGATTTAGAAGCAAAATCATTGGACATCCTATCCGACCCTAATTTTTTACATATTCCTCCAACGACTTTTGAAGTGAGCAACGAGTCAAATTCATCGGGTTCTATTTTGGATAAAGTGGATGGATTATGGGAAATGAAAGTTGCTACTCATAGTTGTGAGCCGCAAACATTAGCGGCACAAACCTCATTGTATGAATTTATTGATGCAGCAGAATCAAATGTAATTTCACATTCATGGCGGCCAGGTGATTTACTGATATTTAATAACTTTCGATGTTTGCATGGGCGCGGAGAAATTCAGGGAAAGCGTTGGTTACAACGTTGCTATGGGTCGAGCAGGGTTACTGTTGGTGAGGTAATTAATTTAGCAGCTTAACTTTTCAGTATCTTAAAACTGTTTTTTATTGAAATAATTCAAACGGTACAATGTGTGCCGTTTTTCATGAGGCATTTGTATGAGTCATTTAGAAGTTTTAATACGGGTTTTATTTTTGGTATCAATCGCGGTGCTTGGTGTGGGCGTGGGTAAAAAATTCAGCATCAGCCAAAAGGAAATATCCACTTTATTAGTGTATGTTATTTCGCCTGCGGTGATGTTTGTGTCGGTGTTGCAAGCCCCTGAAGGTAAAAACTACCTGCTTTACACTGCGGCGGCTTTTGCGGTGTGTTGCGTGATGGCGACGGTTGCGCTGCAATTGGGGCGGTTGTTGTGGGCGGGCAGCGAGGCGAATCTTTTTGCATTTGCGGGTGGTACGGGCAATACAGGGTATTTTGGTTTGCCTTTGGTGTTGGGCATGTTTGATGCGCAGGGCGCGGCGATTGCGGTATTTATGATTTTAGGGGTTAATTTATACGAGTTTTCGTATGGTTATTATTTGACTTCTCGCGGTCATTATACGGTGGCGCAAAGCGTGCGCAAAATCATGGGTATGCCGATTTTGTATGCATTTATTGCTGCGATGGTTTTGCGTTTGTCGGGCGTTCATTTACATTCTGTGATTTTGAATGGCTTGTCTAATTTCAAAGGTGCATACAGCGTTTTGGGCATGATGGTGATTGGTTTGACGATGGCGAAATTCACTAAGTTGGAAATTGATTGGCGGTTTTTGGCTGCTGCGTTGGGTTGGAAATATGTGGTTTGGCCTTTGGCGGCGTTTGCGGCGGTTTATTTGTTTTCTGCACACATGGATAACGTCGAACGGTCGATTGTGGTATTAATGGCGTGTGTGCCGATGGCGGGCAATACGGTGGTGATTGCCAATGATTTGGATATTCATCCCGAAAAGGCAGCGACTGCGGTGATGGCGAGTACGCTGTTGGCGATTGTTGCTGTGCCTGCTGCGTTGGCGTTGTTGGCGGGTTTTATGTAGTTCGCTTGCCTCAAGCCGACATCTCAAACGAAGCACAGAGGGTGGCTTGGGGCAAGCCACCCTACGACAGAATATTGAGGGGTCTTAGGAAGCAAACGCATTAAAATATGCGCTAAGCTCTTGAGACCAAATGAAAAACAAGTACTTCAAACATTCAAAAATTAGCGAAGCGAAGTTTCGCCAAATTTTACGGTATTTTGCCCTTGATTTATCACTTGCGGTTGACAATGTATTTGTCTGGTTGATGATTTTTAGCTACTTTGCGATTCCGCGTGCGTACCAACGCCGAGTTTTGTTGTACGGTGTCTTGGGCGCGATTGTTTTGCGTACCCTGATGGTGTTTGCGGGCAGCTGGTTGATTACTGAGTTTCACTGGGTTTTGTACGTCTTTGGCGCATTTTTATTGTTCACAGGCATACGCATGCTCATGCTCATGAGCCACGGTGAGGGTGATTTGGCGAGCAACCCTGTGCTCAAATGGTGCCGTAAGCACATCAAAATGACCGATGAGCTTGATGGCGAGAAGTTTTTCACATTTAAAAATGGTGTACGTTTTGCCACGCCGTTGTTGGTTGCATTGATATTGGTCGAAATCTCCGATGTTGTGTTTGCTGTCGACAGCATTCCAGCGATTTTTGCGATTACCAAAGATCCGTTTATTGTACTGACATCTAACTTGCTCGCGATTTTGGGTTTGCGTGCCATGTACTTTATGCTCGCTGACATCGCTGATCGGTTTGCTTTGATTAAATATGGTTTGGCTGGCGTGCTTGTGTTTATCGGCGTTAAATTATTGATTTTGGAATACATTAAAATCCCGATTGGCATTTCATTGCTTGTCATTGTCGGGCTGATTGGTGGTTCGATTGCCGCGAGTTTGTGGGTCAGCCGAGAGGAGACCAAAAGACTGAAATAATGATTGAAATCATCTCAGAAGCCAACGCCAATGCGTTGGCTTTTTGATGTGTTTTTTCGATGCCTGCTTTTGTCTGTGTGGGTTAAGTTGAATCGTTATCGGTTTTTAATCTAAGCGACTTGTGGGGGGTTTTGCGTTAAAATGTCGGCTATTGTTCGCTTTGAACGCTTGTTGATCTTTTTTGGAATGCGCATGAATTCTCCTACTTTTTCGACCCCGACCAGCTCCATTCCCGATGCGGAGCATTTGTACATTCAGTTGTTGGCGCAGTTGCGGGCGCATGTGGTGACGTGCGCGTTGCCACCTGTTTTGATTGGTGTGCATCGGGGCGGGGCGTGGTTGGCTGAGCGTTTGCATGCGGATTTGGGCATGACTGAGCCGTTGGGGACGATTGATATTTCATTTTATCGGGATGATTTTGCGACCAAGGGCATCAGCGCGAATGTGAAAACCACTGATGTGGCGGTGGATTTGATGGCGCGGGATGTGATTTTATGTGACGATATTTTGAACAGCGGTCGCAGTGTGCGTGCGGCGTTGAATGAGATTTTTGATTTTGGTCGTCCTGCTCGTGTGGACTTGGCGGTGTTGTTCGATCGCGGTGGGCGTGAGTTGCCCGTGGCCGCACGTTTCGTCGGTGGTTCGTCTGAATTTGACGCGGCGTATAAATTGGTGTTGGAGCGCGATTCGTCAAATCGTTTTTGCTTTCGCGTGCCACGCCGTGTGAGTCCAGTCAGTCAAAACGCGGAGGTGAATGCATGAGTACGACCACATACACACCACCATCGGTGCCTTGGGCAGGTTTGCGCAATGCGCGCAATCCGCAGTTGACGGCCGATGGTCGTTTGCAACATTTGCTCACGCTGGAAGGTTTATCGCGTGAGATGTTGACGCATATTTTGAATACGGCCGAATCGTTTCTGTCGCTCAATAACCACGACGTGAAAAAAGTGCCGTTGTTGCGCGGTAAGTCGGTGTTCAATATTTTCTTTGAAAACTCGACCCGCACGCGCACCACGTTTGAAATTGCGGCCAAACGTTTATCCGCCGATGTGGTCAATCTCGATATGCAAACATCATCGACAAGCAAAGGTGAAACGTTGCTCGATACGATGGATAACCTGGCGGCGATGCACGCCGACATGTTTGTTGTGCGTCACAATCAAAGCGGTGCGCCGTATTTGATGGCGGAGCATTTGAATAAATTGGGTAAAAAGGACATTCACATTGTCAATGCGGGCGATGGTCGCCATGCGCACCCGACGCAAGGCTTGCTGGACATGTACACGATTCGCCATTACAAAAAAGATTTCACGCAACTGCGTGTGGCGATCGTCGGTGATGTGCTGCATTCACGTGTGGCGCGCTCGGACATTCATGCCTTGACCACGCTGGGTGTGCCTGAGGTGCGGGTGATTGGCCCACAAACGTTGCTGCCAAGTGGGTTGCGCGAAATGGGTGTGCATGTGTATCACGACATGGTTGAAGGTTTAAAAGGCGTGGATGTGGTCATCATGTTGCGTTTACAAAAGGAACGCATGCATGGTGCGTTGTTGCCGAGCGAGGCGGAGTATTTTAAACATTATGGCTTGACTTTGGACAAGCTCGCGCTGGCCGCGCCCGATGCGATCGTCATGCATCCCGGGCCGATCAATCGCGGTGTGGAAATTGCTTCAGAGGTGGCTGATAGCGCGCAGGCCGTGATTTTGCCGCAAGTGAGTTTTGGCATCGCTGTTCGCATGGCGGTGATGGCGATTTTGTCAGGAGGGCATGCCGCATGAGTCTTTTAATTAAAAACGCCCGTCTTGTTCATGTCGATCACACGGATGCGCAGACCAGTGACGTGTACGTGGTTGAGGGTCGCATTGCGGGCATCAATGAGGTGCCTGTTGGATGTGTCCCGAGTCAGACCCTCGATGCAGGGGGACGTAAAATGAGCTTTGCGCTCGCTGATCTTGCGGTGCGTTTGAGTGAAAAAGGTGGCAATCAACGCGATGTCATGGCCGATGTGTTGAGTGCGGCGGTGGCGGGCGGTGTGGCGCATGTGGCGTGTTTGCCTGATGGCTCGCCCATTTTGGATGAGCCTTTGTTGATTGATATTTTGCGTAACAAAAGTGAAGCCTTGGGTTTGGCGCACGTGCACGTTTTGGGTGCGTTGACGCAGGACCTCAAAGGCACGCAGTTGGCCGAGCTCGTGACTTTGGCTGAGCACGGCTGCATTGCCTTTACACAAGCCGATGAGCCGATTCAGGACACGCAAATTTTACAGCGCGCGTTGTCGTATGCCGCCAGTTTTAAATTGCCCGTGTGGTTGCGTGCGACTGATTTTTACCTGGGTGGCGGTTTCGCGGCGAGCGGCGCATATGCTTCACGCTTGGGTTTGTCTGGTGTGCCTGTGGCGGCGGAAACGATTGCCTTGCTGACGTTATTTGAGTTGTTACACAGCATGGGTGCGCAAGCGCCCAAAGTCCACATTGCACGCATTTCATCGGCGCGTGCAGTTGAGTTGATTCGCCAAGCCAAGGCGCAAGGGTTGAGCATCACGTGTGATGTGAACATGCATCATTTGCATTTGGTCGACACCGACATGGGGTATTTCAACAATCAATATGTGTTTAATCCGCCTTTGCGCAGTTCGAGCGATCGCTCTGCGTTGCGTGCGGCGGTGTTGGATGGCACGATCGATGCGGTGGTGTCTGATCATGTGGCGGTTGATTTTGATGCCAAACAATTGCCTGTGGGGCAAACGCAAGCAGGGGCGGTCGGCACGCAGTGGTTGATTTCGTTGCTGGTGCAGCTCGCGCTTGAAGAACGTGTGGACATTGCGAATGCATTGGCCGCCGCAGTCAGCCGCGTTTATCCCATTTTGGGTTTGCCCGCACCTGAGTGGACGGTGGGGGCGGTGGCTGATCTGGTGGTGTTTGACGATGACGCCTATCAGCCTTTGACTGAAGCTTTGGTGCGTGGTCACCATTACAACACGCCTTACCTTGGTTTTGAGTTGCCTGTTGAGGTGTGGGCGACTTTGGTCGCTGGGCGGGTGGTGCATGCGCAGGCATAAACGGTGGGGATAAAAAGGATGTGGTGTGCCTGATGGTGCACGAAGTCAAATCAACGTTTTGAAATGTGGACTGAAAAAACCGTGTTGGGTATTCAACACGGTTTTTTTACGTCTGTGCAATGTGGGTTTGGGCGTGATGTGCTTGAGTTTGAACATGTGTTTTGCATTATTTTTTTAGATCACAACACGTCGTACCTTGGGCCGCATGGTGGCTTTTTGTTTTTGCGGATTGATCGTTTTTAAATGTTTTTCATGGTTGTTTCGATGGTTTTTGATGGCTTTTAACTTTTCCGTCATTTGACCTCACTGTGTTATCAGGTTACACTTAACCTTTGCTGCGCGCATTTTGTGTGTGTTTTTTTTACTTCATGCTGAAAGGCATGACACGATACAAAGGAGCGAAACAATGGTTAAGACTGTTTCCACAACCCAACTCGAAGCTGCATTTTCTGCATCCCCGTGGCATTCGATCAAGCAGTTCATCTCACAATTTTCAAACAAAGAATCCCCAGCTGTGGCCGACCTCATCGTCCAGCCTTTGCCCGTTGCATCGGTCAGTGTGATCATCCCCGCCCTCAATGAGTCCAAGCGCATCGCCGATGTGGTGCATTATGCTTTGGCGGATCCCGTCACTGCTGAAGTGATTGTGATTGATGACAGTTCAATCGATGACACGGCGGTATTGGCACGTGAAGCCGGTGCGACGGTGATCCGAAGCACGATGTTGGGCAAAGGCGCGTCGATGCAGGATGGTGTGGCCGCGGCCAATTGCGATGTGGTGGCCTATTTGGATGGGGATTTGGCGGGCTTGCGCCCCAACATCATCAGTGATTTGGTCAAACCCATTTGGGACGGGGAGGCTGATTTTGTCAAAGGCAGTTTTGGCCGAAAAGGGGGGCGCGTGACGGAGTTGACGGCCAAGCCCATGCTCAAATTGTTTTTCCCTGAGTTGATCCAGTTCAGCCAACCACTTGGTGGCATCATCGCAGCAAAAAAAGTGTTGCTGCAACAATTGCATTTTGAGGATGGTTACGGCGTGGACATCGGCCTGCTGATCGATGCCCATTTGGCGGGTGCTGTCTTGGGTCAAGTGGACGTGGGTTCGTTGGAGCACGACAGCCAATCGTTGCCGAGTTTGGGGCGCATGGCGCAAGAGGTCAGTCGCGTGATTTTGGAGCGCGCAAAGTCAGTGGGGCGTTTGAGTGTTGATCAAGTGATGTCCATTTTTGAGATGGAGCGTCAAAATCAAACCGACATCGACATTGTGTTGACCAAGCTGGATGGTTGCAACAAATTGCTTTTACTTGACATGGATGGCACCATCACGATGTCGCGCTTTGTGGTGGAGTTGGCCAAAGCCACGGGTCGAACGGAGGCTTTGATGGCTTTACTTGATTCAGAAAACATTGATCAATCGACGCGCAGTCAAGACATTGCCGCGCTGTTTCGTTTTGTGCATCAATCCGAATTTGAAAAAGTTGCTCACTCGATTGAGATTCGCGACGAGGTGATCAATGTCGTGAATGCCTTGCGCCGCAAAGGCTATCGAGTTGGTGTGGTCAGTGACAGTTATTTTGTGGCCGCTGAAATCATCCGTCGCCGTATTTTTGCAGACTTCGCTTTGGCACACACTTTACCGTTTGATGCGGGGGTGTGTAAAGGTGACATTTTAATCAATCGGGCGTTTTACCATGAGTCGGGTTGTAAGTTACATGAGTGCTGCAAAAGCAATGTGTTGCGCTACATCATCGAGCAGGAGCCTGCGCTTGGCATGGATGGGGTGGTCGCGGTGGGCGATAACTTGAATGACGTGTGTTTGCTCAAGCTCGCCCATAAATCATTTACGATTGAGCCGAAAAATGACGCTTTGACTCAAGCGCCAATCATTGAAATCAAGCATTTTGGTGAATTGTTGGCTTTGATCTCCAAAAGCGAATCAAGTGTGGATGACACGGAGCATCAAGTGGGTTAAGTGAGGATGTGCGTGGTCAAAATTGGCTGCGCTTTGATGGGGGTGTGATGCCCTCAGTCATTAAAGTCCTGCGCGTTTGGCTTGAGTTCTTTATAATTCGACCATTCCTTTTTACCTTCAATTGACCATGACCCATCCAGACTTACTCCCTGAAGAGCTTGAGCTCTTACACGCCAAGCTAAACCTCGAAACCGCTGAAATTGCTTGGATTGAACTGCAACGGTTCTTTGCACAAGGTGTGCTGTATGCCGTTGATGCCCACATTGATTTGATTGATGTGGCTTATGCCATCAGTGTGGATGATGCCGCCCGTGTCAAGGCATGGATGGATGCGGGTGCGTTTGTCGCCGTCACAGATGCGCAGGCAACCGATTGGCATCGACGCAATGCTGTGCTGTGGTCGGTCGTGGTCAAGCCTTGGATTTTGGTACAGGATAAAGGGTATGTTCGACATTGAGGCGTTGAACTGGTTGAGTTTATTTATCTTCCATGCGGAAAAATCACTTTTGGCAAGTGACATTTGCTTACGCAACTCAACCACAGCCTTAAATGGCATGGCACTTAAAGCATGTGTTACCCACCAATGTGGTGACTTGATTTTGTGATGCCTCATGGCGGTCTTGGCGAAGTGCGCGCGCGAGCATGGCAAAAAATGGATTTTTTTGCTTTTTTCATGTGCCTTTAAACTGTTTCACCTTGAAAATGAACATGTTGCCCCCATCATTTGGCTATCATGCTGGGTTGGCAGGCGTTTGCCAAGCCATTTTAAATACGTTCAAATGAGTTCATTAGTTCAATAGAGTAGAGAATAGAGCAGAGAAGACCATGGCAAAAAGAGATTTTTACGATGTGTTGGATGTCGCCCGCAATGCGGATGATGCTGACATTAAAAAAGCTTATCGCAAATTGGCGATGAAATATCACCCTGATCGTAATCAGGGCGACCCAGAGGCGGAAGCGAAGTTTAAAGAAGTCAAAGAGGCCTATGAAATGCTGTCTGACCCACAGAAACGCGCGGCGTATGACCAATACGGTCACGCGGGCGTGGATCCAAACGGCATGGGCGGTGGTGGTTTTGGCGGTGGCAGTCCTTTTGGTGATTTTGGCGACATTTTTGGCGACATTTTTGGTGGCCAGCGAGGCGGTCAGCGTGGGCCTCAGGTGTACCGTGGCTCGGATTTGCGTTACACGATGGAAGTGTCTCTTGAAGATGCGGCGAAAGGCAAAGTCACGCAAATTCGTGTGCCATCGTGGGACGACTGTGACACGTGTCATGGTTCTGGCGCTGAAGCGGGCAGCTCGCCAGAGACATGCCCGACGTGTAATGGCCAAGGTCAAGTGCGCATGTCGCAAGGTTTCTTTTCGGTGCAGCAAACGTGCCCAACCTGTCATGGCACGGGTCAACACATTCCCAAGCCCTGCAAAGCATGCAGTGGTCAAGGTAAAGTTAAAAGCAATAAGACCCTTGAGGTCAACATTCCAGCCGGCATTGAGGACGGCATGCGCATTCGCAATGCAGGCAAAGGCGAGCCAGGTGTCAATGGCGGCCCTGCGGGTGATTTGTTCGTTGAAGTGCACATTAAAGCGCACAGCGTGTTTGAACGCGAAGGCACGGATTTGCATTGTAAAGTGCCGTTGGCTTTTGCAACCGCGGCTTTGGGTGGTGAAATTGAAGTGCCCACCTTGCACGGTGGCGCAAGCATGAGCATTCCAGAAGGCACACAAACAGGGCAAACGTTCCGTTTGCGTGGTAAAGGCATGCCACATGTGCGTTCGGCATCAACCGTCGGCGATCTGTATGTTCATGTTGAGCTTGAAGTGCCCGTGAAGCTGACCAGCGAGCAAAAAGAGTTGGTTCGTCAGCTGGATGAGAGCTTGAAAAATAACGGCGATAAACACAGTCCGCAAAGCAAATCTTGGTTCGATAAGGTGAAAGATTTCTTTGATTGAATTTGATTGTGCCCAGTTGTTGAAAGGTGGAGCAATGTGCTTCACCTTTTTTATGGGCTTCGAATCATGTTTTCGTTGCTTGCGTTGGTATGGCGTGTCTGCGTTGAGTCATGCCACTTTTCAAGTGGCGATGTCAAAATGAGGCGGTTGGGTTTTAAGGCAAGGGCATGGCAGGAAGCGTGTCATCGTTATCAAATCAACCGTCTCGATTGGTCTGCTGCTTGTGATCACTGAGCATGGTCGCTGAGTGTGGTGATGGCATCATGGCATGATCGCGAAAAGAGTGCATGCTCAAGCCAATCGTTATGCCCATTTTTAAAATTGCAGGTAACGTGCTTTGACGCTTAAAATCCTTCATCATCTCTGAAAAAAAGGAAACTCCCCAATGATTGCAGTGTGGTTTCGTGCCGATTTAAGAACGACCGACAACCCCGCCTTGACGCGCGCATATGAGTTGTCTGAGCAGCTTAAGCTTCCGATTGTTGCGGTGTACATCAGCTCAAGCAGCCAGTGGGAGCGGCATGGGCTGGGGCATGCACGTGTCGATTTCGAGTGTCGTTCAGTTGCTGCGTTGTCCTCTCGTTTGTCCAGTTTAAACATTCCACTCAAGTGGGTGGATGTACCATTGTATGCGGATGTGCCTGCTCGTCTTTTGGCATGGTGTGTCGATCATGGCATCACACATCTGCTGGCCAATCGCCAGTACGAATGGAATGAGGTCGAGCGTGACCGCAGTTGCCACCGTTTGCTTAGAAACAACAAGATTGCCATCGAGTGGTTTCACGATCAATGTCTCGTCGCGCCTGACCTTTTGAAAACACAAGATGGTGGGTTTTATACGGTATTTACACCTTACAAAAAAAAGCTCATCAAGCATTTGATCGACCAACCCATCGGTGTCCTTTCCGCGCTCGCACCCATAAAAATCCACTCAAATATCTGTGCAGATCCAATGCCAGAGCGGTTTGGCGCTTATGTGTCAACACCTCATTTGCATGATGACTGGCCCGCAGGTGAGCAAGCGGCTTTGAGTCGCTTGCTTGATTTTTGCAGCGATGATGTGGCTCACTACAATGGGCTGCGGGATTTCCCCAGCAAAAATGCCACCAGCCGATTGGCGGCTTACCTTGCTGTCGGTGCCATTTCCGCAAGACAATGTTGGCTGGCCTCCGTGCGTGCAGAAGGGGGGCAAACGATGCATGACGGTGTTGACATGTGGCAAAATGAATTGATATGGCGTGATTTTTATCGGCATGTCATGGTCGGCTATCCACGCATCAGCCGCAACCAGCCTTTTCAAACAAAGACCCAACACATCCAATGGCGGAATGACCGCAGTCAGTTTAAAGCATGGTGCGAAGGGCAGACCGGGTTTCCGATTGTGGATGCCGCAATGCGCTGTTTGAATGCAACAGGCTGGATGCACAATCGCTTGCGCATGATTGTGGCCATGTTTTTGGTCAAGGATTTGCTGATCGACTGGCGTTGGGGCGAGCATTACTTTGCCAGTCAGTTGATTGATTTTGATTTGGCTTCAAACAACGGTGGTTGGCAGTGGAGTGCCTCGACAGGCACAGACGCCGTGCCTTATTTTCGCATCTTCAATCCTGTGCTGCAAAGCCGAAAATTTGACCCTGAAGGCCATTTTATACGCCAATGGGTTCCAGAGCTTCGACATTGCCCTGCGGCTCACATTCATCAGCCATTGCCTCTTGATGCACCCAGCTACGCGTCCCCCATTGTCAATCACGCACAGGCTCGTGAGTTCACGTTGGCGGCGTTCAAAGCCATTCAAAGTCACAATTAATCGTAGTACGGGTCAATCGCAAAGCAAGTCACCAAGCGCAATCCGCCTTGCGACGTGAGGGTGAGTGCCATTTTCATTGCATTAAATAGGCTTGAAAACCGAATCAACCCATTCAGCGTCTGCGTGATGCAGGGCGTTGCATAAAATGATCCGTTCCGCAGCGCGTACATCATCCACAGAAAACGTGCATTCACGTGCGCCCAGCGATGCGTCGGCCAGCAACTCTGCGCGTGCAATGCCCGGCAATACGCCGCTGCTCAGTGGTGGTGTTAGCCATTCGTCATTCAGCTTGATGAAAATCGATGAGCGCGCACCTTCTGTGACGTGCCTAAGCTCATTGACAAATACGTAATCAAACAAATCATGGGCTCGCGCAGCGGCCAAAGCCGCGTTGTAATCGGCGCGCACACTGGTTTTGTGTTGTAAAAATGGATTATTTGACTGCATGACTTGGGGGTGAAAAGCAAAGCGAGCCTGTTGTGGCGTGTCCTCGGCCGCCGCAATGGTCACGACCAAAGCACCGCTTTGCTGTAAACCGACGCGCACGCGCAAGCGATCCACCGCAAGGTGTCGATGTTCAAACAGTGCTTGCTCAACAGCCTGAAGCCACTCAGGTGCATCAAACATCACCTCAAACGCGGCTGCACTGCGTGCCATGCGTTCAGCATGCCGCACCAGTAAACGCACCCGCCACACGCCTGTCTCATCGCGTTCTGCGCACATCGTTTCAATGATTTCAAATGGAGGGGCGTGACGAGTCAAAAACTTGGCTTTTAGCCATGATTCTTGCCATTCATCCAAAGCTACTGAGCCGAAAGTGATGCCCGCCCCCACATTGCATTGCACAGGCCAGCGTTGAGTTCCCAGCCCGTGCATGGCCACTGGTTCAGCCCTTGTTTCCAATGTACGGATTGGCACAGAAAACGTGGCGTTGAATTGCCCGTTGGTGGTCGGGGTGAGGCAGCCCAAAGCACCACAGTATGCGCCGCGAGTGAATGGTTCGAGCGCATCAATGATCTCCATTGTTCGCCGTTTGGGTGCGCCTGTGATCGAACCGCATGGAAACAGTGCGTCCAACAACTCGGCCAAGCTTGGTTGGGTCGACACATCCGCACGTACGGTTGATGTCATTTGCAACACTGCGCCGTAACGCTTCACCTCAAATAGTTTGGGCACGCGCACCGCCAGCGTCTGTGGCAAGCGTGACAAATCATTGCGCATCAAGTCAACAATCATCACATTTTCAGCGCGGTTTTTTGGATCTGCTGCCAACAACGCCGCCCTGCGGGTGCTGTCGTTGTCGCCTTCTGGACCCGCCTCTCCCACGGCCGCAGTGCCTTTCATCGGTCGACATGTCAGGCTTAAACCTTTCAATTCGACAAACAACTCAGGGGAAAAAGACAGCACGCTGCTGTGCTGTAGCGTCAAAAAAGCACCGTATGGAATCCGTAGGTCATGCACCATCGCATGGTACACGCGTGCCAGTGCCGCATCAGGTCTTGCTTGTGGGCTGTGTGCCAAAATATCGGCTACCAAGGGGAAAGTGTAGTTTACTTGGTAAGTGTCTCCAGCGGAAATCCATTCGCGGATTGCATCAATGCTGTTGCAAAACTCAAGTTCGGTTACACGGCTGATGGGCTCGGTTACTTGTGCTGTGGCGCCTTCTGCTTGCTGTTTGAGCCACGCCAATGCTTGTGCGCGATCCAAGTGTTGTGGCTCGTCAAATTGCATTGCTTGTAACCACGGTGTGGGTGGTACATCGGGATGGGCTTGCGGTTTCATTGACAGATGCAAATGCTCGCCCACCGCACAACCCTGCGCCGCTTCGTAAGACAGCGCCACAACCACATGCCCGCCCGCTCGTGCCACCACATCCAGTTCGGCCAGTGCTGATTGCAATTGCGCGCGCGCCTGAGCTGCCGTTGCCTGTGTAGGCGATGCCACATGCCAAGCCTTGATGGCGCAGGTGAACAGGCGGCTCATGCTTTCAGCAGAACTGCCATCAAAGAGTAAAGCCGTGCATTGATTTAAATCGCGCATTGTTTGGACGGGGGAGGGTTAAAAGACAGATGAGTTTCTCATGGTGACAAAAAAACCAGCTAAACGCAATGTTTGCTGGTTTTTTTAACCGTGATGCTGGTTTTTTTTTGGCTCCCCGACCAGGATTCGAACCTGGGACCTGCGGATTAACAGTCCGTCGCTCTACCGGCTGAGCTATCAGGGAATAGAGTGCAATTATGACGTTCTTTTCGAAAGTCGTCAAGAACTTTTTGATAAAAAGTTTATATTTTTATGCTTGAAAAGCCGATTTCTATTCTAACGTGTTTTATAGTTAATGTGTGCTTATTTTTTCAGCAAAAATAACACGCAATTGTTCGATTTCGGTGAGTCGCTTGTGCGCACTGTTTTTGTTTTTTCGACTCATGGCAAAAACCAGTGCATCAATGAGCATCATCAAAGGTGTGTTGGCATCCCAGCTGGAGGCGTGGGCAAGGTGGGCGGGTAAAATGTGACGGGCGACGCGGGTGATCGGCGAGTGAAACTCATCGGTGAAAAGAATGATGTTGAGTTTGCGTTGTGAGGCGATGTCTGCGAGATGGGCGGCATCTTCCCAATAACGGCGAATGTCAAAAATCACCAATGTGTCGCCCTTGTGCATGTCGGCGATGGCATGTGGCCAATTGGAGGGGTGCGATGAAATCAATTCAATGTCTGGGCGCATGGCCTTGAGGTGATTGGCGAGTACTTCGGCAAGCGGGCGGGTGAGGCGGCCACCGAGTAACCACACGGGGCGACGTGTGTCACACAAAAGCTCAACCGCACCGTCAAACTCTCCACGTGGGATGTGGGCGATGGTGTCTTGCATGAGGGTGTGCAGCTTGTGGGCAAAGTGGGCTAAAAAGTCGTTGTCGTCGATCTGGGGGCTGGGGGTTTCATGACGGGCAAGTGGTGATTGAAGGCGAACCTCAAGTTCCGCTCGCAGTTTGTTTTGAAATGCACCATAGTTGTCGAAACCGAGTCGTGCCACCCAGCGCAAGATGGAGGGGCCGCTGACGTGGGCGCGAGCGGCGAATTGAGCGATGGTGTCCAGCCCGACCATTGGGTAATTGGCGAGCAGCACGCGGGCAATTTTGCGTTCGCTGGGGGTGAAGCCATCCATGTTGGTGCGCAATTGTTCTGCGATGGTGCTTGGCTGAACCATGGGTTTCTCCTAAGGTGCTGAAATGGTGATGGTTTTTGTTTTTACGAGTTGTAATTTTTATTACTTTATTTTAAATAAAGCATTAAAAATAATTTACAATACATTGCGTTGGTGTTAATCTTGTGCACCAATGGTACCCGATGCATGTTCAAGGTGGGTTGTCCATATGCAAATGGTATGCTGTTTTTCAGACCGATTCAAGAAATTGAATTCCTTTTTTGAAGTGTTTCAAAGGGGTGGCAATGAGTCAAATATTAAAAATAGACAGCGCGGATGCGCTCAAGAAGCTCATCATAGAACGAGACATGCGCCAAGTCAAAGTGGGTGTGGTGGACATGGATGGTGTGATGGCGGGTAAATACATGTCGCGTGATAAGTTTTTTGCCTCTTTGGAGGGCGGTTTTGGTTTTTGTGATGTGTTGTTTGGTTGGGATGTGAACAACAGTTTGTACGATAACACGACGTTGACAGGCTGGAAAAATGGTTACGCCGATGCGATGGTGCGGATTTTACCTGAAACCGCGCGTGAGTTGCCGTTGGAAGACAACATGTTGTGGGTGCAAGGGGAGCTGATGGGTCGGCTGGAGGGGATTTGTCCTCGTGGGGTTTTGCGTCGGGTGCTGAAACGGGCAGAGGACATGGGTTTGTTTGCAGTGGCTGGATTTGAGTATGAGTTTCTAGCCGCTGATGAGGATGGCGAATCTTTATTGGCAAAAAATTACCGCCCAATCAAGCCGTTGGGACGTGGTTACAGTGGGTATTCGGCGTTACGCAACACGGTCAATGCGGATTTTTACCGCAGCTTGATTGATGTGTGCGAGCACATGGGCATAACGCTTGAAGGTTTTCATGAAGAAAGTGGGCCGGGTGCGTTGGAAGTCGCGCTGTGTGTTGACGCCGCGTTGCCCGCTGCGGACAAGGCGGCCACATTTAAAACTTTTTCTAAAGCGGTGGCGCAATTGCAAGGGCGCATGCTGTCGTTCATGGCGAAATGGGATGAATCATACCCAGGTCAAGGCGGGCACATCCACCTCTCTTTACAAAATGCCGAAGGTAAAAATTTATTCTACGACGCAGAAGGCAAAGGCCATATGAGTGAAATGCAGCGGCATTTCATTGGCGGTTTGCAACAATTCATGCCGCACATCATGTGCATGGCAGCGCCGAACGTCAACAGCTTTCGTCGTCTTGTGCCAGGCTATTGGGCGCCGACCAATGCCACATGGGGCATTGATAACCGCACGGTGTCGTTGCGGGTCATTGAGGGCAGTGCGAAATCACAACGGGTTGAATACCGCTTGCCAGGTGCAGATGCAAATCCTTATCTTGCCCTCGCCTCTGCTCTGGCGGCCGGTTTGCATGGGATTCAACACAAGATTGAACCCGATGCGCCTGTAACGGGTAATGGCTATGCGCAAGAGGTCGCGCCACACCGCCGATTGAGCCGCACTTTATGGGAGGCGGCACAGCAACTCAAAGGTTCGGAGGTGGCGCGCGATTGGTTTGGTGATGATTTTGTTGATCATTATGCGGCGACACGTGAGTGGGAGGAGCGTGAGTTTCAAAAGCATGTGACCGATTGGGAGTTGAAACGGTATTTTGAGGTGATTTAAACTTAATTTGAGCCCACGATTTGGTTTGAGATGTGATTTGCTGGTTTTTTTTGATGGTTTCAAATTTTTAAATGTACTTTGCAGAGGTTTTTTTATGTCCACTTACAGTGCCGATATTTTATGGGTGTGCGATGACACCGATTTTTTAAGCAATCAATACAGCCGCCGTCACACGGTGACTTTTGATGGTGGCGTGATCTTGCCCGCCTCTTCTTCACCGCATGTCGTACCGCTACCGATGTCTGATGTGTCGGCGGTTGATCCTGAGGAAATGTTTGTGGCATCGTTAAGCAGTTGTCACATGTTGTGGTTTTTGACCATGGCGCTCAAACGCAAGTTTAAAGTGGTCAGTTATCGAGATTCTGCTTCAGGTGTCATGGCGAAGAATGACGCTGGAAAAATGGTCATGACGGTTGTCACTTTGCAACCACATGTGGTGTTTGAAGGCGATGCGCCCACGCGGGAGCAGTTGGATGCTTTGCACCACCGTGCGCATGAAGAATGTTTCATTGCCAATTCGGTCACGACCGATGTGCGTTGTGAGCCGATCTATTGATCTATTGATCTATTGATCTATTGATTTATTGATTTATTGATCTATTGATTTATTGATCTATTGATTTATTGATCTATTGATTTATTGATTTATTGATTTATTGATTTATTGATTTATTGATTTATTGATTTATTGATTTATTGATTAATTGATTAATTGATTAATTGATTAATTGATTAATTGATTAATTGATTAATTGATTAACGGCTCGGTGAGGCGCGTGTTGTGGGCTTCAACTGATTTTGGCAGGTGTCATCATGAAAGCCATTAATCCATTGGTGGTCATTGTGGCTGCATTGGGTGCTGAGTTAGGCTGTGTTTTTATTGTTTTTTTGATTGGGGTGGATATGAGCACTACATTTTCAGTGGTTTCTCCTGTTGATGGGCAAGTATTGGCTGAATATGGGTATGCCAGTGGTGAAGACATTCGTCAGGCACTGGAGGCATCGCAGCAGGTTGCTTTAACATGGCAAAACACACCGTTGGCGCAGCGTAAAGTGCTGGTGGGTCAGGCCATCGATTGGTTGGTGTCGCAGCGAGATCGCATCGCTGAGGCCATTGCCCAGCAAATTGGTCGACCCATTGCACAGGCCGCAGGCGAGGTGCGTGGTTTGGAAGAGCGCGCACGGCACATGATTGCGATTGCCGATGAGGCCTTGGCGGACAATTATCCCGCACCGAAAGAGGGCTTTACACGTTTTTTACGCCGAGAACCTCTCGGCACGGTGTTGGTGCTTGCGCCTTGGAATTATCCTTTTTTAACCGCCATCAACACCATTGTGCCTGCATTGGTGGCGGGCAATCGGGTCATCTTGAAACATTCGTCACAGGTGCCTTTGGTGGCTAAAATATTTGATGAGGCGTTTAAAGCGGCGGGTTTACCGAATGGGGTGTTTCAGGTGTTGCACATGACGCATGACGACACGCTGGCTTTGATTGGCAGTGAGGGCATTGATTTCGTGGCGTTCACGGGTTCGGTCGAAGGTGGGCGCACCGTGCAGCGCGCAGCGGCGGAGCGTTTCATTGGTTTGGGTTTGGAGTTGGGCGGCAAAGACCCTGCGTATGTGCGGGCGGATGCTGATTTAAACAATGCGGTTGAAAATTTGGTGGATGGTGCATTTTTTAATTCAGGACAATCGTGCTGCGGGGTCGAGCGGATTTATGTGCACGCCAGTTTGTACGATGATTTTGTGGCGCAATTCGTTGAGCTGACCAAAGGCTATCGCTTCGGCAATCCGATGGATGCGAATACCAATTTGGGGCCGATGGTGCGTGCGCGTGCCGCTGATTTTGTGCGTCAACAGATCGCCGATGCGGTGGCTGCGGGCGCGAAAACTTTGATTCCTGCGGGGCATTTTACCCATGATGCGCCTGGTACGGCTTATCTTGCGCCACAGGTTTTGGTGGATGTTGACCACCGCATGCGGCTGATGACCGAAGAGAGTTTCGGTCCCGTGATTGGCATCATGCCTGTGTCGGGGGATGAAGAGGCGCTGCGTTTGATGAATGACAGCGATTTCGGTTTGACCGCATCGATCTGGACGACCGATGCGGATGCGGCGATGGCTTTGGCCGATCAGATTGAAACGGGTACGGTGTTTATGAACCGCTGCGATTACCTTGATCCTGCGCTGGCATGGACGGGGGTCAAAGACACAGGGCGCGGCGTGTCCTTGTCTGCGCTGGGTTATGCGCAGTTGACGCGGGTGAAGTCGATTCATTTTAGAACGGCTTAACAGTGGGGCAACATGGTTTTTCTGAGCATTAAAATAAGTCGTCATTTCCGCTTAGGCGGGTTCGTTGACGCAATGCGTATCTATCATTTCAAACGCTTCAAGCCAGCAATAATGTTTGGCGTTTAATTGGATTCCCGCCTACGCGGGAATGACGGGTGATGGTGTTGCGTCAGTGTCAATAACGGGCTGAAACATGCCCAAAAAACTAAATCCACTAAAAAGGAGTCACCATGGAGTTGCGAGGCAATTGGAATTACCCGACCCCCATTCGTTTCGGTGCGGGGCGAATCAGCGAGTTGGCTGGTTTGTGCGCGGAGTTGAATATTAAGCGTCCGCTGTTGGTGACCGATCGTGGTTTGGCTGAAATGCCGATGACGGTCAAGATATTGAAGCAGTTGCAGGATGCGGGGTTGAGTGCGGCGTTGTTCTGCGACATGCGGCCAAACCCGATTGGACGTGATGTCGATGCAGGCGTGGCGGCCTACCATGCGGGTGGGCACGATGGGGTGATTTCATTGGGCGGTGGCAGTGCGTTGGATGTGGGCAAGGCGATTGCTTTGATGTCGGGGCAGGATCGTCCGCTGTGGGATTTTGAAGATGTCGGTGACAATTACCTGCGGGTCAATGTGGCGGGCGTGGCACCTTCGATTGCGATTCCAACCACCGCGGGCACGGGCAGCGAAGTCGGGCGCGCCTCCCTCATCATTGACGATGTGGCACACCGCAAAGTGATTATTTTTCACCCAGCGATGTTGCCGCAACGAGTCTTGGCTGATCCTGAATTGACCACAGGTTTGCCTGCTCATTTGACGGCTGCGACCGGTGTGGATGCATTGGTGCATAACATCGAAGCTTTTTGCTCGCCGTTTTACCATCCGTTGGCACAAGGGGTGGCGTTGGAAGGCATGAAGTTGGTGCATGATTTTTTACCGCGTGCTTATCACAATGGGCAAGACATTGAAGCGCGTGCGCAGATGTTATCCGCCTCACTCATGGGTGCGACGGCGTTTCAAAAGGGGTTGGGCGGTGTGCATGCATTGGCACACCCGATTGGTGCGGTGTTTGACACGCACCATGGTTTGGCCAATGCGATTTTGTTGCCGTATGTGTTGGTGCGCAATCGAGAGGCCATTGTTGAGCGTTTAAGTTCTGCGGCGCGTTACATCGGTTTGGCTGACAGCAGCTTTGATGGCTTTTTGAGCTGGGTATTGGATTTGCGACAGTCGTTGAACATCCCGCACACCTTGGCCGAAATCAACATCCCGTTGGATCAAGCCGATGCGATTGGGGCGATGGCCAAAAATGACCCAAGCGATGGCGGTAATCCCGTGCAATTGACTGCGGCGGATTATGCCGACATTTACCGTGCGGCGGTGGCGGGTGCACTTTAAAGAACATTATTCATTCATCCATCATGTGTGTTTTTGAGAAAGCGTTGGAGGTCATCATGGAAAAAATTAAACCAGTCATTGGGTTGACGGCTTATCCGAGTGGCGAGGGCCATGGTTATCACACGCCTCGGGAGTATTTGGAGGCGGTGGTGCGAGCGGGTGGTGTGCCTGTGTTGTTGCCGCCGATGGGCGCGGACATGGTGTCCGCGTGGTTGTCTCGGCTGGATGGGCTGGTGTTGATTGGTGGGGGTGACATCGACCCTGAATTGCACGGTGAGGACATGCATGAGACGATTTACAGCCTTAATCCAGTACGAGATGACACAGAGCTGAGTTTGACACGAGCCGCACTGGCACTCGGTATGCCGATACTGGCGATTTGTCGTGGTTTGCAGTTGGTGAATGTGGCGTGCGGTGGTAGCTTGCACCTGCATTTGCCTGAAGTGGTGGGCGAGGAGGTGCTGCACCGCAGCGCATCCAGAACGCCAACGGTTCATGCTGTGAACGTTGCACCTGATTCTTTGCTGGCCGCAACCATGGGCTCGACTCGGGTCATGACCTCGTCGTGGCATCATCAGGCCGTGAATCAATTGGGTGACCATTTGCAGGCGGTGGGTTGGGCGGAAGATGGTACCGTTGAGGCCATCGCATCGTCGTCGGCTCAATTCTTATTGGCTGTGCAGTGGCATCCTGAATTGACTGCGGGCACGGATGGGACGCAGCAAGCTTTATTTGATGGTTTGGTGCAAGCCGCCCAGAAAGTGGAGGTGTGATTTAAAGACAACATTACTCTACGACCCCATCAGTTTATCAATTTAAATCTCAATCTCAGTCTAACCTCAGTTTCGATACGAATGCACAACAGTCATTCTTTATGACCATAAAAGCAGCAGTTAAACACTTCAAGGAGTGCAACGATGAGTAAAAAAATAAGTACACCAGAGCCGCATGATGCCGATGCGAAGTTGCTGGAGAGCATGGGTTATCAGCAAGACCTTCACCGCCGAATGAGTAAGTTTTCAAATTTTGCCGTGTCTTTTTCGATCATTTGTATCTTAGCGGGTGGCATCACCGCCTTCCCCAGTGCGTTGGGGGCGGCGGGTGGTTTGTCGATTGGGTTGGGCTGGATTGTGGGCGCGGCGTTTGCGGTGGTGGTTGCTTTGGCCATGGCGCAAATTGCCTCAGCGTACCCCACCGCAGGTGGTTTGTACCACTGGGGTTCAATTTTGGGCAATAAAGGTTATGGCTGGACAACGGCGTGGTTCAACTTGCTGGGTTTGATTTTTGTGATCGCTTCGGTGAATTTTGGTGTGTATGATCCATTTTTTAAAACGTTGGTAGCACCGCTGTTGGGATTTGATACGACTGATTGGGGCTGGGTGCAGCAAACTGGTTTTATCGCTTTGTTCACCGTCACTCAGGCGATGTTGAATCACAAAGCGGTGGGCTTGACGACCAAGTTAATTGATATTTCGGGTTATTTGATTTTCATCATTGCGACTGTTTTGGTGATTTCTTTGTGGGTGTATTCCAAAACGCCAACCGATGTGTCGCGCCTGCTCACATTCACCAATTTCACAGGGCAAGAGGGCAGCATGTGGCCTGAATCTTCAAGCAGCCTCATGGTGTTTTTATCGGGGTTGTTGTTGACGATTTATACGATCACGGGTTTTGATGCCTCGGCGCATACGGCGGAGGAAACCCACAATGCAGCTGAAAATGTGCCCAAAGGCATCGTTTCATCGGTGCTGTGGTCTGCTTTGTTTGGTTTTGGTCTGGTGGCTACATTTTTGCTGGTGATGCCTGATTTGGCTGAGGGTGTGAAAAGTGGATTGGGCTTTTTTGCAGCATTGCTTGACAGTTTGCCTGCTGGCTTAAAAGTCATCTTGGGGCTCGGCATTTTTGCAGTCAATTACCTGTGCGCTTTGGCGGCGATGATGTCGACCTCGCGCATGATTTATGCCTTCGCACGCGACGGTGGTTTGCCCGCATCCAATGCATTGAAATCGGTTGACCCTGTTACCAAAGCACCCACTGCTGCCATTTGGGCAACCGCCATTTCATCGTTTGTGGCGACATTGTACGGTGATGCTTTTGTGGTTTTGTCTACGGCATGTGCGGTGTTCATGTACATCTCTTACATCATGCCCACGGCGGTTGGTTTCTTTGTGGAAGGCAAAACTTGGACGAAAAAAGGCCCGTTTGATTTGGGCGGTTTGTCCAAACCCATCGCATTACTGGCGGTGATCGGTGGTCTGGTGTTGATTTTTGTGGGCATTCAACCACCCAATGAAAAAGTGCTTTATGCGATCATTGCTTTGGTGGTGTTCTTGGCTGTGTTTTGGTGGGGCTTTGGAGAGCGCAATCGATTCAAAGGGCCGCCCAACATCAAATAAAAGTTTAAATGAGCGGGGCTTTGATGAAAAAAAGAGGTGCGTTTGCACCTCTTTTTTATGTGTTTTATGAATACAATGGCCATCGTGGCCGCACTGTGAATGTGTCTTGATGCTTGAGCAGGGATGGATCTTGTTGCGCAGACAAACACCCTGCCAACGCAATCATCGCACCGTTGTCGGTGCATAAATGCAATTCAGGATAGAACACTTTAAAGCCGTGTTTGATCGCCATGGCGTTTAAACGTGCGCGCAGCTGGGCATTTGCACCGACACCACCTGCAATCACCAAACGGTTGAACCCGCTGGCTTGCAATGCTTTAAATGCCTTGTAGGTTAGTACATCCACCGCCGATTCGACAAAGGCATGCGCAATGTCTGCTTTGTCTTGATCGGTCAAAGGAGCAATCATTTGCAGTTTTTTGGCTTGGGTCAACACCGCTGTTTTTAAACCCGCAAAGCTGAAATCAAAATCACCGTTGTGCATCATGGGGCGGCCAAATTTGAAGCGGTTGGGCACGCCTGACTCCGCTATTTTTGAAACCGCGGGGCCACCCGGGTAGGACAAGCCCAGCACTTTGGCGGTTTTGTCAAACGCTTCGCCTGCTGCGTCGTCCAATGTTTCACCCAACAGTTGATATTGACCCACACCATCCACACGCATCAATTGGGTGTGACCACCTGAAACCAGTAAAGCGATGAAAGGAAATTCTGGCGGATTGCTGGACAGCAAAGGCGACAGTAAATGTCCTTCAAGGTGATGGACATCAATCACAGGTTTGTTCAATGCAAATGCAATCGCATTCGCACAAGCCGTACCCACCAGCAGCGCACCTGCCAAACCCGGGCCGACGGTGCAGGCAATGGCATCGACATCGTTGAGTGTCACGCCCGCTTCGGCCAACACCACATCGGTCAGCGGTAACACACGGCGAATGTGGTCGCGCGAAGCCAGCTCAGGCACCACGCCGCCGTAGGCGACGTGCATGTCGATTTGTGAGTGCAGGGCGTGTGCAAGCAGGCCGCGCGCCGAGTCGTACAGCGCGACACCCGTTTCATCGCAAGAGGATTCAATGCCAAGGATTAACATGTTTAAACTTAATGAGTGTAGAAAATAACAATGTGCGAATGTATTTTTTAGATTCACACAACCGTCATTGTAACAGCCTATGCTGTTGTGCAGCACGGCACATGGTTCGTGCATCACAATTTCTGGGGGTAACTATGCTACATTATGGACGTCAATATTTAACATCTTGGACTCGCATCATGACCATTTTCACCTTATTGAGCACAGGGCTAAGCACCCAAGTGCAGGCAAAAACATGGGCAACTTTAAATGGTCAGCCACCGATTGTGATTGGTCACCGCGGCTTAGCGGGTTATTTTCCTGACCACACTTTGGCAGGTTATGAGCGTGCGGCCGAATTGGGCGCGGACTTTATCGAACCTGACTTGGTGTCAACCAAAGACGGCGTGTTGATTGCCCGCCATGAGCCGAATTTAAAAGACACCACCGACATCAGCGAACGCCCAGAATTTGCGGCGTATAAACGTGTTGAGCACGTGGATGGCAAAGATGAAGAGGGTTGGTTTGCTTGTGATTTGACTTTGGCTCAAATCAAAACGTTGCGAGCCAAACAGCCACGCGCTGATCGTGATCCGCAGTACAACGGTCAGTTTGAAATTCCAACGTTTGAAGAAATTTTGCAATTGCGCGAACGCGTGAGCAAAAAACTGGGGCGTGAAATTGGCGTGTACCCTGAAACCAAACACCCGACATGGCACCAAGAAAAAGGTTTGCCGCTTGAAGCCAAATTGGTGGCACTGTTAAGCACATACCATTTGAACCGTGCCGATGCGCCCGTGTACATCCAATCGTTTGAATTGACCAATTTGCGCGTGTTGAAGCAGCTCAGCCCCGTGAAACGCATTTATTTGATCGATGGCGACGACGTGTTGGCCGATGGCACGGTGACCAGCGGGCGACCCTATGATTTTGTCAAAAAAGGTGATCCGCGTAAATACAACGAGATGATGAGTGATGCGAATTTGAAAGAAATCGCTCAAGTGGCGCAAGGGATTGGCCCGTGGAAAGTGTACATTGATTCCTATGTGACCGACGCGTCAGGCATTAAAACACGCATTCCCGCGACCGATGTGGTGAAACGTGCCCACGCGGCAGGCTTGGCACTGCATCCGTTCACTTTCCGCAATGAAGCCAAGCATTTGACGGACACCGATGCGGGTGACCCTTACAATGAATATGCGCTGTTTTTTGACTTGGGTGTCGATGGGGTTTTCAGCGATTACACCGATACCGCTGTGGCGGCGCGTGCGCGCATGAGCAAAGACTAGGGGGCGTTAATGTTGATTCTGTAGTTGATTGATTATATTGGGAAATGTGAGGTTTTTTTGATGGTGACGAAAAAACCTCTATTTTCAATTTGAATCAATGAGTGAGCTTGGTTGGTGTGAATAGCCCCTGGTTTGTAACCCTCAAAATCCATCAATGAGCCTTACTGCGGTATTGCATTTTCGGATATTCCTGAAAGTTGGAGTTACTCATCATTTATGTTTCTTGCAAATGCATCCTGATTCGCAACCCATTGGAAAAAGGATTGAGTTTGATAAAAACCATATTTTTGCGCGACGGTGGGTAGATCGTTTTTTTTGAACCCCTTGGGCTTCAATAGCCAATGTGAATAAGGTGGTTTTCTGCCCAAAGACGTTAAATGCCTGTCGCACAAGTAGCAAGTGCCAGCTTCAAAGCTATCGACAAAGAGGCTAAATTACGCTTGACCAACTGGTTGGTGGGCGAAGGAGAGAGCGTTGAAAATATGCAATCATGCTTTCGCATTGTTGCGAAATATCTTCATGAGCGAGGTAACGGGTAGGGCTTGTAGAAAGATCATGAGGCCAGCTCCCCAAATATAGGCTTGCTCGCTTCCGAAAATTGTAACCGCAAGCATGCCACCAGGCCAAGCAAGGATCAAGAAAGGGCAGGTGAGCAGGATGCCAAACATCATGAGCTTGCCGCCAATGAGGTTGCTTATTGGGAAAATGAGCGCATAAGCTGCGGCGCAAGCGACCTGAGCAGTAGTTAAACGGTTGTGCATAGATTGAAGCCTTAACGCCGAGCTAAACGGCAGTTTTTAAGTCGCAGTTTTGTGGAATACTTTTGCGCAGCAAAGCCATAAAATTGCGACTTAAAAATTGTCCAGCCACACAGTGGCTATGGGGCAACAACTTATTAGCCATATAGCCTATTGCGAATGTTTTTGATTACCTCGGAAATTGGGTCTTCATTTTCTGACCACTGGTCATATTCAAAATGTTCGGCAAGATTGATTGAAAAAAGAGAACTAACAATTTTTGATACTACCAAGTATAACTCTTGTGAAAGCCTCCTTAGTTCAGAAATTTCATACGAGAATTCATAATGTTGCATTTGATTGCGTAAATTAGACGCGCTTTCAATTAATAATTTTTCTGGTTCTGATAAAAGAGCTAAATTCAAACCCAGTGTAATTTTTAAAGCTTCATGAAGGTTGATTGTATATCCGCTTTTTCCTTTGAATATTGAGGATGACGTTTTTTCTTGAGTGTATGATTTTAAAACAAGTTCTAGACCCAAAATTAGATTAAGAACGACAAATTTGTAGCGGTTATTAGTGGTGGCTTGCTATAGCCTTCCAAGAAAAATGAATCATACCCCTCTTCATTTTTCCAATGAACAATATGATCGTCATTATCAAATTCCTTGTTTGATTGTAAATTTCTTTCTGCAACGCTTATTTGTTCTAATGCGTGATAATACTATGCATTGCATTATTAAATAGTTCTAGCTTCATTGCTTTCAGCTTTTTTTGCTAACGTAGGTTGTGCGTCAAAAATACTGATATTTTACTTTCATTTTGCCGCATATTCTGATTGATAAAAATAATAAGCACCTGTTTTTAAAGAAATAAAACAAGTCGGCTTAAATTTGTTGTGGTTTATTATACCTCTTGGCATAGGGAAAATGACTCGTATATTTAGCTCGTAGTCATACCCTAAAGACATGAGTTGTTTTTATTGAATACGCCACACAGTGTGTGCTCAATTATAAGTTTTTCATTGATTGGTCTATCCGTCATGCCTCGCTTGACGCGGCATTTCCTAGAATTGAAGATTGCGGGTCAAGCCCGCAATGACGTGTGGGATTAAATATTGAGGGCTTAAACTATTTTTGTCAAATACGTCACCCTCATCACATTCAATGATGGCGACTTGTAAAGTAGGTGCTGCCTATTTAAAAGTCAATGGATTGGCTGAATTGCCACACGCCCAATAAGCACAGCGATGGTACGATTTGTATTGTCGCTGAATGCTGTTCAGCCCATGTCGCTAAATCTTCCGCCAACAGTTCTGCACCGCCGCCGCACAGCAGCCAATGGGTGGGCGCGTCGGGCATGTAGTGACTCATGAAGGATAGAACAGCGCCTTGTCTCGCCAAACGTGCGCCCGAAGCCAAGGCGTCGAGTGTGTTGCGAGGTGCGTTGTGCGGTGAGAAGTCTCCGCCATTCAAGGGCAGTCGTGCGGTGTGCTGGTGCAGGCTGGTGCGCATGAGGTCGATGCTGGGGGCGATCACCCCACCCACGTGTTGGCCATGTGCGAGTACGCCGTCGATGGTGGTGGCTGTGCCTGCGCTGATGACGAGGTGGTTGCGTTCGCTGCAAATGGCTTGTGCGCCCAGCAGTTGTGCAAAACGATCCGCGCCCATTTGTTGGACTTCGTCGTAAGCGAGGGTGAAGTGAGCGGTGTGTTTCTGCGGTCGAATCATGTGTGAGTTGATGTTGCCAAACAAGGTGTGGATCAATTGTTGCACCTGTTCAAGTCGCGCACTGGAGGCCACATTGCTGATGAAGCACGCCTTTGGGCGTGTCACATTTGACCATGCGTGGCTCAATTGGGCGAGCCAATCTGCATCATGGTGGGTGATGGCGAAAGGCGCTGTATTGGGGTCGAAAGGTTGTTGTTCACTTTGGATGAGCCATTTGATGCGGCTGTTGCCAATGTCGATGAGAAGCATCATGCGCGCTCCGTGATGGGGCGCAACTGCCCGCTGTAAAAAGAACGGATTTCGCCGTTGATGCTCATTTGATAGGCGCCATCGGTATTGACCCCGCAGCCCACACCGATGTGGTGCTGACCTGAAGGTTCGGTCATTGTTAAACGCTGATCATACCAGAGGTCATGGCTATTCCAAGTCTGGGCGAGTTGCTCATGGGGGGCTGTTGAGGCCGTTTCGATGTGCACCAATATGGTATCGACAATTTGCATGATGAGTTCTTCGCGTTGGTGAGCTGTGGGTTGAATCCATGTTTCATCCAGTTGCGCCAAGCCGATGGGCGGGAATGCGGAGGCATCGCTGGTGCTGGGCAGTAGTCGTGTGCCAATGTTGACCCCGACCCCGATGACCACCCAAGCATGCTCACCATCATCGGCCGATTGATTTTGCACCAAAATGCCAACCAATTTACCACGTTGACCCGTATCTGGATGAGTGGCAATCACGTCGTTCGGCCATTTCAATTGCACATGCCAGTCGTGCACCGCACAGACTTGTGCCAAAGCCACGCCGACCCGAAGCGATAAAGCGGGGATGAGTGCGGGTGACAGCAGCAGCCCCAGTGAAAACATTAAATCACCCGTACCGCTCACCCATGCGCGCTCAAACTGTCCGCGGCCGTGGGTTTGATGTTCGGCCACCAGCAATGTGTTGTGTTGGTGAGGGCTATGGCATAATTGCACATTGGTGGAGTCGCATTGGGGGGTGTATTTAATGTGCAAAGCCAAGGAGGCTTGGCTGTGCGTTGACCACCACTTTTGCAAAGCAGAGAGTTGAATCGGTGGAATTTGGGCGACATTGTGCATGTGCAAATTATAAAAGATATGCACTCTGTGTGTGTGCAGTTATGAGAAATAAGAGAGTTATGAGAAATAAGAGGATGATATGAGTGAGCCAGTCAACGCAAACAGCAGTTACTTTAAGCACCATGTGTTTTTTTGTTTAAACGAACGACCAGCCGATGAGCCTCGAGGTGATTGCCTGCGTCACGGCGCTTTGGATGGTTGGGCGCACACCAAACAAGCGGTGGGTGCGTTGAAATTGAAAGGCGTGCGCATCAATAAAGCGGGCTGCTTGGACCGTTGCGAGCACGGCCCCGTGTGCGTGGTGTATCCCGATAACGTGTGGTACAACTATGTGGACGCATCGGATTTGGACGAAATTGTGACCGAGCATTTGCAGCATGGTCGCGTGGTTGAGCGTTTGATGATCGATAAGCAGACGGAGGCGTGATGCGTGCGGGTACAGAAAAATTGACCATTGATGGTCTCGTTGGGATGATCGAGATTGCCGTGGATGTGCCAAAAATTGAACCCAGTGAAGTCAAAGGTTTGGCTCTGGTGGCGCATCCACACCCGTTGTTTGGTGGCGCAATGGACAATAAAGTGGCACAAACTTTGGCAAAAACCTTGAATGAGCTCGGTTACATTGCGGTTCGTCCGAATTTTCGAGGTGTCGGACAAACAGCGGGTGTGCATGACCACGGGGTGGCTGAAACGGAGGACATGTTGGTTGTGCTCGAGTGGATGCGTGCTGAGTTGGGTATTTTCGTCGGTGCACCTCTAGTTTTGGCGGGGTTTTCTTTTGGCTCCTTTGTGCAAAGTCGTGTTGCCGCAGCATTACAAGCGCGTGGCGAGGCGGTGTCGCGCATGATCATGGTGGGCACCGCAGCGGGTAAATGGGATGTTGCACCCGTGCCCTCGGACAGTATTGTCATTCACGGTGAGTTGGATGATACGATTCCACTGGGGGCGGTCATGCGTTGGGCCGAACCTTTGGAGTTGCCTGTGACTGTGGTTGCGGGCGCAGATCATTTTTTTCATCGGCGTTTGCACATCATTAAGCAGATTATTGTGCAACAATGGTGAATACATTGCCCCTTTTATGAGTCGATCGTTTTGAGGCGGTGGTTTTGTTGTTTGTTAAATATTTGTTAAATGTGTGTTAAATCAAAATAAAGCTTATTGAACATATGAGTGAATCCATTTTGCCCGTTGCCGTGTGGCTGGAAAATCAACCAAATATTGGTTTTGAAGGGGGCGTGCCAGAATGGGCGCACCAATTGGAAAATGCGCATAAGGCCAACCAAGTGTGCGTGATGGCGCATGAGCACACCGCTTATGCCAAAGCGGGATTGGCTGGCCATGTGTTGACTGGCGTGTTGTGGCCAGACGAAGATGTATTGGGTCAACTGGAGCACGGCATATCCGAGGCCATGTCTTTGGAAGCCAAAAAATTCATCCTCATCCTGCCGGTGCGGGCAAGCAGTGCGCTGTGGGTGCAGTTTTTATTATGTGAACTGCCCAATGTGGGTGCACAGTTGGATGAGTTGATCACGTTGATGCAATTGGATCGCGATTGGGGCGATTTATCTCAAGGTTTGGTGGTGGATCAGTTGTTGCTTGCGGACCGCGTGTTGAGCTTTAATGGTGATGATGTGATGGCTCAATTTGCCGAGCAAATGAGGGCGTTAAATCCCTTGGCCATGTGGGTTCATAATGGCTTCATCAGTGACGATGACGTGTCCATTCCCATAATGGCGTATAGTGTGGACGCCCCTTTGTGGCGTGAACCACTAAAAAAAGACGATTTGCTCGCATGGGGTGCGCATAAAGTGGTATATTTCTCGTTTTCGCAGCCCATGAATGGTGAGAAAATCAAGGAAATGCTTGGTCGCTGGCGTATTCAGCATGGGGCGAGCATGACTCGGTTGCTTGCGGTGGTTAATTTACAAGGCGAGGTGTCACCGTTGTGCATGCAAGCCTTACAGTATTTGTGGTCAGACATGTTCATTGATGTGTGGCCAGAAGGCCGAACACCTGAGACACACATGTGGATTTTGGGTCAAGGTTTGCCTTGGGATGAGTTGGAAGTGGAGCTTCAGCAGTGCATCGCTTGAGTGTGAAGAGCAAAAGATTTTTAGAAGCAAAAAAGAGCAATCTTTTTTGATGAGTGGAGAAGTAGAGATGGCACAAGATCGTAAAGGCGCGATGACAGAAGAAAAACTGTTGAAGATGCCCACAAAAGATTACATGAATGACGTACAACTGGCGTTTTTCAAACAAAAATTGTTGGACATGCAGGCAGAATTGCTGCAAAACGCAGATGACACCACCGAGCATCTGCGCGAAAATGAAGTGGTGCCGGATCCAGCAGATCGGGCCACAATTGAAGAAGAGCATGCATTGGAGCTGCGTACGCGTGACCGTGAGCGTAAGCTGTTGAAGAAAATTGGTCAGGCCATTGAGCGCATTGATTCAGGCGATTACGGCTGGTGTGAAGAAACGGGTGAGCCGATTGGGGTGGGTCGCTTGCTGGCGCGCCCGACGGCCACATTGTCGCTTGAAGCGCAAGAGCGTCGCGAGAAAGTACAGAAAATGTACGGTGACTAAGGGCTGCTAGACCCCGTCATGCACGTGTGGTGCGTGGGTCGTGTAAATAAATGACAAGGATGCCTGTGGGCATCCTTGTTTTTTTTACGTTCAACCACATCTACGCTATAGTGAAGTTCGCAAATGATTTGGATTTTTTGTGGGTCTCGTTGGTTCTCTTCAGTATTGTGAGGGATTGATTTCGTTTGGTTTGATTGATGAGCGAGATACGTCACCCTTCATTGAAAGGATCAATCTGCTTTCATGAAAAATTTAAGGCGTCAAACATCGCAAAAATAAAAGGTTAGCTTTTGCGATTGACTGACACCCCTCGACACAATAGACACGGGTCTGTTCACCCAAAGGAGCAAAAAATGGAACAATATCATGGCACAACGATCATATCCGTGCGGCGTGGCAATTTGGTCGCCATTGGCGGCGATGGCCAAGTCACACTGGGCAACACCATTGTCAAGGGCAGCGCACGTAAAGTGCGTAAGCTTTACCACGGTAAAGTCTTGGCAGGTTTTGCAGGCGCGACGGCGGATGCTTTCACTTTGTTTGAGCGGTTTGAAGCCAAATTGGAAAAACATCAGGGGCATCTCACACGGGCAGCGATTGATTTAACCAAAGATTGGCGTACCGATCGTGTGTTGCGCCGCCTTGAAGCCATGTTGGCGGTCGCAGATCACACCGCCTCCTTGATCATTACAGGCAATGGCGATGTGCTTGAGCCTGAAGATGGTTTGATTGCCATTGGTTCAGGTGGTGCATTTGCCCAGTCCGCGGGGCTGGCTTTGTTGCACAATACCGAATTGACACCTGCTGAAATTGTTAAAAAATCATTGGAAATTGCAGGCAATATTTGTATTTACACCAATCAGAATCACACCATCGAAACATTGTAATTTTTTTGAGTTTGTGTGAGCGATTCGAAAGAAGTGTTTTGAACTTCTGCGCGGACGACACAAAATGTCACAAAATATTTGGGTAATAAGTAAAGGAAAACCATGTCCAGTCCATTTAACATGACCCCCAGAGAAATCGTCTCTGAGCTCGACAAGCACATTGTTGGTCAAAAAGATGCAAAAAAAGCCGTCGCTTTGGCCATGCGCAACCGTTGGCGCCGAGGCCAGTTGGCTGATGCCATGCGCGTTGAAGTGACACCAAAAAATATTTTGATGATGGGGCCGACAGGTGTCGGTAAAACTGAAATTGCCCGTCGTTTGGCGCGTCTTGCTGGCGCACCGTTTATTAAGGTTGAAGCAACGAAATTCACGGAAGTGGGTTATGTGGGCAAAGACGTCGAGTCTATCATCAAGGATTTGATCGAGGTGGCGGTGAAAAATGCACGTGCAGCCGCCGCCAAGCACATGCAAAGCCGAGCTCAAGATGCCGCTGAAGACCGTATTTTGGATGTGTTGTTGCCCCCTTCACGAGATGTGACGACGGGTGAGTATTCGCGTGCCGATACCGAAAGCGCAACCCGTCAAAAATTCCGTAAAAAATTGCGTGAAGGGGAGCTGGACGATAAGGAAATCGAGCTGGAGGTGAGTCAAGGCACGGCACAGTTTGATGTGATGAGCCCCCCAGGTATGGAGGAAATGGCCGATCAGTTGCGTGGTATGTTTGCCAGTATTGGAACGGGTAAAACCACATCGAAGAAAATGAAAGTCAAAGACGCCCTGCGCCAGCTGGTGGATGAGGAAGCGGGCAAAATGGTCAATGAAGATGAGGTGCGCAGCCAAGCGGTTGAGGCTGTTGAGCAAAATGGCATCGTGTTCATTGATGAGTTTGATAAAATTTCTGGCCGAGGTGGCAGTGCTGGCAGTGGTGAGGTTTCACGCCAAGGTGTACAGCGCGATTTATTGCCTTTGGTGGAAGGCACAACCGTTTCAACGAAGTACGGCCTGATTAAAACAGATCATATTTTGTTTGTGGCATCGGGGGCATTCAGTCTGTCCAAGCCGTCGGATCTGATTCCCGAGTTGCAAGGACGTTTCCCGATTCGAGTGGAGCTGAGTTCGCTCAATGTCGATGATTTCAAAGCCATTTTAACAGCAACCGATGCTTGCTTGACCCGCCAATATACGGCATTGATGGCGACTGAGGGGGTGGGTCTTGATTTTACAGAAAGTGGCGTGCAGCGATTGGCCGAAATGGCGTGCGCTGTCAATGAGCGTTCGGAAAACATTGGTGCTCGCCGTTTGCATACCGTCATGGAAAAGTTGCTTGAAGACGTGTCATACAATGCGCACGACTATGAGGGAAAAGCAGTGGTGATTGATGCGGTATACGTTGAGTCACGTTTGGGTGAATTGATTAAAGATGAAAACTTAGCGCAATATATTTTATAAGCCGCATGATATGCAGGGCATGTGCTGCATTCTGAGGGAAAGAAAGAAGCTCCAAAATGATTTTGGAGCTTCTTTGCATTTAAGTCAGGGATTGCCAGATGATGATGAGCAGCGCCAAGCCGTTAAACATGAGTGCTGTAAACACCGTTGCGCTCCCAACATCTTTGGCACGACCCAAAAGATCGTGTTGATCCGTGCTGATGTGATCGGCCAAGTATTCAAGCCCAGTGTTCAACAGCTCTGCCATGATGAGCAAGGCATTGCATGCGCCAAAAAACAGCCACAGCTGCCAGTGTGGTTGCAGGAGCAGGCAGAGCAGCTGTGTAATCGCAACCATCATCACATTGTCACGAAACGCAGCTTCGGTTTGCCAGGCGCTTTTATAGCCCTTCATTGAATAGCTAAAAGCATTGAAAATACGTTGAGGTGAAAACATTAAAAACCATCCAAAAAAATAAAAATGCCCACTTCTGGGTGAAAGATGCCCAGTTTATCGCTTTTTTGCTGAGCACTGTCAAGCTTGTCCATTAAAAAATAAAAAATATGTGATTTATTTGCAAAAATACGCTTGACAACGGGGCTGTTGATATTCATAATTACGTTCTCTTTGGGTAGGTGGCCGAGTGGTTAAAGGCGACAGACTGTAAATCTGTTCTTTCGAGTACGCTGGTTCGAATCCAGCCCTGCCCACCAAAGATGATATTGGGCTTGTCCCACTGTTGGTTGTGGTGCGCGGGAGTAGTTTAGTGGTAGAACCCTAGCCTTCCAAGCTAATGATGCGGGTTCGATTCCCGTCTCCCGCTCCAAAAGTTACATCCGCATTTTATCGCCCATGTGGCTCAGTGGTAGAGCACTCCCTTGGTAAGGGAGAGATCGCGAGTCCGATTCTCGCCATGGGCACCATCTTATATTTTCATTTATTTTTTATAGCTTCGCCCTCAAAGGAGTTTTGACATGGCAAAAGGTAAGTTCGAACGGACCAAACCACACGTCAACGTAGGCACGATTGGTCACGTTGATCACGGTAAAACAACATTAACAGCGGCAATCACCACGATTTTGTCAAAAAAATTCGGTGGCGAAGCCAAAGGTTACGCAGACATTGACGCGGCACCAGAAGAAAAAGCGCGTGGTATCACCATCAACACCGCCCACGTTGAATACGAAACAGCCACGCGTCACTACGCACACGTTGACTGCCCAGGCCATGCTGACTATGTTAAAAACATGATCACCGGCGCGGCTCAAATGGACGGCGCGATCCTCGTATGTTCAGCAGCAGACGGCCCAATGCCACAAACACGTGAGCACATCTTGTTGGCACGTCAAGTGGGTGTACCGTACATCCTCGTATTCTTGAACAAATGCGACATGGTCGACGACGAAGAATTGCTCGAATTGGTTGAAATGGAAGTTCGTGAATTATTGTCTAAATACGATTTCCCAGGCGACGACGTACCTATCGTTAAAGGCTCTGCGAAATTGGCTTTAGAAGGCGACCAATCACCGATCGGCGAACCTGCTATTTTGGCTTTGGGCGATGCATTGGACTCATACATCCCAACACCAGAACGCGCAGTTGACGGCACATTCTTGTTGCCAATCGAAGACGTGTTCTCAATCTCTGGTCGTGGCACGGTGGTGACTGGTCGTATCGAACGTGGCATCGTTAAAGTCGGTGAATCACTCGAAATCGTTGGTATCGCAGACACACAAGTGACAACATGTACTGGTGTTGAAATGTTCCGCAAATTGCTCGACCAAGGTCAAGCAGGCGACAACGTCGGCGTATTGCTCCGTGGTACAAAACGTGAAGACGTGCAACGTGGTCAAGTCCTGTGCAAACCAGGCTCAATCAAACCGCACACCAAGTTTGACGCAGAAATCTACGTCTTGTCAAAAGACGAAGGTGGTCGTCACACACCATTCTTCAACAACTACCGTCCACAGTTCTACTTCCGTACAACGGACGTGACCGGTGCAGTGTCTTTGCCAGAAGGCAAAGAAATGGTCATGCCAGGTGACAACGTATCAATCAGCGTCGAACTGATCGCCCCAATCGCGATGGAAGAAGGCTTGCGCTTCGCGATTCGTGAAGGTGGTCGTACTGTTGGTGCGGGCGTTGTGGCTAAAATCATTGCTTAATTGCTTTTGAACTCGTGGTTTAGGGTTCTAAATGTAAGTGGTTGACCCAAAATAACTCATTGAGGTGGGTTGTTTTGGATAAAAAATAGACGGGGTTCTGTAAGTGTGATAGAATCCCGTTTTAAGTTTTTCGGTGTAGGGGCGTAGCTCAACTGGTAGAGTGACGGTCTCCAAAACCGTAGGTTGGGGGTTCGAAACCCTCCGCCCCTGCCATATCGAAAAACAAGCTGTTTCAAATGTCGCGGTTCTCGCGTTCAATTCCTAATCAAGTCAAATTTTTTTGATTGCCTCAAGTAGAGTGAGTACATGTCTCAATCTCAACAGATTAAAGATGTATCGAATGCCAAGTGGGGCGTTTGGGTACCAATCGTAATATTAGTGGCCGCATTTATGGCCTATTTTTTTGTGCCTAAGGATGCCTCAGAGTATTTGAAGCCGGTCATTCTGAGTGCGGGCTTTGCTGCGGCTGTTGTGTCATTTTTTGTGTCGCCGACGGGTAAGTCTTTTTTGACTTTTGCCAATGAAGCGTATCGCGAAACCCGTAAAGTGGTGTGGCCGACGCGCAAAGAAGTTTTTCAAATGACGGGTGTCGTTTTTGCTTTTGTGGGCGTCATGTCTTTGTTCCTGTGGGGTGTGGATAAAGTTCTTGAATTCGTACTGTACGACTTAATTTTGCGTTGGAAATAATATGGATAAGCGTTGGTATTTTGTTCAGGTGTACTCAAGCATGGAAAAGAGCGTTGAACGTGCTCTGAATGAGCGCATTGGGCGCTCTGAAATGCAAGAGCAATTTGGTCGCGTGTTGGTGCCGACCGAAGAGGTTGTTGAAATGCGTAACGGCAAGCGCGTGGTGGTTGAGCGCCGCTTGTACTCAGGTTATGTGCTGATCGAAATGGCGATGACCGATGAGTCTTGGCATTTGGTCAAGAGCACACCTAAGGTTTCTGGGTTTGTGGGTGGTGTGGGTAATAAGCCGCATGCCTTGCCGCAGGCTGATGTGGATAAAATTCTCGCGCATATGAATGGTGAGCGTCCACGTCCGAAAATTGAGTTTGAGGTGGGTGAGTCTGTGCGTGTCACAGAAGGGCCTTTCGCTGATTTCAATGGTGTGATTGAAGAAGTGAATTATGATCGCAATAAATTGCGTGTCACTGTGACTATTTTTGGTCGTGCGACCCCAGTTGAGTTGGGTTTCGATCAGGTTGAAAAAGTTCAGTAAAAGATACAGGTTAAGCCGTTCAACCTGCTCTGGTTTGTTTAAATAAACCAGAATGTTCAAATGAACGGCACGAGGAGCCAAAGTCAAGCATGTACATGCTTAAAATGGCGATACCACTCATTTAGAGGTTAATTATGGCAAAGAAGATTATCGGCTTTATTAAGCTGCAAATCCCAGCGGGCAAAGCAAACCCGTCTCCTCCAGTTGGTCCAGCATTGGGTCAACGTGGTTTGAACATCATGGAATTCTGTAAAGCGTTTAACGCCGCAACCCAGGGCATCGAGCCTGGTTTGCCAGTTCCTGTGGTCATCACAGCATTTGCTGACAAGAGCTTCACTTTCGTGATGAAAACAACGCCTGCAACGGTGTTGTTGAAAAAAGCAGCAAAAATCACCAAAGGTTCTGCACGTCCGCACTCGGACAAAGTGGCTAAAATCACGCGCGAACAAGCGGAAGAAATTGCAAAAGCCAAGCAGCCTGACCTTACGGCAGCTGATTTGGACGCAGCTGTACGCACCATTGCTGGTAGCGCGCGCAGCATGGGCATCACGGTGGAGGGTCTGTAATCATGGCGAAATTATCTAAAAAACAAAAAACATTGGCTGCTAAAGTCGATCGCAATAAAGTCTATGCGGCCGATGAAGCTTTGGCTTTGGTCAAAGAGACGGCAACTGCAAAATTCAATGAATCTGTTGACGTTGCCATTCAACTTGGCGTTGATCCAAAGAAATCTGATCAAACCGTCCGTGGTTCGGTTGTGTTGCCAGCAGGTACAGGTAAAACTGTGCGCGTTGCTGTGTTTGCACAAGGCGAAAAAGCTGAGTTGGCTAAAGCGGCTGGCGCAGATATCGTTGGTATGGAAGATTTGGCAGAGCAGGTTAAAGCGGGTCAAATGGACTTTGACATTGTGATTGCCACTCCAGATGCAATGCGTATCGTTGGTACTTTGGGTCAAATCTTGGGCCCACGTGGCTTGATGCCAAATCCAAAAGTAGGCACTGTGACGCCTGACGTTGAAACAGCCGTTAAAAATGCTAAAGCGGGTCAAGTGCAGTTCCGTGTAGACAAAGGCGGTATCATTCACGCTACTTTGGGTCGCGCTGACTTTGAAGTGGCTGCATTGAAATCGAACTTGGCGGCATTGGTTGATGCGTTGGTTAAATTGAAACCAGCTTCAAGCAAAGGCGTTTATGTGCGTAAAGTTGCACTCTCGTCAACAATGGGTGTGGGCGTGCGCGTAGACAGCGGTACAATCGCTGGCTAATTGGTATGAGAATGTCGCAGTTGAATGACTGCGACATAAAAGAGAGCTTTGGGTTGT
The DNA here is from genome assembly GCF_003339525.1 of Ephemeroptericola cinctiostellae. Taxonomy (GTDB): domain Bacteria; phylum Pseudomonadota; class Gammaproteobacteria; order Burkholderiales; family Burkholderiaceae; genus Hydromonas; species Hydromonas cinctiostellae. Next base: position 126,508 of record NZ_CP031124.1, on the reverse strand, counting down.
TGTGTGTGTTCGGGTTGAAATGCCTGAAACACCACAGCGGGCTTTCAAAGACCGTTGGTGTGTTGCACTTAATGATTGTTTGGCGACGCTTGGTTTTAATCAAGTCTCCTCGAATAAAAGCCAACGCAGAATGGCGACCCCGAAAATGATTTCGTTTTATATTTATAAAGCAAAACCATGACGGAAGTCGTTGGGTGTTGTGCGATGTTCTTTTGAATGTGCACGACTTTATAAATGAAGTAGGAGTATAACGTGGCATTAAATCTTGAAGGTAAAAAAGCCGTCGTGTCAGAAGTTGCGCAAATTGTAGCAAACGCGCAAACGATGGCAGTGGCTGAATATCGTGGGGTTGGCGTTAGCGCTCTGACGACATTGCGTAAAAATGCGCGCGCGCAAGGCGTTCACATCCAAGTGTTGAAAAACACATTGGCACGCCGTGCGATCGAAGGCACGTCATTTGAGTCTTTATCGGCTGAATTGACGGGTCCATTGATCTATGGCATCTCTGAAGATGCTGTTGCTGCCGCTAAAGTCTTGAATGACTTTGCTAAAACCAATGATAAATTGATCTTGAAAGCTGGCGTTTACAACGGCAAATTGCTCGATCAAGCTGGCATTAAAGCGTTGGCAAGCATCCCTTCTCGCGAAGAGTTGTTGTCGAAGTTGGCATACGTAATGAAAGCACCTGTGGCAGGTATGGCGCGCGCTTTGGCCGCTGTAGCAGCACAGAAGTCAGAAGCAGCTTAATTTCACGATTTGATTTACGCCTCGCTTTGCGTGCGGCGTGATCTCACATTAAATATTTGCGGTTCAAAGAACCGATTGTTAGGAGTTTTAAATGGCTATCACTAAAGACGACATCTTAGAAGCAGTAAGTGCAATGTCTGTAATGGATTTGAATGACTTGGTATCGGCATTCGAAGAAAAATTTGGCGTTTCTGCTGCAGCTGTTGCTGTTGCTGGCCCTGCAGGCGGCGCAGCTGCTGCAGCCGAAGAAAAAACTGATTTTGATGTTGTGTTGACTGAAGTTGGCGCAAATAAAGTCAGCGTCATTAAAGCAGTTCGTGAAATCACTGGTTTGGGCTTGAAAGAAGCTAAAGACCTCGTTGATGGCGCACCAAAAACTGTTAAAGAAGCTGCTCCAAAAGCTGATGCAGAAGCTGCTAAAGCAAAATTGGAAGAAGCTGGCGCGAAAGCAGAACTCAAGTAATTTTTTACTGGGTTTCAAAAACTGGCAACAGCAATGTTGCCAGTTTTTTTGCGTTAAAGTTGATGTAATGAAATCATAAAAGCATGGTATAATTTCAGACTGTCTAAAAATTTAACTTTGTTTCGATTTGAAATTAAATATAAATGCATTTGCTGGGAATAGGTGAGTGCATTTTTGTTTGTTTTCTTCTCGACGACGAGAAAATAAATTTGGTCGGATATGCGTGCAGTCCATTGTGGGTGAGTGCTTCGAGAGAGAGGCTCGCCGAGCGTTTTTTCATATAACGTTTTTCAATTCAATGCGCATGTGTATTGTCCGCCAGCGGTTGGTAGTGGCCAACCACCAAATCCCCCTATGGTCGTCCGTGTCGTTTTAGTCGTGTTGTGTGCTGTTGGATGGTTTGCACACATCATGTCGTCTTTTGGAGTGTGTGATGGCGAAGGCCCAAACTTATTCATTCACCGAGAAAATGCGTGTTCGTAAAAACTTTGCCAAGCGCGAAGTTGTGCAAGAAGTGCCTTACTTGCTCGAAACGCAATTGCGCTCATTCTATGATTTTTTACAAGCAAATGTAGCAACTGATAAACGCACCAATACAGGCCTGCAAGCTGCATTCACATCGATTTTTCCGATTGAATCGCACAATGGCATGGCACGTTTGGAGTTTGTCGGTTATCAGTTGGCTGATCCCATTTTTGATGTGAAAGAATGCCAACAGCGTGGTTTGACGTATTGCTCCTCTTTGCGCGCCAAAGTGCGTTTGGTGTTGATGGATAAAGAAGCATCAAAACCCACCATTAAAGAAATTAAAGAGCAAGAAGTCTACATGGGCGAAATGCCTTTGATGACCAATACAGGTTCGTTCGTGATCAACGGTACGGAGCGTGTGATTGTGTCTCAGTTGCACCGTTCACCTGGCGTGTTCTTTGAGCATGATAAAGGTAAAACACACAGCTCAGGTAAATTGCTGTTTTCTGCTCGCATCATCCCTTACCGTGGTTCATGGTTGGATTTTGAGTTTGATGTCAAAGACATTTTGTATTTCCGTGTGGATCGTCGCCGTAAAATGTCTGTGACCATTTTGCTTAAAGCGATTGGCATGACACCAGAACAAATTCTCGAAAACTTCTTTGAATTTGTACCTGTTAAGTTGTCTGTTGAGGGTGGTTACATTGACGTGGCGCCTGAGCGCTTGCGTGGTGAAGTGGCACGTTTTGATATCATTGATAAATCGGGCAATGTCCTCGTGGCACGCGACAAGCGCATCACAGGCAAGCACATTCGTGACATCGAAAAATCTGGCCTCAAAGAAATCGTGGTGCCTGAAGATTATTTGTTGGGCTTGGTGGTGGCGAAAAACATCATTGACCGCGATACGGGCGAAGTGATTGCCAATGCCAATGCCGAGTTGACCGAAGATTTACTCAAAAAACTGCGTATGGCTGGCATCGCGTCTGTGGACACTTTGTACACCAATGAATTGGATCATGGCGCGTTCATTTCAAACTCTTTGCGTTTGGATGATACAGCGGATCAAAATGCGGCGCGCATCGCGATTTACCGCATGATGCGTCCTGGTGAGCCACCGACCGAAGAGGCGGTTGAGGCTTTGTTCCACCGTTTGTTCTACAATCCAGACGCGTATGATTTGTCACGCGTGGGTCGTATGAAGTTTAACCGCCGTTTGAGCCGTGATTCTGACGAAGGTTCAATGGTGTTGGACAATACGGATATCTTGAATGTGATCGAAACCCTTGTGGATTTGCGCAATGGCAAAGGTGAGGTGGATGACATCGATCACTTGGGTAATCGCCGTGTCCGTTGTGTGGGTGAATTGACTGAAAACCAATTCCGTTCTGGCTTGGCGCGTGTAGAGCGTGCGGTCAAAGAACGTTTGGCGCAAGCGGAGTCTGAAGGTTTGTTGCCGCATGATTTGATCAACTCTAAACCGATTTCTTCGGCGATTAAAGAGTTTTTCGGTTCATCACAGTTGTCTCAGTTTATGGATCAAACCAATCCATTGTCTGAAATCACACACAAACGCCGTATTTCTGCATTGGGCCCTGGTGGTTTGACGCGTGAACGTGCAGGCTTTGAGGTGCGCGACGTGCATCCAACGCATTATGGCCGCGTGTGCCCGATTGAAACACCAGAGGGACCAAACATTGGTTTGATCAACTCGATGGCGATTTATGCCCGTTTGAACGAATACGGCTTCATCGAAACGCCATACCGTCGCGTGTCTGACAGTAAAGTATCAGACACCATCGACTATTTGTCTGCGATCGAAGAAGGTAAATACGTCATTGCACAGGCGAATGCGACTGTGGCTGAAAATGGCTTGTTGACCGATGAGTTGGTCTCTGCGCGTGAATCGGGTGAAACATTGCTTGTGTCGCCAGAACGCGTGCAATACATGGACGTTGCGCCATCGCAAATTGTTTCTGCAGCGGCATCGTTGATTCCTTTCCTTGAACACGATGATGCGAACCGTGCATTGATGGGTTCAAACATGCAACGTCAAGCCGTGCCTTGTTTGCGTGCTGAAAAAGCAGTGGTCGGTACGGGCATTGAACGCACCGTAGCCGTTGACTCGGGCACCGCAGTTCAAGCTTTGCGTGGTGGTGTCGTTGATCACATCGATGCGAACCGCATCGTGATTCGTGTGAATGATGATGAAGCGGTAGCGGGTGAGGTCGGTGTTGATATTTACAACATGATCAAATACACCCGTTCAAACCAAAACACCAACATCAACCAACGTCCCATCGTTAAAAAAGGTGACTTTGTGGCACGCGGTGACGTGATCGCCGACGGCGCATCGACGGACTTGGGTGAGCTGGCTTTGGGTCAAAACATGATGGTCGCCTTCATGCCTTGGAATGGTTACAACTTCGAAGATTCGATTTTGATTTCTGAGCGTGTGGTGGCCGATGACCGTTACACTTCAATTCACATTGAAGAGTTGACCGTTGTGGCGCGTGACACCAAGTTGGGTGCAGAAGACATCACCCGTGACATTTCAAACTTGGCTGAATTGCAACTGAACCGTTTGGATGATTCTGGCATCATTTACATTGGTGCAGAAGTGTCGGCCGGTGACGTGTTGGTGGGTAAAGTGACACCAAAAGGTGAAACGCAACTCACGCCTGAAGAAAAGCTCTTGCGCGCGATTTTCGGTGAAAAAGCTTCTGATGTGAAAGACACCTCATTGCGCGTACCTGGTGGTACAACCGGTACCGTGATTGATGTGCAAGTCTTCACGCGTGAAGGCACGCCACGTGATGCACGTGCTGAGTCGATCATTCAATCGGACTTGAACAGCTATCGCCATGATTTGAATGACCAAATGCGCATTGTTGAAGGCGATGCCTTCATCCGTTTGGAAAAAATGTTGATCAATAAAATGGTCAACGGTGGCCCGAACAAGTTGGCCAAAGGCGCGACCATCACTGCTGAGTATTTACATGATTTGGCTGACAAATATAAATGGTTTGACATCCGCTTGGCGGATGAAGATGCGGCCAAAGCAATGGAAGCCGTACGTGATTCACTCGAACAAAAACGTGCACAGTTCAACAGTGCATTCGAAGAAAAACGTAAGAAGTTAACCCAAGGTGATGACCTGCAAGCAGGCGTGATCAAAATGGTTAAGGTTTACCTTGCGGTTAAACGTCGTTTGCAGCCAGGTGACAAAATGGCGGGTCGTCACGGTAACAAAGGTGTGGTTTCACGCATTTTGCCGATCGAAGACATGCCGCATTTGGCCGATGGCACGCCTGTTGACATTTTGTTGAACCCATTGGGTGTGCCTTCGCGCATGAACGTGGGTCAGGTGTTGGAAGTGCATTTGGGTTGGGCGGCCAAAGGTTTGGGCTGGCGCATTGACAAGATGATGGCTGAACAAGTCAAAGTCGAAAAAATGCGTGAGTTTTTGGACAAAATCTACAATGGCTCAGGTCAAAAAGAAGATTTGAACTCCTTCTCTGACGATGAAATCATGGCTTTGGCGCACAATTTGAAAAAAGGCGTGCCATTTGCAACCCCTGTGTTTGACGGTGCTTCTGAAAAAGAAATTCGTCGCATGCTCGATTTGGCCTTCCCTGACGACGATCCCGCGACCGCTTTGCGTGGCTTTACACCCACGAAAACTCAGGTGCGTTTGTATGATGGTCGCACGGGTGAAGCGTTTGAGCGTCATGTCACGGTCGGTTACATGCACATCCTGAAACTTCACCATTTGGTGGACGACAAGATGCATGCACGTTCAACCGGTCCATACAGCTTGGTGACGCAACAGCCACTCGGCGGTAAAGCGCAGTTTGGTGGTCAGCGTTTCGGTGAGATGGAGGTGTGGGCACTTGAAGCATACGGCGCCTCATACATCTTGCAAGAGATGTTGACGGTCAAGTCGGATGACATCAACGGCCGTACCAAAATGTATGACAGCTTGGTCAAAGGCGAACATGAGATCGATCCAGGCATGCCTGAGTCATTCAATGTGTTGGTTAAAGAGATCCGCTCACTGGGCGTTGATATTGACCTCGAACGTGTTTGATTGCAGAATTGTTACGTGAATTGAAATCAGATTTTGTGCGGCTTGTCCGCGCAAAATCTCTAAATTAAAATCAAAAAAAGTGGTTGTTTACTTTTTTTGAATGTTTATGGAGCTTGAGATTATGAAAGCATTGCTCGACTTATTTAAACAAGTCCAACCCGATGAAAACTTTGAGGCCATCAAAGTCGGCTTGGCGTCGCCTGAAAAAATCCGCTCATGGTCTTTTGGCGAAGTCAAAAAGCCTGAAACCATCAACTACCGCACGTTTAAACCTGAACGTGATGGTTTGTTTTGCGCGAAAATTTTCGGCCCGATCAAAGATTATGAATGCTTGTGTGGCAAATACAAACGCTTGAAGCACCGTGGCGTGATTTGCGAGCGTTGTGGCGTTGAAGTGACGTTGACCAAAGTACGTCGTGAACGCATGGGTCACATCGAACTGGCGGCGCCTGTGTCGCACATTTGGTTCTTGAAATCATTGCCATCTCGCTTGGGTATGGTGCTGGACATGACATTGCGTGACATCGAACGTGTGTTGTATTTTGAAGCCTATGTCGTGATTGAGCCTGGCATGACGCCGCTCAAACGTTGCCAAATCATGACGGAAGACGACTTCTACGCCAAAACTGAAGAGTACGGCGATGAGTTCCGTGCACTGATGGGCGCAGAAGGCATCCGTGAGTTGTTGCAAAACTTGGACACGCCAGCGGACATCGAACGCTTGCGCGCTGAGCTGCAAGCGACATCGTCTGATGCGAAAATCAAAAAAATCGCCAAACGCTTGAAGATTCTTGAAGCGTTCCAACGTTCAGGCATTCGTCCTGAATGGATGGTAATGGAAGTGTTGCCTGTCTTGCCACCTGATTTGCGTCCATTGGTGCCATTGGATGGTGGCCGTTTTGCCACTTCTGATTTGAACGATTTGTACCGTCGTGTGATCAACCGTAACAACCGTTTGAAACGCTTGTTGGAGTTGCGCGCGCCTGAAATCATCACGCGTAACGAAAAACGCATGTTGCAAGAAGCGGTTGATAGCTTGCTTGATAACGGTCGCCGCGGTAAAGCGATGGCGGGCGCGAACAAGCGTGCGCTCAAATCTTTGGCCGACATGATCAAAGGTAAGGGCGGTCGTTTCCGTCAAAACTTGTTGGGTAAACGTGTGGATTACTCCGGTCGTTCGGTGATTGTGGTCGGTCCACAGCTGAAATTGCACCAGTGCGGTTTACCAAAATTAATGGCTTTGGAATTGTTCAAACCCTTCATTTATAACAAACTTGAAGTTCAAGGTTTGGCGAACACCATCAAATCTGCAAAACGCATGGTTGAAATGCAAGAGCCAGTGGTTTGGGACATCTTGGAAGATGTGATCCGTGAGCATCCGGTCATGTTGAACCGTGCGCCAACGCTTCACCGCTTGGGTATTCAAGCGTTTGAACCGGTGTTGATTGAAGGCAAAGCCATTCAATTGCATCCACTCGTTTGTGCGGCCTTTAATGCCGACTTTGACGGTGACCAAATGGCGGTTCACGTGCCTTTGTCGATCGAAGCGCAAACTGAAGCGCGCACATTGATGTTGGCATCGAATAACATCATGTTCCCCGCATCAGGCGAACCATCGATTGTGCCGTCTCAAGATATCGTCTTGGGTCTGTACTACGCCACCCGTGCGAAAACCAACGGCATCGGCGAAGGCATGTTCTGTGCTGACGTGAATGAAGTCCGTCGTGCGTATCAAGCGGGCGAATTGGCGTTGACCACACGCATCACTGTGCGCATCACTGAAGTCGACATTGACAAAGAAACGGGCGAGCGCACCACACGCATGAAACGTTATGAAACGACGGTGGGTCGTGCGTTCTTGTCAGAAATTTTGCCAGCAGGTTTGTCGTTCGAAATCATGAACAAAACGCTGAAGAAAAAAGAAATCTCTAAATTGATTACTTTGGTTTTCCGTAAATGTGGTTTGAACGAAACTGTATTGTTTGCTGACCGCTTGAAAGAAAACGGTTTCAGCTTGGCGACCCGTGCAGGTATTTCAATTTGTGTGGACGACATGTTGATTCCAGCCGCCAAAGAAGGTTTGATTGCTGCTGCTTCGAAAGAAGTGAAAGAAATCGAACAGCAGTATTCTTCTGGTTTGGTGACTTCAGGCGAACGTTACAATAAAGTGATTGACATTTGGGGTCGTGCCGGTGATCAAGTCGGTAAAGCGATGATGGAACATTTGTCGACGGATCCTGTGTTGGACCGTCATGGCAATGAAACCCGTGAAGAATCGTTCAACGCGATTTACATGATGGCCGACTCAGGGGCGCGTGGTTCAGCAGCGCAGATTCGTCAGCTCGCGGGTATGCGTGGTCTGATGGCCAAGCCAGATGGTTCGATCATTGAAACGCCGATCACGGCGAACTTCCGCGAAGGTTTGAACGTTTCTCAATACTTTATTTCAACCCACGGTGCACGTAAAGGTTTGGCCGATACGGCATTGAAAACAGCGAACTCGGGTTACTTGACCCGTCGTTTGGTTGACGTGACACAAGATTTGGTTGTGGTTGAGGACGATTGCGGTACATCGAATGGCGTGGCCATGAAAGCCCTCGTTGAGGGTGGTGAAGTCATCGAAGCGTTGCGTGAGCGCATTTTGGGTCGTGTGGTGGTGGCCGATGTGATCAACCCTGAAACCCAAGAAACGGTGTTTGAAGTCGGTACGATGCTCGAAGAAGATCAAGTTGAATTGATCGAAAAATTGGGCATCGATGAGGTCAAAGTCCGCACGCCGTTGTCATGCGACACGCGTTATGGTTTGTGTGCGAAATGTTATGGCCGTGACCTCGGTCGTGGCGGTTTGGTCAACAAAGGTGAGGCTGTGGGTGTGATCGCAGCGCAATCGATTGGTGAGCCTGGTACTCAGTTGACCATGCGTACCTTCCACATTGGTGGTGCAGCATCGCGTCAAGCGGTGGTGTCTAGCGTTGAAGCCAAATCAAACGGTATTTTGCGTTTCACCAACACCATGCGTTATGTGACCAACACCAAAGGCGAGCAAATCGTGATTTCTCGTTCAGGTGAAATCATCATCGCTGATGATTACGGTCGTGAGCGCGAACGCCATAAAGTGCCTTACGGTGCGATTTTGTTGTTCGTTGATGGTGCGCAAATTAAAGCGGGCACACAATTGGCGACATGGGATCCGTTGACCCGACCTGTGATTACCGAGTACGCCGGTCGTTTGAAATTTGAAAATGTCGAAGAAGGTGTCACTGTTGCCCGTCAAATTGATGAAGTGACTGGTTTGGCGACTTTGGTGGCGATTGATCCGAAGCGCCGTGGTTCTTCAACCTCTAAAACCGTTCGTCCACAAGTGAAATTGTTGAATGAATTGGGTGAAGAAGTGAAAATCCCAGGTACGGAACATCCTGTGACGATTGGTTTCCAAATCGGCGCGTTGATCATGGTGCGCGATGGCCAAGAAGTGGGTAAAGGCGAGGTGTTGGCGCGTATTCCAATGGAATCGCAAAAAACCCGTGACATTACCGGTGGTCTCCCACGTGTGGCCGAGTTGTTCGAAGCACGTTCACCAAAAGACGCGGGCATGTTGGCCGAAGTCACAGGTACGGTGACCTTTGGTAAAGAAACCCGTGGCAAACAACGTCTGGTCATCACTGACCTTGACGGTGGCAGCCATGAGTTCTTGATTGCCAAAGACAAGCATTTGTCTGTGCATGATGGTCAAGTGGTCAACAAAGGTGAGGTCATCATTGAAGGCCCCGCCGATCCACAAGACATTTTGCGTTTGTTGGGTATCGAAGCTTTGGCGACTTACATTGTCGACGAAGTTCAGGACGTGTATCGCTTGCAAGGCGTGAAAATCAATGACAAGCACATTGAAGTGATTGTGCGTCAGATGTTGCGTCGTGTCCAAATCGTTGATGCGGGCGACACCAAGTTCATTCCAGGTGAGCAGGTTGAGCGTTCTGAAATGTTGATCGAGAATGAACGCATGGTGGCTGCGGAGAAACAACCCGCAACTTACAGCAATGTCTTGTTGGGTATCACCAAAGCATCGTTGTCGACCGATTCGTTCATCTCTGCGGCATCGTTCCAAGAAACCACACGTGTCTTGACTGAAGCGGCGATCATGGGCAAACGCGATGAACTGCGTGGCTTGAAAGAAAATGTCATCGTGGGTCGTTTGATTCCAGCGGGTACGGGTTTGGCTTTCCATCGTGCACGTGCGAACAAAAAAACGCATGATCAGAACCGTGCGCAGCAAGAAGCCGCGATTTTCGATGACGCCCCAGCCTTTGCGGTTGAAGGCGATGGCGATGTCATGGACTTCACGCAAACACCGTCAGCGGAGTGATGTTGACATCCATTTGACAAGTGTTTGAATTGTTAATAAAAAAACCCGCATCTTGGATGCGGGTTTTTTGTATCATGAATTCTTCCAATGTTTCGCTCGCTTGTGATGGGTTGCACAATAGGGCTGGCTTCAGTATGGGTCAAACCTTTCTTGCATGTGTTTGAGCTCAGGGGGTTTTGATTGGAGAACGGGCTCGACATCTAAAAAATCCAAATAAATGTGCACATAAAAACAACCGATGATTGACGGGTTTCGTTATAAAAAATAAAGAGGCAAGCAATGAGAATCCATTTTCGTCCAAAGTTGTTGGATTGTCTCGGCAATTACAACACAAGCATGTTGCTGTCCGATGTATCGGCGGGCATCACAGTGGGTGTGCTCGCTTTACCGCTGGCGATGGCTTTTGCGATTGCGTCGGGCATGAGCCCCACGGCTGGGATTTGGACAGCGATTGTGGCAGGTTTCATCATCTCGACATTGGGCGGTTCGCGGGTTCAAATTGGCGGCCCAACAGGGGCTTTCATTCCGATTGTGTATGGCATTGTTGTGCAGTATGGCGTGCAAAATCTATTGATTGCCACCATGATGGCGGGCTTGATGCTGTTGGCGATGGGGTTTTTTCGCTTGGGAAACCTCATCCGTTTCATTCCTGTGTCTGTGGTGATTGGCTTCACCAATGGCATTGCGGTGGTGATCTTTTTATCTCAAATTAAAGATTTTCTAGGCTTGAATATTGAGCAACTGCCGGGTGAGTTTTTTGCCAAAATTAAAAGCCTTTTTTTCCATTTAAACACATTGGATGTGCCGACGGTGCTTGTGTCTGTTGTGTCATTGTTGCTTTTACTTGTCTGGAGTCGTGGGGCACGCCGTTTTGAGTGGATGCGCCATGCACCAGCGCCATTGGCGGTGTTGGTCGTCATGACTGCTGTGACATCGTGGATGCATTGGCCTGTTGAAACAATTGGTTCTCGTTTTGGCGGGATTCCTCACAACATTCCCTCTCTGAGTTTTCCAACTTTGGATCTGTCCTTAATGGGGCAACTCATTTCACCAGCGCTCACCATTGCATTGTTGGGAGCGATCGAATCGTTGTTGTCGGCACGGGTGGCCGATGGGTTGATTGACGATCGTCATGACCCCAATCAGGAGTTGATGGCGCAAGGTGTGGCCAATTGCATTGCCCCCTTGTTTGGTGGTTTTGCAGCCACGGGTGCAATTGCACGAACAGCGACCAATGTCAAAACAGGTGGGCGCACGCCCATTGCGGGGATGGTTCATGCGTTGGTCTTATTGGCGGTGGTGTTGGCATTGGCGCCGTTGGCGAGCAGCATTCCATTGGCGACATTGTCTGCGATTGTGGTGGTGGTTTCGTTGAATATGGGCGAATGGCATGCGTTTAAAGAGTTGAAACGTTATTCAACCCCTTATCGCAGTGTGTTGCTGAGCACCTTCTTTGTGACGGTGGTGTTTGATTTGACTTTGGCGGTGGAGCTGGGCATGGTGTTGGCCAGTTTGTTTTTTATTTACCGCATGTCTGATTTAACCCATATCGAACGGATTCCATTGGAGGATTTTTATGGTGTTGAGGGCTTGTCGCGAGAGGATGGTACACCGCGTATTTTGGCCTTTCGTGTGTTTGGCAGCTTGTTCTTTGGGGCGGCAAATAAAATGGAGTCGCAACTGGTCAACCTCAACGCGCAGCCCAACGTGGTGATTTTGGACATGGGTAAGGTCATCAACATCGACACCACTGGGATGGACATCATCCGCATGATGCATAAAAACTTAATTAGACAAAATGCCGTATTGGTGTTGTGTGAGTTAAATGATCAACCGGCTTCCATCATTCGACGGTCGGGTTTCTTTAAAGACATCCATGCAGAAAATGTGTGTGGCAACCTCACTGAAGCATTGATTCGTGCGCAAAGCATTGAGTCCAGTGCCCATCCGCCCCTCTAAATTGTAGTTTTTTATACGCCTGTGGCTGCCGTGACAATGATTTCAACTAGAAACTCACTGCCTGCCAATGGCGATTGCACGGTTGCCCGTGGTGGCGCATGGCCTTTGATGTCTTTCACCCATTCATCCCACGCCTCATTCATCCCATCGTAATCCAACATGTTGCTCAAATAGATTTGAGCCATGAGGATGCGAGACTTATCCGTCCCAGCTTTGTGTAGCAAGGCATCCACCATGCTCAGCACTTCTCGTGTTTGGCCCACGATGTTTTGTGTGGTGTTGTTGGCAATTTGCCCAGCAAGGTAAGCAACACCATTGTAAACAGCCATATCTGAATAGCGGTCTTCAATATTGTGGCGAGAAATCATGATTGATCCTAAAAAAATATGGATGAGTAACAAAGGAAGAGGAAAGTGAAAGCAGCTGTGATAAGTCGTTTTCCCCATAGAAACATGGGGTACAACATGGATTTTAAAGTATTTATCTTTGTGCGTGTCTCATTTTTTTATAGAAGCATGGCGCTGTCTTCTCGCAATATGAAAATAACTATCACCGTGTGAAAAAGTGCTTGCAGCTGGCTGACACAGCGCATAGAATATAAAACAATTGCAAATACATCTTTGGTAAAGGTGCTGCGAGGTTAACATGATTGACATGAATATTTAACAATAACAAGTTCTTAGGAGACCCAAGCATGGCTGCACAACACAATGTGGGCGTGGACATTGACACGCAAGAAACACAAGAATGGTTAGACGCTTTAGGTGGCGTCATTGAAAACGGTGGCTCACAACGTGCGGCTTACTTGATCGACCAAACAATCTCATACGCGCGCACGCATGGCGTGCATCAACCTTTCAGCGCACAAACGCCATACATCAACACCATCCCCGTTGACCAACAGCCCCGCATCCCTGGTGATCAAGACATTGAGCACCGCATCCGTGCGTATGTGCGCTGGAATGCGATGGCCATGGTGTTGCGTGCCAATAAAGACACCAATGTGGGTGGTCATATTGGTTCATTCCAATCATCTGCAACCTTGTATGAAGTGGGTTACAACCATTTTTGGCACGCGCCTTCAGCGACGCATGGCGGTGATTTGGTGTTTTCACAAGGCCATTGCTCACCAGGCATTTACTCACGTGCGTACTTGCTGGGTCGTTTAAGCGATGTACAAGTCGATTCATTCCGCCAAGAAGTCGATGGCAACGGTATTTCATCGTACCCACACCCTTGGTTGATGCCTGATTTTTGGCAATTCCCAACGGTGTCAATGGGTTTGGGGCCGATCATGGCGATTTACCAAGCACGTTTCATGAAATACATTCAAGACCGTGGTTTGCAACAAACTGAAGGCCGTAAAGTTTGGGCATTTTTGGGTGATGGCGAGACCGATGAGCCTGAATCATTGGGTGCGATTGGCATGGCTGGGCGCGAACGCTTGGGTAATCTCGTGTTTGTCATCAACTGTAATTTGCAACGCTTGGACGGCCCTGTTCGCGGCAATGGCAGCATCATTCAAGAGCTCGAATCCGAATTCCGTGGCTCAGGCTGGAATGTCATCAAAGTCATTTGGGGCACGAAGTGGGATGCGTTGTTTGCACGTGACAAAAAAGGCATTTTGATGCAACGTTTGGGTCAAATCGTGGATGGTGAATACCAAACGATGAAGTCCAAAAACGGCGCGTATGTGCGTAAAACTGTGTTCAACACGCCTGAGCTCGAAGCTTTGGTCGCCGACTGGTCTGATGACGACATTTGGGATTTGAACCGTGGTGGCCACGATCCACACAAAATTTATGCAGCTTTCAAAGAAGCGCAAGATGCGACGGACATGCCCACTTTGATTTTGGCAAAAACGGTCAAAGGTTACGGCATGGGCGCGTCAGGCGAAGCGCAAAACACCGTGCATCAACAGAAAAAAATGGCGATTGAAGACATTCGCGCATTCCGTGATCGTTTTGAAATCCCAGTCAAAGACGAAGACCTCGAAAAAACACCACTGGTTAAGTTTGAAGAGGGTTCAAAAGAACTCGAATACATGCGCGCGCGTCGTCAAGAACTGGGTGGCTACTTGCCACAACGCCGTCGTAAGACCGACGTTGAACTGGTGATCCCGCCATTGTCTGCTTTTGAACCTTTGCTGAAAGAAACGGCTGAAGGTCGCGAGATTTCAACCACGATGGCTTTTGTGCGCATGTTGAACATCTTGCTGAAAGACAAAAACATCAACAAATACATCGTGCCGATCGTCCCTGATGAATCGCGTACGTTTGGTATGGAGGGCTTGTTCCGCCAGTTGGGTATTTGGAACCAAGATGGTCAAACCTACACGCCGCAAGATCATGACCAATTGATGTTCTACAAAGAGTCAAAAACAGGTCAAGTGCTGCAAGAAGGCATCAACGAAGCGGGCGCAATGTGTGACTGGATTGCGGCTGCAACGTCGTACTCAACGCACAACTTGCCGATGATTCCGTTTTATATTTTCTACTCAATGTTTGGTTTCCAACGCATTGGCGATTTGTGCTGGGCGGCGGGTGACATGCGTTCGCGTGGTTTCTTGGTCGGCGGCACCGCTGGTCGCACCACATTGAATGGCGAAGGTTTACAGCACGAAGACGGTCACAGCCATTTGTGGTCAGGTGCGATTCCAAATTGTGTGTCGTATGATCCAACCTTTGCTTATGAAGTGGCTGTGGTCGTGCAAGACGGCATGCGTCGCATGTACCAAGAGCAAGAAGACGTGTACTACTACCTCACGGTGATGAATGAAAACTACGCACACCCAGCAATGCCAGAAGGTGCGGAGCAAGACATCATCAAAGGTTTGTACGCATTCCGTAAATCAGGCAATGCGCAAGTGCGCTTGATGGGCTCAGGTACGATTTTCAATGAAGTGATGGAAGCGGCGACCTTGCTCAAAGTCGACTGGAATGTTGACGCTGATTTGTACGCCGCGCCAAGTTTTGTTGAGTTGTCACGTGACGGTATTGCTGCTGAACGTCAAAATCTGCTGAACCCAACGGCTGCACGCACCGTATCTCACGTTGAAAAAATCTTGGGCGATTCTAAAGCACCTGTGGTGGTGGCAACTGATTACGTTCGTGCTTTGCCTGAGCAAATCCGCGCTTTTGTTCCAGCACGTTACACAGTGCTTGGCACCGATGGTTTCGGTCGTTCAGACACGCGTGAAAAATTGCGCCATTTCTTTGAAGTGAACCGTTACTGGGTCACGGTGGCTGCGCTTAAATCATTGGCTGATGAAGGCACGATCTCCAGCGAAATCGTTGCACAAGCGATTGCCAAATACAATTTGGACGTGACGAAACCCAACCCCATGACGGTTTAAGTGTTGACAGGAGAATCTATGAGTACAGTAATTCATGTTTTGGCTCAGTTTAAAGTTCAACCTGAGCACATTGAGACTGCACGCAATATTTTTGCCAAACTGATCCAACATACGCAACAAGAGGAGGGCTGTTTGTCTTACATGTTGTTGAACGCCACACAAGACAGCAGTTCATTTACCTTTGTTGAGCGGTGGGCGAGTGAAGATGCACTGAAAAAACATGAAGGTGCTGCTCATCTGATCGAAGCGGTTTCGAATATTGGGTCATTACTTGTGCAAGCACCTGATGTTCAGACCTATCGCGAAGTTTGATGGCTAGCCACACAAATAAAATGAGGAAGACAAAATGAGTCAATTAGTAGAAGTGAAAGTCCCAGACATTGGTGACTACAGCGATGTACCCGTCATCGAAATCCACGTTAAAGTCGGCGATACCATTGCCGTTGAAGATTCATTGGTGACATTAGAATCAGACAAAGCCACGATGGATGTGCCATCAAGCGCAGCGGGTGTGGTCAAAGAAATTAAAGTGGCATTAGGCGATAAAATTTCTGAAGGGTCTGTCGTGGTCATCGTTGAAGCTGCTGGCGCGAGCGCAGAGACTGCCCCTGTTTCTGCCCCAGCCCCTGCTGCTGCACCAGCAGCGCCTGTTGCAGTTGCTGCTCCTGTGGCCGCAGCAGCGACAGGTGGTGCCGTTGAAGTCAAAGTCCCTGACATTGGTGACTACAGCGATGTGCCCGTCATCGAAATCCACGTTAAAGTTGGCGATACCATTGCGGTTGAAGATGCGCTGGTGACGCTTGAATCAGATAAAGCCACGATGGATGTGCCATCGAGTGCTGCTGGTGTGGTGAAAGAAATCAAAGTGGCTTTAGGCGATAAAATCTCTGAGGGCTCGGTTGTGGTCATCGTTGAAGCTGCGGGCAGTGCGTCTGCGCCTGCTCCCGTGTCGGCTCCAGCAGCACCCGCCGCATCGGCCGCTCCAGCGCCTGTTTCAGCAGCACCAGCCCCAGCCGTTGCTGCTGCGTCGGCCGCACCTGCTGTTGCCGTTGCCGCATCAAAAACAGCCCATGCCTCGCCGTCGGTGCGCAAATTTGCACGCGAACTCGGTGTGGACATTGGCCTTGTTAAAGGTTCTGGCATTAAAGGTCGCATCACCCCCGACGATGTGCGTGGTTTCATCAAGTCGGTCATGACGGGTCAAGTGGCTTTGGCGGGGGCGGCTGTGGCAGCACCAGCAGGTGGTTCAGGCGTTGGCTTGGATCTGTTGCCTTGGCCAAAAGTCGATTTCACCAAGTTTGGTGAAATCGAATCACAACCGATGTCACGCATCAAGAAAATTTCTGGCGCGAATTTGGCGCGCAACTGGGTCATGATTCCGCATGTGACGGTCAACGAAGATGCTGACGTGACTGAGCTCGAGAACTTCCGCGTTCAAATGAACAAAGAGTACGAGAAACAAGGCGTCAAATTCTCAATGCTCGCATTCATCATCAAAGCGGTGGTGCAAGCCCTGAAAAAATTCCCAGAGTTCAATGCATCGATCGATGGTGACAACCTCATCCTCAAAAAATACTTCCACATTGGTTTCGCAGCCGACACGCCAAATGGTCTGATGGTGCCTGTTATCAAAGATTGTGATAAAAAAGGTGTGGCGCAAATTGCAACAGAAATGAGCGATTTGGCGAAACAAGCCCGCGAGGGCAAACTCAAGCCCGCCGACATGAGTGGCGGTTGCTTTACCATTTCATCACTGGGTGGCATTGGCGGCACGTCGTTCACGCCGATCATCAATGCACCTGAAGTGGCCATTTTGGGCGTGATGAAGTCAGCGATGAAACCTGTGTGGAATGGTAAAGATTTCACCCCTCGTTTGATCTGCCCATTGTGCTTGTCATTTGACCATCGCGTCATCGACGGTGCAGCGGCTGCGCGATTCAATGCCTATTTGGCTGCGGTTTTGGCGGATTTTCGTCGGGTGTTGATGTAAGCTTTGTCATTACGGGCTTGATGCGCAATCCCCACTAAAAAGGAGATTGTGCAACAGGCGCGGCATCATTGCAGTATCCACATTAAAGGAATGCCATGTCTTTGACTTTATATACGAATCCCATGTCGCGCGGCAAAATCGCCGAATGGATGCTTGCTGAAGTGGGTGTGCCGTACGAAAAAGTTGAACTTGAATACGGTGCAGCGATGAAAACCCCAGAGTTTTTGGCACTTAACCCGATGGGTAAAGTACCGACTTTGGTGCATGACGGTAAAGTGGTGACTGAAGCGGCGGCAATTTGTTTGTATCTGGCCGATGTTTTTCCTGAGGCCCATTTAAAACCACTTGAGTCTGAACGTGCGGATTATTATCGCTGGACGGTTTTTGCCACGGCCACTCTGGAGCAGGGTTTGGCATTTCACGGGGCAGGCATCGTGTTGGATGAACGTCAAAAAGCACAAATGGGTTGTGGCGATTCTGAACGGGCGGTTCAAGCATTGGTGGGTCACTTGTCACGCAATGCTTATGTTGCAGGCGAGCGCTTTACTGCCGCAGACGTGTATGTGGGTTCGCAGCTTAACTTTTTTGTGCGTCTGTTCAAAATGGTGCCGACCTGTGCCGCGTTTGATGATTATTTAAATCGCGTCACATCTCGCGCCGCATTTCCAATGTAAAAATAGGGTGAACCATGAAATACACAGGAAGTTGTCATTGTGGTCAGTTGAAGTTTGCAATTGAAGCCGACATCAAGCAAGTGGTGGAATGCAATTGTTCACATTGCCGTCGCAAAGGTGTTCGGTTGTGGTTTACATCAAAAGCCGCTGCACATTTGGTCATGCCTGAAGGCAGTTTTAGCACGTATTTGTTCAACAAGCATCAAATTGCACACCATTTTTGCAAAACCTGTGGTTGTGCACCATTTTCGATTGGAATTCCCCCAGATGGTAAAGGGGAGTCGGTGGCGATCAATTTGAATTGTTTGGATGAAGAATTGAGCTTGGATGGTGTGGATGTGGTGCATTACGACGGCATCAATCATTAAGCTCCTGTCATTGTCGCGCAGCGAAATCCATTCAAATGTGCCATACGTATTGATGGTGAACACAGTGCTGAGTTAGATGGTGTGCCACACACCCACTGAATTGTAGTCGGCATTATCTGCAGCGAATGATGAGTAACCAAAAAAATAGAGGAAGACAAAAATGAGTCAATTAATAGAAGTTAAAGTCCCAGACATCGGCGATTACAGCGATGTGCCTGTGATTGAAATCCATGTCAAAGTCGGTGATGTCATCGCGGTTGAAGACGCGTTGGTCACACTGGAATCAGACAAAGCCACCATGGACGTGCCTTCGAGTGCAGCAGGTGTGGTCAAAGAAATCAAAGTCGCCATGGGCGATAAAATCAGCGAAGGCACGGTGGTCGTATTGATCGAAGCCGCAGGTGCCGTCGCAGCAGCACCCGCCGCCAGCGCGCCCGCAGCAGTGGCCGCACCCGCGCCAGCTGCCGCAGCACCCGCACCTTCGGCAGTGGTTGTCCCTGCAGGTTCATACAACGGTCCTGTTGATGTGGAGTGTGAAATGCTTGTTCTCGGTGCGGGCCCTGGTGGTTATTCGGCCGCATTCCGTGCCGCTGATTTGGGTATGAACACTGTGATTGTTGAGCGTTATGCTACCCTCGGCGGCGTGTGCTTGAATGTGGGTTGTATTCCTTCAAAAGCCTTATTGCACACCGCAGCCATCATGGATGAAGCGCAGCACATGGGTTCGCACGGCATCAATTTTGCCGCACCGACGGTTGACCTCGACAAATTACGTGATTACAAAGCCAATGTGGTGAAAAAACTCACGGGTGGCCTCGCTGGTATGGCGAAAGCACGCAAGGTCACCACCGTGCGCGGTATCGGTAAATTCATCGACCCGAACCACATGGAAGTGACCGAAACCACAGGTACAGGCTCAGAAACCACCGATGTGAAAAAAGTGGTGCGTTTCGCAAAAGCCATCATCGCTGCAGGCTCGCGCGTGGTTAACTTACCTTTCATTCCACAAGATGATCGCATCGTCGACAGCACCGGCGCACTGGAATTGCGCCAAGTGCCAAACAAAATGCTCATCATCGGTGGCGGCATCATTGGCCTCGAAATGGGTACGGTGTACTCAAGCCTCGGCGCACGTTTAGACGTGGTTGAAATGCTCGACGGTCTCATGCAAGGTGCAGACCGCGACCTCGTTAAAGTTTGGCAAAAATACAACGAAGCGCGTTTTGACAATGTGTACATCAACACCAAAACCGTCGCCGTGGAAGCGAAAGACGATGGCATTTACGTCACCTTCGAGAAAGCCAACGACAAATCCACCGCCCCTGCCGAGCCACAACGTTACGACCTCGTGCTTGTTGCCGTCGGTCGTGCACCCAATGGTTTGCTGATTGATGCCGATAAAGCCGGCGTTGCGGTCACCGATCGTGGTTTCATCAATGTTGATGCACAAATGCGCACCAACGTGCCACACATCTTTGCGATTGGTGACATTGTCGGACAGCCCATGCTCGCGCACAAAGCGGTGCATGAAGCACACGTGGCCGCAGAAGCAGCATTTGGCGAAAAATCATACTTTGACGTGCGTCAAATTCCATCGGTTGCCTACACCGACCCCGAAGTGGCATGGGCTGGCATGACCGAAGATGCCGCCAAAGCACAAGGCCTTAAAGTGGGCAAAGGCGTATTCCCATGGGCTGCATCGGGTCGCGCAATTGCCAATGGCCGTGACGAAGGTTTCACCAAGCTGATTTTTGACCAAGACACCGGTCGCGTCATCGGTGGCGGCATCGTCGGCACAGGCGCGGGCGATTTGATCTCAGAAATTTGCTTGGCGATTGAAATGGGCGCGGACGCAGTGGACGTGGGTAAAACCATCCACCCACACCCAACGCTTGGCGAATCAGTCGGCATGGCGGCGGAAGTGTTTAAAGGGCATTGCACGGATTTGCCGCCGCAGAAGAAGAAATAAGATTTTAGATGTAGTAAAAAAGAACGCCACAAGGGTATACTTGTGGCGTTCTTTTTGTTATGCACTTGTAGTTCTCACCATAGAGATTACTTATGACGCGTATGAAATTTAAAATCACATTTTTATTGCTCTCACTGTGGAGCCTTACAAACGAAGTACACGCTGAAACTTCGGATGCGGAGTCTCAGAAGATTATCGCTAACCAAGAGGGTAATTTGTTGAATGGGCAAGCAGCCATCCGTGTTTCAAATGCAAACAAGGTGGAACTGTTTCCAAATACAAACTGTATCAATTCAGATGATAAAAAAGGCATCCAAGCAGCCGCTGGCGGGGCCGGTTTTTCAATGTGGGGTAAGCCCAAAAGAGTCGGTATGCCCAGTTCAAAACTGTCCGAAAATGGGAGTTACGCAGAATATAATGTGGCAGCAAATGCACCGCTTATATTGAAAATTGAAACAGAAACTTTGAATGAGCATACGCGCTTTATTTGTTTAGGTGCTTCAATAAAATTTACTCCGCTGGCTGGGCACAATTATGAGGTGTATATGGATCAGGATTTTTATCCACATACGTGTAAGTTGTCCGTTTCGGAGCTGGCTTTTGATCCATTAAAAAAATTAAGTACCGCTCAGCCATTTCCTTTAGTGAAAGCGGCAAAGAAATGTAGTCAAGACGTTTCAAATTCATTGCCAACGACAATAGATACAAACAAGCAAAATGTATCTTCCAATGATGTTCAAGTGACAGATGAGGTTGTTGCGGGTAAGTTGCATAGCAGAAAAATTGTCTTTTTAAAGGGTAAGGACAGCGCGGTGGGGGAGCAAATATTGACCTATGATGTTTACGGCAACCTCATTCGTGCCGATTTGTCTGGTGACATTCCAACGCCTGTGAGTATTTCAGGAACAGAAGTTTTTATAGCGCCTAAGGGCAAGGCCACTGTTTTAGGAAAAAACAATTACATACACATGGGGAGTAACTCAAAAATTGAGGTTCATCCAGATGGTGATATTAACAGCCGCTAATTCAAATGTTCAACATGCTTGGTCGTTTGGGTGAAGAGTAGGTTGAGGTGAATGTTGTCCATGACGTTTGCACATAATATCCCTCGTTTGTGAGCGGAGTTCTCACCATGATGCATCATGGTGAGTTTCAATAAAAGTACTGTTGCTTAAAATTGGGTTGTTTATAGAAAGGAAGCAAATCTTTTGCTTCCTTTTTTTAACGAAAAAAAACGGAAGGATGTTTTTGGTTTTCACCATTAATTTTGAAAGACTACCTTTTATTTGAGGATTTTCGTCTAAAAATTCGATTTTTAATTGCCTGCTCTATGACTGGTAATGGATTCGAGATTCAGTGAGGGTTTTTGGATGTGAGTTGTAAAAATAAAAAACTGTCTGACATGGCAGTTTTTTCAATTGTCTTTACAAAACTTTACATTAGAGACAATCGAGCGCAACACAACAGACTTAAAGTGAAGCACCAGACAATAAATAAAAGTAAAAGGATTTTTTATGAAGCTTCTACCCAAAATAGAAACAAAATACTGGGTATCATTATTTGTGGCCAGTGTTTTTGGTGCAGATTTGGGCGACTTTATCTCTGATTACCTGCATTTAGGCAATTTTAATGGACTGCCTTTTCTGGCCGCGTTTTTAGCCCTTATTTTTATTGTCGAAGAAAACAGCCGTTGGCACAGTTATGCTTTCTTTTGGGCAACGGTGATTGTCATTCGAGCCGCAGCAACCAATATCGGCGACGGTTTCCACAGTTTCAACATCAGTTTTGCCGTATCGATTCCCTTGCTTGCTTTTTTACTGCTGCTTGCCACCATTCGTTATCAGGCCGCCAATCGCAACAAACCCGTGCAGGACAACATCATCAATGTGGATGCGTTTTACTGGGTGTGCATGATTTTAGCGGGCACTTTAGGCACGCTGATTGGCGATTGCAGTTCTTTTGTTTTGGGATTTGGTACATTGGGCACCACCGCTGTGTATGGTGCAGGATTTTGTTTGATGCTGTTTTTGGGCTATAAATGCGATTTGTTGCTTCAACCTTTTTACTATTGGGGTATTGTTGCGCTCATTCGTTCATCAGGCACGGGTGCGGGGGATTTTCTCTCACATGAGGTTTTTGGTTTGCCCTTGGGCACGGCAATCACGGGTTTGGTGTTTGTTTTATGGACTGCTTTTTGCTATCGCATCCAACCTGACACAGCCTTAAATTCAATGACACAAAGGGAAAAATGAAACACTTAATCAACGTCAGTATCGCTGCAAGCATTGTCTTGGCGGCTTGCACATCAACCCCAAATAACAACAGCCCGCAAAAAACGGTGTGGGGCAACGTTTACGGAGGTGCGGACAAGTCGTTTGACTCACAATTGTTATTGCTGCGTGAACAAGTTGCACCTAAGTTTCAAACCCTGACTTTCACTGATCCTGCGACGGGTTTATCTATGGACTACAGCCTGTTTGTGCCCAAAGATTATGACCCTGCTAAAAAATACCCTTTGGTGATGTTCATCGCCGATGCGAGTACAGCAGGTTTGGGTGCAATGGCGCCGCTTAAGCAAGGTTATGGCGGGATTATTTGGGCCACCGATGCGGAGCAGGCGAAGCACCCGAGCTTTGTTTTAGTGCCTGCGTTTAAAGGACAAAAAAATGCACATGGACCGAACAGCGCGGTGAATGATGACTTTCAAGTCAGCCCAGAAGTCGATACGGTGTATCAATTATTGAACCATGTCGTTGGGCAATACAGCATTGATCACAATCGACTGTACGCCACGGGGCAATCCATGGGCGGCATGATTTCGTTTTACCTCAATGCCAACCATCCTGACTTATTTGCCGCGTCATTGTTTGTCAGCAGCCAGTGGGACATCAAGGTTTTAGAACCATTGGCAAAAATGAAATTTTTTTACGTCGTCTCAAAAGGGGATGAAAAAGCGTCGGGCGGCATGAAAGAAGTGGGCGACATGCTTAAAAAAGATGGTGTCAATTTTGGCAGTACAGAATTTGCCGCCAATCTGTCTGATGCCGAGCAAGAGCAGCACATTGAAAGCTTGCTCAAACAAGGCAATCACATCAATTTTGTGCAATTCACCGCCAATACGGTCGCGCCGCAATCCTATATGAAGAGTAGTGGCGGTGCGGAACACATGTATGCATTTGACCACGCTTATTTATTAAGCGATGTGCGCGATTGGTTGTTTCAACAAAACAAAGAATCGCCAAAACAATCAGCCGCTCGACAAATGCTCAACGATGGTTTGAATTATTTCAACGGCACAGGGGTGGCGCAAGATTATGCCAAAGCCGCTCAATTGTTTCAAACTGCATGGCAAGGGGGCGACATGAAAGCACCTCGTTACCTGGGCATCATGGCCGAAGAGGGCTTGGGTGTTGCTGTCAACTACGCCGAGGCCGCCACCTATTATCAAGCCGCTTCGAATGCAGGTGACATCACTGCCGCCGCCAGAATGGGGGCGTTGTATGAAAAAGGCTTGGGCGTTCAACGGAGCATCGCCGAAGCCCTCAAATGGTATTTAAAGGCCGCATCAACACCAGAAGAAGCGGCACAAAACATCCACCCACGTGTGTTGGCTGTGTCGCGCTTGGGTTATTTTTATGAAAAAGGCGTGGGTGTTCAACAAGACCTCAACCAAGCAAAAAGGTGGTATCGGTTGGCCGCAATGGATCATGACCATGCTGCGATGGCTGCCTTGAAACGGTTACCATGACCTTTTGGATGGGATTGACGGGTGTGACATCACGGCATGTGTGATGTGGGTTAAGTGAATTAAATGCCGTTGTCACGAGATGTTAAGCCCAATCATCATGCCGTGATTGGTAAGTCACCCATGTTTAAGGGGACCATTAATGGCGGAGATTCTGCTTGTTTGTCCCCATGCCCAGATGTTCGCTTGGGGGCGCTGGCCTGAGCTTCCGAGTCGATGTGCGTGATAAGCGGATGTGTATGTGTGGCTGACTTGCTTTTTTATTCGTGTGTTTTTGTGCTTTGAATGCGTTCGCATTCTTCACGGTAGGCGACTCCCCAAGCGTGCATGGCATAAATTACTGGAAGTAAGGTGCGGCCAAACGCGGTCAGTGAGTATTCGACCTTGGGTGGGATGACGGGGTAGACTTCACGGTGAATCAAGCCATCGGCCTCAAGCTCGCGCAGTTGCAGTGTGAGCATGCGTTGAGTGATGCCCGCCATGCTGCGTTGCAGGCTGTTGAAGCGTTGCGTGCCATTGATCAAGTGGTAAATGATCAAGGCTTTCCATTTGCCGCCGATGATGTCCAAGGTGGTGTTGACGGGGCAAAAAATGGTGGGCTGTGCTTGGATGGCGTTGGTTGGTTTCATGGTGTTCACAACAGTATAAAAAATGTACGTACTTATTAAAAATACCCTTTGATTGTATAATACATCACATTCATAAGTGATTGAACAGAAAAGGAAATTTTATTATGCGCATTCCAGAGTTGGATCGAATCAATGCTTTGGCGCGGCTGGCTAAGCTGCGCGCTTTGAGCCCAGTGGAGTTGGCTGAACGTGAGGTTCTGCGTCGGCGTTATATGCAGGCGGTGACGGGGCAGGTGGGCAATGTGTTGGGGGTGATGACCGTGATTGATCTTGAGGGCAATGATGTGACACCTCAAAAATTACGTGAGGCTCAGCAGTCTGGGTTGATGCCACAAGTGGGTTTTTAATAGGGGGGTATGCAATGAGAAAAGTACGTCAAATTTACAATGCCACATCGAGTCATTGGGTGGGCAATGGGTTTTTGGTGCAACCTTTGTTTTCACACATGGGTGAGGACAAGCAAACGGATCCATTTTTGATGTTGGATTATGGTGCGCCTCGTGTGTTTGAGCCGAACGCTGGGCGGCCGCGTGGTGTGGGTCAGCATCCGCATAAAGGTTTTGAAACGGTGACCATCGCGTATGCAGGTGAGGTGGCGCACCGTGACTCGTCGGGTGGTGGCGGTGTGATTGGTGCCGGTGATGTGCAGTGGATGACGGCGGGCCGTGGCATCATTCATGAGGAGTTTCATTCGGAGGCTTTTGGTCGCACGGGTGGTGAGTTTGAAATGGTGCAGTTGTGGGTAAATTTGCCGAAGAAGGACAAAAACACCAGGCCGCGTTATCAAGAATTATTGGGTCAAGACATTCAGGTGGTTCCTTTGAATGACGGTGCAGGTTTTGTGCGTGTGATTGCGGGTGAGTTCAATGGTGTGATTGGGGCTGCACAGACCTTCACTGAAATGAATGTGTGGGATGTGCTGTTGAATCCTTCTGCATCGACGACCTTGACCGTGCCTGAAGGGCATAACCTGTTGATGGTGGTGTTACGCGGAGAGGTGCTGTTGAATGGCGGTGATGAAGCGAAACAAGGGCAATTGATCGGCTTTGACATGATGGGGGGGGATGTTCAGTTGCAAGCGACGGGTGATGCCGCTGTGAAGATTTTGCTGCTGTCGGGTGTGCCGATTGATGAGCCTGTGGTGGGTTATGGGCCTTTTGTCATGAACACCGAGGCGGAAATTCAACAGGCCATTACCGATTTTAATCAAGGACGATTTGGTCAAATTGTTTGAAAATGATTTTAAACCTTGAGGGTAAAAAAGGTGGTTGTTTGGTTTTTTGATGGGTCATCAGTTGTTGAATGCATTCGCACAGTCATCTGTCGGATGCATTTTTTTGTATGGGTGAAGTTGCTTGATTTAGGTGGTGCAATCGACACATTCACTTCCAAAATGCTAGAATCATTTTGCTGTTATGTTGTTTTGTCATCGTTCCTATCTCAGACCCATCATACACAAAGGATCCCCATGTTTACCCTCGAACAGCTTGCCGCCGCCCATGCCAAAGTTAAAACAGGCCAAGATTTTCCAAGATATGTACAGGAAATTAAAGGCTTGGGTTTGGCGTACTATGATTTTTTTGTGACGGATGGGCATTCTGAATACGTTGCCCGCAGTGGTGAAATGATTGCTGCACCTGCAAAATATGCCAGTAAAACCATTGCAGCCGAACCGAAGGCCGAGGCTTTGCGCCATACCATCGCCATTCATCAGCAAGGTCAAACTGATTTTATGACGTTTTGTCAGCAAGCCGCGGATGCGGGTGTACGCTATTGGCGCACGGATGCGGTGAACTTGGCGTGTATTTACGTGGACATGGCAGGCAATGAGATGGTCAATGAGCCGATTCCTGATGCTGCGGGGTATGAAGCCCTTTGATTCTTTAGCGGTGATTGGCTTTGTTGGTGCGCGTGATGTGTCAATGGTTTAGGCAGGTCAGTGCTTCATTGACCGCTTGTTGTCTAGCGCTTGCAGCGGTCTCGCTTGTGGTGGCGACTTGATTTTGAACCGGGGTTAAAAACTTCACTTCAAATTGACCGTTGTCGCTGCGCAGGCCGACATGGCCACGCATGCCTTGGATGTGCTCGCCAATGTCGCCACGCCAAACCAGTTGTGCATCTGCAAAAACAGAGAGTTGAGTGTCGTCAATTTGTGCGCTGAGCTGATGTTCCTCGCCTGAATGAATGGCGGGAAGGGCGTATTTGAAATAGGGGGTCAGTGTTTCATAACCATCGGCATGGCATTCTGCATGGGTTCTAGCGCCGGTATTGTGTTTGATCGAAACGCTGATGGCAGAGTCTGGTTGGATGTGCCACATGACGTAGAGCAAGTTGCAGTCATCCTCGGCAAGCAATTTGAGGCCTATTTGGCGGCGCAACTCACCTGAGGCGAGTGGTTTGATGTCGCTGGTGGGGGCGATGTAGCGAAATTTGATGTCGACGTGTTGAGCAGTGCTGAGTGGGTCGATCATGCGTACACTGGGGGCTGTGATGGACAGCCAGTCATCGGCACTGGCACTGACTTGGCCATTGGTGACGCACCACGAGGCCAAGCTTTTTGGGTTGGCGTGACTCGAAGGCGCACCACAGGCCGATAGCAGTAAGGTCAGCCATGTGATGCATCGCATGGCTGGGGAAGGTCGGCTATTCAATCGAGACATGGTGTGCCTGTGTGAAAGTGAGCGCATAGTCATAAAAGAATATATTTAAGAGTATGTTTTGTTGCAGTTTAAATCAATTGATCACTTGATGCTGTTGATGACCATGAATTTTTACATCGCTTTGTTTGCTGTTGTTGTGCATGTTAATGTTGGGTTAAGTCAAATCTCTTAGTATGCAAACGTGGTCTTTGAAACTAGAGCAATGCAGGATCAAACGGTTTCTTCAATAGGTTGAGTAAAACAAGCCATTTTCAATGGTGATTTTTTAACCATTTAATTTCAATCGTTTTTTGTTTGTGTTTTCATGGCTGAACATACCAACCTAAAGCACAGAAAAACCATGTTTTTTTGCCCATATTTGTTTAGGGTCTTAGGAAGCAGAATTCAATAACGGCTCATCTCGCAGCATGTTAAGAAGCACTTTATACAAGTCGCTTTTGCGATGGTTAAACCTAAATTCAGTTTCCTTCAAATGCAGTAAAAATGTGTTTTTCGGAACGCCGTTAAACTGAACCAAACGACGTTTAGCATAGCTCCAGAATGATTCTATCCCATTCACATGATTAGAACCATTTACAAACTCATCGGCACCATGATTCACCCGGAAGTGTTTATCAAACCCGATGTCCACCAAGCCATTATAGCCGCGCCAACCATCGGTATGGATAACGCTGTTAATGTCTGCTTTCCCACGAATAATGGCTTGCAGGCTGGCTTTGGAAGCATCAGGCATAATCTCAGTGTAGATATTGCCATCACGTTTGAGTAAACCAAACACGATGGTTTTACCTGAAGCACCACGTCCGCGTTTACCTCGAACACGATGCGGACCAAAATATGATTCGTCGGCTTTCAACTCTCCTTTGAGTGGTGAGCCTTGGAGACAAACAATCACCAAACGACGACGAATCTTGAGGTAAATGGTGTTGATTGAACGAACGGATATGCCGCTTAACGCAGCACATTCCGTTGCCGTTAAATCAAGGGCAAAATACCGTAAAATTTGGCGAAACTTCGCTTCGCTAATTTTTGAATGTTTGAAGTACTTGTTTTTCATTTGGTCTCAAGAGCTTAGCGCATATTTTAATGCGTTTGCTTCCTAAGACCCTTGTTTAATGATATTTAATCTTTTTTCATCACCATAAGGAGTCTTGACATGACCGCATGTGCACGCCGCATCAAACACTTTATCCTCAGCGCAGCTGGCTTTGCCGTATTCGGCCTGATGGCCGTGAGCCCAGCTGTACACGCCAATGAAATTAAATCAGCGATGAAAAGCATGAAAGCGGCATACCGTGGCGCGATGGACAGCTCAAGCATTGATGAGTTTGCCCAATACGCGGCAAAACTACAATCGGGTGCAGATGCGGCACGCAGCCAAACATACAGCGACGATCCATCCACCTATCGTGAGGGCATGCAAGAGTTGCAGCAAAATATCGGTGAAATGAATCAAGCGATTCGCAGCGGTGATTTGTCGGCGGCCAAAGATGCCCTGTTGCGCATTCGCGCGACAGAAAAGCGTTACCACAACGCGGTAGGGGCTTGATCTCCCTTACTCAAGCCAATTGATTGACTTTACGACAAAGGAGGGTGTGTCATGGGAATGCTTGTTTTTAGAAATATTTTTAGACCTCAGATTGCGGCTGTTGCCCTTGGTTTGGGTGCATTGCTTATGCCTGCTTGGGCTTTTGCGGACAGTGCCGTTGAGCCGGCAATGAAGCACATGCAGCACGCCTACAATCAAGCTTTGCGCAGCATGGATGTGCCTCAATTTCAAAGTGCGTTGACTGTTTTGCATCAGTATGCGGATGTGGCGGGTTCGTTACAATACGGTCGAACTGCGGATGTGCGAGGGACGTATCAAGATGGCATCCGTGAGTTGCAGGCAGACCTTGCCGACGTTGACGCGGCACTTGTTCGAAATGATTTGATCGCAGCAAAAGAAATTTTGCGCACACAAGTTGCCAGCACCAAGAAAATGTACCACAAGAGTTTGAAGGTTGAAGAGGACGATTGAAGTGGATTGGCTGTCTTTACTGTCTTTAATTTGAGGCTTTCTGTCAAGATCTAACGCCACAAGGGTATACTTGTGGCGTTTTTAATGGTGAATAACAGTGAATAGAAAGACGACATGCCAATTTGGGTTGATGCGGACGCTTGTCCAAAAGCGGTGAAAGAGGTGATTTTTCGTGCAGCACGGCGAACAGAGATTGTAACGACATTGATTGCCAATCAAATGTTGATGACCCCACCATCGCCCTTCATCAAGGCGGTGCAAGTGCCTTCGGGCATGGATGTGGCGGACAATGAAATTGTCTTGCGCTTGGTGGCAGGTGACTTGGTGATCACGGCGGACATTCCACTGGCGGCTCAGGTCGTTGAGAAAGGTGCGCTGGCTTTGAACCCGCGCGGTGAATGGTACACGCGAGAAAATGTGCAGCAGTTGTTGTCCATGCGCAATTTCATGCAAGAATTGCGCGACTCTGGAACGCAAACAGGTGGGCCTTCGGCGCTATCGGTGCGCGATGTGCAAAATTTTGCCAACGCACTGGATCGGTGGTTGGCAAAATTGAGGTGATATCGATTTGGTCATTGAAGGTGTTATTTAAACACCACTGTTTTTTTACCATTCAGCAGCACCCGATGCTCGGCATGCCATTTCACGGCGCGTGCGAGGGTTACACACTCGGTGTCGCGGCCAATGGCCGTGAGGTGGTCGGCGCTCATGCTGTGGTCGGCACGGGCGATGTCTTGCTCGATGATCGGGCCCTCATCAAGGTCTGCGGTGACAAAGTGAGCGGTTGCGCCGATGAGTTTCACCCCTTTACTGAAGGCTTGGTGATACGGTTTTGCCCCCTTAAAACTGGGTAAAAAGGAGTGGTGAATATTGATGGCGCGACCATTGAGCTGGGCGCACATGTTGTTGGATAAAATTTGCATGTAACGCGCCAAAATCACGCAATCAATTTTTTCTTGTTCGACGATGTGAAGCACTTGGGCTTCTTGTTCGGCTTTCTGTTCAGCGCTTGCACCCAGCAATGGAAAGTGATGGAATGGAATGCCATATGAGCGTGCCAAAGGTTCGAAATCAGGGTGATTGGACACCACCGCTGCGATGTCCACGGGCAGATTGCCCGATTGATGACGGAACAATAAGTCATTTAAACAATGGCCAATTTTTGAAACCATGATCAGCAAGCGTGGTTTAACACGGCCATCGAACAATTGCCAGTCCATGTTGAATCGGGCGGCGATGGGGGCAAATTCTGTTTTTAAAATATCCAAAGTGACATCAGGCCGACGTTCTTGAAAGTGCACGCGCATAAAGAAACGGTCGCTGTCGGTGTCATCGTATTGGGCTGAATCGATGATGTTGCCACCACGTTCAAATAAGAAACCAGAAACGGTGTGTACGATGCCCATTTGGTCTGGGCATGATAAAGTTAAAATGTAGTCGGGTGATGACACTTAAAATCCTTTAAAATGTGAACCACGCACGCGGGCATGGTTTCAATCGCCTGTATTATAAATGAAGAGAGTAAACCCATGACACAAAACGTCCAGAATAACGATGCCGCACAGAACAACGGTTCGACCACGCATTTTGGTTTTAATACCGTGGCTGAAGATGAAAAAGAGTCCAAAGTGGCCGAGGTGTTTCATTCAGTCGCGAAAAACTACGACATCATGAACGATGTGATGAGCGTTGGTTTGCACCGCGTTTGGAAGCTCTTTACGGTCAATCGCGTGGCACCACGTCCTGGAATGAAAGTGCTGGATTTGGCAAGCGGCACGGCGGATTTGGCCATTGCTTTTGCTAAAAAAATCGGCGCGTCTGGACAGGTCTGGGCAACTGACATCAATGAGTCGATGTTGCGAGTGGGGCGTGATCGCTTGATTGACAAAGGTGTGATTACACCGGTGGCATTGGCCAACGCCGAGCACTTGCCTTTCCCTGACAACTATTTTGATGTGGTCACCGTGGCTTTTGGTTTGCGCAACATGACGCATAAAGACCAAGCATTGAAAGAAATGCAGCGCGTGTTGCGCCCTGGTGGTCGTGTGTTTGTGTTGGAGTTTTCAAAAGTCCATGCACCGTTGCAAAAGGCTTATGATTTTTATTCATTTAATTTATTGCCCAAAATGGGTGAATTGATCGCCAATGACGCAGCCAGCTATCAGTATTTGGCTGAATCGATTCGCATGCATCCAGATCAAGAGACACTGAAAGCGATGATGAAGGATGCGGGTTTTGATTTTGTGAAGTATCACAATATGAGTGCGGGCATTGTGGCTCTGCATGAAGGTGTTAAACTTTAATATCAATCAGTGTATTCAAGTGTTCAATAATAATATGTTGAAAATAACACCTCATTTTGAAGGCATGGCTAAGAGCTGTTTGAACGCCATGAATAGTCTTTGAGAAGGCAACCGATGGACATGGATCCAACATGAATTTAAATCTCGCTGAACACCTTACCCCTCGGATTGCACAGGCAATCGCTCGGGCTGTGCGCACAATGGCGGCGAATGAGTCATGGGTGGAGCCAAGTGCTGCACCACACGTGGGTAAAAGCATTGGTCTTCATGTCCCCGTGCTTGGGCGCACGTTGCATTTGCGTTGGGTGGTTCATGCGACGGATGTGCTACAGGCCGCGATCGATGCTGAGGGGCCGGCAACAGTGCAGCTTAATGTGTCTACCAGTGTTTACAGTGGCCTTGCTCAGTTGCCTTTTGACATTCAGCGTGTCATGCGCCATGTTCAGATTTCAGGTGATGCGCAATTGGCAGAATGGGTGAATCGTCTGGTGCAGCAGTTGCGTCCCGATGTTTGGGAAGACCTATCTAAAATTGTGGGTGATGTGCCGAGTTTCTACGCACAACAAGGGGCAAAAAAAATATTCAATCACTTCAAAGGGGTCTTGAGTGCGCTGACGCAACAGGCTCAGCATGTGATGCTTGACGAAACGCCTGTGTTGGTTCGTCATGTGCGGTTGGATGGTTTTGCTGAGGAGGCGCAACAATTGCGTTATGGTGCCGACCGTTTGGCGCAACGCATTGAACGCCTCAAGCACATGCAGGGGGTGAAATGAAGTTGAAGGTCGCCAAGCGTTTGCTTGACATTGCGCGTGTGCTTAAACGGCACCGCGTTTTGCATTTAATGGTTGCCCTTGTGCCCAATGAGTCTGCTGGTGTGCGTTTGATGCGACGCTTTTTGCCACACCGTTTGAGCGAGTCCAATCATGCAGAAGATGCTGCTCATTTGCGCATGGCGTTGCAAACGTTGGGGCCTATTTTCATTAAAGTAGGGCAGGTGTTGTCGACGCGCCCAGATTTGTTGCCACCTGAATACATTTATGAGTTGTCGCATTTACAAGACCGCGTTACACCTGTGGCCGTGGCTGAGATTCGAGCTGAGATTGAAGCGCAGTTGGGCGTCTCGATTGATGTTGTTTTTAGTCAGTTTGATGATGAACCCGTTGCCAGTGCCTCTGTGGCGCAGGTGCATCGTGCGGTGGTGCGCAGTGGTTCGTGGGCTGGGCGTGACGTGGCGGTGAAAGTGTTGCGTCCAAATATCGATGCTTTGATCCAAACAGACATTCAATGTTTATACGCCTTGGCGCGACAGTTTGCGCGTTTGCATCCTGATGGCGCGCGCTTGCGGCCTGTGGAGGTGGTGGGTGAAGTGGAAGGGCATTTGCGGCAGGAGCTGGATTTACAGTGTGAAGCGGCCAATGCCAGCCAATTGCGTCATAATTTTGATGGCAATCCAATCATCAGTGTGCCTGAAATGTGTTGGGATTATTCGGCCCGACGGGTGATGGTGCAGGAGTGGATGACGGGTGTGCCTGTGTCACGCTTGGATGTGTTGGCGGAACATGGTGTGGATGTGAAGCGTTTGGCACGTGATGGCGTGGAGGTCTTTTTTACCCAAGTGTTTCGGGATGGTTTTTTCCATGCGGACATGCATCCGGGTAATATTTTCATCGGTACGCAGGGCGTGGGTCTTGGACGCTATATTGCTTTGGATTGCGGCATTGTGGGCACGCTGTCTGAGTTTGATCGGCACTATTTGGCCGTGAATTTCTTGGCATTTTTTAATCGAGATTATCGCGCGATTGCCGCTGCACACATTGAATCGGGTTGGGTGCCAGCAGACACACCATTGGAGGGTTTGACCACGGCTGTGCGCACGACGTGTGAGCCTTATTTTGGTCGCCCAATTGATGAAATCTCTCTGGGACAGGTGTTGATGCGCCTGTTTGATGTGTCGCGTCAATACAATGTGTCTGTTCAGCCCCAGTTGGTGTTGCTGCAAAAGACTTTGCTCAATGTCGAAGGCATGGGGCGGGTGTTGGATCCCAAGTTGGACTTGTGGGATACGGCCAAACCCTATCTTGAGCGTTGGATGAAAGAAACCTTGGGGCCGCGAGGTGTGCTCAAGCGCATGCGCAAAGAATGGGTGTCTGTGGTTCGTTTGTTGCCGACAGGGCCAACACAGTTTTTAACGCTCTTGCATGATGCGCCAAAAGCATCGGTGTTGGAGCAACGTCTGGTTGTTTTAGAAAAAAACCAAACACGGCTTGCATCGTCACGCGGTCGTTGGCGAATGGCATTTGCACTTTTATTGTGCATTGTATTGCTTTTGCTCTCGTGGTTTGTTTGGTTTTAGTGCAAAATGACCAATTTATCTCTAGATATTGTTGTATAACACTTATTTTTCTTTTTTGTTAAAAACAATGCTAGCCAATGCTTAACTTCTATGCTAGACTTTTCATACTTATGCGTAGTTTTACTTATCCCCTACGGGCTAAGTATCGATAGTGTGAGAGGTTTTTTGAATATTTATTCAATTGCTTTAGTCAATAAAATTCACATGACATAGAACGTTAACATCATTTATGTAATGGAATATTTATGTTGAATATTGTTGTGCTTGCCGCTGGCAAGGGTACTCGGATGCGTTCTAAATTGCCTAAAGTGCTGCATGTGCTGGCAGGGGAGTCTTTGCTGGCAAGGGTTCTAAGCACTGCCCGTGATTTGGGTTCAAAAAACCTATGCGTGGTTGTTGGACATGGCGCAGAACAAGTGCGCGCGGCAACTTCCGCGACTGATGTCCATTTTGTTGAACAAATGCCTCAGTTGGGTACGGGACATGCCTTGCAACTGGCGGCCTCGCACTTGAATGACGCGTACCCGACGTTGGTGTTGTATGGTGATGTGCCTTTGACGCAGTTGTCGACGCTACAAAAGTTGGTCGATGCAGCGGTGAATGGTATGGCGCTGTTGACTGTGAATTTGAATGATCCAACTGGTTATGGTCGCATTGTGCGAGATGAAGCTGGTGCGGTACAGCGCATCGTTGAACATAAAGATGCAAGTGATGACGAAAGATCCATCCAAGAAGTGAATACCGGTGTCTTAATTGCCCCCACTGCTGAATTGAAAGTTTGGCTTTCACAGTTATCCAATGACAATGTGCAGGGTGAATATTATCTGACGGATGTGATTGGAATGGCGGTGTGTGATGGTGTGCTTGTGAACACAGCCCAGCCTGCTGCCGAGTGGGAAACCTTGGGTGTGAACAGTAAAGCTCAACTGGCAGAATTGGAGACGATCTGGCGTTCAGAAACGGCCAAAGGTTTGCTTGAGGCTGGTGTCACGTTGGCTGATCCCACTCGGATTGATGTGCGTGGTTCACTGAAATGCGGCATGGATGTGAGTATTGATGTTGGTTGCGTCTTTGAAGGGCATGTTACATTGGGCGATGATGTTCGTGTGGGGCCGTATTGTGTGATTCGGAATTCAACTATTGCGGCAGGTGCTCAGATTGCTGCGTTCAGTCACATTGATGGCGCGGTGGTGGGTGAAGCTTCAAAAGTAGGGCCTTATGCTCGCTTACGCCCAGATGCAGTGTTGGCAGAAAAGACCCATATCGGTAATTTTGTTGAAATCAAAAAAGCCACAGTGGGTGTTGGCTCCAAAGTCAATCATTTGTCCTATATCGGTGATGCGACGATTGGTAATGGCGTCAATGTAGGTGCTGGAGTGATTACGTGTAATTACGATGGTGTTAATAAGTTTCAAACCGTCATTGGTGATGGCGCTTTTATCGGTTCGGACTCCCAATTGGTGGCACCCGTCACTGTGGGTGCGGGAGCGACAATTGGTGCGGGTTCGACCATCACAAAAGATACACCAGAGCATACGTTGACTTTATCGCGTGCCAAGCAAATGTCCGTATCTGCTTGGGTTCGGCCCGTTAAAAAATGATAGCGGGTTGATTGGACTCGCTGGTGTGGCGTGTTGTTGGTGCGGTATTTTTGTGTTTTTAGTCAAAAAATAAGTGTGTTGTGTGCATTGTGTGCTAGCCATGCTTTGTCAATCAATATGACATAAAGTGGTTTTAATTATTTAGTATAACGAAGGAATGGTCATGGACTATAAAATTTTAATCGTGGACGATCATGGCTTGGTTCGTGCAGGCTTGCGCCCAATTTTGGATGATGCTTTGGGTGGGAAATGCACACTCATTGAGGCAGAAACTTTGGCTCAAACAATGGATCTCATCGCAGCCGAGTCGGATCTGGATTTGGTGTTGCTGGATTTGACCTTACCAGATGCCACGGGTTTGGTTGCGCTTGAGAAAGTTCGCACGCAGTTTCCTCATGTGCCCGTTGCTGTTTTGTCGGGTCAAGCAGATACGCAGTTGATTCAAGCAGCCTACCGTCAAAATATTTCAGGCTTCATCATTAAAAATGCCAAAGCTGAAGTGCTGGTGTCGGCTGTGCGTTTGATCTTGTCGGGTGGTGTTTACATTCCACCTGAGTTGTTGACTGCTGCAATGAACACCCCAGAGCGTAAGCGCACACGTGCAGAACGTCATGCAAACAATGACAGTTCACAATTGACACCACGTCAACAAGAAGTACTTTACCTGATCACCAAAGGTTGCTCGAATCAAGAAATCAGTGATTCTGTCGGGGCAACGATCGGTACAGTGAAGAGCCATGTGGTGGGTATTTTGCGCGCCTTAGGTGTGCATTCACGGACACAAGCCATCAATTTGGTGCATGAGAACCCAGAAATTTTGGGTCAGTATCGTCCCGTGTCAAACAGTTAAAAGTCGATAAGGCATTTGCGCAGCAGCATGGCAGCTCGTTTCTGGAATGTATTTTTAAGTGAGCAGGATCACGCTTTGTATGAACAAAACGTGCGCCTGCTTCTGCGTCATATCCCTTTGTTTGCTTTGGCCAATATACTTGGCTATCTCATTTGTACCCTCATCTTTATTAATGTGCTGCCTTTATGGCAGCATTTGGCGTTGGGGTTTGCTTGGCTGGTCGGGGCGTGCCTCATTTACCTGATGATTCCAAAAGGCGCACTTCTGTTTACGAAGGAGCGTGAAGTTGGGGTGCGCCGACTTGTGATTGGGTATGCTTTAGTCATTGCATGGTGGACTTGCTATACGACTGCCGTGATGCGGCATCCAAACATTGCCTTAATGCAGCAGTACACGGTTTTAATCAGCATGGTGGGCAGTATTGGGGTGATTTTGGTCGGGCGTTTTATGCGCCTGTACATCATTGCTTTTTTAGTGGGTGTGGCTCATATCGTTTTCCTGTATTTGCTGGAGCCGGGCGATGAATACCGTTTTTTGGCTGTTCAGTTGTTATTGGCTGCGTTGGCGCAGGTGTTTTTTTTACGAACGTTGAACGAACAGGTCAATATTGCGTTGTATGTCAAGGACGAGAATAGTGGTCTGATTGAAGCCTTGCAGCATAAAAATGAGGCGCTAGAGCAGGCTAACTTTTCACAGTCTCGTTATTTGTCAGCGGCCAGCCATGACTTGCGCCAGCCTTTACACGCTTTGGCTTTGTTGGCGAACGATGCCCAGCGAAAAAACAACGAACCTGCCGTTGGACTGACTTTACAAAAAATGGAACAGGCCATTGATTCTTTGAGTTTGTCATTCAATGCAATGCTCAATTTGTCGCGACTCGATGCAGGTGTTGTGAAACCGCAATTCACCAGATTTCCCATCCAACGTTTGTTTATGCGTTTGTCTGTTGAATATTCCGATGTGGCACAGCAAAAAAACTTGAGCTTTACGATTCACTCATCCAATGTTTGGGTGTTGTCGGATGAAGGCATGTTGTACAGTATTTTAAGTAATTTTGTCAGTAATGCGTTGCGATACACCGATAAAGGGGGCGTTCTGGTGGGGGTGCGCCATGACAGCCATCAAGCTGCCAAGGTCTTGGTGTATGACACAGGCTCTGGTGTGCCTTCTGAAAAAGCAAAGCAAATTTTTCAAGAGTACCAACGTCTTGAAGTGGCAGAGCAACGCGTCAAAGGTGGGGTTGGGCTGGGTTTGGCTATTTCCGAGCGCATGGCTCGCTTACTGGGGGCGAAGCTGTTGGTGCAGTCAATTCCGGATCAAGGCAGTAGCTTTGGTTTGGTGGTACCTCGGGTTTTGGCACAAGATGAAAGCATTAAAAATGCCGTTCCCCTACAAGATGTGCTGACGGGCAAACGGGTGGCTGTTGTTGATGATGATGAGCTGGCCTTGGAAAGCTTAGATGAATTATTGACCAGTTGGGGCATGGACGTGTCCATCGTGCTGTCGTCTGATATGTTGGCGGAGGTGATTGCTGATGATGGTGAATTTGATCTAATCATTTCAGACTATCATTTGGGCATTGCTGAAGAGACCGGCATGGATATTTTGAATGCGGTGCTTAAAATGCAAAAACACGCCCCTCGCCGCTTGTTGATGACAGGGGATACGCGCACCGAATTGGCTGCAGAAGCTCAAACGTCGGGTGTCAGCGTGTGGTATAAACCATTGCGCCCTGTCCGTTTTCGTGCTTATTTGAACACCATGTTGAGCCAGTCTGGTGAATCCATTGACATTTAAAACTTGGCATAATTTTTACGCGATAACATTCAGCAATGTATAATGTGAATTATTGTTAATACATATAAATAAGGATAAGACTCATGTGCGGAATCGTCGCTGCCGTTGGTAGCCGTAATATCGTCCCTTTGTTGATTGATGGCCTCAAAAAACTGGAGTACCGTGGTTATGACTCGACAGGGATTGGTTATCTCTCTGCGGATGGCCGCGTTGTGGCTGAGCGTTCTCTTGAGCGAGTGGCTCAGCTTGAAGCACAAATCAATGAAAAACACATTGAGGCAATGGTGGGCATTGCGCACACGCGTTGGGCCACACATGGTGCACCAGCATTGCGCAATGCGCATCCGATGGTCAGCAACAGTCAGGGCGTCAGCTTGTGCTTGGTGCACAATGGCATCATTGAAAATCATGATGAGATCCGCACGGAGTTGGCTGTGGCAGGTTATGTGTTTACATCAGACACCGACACCGAAGTCATGACCCATTTGATTCATCAGCATTGCGTTCAAGGCTTAGATTTATATGAGGCCGTTTACCAAACGACCAAGCGACTCAAAGGCTTGTATGCGATTGCCGTCATGCGTGCAGATGAGCCCCATCATATCATTGGGGCACGCCATGGCGCACCTTTATTGATTGGCGTGGGTGAGCGGGGCAATTATTTGGCATCAGACACTTCGGCCTTGCTGTCGGAAACACGCAAAGTGATTTATCTTGAAGAGGGTGATGTGGTCGAGATCGCTTTGGATTCATACCGCATCCGTTCGATCGCGGGCGATTTTGTTGAGCGCGATGTGCATGTCAGTGAATTGTCAGCAGATGCAGTGAGTTTGGGCTTGTTCTCGCATTACATGCAAAAAGAAACATTTGAGCAGCCTGAAGTGGTTGCCAATACGCTGGAAATGGTCAGTGGTGCACAATCCATTAGTCCGCTGTTGTTTGGCGCTCAAGCCGACGAGGTTTTTCAAAGCACCCAAAATATCTTGATCCTCGCTTGTGGCACAAGTTACCACGCCGCAATGGTGGCACGCTATTGGATTGAAGAGATTGCACAGATCCCTGTGAATGTTGAAATCGCATCGGAATACCGTTATCGCACCAGTGTGCCGATGGCGAATACACTCATCATCACTTTGTCACAGTCGGGCGAAACCGCGGACACCATTGCCGCTTTACAACATGCCAAATCACTGCACAATGGTTTGGGCGCAACCACTTTATCCATTTGTAACGTACCCGAATCTGCATTGATTCGTCAAAGCCAGTTGCGCTTTTTGACGCGTGCAGGCCCTGAGATTGGTGTGGCCTCAACCAAAGCGTTTACAACGCAATTGTGCGCTTTGTTCGTGCTGACTTTGGTGTTGGCTAAAGTTAAATCACGCTTGTCTGTCTCTCAAGAAAATGACTACCTGCAACAATTGCGTCATTTGCCCGTGGCGATGGCACAAGTTTTGTTGCTTGAGCCTCAGATTGTGGAGTGGGCAAAAGCGTTTGTTGATAAAGAGCATGCATTGTTCTTGGGCCGCGGTATTCATTGGCCGATTGCCATGGAAGGTGCGTTGAAACTGAAAGAGATCACCTACATTCATGCTGAAAGTTATGCCGCAGGTGAGTTGAAGCATGGTCCATTGGCCTTGGTGGATGAGCGCATGCCCGTGATTGCCATTGCACCCAACGATGTTTTAATTGAGAAATTAAAATCAAATTTACAGGAAGTTCGCGCACGTTCGGGCGAGCTGTATATTTTTGCGGATCGGGATACATTCATTGAGCCTGCTGAGGGCGTGCATGTGATTAATTTACCCGATCATGCGGGCATGCTGTCACCCATCTTGCACACCTTGCCTTTGCAGTTGCTGTCTTATCATACTGCTGTTGCACGCGGTACCGATGTGGATAAGCCGCGAAACTTGGCAAAATCTGTGACTGTTGAGTAAAGAAAAACAGTTCCGAAAAGACCAGCTCCGCTGGTCTTTTTCTCTAATGGGGCGTGATGCTTGCGAATATGAGCAGCCGCGTTGTGTTGTAGGGGCTGGCAACGCGTGAGCAGTAAAGGACAATGTGAGTTTTCCTTTGGTCACATTTATGTCAATACCAGCGATGCAAGCCAAGAAATCACCCGCTGTTGATTGATTTTGCAAGCACGGTCACAAGCAAATCATTGTTTCTATAAAAAGTAGGTTTCCCCTTTTTTCGTATTTCCCTTACAATGTGCCGTTGATTTAAATTTAATTGGGGATGATATGGTGAGGTTGCTGACTTGGGTGTTGGTGTTGTTCATTGGCTTGGTCGTGTTGTGGATGGCTGTGGGCGATATTCATTCATTGACGGATCATTACGCTCAAAAATGGTTGTTGGTGGGGGTGTTTTTGTGTGGTGTGTTGATGGGGTGGTTTGTGGTGTTGCCGAGGCACCTCGCATTGCGTTGGATGATGAAAAAAATCCGTAAAGAGTTGTCACAATATAAAGTGGTGCGTGAGCGCGCTAAAATGGCCAGTCAATTGCTGAATTAACCCCCCCAATGTTGGCTGTTCGGGTGATGTTGTTTCGAGCGGCTGGTTTATATTTAAAACAGGAGAACACAATGATTAAGCTTTTATCTTGGTTGGTGATTACATTCATCGTCGTGATTTTGATGTGGACGATTTTGGGTGACATCACGCCCGTGACGTTTGGATTGGCCGATGACATCCCACAAAAATGGGTGGCTTCGGGATTTTTTGTGTTGGGGATTGTGCTGGGTTGGTTGCTCATGTTGCCAAAAAATTTGGCCCTGCGTTGGTCTGTTCGTCGATTGCGTAAAGAAAATTTAAGTCAAAAAAGTGCTTTGGAGAAATCGCCAGGCAATTCAAGTGTTGTCGATAACAGCATCGACGTCCCTCCTTTAACAATGTAATTTGGGGCATTCCTCTAATGGATATTGAAGCATGGTGGTTGTTGTTTTTGCCCTTATTTTTTGGCTTGGGGTGGTTTGCAGCGCGCGCTGAATCTAAGCGGCAAATTGCAGAAACCAAGGCATTGCCCCAGTCGTACTTTAAAGGCTTGAACCACTTGTTGAATGAAGAGCCTGATCAGGCCATTGATGCCTTGATTGACGTGGCTCGGGTGGATACAGGGACGATTGACTTGTATTTTGCATTGGGTAATTTGTTTGGTCAGCGCGGCGAAATTGAACGTTCCATTCGCGTTTACCAAAGCTTGTTGGAGCGTGCTGATCTACCAGATGATGCCCGTCAGATGGCCTTATCTAAGTTGGGTGAAGCTTTTCTTAAAGGGGGTTTGTTTGACCGTGCAGAAGCCTCGTTCAAGCAGCTGCTCAACGGCCCTCAACATGCCCATGCACAAACCCAATTGTTGTATATTTATCAATCACAGCAAGAGTGGGGGCAGGCGGTTGATGTGGCGCAAGGCATGGTAAAGACCGAAGAAAATACCGTTGCACTCACGCATTTTCACTGTGAATTGGCTGTGCAGGCCATGCAAAAAAAAGATTGGTTGGTGGCTGAGCGTGAACTCAATCAAGCGCAGACCTTACGTCCCCTCAGCATGCGTGTGCAATTGCTCAAAGGCCGCTGGTACGCACAGCAAGGTCGCACCGATGAGGCGCTCGCTGTGTGGCGCCAGCTGGCGGAGGCGCAGCCCAACAGTGTGCCCTTGTTGGTTGATGATGCCATGGCTGTTTTTGAAGCGCGTGGCGAGATGCCGCAAGGGGTGGCATTGCTGTATGACAATGCGTTGAAAACAGGCTCTTTCGATGTGTTGAATGCATGGTTGAATGCGCAGACCAAAATCGGCTCAGAGGCAGAGACGTTGACCCTGCTGAATAACATTTTTATTCAACACCCTTCATTGAATGCGCTGGATAAGTTGTTGAGTAAACGTTTGGCCGCATCCGGTGACGAGGCGGTTCAAGGTGAATCAGCGATGATTCAAAAGCTCATCAAAAAGCAAGTGCAACGTTTGTCAAAATACCGTTGTGAGCATTGTGGCTTTGAGGCCGCGCGTTATTACTGGCAATGCCCTGCGTGCACGCGTTGGGAAAGTTACCCACCCAAACGTTTGGAAGAGCTTGAGCTGGCTCAGCGTTCGCGTGGTCAGATGAACGGGTATTAATGGTGGTCGAGTGAAATCAACCGGAGACACGAACATGTTCAATTTCAATCCAATCCGTGCTGTTCTGCAGCATTCGACTCGCATTGTGTGTGTTGCGCTTGGCCTAGTAGCGAGTGGCTCAATACACGC
Source organism: Ephemeroptericola cinctiostellae (assembly GCF_003339525.1). Lineage (GTDB taxonomy): Bacteria > Pseudomonadota > Gammaproteobacteria > Burkholderiales > Burkholderiaceae > Hydromonas > Hydromonas cinctiostellae. The sequence continues at coordinate 83,862 of NZ_CP031124.1, read as the reverse complement.
TGCCGATGTCAATGTGGCTTCACATTTCCAGCTTGAGGCCACACGGGGCATTGGGCCAAAACTGGCCGAGTCCATCATTGTTGAGCGAACGAACAATGGCGCATTTAAAAACTGGGATGATTTTGCTGTACGGGTCAAAGGTGTGGGTGAGAAAAAACTCAAAATCATGCAGGCCGATGGCTTAACCTTAGGCACCAAATAAAAAATTCCATAAACTGTTCCCAGACCTTAGGCCCTATTATTCATACTTTTAATTGTGGAGGTTGAATGATGACCGCCGATGCGATTTGGCAAAATCTTGCCACACATCATACCTATTTACTCAAAGTGGCTCGACGGCTGACGCCAAATGATGCGCTGGCGCAAGACGTCGTACAAGACACCTTGTTGGCTGCACATGAGAAATTTTCACAGTTTAGTGGGCGTTCAAGCCTGCGCACATGGCTGACCAGCATTCTAAAAAATCGTTTGCGTGATGCATGGCGAGCCGACAAAAAATGGATTGCGCCGTTGATGCAAGGTGAAGATCGTTTAGATGATTTTGATGGTTTGTTCACGGAGAATGGCAAATGGCAAGCCAATGAGGAGCGAGTGCACTGGCGCACGCCAGAAGCCTTGGTGAGTGATCAGCAGTTTATTCAAGTGCTGGATGCCTGCATGGCCAAGCTGCCCGCACAAACAGGGCAAGTGTTCATGATGAGCCAAGTGCTTGAGATGAGCACAGAGGAAATAAAAACTGAATTGAACATCGCCGCCAACCATTTGTGGGTGTTGTTGTACCGTGCGCGCATGGCTTTGAAGCTGTGCCTTGAGCAGAATTGGCTGCACAATGGCGTATGATGCCCATTGAACATACACAAACGCTGGCCGCAAATGGGTTCAGTGGACGAGGGTGAATCTGAGTGTTGCCCGATACGTTGTTTTTTGAACTTCATTTTTCCATAAATGTCTGGGCACCGCCCCGATTTTCACATCTCCCAAAAAATAGATTTTGATTTTTTTAAAAATAAATGGTTCCATGTGTAAGGAATCTCTATTCTCAGTCGTCTAATCGGTGCAGGATGATTTGAGTGGCCGCACCGATGACAAGTGAAAGGAAGCCCTGATGTTGATTCAATGCAAAGATGCTGCGGCGTGGATGGTTCGTTTACAAGATGAACAGTTGCCCATGACGACGCGATTGGTTTTGCGATTTCATTTGCTCTTGTGCGATCGTTGTCGAGCATTTAACCAGCAAATGATCACACTCAAACGAGGTGTTGAAGCTTGGCGTGAGCATATTGATTGAACGCGTTAAGTCCTACACGAATGATCCTGAATGCGTCTGAATGATGTGTGGACGAACCATGGTTTGAACACACCATCTTTGAACCATTGCTTGGCGAAGGCTGAGTTAATGAGAACCCCTTAAATACAGGTATACCCTTTTTGGAGATTTGAAATGAGTGCACATAAACAAATGATGGCCACGGCATTGGCGGGCTTGCTGGTTCTCGGCATGACGGGCACAGCGCATGCGGCCAACAATGAAAAATGCTTTGGCATTGCTGCGGCTGGTAAAAATGATTGCGCGAGCAAAATGGGTGCACACTCGTGTGCAGGTCAATCCACACGTGACAACGATCCAGCCGAATGGAAGTATGTTGAAAAAGGCACATGCAGCAGCTTGGGTGGCAAAACCATGTGAAGTGTTGGCCGTCTATTTGCCATTGATTTTGAATGCGCTCAAGGTGGCTCGGTATATTTAAAGATTTAATTTTCACACAAACGGGGGGAAGTGGACACATGGGTTTTTACCAAGGTAGAAACTGACTGCATTTGTTTTCCGCATGTTTTCACAAGCCCTTTATTTATATTTAACAGGCACGAACAACAATTGACATGGCGCACAGCGTGCAGATGCAATTGAGCGTGCAATCAGGAGTAAATCATGAACAAACACAGCCTTATGATGGCCGCCGCCTTGACCAGCTTGTTGTTGGCGGGCACAGCCCAAGCCGCCCCAATGGGTGGCGACACAGAGAAATGCTTTGGCATTGCCACAGCAGGGAAAAATGATTGTGCCAGCAGCACAGGCAGTCATGGTTGCGCAGGCATGGCCACCAAAGACCATGATCCAGCCGATTGGAAAAGCGTGAGTAAAGGCACATGCAGCAGCATGGGCGGACACACCATGAGTGCCGCAGCAGGTGGTTCTATGATGGGAGATAAGGGCAATATGATGGGTGATGGCATGATGGCTCAGCCTCACACCATGGCCGCGACCCCTGTCATGGCGACCAAAATGATGGCGAAGCCCAGTATGGGAAAAAACAGTGCACAACATCCTCATAAAATGAGTAAAGCCCATAAAAAGACGGCACACACAATGCACAGCATGAAGCCGGCCATGTAAGTTTGGCTGCGTTTTTTAAGTTTTTTGAGCCGAGCGCGTGAATGGCTCGGCTTTTTCAGTGGGGGGAAGGTTATGGCCATTGACGGCGTTGGCATTGGTTTGCGTGCACCCCATTACCGTGACTTTTTGGAGCATAAACCCAAAGTCGATTGGCTTGAGGTTCATTCAGAAAACTATTTGGGTGACGGTGGTTGGGACGTGCACGTGTTGACCACATTGGCACAAGATTATCCGATCAGTCTACATGGGGTCGGCATGGGTTTGGGCTCTGCACAAGGTTTTTCAATGGCGCATGTGGCGCGCGTCAAAGCATTGGTGAATCGCATACAGCCCATTTTGGTGTCCGAGCATTTGTGCTGGGGGGCCATTCAAGGTCAGGTGTTGAATGATTTATTGCCGTTGCCTTATACCGAAGAGGCCTTGGATGTGGTGGTGAGGCATGTGGACATGGTGCAAAATGCTTTGGGTCGAAGCGTGTTGATCGAAAATTTGAGCGCCTACGTGCAATTCAAGCACAGCGTAATGAGTGAAATTGAATTTTTGAATGAACTGGTTGCGCGCACAGGCTGTGGTGTCTTGCTTGATGTGAATAACCTGTATGTCAATCAGCTCAATCATGGTCATTCTGCGGTACAGGCGATTGCACAAGTCAATGCCGCTGCGGTCGGCGAAATCCATTTGGCAGGACATTGTGTGACCGATGGTGTGGTGATTGACCACCATGGTGATCGTGTGGCCGATGCGGTGTGGGATTTGTATCAATGCGCTTTAAATCACACGGGAGTCATGCCGACACTGATTGAGTGGGACACCGATGTGCCCGAGCTCTCAGTCTTGCTGGCAGAGGCGGAGGTTGCCGCTCGTAAAGCAGCGCCTTATGGCCGAGCATGGGAGGACGCATAATGGTTTTGACATCACAACAGCAGGCTTTTGCTGAGGGCGCGCGTGATCGTTTGGGGGCTGACTTGTCGCATGGCTTAATGGGCGACTTGTTGGCTGGGCAATTGACGGCTCAAGTGGGAATGGATGTGTACCGCAATAACATGGCTGCCGCATGGCGTCATGCAATGGCAACAACCTATCCTGTGCTGGAGCAATTGGTTGGCGTCGATGGCTTCAAGCTGTTGGTGCGTGATTATGTGTGCGTGCATCCATCGACCAGTGGTGATTTAAATCACCTGGGTGCGCAATTGCATGGTTTTTTAAAAGGCTATGCGCCGCTTGCGGATTACCCCTATTTACCTGCAGTGGCTGAATTGGAGTGGCAGTTGCATCAATCGCATGATGCGGCCAACCATGTGCCTTTGACGGTGGCTGATTTAATGGCGCGTGGCGTGGATGACTGGATGGCTGCTACGGTGAAGTATGCCCCGAGCGCGGCGGTGCTGCGCATGCCGCATGCGGCTGGAACGATTTGGTTAGCGCATCAAGAGGGCGGAGATATGGCAAGGGTGTCTGCTCAACGCATTCGACAACATGAATGGGTGTTGGTGTCTCGCCCACAGTGGCGCGTGCAGGTTGAAGTGTTAAGCGAGTCTGAATGTTGTTTGCTTGAATTGCTGCGCGATGGGGCCACTTTTGAAGCTGCATTTGAACGTTTGGATGAGGCGTCCCTGAGTGTGGATTTTGTTGCATTCTTGCCGCGTTGTTTGGCTGCAGGGGTGTGGTGCATGGGTGATGATGTGGTTTTGAAATGAAAAGAAGGAATAAAATGAGAAACAATTCGGTATGGCGTTGTGCGCTGTGGAGTGGGCAGCAAAGCGCCTTTGAACACAGCTTGGCCAGTGTGTTTTTATTGGCTGTACGGGTATTCGTGGCTTGGCAATTTTTGAAGTCTGGCTTGGTTAAAATTGAAGATTGGTCGCAAACCGTTGAGCTGTTCAGCAGTGAATATCAAGTGCCTGTGTTGTCGCCCATGGTGGCGGCATGGATGGGCACGGCAGGTGAGTTGTTGTTCTCCTTCTTATTGATCGTCGGCTTATTTGGCCGTTGGGCGGCTCTGGGCTTGTTTGTGGTCAATGCCATGGCTGTGGTTTCATACCCACAGTTGTTTGAATTTGAGTGTCCTGCAGCGATTAACGATCACAAATATTGGGCGATTTTATTGATGGCTGTTGTTGTTTTGGGGGTAGGAAAGTTATCGTTGGATGCTTTGTTGTATCGTCAAAAATAATCATTTTTTTGCATCAACCTGCATCATCTAGTCATCAGCAAAGACGTAAAGCCATGATAAAATCATGGCTTTACGTCTTTATACGTATCCCACCTGCATTGTGACCCCCATGACTTCATTTAAACCACCGATTTGGCACAAGCCTGATGGCTCCGCTTTGGCCTGTGTTGAGAAAATCAAAGTACTGAACGAGAACCTTGACGAGCTGCGCGAACTGGCACAAGACGCATTGGATGATGCCGTGTTGATGGGCGGTACTGAAGCTCAAGTGCGTGCCACTTTACACGCCTTGATGGACAGCCTGAGGTCAAATTATCCAGAGCAAAAGCCATAGGAAAGGCGTGCCTGTGCCCATGGTTTGTTACTTTTCCGTATTTTTTCATGCGGTTTGAGGGCTGTTTGACGGATTGCACTAGACCTTGCGACCATGATGGCTCCTCCTTTCATGATTGATTTAAACGGTTCAAAGGGTGTTGTGATTAAACCAAGGCACGGTTAGTTAATGACCTGAGGAATACAGCACCGCAGCGTGGCAGGCATGACGTCCTTTGCCCTTTCTTTTAAATACAAAAAATCAGATTTTTTATTTTCCGTGGTTTGGAGGCGATCCCGTCCATCATCCAGACCATTCCAACCGCCATTGTTAAGAAATTGAAATTATGAATTGGATTAAGCAATATAAATGGGCCATGGTTTTTGGTTTAATCGCTTTGATGTATGTTGAGCTGGCTGTGGTTGGGGTTTCAAAGGCGTATACGCCTGTGCCTTACTCAGACATGTGGACGGGCTATTTGGGCTTTTATGAGGCCGTTCGCCAGGGTGACCTTGGGGCGTGGTGGGGGCAACACAATGAGCACCGCATCGTTTTGTCACGGATGCTGTTTTGGTTGGACATCGCTGTTTTTGGTGGGCAAAGTTGGTTTTTATTGGTGGTGAATTATGCTTTGGTGTGCTGTACTACGGGACTGTTTTATCTTTTTTTGAGGGGGTTGTTGGGTGAAAAACATGACCGTGAATTGCGCTGGGTGTTGTTTGGTGCATGTGTTGCGGTCTTGTTTGCGTGGTCTCAAGAAGAAAATTTGACGTGGGGTTTTCAGTCGCAACTCTTTTTGGCTCAGTTGTTGCCGTTGGCCGCTTTCTACTTTATGCATCGTTCCGTCGCTGTTGAAGCTCGAAGTGGTCGTTACTTCCTGTTGGCGGTGTTGTGCGGCATCGCGGCAGTGGGCAGCATGATCAACGGTGTCCTCGTTTTGCCCTTGATGTTGGTGTACAGCTTATGGATGCGCATGGGGGCGGCAAAATCGGTTGTGCTGTTTGTGTTGGCGGCACTGTGTGTGTGTGGCTATTTTTATGGCCATGTCAGTCCAGTTGATCGTGTGCCCGTGGTGCAGCTGTTGGGGGTGATGCCTCTGGCCGTTGGCCGATATGTTTTGACATTTTTTGGTGGCTTGTTTTTTTACATGGGCTTGCCTTGGGTGGGCGTTGCAACCAGCTTGTGGCTGGCTTTTGCGGGTGGTGTCATGTTTGTGGTGCTGGCGTTGACCGCCATGTGTCGTTGTTTGCGCAGCTTGGACGCGCGTCATGCATCGTTGTACGTGGCGTTGCTGGTGTATGTGTTGTATTTCGTCAGTTCTGTTTTGGGTGGGTTTGTGGGGCGTGCATCATTTGATGTGGCGCAAGCGGTCAACAGTCATCACCAAACGTCTGTGTTGGTGGCGTGGGCGGTGATGTTGGTGTTGTGCGTGCCGACATTGAGCCGCGTGTTTAAAACCCACCCTTTACGTGTTTGTGCGCCTTTGCTTGTGCTGGTGTTGGCTTTGCTTCCAATTCAATTGCGGGCCCTTGAAGGGCGTGGGGAGCAGCTTTTTCAGCAAAAAAGAGGGGCATTGGCCTTGGCGTTGAACATCCGTGATGCCGAAGCGATCCGTCCGTTGTCTGCTGATGGTCGGATTTTCGAGATTGCCAAGGAGGCCGTAGGGCATCAACGTTCAGTATTTGCCAATGATGGGATGCGTGGTGCAGCAGCATTGTTGGGGCAATTGGATGCACCCAAAACATCAATGAACCAATGTCAATTGGCTTTCGACAACATGAGTGCTGTGTGGCCACAAGAGGGCAGTGAGCAGGCGTATGTGCGGATCATGGGCTGGGCTTTTCAGCTACCGACCAAAGAGGTGCCCACAATCGTGCATGTGTTGGATGAGCAACGTCGTGTTGTGGGCTATGGGTTGACGGGGCAACCACGCCCTGACGTGGCTGCGAAAGTTAACATTCAATCGAAGCAGTCTGGTTTTGTGGTGTATTTGATGGCGGATCATGTTGGGAAAAATTTGATTTTCCGTGGTTTAAATCCTGATTGTGAAACCGTTATTGGTGCGAATTGGGCGCAGGCTCCAGTGCCAAACCCTGCGCCTGTTGCTGTCGGCGTCAATGATGTCGGTGACAATACCAGTACAAACAATGGCACACCAAGCGCGGCCTTGCCTTACACCGTGCTTGATCAGGCCCATGCCATGTCCTTGCGCCATCAGGTTGTGAAGCAACGGACAATCGTCAGCAGCGATTGGATGGGTAAGGATTCTTATTCACTGTTCACGGGTGAGGTGTTTTTGCCAAATCTCGTTGTCACGGGGTCGTACGACGCTGAGCAAAAAGATGCCGCCACCGGCACGTTGACTTTGCACCTGAAAAAAGGCAGCAAAGTGTGGTATCGCTCAGACTCAGAGACCAATAAGCAAAAAATCATTGTGCAAGGTGAAACGACATTCAGTGACGATGCACCTTTTGCCCGCAACTGGGTGATGCTGAATTTCAATCATCCTGATTTGAAACACGAGTTTGACGTGAGCTTTGTTGATACGGCTGACGGTGTGGGCGAATGGTCTGCCATTGGCGTGCGCAAGTGATGGCGTCACACTCAAACCGATGTGTCCGTGAACGGGCGCATCATGACACCGATGTGATGTGGTTTCTTATTTGAAAGCAAGGTCGAGATGAATCAGTATCCACCAAAGCGAACGCGTTTTTTGCAAAATCCATCGGGCCTAAATCGCGTACAATGGCACTTTAAAATTTATTGGGCTGCAAAGCGATATGAGTACAACCACGATGGCATCGACCGCTGAAATCATCGCCGAACTGCAAGCAGGGCGCATGGTGATTTTGGTTGATGAAGAAGACCGCGAAAACGAAGGTGATTTGGTGTTGGCCACTGATTTTGTCACACCACAGGCGATTAATTTCATGGCCAAATACGGCCGTGGCTTGATTTGCTTAACACTCACCGAAGCACGTTGTGATGCATTGAACTTACCGATGATGGTCGGTGGTGGTGAAAATGGCACGCAGTATGGTACAAATTTTACCGTTTCGATTGAAGCGAAAGAAGGCGTGACCACAGGCATCTCTGCAGCAGATCGAGCCAAAACGGTTGAGATCGCGGCGGGCGAACAATACAGTGCGGCCAACATTGTTCAGCCGGGTCATATTTTCCCCTTGCGCGCACGCGATGGCGGCGTGTTGGTGCGAGCGGGTCACACCGAAGCGGGTTGCGATTTGTCGCGCTTGGCGGGCTTGACGCCTGCATCGGTGATTTGTGAAATCATGAACGACGACGGTGAGATGGCGCGTTTGCCTGACTTGTTGGTGTTCGCCGAACAGCATGGCTTAAAAATTGGCACCATTGCAGACCTCATCGAGTACCGCAGTGCACGTGAAAAGTTAATCGAGCGCATCGGTGAACACACAATGCAAACCGCTCACGGTGAATTTAAAGCGGTGCTGTACAAAGAGCAATGCAGCACGCAAGTGCATCTGGCTTTGGCAATGGGCGATGTCAGCACGATGGAGACCATTCCCGTGCGCGTGCATGAGCCTTTATCGGTGTTGGATGTGCTCGACATCGGCCACACCACACACTCCGTATCGGTCGATGATGCCTTGAAATACATTGCCAGCAAAGGTGTGGGGGTGGCGGTATTGCTCAACTGCCAAGAGTCATCCGCGCGATTGGTTGAGCAATTTGAACGACTCAATGCCAAAAGCACGGGGCTCAGCACAGTGCAAAAACAGCCCACGGAACTGCGCTTGTATGGCATCGGTGCCCAGATTTTAAAAGATTTGGGCGTGCACAAGATGACATTGCTGGGCAGCCCGCGTAAAATGCCATCCATGAGCGGATTTGACCTTGAAGTGGTTGGTTTTACCGCCGTTTAAAGCACCTCATTTGGTCATCATTTTTAGTGCATCATATTTAATGTGTCACCTTAAGGAGCAGCACCATGATTGAACAATTCAAACCTGAAATCACAGGCAAAGGCTTGCGCATTGGCATTGTCCAAGCCCGCTTTAACGAAGACATCTGCAATGCTTTGCTCAACGCTTGCGTGACCGAACTGCTGGCACAAGGCTTGACCGAAGAAGACATCTTGTACATCACCGTTCCGGGTGCACTCGAAGTGCCATTGGCTTTACAAATGCTGTGTCAATCGGAAGAGTTCGACGCGCTGATCGCCCTCGGTGCCGTTGTTCGCGGTGAAACCTATCATTTTGACCTCGTGTCAAATGAATCGGGCGCGGGCATCACCAAAGTCGGTCTCGATCACAACATGCCCATCGCCAACGCGATTTTGACCGTTGAAAACGACGAGCAAGCTTTTGCCCGCGTGGTTGAAAAAGGCACAGACGCTGCCCGCGTTGCCATCGAAATGGCCTGTCTGTATGAAGGCCTCGATGAATTTATTGGATTTACCTCAGACGAAGAAGAAGCATAATGGCTAAAGAAACCAACAGCAAAAGCGCCCGCCGCCGTTCACGTGAACTGGTCGTGCAAGGCCTCTACCAATGGATCGTGACAGGCGAAGCCAGCCGCAGCGCTGCGGACTTGTTCATCCGCGAAACCCCTGATTTTCACAAAGCCGATGAAACTTATTACAAACAAATGTTTAGCGGTGTGGTCGATCAAGTGGATGGGCTCCGTGAAGCCATCACCCCATTTATTGATCGCCCCTTGATTGAGCTCTCACCTGTTGAGCACGGCGTTTTGCTTGTTGCGGCGTATGAGCTGAAAAACGAATTGTCCGTTCCCTACAAAGTCGTCATCAACGAGGCGGTCGAAATCACCAAGAGCTTCGGCGGTACCGATGGGTTTAAATACGTCAATGGCGTGCTGGATAAGCTTGCAGGCAGTTTACGTACAGAAGAAGTTGCCGCAGCATCATAAACGGATGATGCGTTGTATGAACCCCAGCATTTTTCGTTTTATGGGCGGTGAATGTTGGGGTTTGTTGTATGTGTGAGGATCAATCGGTTTGTGCTGGTCATCATTTTAAGGTGAGTCTTTGCGGTCAGATTAATTTGGACATGTGTTTTATGATTACAGTGGGATCTAAATAAATGGGAATGCACGAATTCCAAATCATCCAGTCTTATTTCACCTCACCCCCGCTGCGTGCGGACCTTGGTGTGGGCGATGATTGTGCCTTGTTTCGCGTGACTCAAGGGCATCAGTGTGCAGTGACCAGCGACATGTTGGTGGCGGGGCGGCATTTTTTCTGGGATGTGGATGCGCGCACTTTGGGACATAAAGCGTTGGCCGTGAATCTGTCGGATTTGGCGGCGATGGGCGCGGAGCCGTTGGGGTTTACGTTGTCATTGGCCCTGCCTGCTGTGAGTGAGGCGTGGCTTGCTGATTTTAGTGGTGGTTTGTTGAACTTGGCGCGTGAGTTCAATTGTGATTTAATCGGTGGCGATACAACGAAAAGTGTGGCTTCGCTTGAACACAATGGCTTGGTGATCAACATCACGGCATTTGGGCAAGTCCCCGCAGGTGCGGCGATTCGCCGTGATGGTGCGCGAGTGGGGGATGATGTATGGGTGTCGGGAACGCTGGGTGATGCGGCGTGCGCGTTGGCGTTGTTGCTGCGCGAGCGGTCGGGCGAGGTTTTGAGTGTGGCGGAGGCGCTGGCTTTGACGGCTTTGCGCCCACGGTTGGAATGCCCCATGCCCAGAGTGGCTTTGGGTGCAGCGTTGCGTGGGGTGGCGAGCAGCATGTTGGACCTGTCGGATGGCTTGGCGGGCGATGTGCGCCATGTGTTGCAGGCGTCAAATGCCGATGTGGAAATTGATTGCGATGCTTTGCCGTTGTCGTCTCCATTGAAAAATCTTAATCTTGAGCAAGAATGCCCCTTGTGGCATGCTTGGCGCGATGCGCTGACGGGTGGCGATGATTATGAGCTGTGCTTTACCGCACCTGTAACGCAGCGCGATGTGTTGGCGGCTTTATCCATCCATGTGGGTGTGCCTTTGACGCGAGTCGGGCGGGTGGTTGAGCGGGAGGGTGAGGCGCCGAATGTGCTGTGGCGCAGTGAAAATTCACCCGAAGGCTTGGTACACATGAGTGAGTGGCGCGGGTATAATCATTTTTCTTAGGTTTTTACTGCCGATTTGGGGTGGAGTGGTTGTTTCGTTGCCCATAAAACAACGTTTTAATGATTGTGAAAAGGATTTAAAAGTGCAAACACGTTTTCAATGGATGCTGGTGCATCCTGCTCATATCATTGCGCAGGGTGTGGGTTCTGGCTTGTTGCATCCCGCGTCTGGGACGTGGGGTACGTTGGTGGGCTGGTTGGTGTTTGTCTTTCTCAATCAATCATTGGGTGCGTATGCTTGGGCGTGGCCGTTGGTGCTGGCGGTGAGCTTTCCTGTGGGTGTGTGGGCGTGTCATGTGACGGGCAAGCAGTTGGGGGTGCACGATGATTCGTCGATTGTGTTTGATGAAATGTGGGCGATTTGGTTGGTGATGTTGTTTGTCATGCCCGCACCGTTGTGGCAGCAGGCGATTGCATTCGCCTTGTTTCGGCTGTTTGACATTTGGAAGCCATATCCGATTCGCTTGGTGGATGCGCAGTGGACGAATGGTTTGGGCGTGATGTTGGACGATGTGATGGCGGCGTTTTATGCGTTGTTGGTGTTCTCGGTGGGTAAGCAGGCTTTCTTTTGGATGATGTCATGAGTTTAAATTTAACACCAGACATGGTTGCGCGCGTGATGACGTTGGCGGATCGTTTGAATCAGCAGGGTTGGCACATGGGTACGGCGGAGTCGTGCACGGGTGGCGGCATCGCTCATACATTGACTGAACTTGCAGGCGCAAGCAGTTGGTTTACCGGTGGCATTGTGGCGTACAGTAATGCGGTGAAGCAAGATGTGTTAAATGTGCGCACCGATGATTTGGCAAAATATGGCGCAGTCAGTGAACCTGTTGTGGCACAAATGGCGGGGGGGGCTTTGCGCACGCTGGGTGTGAATTGCAGCATCGCGGTCAGTGGCATCGCGGGTCCAGGCGGAGCGACAGCGGAAAAGCCAGTGGGTACGGTGTGCATCGCTTGGGGTTGGCGCGATGGTGTTGGTACGACGTTTGTGCGTACCGTGACGCGTCATTTTGAAGGTGATCGTGCCGCGATTCGCCAGCAAACGATTGCGGCGGGGCTGGATGGTTTGATTCGGGTGTGTGAGTTGAATAAATTGAATGTGCCCGTGCCTGCACACGTGTTTGAAGATTAAGTCATGACAATGGTGTGTCGCTTGGGTTGCGCAGCATGTTGCATTGCGCCATCAATCAGCTCACCCATCGTGGGTATGCCCAATGGCAAACCTGCAGGCGTGCGTTGTGTGCAGTTGGATGAGCGGGATTTGTGTCGTTTGTTTGGAGATGCGCGTCGTCCTAAAGTGTGTGGTGGTTTGCAGGCATCACCAGAGATGTGCGGTGAAACACGTGAGCATGCAATGGTGTTTTTGATGCGATTGGAGCATGAAACCATGCCCAGCGAGGTGAATGTGTGATGAAAAGGGTTGTTGAAATGGCAAAGCTCATTAAGTGGTGCATGGCGATTGTGGTGCTGGCGGGGGTGGCGTTGGTGGGTTGTCAGGCCTTGAATAGCACACATTCGTTTACTGTCAGTCAGACGCAGTTGCAAAAGCTGGTGGATAAAAACTGGACGACAATGGCGGCCAAGTTACATGAAAGCAATGTGACGATGGCGGCGCCCACCTTGAAGTTGTTGCCTGACAGCCAGCGGATCGGTGCAGATTTTGATGCGTTTGTCGAAACGGGTTTTTTGGGTGTGAAGCTTGATGGGACAATGAGTGTGTCCGGCATCCCCGCATACGATGAGGCGCAAGGTGCCGTGGTGTTGCGTGATATGAAGGTGGATAAGTTCGATGTGACCAATTTGCCTGACATGTTGGATGGGGTGGTGAAAAATCAAGCACAGCGTATGGTGGGCAAAAAATTTGGCACGGATGTACCCATCTATAAAATTGAAGCCGATAAATTGCGTTTTGCTGGTAAAACATGGTTGCCTGAAAAAGTCGAAGTGGCTAAAGACCATTTAGAGATTACATTGTTGCCAAAATAAAACCTGAATAAACCCCGCTGTTGTTGATGCGGGGTTGTTTTTTTGAGTGTAAGGGGTGTGATGAGCGCATTGTTTATGAGTGGGGTGTGGACTGTGGTGGGGGTGGCCTTGGTGGTTTCTGGTATTTCACCGTACGAGCGCAATACCTGGTGGATGGAGGTGGCACCCGTTGTGTTGGTCGTGCCTGTGTTGTGGTGTTCGCGTCAACGTTTTCCATTGACGCCCATGTTGATGGGATTGATTGCGCTTCATGCGCTGGTGTTGATTGTTGGTGGTGCGTACACGTATGCGCGTGTGCCTTTTGGTTTTTGGATGCAGGATGTGCTTCATTTGAGTCGAAATCCTTATGACAAAATTGGGCATTTTATGCAAGGATTTGTGCCTGCTTTAGCTGCTCGTGAGGTACTGATTCGTCGCAGTTGGGTGGTGCGGTCGGACGTTGCTGGTGTGTTGGCGCTGTGTGTGGCCATGACCATCAGTGCGTTATACGAGCTTGTTGAGTGGTGGGCTGCTTTGGCGCTGGGACAGGGCGCTGAAGCTTTTCTTGGCACACAAGGTGATGTGTGGGATACACAATCGGACATGTTTTTTGCGCTCATTGGGGCGTTGGTGGCGATGGCTTTTTTTGCGCGTATGCAAGATGAGCAAATCAGGAGGATGGAATGAGCAATGGTCGCAGCACAATGCAAGCGGTGATTTGTGATGGTGTGGGTGATGCATCGGTGATGCGCATAGCGGAGGTGGTTCGTCCAAGTGCAGGTGTCGGGCAGCTTTTGATCAAGGTGCAAGCAGCGGGGGTGAATCGCCCTGACGTGTTGCAGCGCAGCGGTCTGTATGCGCCACCCGCTGATGCCTCGCCCATTTTGGGGCTTGAGGTGGCTGGTGAAGTGGTGGGTGGCGATTTGGGTGATGGTTTTGCATTGGGTGATTGCGTATGCGCCTTGACCCATGGTGGTGGTTATGCTGAGTATGTGGTGGTTGAGCGTGCCCAGTGCTTGCCTGTGCCGCGTGGATGGAGCGTGGTTGAGGCTGCCAGCTTGCCTGAAACCTTTTTTACTGTATGGTTCAATGTGTTTGAGCGAGCGCATTTAGGGCGCGATGGCGTGGAAACCTTGTTGGTGCATGCGGGTGCAAGTGGCATTGGTGTTGCTGCCATTCAGATGGCAAAAGCCATGGGGCAAAAGGTTTGGGTGACGGCGGGAACGCTTGAAAAGCGTGATGCTTGTGTTCGACTGGGTGCTGTGGGTGCGTTGAATTACCATGAGGCGGATTGGGTGGATGTTTTTCTTGCCATGACCGAGCAACAGGGGGCGAATGTGGTATTGGATATGGTGGGAGGGGGCTCCTTGGCCAGCAACGTGAAAGCTTTGGCGCATGGTGGGCGCTTGGCGTGGATTGCCTTTCTTGCGGGTCATCGTGCTGAATTAAAAATCAATGAGGTGATGGCGAAAGAAATTTCCTTAACGGGTTCATATTTACGCCGACAGTCAAGTACAATGAAAGCGCACATTGCGCGTCAATTGCGCTTAGCGGTGTGGCCTAAGTTGGAGGCTGGCGATATTCAGCCTGTGATTGACCATGTTTTTGGCTTTGAAGACGTAATTTTGGCGCACAATCGAATGGAATCAAATTTAAATATTGGAAAAATTGTGTTGCAATGGCCTTAAAAAGTCTTTTTTTCAACTGAGTGGTGTTGAGCTGATTCGCCTGTTTACAAGTGCTTGCTGGGTTTGTGAGACTTATTCTCATTGTGCGGGGCCTGTGGCTTTAATATAAAACATGAATTGTTTCCCATAAAAGGGTAACGCGGCGATTGACCGCATGGGTTCAAATGCGTATAATTCGTTTGCTTTGGTGCTGTGCAAAAAATAGTGCCAAAAAACCTTAAGAGGGGAAGTGTGTGCGTACAACGTGGGTCGTGGGTAATTGGAAAATGAATGGCGATTTGGCATCAAATGCTGCGCTGTTAGAGTCTGTGGTTAAGTCGATTCCTTTGTCTGATTCTGCTAAAGTGGCCGTGTGCGTTCCTTTCCCTTATTTGGCACAGGTGCAGTCTGCCCTATCTAACAGCGCCGTTGTTTTGGGTGCGCAAGATGTCAGTCAGTTTGAAGAAGGTGCCTATACTGGCGAAGTGTCAGCGAAAATGCTAAAAGAGTTTGGTGTGTCTTTGGTTTTGGTAGGGCACTCTGAACGCCGCAGCTTGTTTGGCGAAACTGATGTTGTTGTGGCAAAAAAAGCGAAAGCTGCTTTGGACGCAGGCCTCATGCCTGTGGTTTGCGTCGGTGAGACGCTCGCAGAGCGTGAAGCAGGTCAAGCGCAAGCGGTGGTGTTGCGACAGTTTTCAGTCGTGGCCAATGAGGTTGGTGCAGAAGGTTTGAAACAGTCTATTTTGGCGTATGAGCCCGTTTGGGCTATCGGCACAGGAAAAACAGCAACACCCGAGCAAGCACAGGAGGTTCATTCGTGGTTGCGAGAGGCTTTGCTTGAGTTGGGCGCTGAAAGTGTGAGTATGTTGTACGGCGGTAGTGTGAAAGTGGCCAACGCCGCAGAGATTTTCAGTCAAGCTGATGTGGATGGTGGCTTAATCGGTGGGGCGTCATTGGTGGCGTCTGAATTTTTAAGCATCGCTGAGGCAGCTCGCTGAGGCGTGCAAGGGATATACAGTGGACGTATTAAAGTCAATTTTAGTGGTGTTGCAAGTGATCGCTGCTTTGGGTGTGATTACGCTGGTGCTTTTGCAACATGGTAAAGGTGCTGATGCAGGCGCATCTTTTGGTGGTGGCTCTTCTGGCAGCGTGTTTGGCTCGGTGGGGTCAGCCAATTTTTTGAGCAGGACAACGGCCTATTTGGCAACCTTGTTTATCATCAGCACCGTTTTGCTTGCTTTCGTCTTCACGGGAGTGGGTTCGGGTTCTGGTAGTGTTTTGGATAAAGCAGTGGCGCCAGTTGCACCAGCGACAAGCCCCGCTGTTCCAGCAGCTACAGATGGCATTCCGAAGTAATAAGAAATAGCAGTGCAATGTTAATGTCATAATTAATGCAATAGTTTTAGCCGACGTGGTGAAATTGGTAGACACGCTATCTTGAGGGGGTAGTGGCCGTAGGCTGTGCGAGTTCGACTCTCGCCGTCGGCACCATCATTTCAATCAAAAACATCTGTTTTTGATTGATGAGTGAAAATTGCGCGGATGCTTCCGCGCAAAATTTACATTAAGCCTGCAATGGCTTTGTGTGAAAAGCAGTAAATCTGTCAAGAAAAGGATGTGGGTGCTCTGTCCCACGCCCATTTAAAATACGTTACACCACATCACCTTAAGAGCGGATAAATATCATGATATTAGCCAATTATGTCCCCGTGTTGCTGTTTTTGTTGGCGGCCACAGGTTTGGGTTTGTTAGTTGTGGTCATTGGCTTTCTGCTCGGCCCTCGTAAACCTGACGCGGCCAAACTTTCCCCCTATGAATGCGGCTTTGAAGCTTTTGAAGATGCGCGCATGCGTTTTGATGTGCGTTACTATCTTGTCGCCATTTTATTTATTTTGTTTGATTTGGAAACCGCATTCTTGGTACCTTGGGCTGTGTCGTTGGATTACCTCGGTTGGACAGGTTTTGTTTTTATGCTGGTTTTCTTGGCTGAGTTGATTTTGGGTTATGTGTACATCTGGAAAAAAGGCGCTCTGGACTGGGAGTAACTCGCTGGTGTTTTCTCGCATTCATTGTTTTAAATTATTGAGCGAATAAAATGAACTCTGTCTGCTGTGTGTAAGGTTGGTTCTGCATACTGCTAGGCTCAGTTGTAAGTCTTTGGTGACTTGGGTACGTATAAAAAAGAGGTAATTTGATGGCTGAAGAAATCATCGAGAAGCAAGGCTTCATCACCACCACGGCAGAAAATCTGGTCAACTGGACACGCACGGGCTCTTTGTGGCCGATGACGTTCGGTTTGGCTTGCTGCGCTGTTGAAATGATGCATGCGGGTGCAGCACGTTATGATTTGGACCGTTTCGGCATTGTGTTTCGTCCAAGCCCACGTCAATCAGACGTAATGGTTGTGGCGGGTACGTTGTGCAATAAAATGGCACCCGCTTTGCGTAAAGTTTACGATCAGATGGCCGAACCGCGCTGGGTTATTTCAATGGGTTCATGTGCCAATGGTGGTGGTTATTACCATTATTCTTATTCAGTTGTTCGTGGTTGCGATCGTGTCGTGCCTGTTGATATTTATGTGCCAGGTTGCCCACCCACTGCAGAAGCCTTAATCTACGGCATCATTCAGCTGCAAAATAAAATCATTCGTAAGCAAAAATCCGTCAATACCATCACCCGAGGTGCTGCATGAGTACATGGCAAAATGCTTTAGTGGCACAGCTTCACACTGTTTTTGGGTCGGATGCCAAAGTGGTGGAGGCTTTGGGCGAGGTAACTTTAACGGTTGCGGCGGTGGATTATTTGACCATCTGCAAAACGTTGCATGACCATCCAGTGTTCAAATTCGACATGATGATCGATTTGGCAGGGATGGATTATTCTGAGTACGCCGACGGTGCTTGGGATGATGTTTGGTCTGGTGCACGCTTTGCTGTGGTCTTGCATTTGTTGTCTATTGAAAATAACCAACGTTTGCGTTTGCGTGTTTTTGCTGAAGATGAGCAATTTCCTGTGTTGGCTTCGGTTGTTCCTGTTTGGTCGGCTGCGGATTGGTATGAACGCGAAGCATTTGACATGTATGGTTTGGTGTTCGAAGGCCACAATGACTTGCGCCGAATCTTGACCGATTATGGTTTCATTGGTCACCCATTGCGCAAAGATTTTCCAGTATCTGGATATGTTGAAATGCGTTACGACCCAGATCAAGGGCGCGTCATTTATCAACCAGTGACGATTGACCCGCGTGAAAACACCCCGCGCATTGTTCGTGAGAAAGGCTACGGCGGCGCGCATTAAGCGGCTGTTGTGAGATCAAACATGGCAGAAATTAAAAATTATACCCTGAACTTTGGCCCGCAGCATCCTGCGGCGCATGGTGTTTTGCGCTTGGTGCTTGAACTTGATGGTGAGGTCGTGCAGCGTGCAGACCCACACATTGGTTTGTTGCATCGTGCCACTGAAAAACTGGCTGAACACAAGACATACATGCAGGCGTTGCCTTACATGGATCGCTTGGATTATGTGTCGATGATGAGCAATGAGCACGCTTATGTGATGACCATTGAAAAAATGTTGGATGTAAAAGTGCCAGTGCGTGCGCAATACATTCGTGTGTTATTTGATGAAATCACGCGTATCTTGAACCACTTAATGTGGATTGGTGCCCATGCGCTGGACGTCGGTGCGATGACCCCTTTCTTGTATGCTTTCCGTGACCGCGAAGATTTGTTTGATGCATACGAAGCTGTTTCGGGTGCGCGCATGCATGCGGCATACTATCGCCCAGGTGGTGTGGCTCGTGATTTGCCAGACACAATGCCGCAATTGCGTAAGTCAACCGTTCGCAGTCAATCGTCTGTGGATCGTGTCAATGCGAATCGTCAAGGCACATTACTTGACTTTCTAGAAGATTTTACACAGCGCTTTCCAAATGCTGTGGACGAATATGAAACCTTGTTGACAGACAATCGGATCTGGAAGCAGCGGTTGGTGGACATTGGCATTGTGACACCAGAGCGTGCAAAAGCCTGGGGCTTTACTGGGCCGATGTTACGCGGTTCAGGCATTGCTTGGGATTTGCGTAAAAATCAGCCTTACGAAGTGTATGAACAGATGGCCTTTGATATACCCATTGGTAAAAATGGTGACTCATACGATCGCTATTTGGTGCGCATCGCTGAAATGCGTGAGTCATGCAAGATTATGGTTCAGTGCATCGACTGGCTCAAGAAGAATCCAGGTGCGGTCATTGTGGATGACCATAAAATTGCCCCTCCTTCACGCACAGACATGAAAACCAATATGGAAGCGTTGATCCATCACTTCAAATTGTTTTCAGAAGGCATGCACATTCCGCAGTCTGAAGCGTATGCGGCCGTTGAGCACCCTAAAGGCGAGTTTGGCATTTATATGGTGTCAGATGGGGCAAATAAACCTTACCGTTTGAAGATTCGTGCACCAGGCTTTGCACATTTGCAAGCACTTGACGAAATGAGTCGTGGGCATATGTTGGCAGACGTTGTAACAATTATTGGTACACAAGACATCGTGTTTGGCGAAATTGACCGTTAAGCAGGACAAGGAATGAGCATGTTATCAGAACAAGCATTAGTACAAATTGCGGCGGAAGTCGCCAAATACCCAGCTGAACACAAGCAATCTGCGGTAATGGGTGCATTGCGTATTGCACAGGTTGAAAAAGGTTGGGTGTCTCCAGAAATCATGCAGGAAATCGCTCAGATCCTTGAAATGCCGCCAGTTGCTGTCGAGGAAGTCGCTACATTTTACAATATGTATGACTTAAAGCCCGTTGGTAAGCATAAAATCACCGTGTGCACCAACTTGCCTTGCGCTTTGACTGGCGGGGTTGATGCCGCAGATTACATTAAAAAGAAATTAAACATCGGCTTTAACGAAACAACCGCGGATGGTTTGTTTACGTTGAAAGAAGGCGAATGCATGGGTGCTTGTGGGGATGCGCCTGTTTTGTTGCTCAACAACCATAATATGTGCAGTTTCATGAGCACTGAAAAAATCGACGCACTGTTGCAGGAGCTGGCGCAATGACGAGTTTGCACAACCGACACATCGATCCTGTCATCTTGGCGGGTTTAAATGGCGACAACTGGGGCTTGGACGATTACGTCGCTCGTGGTGGCTATTCTGTGCTCAAAAAAATCTTGGCTGAACAGACACCTGCAGACGAAATCATTGCTGAAATGAAGTTGTCCAGCTTGCGTGGTCGTGGTGGCGCAGGTTTTCCAACAGGTTTAAAGTGGAGCTTCATGCCCCGTGCGTACCCTGGGCAAAAATATTTGGTGTGTAACACCGATGAGGGTGAGCCAGGCACATTCAAAGACCGTGACATCATTCGTTACAACCCACACGCATTGATTGAAGGCATGACGATTGCGGCTTATGTCATGGGCATTTCCAAAGGTTATAACTACATTCACGGTGAAATTTTCTCCGAATACCTGCGTTTTGAAGAGGCGTTGGCGCAAGCGCGTCAAGCGGGTGTGTTGGGCGATAATATTTGTGGTTCTGGATTTGACTTTGATTTATTTGCTCATCATGGTTATGGGGCATACATTTGCGGTGAAGAAACCGCTTTGCTTGAGTCTCTTGAAGGTAAAAAGGGTCAACCTCGTTTCAAACCACCATTTCCTGCATCATTTGGTCTGTACGGTAAACCGACCACCATCAACAACACTGAAACTTTTGCGGCAGTGCCGTTCTTGTTAAAAATGGGTGGCCAAGCATATCTGGACATTGGCAAACCGAATAACGGTGGCAGCAAAATTTTCTCGATTTCAGGCGATGTGACGTATCCAGGCAACTATGAAGTGCCTATGGGCACACCTTTTGCCAAAGTCCTTGAGCTTGCAGGCGGTATGCGCGAAGGTCGCAAGATTAAAGCGGTCATTCCAGGTGGTTCTTCTGCCCCTGTGGTGCCGGGTGAGATCATGATGGCGACGGATATGGACTACGATTCTATTTCAAAAGCGGGTTCAATGCTTGGCTCTGGTGCAATCATTGTCATGAATGACACCCGTTGCATGGTGAAATCATTGTTGCGCTTGTCTTATTTTTACTACGAAGAATCATGTGGCCAATGCACTCCATGTCGCGAGGGCACAGGCTGGTTGTGGCGAGTGATTCATCGGATTGAACATGGTCAAGGTCGCCCTGGCGATTTGGAGCTGCTCGATTCGGTTGCAGGCAACATCATGGGCCGCACGATTTGCGCCTTGGGCGATGCCGCTGCCATGCCTGTTCGTTCGTTTGTCAAACATTTCCGTGATGAGTTCGCCCATCACATTGAGCACAAGTCTTGCCTCGTGCCCAGCTCACACGTTATTTGAAGGTGACTCACCATGGTTGAAATGCAAATTGATGGCGTAAAAATAGAAATGCCAGAAGGTAGTATGGTGATGGACGCCGTGAAGCAACTCGGTAAGTACGTTCCTCACTTTTGCTATCATAAAAAATTATCGATTGCGGCCTCTTGCCGCATGTGTTTGGTTGAAGTTGAAAAAGCACCCAAGCCATTGCCCGCTTGCGCCACACCAGTGACGCCAGGTATGGTTGTGCGCACACAAGTTGAATCGCCAAAAGCTGCGACAGCTCAAAAAGATGTGATGGAATTTTTGTTGCTGAATCACCCTTTGGATTGCCCGATTTGTGACCAAGGCGGCGAGTGCCAGTTGCAAGATTTGGCTGTGGGCTACGGTGGTAATAACTCACGCTATCATGAAGAGAAACGCACGGTTACTCATAAAGAAGTGGGCCCCTTGATTTCTATGGAGGAGATGGCGCGTTGCATCCATTGCACGCGTTGTGTTCGCTTTGGTCAAGAAGTGGCGGGCGTGATGGAGCTCGGTATGTTGGGGCGTGGTGAGCACGCTGAAATCACTACTTTTGTCGGCAATACAGTCAATTCAGAATTGTCAGGAAACATGATTGATTTGTGCCCAGTGGGTGCTATTACTTCAAAACCATACCGCTACAGCGCTCGTAACTGGGAGTTGTCTCGCCGTAAATCAATCAGTGCACACGACAGTTTGGGTTCAAATCTGATTGTTCAAGTCAAAGGCAATGAAGTGATGCGCATCTTGCCATTTGAAAATGAAGAGGTCAATGATTGCTGGATTTCGGATCGTGATCGCTTTGCATATGAAGGCCTCAAATCAGAAGATCGTGTCACAGAACCCATGATCAAACGCGATGGCAAATGGACGGCTGTCAGCTGGGACGAAGCTTTCACGTACGTTGTCGAGCAATTGAAAGCCATTAAAGGCCGAGTTGGTGCGGATAAGATTGGCGCTTTGGCGAGTAATACCGCAACGGTTGAAGAGTTATATATGTTGAAAGCGCTTCTCAATGGTTTGGGCAGCACACACATCGACACCAATTTGCGCCAATCCGATGAAACTTTGGCGGGGGCTTTGCAAGGTACGCCGTGGTTGGGCATGCCGATTACGGCTTTTTCTGATGTTCATGTGGCTTTGGTTGTTGGTAGTAATTTACGTGAAGAGCATCCTTTATTGGCAGCTCGCTTGCGTCAAGCGGTTAAACGCAATGCGAAGATCAATGTATTGGGCTCATCCGCTGGTGATTTGCTGATGGCTGCACGTCAAAATGCCTTGGCACCAAGTGCATGGTTGTCTGAGTTGCTTGCGATTGAAGCTGCTTTGAGTGCAAATGATGCCAATGACACCTCTTTTGCAGCGCAAACAGCTCGCAATTTGAGCGATTCTCGTGCAAAAAATAAAGCTGTTATGGTCGGCAACGCCGTAATGAACCATCCACAAGCCGCTCAATTGTTAACGGTCATTAATCGCATTGCTGCAGCAACGGCATCAACCATATCGGTTCTGACTGAGGGGGCCAACACCGTGGGCGCTTATGCGGTGGGCGCAGTGGCAAAAAATGGCAGCTTAAATGCTGTGCAAATGTTCAATGCGCCACGTGATGCTTATGTGTTACTCAATGTTGAGCCACAATTTGAATCTGCAAATCCAGCTCAAGCACTAAAAGCACTGTCTGGTGCATTTGTGGTGGCCATGAATGCTTATTTCAGTGCGGCATCTGAGTATGCTGATGTCATTTTGCCTGTGACACCTTTTACTGAAACGGCGGGTACTTTTGTGAATGCAGAAGGTCGCTCGCAAGCATTTAATCCTGTTGTTAAACCACGAGGTCAGTCCCGCCCTGCATGGAAAGTGTTGCGCGTATTGGCTGAACGCTTTGGTTTAAGTAATGATGGCAGTTTCACGGCCAATGACATCAACGACGTTCGTGTGTTGACGGATAAAGTTATTGCTTCCGCAACAGCGAATCAATCCAATGTGCTTGACGTGAGCGTGGTTGTGGGTCAACCGAGCATGGGCATTGAACGCAGTGCCCGCGTGGCTGCTTATGCGGCGGATGCGATCACCCGCCGAGCAGAAAGCTTGCAGCAAACCGACATGGCTCGGTCAGCGCAAGTTGTGGGCTTGTCTGCTGCGGTGTATGACGCTTTGGGTTTGACCAAAGATTTGGCCGATGATGAGGCTTGGGTCATTGTTGAACAAGATGGCCTTAAGGTTAAAGCACAAGCGGTGTTGCGCCCTGAGTTGGCTGGCAATGTCGTTGATATTCAACAAGGTTCGCTATTGGCCGCTCAATTGGGCAGTCAGTTTGGTTTTGTGACGGTGGAGCGCGCATAATGGAAATGATTAACTCGTTCACCCAATGGGGCGGTGCGACATTTGGCGGTGGCTGGCCTGTGATTTGGGCTTTGATCCGCATCGTACCTTTGATGGTGGTGATTTTATTGGCCGTGGCCTATTTGACTTTTATTGAGCGCAAAGTCATTGGTTTTATGCAAGGTCGTTTGGGCCCCAATCGTGTGGGTCCAGGCGGGTGGTTGCAACCAATTGCTGACGTATTGAAATTGTTAACCAAAGAAATCATTACGCCAACCCGTGCGGACAAACCTTTGTATTATTTAGGCCCGATGATGGTTCTGGTGCCTGCATTTGCAGTTTGGGCTGTGATTCCTTTTGGCAAAGATTTGGTGATAGCCAATGTTAATGCTGCATTATTGTATGTGATGTCCATTGCATCAATAGGTGTGTACGGTGTGATTTTGGCGGGTTGGGCATCCAACTCGAAATATGCTTTCTTTGGCGCAATGCGTGCTTCAGCGCAGATGGTCTCTTATGAAATTTCAATGGGTTTTGCGATCATTGTGGTGTTGATGGTCAGCAACAGCTTGAACTTCTTTGACATTGTGGCTGTTCAACAAAAAGGTCGTTTCGCTGACATGGGGCTGAATCTTTTGTCTTGGAATTGGTTGCCCTTGTTGCCGATGTTCCTTGTGTATTTGATTTCGGGTGTGGCTGAAACCAACCGTCACCCGTTTGATGTGGTTGAGGGTGAGTCTGAAATTGTTGCGGGTCACATGATTGAATACTCTGGTATGGGTTTTGCTTTGTTCTTCTTGGCAGAGTACATCAACATGTATGTGATTGCTGCATTGACATCTTTGATGTTCTTGGGTGGTTGGGATGCGCCGTTTGCCTTCTTGTCCTTCATCCCAGGTGTGGTTTGGATGTTGTTGAAAATGGCATCAGTGATTTTCTTCTTCTTGTGGATTCGTGCAACATTTCCTCGCTACCGCTATGACCAAATCATGCGTTTGGGCTGGAAAGTTTTTATCCCTGTATGCTTGGTTTGGTTGTTGGTTGTTGGCATCTGGTTGCAAATCCCAGCATTAAACATTTGGGCGAAATAAGGCGAAGATCATGGCACCATTAAAACATTATTTTAAAAGTTTCTTCCTGCTTGAATTGTTACAAGGCATGGCGGTGACGGGTAAGTATTTTTTCAAACGCAAAGTCACTTTGCAGTACCCTGAAGAAAAAACCCCAATGTCACCTCGATTCCGTGGTTTACATGCATTGCGTCGTTATCCAAATGGCGAAGAACGTTGTATTGCATGCAAATTATGTGAGGCCGTGTGTCCTGCATTGGCGATTTCGATTGAGTCAGCCAAACGCGAAGATGGTACGCGCCGTACCACACGTTACGACATTGATTTAACGAAGTGCATTTTCTGTGGTTTTTGTGAAGAGTCTTGCCCTGTTGATTCAATTGTAGAAACGCATATTTTTGAGTATCACGGTGAAAAACGCGGTGATTTATATTTCACCAAAGAGATGTTGTTGGCGGTGGGTGATAAATACGAAGCTGAAATTGCGGCCAATAAAGCGCAAGACGCAAAGTTTAAATAAGTCGATTAACCGTAACATAAGTGAAGACACGATAATGGACGTTCAAAGCATTTTATATTTTATATTCGCAGGAATTTTGTTGGTCTCCGCCTTGTTGGTTGTGACCGTACCCAATCCTGTGCACTCCGCACTGTTCCTGATGCTCTCGTTTTTTTCGGCCGCAGGCATTTGGATCATGCTCCAAGCAGAGTTTTTAGGAATTTTACTGATTCTGGTGTACGTTGGTGCCGTCATGATTCTGTTTTTATTCGTCGTAATGATGATTAACCTGAACCTATCTGAACCACGCAAGGGGTTTAAAGCTTTATTGCCTTGGGCTTTCGGTTTGGGTACCGTCGTGGTTTTGCAAATGGGTGCTGTGATTTACCATCATTTCAATGTGAAGCCAAATTTGGATGTGTTGAAGAATTTGATGGTTGATGGCTCAAATACCCGTAAAATTGGTCAAGTGATGTACACAGAATATGCATTCCCTTTTGAGATTGCGGCTTTGATTTTGTTGGTTGCTTTGATTGCTGCTGTGGCGATTACATTACGTCATCGTAAAGATGCAAAATCACAAAATGCAAGTGCACAAGCACAGGTTAAATCAAGTGATCGCTTGACAATGGTGACGGTTGCAGCGGATATGTCTGCTCACCAAACGAATCCGCCCACGCCTGTTGTGGCAGAAACTGCCCCGGTCGCCCCTCCAATGGTGGTTGCTGGTTCTCAGGAGAAAAAATAATGTTAGAACATGCGCATTACCTAATTTTAGGCTCAGCTCTTTTTGCCATTGGTGTTGTTGGTGTGGTGCTTAATCGCAAAAACATGATTGTGCTTTTAATGGCCGTTGAGTTGATGTTGCTTGCAGTGAATATGAATTTTGTTGCTTTTTCACATATGCTGGGCGATACAGCAGGTCAAGTTTTTGTTTTCTTTATCTTGACGGTGGCTGCGGCTGAATCTGCGATTGGTTTGGCAATTTTGGTGGTCTTGTTCCGCAATATGGACACTGTGGATATGGATAAACTCGACAACCTAAAAGGTTGATCCTGAGTTGATCCTGTAATGTGATTTAATCCAGATTTCGAACACTTAATCCTGTGCGAAATCTCTAATTTAGACTCAAAAAAGCAAACACTTGCTTTTTTGACCTTAGAGTGAGAAACCTATGCAAGCGTTGTATGTCTTGATTCCCATGGCCCCATTGGTGGGTGCGATTTTAGCAGGGCTGTTTGGTAAGCAGTTGGGGCGCATACCATCGGCCATTGCGACGATTATCGGTGTTGCCATTGCATTCATCGGCTCGGTGATTGTGTTTAATCAAACACGTGCAGGCATGACTTTTGATGGTACCCTGTATCAATGGGCTAACTTGGGTGGCTTAAAGCTTGAAGTGGGCTTTTTAATTGATAATTTAACGACAATGATGATGTGTGTCGTGACCTTTGTGTCTTTGATGGTTCATATTTACACCATGGGTTACATGGCTGAAGATCCAGGCTATCAACGTTTCTTCTCTTACATTTCATTGTTTACTTTCTCAATGTTGATGCTTGTGATGAGCAATAACTTCCTCCAATTGTTCTTCGGCTGGGAGGCGGTGGGTTTGGTGTCTTATTTGTTGATCGGCTTCTGGTATACACGTCCAACCGCCATCTTCGCCAATATGAAAGCATTTTTAGTCAATCGCGTGGGTGACTTCGGTTTTGTGCTCGGTATTGGTTTGATTTATGCTTTTGCAGGGTCATTGGATTACAAAGAAGTCTTTGCACAACGTGAAGCGCTGGCTGCTGCGATGTTCCCAGGCACCAGCTGGATGTTGATCACAACAATTTGTATCTGCTTGTTTATCGGTGCGATGGGTAAATCGGCACAAGTGCCTTTGCATGTGTGGTTGCCAGATTCAATGGAAGGTCCAACACCAATCTCTGCATTGATCCATGCAGCAACGATGGTGACGGCCGGTATCTTCATGGTGTCACGGATGTCACCGTTGTTTGAACTGTCAGATACGGCCTTATCATTTGTTTTGATTATTGGTTCGATCACTGCGTTGTTCATGGGCTTTTTGGGCATCATTCAAAATGACATTAAACGTGTGGTGGCGTATTCAACATTGTCACAATTGGGTTATATGACGGTGGCCTTGGGTGTGTCTGCATATCCGATCGCAATTTTCCACTTGATGACACATGCGTTCTTTAAAGCGTTGTTGTTCCTCGGTGCGGGCTCTGTGATCATGGGCATGCACCATGACCAAGACATTCGTAACATGGGTGGCCTGTGGAAATACATGAAAATCACATGGATCACGTCGTTGATTGGCTCTTTGGCTTTGATTGGCACGCCATTTTTCTCTGGTTTTTACTCAAAAGATTCCATTATTGAAGCGGTGCATGCCTCGCACATTGCGGGCTCTGGCTTTGCTTATTTTGCTGTGATTGCAGGCGTATTTGTCACCGCTTTTTATTCATTCCGCATGTATTTTCTTGTGTTCCACGGTAAGGAACGTTGGATGCAGGCGGATCATGGGGTGCATGATGCACATCATGCACACGCAGCGGATGATGACCACAGCCATGACGAGCATCACCACGGTTTAGGGCCGCATGATGTCCCGCATGAATCACCTTGGGTGGTGACTCTGCCGCTCATTTTGTTGGCAATTCCCTCTGTGATTATTGGCTTTATGGCGATTGGCCCCATGTTGTACGGTGAGTTTTTTCAACATGGTGCAGCATTCAACCAGGTGATTCACGTGGCGAATGAAGCGCACCCAGCCATGGAGGAGTTGTCTAAAGAGTTCGCTGAAAATGGTGGTGCGATGGGTATGGCTTTGCACAGTTTCACATCATTGCCTTTCATTTTGGCCTTGAGCGGCGTGTTGTTGTCTTATTTCTTCTACATGGTGAAACCTTCGATTCCTACCGCCATCAAAGAGAAAACCAAGTTCATCAACACGGTATTGGAAAATAAATATTACTTTGATAAATTCAATGAAACGGTGCTTGCGGGCGGTGCGCGTAAGATCGGTGAGTTTTTGTGGAATTTTGGTGATGCAAAAATCATTGATGGCTTTTTTGTGAATGGTGCTGCACGTATGGTGAACGTATTTGCGCACGCTGTGAGTACATTCCAATCGGGTTTAATCTACCAGTATGCTTTGGCGATGATTATGGGCGTTGTGGTGTTTTTGGGTTTATTTGTCACCATGATGCGCTAAGCTTGTTGATCAATTAAGAAGTTGATGTTAATCCGTTTTTGATGAGTTGTTCCATCGAAAACTATAATTTGAAACCAAAAAAAGAATGTTGTTCTTTTTTTGAATATGGAAAATGGTGCTGATGATGCCTTTGTTAAGCTTAGCGATTTGGATTCCGATTGTTTTTGGCGTGGTGGTCTTGCTGCTTGGTCGAAATGGCCAGGACAGTTTGGCACGCCAAGTTGCGCTTGTCGGTGCAATCATCGGCTTTTTGGTGACCATTCCATTGATGACTGGTTTTGATGGCTCAACGGCTGCGATGCAATTTGTTGAAAAACATGAGTGGTTGCCGAGTTTGAACTCAAGCTATGCCTTGGGTGTGGATGGTATTTCCATGTGGTTCGTGCCTTTAACGGCATTCATCACCATCTTGGTGCTGTTGGCTGGTTGGGAAGTCATTAACGAAAAAGTACCTCAATATTTTGCAGCATTTTTAATTTTGTCGGGTTTGATGGTGGGCGTGTTTGCGGTCACCGATGGCATGTTGTTTTATGTGTTCTTTGAAGCCACATTGATCCCAATGTACATCATCGTGGGGGTGTGGGGCGGTCCAAACCGTGTGTATGCGGCATTTAAATTCTTCCTGTACACCTTATTGGGTTCGTTGTTGACTTTGGTGGCCATCACTTATTTATATTTACAATCGGGTACGTTTGATATTGCGACATGGCATGCATTGCCTTTGAGCATGACGGCACAAAAATTGTTGTTCGGTGCATTCTTCATGGCCTTTGCGGTTAAGGTGCCGATGTGGCCTGTGCACACCTGGCTGCCTGATGCCCACGTTGAAGCACCCACAGGTGGTTCGATGGTGTTGGCTGCGATCATGTTGAAGCTTGGCGCATATGGTTTCTTGCGATTTTCTTTACCGATTGCTCCAGATGCATCACACGCACTGGCACCATTTGTTGTGACCATTTCTTTGATTGCTGTGGCTTATATTGGTTTGGTCGCCTTGGTGCAAAAAGACATGAAAAAATTGGTGGCGTATTCTTCAATCGCTCACATGGGTTTTGTCACGCTGGGCTTCTTTATGTTTGATGCCAAGGGCATGGGTTACAGTGTGGCCATGCAAGGTGCAATTTTGCAAATGATTTCACACGGTTTTATTTCTGCCGCAATGTTCTTCTGCATTGGTGTGTTGTATGACCGCGTACACAGCCGAGAAATTTCCGCTTACGGCGGTGTGGTCAACACGATGCCTAAATTTGCTGCTTTCTTTATGTTGTTTACCATGGCCAATGCGGGCTTGCCAGCAACCAGTGGTTTTGTGGGTGAGTTTTTGGTTATTCTGGGTGCAACCAAGTTTAATTTTTGGGTCGCTGCAATTGCTGCCACAACTTTGATTGTGGGTGCTGCGTACTCTTTATGGATGTTTAAACGCGTTGTTTTCGGTGAGGTGGCCAATCACCATGTGGCTGAATTGCTCGATGCCAATAAACGTGAGTTATTGATTTTGGCATTGTTGGCCGCCGCTGTTTTAGCGATGGGGCTGTACCCAATGCCATTCACAAATGCGATGGATGTGTCGGTCAATCACTTGCTTGAGCATGTGGCAACCAGCAAGCTGAAGTAAATACGAACAATAGATTCACATTGCCATGTGTTATGGTCTAAAACGATTAAGTACTTATTGGGTTAAATGTTATGCAAAACTTTTTTATTGCCTATCCTGAAGTGATTTTGGTGTTGGTGGCATCTGCGGTGCTCTTGCTTGAATTGTGTGCTAAGGATGCTCAACGCTCAGTGATTCACGTCGTGAGCCTACTTGGCTTGGCAGGGGCAGGCATTTTGACTGCCAATATGTGGCATGCAGGCACGGATTTGCACACATTTAACGACATGTTTGTATCGGATCCGTTGTCCAATTTGGCCAAAATGTTCTCGTACATCTGCGTGGCAGTGACATTTGTTTATGGCCAACGTTACGCTGCGGATCGTGGTTTTTTGCATGGTGAATATTACAGCTTGTCATTGTTCGCCTTGGTCGGTCAAATGGTGATGATTTCTTCTCATCACTTGTTGGGTTTGTACATGGGTTTAGAATTACAGGCATTGTCGTTGTATGCGATGGTGGCTTTGCGTCGTGATCACGTGCGTTCAATTGAAGCGGCAATGAAATATTTTATTTTAGGTGCGATTGCTTCAGGTTTCATTTTGTTCGGTATTTCAATGATATACGGTGCCACAGGCGGTAAGTTGAGCATTGTTGAAATCGCCAATGTCATCGAAAGTGGGAAGTTTATTCCACAGGTGCTCGTGTTTGGTTTGGTGTTTTTGGTGGCTGGCATGGCGTTTAAGTTGGGTGTGGTTCCTTTCCACATGTGGGTGCCCGATGTATATCAAGGTTCTCCGACGCCTGTGACTTTGATGATTTCTTCTGCACCAAAAATTGCTGCATTTGTGATGGTGGTGCGCGTTTTGGTGGAAGGTCTCAGTGCCCGTACCGCTGATTGGAATGGCATGTTTGCCGCAATGGCTGTGGTGTCATTGGCTTTGGGTAATTTGACAGCGATTCGTCAAAAGAATTTCAAACGCATGTTGGCGTATTCAGGCATCTCACACATGGGTTTTGTGCTCCTTGGTTTCTTGGCGGGTCGTGCGGGTTCTGATGCATTCAATGGTTTTGTTGGCGTGGGTTCAGCTTTTTACTATGTGATTATTTATGCGATCACCACATTGGCCAGTTTTGGTGTCATTTTGGCGATGAGCCATACTGGTTTCGAAGCCGATCAAATCGATGATCTGAAAGGTTTAAATAAACGCAATCCGTGGTTGGCCTTTTTGGTCTTGGTATTGATGTTCTCTTTGGCTGGTATTCCGCCTTTGGCTGGTTTCTTTGCAAAGTTTGTGATCCTCAAAGGTTTGATGCAGTCAGGTCACATTGGTTTGTCTGTGTTAGCCGTGATGTTCTCTTTGATTGGTGCCTTCTACTACCTGCGCGTGGTTAAAGTGATGTATTTTGATAAACCTGAAGTTGAATCTGCAATCACTTTTTCACCGATTCACCATGTGGTGCTGAGTGTGAATGTATTGGCCTTGCTGGCGCTGGGTGTCCTGCCTTCAGGTTTGATCAATATGGCCATTAACAGTGTGTTGAAAAGTTTAGGCGCTGCATAAATGATGGTATCTTTATGGCTGCTCTTGGGCGCGGGTGTTTTGCTCGCGTCTTTGTCTTTTGTGGGTGAACGAATGTTTTTAGGTTTGCCCGTGCTTAAATCCCCAAAAACGCCATTGCTGAGGATGTGTGAGTTTTTGTTGGCCTACGCTCTTTTTTTATCATTTGGGCGCGTGTTTGAAGCTTCTTTGAGCCAAGTGTCGGAGCAAGGTTGGGCATTTTATGCAGTCACTGCGTTGTTGTTTGTGGTGGCGGCAGCTCCAGCGTTTATTTGGCGTTACCTTTGGAAAAAATGATATACAAACAGCGCGAGGTGAATCCCGCGCTTTTTTTATGGATGTGAACATAGAATGACAACATACACCCGCGAGCAATTATCAAATATGGATGGGCTGGAAGAGGTGACACAAAGCAGCGCTTGTGTGTACGATGGTTATTTCCTGAATGCACACAAAGACACTGTGGTGTTGCCCAATGGCCGCATTGCCGAGCGCGAATACCTCAAACATCCGGGTGCGGTGATGGTTATTCCCTTGTTTGACAATGGGGATGTGCTGATTGAGCGACAATACCGCCATCCGTTGCACAATGTGTTTGTTGAGTTTCCCGCAGGAAAAAAGGACGAAGGTGAGGCACCTTTGACCACTGGGCAACGTGAGCTGCTGGAGGAAACGGGTTACACTGCGACCGAGTGGTTGCATGTCACCGACATCTACAATGCGATTGCTTACTGTGATGAGGTGATTCATTTTTTCATCGCCAAAGGATTAGAGAAACAGCATGATGGGCAGTTGGATGACAATGAATTTTTGCAAGTGATGCGTGTGCCATTGACTGAGCTTGAGTCTTGGATGCGCAAGGGCTGGGTGCCTGACGTGAAAACACAGTTGGGTGTTTTTTGGTTGAAAGATTATTTGGCGCAGCGCACCGCTGTTTAAATTTTTGGAGTTGGATTCATGCCACACCTTGTCATAGCGTATGCACAAGCAATCGAAAGTGAAGTCAACATTGCCCATTTAGTGGATGCGGTGCATCAAGGCGCGGTTGACTCGGGACTCTTTCCTGATGGGTATGACATTAAAACCAGGGCCTTGGCCTATCAACATGTGCGCATGGGTGACACGCAAGACACCTTTATTCATGTGACCGTGCGCTTGTTGTCTGGACGGAACGATGAGCAAAAATCAAAGTTGACCCTTGGCATTGTGCAGCACATCCGTGCTTTAGCACCCCGCGTGAGTTGCGTGACGGCTGAAGCTGTGGACATGAACCGCGCTGCCTATAGCAAGGATGTGGTTCATAACTAAGAAAACACAGTAACTGTAACCCTGTTGTGTGCTTGTATAAATTTAAAGGTTTTGCACGAGAGCAAAAACAGTGGTTTCACTCACAATAACTCAGGTGAGCCGCAATCGATTTGTAGGTAAAGCCCAACTGTTTGCAAATTTGAAACATTGCACCCCACGCATGATCCATGCGATCAAATTTTCGTTTCGTTGACTGAACTGACTGTTGCATGTGAAGTGGCTGTTCGCCGTATCCACCATTCGGCGACCATTAAATTGGGCATAAAACCCAACCAAGCGATCATGGGGTACAGAAGATCCATCGGAGGGTGTTCAACGTAAGCCATCAACCCCATTTCCCACAGTCGCAACGTGATGATCGATAGTGTGAGTGCAAAGCTGCGCACCATGAAGTTGCGATGCCCAATAAAATCCCTGTGAATCACGCTCCAATAAGCGGTATAGGTAAAATACCACCACAGGCATGGCAACACGGTTAATGCTGTGCGAGAACTGAAGCCATCATTGGCATCAATTGACATGATGAGCCCAGCAGGCGCAGCCACCAGCAGAACATTGAGTACATACATCCGCCCAAGCCAGCGGTGCATCGTGGTGTGGCGGACGCGAATTTTTTTTGAAAGTTGCATAACACCCATCACCAGCGCAAACATGCTTGAAAAAATATGCACATAAAATACAATGGGCCATGGCATGGTTTGCATATAGTCTTGTTTGATCTGTAGAAAGCCAACACCTGTATTGACAGGAGTGTGCTGGAGGACGGTGAATAACACCAAGGCGCAGCAGAACAGTAAAGCCATTAGACTCAAGTATTTGGCAGCAACAATGGTGCGATGGCGAGTTGACATGGGCATGACAGTTGTTCGATTCAATGACAAAACAATGCAACGGGGGCATTGGCGCATGGTCATTATAGCCATTCCGAAAAGGAAACCTTCGCTTTCCATAAGCTTAAGTGTTGGATGTTGCGCACAGGCATCGGCACAACATCTAAAACACAAACCCTAAGAAAAACCAAGCCATTAGCAAGCCATTGATGCATGGAGCGAAACAACCGTGTGCATGATGGTCTGATTATTGTCCAGTGCGAAGTCTCAAGAACAATTATTGACTCAAGTCATGGGTTAAAATAGAGCCAGTTTTACTTTGATTACTTTGAAAAATGTTTTGATGATTGTTTTGAATGATGCCATGCTTGAAAAATTAAAATTGTACGCCCAACTGACTCGACTTGATAAACCCATTGGCATCTTATTGCTTTTATGGCCCACTTTGTGGGGGTTGTGGTTGGCTGCGCGTGGCATGCCACCGCTCAAAGAGCTGGTCATTTTCATTGCAGGTACAGTCCTCATGCGCTCAGCAGGCTGCGCCATTAATGATTATGCCGACCGTGACTTTGATAAACACGTTGAACGCACAGTCAATCGCCCATTGACCAGTGGTCAAATTTCAGGCAAAGAAGCAGTGGCGGTGGCGGTGTTTCTGGCTGTGCTGGCGGGTGGATTGGCATTGATGCTCAATGCAACTGCGATTCAATTGGCTTTTGTTGCTGCATTTCTTGCAGGCAGCTATCCATTGTTCAAGCGTTTTTTTGCCATTCCACAAGCCTATTTGGGCATTGCGTTTGGTTTTGGCATTCCGATGGCTTTCGCCGCCATACGTGGTGAGGTGCCTGCATTGGCGTGGTGGTTGTTGATTGCCAATGTGTTTTGGACGGTTGCTTATGACACGGAGTATGCCATGGTCGACAAGCCCGATGACTTGAAAATTGGCATCAAAACCTCAGCCATTACCTTTGGTGACCACGATGTAGCGGCCGTGATGGTGTGCTACGCCATATTTCTCATCATCATGGCATGGGTGGGACTTTCTGAAGCACTGGCATGGCCGTATTTCATCGGTTTGGCCGTTGCCGCTGGCATCGCGTTGTATCACTACACCTTGATTAAAAACCGCGATCGGGCATTGTGTTTTAAAGCTTTTTTGCACAACCATTGGCTGGGATTGACGGTGTTTGTGGGGACGATGCTAGGGTGTTCTGCATCGTGAAGGTCTCCGCATGTATGGGCATTGACTTGTCTGGTGATTGCACAATGCATAAACAGCGGTTTGTGATGCACAACTTAAAGGTTGATTGTTGTAAACTATCGATTATCTAAAATTCATTAAAAGCCCAATCGGTGACCTGCCTTCAATCTTTTTCTCCTTCTCTCAAAATCACCCCCAAGCTCGCTGAAAAGCTTGATAAGCTTGGTTTGCGCACAGATCAAGACGTTCTTTTGCACATTCCATTGCGTTATGAGGATGAGACCCACATCACGCCTGTGGCGGATTTGCGCTTGGGGGTGTTTGCGCAAGCTCAAGTGACGGTGGTGGCGCAGTCGGTGCAGTTTCGTGGGCGGCGGTCGTTGTTGGTGACGACAATGGATGCCGCGGAAGACACGTTGGTGTTGCGGTTTTTGAATTTTTATCCAAACACGACAGCGACGCTGAAAGAGGGTGCATTGGTGCGTGTGCAGGGTGAGCCAAGAATGGGGCATCATGGCGTGGAAATGGTGCATCCGCGTTTTCAGGGGGTACGCGAAGAGACGCCGTTATCAGAACATTTGTCGCCCGTGTACCCAACGACGGAAGGTTTGTCGCAGGGGGCGATGCGTAAATTGATGGCAAAGGCAATGGCTGAAGTCAGCTTGCCTGAAATTTTGCCTGAGCAAATTTTAGATGACAGTTGGCCAACGTTGAACGAGGCGGTGCGTTTGCTGCATGCCCCACCACCCGATGTGAACCCTTCGGCTTTGACTGAGCGCGATCATCCTGCATGGTCGCGGATTAAATTTGAAGAGCTGTTGGCGCAGCAGATTTCTTTGACCAAGGCCAAGCTGAAGCGTGCGGCAGAACATGCGCCGCCATTGTTGGCGCGGAATGATGTGTTCAGTCGTTTTGTGGCGCAGCTGCCTTTTGCTTTGACGGGGGCGCAGCAGCGGGCCTGGGCGTTGATTGCGCATGACGTGACTCAGGGTGTGCCGATGCACCGTTTATTGCAAGGCGATGTGGGTTCGGGTAAAACGGTGGTGGCGGGTTTGGCGTGTGCCCAGTGCGTGGCGGCGGGCTTTCAGGCGGCGGTGATGGCACCGACGGAGATTTTGGCTGAGCAGTTGTTTGAAAAACTGCGCGGTTGGTTTGAGCCGCTCGGCATGCGTGTGGTGTGGCTTGCATCCAGTGTGAAAAAGAAAGATAAGCAGACGACCTACGAAGCCATTCGCGAGAACCAAGCCCATGTTGTTGTGGGGACGCATGCGTTGATTCAAGAGGCGGTGCAGTTTTATAATTTGGGCTTGGCGGTGATCGATGAGCAGCACCGTTTTGGCGTGATGCAACGGCTTGAATTGCGCCACAAAATGCGCGACAACGTGAGCATGCAGGCACGTTCGGCTGAAAACAATGGTGTTAAATATAGTGAGCATGCACCGCATCAACTGATGATGAGCGCCACACCGATTCCTCGAACGTTGGCGCTGTCGTATTTTGCCGATTTGGATGTGGCGGTGATTGATGAATTGCCGCCAAATCGAACGCCAATCATCACCAAATTGATCGATCAGGTGCGACGGGGTGATGTGGTCGATAAAGTGGCGCGTGATGTGTCGCTGGGGCGGCAGGTGTATTGGGTGTGCCCATTGATTGAAGAGTCGGAAACCTTGGAGTTGCAAACGGCAATCGACACCCATGCCACTTTGGTGACCATGTTGCCCGATGTGCGAATTGGCTTGGTGCATGGGCGTTTGAGTGCCGCTGAAAAACGTGCCGTCATGCAGGCTTTTGTTGCGCACGAATTGGATGTGTTGGTGGCGACCACGGTGATTGAGGTGGGGGTGGATGTGGCAAATGCCTCGGTGATGGTGATTGAGCATGCGGAACGTTTTGGTTTGGCACAACTGCATCAATTGCGTGGACGCGTTGGGCGTGGCGCCACCCAAAGCACGTGCATTTTATTGTACGAAAAACCATTGTCGGCCACGGCGAAGTCGCGCCTAAAAACCATGTATGAAACCACCGATGGTTTCGAGGTGGCACGGCAAGATTTGCTGTTGCGTGGAGCGGGTGAGTTTTTGGGCACGCGTCAATCTGGCTTGCCTTTGTTGCGTTTCGCCGACATTGAAAAAGACATCGAGCTGCTTGAATTGGCACGCGATGCCGCGGCGTGGCTGCTTAAACACAATCCAGATGCAGCCGATGCACATTTACAACGCTGGTTGGCGCAGCGTGAACATTATTTGGCGGGTTAGGCGGATGCCCGCTTTGGACGGGTTGCGCAGCCGTCGACTTGAACATCTTTAAGGACAACCACATGACCCTCACTGAATTGCGTTATGTCGTCGCATTGGCTCGCGAAAAACATTTTGGTCGCGCGGCACAAGCGGCATTCGTCAGTCAGCCCACTTTGTCGGTGGCGATTAAAAAATTGGAGCAAGAGCTGGGGGCTGTGCTGTTTGAACGCAGCATGCAAGATGTGCACACCACCGTTTTGGGTGAGCGCGTGGTGGCGCAGGCGCACCTTATTTTGAATCAAGTGTCTGCACTTAAAGAGTTGGTCAAGCAAGGTCAAGACCCGACCGTTGGTGCGTTAAAAGTGGGCATTATTTACAGCATTGCACCGTATTTATTGCCACAGCTCATGCCGCAGATGATGCGAGAGCATGCGGCCATGCCTTTGATTGTGCAAGAAAACTACACCCATATTTTGCTCGAACGGGTTAAACAAGGGGTGCTGGATGCGGCCATTGTGGCATTGCCTGTGAATGATGTGGGTTTGAGCATTGCGGCGTTGTACGATGAATCATTTTATGTGGCGGTGTCAAAAAAACACCCGCTGGCCAAGCAAAAGAGCGTCAGCAGTGACGCACTCAGCGAGGAGGCCTTGTTGGTGCTGGGTGTCGGGCATTGTTTTCGTGAACAAGTGCTGCAAGCCACGCCGCGTGCGCAAATGTTCCGTATTGAGCAGGATGGCATGCAAAAAGCCTTTGAAGGCACATCGTTGGAAACACTGCGCCACATGGCGGCGAGTGGTTTGGGCATCACGGTTTTACCTGCTTTGGCGGTGCCTGAGAAGAGCAGCAACGATCCGTTGAAATACCTCCCTTTTGAGCAACCAGCACCGACCCGCCGTGTGGTTTTGGTGTGGCGTAAGCATTATTCTCGGGCTGAAGCATGTGAGGCTTTGGCTCAAACGATTCGTGTGTGTGGATTGATAGATGTGCATGTGTTATAGCGCATGTCACAACGTGAATGATGACCAACCACAAAAGCATTTTGCTTATCTGTATTTAAAAAAATGGTGTAAAGAAATGGTATGTGAATGCCATTTTTTTACACCATTTTTATGCGTATGCTGCCAAAATAATTTCCCAATCCCTTTGATTCCTTTGGAGAATGCTATGCATGCCATTGATTGTCACATGCCCACTGCACGCAATGTGGGGTTGTCTGTTGCAGCCTGTATCGTAACGACCTTGTTGGTGACGCCGCTCATGCACGTATTGGCGGAGACAAACATTGTCATGTTGTTTTTGTTGGTGGTGGTGTGGTTGTCGGCCAAACTGGGGCGGGCGGCTGGGATGACGGCGGCGTTTTGCAGTGTGGCTTTATTCGATTTGTTTTTTGTTGAACCTCGATTTTCGTTTTCAGTGTCGGATGTGCAGTATCTCCTTACTTTTGCTGTGATGTTGGTGGTTGCCTTGTCCATCAGTTCATTGACCCTTCATTTGCGCGAGCGTGCTGATGATGCGCAGGTGTTGGCGATGCAATCTCATGCATTGTATGAACTGGCAAAATCGCTATCAAGCAGTTTGTCGGTGGTGCAGGTGTTGGATTCAACCACGTATTTTTTAAAACATACTTTACAGCTGGAGTCCGCACTGGTCTTACCTGACCCAAATGAGTGTTTGCATATTCAAGGGGGGCTTGATTGGAGTGCTGTTGAGATCTTAATGGCACGCACCACATTTGATGAGGGGGTCATCAAGGAAATGGGTTATCACAACGATGGTGATCATAGCTCGACATATTTGCCATTGCAAGGTTCTACGCGTGTTCGAGGGGTGCTGATGGTACGCACATTGGCATCATCCGCTGGGCAGTTGTTGAGCCACCGTGCCATGCTTGAAGCTGTGGCTTCGATCGTTTCGGCATCAATCGAACGTTTGCACTTTGTCGATGTGGCACAGCATGCGCAATTGAAGATGAGCAATGAGCGCCTGCGCAGTTCGATCTTGTCGGCCCTATCACATGACATTCGCACGCCTTTGACGGCGTTGTATGGTATGGCTGATGGTTTGCATTTCATCGAGCCGCCTTTGCCTCAAGTGGTTTTGTATACCGCAGATGCTTTGTGTGCGCAAGTGATGCAACTCAATACGATGGTCTGTAATCTATTGGAGATGGCAAAATTCCAAGCGGGTGCACTGGTGTTGCACCAAGAATGGCTTCCCATCGAGGAGGTCATCGGTGCCAGCATTCAATTGTTGTCTACTGCGATTCAGCCGCATGGTGTGGTGGTGGATTTACCTGAAGACCTCCCTTTATTGAGTGTTGATGCGGTGTTGCTTGAGCGGGTTTTCTGTAATTTACTTGAAAATGCAAATAAATACAGCCCACAGGATGACAGCCCGTTCCACATTCATGCGCATAAGGTGAATGATGATGTTCACGTCAGCGTTGACAATCAAGGGGAGGGGATTCCAGAGGTGCAGTTGAAAACAATCTTCAAATTGTTTGAACGCGGGCAAGTGGAGTCGAGTGTTCATGGCATGGGCATTGGCTTGTCCATCTGTCGCAGCATTGTCGAAGCACATGGCGGGCATATATGGGCTGAGAATTTACAGGAAGGTGTGCGCATGTGTTTCTCACTGCCTATTGGAACGCCACCTGAGGTGAACATCATTGATGAGGCGTGCTTAACATGATCATGGCTAAAACTAAAATTCTGTTGATTGAGGATGAACGCGATATTGTGCGTTTTGTCCGTGATGCACTGGTGGCTGCAAATTTTACCTTACTGACAGCGAATACCTTGCGTGATGGACTCAGTTTGGTGGTAGAGAACAGACCCGATGCTGTTATTTTGGATTTGGGGTTGCCTGATGGTGATGGTTTAACGTTCGTCCAAACCGTGCGCACGTGGTCACCTTTACCTATTTTGATTTTATCTGCTCGTACTGATGAGCAAGAAAAAATCAAAGTGCTTGATGCTGGAGCCGATGATTACTTGACCAAACCCTTCTCGATTGGGGAGCTGCTGGCACGCATCCGTGCACTGATGCGCAGGTCGACACACGATGTTTCACAAGAAGACAATCCTGTCGTCCATTTCGACACCATCACAGTCAATCGGGGTTTGCGCACCGTCGTGCGGTCGGGAGAGGCCGTACATTTGACCGCGATTGAATATCAGTTGCTGTGCTTTTTTTTAGCACATAAGGGACGGGTGCTGACCCATCGTCAATTGTTGCAAGCGATTTGGGGGGGAGCGAGTAGTGAACATACGCATTATTTACGGGTTTATGTGGGACATTTGCGCAAAAAACTGGAAGTTGATCCTGCACAACCCAAATATTTTATGACTGAAACTGGGTTGGGTTATCGTTTTGTAGGGTGATGAGTGGAGGCCATCTGGTTTTTGACGGAAACACCGTTCACTACAAGAAAATGCAGCAGACATGGGGTTTAAATTTACCCTCATTTTTTAAAAAGACCAGCACCTGCGAATGAAACATTCGATTGTTGATCATTATCGCTATAACTTATAGGAGTTGATGTGTCTTCACATATAAAACAAAAACAAGGTGCTTTGGCACTCGCTGCACTGGGTGTGGTCTACGGTGACATTGGCACCAGCCCATTGTATGCATTTAAAGAGGCATTTACTCATGGCATGCCGTTGACTGAGGCCAATGTGTTGGCGACTTTATCCGCTTTTTTCTGGGCGTTATTTTTGATTGTTGCGATCAAATACGTGTGGGTGGTGATTCGGTTTGACAATGAAGGGGAAGGCGGGGTATTGGCTTTGACAGCTTTGGCGCAACGGCTTGCAGAGGACAAACACATTCGTTCGAGTTGGTTGGTCGGTGCTGGGATTTTTGCTGCCGCTCTTTTTTATGCGGACTCATTTTTAACACCAGCGGTGTCTGTCTTATCTGCCGTTGAAGGGGTTGGGGTGCTGACCAGTGGTTTTGAAGGGATCGTTGTGCCACTGACCATCGTGATTTTATTTGGTTTGTTTTTGGTACAACGGTATGGGACACAAAAAATTGGTGGTTTGTTTTTTGGTCCCATTATGGTGGTTTGGTTTGTATCGTTGGCGGTCATGGGCATACACAGTATCGTTCAAACCCCTGTGGTGTTACACGCAATCAACCCAATGTACGCTTTGCAGTTGGCCATCCATGAGCCTAAATTGGCTTTCATATTGCTTGCAGCTGTGTTTCTCGGTCTAACGGGTGGTGAAGCGTTGTATGCGGATATGGGACATTTTGGGGCGCGTGCGATTCGATTGGCATGGTATGGGTTGGTTTGGCCGTCGCTTTTGCTCAATTACTTTGGTCAAGGCGCATTGGTTTTGCGCTCACCAGAAGCGGTGAGTAATCCATTTTACATGTTGGCACCTGGGGTGTTGATGGTGTGGTTGGTATTCTTGGCAACCTGTGCGACAGTGATTGCATCGCAAGCGACGATTGCAGGGGCGTATTCGATGACATTACAAGCCGCGCGTTTGAAATTCCTGCCTCGTCTGAACATCATGCACACTTCAGATTTTGAAAAAGGACAAATCTATGTGCCGAGCATTAACTGGGTGATGTTGGTTGCAGTGGTTGCATTGGTGCTGGGTTTTGGTTCTTCTAGCGCTTTAGCTGCGGCTTATGGAATTGCTGTGTCTGGTACGATGATGATCACTACGGTTTTGCTGGCCTTTATTGTGCTACACACCCGCAGCCGATATAAAATGGTCTTTTTATTTGTATTGGGTATTTTTGCGATTTTTGAGGTTTTGTTCTTGTCCTCAAATTTAACCAAGGTGGAGAGTGGAGGTTGGTTGCCCTTGGTGGTTGGTTCAGGTATTTATGTATTGTTGACCGTGTGGCGCAAAGGTTCTCAATTGCTTGATGAGCAGCGCCGTGCCATTAACATCCCGATGGATGTGTTTTTGAACAGTTCTTTTGCAGATGTACCGCGCGTATCTGGCACAGCGGTTTATCTGACTTCGGACTTAACCTTGGTACCAAGCGCGTTGTTTCATAATTTAAAGCATTACAAGGTGATGCATGAAAAGGTGATTTTTCTCAATGTCACCAGTCCAAATGTCCCGTATATTGCTGAGAGCCATCGGTTACAGGTGGAAGAGATTGCCCCGAATGTATTCAACATCCGTGTTAATTTTGGTTTCCGAGAAGAAACCGATGTTGCTGCTGCATTGAGTCAATTGCCATCCCCAAGCTTGTATATGGATCCAATGAATACAACGTATTTTCTCGCACGATCAACATTGGTCGATGGTTTGGGTGGTTTGAACCGATGGCGGTTTGCTGTGTTCTCAGGCATGTTTCGCCAAGCTGAAAGCGTGACCTCATCATTTAATCTACCGCCGAATCGTGTGGTTGAACTGGGAGCTCAGGTGTCTTTATGACTC
Source organism: Ephemeroptericola cinctiostellae (assembly GCF_003339525.1). Taxonomy (GTDB): domain Bacteria; phylum Pseudomonadota; class Gammaproteobacteria; order Burkholderiales; family Burkholderiaceae; genus Hydromonas; species Hydromonas cinctiostellae. Next base: position 41,594 of record NZ_CP031124.1, on the reverse strand, counting down.
ATTAACGGTGCAACCCAATGGAACGACACACGCCAAACGGGCTGCTTGAAAAGCAGCCCGTTTGGCGTTGTTGTGAATGTGCTTCTACTGCATCTGCCCTTTGCAGGGCAAATTATTTACCCATCAATTGACCCAATACAGAACCAATGTCATTGGCATCAATTTTGCCGTTGGGGGTCAATTTGTTGATCAGGCCTGGCAATAAATCAGCCAAACCGCCTGCAGCTTCTTGTTCAGACACGCCCGCTTGTTGAGCGATCTGTGTCAATGTGCCATTTTGACCCAAAGAGCTTTGAATTTGATCGGCTGTGACGGGTTGGTTTTCGCCTGTGCCGATCCATGAGTTCACTTGGTCGCCCAAGCCGAGTTGGCTCAACATGCCTGTTAAGTTACCCAAGCCGCCTGCGGCTTGGTTGTGTACGTCAGCTGTGTTTGCACCACCGCCCAACAAGCCTCCAAGTAAACCACCCAAACCGCCGCCATTTTGTTGTTGCTGACCGCCACCCAACAAGCCGCCGAGCATGCCGCCCAAACCGCTGTTGGCGTTGTTGCTTTGACCGCCACCCAAAACTTGGCTAAGTACAGCTTGCAACAAAGCACCTTGGATGCCGCCGCTGTTGTTACCACCCAAAGCTGCGCCTAAAAGTCCGTCTAATAAACCCATGATGTGTCCTTTGATCTGTATTGCTTTTTTTAATAGAAGTGAAAAACAATCAAGCCCTTTTAATAAAGCAATTGCTTTTCGCTGCGAGCTGCGGTGGGTGTCTTTGACCCGACGCATGCGCGAATATTAGCATGAAGTTATGGCTTGTGTGAACGAGCGTATCAGTTTTTAGCATAAAATTTATACACACATTTTGCAAGGGGTTTTGTACTTCGTTTTTGAATCACATGATACACAATCACCCTTAAAAGTCGCCCCACAGGGTTTGCAGGGCAGCAATGGTGGCCAGCCCCGCCGATTCTGTGCGCAAGATGCGCGGCCCCAGTAAGGTTGGGGTGAAATGTGATGCTTGAGCATTATTGAATTCGTTGTCGTCAAATCCAGCTTCTGGCCCGATCAATAGTACAACCGCCTGTGTAGATGTGGGGGCTGCGAGGCTTCTGAGGGGCTGGGCATGGCGTGGGTGCAGCATGAGTTTGTGGCTGTCGATGGATTTTTCTGCGCTTAGAAATGCATTCAGTTGCATCGGTGCGCTGAGCTTGGGCAGGTGGTTGCGGCCGCTTTGCGCACAAGCGGCGGTGATGATGCGTTGCCAGTGTTCTACTTTTTTATCGGCTCGGTCGGCGGATAGTTTGATTTGGCTGCGGGCAGAAAACAGTGGAACGATGCGGGTCACACCAAGCTCGACGGCTTTCTCGATCGTCCAGTCCATTTTGTCGGCGGAGGACAAGCATTGTGCCAACGTGATCTGTAGATTGGATTCCACACTGTGTTGTTCAATGTCGGTGAGTTGCGCTTGGGCTGATTTTTTTTCAACATTGATCAGATGCGCTTGCGCCATTTGACCCTCGCCATCGAACACAACAAAGGTGTCGCCCACACGCAAGCGCAGCACGGTGATGGCGTGACGAAAAATGTCGTCGGTTAATGTGAATGGCGTGTTGAGTGCAGCCCATGGCTGTGGAAGGTAAAAGCGTGAAATCATGGTCGTCCGTAAAAAAGTCAGCGCACAGCGCATGTGTGCATTTTACGCGTGAATGTGGTTAAATGACGGCTGTTTATTGGAATATTAGAAATTGTCCCTCGGCTTCAAAGCCGCATCAAGGAGCTTCATGCTGATTGTTTTATCGCCCGCCAAAAGTTTAGATTTTGACACGCCGCCACACATTAAGACCGCCACACAACCACAGTTTGTTGAGCAATCAACTGAGTTGATCAAATTGTTACGCGCTTATGATGTGCCTGCTTTGGCACAACTCATGCATTTGTCGGACAAGTTGGCGACATTGAATGTGGCACGTAACAACGAATGGCAGCCCACATTTGATGCGGAGTCTGCCAAACAGGCGATTTTGGCCTTTAACGGTGATGTGTACGATGGTTTCAACGCCAGCACCTTGAGCGGGAAAGAGTTGAATGTGGCGCAAGGGCATGTGCGGATTTTGTCGGGCTTGTACGGCCTGCTGCGTCCTTTGGATTTCATGCGTGCCTATCGCTTGGAAATGGGTACGGCTTTGGCGAATGACAAAGGTGCAAATTTGTATGCTTTTTGGGGTGAGGCTTTGGCAGCTCAGTTGAATGAGGTGCTGTCCACACACAAATCCAAGCATTTAATTAATTTGGCATCAGATGAATATTTTAAAGCGGTGTCATTGAAAACATTGCAATACCCTGTGATTCAACCTGTGTTCCAAGATGAAAAAAATGGTCAATATAAAATCATCAGCTTTTTTGCCAAACGTGCGCGCGGCGTGATGGCGCGTTGGTTGGTGCAACATAAAATAAGCAAGCCTGAATTACTGAAAGATTTTTCTGAAGAAGGTTATCGTTTTTTAGAAGAGAAAAAAGGTAAACATGGGGCGACTCAGTTGGTGTTTGTGCGCGATGAGCAGAAGCACCGCTGATCGCAAACCCCTGGTTGCTTGTGCTGAGTAGATCGACGCATGCTGTTTAAGGTGAAGGGTGTTGAGCGAGGCAATTGCAAAAAATCGAGACGCTTCAAATGAAGGCGCAACCAACGCGAATTGTTTGAGAATTTCACCATAAAAGACAATATAAAAGCCAGTCAAGTTTGACTGGCTTTTTAAAAAACATAAACGTGGTTTCAAAGTGCCTCGGTTTAAAACTTCGCATCCACACCGATGTTCAACGATGTTTCTTTACCTGAGTCTTTGCCAAATGTGCTGCCCAAGCCCACGTGTGCATTGACCATTGGACTGATGTCCATGGCCGCACCCAGCTCAGCGCGGAAACCATCACTGGTTTCCAGAGCGGGGGTTGTGAAACTGCTGTAAGCATTTTTAACGCGCGCATTCACATCTGAACCGCGTGTGCCATTGAATTCATAAGCCACTTTGGCGTATGGCGAGAAGCGGCCAAAGTGCCCTTTCACTTGATAACCCAGTGAGGCCAAAAAGCCTCGACGTGATTGCGCACCATAGCTCATGGCGGTGCTGGTGCCACTGGTTTCATCGAATGCATTGAATTTGATGTCTTCGTAGCTCAAGCTGGCAATGGGGCCATGGCTGACACGGCGATTGGCGAATGTCCCTGCGGTGACATCTGCGGCCAAACCGAGTGACCAATGGTGACCGCTGGTCTCACCTGTTTCGGTGCGGGTTGTATTGCCGAGATTGATGTTGCGCTTGAGGTTGGACAGTTTCAGATTGCCATAGCTGAGTGAAGCGAGGAGGTTGCCATTTTCACCATCGGCACCGATGCCGTGACTGTAGTACAGACCAACTGAAGGCTCTTTGATGTCAAAGCCACCTGCGCTTGTGCCGAACGATGTGCTGTACTTTTGATAGCCCACGCTCAGGCCAACACGACCCGTGCCCACGCCTCGGTCGATGCCCGTCAAAAATGTATTGGCTGTGCTTTTGGCTTCGCCGTATTTGGTGGGGGTGTGGTCGTAATCCACAAACGTGTGCCATGTGCGGTTACCAGCATGTGGCATGTTGGCTGCCAATGTGCGTTGGCGGCTCATGCCACCTGCAAGCGGTGCGGCGGACAGTAAGCTCATTTGTGTGGGCGCATTGATGACCGACAACATGTATTGCGATTCCAATTTTTGTGCGGCCGTGGTTGGGTGAACACCGTCGGCGAAGACGTATGTGCTGGCAGCATTTGGGCTGACCAATGTGGCGGGTGAGCATACCAATGAGGTTGGGGTGGCGCATGCAGGTGTGGTGGCATTGGTGAAGCCGTACAGGCTTGGATTGGCCGCCACTTCATTGATTAAACCAAAGGTATCCACTGCGATGACATTTGCACCATAAGCCGCCAATGCTTGTTGCACGACGGTGTTGTACCCAACAGAAACTTTTGTGCCTGTGCTGGACAATACGCCTGAGAACGCTGGGGTGGCGCCGAGGTTGGGTACGTTGGGTACGACGATGTATTTTGCACCTGCTGATTGTAAAGTGGCGACTTGTTGGGCAAATGATTTACCAGTGCTGATGATGTTTTGCTCTAACTCTGTTTGGGTCATTGCACCCGCTTGTACCATCGCAAGGTTTTGGAACAAATCATTGGCGCCCCCTTGAATGACATAGACTGAGTTGTTGCTCGCAAGGCCGCCTGTGCTGCTGAGGTATTCGGTCAGCTGGGTGGATACGGGGCGTTGTGCGAAGCCTGCTGGGGTCGAGGCTGAAGGCGAGCTCACGCGTGCGCCGCCTTGGGCGTAGTTGGTGCCGCCAGTGGTCGACGTGGTTGTGGTGTAGCCCAAGCCTTGGGCAAAATATTCCGCTGCAGTGAGGCCGGGGTTGGTGGTGAAGCGGCTGCCATAAATGCCGCCGTCTGACAGGCTGTCGCCAAAAATCACCACACCATCATAGGCATGGGCGCAAAAATGCGCGCCCATGAGCGCGCTGGTGAGGATGAGTGGTAAAGCTTTGCGGCTGAAAACGTGGGTGCGCATGGTGTGTCTCCTGAGGCTGATTGTGTTGCTAATATGGATTGATCAGTCAGAAGAATATCATTTATACGTACGCGCGTTCTATTATTCGATGGTGCAATGCAGAAAATGTAAGGTTAATCACCTGCATTTAGTGAGCGCAGCATGGATTTTTACCTGTCATTCACTGGGTTGTTGGCTGTCGCGTTTGCCTCGGTTGGCTTTTTCAGCGCGTTCTTTTTCAATTTGTGCTTTTTTGGCTTCTTTTTCGGCTTGTTCTTGTTGAAAGGCGATTAAACTTTCAGCGCGGCTGATGGGGGTTTCTAGGCTGATTCGACCAATCGCACCGCTGCGGTAATCGAGCAAAAGTGCGTGTGCGGCTTTGTCGAAATCGAGTGTGCCTCCTTTGAGGCGGTAGCCACGCTTTTTGGCGATGTGTTCGATGAGGCCGACACCATCTGCTGTTTCGATGTCGTCGGTTTTGAAGCGTTTGTTGATTAAAGCGGGGTAACGCACGAGCAACAGGTCGGCCAAATAAATGGCGACTTCGTCTTCAAATACCGCATTTGTGCCCACCGCATGGCTGGCGGCGAGCATGAGGCCGTCAGATGGCATGGCGATTTTTGGCCACAGCATGCCTGGGGTGTCGACCAGCACCATGTCCTTACCGAGCAGTAAACGTTGTTGTGTTTTGGTGACGGCGGGTTCATCGCCGACATTGGCCACGCGTTTTTTCAACAATGCATTCATCAAGGTTGATTTGCCCACATTGGGCACACCCATGATCATCATGCGCAGTGGTTTGGTCGAGTCGTTGCGATGGGGGGCGATGTTGCGACAAATGTTTGGGATCTTGTGCACTTCTGCTGGGTTTTTGCAACTCAATGCGATGGCGTGGGTGTTCTTTTGCGCATTAAAATGTTCAATCCATGCTTTGGTGGCAGCTGGGTCAGCGAGGTCTGATTTATTTAAAATCTTTAAGCATGGGCGTTGGCGGTGTATGCGCAGTTCGTGCACGATGGGGTTGCTCGATGCCTGAGGTAAGCGGGCATCGAGTACTTCGATGACGAGGTCGGTCGTTTCCATGGTTTCAGCGGCTTTGGTGCGCGCTGAATTCATGTGACCTGGGAACCATTGAATGGACATGTGTGGCTTTATAAATGATTAAATGACGGATTGACCGTAATTATAGCCGTTCATGCCTTTGTGTGGGGTGGCATTGCGGCATGCTATTTGTCTTGCATCAATGATGTGTGGATCAGATCGAGCTTACTTTCAATGTCCATCATGCGTGCATCGAGGTCACGCACGGTCAATTCGGCGCGTACATTCACTTCATGGTCGATTTCTGCATCCAACCGATCGCGCGCGCTTTGACGGTTTTGACTCATCATGATGACCGGGGCTTGGAGGGCGGCGAGCATGGATAGAATCAAGTTCAGAAAGACATAGGGATAGGGGTCAAATGCTTCGTGTCGTGGACCGAGTACTTCGGTGTTGATGAAAGCCCAAAGCAATAAAATGACTGAAAATAGAATGATGAATGTCCACGAGCCACCAAATGAGGCGATGCCGTCGGCAGCGCGTTGACCAAAAGTGCTTTCTTCTTCAAATTCATGGTTGGCATCGCGTGGGATGCTGATGCGGTGTAATGCCTTTTCAATGGTGTCTCGTTCATCTTGTGTGAGGTATTCCCATTCTGTTCGAAACAGGCGTTTGGTCAAGTTGGCGGGGGCTCGATGTTTTTTTGCGGTCATGGGATGTCCAGTGGGCGTTGGTTGTAGCGACGGATGCGTGGTGCTCGAAATTTATTCTTTCATAATGATAAGGGCATTGTATCGTTACTTGTGAGCTGCGGGTGTGGGCAAATTAAAAATGAAATCACCGATGGGATTCAAGTCAAGATGGATTAATTAATCAAGCAATCAAGCAATCAAGCATGGATGAGCCGAGCCCTTTAAGTGGGATCTATTCTTTTGGCCGATGTGGCTCGGTGGATGTGGTGATGCTTGATTAAGGGTGTGGTTTGAGTGTTTGTGGGCAGCCGATGGAATGAATGAATGGCGGGCAATACATCATGGGCAAAGCTGTTTATGGTGATGAACCCATACATGGTCAGCATCAAGATTATCGCGGTTTTCATGAAATACTCCTTTTAGCAAAAAAGTCGAAACACACAAGGGTGCCTGTTCAGGCACCCTTGTGTGTTGAGCGTCATTGATGCACGCTGTTTGATGAGGCGTCTTACTTTTTAGCAGCAGGTGTCATTTTTGGAGCGGCAGATGCTTTGTGTGCGTGGTGGTGTTTCGCCGATTTGTGGTGCTTGGCTTTATGGGTAACGTGATGTGCTTTAACGGCTGCTGGCGTGGCCGCTGTTTTTGCTGCTGCCGGTGTGGCTACTGGTGTGGCGGCAGTTGCAGAAGTGTTGGCAAAACTGTTGATTGAAGTTAAACCAAAAGCAGTGGTCAAAACGAGGGCGATGATTTTTTTCATGATGAATCCTTAAAAGAAAGTGAGTGGCGAATGAAAGCAGAGAGGGCTTTCATGACATGAATTGTAAAGGCGGTGGTTTGGGGTGTCTGTAGCGATGATGTTGTGATTTGTAACATGATGTACATCAGCGCATGGCGGGTTCGGGGGTGGCCAAATTTGCCTTTGGCCACTGCATGCTGAACAGCGCACCACCAAGTGGACTGTCGGTCACGCGCGCTTGCCCCCCATGGGCTTTGGCAATTGAGGCCACAATGGCCAAGCCCAAGCCATGTCCGCCTGTTGCGCGCGTTCGGCTGTTGTCCAAACGCATGAAGGGTTCAAAGATTCGTGTGCGTTGCTCTGTCGGGATGCCGCCCCCATCGTCTTCGACCGTGAGTTGTTGGTGGTCTTGGGTCTCTGTCCAGCGGACAATGATTGTGGTTTTGGCGAAACGTTTGGCGTTGTTGAGTAAGTTGTCCAAAGCGCGTGTGATGAGAATGGCATTCGCTTGAATTAAACCTGAGTGGGGCGTGGCATCGGCCTGCCATATGAGGTGCGGTTCTGCGTTGAGTGCGGCCTGTGTCATGCGTTCGTTTAGCCAAGCCAACGCTGGAAAATCTTGGCGTTCAGCGGGGCTTGAATCCACCCGTGCCCTGAATAAGAGCTCTTCGATCAATGAATCGATGTCATCGATGTCATCGTGCATCTGTGCTGTGGCTGGATCGGGTGATTCTTGCAACGCCAGTCGATAGCGCAGTCGTGCCAAAGGTGTGCGTACTTCGTGAGCGATGTCTTGAATCAATGTGTCTTGGCGGGCCACAAGTTCTTGAATGCTGCCTGTCATTTGATTGAATGCCAACCCAATCGGCTGCACATCAGAGCGTGGGTTGAGTTGAACTTGCGTGGATAAATCACCATTGCTGACATTTTTGGCCGCAGCTTCCAATGTGCTCAAGTCGCGCCAGTGTGGACGCATCCAAAAATACACTGGGATGGCAAGTGATAAGGCGATGGCAATAAACAGGGCATAATCGACCCATGCGAGTTGTTCCAAAAAAAAGGCATAGCTGACGGGGCCGGCAATCACGACGTAATCACTGCCTTGTATTTTTTGCAGATACATGTTGTCGTCGGTTAAAGCAATGATTTCACCTTTATTCAAAGCAATGATGGATTCGGGATCCAGTTCGTAGGTATTGGCGGGTTGAATGTCGAGGCTGAAGGTGGTATCGAGGTGGCGCTCCTGTAATGCAGCCTTCCATTGATCGGGAGGTAATTCATGTAACTCTGTGCCAATTAAGTTCAATACGGTGGCCAGCAAATCACCCAAGTAGTTTTCGCTGATTTCATCTATGGCATTTTTATACACAGCACCAAATAAAATGGAAATGGTTAAAAGACAACCCAATAAAATGACATAAAATTTAATAAAGGTGCGGCGCATGCAGGGTTCTCCTTAATTCCAACCCGAGGGGGACAGCAGGTAACCCTTGTTGCGAATGGTTTTAATGCGAGCGGGCTCATCGGCATCATCCAATAGTTTTTTGCGTAAGCGCGAAATGGCAATGTCAATACTGCGGTCAAGCCCATCATAATCAATGTTTCGCGTTGCGCGGAGCAGTTGATCGCGTGTTAGGATTTCGCCTGCATGACAGGCCAGCAGCCACAGCATATCGAAATCAGAAGAAGACAGATTGATGCTGTCTGAGCCAATGAGTATCGTGCGGTTCGTTTTGTCGATGGTCAATTGACCAATGTGAATCAGCGAGTTGCTTGGGATGATGGCGGATTGTGTGGGTTGATATTGACGCAATTGTGACTGAAGCCGTGCCAGCAAAATAGAAGGTGATGTTGTTTTAACAATGTAATCATTTGCGCCCAGCTCAAGACCCAAAATGTGTTTGATTTCACTGTCATTTGCGGTGAAGAGGATAATGGGCTTTTGATATGACGTGCGCAAATTTTGGCACAATGTCAGGCCGTCAATGTTGGGCAACATGATGTCAAGTAACACCGCATCAGGTGCCTCATGTTGAACCACCTCCATGACATGTGCACCATCGTGCACAACCGTGACCTGAAAATCATGGCGTTCAAGGTAATCTTTGAGTAAACCCGCGAGGGCAGTGTCGTCTTCGGCGAAAACAAGGCGTGTGGTCATGGCGATCTCTTAATGGGTAATGGGTGAGGATTTCGTTGTCATTGTATTGTAGGATATGAATTACATTTGGTTACTTGAATAATTTTGGTTCAAATTAGAATAACGGCTTTCTTGACCACCCGTTATTGAGGACAGACATTATGAAAAAAATAGTATTTGCCGTTGGTTTGGTTTTACCTCTGCTGTTTACCCAGGGTTTCGCGCAAGAGGTCTTGCACACCGAAGACCCTGTCAGCACATCCGCAACTGTTTCTATTTTTGCTCGCAATAGTGGTGCCGTTCGCCACCACGAGTCAACAGGCGCACGCCGCACAAAAGTGCATCATCGTCGACATGTGATTAAGCACAGCACAAAAAAACACCATCGCAGTTCCCGTTCACATCGCATCAGCATGCAGCAAGCGCATAAAAAAGCCCATATAAAACATCACGTAAAGCATCACGTAAAGCATCACGTAAAGCATCACGTAAAGCCGCATCATGTAACAGTAAAACATCCGAAAACGGCTAAGCTTTCGCACATGGCACACCACAAGCCCCAGCATAAGGCTGAGCTTGGACGCATGAAAGTCAAGCCTTTAACAGCAAAGGAAGGACCGCGTAAAGTGAAAGTACACCCATCCCAACGTGCCCATCATGGCAAGCAAATCCCTGTGTTGAAATCATCGCAGCGCTCACGAATTGATGCGCAACATCATGTTGCAGCTAAGATCAAACTGTCGCAGCAGCCTAGGCATAAGCGTAAATAAAGCTTTTTGCATCGTTGCGTTTTTAGAAAAAATGACGGCTTTATTCTGTTTGTTAACCATGCAAACAGCACTATAAAGTCACCTTAATCAAGCAAGTGTTACACATTGTTTAGAAATGTAACCGGATGTAAAGGAAAATCATGTGGAATTTATCCGCTCCTTATTGGGAGTTCATTGTCCGCGCCGCAATGGTGTATCTGTTTGTGATGGTTGTCTTGCGCTTCACGGGTAAACGTCAAATTGGAGAGTTGACGCCTTTCGACTTTGTGTTGCTACTGCTGTTATCGAACGGCGTTCAAAATGCAATGAACGGAGGAGACAACACCATTACAGCAGGCTTAATCATCACCGTCACCCTTGTGGGCCTAAATACAATCATTGCATGGTTGGTTTTTAGAAATAAAGAAATCGAGAAAATTGTGGAAGGGCGCCCAGAAGTGCTGGTTCACAATGGTTACTTATACAGCGATGTCTTGAAACATAACAAAATCACCCATCACGAGCTAAATGACGCGCTGCGCCAAAATGATTGTTCTTGCCTTGATGAGGTTCGACTGGCAGTTTTAGAAACCAATGGGCAAATCAGTGTCATTAAAAAAAATGAAATGTGAGCCTCATTTGAAAAAATATAAATAAAAAACAATGATTTATCTTTTATTAAGAATTTAGTCTTATTTTAAATGCCATTTACCTATTGACAGTGTAGACGAAAGTGTTCATAATCTCGTTTCTCTGCTGCTGAGGCGGCGAGAAAAAGCGGTGTGAAGGGTTAGTTGGGCGTTCGAGTTTGTTGTTGATGTTAAAAAATAAACTTAAAAAAATGCTTGACGAACTGGTTTGAATGCTTCATAATCTCGCTTCTGTGCTGATGACGGTGCAGCGAAAAAGAGCCAAGGTTCTGCTTCGGAAAGACAAGATCTTTAAAAATTAACAGCCGATAAGTGTGGGCGTTTGTGGTGTAGTCGAGAGCTTAGGTTCTAGACGTTAAACCATAGAGGCTCATACTTGACGAAACAAAGCAATGAGAATGGTGTTAAAGCCATTTGAATTAAAATGTCAGTCAATACTTGAGTAGCCGTAGCGATACGGCAAATGCGAAAGCAATGAATTAAACTGAAGAGTTTGATCATGGCTCAGATTGAACGCTGGCGGCATGCTTTACACATGCAAGTCGAACGGTAACAGGAAGAAAGCTTGCTTTCTTTGCTGACGAGTGGCGAACGGGTGAGTAACACATCGGAACGTACCGTTAGGTGGGGGATAACTACTCGAAAGAGTGGCTAATACCGCATATAACTATGGTTGAAAGCAGGGGACCTTCGGGCCTTGCGCCAAACGAGCGGCCGATGGAAGATTAGCTAGTTGGTGAGGTAAAGGCTCACCAAGGCGACGATCTTTAGCGGGTCTGAGAGGACGATCCGCCACACTGGAACTGAGACACGGTCCAGACTCCTACGGGAGGCAGCAGTGGGGAATTTTGGACAATGGGGGCAACCCTGATCCAGCAATGCCGCGTGAGTGAAGAAGGCCTTCGGGTTGTAAAGCTCTTTTGTTAGGGAAGAAAGCCTGACCACTAATACTGGTTGGGGATGACGGTACCTAAAGAATAAGCACCGGCTAACTACGTGCCAGCAGCCGCGGTAATACGTAGGGTGCAAGCGTTAATCGGAATTACTGGGCGTAAAGCGTGCGCAGGCGGTCTGATAAGACAGTCGTGAAATCCCCGAGCTTAACTTGGGAACTGCGATTGTAACTGTCAGACTAGAGTGTGTCAGAGGGAGGTAGAATTCCACGTGTAGCAGTGAAATGCGTAGAGATGTGGAGGAATACCGGTGGCGAAGGCGGCCTCCTGGGATAACACTGACGCTCATGTACGAAAGCGTGGGGAGCAAACAGGATTAGATACCCTGGTAGTCCACGCCCTAAACGATGTCTACTGGTTGTTGGGGATTCATTTCCTTAGTAACGAAGCTAACGCGTGAAGTAGACCGCCTGGGGAGTACGGTCGCAAGATTAAAACTCAAATGAATTGACGGGGACCCGCACAAGCGGTGGATGATGTGGATTAATTCGATGCAACGCGAAAAACCTTACCTACCCTTGACATGCCACTAACGAAGCAGAGATGCATTAGGTGCTCGAAAGAGAAAGTGGACACAGGTGCTGCATGGCTGTCGTCAGCTCGTGTCGTGAGATGTTGGGTTAAGTCCCGCAACGAGCGCAACCCTTGTCGTTAATTGCCATCATTAAGTTGGGCACTTTAGCGAGACTGCCGGTGACAAACCGGAGGAAGGTGGGGATGACGTCAAGTCCTCATGGCCCTTATGGGTAGGGCTTCACACGTCATACAATGGTCGGTACAAAGGGTTGCCAAGCCGCGAGGTGGAGCCAATCCCATAAAACCGATCGTAGTCCGGATTGGAGTCTGCAACTCGACTCCATGAAGTCGGAATCGCTAGTAATCGTGGATCAGAATGTCACGGTGAATACGTTCCCGGGTCTTGTACACACCGCCCGTCAAACCATGGGAGTGGGTTTCACCAGAAGTAGTTAGCCTAACCGCAAGGAGGGCGATTACCACGGTGGGATTCATGACTGGGGTTAAGTCGTAACAAGGTAGCCGTATCGGAAGGTGCGGCTGGATCACCTCCTTTCTAGAGATAGAAAAGCCATAAACGTCCACACTTATCGGAATGTTAAACAAAAGAACAGTAAATCCTAATGGGGGATTAGCTCAGCTGGGAGAGCACCTGCTTTGCAAGCAGGGGGTCGTCGGTTCGATCCCGTCATCCTCCACCAAGAATGTTGGATCGAAGACGGGTCTTTAGCTCAGTTGGTTAGAGCACTGTGTTGATAACGCAGGGGTCGATGGTTCGAGTCCATCAAGACCCACCACATGACTGTTCTTAAAGTATTTATTGTTGTTTAATTTCGACTTGTCTTATTCCAAGTGAATCATTAAGTATCCGCATTGACAAGTGCTGATGCTTAATCCTTTACGAAGGATTATAGCGCAAACGCGCTGGCAGCAATGCCCGGCTGATCTTTAACAACTAGAAACCAAGCAAATTTAACAGTGATAATATGATGTGTTCAAGGAATTGAATGCATGTTTTAACACGGGTTAGATTGCATCAAAATAAAGTAGTTCTCAAGAAGTAGTATGAAGAATACGACGTCGATTCAGCAATGAATTGGCACTTGAAATTACGGCAAACAAACCGACACACATACTCATGTAAATGTGTGTGTCAAAACTAGTGCGAACACTTTATGACCTGAGCGATCAGAGTTATAAGGTCAAGTGACTAAGTGCATGTGGTGGATGCCTTGGCGATTACAGGCGACGAAAGACGTGATAGCCTGCGAAAAGCTCTGGGGAGGTGGCAAATAACCTTTGATCCAGAGATATCTGAATGGGGAAACCCAACCCTTAGGGGTTACTGCTGACTGAATACATAGGTCAGTGGAGCGAACGCGGAGAACTGAAACATCTAAGTACCCGTAGGAAAAGAAATCAACCGAGATTCCCAAAGTAGCGGCGAGCGAAATGGGACCAGCCGTGATGTGATATAGGATCAGTTAGTAGAATGGAATGGAAAGTCCAGCTATAGAGGGTGATAGCCCCGTATACGAAAACTCAACCTAGGTACTAAGCATCAGACAAGTAGGGCGGGACACGAGAAATCCTGTCTGAATATGGGGGGACCATCCTCCAAGGCTAAATACTCGTAATCGACCGATAGTGAACCAGTACCGTGAGGGAAAGGCGAAAAGAACCCCGGGAGGGGAGTGAAATAGATCCTGAAACCGCATGCATACAAACAGTAGGAGCGGACTTGTTCCGTGACTGCGTACCTTTTGTATAATGGGTCAGCGACTTACGTTGTGTTGCAAGCTTAACCGAATAGGGGAGGCGTAGCGAAAGCGAGTCTGATAAGGGCGACAGTAGCACGGCGTAGACCCGAAACCAAGTGATCTATCCATGGCCAGGATGAAGGTTGGGTAACACCAACTGGAGGTCCGAACCCACTAATGTTGAAAAATTAGGGGATGAGCTGTGGATAGGGGTGAAAGGCTAAACAAACTTGGAGATAGCTGGTTCTCTCCGAAAACTATTTAGGTAGTGCCTCAAGTATTGCTTACGGGGGTAGAGCACTGTTATGGCTAGGGGGTCATTGCGACTTACCAAACCATGGCAAACTCCGAATACCGTAAAGTATGAGCTTGGGAGACAGACATCGGGTGCTAACGTCCGGTGTCAAGAGGGAAACAACCCAGACCGCCAGCTAAGGTCCCCAATATAAGCTAAGTGGGAAACGAAGTGGGAAGGCTAAGACAGTCAGGAGGTTGGCTTAGAAGCAGCCACCCTTTAAAGAAAGCGTAATAGCTCACTGATCGAGTCGTCCTGCGCGGAAGATGTAACGGGGCTAAGCTTATAACCGAAGCTGCGGATACGTGCTTGCACGTATGGTAGGAGAGCGTTCTGTAAGCCTGTGAAGGTGCGTTGAAAAGCGTGCTGGAGGTATCAGAAGTGCGAATGCTGACATGAGTAGCGATAAAGGGGGTGAAAGGCCCCCTCGCCGTAAGCCCAAGGATTCCTACGCAACGTTCATCGGCGTAGGGTTAGTCGGCCCCTAAGGCGAGGCAGAAATGCGTAGCTGATGGGAAACAGGTTAATATTCCTGTACCATTGTATGATGCGATGGGGGGACGGATCGTAAAAGGTTATCCAACGGTTGGAAGAGTTGGTTTAGGTGATGTAGGCGAGCGTTAGGCAAATCCGGCGCTCATTAGCCAAGGTCATCGATCGAGTGATTTAGGTCACGAAGTAACTGGAAGTGATTCCAAGAAAAGCCTCTAAGCTTCAGTCATACAAGACCGTACCGCAAACCGACACAGGTGGGCGAGATGAGTATTCTAAGGCGCTTGAGAGAACTGCGGAGAAGGAACTCGGCAAATTAATACCGTAACTTCGGGAGAAGGTATGCCCCAGTAGCGTGACTTGAACAAAGAAGCGTGAAAGGGTCTCAGAGAAATGGTGGCTGCGACTGTTTAATAAAAACACAGCACTCTGCAAACACGAAAGTGGACGTATAGGGTGTGACGCCTGCCCGGTGCTGGAAGATTAAATGATGGGGTGCAAGCTCTTGATTGAAGTCCCAGTAAACGGCGGCCGTAACTATAACGGTCCTAAGGTAGCGAAATTCCTTGTCGGGTAAGTTCCGACCTGCACGAATGGCGTAACGATGGCCACACTGTCTCCTCCGCAGACTCAGCGAAGTTGAAATGTTTGTGATGATGCAATCTCCCCGCGGCTAGACGGAAAGACCCCATGAACCTTTACTGTAGCTTTGCATTGTATGTTGAATCGTTTTGTGTAGGATAGGTGGGAGACTATGAAGCTTTGGCGCCAGCCAGAGTGGAGTCAACCTTGAAATACCACCCTGAATTATTTGACGTTCTAACCTAGGCCGCTGAATCGCGGTTGGGGACAGTGCATGGTAGGCAGTTTGACTGGGGCGGTCTCCTCCCAAATTGTAACGGAGGAGTTCGAAGGTACGCTTAACACGGTCGGACATCGTGTGTAAAGTGCAATGGCAAAAGCGTGCTTAACTGCGAGACTGACAAGTCGAGCAGGTGCGAAAGCAGGACATAGTGATCCGGTGGTTCTGAATGGAAGGGCCATCGCTCAACGGATAAAAGGTACTCTGGGGATAACAGGCTGATACCGCCCAAGAGTTCATATCGACGGCGGTGTTTGGCACCTCGATGTCGGCTCATCTCATCCTGGGGCTGTAGTCGGTCCCAAGGGTATGGCTGTTCGCCATTTAAAGAGGTACGTGAGCTGGGTTTAAAACGTCGTGAGACAGTTTGGTCCCTATCTGCCGTGGGCGCTGGAAATTTGACGGGGGCTGTTCCTAGTACGAGAGGACCGGAATGGACGTACCGCTGGTGTACCTGTTGTTTCGCCAGAAGCATCGCAGGGTAGCTAAGTACGGAAGAGATAACCGCTGAAAGCATCTAAGCGGGAAACTTGCCTGAAGATAAGATTTCCCAGGAGCTTGACTCCTTTGAAGGGTCGTTCGAGACCAGGACGTTGATAGGTTGGGTGTGGAAGTGCAGTAATGCATTAAGCTAACCAATACTAATTGCCCGTAAGGCTTGACCTTATAACTGTGGTTGTTCCAGTATAAGCGTCGCACTAATCGATGATCGAAAGATCACGGTTTGTTTGATTGATGTAATTTAACTCGTTAAAACCCATCCTAATCAGATGGATGTCACTGTAAATATGCTTAGTTTCTAGTCTGTTGGACGAAAGTTCAACAAAAGACGCCCGATTTTATGTTGGCTGTTTGAGGTTTCAACTACTCATAACAGGCAATGCAGGCTTTGCCTGACGACCATAGCAAGTTGGTCCCACTCCTTCCCATCCCGAACAGGACAGTGAAACGACTTAGCGCCAATGATAGTGCGGATTCCCGTGTGAAAGTAGGTCATCGTCAGGCTTTATATACTAAACCCCAGCTCTTTGAGCTGGGGTTTTTTTATGCGCATTTGAAACCATCAGATGCAACCCAATAAACCATCCATTGGCTGTGTTAGAGTACATGCACGGTGCTTGCTTTGGATTGATGAGGGCTATTCTTGTGTCCATGCCTGCTACAGCAAGCCGTGCTCGACAAGGCTATAAGCAGCATCTCCTTCCGCTGTGATCACGTGGTCGTGTAGGTGGAGGTTCAGGGGATGGAGTTGAGCTTTAAGGATTTGTGTGCTTTGAATGTCTTCGGCTGATGGCTGAGCTTTGCCATGAGGGTGGTTGTGCGCCAAGATTAGACCGTGGGCGTTGATTGATAGCGCTCGTTGAACGATGTTTCGGATGGGTAAGCTGACATGGGTGAGCCCGCCTGTGGCGATGATTTCGGCTGAAATTAAGTTGAGTGTTGGGGTGAGAAATAAAACAAGGAGTGTTTCCTCTGTTTTATGTGCCAGTTGTAATTGAATAAATGTTTTAAGTGATGAGATGTCATTGAACGCCGCATTTTGTTTCAATTGATCGCCCAGTGCGCGCCGACTCATTTCCAATACAGCTTGTAGTTGTACAAATTTGGCTTCGCCCATGCCTTTTATTTTTGATAATTCGTTCAAGTTGGTATTGAACAGGGCGGATAATGATCCAAAATGTTGAATCAGCTCATTGGCAAGGTCAACCGCACTTTTCCCAACAATGCCTACACGTAGAAAAATAGCTAAAAGCTCGGCATCTGTTAAATAGGAGGCGCCGTGAGCGATGAGTTTTTCACGCGGGCGGTTTTCTGGAAGCCAGTCGGTGATCGGCATATAGTTTATAATGGTCAAGTTAAAAGGGCTTTATATTAACATCAGCCTTATGTTTTTTTATATTTTTTTAGCTTAGGAGTGTCATGTCAATGTTTAAACAAGTTAACTTGCCTGTGGTTGAGTCACATTCTCATGTGACTTTGCACTATCGATTAACGGTGTTGGATGATGTTTTAAGTGATTTTTTAAATACTTTTGATGGGAATCCTGCGACTGTTGCGATTGGGCAGGCTCAGCTTGCCCCTTTTATGGAGGAGCGCTTGATGGGGCTGACTGAGGGCGCGCATGAGGTTTTTGATTTGACGGCCATGGAGGCTTTTGGTGAATACAATCCTGGCTTGCGCCAAGAGGTTGGTCGGGGCTTGCTGTTGGAAGGAAATCCACAGGCCGATGCTTTTGCCAAAGGGGATTTTGTTGATTTTGCCATGCCAAATGGTTATCGCATGACTGGGGTGTTCCAAGGTTGGAACCATGAAAGAACTGGTGCTTGGGTTGATTTTAATCATCCTTTGGCGGGTAAATCTTTGCGTTTAGAGCTTAAAGTCATTGGGGTGCTGTGATGGGTGGACAGTCAATGGATATTCTTTTGGCTCAACCACGTGGTTTTTGTGCGGGTGTTGATCGAGCCATTGAGATCGTTGAGCGGGCTTTGGCTCAATTTGGTGCGCCTATTTATGTGCGCCATGAAATTGTACACAACAAATATGTGGTGGATGATTTGCGCACTAAAGGGGCTGTATTCATCGAGGAGCTCAGTGAAGCGCCTGCGGGAAGCACGGTTATTTTTTCTGCACACGGCGTGTCCCGTGCAGTTCGGGCTGAAGCGGCAGAACGTGGGTTGCACATTTTTGATGCGACTTGTCCATTGGTGACCAAAGTGCATGTGGAAGTGGTCAAAATGCGTGAACAAGGACTTGAAGTCATTATGATTGGTCACAAAGGGCATCCTGAGGTGGAAGGCACGATGGGGCAAACTGACGATGGCATTTATCTTGTTGAAGTTGAAGAGGATGCCGCAACGATCGATGTGAAAACACCGGAGCAGTTGGCTTACGTGACTCAAACAACATTGTCCGTCGACGACACGCGGGGCATCATTGCTGCGTTGAAACAGCGTTTTCCTCTCATCATTGAACCTAAAAAGGCAGACATTTGTTATGCAACGCAAAATCGACAAGATGCTGTCAAAGTCATGGCGCCTCAGGTTGATGTTGTGATTGTTGTTGGCAGCCCCAACAGCTCTAATTCCAACCGCTTGCGCGAATTGGCAGAAAAAATGGGCGTTGCTGCATACATGGTTGACAATGCAGGTGATGTGGATGCCCGTTGGTTTCATGGTGTCAATATGGTTGGTGTCACTGCAGGCGCTTCAGCCCCTGAGGTTTTGGTTGAAAGTGTTTTGACTTGCATTAAATCTTTGGGAGCCAGCTCGGTTCGGGTGCTGGAAGGCGTTGAAGAAACGGTGAGTTTTCCTTTACCTAAAGGCTTGAAAGGTTTACAAAGCATTGCAATTCGAGTGTTATAAATCATCGAAGAGCCGATCTGTTTTGTGGTTGCTCATGTTCGAGATTTTTACAGGAAGCCTGTCAAAAAGCAAATAAACTCAAAATCAATCACATCGGTTTATTTTCATATTTTATATCACAGCGAATTGAACAATAACATGTCTTTATCCTCAGCTCAGAAAATTAGCCCCGATTGGTTTGATGCGATTGTTTCCGCACCGTTTGGTGGCGTGGGTGTGCGGCTGAGTGAAAATAAAGCGCATGTGTCTGAATTGCTGTATTTGCCCACAGATGGATTCGATAAGCTGGGTGAGTCTGAGCTGTCAGTGCGCGCGCATATCCAAATCACAGCGTATTTAAAAAATGCCTCTTCTGATTTTGATTTACCTTTGCTTGATCAAGGCACTGAGTTTCAAAAACGTGTTTGGCAAGTCGTTTCACTTATTGAATGTGGACAAGTGTTGAGCTATAAGCAGGTGGGTCAAATCATTCGTTGTGGCAGCCCGAGGGCTGTCGGTGGGGCATGTGGCGCGAATCCATACCCGCTCATTACGCCATGCCATCGGGTGGTGGCTGCTCAAAGCATTGGCGGCTTCGCACGTCATGACAATGGTTTTCATGTCGCTGTGAAACAGTGGCTGCTTGCACATGAAGGCATTGTCTACTGATGGTAGTAATAAAAAAAACAGTCGAAGAAAATGCCTCTGAGCATGCCGATGATGCATTGATTGATCTTTTCACAAGTGCGCTGTGGTTGGCCGATGGCTTGTCAAAAAACACGTTAATGGCCTATTCTCGAGATGTGCTGCTGCTGTCAAAGTGCTTACGTGAGGCGGGCTTGTCATTATTAAATGCAGAACAAAGTGACATTGAGGCATATTTGGCAAGTGTTTTTCGAGAGGGGGTCATCAAAAAAAGCACTTCAAGCAACCGTAAAATTGCAAGTTTTAGACGGTTCTATGCGTGGGCGCAAGAATCCAATCTCATTGAGCGTGACCCATGTGTGCAGCTGCTGCTCGGGAAAATGGCTGCACGCTTGCCTAAAAGCCTTTCCGAAGCTCAAATTGAAACCCTCTTGCATGCGCCCGATGATTCGTTATTGGGTTTGCGCAATCGAGCCATGCTTGAGTTGATGTACGCCAGTGGACTGCGGGTTACCGAGTTGGTGGGCATGCGCATGTTGGATGTGAGTTTGACGGATGGGGTGTTGCGCATCACAGGGAAAGGCAATAAAACACGGTTGGTGCCCTTTGGCCAAGAAGCCAATGAGCATTTAAAATCCTATTTAAATCAAGCCAGAGCCTCTTTGCTCAAAGGTAAAACATGCGATGAAGTTTTTGTGACGGCACGTGGTTCAGCGATGAGCCGTCAAATGTTTTGGCATGTAGTTAAAGACTGTGCACTGAAAGTGGGCATCCCCACATCTTTGATTTCCCCTCACACTTTGCGCCATGCATTTGCGACACATTTGCTTAACCATGGGGCTGATTTGCGTGTGGTGCAGTTGTTACTGGGGCATGTGGACATTGGCACGACGCAAATTTATACCCATGTTGCACAGGAACGGTTGAAACTTTTGCATGCTGAACACCATCCGCGCGGTTGAGTGCTATTGTGCCCCTATTTTGTTTAAAAGCCTTTGATTTAAAATGACTTTTATCTGGCTTGACTGAATATACAGCCTTTATAAGAGAATTTACCATTATATTAACAGCCACCTTTCGCTGCGTGCTATGATGCCTGCCTTTGCTGTTTTTTCAATTCAATGAGAAACGGTTGGTCTTGATTCCTAATTTTGTAAAGGATGTTTTTTTGAATACCTTGGCTCAATTTTTCACTTTCATACTGCACATCGATGGCCAGCTGCAAATGCTTATACAGCAGTATGGCGTTTATATTTATGTGATTTTGTTTTTTGTTATTTTTGGTGAGACTGGTTTTGTAATTTTGCCTTTTTTACCAGGCGACTCATTGTTATTCATTGCGGGGGCTTTTTCTGCTGATGGGGCTATGAACCCATGGCTTTTAAGCCTTTTATTGATTGTTGCGGCGGTTTTGGGTAACACCGTTAATTACTGGATTGGTAAACGCATTGGTCAGAATGCATATGAAGGTCACAGTCGATGGATCAGTCAAGAGGCCCTTATTAAAACCCATAACTTTTATGAAAAGCATGGTGGCAAAGCCTTGATTTTGGCTCGATTTTTGCCCTTGGTGCGTACTTTTGCACCCTTTGTTGCAGGAATTTCCGAAATGAGTTTTGCAAAATTTCAGAAATTCAACATCATCGGTGCAATGCTTTGGGTCATGTTGTTTCTTTGGGGCGGCTTTTGGTTTGGGCGAGTGCCTTTGATCCGCGATCACCTCTCAACGATTGCACTTGTTGGCTTTCTTGCCGCATTGATCCCAGCTGCTTTGGGTTTTGCATGGAATATGCTGCGACGCACTCAAAAAATAAAAAAATAAGGTATCCCTTATACCTGGCTTAAAGCCACTGATTTACTGCAATGCACCATCTTTGAGCAAAGGTGGTGCATTTGTTTTATAAGGGGGACAGAAAAAGACAAAAAAGTGCAATTTATACTTGCCTTAACTACTGCACTGCATAATAATCGCGGTCATGGCTTCTGCTGTAACGGTTGAACGGGCATGACGGTTTTTGTTGCAAGGCATAAATTCCAACGTTACAATGCGCAGCCTAATGGTGTTTTAAATGTGTACGTAGTTATTAAAAAAGTCTCAGTTATCTGCTGAGATATAAATGAAGTTTTAAGTAATATCACTTGGAGAAAAGACGATGCAAACAAAATTATTTAAGTTGTTACCCTTGATGGCTGCGGTTACTTTGGCGGCTTGTTCTAAACCTGAAGAGAAAAAAGCAGCTCCAGCAGCTGATGCAGCCAAACCAGCTGCGGCTGCAGCTGGCGACAGCATTGTTGTAAAAATTGGTAGCGGTGCACCCAAATCAGGTGAAATTGCTCACTTGGGTAAAGACAACGAAAACGGTGCTCAATTGGCAGTCAATGAAATCAACGCCAAGGGCGACTTGAAAATTGGCGGCAAAAAAGTCACTTTGGAATTGGTTGGCGAAGATGATGCTGGCGATCCAAAGCAAGGTCCCGTGGTTGCTCAAAAATTGGTTGATGCAGGTGCTGTGGCTGTCGTGGGTCACTTGAACTCAGGCGTGTCGATTCCAGCAAATAAAGTCTACGCTGATGCGGGTATGGTTCAAGTATCACCTTCTTCAACAAATCCTGATTACACACTCAAAGGCAACAAAACACCTAAAGGTTCTGTAAGTTCATACCGCGTTGTTGCGACCGATGCAAAACAAGGTCCATCGGTGGCGAAATTCATCATGGAAAAAGGCGCGAAAAACGTCGTGGTTTTGGATGATGCCACTCAATACGGTAAAGGTTTAGCCGATCAAGTTGAAAAAACTTTGAAAGACGGTAAAGTCAATGTGGTCGCACGTGAAGCGGCAACGGATAAAACAACTGACTTTAAAGCCATTTTGACTAAAGTTAAAGCCATGAACCCTGATTACATTTTCTGGGGCGGTATGGACGCAACGGCTGCACCATTGGTTAAACAAATGAAAGAACTGGGTTTAAAAGCCACTTTGGCTTCTGCTGATGGCGCGTGCACAGAAAAATTGATCGAATTGGCGGGTGATGCTGCTGAAGGCGTGATTTGCTCGGTTGCAGGCTTCCCATTGGAAAAAATGGCCAAAGGTAAAGAGTTTGTAGCCAACTACGAAAAAGCATTCTCAGGCCAAAAAGTTCAAATCTATTCTCCATTTGCTTATGACGCGGTTTACGCCATTGTTGACGCAATGAAAAAAGCGGATTCTGCGGATCGTGAAGCGATTGCTGCGGCAATGCCTAAAGTGTCTATTGATGGTTTGATTGGTAAAATCGAATTTGAACCCACAGGCGACATCAAAGGTGGCGCGATCACCATTTATAACATTGGTGCTAAAAAATTGAATGTTGCGACAATCATTCAGTAATTTTGCTGAAAAACCCTGACTGAAAAGTCAGGGTTTTTCAATAACTTAAAAGTACACACACGCTAAAAAGATAAATTATTGCTGTTTAGTTTGTAAAAAATAATAAAGTTTTTGTCTTGAGTTTTTATATACTTCGTCACCATTTGAATGGTGAAAGTGTGTTAATTCTGGAGACAAATTAAAAAGGAGTGCTGAGATGTTAGAAACGCTCGTGCAAACGTTAATCAACGGTATCGTCGTCGGCAGTATCTATGCGATGGTGGCGTTGGGTTATACCATGGTATATGGTATTTTAGGCATCATTAACTTTGCCCACGGTGAAGTGATGATGATTGGTGCGATGGTGGCAATGACCGTTGCGACCTTGTTATTAAAAGCAGGCTTGCCTGTCTTGCTGGTATTGATCTTGGCAGCAATTGCTGCAATGGTTGTGTGCATGATTTTAAGCTATACAATTGAAAAAGTGGCTTACCGTCCATTGCGCAATGCGCCAAAACTTGCACCGTTGATCACAGCGATTGGTGTGTCATTCTTGTTGCAATCCATCGCGCAATTGGTGTGGGGCTTGGAACATTTCCCATTCCCAGAGCTCTTGCCATCAAAGCGCATCATCTTGTTTGGTGATGTGGGCATCACAATGCGTGAGATTGTGATCGTGATTGTGTCCTTGATCATGATGACAGGCTTGTTGACCTTGGTGAATAAAACAAAACTGGGTCGTGCCATGCGTGCCACATCTGAAAATGTGGGCGTGACAGGTCTGATGGGCGTGAATCCAAATAAAGTCATCTCTGCGACGTTCATGATCGGTGCTGCGTTGGCTGCGATTGCGGGTATTTTGTATGCCATGAATGCAGGTGGTAAAGTTCACTTTTTCATGGGCTTTATGCCCGGTATGAAAGCTTTTATTGCTGCGGTATTGGGCGGCATCGGCAACATTCCAGGCGCTGTGGTGGGTGGTTTAGCACTTGGCTTGGCTGAGGCGCTTGGAGCCGGTTACATCAGCAGCGAGTACCAAGACGTGTTTGCATTTGTCGTTTTGGTTGTGGTCTTAATTTTCCGTCCGTCTGGCCTTTTGGGTCAACGCACTGCTGACCGCGCATAAGGAGGACAATCATGAATAAATTATTGAAAAAAATGGATCCTAAAGAGTCAATGATTGGATTCCTCATTGCTTTGGCTTTGTTGTTGGCGATGC
The DNA here is from genome assembly GCF_003339525.1 of Ephemeroptericola cinctiostellae. Classification (GTDB taxonomy): domain Bacteria; phylum Pseudomonadota; class Gammaproteobacteria; order Burkholderiales; family Burkholderiaceae; genus Hydromonas; species Hydromonas cinctiostellae. The sequence continues at coordinate 17,594 of NZ_CP031124.1, read as the reverse complement.
CGTTCATCGCCAAGGCGGTGGGTGGCACGACATGGGTGCGCATTGTTGACATGACTTTGCTGTACATCATGTTGGCAATGGGTTTGAACATTGTGGTGGGGTTTGCCGGCTTGCTCGACTTGGGTTACATCGCATTTTATGCGGTGGGCGCATACATGGTCGCGTTGTTGTCATCATCACATTTGTCCGATAACTTTGAGTGGGCAAAAAATGCTTTCCCTACAGGTTTGCACGTGCCATTGTGGGTGATTGTGCCTTTGGGTGCCGCCCTGGCGGCATTGGCTGGGATCATGTTGGGTACGCCTATCCTGAAGTTGCGTGGTGATTACTTGGCATTGGTGACTTTGGGCTTTGGCGAAATCATCCGTATTTTCATGAACAACTTGGGCAAGAATGATTTCAACTTGACCAACGGTCCACGCGGTATCAATCGCATCGACCCTGTGACGGTGTTCGGTTATCCTTTGGACAAGACGATTGAAATCGGTGGCTACAAACTGACCAAAGAGTTTTTGTATTACTACTTGTTCTTGATTTTGGCTGCGGCAACAGTGTTTGTTTGCTATCGCTTGCAAAAATCTCGCTTGGGTCGTGCTTGGATGGCGTTGCGTGAGGATGACATTGCGGCTAAAGCAATGGGCATTAACGTGCGTAACATTAAATTGTTGGCTTTCTCTTTGGGCGCAACGTTTGGCGGCATCGCAGGTGGTATGTTTGCTTCTTTCCAAGGTTTTGTGTCTCCCGAATCATTCACCTATATGGAATCCATTGTGATTCTTGCCATGGTGGTGTTGGGTGGGATGGGACACATTCCAGGTGTGGTTTTGGGCGCAGTCATCATGTATTTCTTACCCGAGTTTTTGCGCTTCACTGTTGAGCCGATGCAAAAAGCCATGTTTGGTAAAGTCTTGCTCGATACGGCGATTTTGCGTCAAATGTTGTTGGGCTTGGCGATGATTCTGATTATGCTTTACCGTCCAAAAGGCTTGTGGCCGACACCGACGCGTGAAGACAAAAAAGATGTCGTCAGCACCGATAAAACAGCAAATACACCAGCATAAGGAGAGAATGATGACACAAGAAAATATCGTGCTCTCAGTCAAGGGCGTTAATAAAAGCTTCGGTGGCTTGAAGGCATTGTCCGAAGTGGGTTTGCAAGTTAAAAAGAACACCGTGTACGGTTTGATTGGTCCGAATGGGGCGGGTAAAACCACATTCTTCAACGTGATTACGGGTTTGTATGAACCTGACTCTGGCGAGTTCATTCTCAACGGCGTGCATTATCAACCCACCGCAGTGCATGAAGTGGCGAAAGCCGGCATTGCCCGTACTTTCCAGAACATTCGTTTATTTGGCAACATGACTGCATTGGAAAATGTAATGGTGGGTCGTCATGTGCGCACAAAAGGCGGCGTATTGGGTTCGATTTTCAATACAAAAGCGGTGCGCGAGGAAGAGACACAAATTAAAGAGCGCGCGCAAGCCTTGCTCGACTATGTGGGCATTGGTGAATACCATGACTACACAGCGCGCAATATGGCGTATGGTTTGCAACGTCGTTTGGAAATTGCCCGTGCACTTGCGACGGATCCAAAATTATTGGCTTTGGATGAACCCGCTGCGGGCATGAACTCGACTGAGAAACTCGACCTGACCAAATTGCTGAAGAAAATCAGTGCTGATGGTGTGACCATTCTCATCATTGAGCATGATGTAAAATTGATTATGGAGTTGTGCGATGAAATGACCGTGTTGGATTACGGTAAAATTTTGGCACAAGGCAAACCCGAAGACGTCCGTAAAAATAAAGACGTGATTGAGGCGTACTTAGGTGGAGGACACTAAAAATGACACAACCGATGTTAAGCATTAAAGGGCTGCAAGTGGCCTACGGTGGCATTCAAGCCGTGAAAAACGTCGATATGGACGTGCAACAGGGTGAACTCGTGACTTTGATTGGCTCGAATGGTGCGGGTAAAACCACAACGCTCAAAGCGGTGACAGGCATGATTCCGATGAAAGCGGGTGACGTCACTTACCGTGGTAAATCGATCAAAGGTGTGCCGAGCTGGGAATTGTTGGCTCAAGGCTTGGTCATGGTGCCCGAAGGGCGTGGTGTGTTTGCACGCATGACGATTGTTGAAAACTTGCAAATGGGCGCCTATTTACGCAATGACAAAGATGGCATTGCAGCGGACATCGAAAAAATGTTCGCTATCTTTCCACGATTGAAAGAGCGTGCGGCGCAATTGGCAGGCACGATGTCGGGTGGTGAGCAACAGATGTTGGCAATGGCGCGTGCGCTCATGAGCCAACCAAAATTGCTGATCTTGGATGAGCCCACGATGGGGTTATCACCCGTGATGACTGAGAAAATTTTTGAGGTCATCAATCAAGTGTCTTCTGAAGGCATGACAATTGTGTTGGTTGAGCAAAATGCAAAGCTTGCATTGAAAGCAGCCGATCGTGGTTACGTCATGGGTTCAGGAAACATCATCATGAGTGGTAAAGCATCGGATATGTTGAATGATCCGAGTGTGCAAGCGGCTTACTTGGGTGAATAACCCTGTTAAGTGCACTGCATGCAGTCATAAAAAAAACCGTTTCGTTATACGAAGCGGTTTTTTTATTGGCTAAAAATCAAAAGACAAAAAATGGACAAAAAAGCAAAGAAAAAAATTTAAATGTCACATCAGCGGGGTCACAGTCGAAGCCTTTGTGTGTGCATTAACGTTTACTGGGCTTGCCCAATTTGAAAAGTGCTGCGACAGGGGCATTTTGCCCTTGCTTGTTAGGACGAGCCCATGTCGAGTGTTTGCTTTTTTCAGCATCAGACATTGTTGAGGGGGACGGTTGATAAGGCTGTGTAAAAAATGGATCGCTTGATAGGTTCACTTTGCGACGCAAATGGCTCAATTCTTGTTCTTCAACGGCGCTGCGGCGGTGGGGAGCACTGCGTTCATTGTTGCGCACACGTGGTGCTTCACCCTCTGCACGTGGCGGACGGGCTGTGCGTTCTGCGCTGCGTGGGCGTTCTTCTCTGCTTGGGGTGGGTTCGAGGGGGATGGCGGTGAATGCTTGCTTGGTGAGTTTACAAATGGCTGCGAGCAAACGGTCATCATGTGGGGTTGCAATCGATAATGCGCGACCTTGAGAGCCCGCACGACCTGTGCGACCAATGCGGTGCACGTAATCTTCAGCATTGTAGGGCAAGTCGAAGTTAATCACGCATGGCATGAGTGATATGTCCAAACCGCGTGCAGCCACATCCGTGGCGACTAAAATAAGCACTTCATTTTTTTTGAAGCCCTCTAGCGTGGCCAAGCGTTCTGTTTGACTTTGGTCGCCATGAATGCTTTGAGCGTTGATTTTTGCGCGTTGGAGAAAACGTGTGAGTTCCCGCGCTTCGATTTTCGTGTTAACAAAGATCATGGCTTGTTCAACGTGTTGTTCGCGAATCAGTTGCACCAATGCACTGCGCTTTTGCATTTTATCGGAGACGCTGTAAACTGTTTGTGTGATGTTTTGTGAAGTGGCGTTGCGTTGAGCGGTTTCGATGGTGATCGGATTTTTTTGGTATGACTCCGCCAGTTTGCGAATTTCGGGTGAAAAGGTTGCGGAGAACAGCAACGTTTGGCGTTGTTTGGGCAATACATTCAAAATGCGTTGCAAGTCAGGCAAAAAGCCCATGTCCAACATGCGGTCGGCTTCGTCAAGGACGAGGTAGTTCACTTGACCGAGTGACACATTGCCTGACTCCAGGTGGTCGAGGAGTCGACCTGGCGTGGCAATCAGCAGTTCGACACCCGCACGCAAGGCGGGTGTTTGGCTTTTGATGTCCATGCCGCCGAACACCACTGCACTGCGGATCGGTGTGTGTTTGGCGTATTTCTGTGCGTTGTCAGCGACTTGTACCGCCAACTCGCGGGTCGGGCACAGCACCAAAGCGCGCACGGGGTGGCGCGCAGGTGAGGTGCTGGTTGAGGCGAGGGGGAGGATGTTTTGCAAGATGGGCAACACGAAGCTCGCGGTTTTGCCCGTCCCCGTTTGTGCCGAGCCCATGACGTCTTGGCCACTCAATACCACAGGGATTGCCTGTGACTGAATCGGCGTCGGCGTGGTGTAACCCGATTCTTCGATGGCGCGTAAAATTCGTGCGTCTAAGTTGAAGTCAGAAAAATGGGGGGCTGCCGAATGTACTGCGTTTTGCGTCATTGAAAATCCAATTAAATCATTGCTTTAAAAGCAGTATTGTACCGCAATTAAGACCGATTCCAAAGCGTGCTGTGAGCTCGGTTGTTGTTGGTGGTAAAAAAACGCCAATCAAAGACTGCGTTTCGTTTTGGCAGACAGATTTGTTTCAATCCGTTGGCTTGGCCAATGTCCAAGCAAATGATTTTGCCTTGTGTGTTGATTTTGAATTTAAAGAACGTTTTGAAGTCGCCCCACAGATCGGAATGAAAGTCCTCATGCAGGTCTAAACCATTGTTTTCAAAGCGTTGAATGCGGGTGAAGCGTTCGTGTCCGATGGTTTTGTCAAAAAGATTTTTAAAATGTTGCGGATTTCAGTCAAGCCAGACTTTGAGAAAGGATTAATGCCGCAGCTGAGCTGAGGTACGTAATCGATTTTTTACTTTCGTGATCGTCTGGCTTGGGTTTGGTGCAAGTACCGATGTATGATCTGCTGGACAATGCATGAGCGGGGCGGTTGCTTGAAGTGCAGCTTGATGACCACGCACTGAACATGCGATTTACCCGCATCATCTCGGCATTTGTCGCCGCGCGTAGAGGCTGTTTTACGCTGGATTAAGGTGTTGATTGAACAATTGCCGACGCGCGTTTGAATCTGGCAACAGGCATTCATGAAGAAAGTGCTGCGCATTTTTTAAAAATCAAATAAAATAAAAACGACTGTGCTTTTTTGGAAAAGGAACAACCCGATGGAACAAAACAACCCTATTTTTGAACCCCTCATTAAAGGGCTGGGTGAGCCTGTGTCCCGCACAATCATGCATCGTCGAACATTTTGTTTTGAAGTGTTTGAGCGTGAAGATGGGTTGTGGGATGTCGATGCACAAATGCAAGACCATAAAATGCAAGACATCACTTTGGCCGATGAGCTGCGTCCTGTGGGCGCAGCATTGCACGATATGGTCATGCGAGTGACTTTTGACAATACTTTGACCGTCGTCGCGGTCGAAGACAAAACCCTTGCTGCGCCTTATATGTTGCAATGCAAAACCATCAATTCGGCTTATGGCAAAATGATCGGTTTAAATGTGCTCAAGGGTTTTCGTGCCGCGATGAAAGAGCGTTTTGCCGATACGGCGGGTTGCACACATTTGACGGAACTCGCCAACATCATGCCCACGGTGGTGGTGCAAGGCATTGGTACGGAACTGGCAAGACGTGCTCGCATGCTGGAAAAAGACGATGGCACACCCAGCAAAAAACCGTTTCAATTGGACAAATGTCATGCCCTGAGTTCGGACAGTGAGGTGGCGCGTTTGTATTATCCAAAGTGGTATTCGAGCGCATTAAACACAGAAGTATCGACCTAAAACACACCAGAGAGAGGTCGAAAGTGTACACACTAAAGCTGACATCAGGCCTACAAAAGCTAAAAATTGCTGCAGCGCGTAAAAATACTTGAAACTGTTATTGCTTTGCTTTCAGTTGTTGTAAAATGCGAAAGTTTAATACAAAAAAGTAGTCGAACGCGTGCAATTCAAGCGCACGCTCGACGCGTGTTTTAACCTCTCTCAAAGGCGATGTTCCATGAAGATTCATGAGTACCAAGGCAAAGAAATATTAAAGAAATACGGCGTACCAGTTCCACGTGCGATCCCAGCATTTTCGGTAGAAGAAGCGATTGAAGCAGCAAAAGCGCTGGGCGGCGCGGTCTGGGTTGTGAAAGCACAGATCCACGCAGGCGGTCGCGGCAAAGGCGGCGGCGTCAAAGTAGCCAAGACAATGGACGAACTCAAGCAATACGCCAGTGACATCCTCGGCATGCAACTGATCACGCACCAAACGGGCCCAGAAGGTCAAAAAGTCCGTCGCCTCCTGATAGAAGAAGGCGCCGACATCAAGAAAGAATACTACCTCGGCATGGTCGTAGACCGCGCCAGCCAAAAAGTCTGCGTCATGGCCTCCTCAGAAGGCGGCATGGACATCGAAGAAGTCGCAGAACACACCCCCGAACTCATCCACAAAGTCTACGTCAACCCAGTCACAGGCCTGACTGACGCAGAAGCCGACGACCTCGCCGCCAAGATGGGCATGCCAGCGCAATGCATCGCAGGCGCACGAGTCGCCCTCCAAGGGCTCTACAAAGCCTTCGTAGAAACGGACGCAGACCTCGCCGAGATCAACCCCTTGATCACCACAGGCGACGACCGCGTGGTCGCCCTCGACGCCAAAATGAACTTTGACTCAAACGCCCTCTACCGTCACCCAGAAATCGTCGAAATGCGCGACCTGGACGAAGAAGACCCAGCGGAAATCGAAGCCTCCAAATTTGACCTCGCCTACATCTCCCTCGACGGCAACATCGGCTGCCTCGTCAACGGCGCAGGCCTCGCCATGGCCACCATGGACACCATCAAACTGTACGGCGGCGAACCTGCCAACTTCCTCGACGTCGGCGGCGGCGCCACCACAGAGAAAGTCACAGAAGCCTTCAAGATCATGTTGAAAAACCCCAACTTGAAAGCCATCCTCGTCAATATTTTCGGCGGCATCATGAAATGCGACGTGATTGCAGAAGGCGTGGTTGCAGCGGCCAAGCAAGTTAAATTGCAAGTACCATTGGTTGTGCGCATGAAAGGCACAAACGAAGACTTGGGCAAAAAGATTTTGGCTGATTCGGGCTTACCGATCATTTCAGCGGACACCATGGCACAAGCAGCAGAGCGTGTGGTCAATGCCGCTGAGGGCAAAAGCGCTTAATTAAGAACAATGGATGGGGGATTAAGTTGGCCATTGCATTACCATCGGCTGTTCGCCCCTGCCAAATAATAGACTTGAAAGAGAACCACCATGAGCATCTTAATCAACAAAGACACGAAAGTGATCACGCAAGGGATCACGGGTAAAACGGGTCAATTCCACACCCGCATGTGCCGTGAATATGCAAACGGCAAGAACTGCTTCGTCGCTGGCGTGAACCCCAAAAAAGCAGGTGAGGACTTTGAAGGCGTACCCATTTATGGCACCGTCAAAGAAGCCGCAGCACAAACGGGTGCCACAGTGTCGGTGATTTATGTCCCACCCGCAGGCGCAGCCGCTGCCATCTGGGAAGCCGTAGAAGCCGACCTTGATTTGGCCATTTGCATCACTGAAGGCATTCCTGTGCGCGACATGATGGAAGTGCGTGACCGCATGCGCCGTGAAAATCGCAAAACCATCTTGTTGGGGCCTAACTGCCCAGGCATTATCACCCCAGAAGAACTCAAAATCGGCATCATGCCAGGTCACATTCACCGCAAAGGCCGCATTGGCGTCCTCAGCCGTTCAGGCACGTTGACTTACGAAGCGGTTGGTCAATTGACTGAGCTCGGTTTGGGTCAATCCACAGCCGTTGGCATTGGTGGCGACCCAGTGAATGGTTTGAAACACATCGATGTCATGCGCATGTTCAATGACGATCCTGACACCGATGCCGTGGTCATGATTGGTGAGATCGGTGGTGGCGATGAAGAAGAAGCCGCATACTGGATCAAAGAAAACATGCGTAAGCCAGTGGTTGGTTTCATTGCAGGTGTGACTGCGCCTCCAGGTAAACGCATGGGCCATGCAGGTGCCATCATTTCTGGTGGTAAAGGCACAGCCCAAGAGAAACTCGCCATCATGGACGCATGTGGCATCACCGTCACCAAAAACCCTTCTGAAATGGGGCGATTGTTGAAAGCTGCTTTGTGATTTAATATGAGCTGAAAAGAAGCAAATTAAAGCGAAATGGCGTGATGCCGTTTCGCTTTTTTACATTTTTGATCTGATTGACGTGATTAATGTCGGACGTGAGAGGAGGTGGTAATCCATTCTTAGAGTTTGATGCAAAATTTAATTAAATGAAAAATGGTTTTTTTGAGGTGCTTTATGACGCATTGAATTCACTTTCGATGTTAAAGGAAATCAAAAGGGTAATAAGATGAATGCAGGAATGTTAAGCGCAAATACGCATATAAAAATAAATAATTTCTAGGCCGTTTAAAAGAACTAAAAAAACGTTTCTTTATTTCCAATTGTTGTAAAATATGGAGGTTTATTGTAAATGAAGCAGCCGTCTTTGGCGAAAAGCCAAGTGCGGTTTGTGTATTAACTTCCTTAAAAGGTGAGCTCCCATGAAGATTCATGAGTACCAAGGCAAAGAAATATTAAAGAAATACGGCGTACCAGTTCCACGTGCGATCCCAGCATTTTCGGTAGAAGAAGCGATTGAAGCAGCAAAAGCGCTGGGCGGCGCGGTCTGGGTTGTGAAAGCACAGATCCACGCAGGCGGTCGCGGCAAAGGCGGCGGCGTCAAAGTAGCCAAGACAATGGACGAACTCAAGCAATACGCCAGTGACATCCTCGGCATGCAACTGATCACGCACCAAACGGGCCCAGAAGGTCAAAAAGTCCGTCGCCTCCTGATAGAAGAAGGCGCCGACATCAAGAAAGAATACTACCTCGGCATGGTCGTAGACCGCGCCAGCCAAAAAGTCTGCGTCATGGCCTCCTCAGAAGGCGGCATGGACATCGAAGAAGTCGCAGAACACACCCCCGAACTCATCCACAAAGTCTACGTCAACCCAGTCACAGGCCTGACTGACGCAGAAGCCGACGACCTCGCCGCCAAGATGGGCATGCCAGCGCAATGCATCGCAGGCGCGCGTGTTGCCCTCCAAGGGCTCTACAAAGCCTTCGTAGAAACGGACGCAGACCTCGCCGAGATCAACCCCTTGATCACCACAGGCGACGACCGCGTGGTCGCCCTCGACGCCAAAATGAACTTTGACTCAAACGCCCTCTACCGTCACCCAGAAATCGTCGAAATGCGCGACCTGGACGAAGAAGACCCAGCGGAAATCGAAGCCTCCAAATTTGACCTCGCCTACATCTCCCTCGACGGCAACATCGGCTGCCTCGTCAACGGCGCAGGCCTCGCCATGGCCACCATGGACACCATCAAACTGTACGGCGGCGAACCTGCCAACTTCCTCGACGTCGGCGGCGGCGCCACCACAGAGAAAGTCACAGAAGCCTTCAAGATCATGTTGAAAAACCCCAACTTGAAAGCCATCCTCGTCAATATTTTCGGCGGCATCATGAAATGCGACGTGATTGCAGAAGGCGTGGTTGCAGCGGCCAAGCAAGTTAAATTGCAAGTACCATTGGTTGTGCGCATGAAAGGCACAAACGAAGACTTGGGCAAAAAGATTTTGGCTGATTCGGGCTTACCGATCATTTCAGCGGACACCATGGCACAAGCAGCAGAGCGTGTGGTCAATGCCGCTGAGGGCAAAGCCGTAACGCTCAGTCATGAACCGAAGGGTTTGAGTTTGGGCGAACAGGCCGCTGGTTTTGGTGCTGTTGCCGCGGGTGTGGGTGCGGTGGCTGTGGGTGCGGTGAGTGCGCTGTCCAATGGCGCACAAGCCATCACTGAAAAATCATCGTCCATGCTTGGCATGACAGCGGAAGTGGCCAGCAGTGGTGTGGGTGTCGTGGCGGATGGCGTGAAATCCATAACTGAAGGCACAACCTCAATGTTGGGTTTAACTGCCGACATGGCTGTGGGCAGTGTGACGGCTGTTGCGGGTGGCGTGGCGGCTGTTGCTGGCGGCGTCACACATGCGGCGTTAACTGGTGTCGAAAAGGTTTCTGATGGTCTTGAGACGGTGGCTCATGGCGCTTTTGATGCGGTGGTCAGCGGCGCTGAAAGTGTTGCTGGTGGTTTAGGGGATTTTGTTGAAACCGTGGGCGATATTGCTTCAGGTGTTGCGGAAACGGCAAGCTCAACGGTGGCGGCAGTTGCTGATGGTGCTGTGAATGCGGCAACGGGCGCTTACGACGTGGTTGTGGATGGCGCTGAAGTTGTTTTGGGCAGTGTTGGCGATGCCGTTGAAAGCGTGGGGGAGGTCGTGGGTGGCATCGCTGAAACGGCTGCGGTGACTGTAGGGGCTGTGGGCGCAGGAGCTGCCGCAATGGTTGGTTTGTCTGGCGATGCGAGTAAAGATACAAAGGCATCGGGAGGCTTTTTCAAGCGTTTTTGGTGGTTGCCATTGCTACTGATTGCTGGTTTGTTTGGTTTAAAACAATGTGGTGGTTCAAAAGGGGAGCATGCAGCACCACCACCACCACCGGCGGCGGTAGCGCCGGCACCTACTGCTCAACCTGCGCCAGCGCCAGTTGCTGTGGCACCTGCAGCAGTGCCAGCCAAACCCGCTGAAGCGTCTGAAGGCGCAGTGTTGTTGAAAGTGGAGTTTGCCACAGGTTCGGCAGTGATTCCTAAATCAGCCGAAGCGAATTTGACAGCCTTTGCTGAGCAGTTAAAGAAAACCGGTCAAAAAGGTGAAATCGCGGGTCATACCGACAATGTGGGCAACTCTGCTGCAAATGCTGCTCTGTCTGATGCGCGTGCAAAAGCTGTGGCTGCTTTCTTAAAAGCCCACGGCGCAGCGGCTGATGCATTGACCGCCAAAGGTTATGGTGACGCCAAACCGATTGCTGATAATGCAACTGTGGACGGCAAAGCACGCAACCGTCGCGTTGAATTCGCCCCTGCCAAATAATAGACTTGAAAGAGAACCACCATGAGCATCTTAATCAACAAAGACACGAAAGTGATCACGCAAGGGATCACGGGTAAAACGGGTCAATTCCACACCCGCATGTGCCGTGAATATGCAAACGGCAAGAACTGCTTCGTCGCTGGTGTAAACCCCAAAAAAGCAGGTGAGGACTTTGAAGGCGTACCCATTTATGGCACCGTCAAAGAAGCCGCAGCACAAACGGGTGCCACAGTGTCGGTGATTTATGTCCCACCCGCAGGCGCAGCCGCTGCCATCTGGGAAGCCGTAGAAGCCGACCTTGATTTGGCCATTTGCATCACTGAAGGCATTCCTGTGCGCGACATGATGGAAGTGCGTGACCGCATGCGCCGTGAAAATCGCAAAACCATCTTGTTGGGGCCTAACTGCCCAGGCATTATCACCCCAGAAGAACTCAAAATCGGCATCATGCCAGGTCACATTCACCGCAAAGGCCGCATTGGCGTCCTCAGCCGTTCAGGCACGTTGACTTACGAAGCGGTTGGTCAATTGACTGAGCTCGGTTTGGGTCAATCCACAGCCGTTGGCATTGGTGGCGACCCAGTGAATGGTTTGAAACACATCGATGTCATGCGCATGTTCAATGACGATCCTGACACCGATGCCGTGGTCATGATTGGTGAGATCGGTGGTGGCGATGAAGAAGAAGCCGCATACTGGATCAAAGAAAACATGCGTAAGCCAGTGGTTGGTTTCATTGCAGGTGTGACTGCGCCTCCAGGTAAACGCATGGGCCATGCAGGTGCCATCATTTCTGGTGGTAAAGGCACAGCCCAAGAGAAACTTGCCATCATGGACGCATGTGGCATCACCGTCACCAAAAACCCTTCTGAAATGGGGCGATTGTTGAAAGCTGCTTTGTGATTTTTTGACGAAGATTTGTTAAGATAGAGTAAAAGAACGTTGAAAAGCGTTCTTTTACTTTTTTGTTTTTATATTCAAAGGGTCGATATGGAATTTTCAGCCATTATGTCGCAGTTTTCGTGGTCAATGTTGGGGACGATCATGATTGCCAATATTTTACTGTCAGGTGACAATGCTGTTGTGATCGCACTTGCAGCCAAAGAGCTGCCAGAACACCAACGTGGAAAAGCGATTCTGTGGGGCAGTGGTGCTGCCATTGTGATGCGGGTTGTTCTTACGCTATTCGCCACCTCTTTGTTACAATTTCCATATTTAAAAATCATTGGCGGTTTGGCATTGTTGTACATTGCGATTGATTTATTGATCAACAGCGATGACGAAGACGAACATAAACCCGCTCACACATTAAAAGAAGCCATAAAAACCATTTTAATTGCAGACCTTGTCATGAGCTTAGACAATGTCATTGCCGTCGCCGCTGCGGCGCAAGGCAATACAGTGATGTTGATTTTTGGCTTACTGTTGTCCATCCCGTTGATTATTGGGGGCAGTGCATTGTTGTTGGGCGTGATGGAGAGATTTCCGTTGATTGTTATTGCGGGTGCCGCTTTGTTGGGCTGGCTTGCAGGCGAAATGTTTTGTACCGACCCCGCTGTTAAAACCTATATCGGCGACATTCCTCATTCCTTTGAATTTTTAATTAAAGTCGTTTGTGCAGCCTTGGTCGTCGTCGTTGCATGGTGGCGCAATGGTTATAAGCTTCAATTGTTTGGGCATCACGACTCTCAATGATAAGCCCTTTGAAAATATTTTTAAGAAAAGTAAAATATTTTGAAAAGTAAGCTTGCCATTTTATTTGAACTGGCATATAATTTCGTTCTTGTCGGAGTGTAGCGCAGCCCGGTAGCGCACCTGGTTTGGGACCAGGGGGTCCAAGGTTCGAATCCTTGTACTCCGACCACAAGATTTTGCCTTACAGAAATCTGCCCGTAGCTCAGTTGGATAGAGCAACAGCCTTCTAAGCTGTGGGTCACAGGTTCGATTCCTGTCGGGCAGGCCAGAAATGGCAAAGACTATGGTGGCTGTAGCTCAGTTGGTAGAGTCCAGGATTGTGATTCCTGTTGTCGTGGGTTCGAGCCCCATCAGCCACCCCATAAATTAGAACTATGAACCACGTGTTCATGGTTCTTTTTTTTCGTTCCAATGATGCGCTCAGGTCGATAGCGAATGTCGATAGAATCCGCATTCATGTCAATCGCCTCGATGAATGTACCCATCAGTTCGCGCGTCTTTTTATTGTTTTCGGTGCTCTTAATAATGTCTGTCAATGTGACCAATGCCGCCTGAGCATGTTCTTTTGTGATGTCAAAACGCGGTACAGGACTGTTATCAAGATCTATGATGGCAGAGGCGATACTCGTCTGTTGTTTCTCGAGCGTCGATAGTTTATCCAAAAGGCTTTTCACGCCTGGGGCTTCCATGCCGAACTCAGCAATGACCGACATGATCTTATTTTGGTCTTTGGCATTTTTTTGCTTCGACAATAAAAGGGCTTGGTACTTCAGGTCGAAGTTTTTTTGAGCCTGCCCCGTGATTGACTTAAGCTCACTAAGCAGGTCAGTCATACGCTCAATAGTTAGGACGCGTGACAAAACCACATTGATCATCCACTCATCAAACTCATCGGCTGCTATGCGTCGGCTCTTACATCCGCCTGTTTTGATAAAAGTCGAACAGTTGTAATAGTTGTAGGTCTTATTTCGCCCTGTCGCTGTTTCGGTGCGCATGCCTGCACCACAAAGGCCGCAGCGCAACATGCCGCTGAATACCCGATGGCTGCATGGGTTGGTTGGCAGGGATGCGGAAACCGTTCGTTTTAAAAAAGTATCGCGAACCCTACTGAAGGTTTCAGCACTAATTATTTTTTCATGGCTCGGGGTCACAATCCACTCACTTTCTGGGTTTTCAATGCCGCCAACTGATTTTCGATTAAATAAAATAACACCTGTGTACACTTGATTTTTAAGCGTGCGCATGACCTGTGCTTTGCTCCAAGCTTTTCCTTTGTGGCTCAATGCTTGTTTATTTAACATATTAGCTATTTCCTTGCAGCCGTCGCCTGCAAGGTACGCATCATAAATGCTGCGCACCACAGCGGCCTCAACCTCGTTGATTTGCAATCTTTTTCGTTCGCCTGCGGCGACAGATATGTAGCCGTATGGGGTTGGTCCACCGTTCCAAAATCCATCCCTCGCGTTTTTCATCATGCTTCGGCGGGTGTCTTTACTGTTTTGACGGCTCTGGTGTTCATCCATTATCTCAAAAATTGACTCAGTAAACCAGCCCTCATCTGTATCACTGTCAATATTGATGGATACGTAAACAACTTTTGTGCGGCTTTGTCCAAGTATTTTTTTGTAGCTGGCCGCGTCAAGTTTATTTCGCGCAAAACGAGAGGTCGACCAACAAATAAAGTAGTCGACATCCCATGCGTCGCAATAAGCTACGGCGCTTTGAAATGCTGGGCGTTTGTCGGTTCGCCCAGAAACGCCGTCGTCACGAAAAACATGTAAAACCTTTGCACCCAAGCCTTCAGCCATTTTTACACCTTGCTCAATTTGGCTGTCGACAGAAATTCCATCGCTTTGCTCTTGAGAGCTGACTCGAGCGTAAATAATTGCAGTTGGCGTGGCTTTTTCGCTCATTTTTAAACCCTATCCTTCTTTATTGCTTTGGTAATCGAGCTGTCCCAGACCTTTTCACACAAACCTTCGGCAATCCTTTTTTTGATTTGTAAGCGAGTTAAGCCTTTTTTCTCAAGAGCAGCAATCAGACGATCGCGCTGGTAACGCTGATATGAGCGGTATCGTCGCAAAGTAAAAGCAAGGCCTTTTCGTTCGTTGTGCAAGCTTTCTTCAGCGTCAAGGATACGCCACATCACTAAAAAATTGTCGAATCCGATTGCGTCGGCCACTTTTTGCCATGTGTGATGGATCCCGATGTCTCTCAACTCTTGCAAACGTGGGTCGCGTGTTTTTTTTCGCCCCGTCTCAAGTTTGAAAAAAGGGTAGACATGCAGGTACTCCCCCCCCTGTGGGGAGGGGGTTGGGAGGGTATGCCGAACCCCCACCCTGTCCGTTGCAGCGGGCTGGTGTGCGTTATCTGCTGTTTGACTTCGCTTTTGCATGGATCTGTCCTTGTAATTGAGTGGCTTGGGGCTGTGTTGAGTTCGTTTTTTGTTATAAAGCGTAGTTCAATGGGTTTTGATATAGCCCGTTTTGAGGGTCACTTTGGAAAACTGTTGTAAGCACCTAAAGACGGCATTATAAACATTGTTGCAGGTACTGTTAATAAGACTTGTAAGAATCAAAGAGAGCTTAACGACGGGTGCGCGGCGTTGTTAAGTTGCCCAACAGCTGTGAAGCAGGGCTGTTAAATTTACTCATCGGATTTGCATTGTCGACCACTTTTGTTAGTTTACGCATCGCCAGATGAGTGTAAATCTCCGTTGACTTGGGGGACTTGTGTCCGAGCAAGCTTTGGCGCACCAAAAGGTCTTGGTTTTCCTCAGCCAGCTCAGTGCCATAAAGGTGCCGCATCGCGTGTGGATGCAGCTGATCGGCGGGTATCCCCGCCGCAGTACCATGCCGTTGAATCATTTTTAACACCCCGCGGGTCGAAAACCGTCGACGCTCACCGTAATAATCGTGTGCACCACAACGTCGATTGCGGGTTGTCACAAACAGCACCTTATCCCCACCGCTCACAGATCGATCGATCCCCTCAAGCTCAGGGTGTGCTAAATATACCCTCAACAATAGATCCGCCTCTTTTGGCACGGGGATCAACCTTTGTTTACCACCTTTTTCAACCGGTTTGATGGCTGTACGCACATCACCACCCACCTCCTGAATGACCAGCGACCCCTCATTGAGCCCAACCAACCCCGATACCCGCAGCCCACAGCCGATCAACAATCCCATCATGGCCGCATCACGTACCCCCTCGAACTTGGAAAAATCAGGGGCCCACATCAAACGCTCAGCATTGGACAATGACAACACCCTAGGCAAAGTCACGCCTTTTTTGGGATAGGGCAAAATAAGGGCAGGATTCGCGCCGCCCGCCACCTCGGCCCGCCACGCATACAGCCCTCGCAAGCAGGCAACGTAGGGCGTGCGGGAGGTCGCATTAAGGCGCAAGGCTTTGTGCAAATAAGGCCCCGTAAACACCAACAAATCCTCACCTGACAAGCCAAACGGCTCACGACCATTGATCCACGCCTCAAAACGCACCAAAACATCACGATACGCACGGACAGTCCGATCGGCCGCCCCATCATTGTCAGCCTTGTAAATCAAAAAATCCTCGAACTCTCGTAGCATCCAGCCCCCCATAACAAAAAACCCCGTGAAACCGTGGGTAAAACCTATTTTAAAACAAAAACACATAAAATCAAAGACTTATAAATTTCTTTCACCCACAAAAACGCGTGGATTGAATTTTGAAACCGTGGATTAAAAAGTAAGCAGCGTGTTTTTTCGTGGGATTTTATTTCTCAAAGCCAAAACCTCTTTATCTTATAACTTATTGTTTTTTTTAAAGAAATTAAAATAAATAAAGGAAAGGAGGGGGGAGGCAAAAACAAAGCCGTGGGAAAATAGGGTTAAAACGTGGGGAAAAACAAAGGGGTGTAAATGAAAATACGTTAAATAACAATGCCTTACGAAAAATAAAAAGCAAATCCACGACCCACGACCAACCTATGTTACCCGCCAATCTAAAACAATACGCATCCACGAAAAAGCCACGACTCCTCGCGGCTTGGCGGATCAATCTCAAAGAAACAAAAACCGCCCAAAAGAGCGGTTTTTGAAAGCCCTTGCGAGCGGTTGTGAATGAGGCATCAATGTATCACAGGTCGGCAATAAACGCCTCGGCTGCATTGATGGCCTCCTCCTTTGTGTCATACAACCCCACTATCGGCGCAACGCCTACGACGGCCCTGAATTTACAAACAACTGAAGAATTGGTGTAAGCGTTGTCTATTATCACTGGCTCTGCGTGAATTTTGGCCGCCTTAAGATATGCGGTGCGCTCAAACTCCCCCATGCTTATATAATTAGCAACCAACTCAACTCCTATGGTGCGATCAATCTTAGAGCAGAACCTGCGTACCATGACCAGAAGCCTCGGGCTCAATTCGACATCGATTTTATCCATTATTTACTCCTAAATACTGATCAATCCGCTGCCCAATCCACGCCATCACAGGCACAGCCATTGAATTGCCCAAAGCCGTGTAACGCGGGGTGTCTTTGGCCAACGCACCTCGATACGTCACCAGGGTGTAATCATCAGCAAAACCCTGCAATCGCTCACACTCAACAGGGGTAAGCCGTCGCACGTCGAAACGATTAAAAACGGCCATATGCGACGCATTGCGCGTCAGCGTCGGAACAAGCTCGTTACAAATCGCCATGTTTATCTTGCTGCCAGCGTTTGATTGGAATGCCACCGCATGACGATCGTTGCGCGTCAATGTTGGGGCGACGTTAAAACCAGCACCAATGCCATTACCACCATGCTCCGGCGCACGGTCAATGATATTGCCTTGAATCGCCACCACGTCCATAACTAAGTTTTCTGATCCCTGGCCATTGGCGCCGCCGCTCGCCCTTAATGATCCCGCCACAGGCGTTTGGTTAAACTGTGCAAAGCCGCCCTCGCTAAACGCCGTGACAACATGGAAATTACCGCTGAAAGCCTCCTGATTGCCTAAGCATTGCTTTATCCCCATGCTCGCATTTAAAGTTCCGTGTATTTGGCTTTTGCTGCCAAGAGCCTGCACCGCGTCCAACGTCACCCCGTCTCGCATCACGTGGAAATGTCCTGCGGCTGCGCCCTCGGGTCGTC